>NZ_UAVD01000007.1 GCF_900460065.1 Streptomyces griseus | reverse complement strand
GGCCGCCGATGTTCCGGGCCCAGGAGGGTACGCGTGACGTCATGGACTGGCTGAAGAGACTCCCGGTGATCGGGCCCCTGGTCGCCCGGCTGATGGAAACGCATGTGTGGCGGTCCTACGAGCGGCTGGAACGGGTCCACTGGGCCAGGCTCGCGGCGGCGATCACCTTCATCAGTTTCCTGGCCCTGTTCCCGCTGATCGCGGTCGGCGCCGCCGTCGCCGCCGCGCTGCTGAGCGACGAGCAGGTCGACACGATCAAGGACAAGCTCGCCGACCAGGTGCCCGGCATCTCCGACCAGTTGGGCGTCGACGGGCTGATCGCCAACGCGGGCACGGTCGGTCTGGTGGCCGGTGCGCTGCTGCTGTTCACCGGCGTCGGCTGGGTCGGCTCCCTGCGGGAGTGCCTGCGCGCGGTCTGGGAGCTGGACGAGGTCCAGGAGGCCAACCCCGTCGTCGCCAAGGTGAAGGACGCCGTGCTGCTGGTCGGCCTCGGCGGCGCGGGGCTCGCGACCCTGGCGGTCTCCACCGTCGGTTCGACGGCGGTCGGCTGGACCGCCGACCAGATCGGCATCCCCGAGAACGGGGCCGGCGGCGTTCTGCTGCGGGTGGCCGCCCTGGCCGTCGCGGTGGTCGCGGACTTCCTGCTGCTGCTCTACCTGCTGACGCTGCTGCCCGGGGTCGAGCCGCCCCGGCGGCGGCTGATGGTCGCGGCCCTGCTCGGGGCGGTCGGCTTCGAACTGCTCAAGCTGCTGCTAGGCAGCTACATGCGGGAGGTCGCGGGCAAGAGCATGTACGGCGCGTTCGGGGTGCCGATCGCGCTGCTGCTGTGGATCAACTTCACCGCGAAGCTGCTGCTGTTCTGCGCCGCCTGGACGGCGACCGGGAGCAAGGACGAGGAGGTCCGCGCGGACACCGAACAGGACCCCGGCCCGGCCCGCGCGGACGACACCGGGAAGGCCGGGACGGCCGGGGAGGCCGGGCGGGGACCGGGTGGAGCCGCCCCGGAGCCCGGCGGCTCCACCCGCGTCTAGGGAGTGTCCGCACCGTGTCGTCGGCCGCCCTTCGGGCGACGACGGCAGTCCGACGACGGACCTAGGACTTGTCGGTCGCCGCGCCCGGCGTGCTCGGGGAAGCCGGAGCGCCCGGTGCGGCGGACGCCGCCGAGGCGGCCGGCTCGGACTGTTCGGCCGGCTCGGACTGTTCGGCCGGTGCGGCCGGATCGGCGGGTTCCACCGGGTCCGCCGCCGACGCGGTGCGGCGGGCCCGGCCGGTCAGCGGCCAGCGACGGTTGACGAGGAACACCCCGCCGGCCAGGAACACCAGCAGGCCGCCGATGATCGCCAGGGCGATCCCGACCCCGCTGGATCCGTCCGAGGCCGGCGACGCGTGCGAGGCCTCCGCCTGACCGCCCGAGCCCTGGTCGGCCCCGGCGGCGGGCGCCGCGCCCTTGCCGCCGGTCGCGGCGCCGACGCCGGTGTCCACGGACTTCGGCGGCACCAGCTCGCCGACCGGGGCCACCTTGCCGCTCGCCGCGAAGCCCCAGTCGAGCAGGTGGGCGGCCTCCTTGTAGACGGCGTGGCTCTCCTCCGCCGACGGGTTCATGACCGTGACCAGCAGGACCTTGCCGTTGCGCTCGGCGACGCCGGTGAACGTGTTGCCCGCGTGGGTGGTGTAGCCGTTCTTGACGCCCGCGATGCCCTGGTACGGGTCCACACCGATGTCGCCGGTGATCAGCCGGTTGGTGTTCTGGATCTCGAAGGATTCGCGCTTCTTCCCCTTCTTCTCCTCGCCGGGGAAGTCCGCCGACGCGGTCGCCGCGTACTCCCGGAAGTCCTTCTTCTGGAGTCCGCTGCGGGCGATCAGGGTCAGGTCGTAGGCGCTGGAGACCTGGCCCGGCGCGTCGTACCCGTCCGGCGAGACCACCCGGGTGTCCAGGGCCTGGAGCTCCTCGGCGTGCTTCTGCATCGCCGACACCGTCTGCGGGACGCCGCCGTACATCTCCGACAGCACGTGCACCGCGTCGTTGCCCGACCGCAGGAACACCCCGAGCCACAGGTCGTGCACCGTGTAGGTGTGGTCCTCCTTGATCCCGACCAGGCTGCTCCCCTCACCGACCCCGGACAGTTCGCCCTCCGTCACCTTGTGGGTCAGGGTGGTGGGCTGGAGGGCGGGCAGGACGGTGTCCGCGAAGAGCATCTTCAGGGTGGAGGCGGGCGGCAGCCGCCAGTGCGCGTTGTGCGCCGCCAGGACGTCCCCGTTCTCCGCGTCCGCGACGATCCAGGACCGGCCGGTCAGCTCCTTGGGCAGCACCGGCGCCCCCGGGCCCAGATTGACCTGGGTGCCGGCCTTGCCGAGCTGCTCCCCGCCGAGGCTGGACATCGTGCTGGGCGGCTTGGGCTGTTTGTCGTCGCTCTTGTCCTTGTCGGCCGCCGCGGCGGGACTCAGGACGAAACCGGACAACAAGGCGGCGGAGGCGACCGTGAGGGCGATCTTTTTCAGAGCAGGCACGGTCGGAAACGTACAGGGCGAAGGTGTGGATGCGGACCCGGACCGGCTGACCCGCCGCAGGGAACGCCGGGACGGCCCTGTTCGGACGCCACCCCGGGGAAGGGGGCGGGGAGGCGGCGGCGATACTGGACCCATGAAGCTCAGCCGCCGCGTGTCCTGGTTCCTGCTCGCGTTCGGGGTGTGGAGCTGGTTCATCTGGATCACTTTCGTCAAGAACCTGTGGCAGGACGGCAGCGGGCTCGCCTTCGACGACGCGGGCGAACCGACCGGGTACTTCTGGGTGCACCTGCTGCTCGCCATCACGTCCTTTTCTCTGGGGACGGCGGTCGGCGTGATCGGGTTGCGCGGAGTCCGGGCTTTGCGCGACACGCGCGCATGACGACGGGAACGTGGGGAAGCTCGGATGGCAGCAGTGGTCTTCGCTCTGGTGGGGCTCGTGGTGCTGGCGCTGCTCGGCGCCGTGCACCGGTACCTGTGGCGTCGCTTCGTCGGTGACACGACGGCCCCGGGCAGCGCGCTGCGCCGGGCGGGCACGGTCGCGGCCTTCGTGCTGCCCCTGCTGAGCGTCGGGGCCATGACGTCCGGCCGGGTGGGAGCCCCCTTCTGGCTCCAGCAGGTGCTGGCCTGGCCGGGCTTCCTCTGGCTGGCCTGCCTGCTCTACCTGACGCTGGCGCTGCTCGTGGGCGAGGTCGTACGCCCCCTCCTTCTGCGGGGCCTCGCCCGGCGCGACGGAAGGCCGGGCACGGCGGAAAGCGGAACGGCCTCCGGAGCACCCGCCGGCCTCCCGGGCGAACCCCGTCCGCTTGCCGGGGAACTGGTTCCGTCCGGTTCGGCCGGTGCCCCCACCCGCTCGGAGGCCGTGACGCGTACGGCCGCGGACCCGGTGACGGAACCGGAAACGGAACCCACCGCCACCGCTCCGGCCACCTCCGCCGAAGCCCCTGTCCCGGCCGCGGTCGCCGAAGCTCCGGCCCCCGCCACGGACGCCCAGGCCCAGGCCCCCGGACCCTCCCGCCGCCTCTTCGTCTCCCGGGTCGTCGGCGGCGCGGCGGCCGCCGCCGGACTCGCCACCGTCGGGTACGGCACGTACGGCGTGCTGCGCGGGCCCAGCGTCCGGCGGGTCACCGTCCCGCTGGCCAAACTGCCCCGCTCCGCCCACGGCTTCCGGATCGCCGTGGTCAGCGACATCCACATCGGGCCGATCCTCGGCCGCGCCCACACCCGCAGGATCGTCGACACCATCAACGCGACCTCGCCCGACCTGGTCGCCGTCGTCGGCGACCTCGTCGACGGGTCCGTCGCGGACCTGGGCTCCGCCGCCGAACCGCTGGCCGCCCTGCGCGCCCGGCACGGCAGCTACTTCGTCACCGGCAACCACGAGTACTTCTCCGGCGCCGAGCAGTGGGTCGACCACGTCCGCGAACTGGGCCTGATCCCGCTGGAGAACGCCCGGGTCGAGATCGGGGGCTTCGACCTCGCGGGCGTCAACGACATCGCGGGCGAGACCGAGGGGCAGGGGCCCGACTTCGGCCGGGCGCTGGGCGACCGGGACCGCGGCAGGGCCGCCGTCCTCCTCGCCCACCAGCCCGTCGTCATCCACGACGCCGTCGAGCACGGCGTCGACCTCCAGCTCTCCGGCCACACCCACGGCGGACAGCTCTGGCCGGGCAACCTCCTCGCCGGGCTGGCCAACCCCACCGTCGACGGACTCGAACGCTACGGCGACACCCAGCTGTTCGTCTCGCGCGGAGCGGGCGCCTGGGGCCCGCCGGTCCGGGTGGGCGCCCCCTCCGACATCACCGTCGTGGAGCTGGCCTCCCGTCAGGCGTAGCCGCGTTGCGGGTGCGACGGCCCGGAAGCCTCGCTTCCGTCGTCATGAAATCCACACCGAAGAGTCACCGTCAGCTACGGAAACCCGCAGGTAGGAAGCGCGAAACAGCCTTTTCGGACAGAGGTTCGGGGGCGTGTCCAATAAAAGGCTGTGAGTGCCCCATTTACTCTTCCAGATGTGAAAATCGTGTGATTGGGTAAGCGCGAACATGCGGCGATGTGCGCGTCACAAACGCGACCGCCGAGGTGGGGCTGGTAAGGGAGAGCACGGCAATGCGGTCGGTCCGGGTGCGGATTCTCGCGATTCTCGCGGTATTGGTGATAGCGGGCGTCGGTGCCTGGCAACTGCTCCCGTCGGGGGAGGCGAAGACCGACGCGATCACGGTCGGGACGTCGGACGTCGTCACCAGCCTCGACCCGGCCGGCGCGTACGACGCGGGTTCCTGGGCGATCTACAGCAACATCTACCAGTCCCTGATGACCTTCAAGCCGGGTGCGGTCACGCCGGAGCCGGACGCCGCCGAGAGCTGCGGATTCGTCGGACAGAAGCTCCAGACGTACCAGTGCAAGCTCCGCGACGACCTGACCTTCTCCAACGGTCGCAAGATCACTGCCGAGGACGTCAAGCACTCCTTCGACCGGATCTTCACGATCAAGTCGGACGTCGGTCCCGCGGGTCTCTTCCCCACGCTCGACTCGGTCTCGACCGAGGGCCGCACGATCACCTTCAACCTGTCCGGCAAGGACGCGACCTTCCCGCAGAAGATCGCCACCGGTGCCGCCGCGATCGTCGACCCGACCAAGTACCCGAAGGACAAGCTCCGCCAGGGGAACCAGGTCGACGGCTCCGGCCCGTACGTCCTGAAGTCGTACGAGTCGGGGAACAGCGCCGAACTGGTGCCCAACCTGAAGTACAAGGGCGCGCTCAAGAAGACCGGTGAAGCGGTCACGATCCGCTACTTCAAGACCTCCGAGGACCTCCAGACGTCCTGGGACAGCGGCGACGTGGACATCGCCCACCGCCAGCTCCCGTCCGAGACGCTCGCCGAGCTGAACGTGAACGACCCGGACGTGCGGGTCACCGAGGCGGCCAGCGCCGAGATCCGCAACATCATCTTCAACGTCCGCGACGACTCGCCGTTCGCGGACAAGAAGGTCCGCCAGGCCGTCGCCACGCTCCTCGACCGGGGCCCGCTGGTCCGGAAGGTCTACCAGGGCACGGTCGACCCGCTGTACTCGCTGATCCCCACCGGCTACATCGGGCACAGCACCCCCTTCTTCGACACCTACCCCTCCTCCGACCCCAAGCGCGCGGCGCAACTGCTGGAGCAGGCCGGGGTGGAGACGCCGGTCCCCGTCAAGTTCGCCTACCGCGAGGGCGACATGTACACCAAGGAGACCGCCGAGCTGCGCCGTCAGATGGAGAAGGACGGGCTGTTCGACGTCTCGGTCGAGGCCGTGGAGTGGACGAAGTACCAGAAGGGCTACGCGGCCGGTAAGTACGACATGTACACCGTCGGCTGGTTCCCCGACTTCCCGGACCCCGACACCTTCAGCCAGCCGCTCGTCGGCACCGGGAACGTCCTGCACAGCGGTTACTCCAGCAAGAAGATGGACCAGCTGATCGCCGCCACGCAGCAGTTCAGCGACCGCAGCCGGACCTCGAACGACTTCAAGGACATGCAGTCGCTGGTCGGCGAGGACGTCCCCCTGCTGCCGCTCTGGCAGAAGAAGGACTACGTCGTCGCCAAGTCCGATGTCGCCGGCTCCCAGTACCTCTCCGACGGCACCGGCACCTGGCGCCTGTGGGAACTGAGCTGGATCTGATCCGGACGGATCAGTCGGACGGATCGGCCGGCCGGGGCTTCGCCCCGGCCGTCTCCGTGCCCGGCAGGAACTCCACCAGCAGGCCGTGGATCTGGCGCACCAGCGGTCGCAGCACCCGGAACCGGGAGAGCGAGATCGCCCGGGCGGCGATCGGCGCGGTGCGCTCGACCAGCCGGCGGCTGCGCTCGGCGCCCTCGCTGCGGTCGTACACCCAGAACAGCACCAGCCCCATCTGCATCAGCCACATCAACTGCGGCAGCAGCGGCGCCAGCTCCGGATCGCTCTTGACGTCCGCCCCGGCGATGCAGCGCTCGTGGATGGAGATCGCCGCGTCGCGGGCGGCCGCCGAGTCCTCGGAGAACGGGGAGAGCGGGCTGTCCGGATCGGCGGCGTTCTTGAAGAACTGGGCGGCGAAGCGGTGGTACGGCTCCGCCACGTCCAGCCAGCCGAGCAGGACGCCCCTGATGCGCCGGGTCAGATCTCCGTCGCCCTCCAGCACGGGCAGGACCGCCGCCGCGTGTTCCCCGGCGATCCGGTCGTAGAAGCCCTGGACCAGGTGCTCCTTCGAGGAGAAGTAGTAGTAGGCGTTCCCGACCGAGACGCCCGCCTCCTGGGCGATGGCCCGCATGGTCGTCCGGTCGTAGCCGCGCTCCGCGAAGAGCCGGAGCGCCGTTTCGAGAATCAGCGTGCGGGTCTGCTCGCTCTTGGCGGCCTTCGCCGGCCTCTTCTCCTGCACGTTCTTCTCTTCCTTCACCACGGGCCCAAGGTTATCGGGGGCCCCACGCGCCACCGGGCGGGGCCGCGCATTCGACGGCCCCGGGTGCGCAGGGCGGGATGACCCGGGAGCGGTAGCGGGCGGCGGCCAGTACGGTGCCCCGGGCGAAGGGACGCCCCGCGGGGGTGGTCAGCCAGTGGGCCCTGGAGCGGTACTCGGCCAGCGCCCACAGGCAGACGATCCAGGCGGAGGTCTCCCGGTAGACCTGCCCCAGGTCGCCGACCGCGGTGATCTCGGTGAGCGTCGCCGCGTGGTCCAGCTCCGGGAACCGCCGCCGCGCCTCGGCCGACCCGGCCGGTACGAGATCCAGCGGTACGAGCTGCCGCTGGCGCTGGAGCCAGTGCCGCAGGTGCACGCAGAGCGGGCACCGCGCGTCGTAGAGCACGGTGAGCCGGCGCACGGGGGCGGTCGCGGTCACCGGACTCACCGCCCCGGCGCGGGTGCGGGCGCGGCCCACGGTCCCTGGGGCCCGGGAGGCGTCCAGGCCCCGGGCGGCACGGGCGGGGTCTGCTCGCGCTCCAGGGCGCTGCGGCGGCGGATGCGGCTGAGCACCCACACATTGCCCAGGTGCATGACGCCGAGCACCAGCAGCACCACGCCCACCTTGACCGAGAGCGCCTCGAACAGCTCACGGGCGTCGGCCACTCCGTCGGCGTATCTCAGGTAGAGGGTGACGAACCCCAGGTTGACCAGGTAGAAGCCGACCACCAGCAGATGGTTGACGGCGTCGGCGAGCTTCTCGTTGCCGCGCAGCACGTCGGCGAGGAAGATCCGCCCGTGGCGGCTGAGCGTGCGCGCGACCCACACGGTGAGCGCCACGCTGATCAGCAGGTAGATGACGTACGCGACCACAGTGAGGTCCATGCCCCACCCTCCCTTGAACGCGTTCAAAAGTGCTTGCGGGCATGACTGTAGACCCCTTCTTGAACATGTTCAAGAAGGGGTCTGCAGGGGTGTGGCCCGAAGGGGCCGGGTCAGCCCGGGGGCTCAGGCGCTCAGGGAACGGGCCTGGTTGAGCTGGCCCATGACCGCGGGGAAGGTGTGCGGACCCATGGCCGGGATCATCGTCGAGTGGTGCCGGCCGCCACTGGTCACCGTGACCTGGACGAAGCCGGTGGTCCGCTTCTCCTTCATCAGCAGGAACAGCAGGCCGATCAGGCAGAACAGCGCGAAGACGATCGCCAGCACGACCGCGTGCGTCGGGATCTTCTCCTCCGTGCGCGACATGTCCGTGGCCGTCCAGACCGCGCCCTTGAGCGGCATCACTCCGGACGGGGTGACGATCGTGTCGCTCATCACCGTGATGTCGCCGATCGTCAGCATCGGGACACCGCCCTGGCCGGGCGCTCCCTGGGGCACCGGGAAGAACTGGCCGGGCATCGTCGGCTGGGCGTGCTGCGGGTATCCGTAACCGGGACCTGGCTGCGCCGCGGACTCCGGCAGCGGCTGCGGATAGCCGTACGCCGGCGGGGCGCCCGGCGCGGGGAATCCGTACCCCTGCCCGTCGGCCACCGTCGGCTGGTGGCCCGGCTGCTGGGGCGGGCCCCACTTGTACGCGTCGTCCGCGTACGGATTCGGCTCGCTCACGACGATCCCCGTTCTCTGTCGGTCTTCAGCTCCGCTGAACCGTACCGCCCGTGCGGCCCCGGCGCAGCAACAGGCCCCGCCCCCGGCAGCGGTGAGGCTGCGGGGACGGGGCCTGTCGGCGTAACCGGCGCTACGGGCGGGTCAGAAGCGACGCGTGATGAGCGCGCGCTTCACCTCCTGGATCGCCTTGGTGACCTCGATGCCACGCGGGCAGGCGTCCGTGCAGTTGAACGTGGTGCGGCAACGCCACACGCCGTCGCGGTCGTTGAGGATCTCCAGGCGCTGCTCGCCGGCCTCGTCGCGCGAGTCGAAGATGAAGCGGTGCGCGTTGACGATCGCCGCCGGGCCGAAGTACTGGCCGTCGTTCCAGAACACCGGGCACGAGGACGTGCACGCGGCGCACAGGATGCACTTGGTGGTGTCGTCGAACCGCTCGCGGTCCTCGGGGGACTGCAGGCGCTCGCGGGTCGGCTCGTTCCCCTTGGTGATGAGGAAGGGCATGACGTCGTGGTACGCCTGGAAGAACGGGTCCATGTCGACCACGAGGTCCTTGAGGACCGTGAGGCCCTTGATGGCCTCCACCGTGATCGGCTTGTCCGGGTTGATGTCCTTGATCAGCGTCTTGCAGGCGAGCCTGTTCTTGCCGTTGATCCGCATCGCGTCGGAGCCGCAGATCCCGTGGGCGCAGGAACGGCGGAACGTCAGGGTTCCGTCGATCTCCCACTTGATCTTGTGAAGGGCGTCGAGGACACGCTCCTTCGGGTCGATCTCGATCTGGAAGTCCTGCCACTGGACCTCGTCCGACACCTCGGGGTTGAAGCGGCGGATCCGGAACGTGGCCGTGATGAACGGCGAGTCGGCGAAGCCGGCCTCGGCGTTGTCGGTCTTGTCCAGGGTCGGGGTAGCCATCAGTACTTACGCTCCATCGGCTGGTAGCGGGTCGTCACGACCGGCTTGTAGTCGAGCCGGATCGACTCGGCGCCGTCGGCGGCCACCTCGCGGTACGCCATGGTGTGGCGCATGAAGTTGACGTCGTCGCGGTTGGGGTAGTCCTCGCGGTAGTGACCGCCGCGGGACTCCTTGCGGGCGAGCGCGGAGACCGCCATGACCTCGGCCAGGTCGAGCAGGTTGCCCAGCTCGATGGCCTCCAGCAGGTCGGTGTTGAACCGCTTGCCCTTGTCCTGGATCGACACGTCTCGGTAGCGCTCGCGCAGCTCGGCGATCTTGGCGACCGCCGTCTTGATGGTCTGCTCGGTGCGGAACACCATCACGTTGGCGTCCATGCACTCCTGGAGCTCCGTGCGCAGGTCGGCGACCCGCTCGGTGCCCGTCGAGTTGCGCAGCCGCTCGACCTGGTCCTGGACCAGCTGGGCCGGGTTCTCGGGAAGCTCGACGAAGTCGTTCTTCACGGAGTACTCGGCCGCGGCGATGCCCGAACGCCGCCCGAAGACGTTGATGTCGAGCAGCGAGTTGGTGCCCAGGCGGTTGGCGCCGTGCACCGAGACGCAGGCGACCTCGCCGGCGGCGTACAGGCCCGGGACGACGGTGGTGTTGTCGGCCAGCACCTCGCCCTCGACGTTGGTCGGGATGCCGCCCATGGCGTAGTGCGCGGTCGGCTGGATCGGGATCGGGTCCGTGTAGGGCTCGATGCCGAGGTACGTACGCGCGAACTCCGTGATGTCCGGGAGCTTGGCGTCCAGCTGCTCCGGCGGCAGGTGCGTCAGGTCCAGGTACACGTGGTCACCGGCCGGACCGCAGCCGCGGCCCTCGCGGATCTCCGTGTAGATGGAGCGCGAGACGACGTCACGGGACGCGAGGTCCTTCATGACCGGCGCGTACTTCTCCATGAAGCGCTCGCCGTCCTTGTTGCGGAGGATGCCGCCCTCACCGCGGGCGCCCTCCGTCAGCAGGATGCCCATGCGCCAGATGCCCGTCGGGTGGAACTGGAAGAACTCCATGTCCTCCAGCGGCAGACCGCGCCGGTAGCAGGCGGCCTGGCCGTCACCGGTCAGGGTGTGGGCGTTCGACGTCACCTTGAAGAACTTGCCGGTGCCGCCGGAGGCGTAGACGACCGACTTCGCCTGGAAGACGTGGATCTCGCCGGTCGCCAGCTCGTACGCGACGACGCCGGCGGACTTCTTGACCCCGTCGACCTCGGTGATCAGCTGGTCCAGGACGTAGAACTCGTTGAAGAACTCCACGCCCTCCTTGACGCAGTTCTGGTACAGCGTCTGGAGGATCATGTGGCCGGTGCGGTCGCCCGAGTAGCAGGCGCGGCGGACCGGGGCCTCACCGTGGCTGCGGGTGTGACCGCCGAAGCGGCGCTGGTCGATCTTGCCCTCGGGCGTGCGGCCGAACGGCAGGCCCATCTTCTCCAGGTCGAGGACGGCGTCGATGGCCTCCTTCGCCAGGATCTCGGCGGCGTCCTGGTCGACCAGGTAGTCGCCGCCCTTGATCGTGTCGAAGGTGTGCCACTCCCAGTTGTCCTCCTCCACGTTGGCGAGCGCGGCGGCCATACCGCCCTGCGCGGCGCCCGTGTGGGAGCGGGTGGGGTAGAGCTTCGTGAGCACGGCGGTGCGGCTGCGCTTGGTCGACTCGATGGCCGCGCGCATGCCGGCGCCGCCGGCGCCGACGATGACGGTGTCGTACTTGTGGATCTGCATGGTTTTCCTCTGGTCCCTCTGTCCCGGCGCCTAGCGGATGTTCGGGTCGAAGGTGAAGATCACCAGCGTGCCCAGCAGGACGGTGAACACCGTGGCGGTGTACAGGAGCATCTTCAGCCAGAAGCGGGTGTTGTCCCGTTCGGCGTAGTCGTTGATGACCGTGCGCAGGCCGTTGCCGCCGTGGAGCATGGCGAGCCACAGCATCGTCAGGTCCCAGACCTGCCAGAACGGCGAGGCCCAGCGGCCCGCCACGAAGGCGAAGCCGATCTTGGAGACGCCGCCGTCGAGCACCAGCTGGATCAGCAGGTGGCCGATGACGAGGACGGTCAGGAGGATGCCCGACAGGCGCATGAAGAGCCAGGCGTACATCTCGAAGTTGCCGCGCGAGGCCTTGGGCGTCTTGGCCGTCCGCTTGCGCGGGGGCTCGATCACCGGGGCCGGGTGGTCGACGTCGTACAGGCTCACGCCCTCGACATCGCCGATCGCGGCTGCGGAAGAAGTCTCGCTGGACATGGGCCTCAGCTCCCGAAGACGTCGCGTACGGCGTGACCGAGGACGGGGTACAGGGCCCCGACCATCAGCACGATCCAGATGCCCAGCACGGTCCAGAGCATCTGCTTCTGGAAGCGCGGGCCCTTGGCCCAGAAGTCCACGGCGATGATCCTCAGACCGTTCAGCGCGTGGAAGAGAATCGCGGCCACCAGGCCGTATTCGAGGAGCGCGACGATCGGCGTCTTGTACGTGGCCACGACTTCGTCGTAGGCCTCGGGGGAGACGCGGACGAGAGCGGTGTCCAGGACATGTACGAACAGGAAGAAGAAAATGAGGACACCGGTGACTCGATGAGCCACCCACGACCACATGCCTTCCCGGCCGCGGTACAGCGTTCCAGCCGGCACGGAAGAACCCTCCGGGAGCGGGGATTGGGGTCGGCCGGCTTGACTGTCGGTCTGACCCGGCCGGGTACGGTCCACCGGCCCTGGCCATCGTAGCGACGCATTGTCGGTTCGTTCGCGCCGGGGCCTCTCGTGTGATCAAAGTGGCAATCAAACAGGCACGTACGGGCTAGAGCGTCCCGTTCGGCCGGGGGTCCGCGGCCAGCAGTTCGACGATCCGGCTCCGGGCGAGTCGCCGGAGCTCCTCGGCGGTCACGGCCCGCTCCTCGTCCGTGTCGTGCGCCAGCCGGACCCGGATCCCGGCCAGCACCTGGTCCACGTGCTGGGAGGGCAGGTGGGCGTCCAGGCAGATCACGAAGGCGTGGCCGAACCGGCTCTCGTACGCCGCGTGCGCGGCCCGCAGGGCCAGGTGGGCGGCGCGGGGTGCGTCGTCGTGCAGGCAGGTGGCCGGCTCCGCGGCCAGGGCCTCCGCGATGTCCCGGGGCGCGAGGTCGTAGCCCGCCTCGTCGGACGCGGCCAGTAGAGCGCCGAGATCCGGGTAGGGGCGGTGGGCGGCCATCCGGTGGGCCCAGCGGAGACTGCCGCAGCACTCCAGGAAGGCCGCCTCGGCTGCGGCGAAGGGCAGGTTGTTGAAATGGGCCAGACCGACGGCGTGATCGGTCGGCGGTGCGACGGTGGGCGGCGCTCCCGGGCCTCCCGGGCCTCCCGGGTCTCCGTGGCTCCCGGGGTCTCCGGGGGCGTCGGCGGGGACCGGGAGGCGCGGCTGCGTGGGCACGGCGGGACGGCCGGCCGGGGGCGCGGATCGCTTCGGCAGGCCGGCGGGGGACTCGCTGGACCTGGACAGCGTGGACTCCTCGTATCAACGACGGCTATGACTCCGTGGCCCCGAAAGGAACCCTCTGCCCTGGGAAGACAGACCAGGACGTATCGAGGTTGCCCGGCGCGGGAGTGAGTTCCCGCGGGGCGGGAGTGAAGGGAGAGACGAATGTGTCGCAACGCTAGCGAGATCGGTCGGCGGCCGTCCGGTGGACCGCGGAAGAATCACCCGAACGGGAGAGTTTCGAAACGTGTGATGGACGCCTGACCTGCGTCGACCGGGGTTCTGTTCGATCCACCGGGGCTCCCGATGGGCGAGCCTCCGCCAAAAATGCCAACCTTGCACCCTCTTCACTGGTTTTGTCGTCTCTTCACTCGTTTCACCCGTTCTTGCCCCCTCAACGGAGGAATCTGCCCGATGTCGCCCACGCGTGGTGCCCTCGTCACCGGCGCGGCTGTCACGGCCGCGGCCGCCGTCGCCCTCACCGTCGTCGTCTGGCCGGAGGGGTCCGGCAGCGGACCGTCCGGCGAAACCGCGTCGCCCTCCGGCACCTCGGCCGAGGCCGTCGCCCCGTCGCCCTCCCGCAGCTACCCGATGTCCAGCACACCGAGCACGATCCCCGCGGTGCGCGAGCACACCCCGGCCCGGGGGCCCGGCTGGCAGCCGGGCAAGGACAGCACCGTCGTCATCGCCAGGGGCAGCCAGGTGCTCGCCGACGAGGCGGAGCTGCTCGCCAAGGAGCTGAAGATCCGCTACCGGGGCGCGGAACCGGCGAAGGCGGGAGACGTCGAGCTGGCGCTCGGCGACAAGGACGCGGGCCCCGCCGAGTCGTACACGCTCACCGTGCGCGACCGGAAGGCGAGGATCACCGGACCCGACGAATCGGGCGTCTTCTACGGCACCCGTACGCTCAAGCAGTCCCTCAAGGCGGACGGCACGCTCCCCGAGGGCGTCGTCAACGACCGGCCGGACCGGCCGCAGCGCGGACTCAACCTCGACATCGCCCGCAAGCACTACAGCGCGGAGTGGATAGAGGACCGCATACGCGAGATGGGCGACCTCAAGCTCAACCAGCTCGGCCTGCACTTCTCCGACGACCAGGCCTTCCGGATCGAGTCGAAGTCGCACCCCGAGGTGGTCTCCGACGAGGCCCTCACCCAGGACGAGGTCCGCCGCATCGTCGCCCTCGCCAACAGCCGGCACATCGAGGTCGTCCCCGAGATCGACTCGCCCGGACACCTCGGCGCGGTGCTGGCCGCCCACCCGGACCTCCAGCTGCGCAACACCGCGGGCGTGGAGTCGAAGGGCTCCATCGACATCTCGAAGCCGGGCGCGGCCAAGCTGATCGACGAACTCCTCGACGAGTACACCGAGCTGTTCCCCGGGCGCTTCTGGCACCTGGGCGCGGACGAGTACCAGGCGCTGACCGTCCGGAACCCGGCCGCCTCCTATCCGCAGCTCCAGCGCGCGGCGGAGAAGAAGTACGGGGCCGGGGCCTCGATCGAGGACCTGGCCACCGGCTGGCTGAACGACCGCGCGGACGTCGTCGTCCCGAAGGGCCGGACGGCCAAGGCCTGGAACGACGGACTGTTCCGCGACACCGAGGTCAAGGCCGACGAGAACATCGAGATCGAGTACTGGACCGGCAAGGAGATCGGCGCCCGCCCGCCGCAGGAGTACCTCGCCGCGGGCTACAAGATGCTGAACCTCAACGACGAGTTCCTCTACTACGTGCTCGGCGAGCCCAACGAGTTCGTCTACCCGACCGGCGAGCGCATCTACGAGCAGTGGACCCCGCTGGTCCTGCGCGGCACCGAACCCGTGGCGGAGCGCTACTCGCGGCAGATCCTCGGCGGCCGGTTCGCCGTCTGGGGCGACCTGCCGAACGCGCAGACCACCCAGCAGGTGGCGGACGGCATCAGGATGCCGCTGGTGGCGACCTCGCAGAAGCTGTGGGATCCCCGGAAACCGGCGCTGAGCTGGGCACAGTTCCAGGAACTGGCGGAGCGGACCGGCAGCGCGGGCTGAGGCCGGGGGGCGTTCCCCGACGGCGGACCGCAGCTCGTGGACAGCGCCACTGATCACGAGCTACGGTCCGCCGACCGCGCGCTCCGGGGGAGGACGTGAGGTCGCACACCGCCGACCCGTCCTTGGGGGGACTTCTCCGTGTCCGTGCTCTGTACCCGTTGCCGTACCAGAACGGCCGTGACCGACGGCAGACTGTGCACCTTCTGCTCGGGCACCCGGCCCCCGCCGCCCGGTGGTGCGACGATCCCGGCCCCCGCCGGCGCCCCTCTCCCCGGGCCCGTGCCCGCAGGCCGGGGCGCCGGTACCCGGCCGCGTTCGCCGGTCGGCCTGTCGTGGGCGGTGACCGCCCTGCTGGGCTGCGTCGTCGCGAGCGACCTGTTCGTCATCGGCGCCGGCCTGCACCTGCGCAGCCTGTGGGAGGAGGTGGCGGCGGACGAGACCCTCAACATCTACGCCGGGCCGGGCCTGCGCGCCCAGGAGCTGCACGACCTCGCGGGGACGGTCCAGACGGCGGCGTTCCTGGCCACCGCCGTCCTCTTCATCGTCTGGTTCCACCGGACCCGCCGGAACGCCGAGATCTTCGAGGCCGGCGTGCAGCGGATGGGCCCGGGCTGGGCGGTGGGCGGCTGGTTCGTCCCGGTCGCCAACCTCTGGTTCCCCTACCGCGTCGCGGCCGGCATCTGGGAGGCGAGCGTCCGGCCCCACCCCGACGGCGGATGGCGCACGGTTCCGAAGACGGTGCTGAACCTGTGGTGGGGCGGCTGGGTCGTCTCCCTCCTCGCCTCCCGGATCGCCGTGGGCCAGTGGAACCGGGCCCGGGAGCCGCAGCAGATCGCCGACGCGGCGGCCCTCGTCGCGGCCGCCGACGCGCTGGACCTCGTGGCCGCGGTGCTCGCCGTCCTCTTCGTACGCACGGTGACCCGGATGCAGGGGGAACGGGCCGCGCACGGCCCGGCCCCGGCCCCGGCGCTCTCCGGCGCTCACCGCTGACGGATGGGGCGGTGGGCTCCGGAGCCCACCGCCCCCCTGGGTCCTGTCGTCGAACTGCCGCCTGCCCCGCCCTTCGGGCGACGACGGCAGTTCGACGACAGGACCTAGTGACGATATTCAGCCATTCGGCGCAGTATCCGGTAGACCGAGGGAGACGTCGATGAGTCTGCTGGAACTGATCGAACGAGCCGACGAGCGTGCACTGGCCGCCGGGGCGCTGGCCTGCCTGGACCGGTGCCTGCCGCTGCTCGCGGAGCCCGGGGCGGAGCCGCTGCGCCCGCTCTGGGCGAGCTGCGAGAACGGACAGGATTGGGCCATTCGGCTGGCGGCGGCGAGGACGGGAATGGAGCACGAGCCCGTCACCGACGGCCCGGCCGCGCTCGTGCGGAGCATGCTCGGCGCCGCTCCTTCCGACTTCGACGCCGTACCGCTGCGGGAGTGGGCGGACGCCTGCTCGCTGGTCGCCCTGCGGATCCACGGGCGGCTCGACGCCCCGGACGGGGAGACGCCTCCGGACGAGGAGCAACTGCTCAAGGCGGCCCGCGGCGGTGAACCGGCCGCCCTGGGGCCGCTGGTCGCCGGGGAGCTGGAACGGCAGGTCCGCATTCTGGAGATCCTGGCGGAGACCACCGGCACGGCGGGCAGCGGCGCCGGACTCCGCAAGGCGCTGGACCTGTCCACGGAGGGCCGCCGGGTGCTGCGCGCCGTGATGTCACGACGGGCCCGCGGCCGGGGCTGACGACCCGCGCCCCGTGGAGCGGTCGCGCCGCGGACCGGAGGCGCCGCGGACCGGACACGCTGCGGCCCGAACGCCTCCAGGGCGGGGCGCTGCCCGCGGCCGGGGGGTCCGGCCCGGGGCGCTGCGTCCTCACGGCCCGGTGTCGCGTACGCCAGGGGCGTTGCGCTTCGGGCCCCGGTGTTCCGTGCCGCCCGTTCGTTCCGTTCTCACGGCCCCGGTGTTCCGTGCCGCCCGTTCGTTCCGTTCTCACGGCCCCGGTGTTCCGTGCCGCCCGTTCGTTCCGTTCTCACGGCCTCGGCGTTCCGTGCCGCCCGTTCGTTCCGTTCCCACGGCCCCGGCGTTCCGTGCCGCCCCCGTGTTCCGTTCTCACGGCCCGAGCGGCAGGGGCCAGTCGTCGCCCAGCACGGCGGCCAGTTCGGCTTCGAGCGGGTTCGGGGGGACCGCGAGCACGGGGCAGGCCGCGTGCTCCAGGCAGTAGCGCGCCACCGACGGGCGCAGGGCGCGCAGCCATCTGCCGCGCGTGCCCGCCCCGACGACCAGGAGGCCGTCGGCCGACTCGGCCGCCTCGACGAGCACCGCGCCGGGCTCGCCCCGTACCGCGAACCCCGACAGCGCGACGCCCGGCCCCCTGACGGCGAACGCGCCGTCGAGAAGCGTGCGCAGGTGCTCGACAGCGGCCTCCCGGTACTCGCGGAGCGCGGCGGTGCCGTAGGTGGCACGGCCGCCCAGCCCCCCGCCGGGCAGTTGCCAGGCCAGCACGGCGCAGAGATCCGCGTCGCGTTCCCGCGCCTCGGCGGTGGCCCGGTGCAGGGCTGCCAGGCTCCCCGGGGAGCCGCTCACGCCGACCACGATTCTCTGCCGCACCGTCCGGCCTCCCAGCCTCGTCCCGTTCCGTTCCGGAATTCCATTGAAGGGCGGCCCGGGGGAGTTGCGCGTCAGTGATGCGTATGAACCCGGCGATGCCCGTCAACATCGCGTCAGGCGGGAGGACTTCCCGCGCCGGGGCGGGCATAGCTTCGACGTCGTGCGGCCGGACGACGGCCGATCGTGGCTCCACCCGGAGGAAACCTCATGTGCCTCTTCTCGTACGACGACGACCCCGACCCCGATGAACGGGCCCGGGCCGTGCTCCTGTACGTGCCCGTCCGCCCGGAAGCCGCGGGACCCGCGCTGCGGATGTTCCGCACTCCGCTGGGCGAGCGCACCGCCGTCGGCTTCACCGGCCTCGACCTGCTGACCGCGGCCCTCGGCGCCGGCCAGAGCGCGATCAGGCTCGCCGAGCCCGCCCTGCGCGCCCTCACGGAGCCCCTCGGTGTCGACCGGCTCGTCGTCGACCCGGTCCTCTCGGCCCCGGCCGTCACCGCCGTGCCGGTGCGCGCGGCCCAAGAACCCGCCCGCGCCCGGTGACCCGCGCCCCGTCCCACGCCTCCCGAGGAGACGCCGCCATGCCCGCTCCCCTGCTCACGGAACCCCCGGCGGAACTCGACGATCTGTCCGTCTTCCCCGCCTCCACCGCCCGGCTCCCGCACGGCGACCTGAGCGTCGGCGGAGTCGCGCTGGCCGGGCTCGCCGGCCGCTTCGGCACGCCCGTGTACGTCCTGGACGAGGACGAGGTGCGCTCACGCTGCCGGACCTACCGGGCCGCCTTCCCCGACGCCCGGGTGCTCTACGCCGCCAAGGCGTTCCTCTCCCGGGCGATGGCGCGGTGGATCGACGAGGAGGGCCTCGGGCTGGACGTCTGCTCCGTCGGGGAGCTCGAACTCGCCCACGCCGCCGGCTTCCCGCCGGAGCGGATGGTGCTGCACGGCAACGCGAAGACACCGCACGACATCGAGACGGCGCTCCGGCTCGGGGTCGGGCGGATCGTCGTCGACAGCCCGTCGGAGATCGCCCGGATCGCCGCGCTGACCGGCCCCGGGGGGCGGCAGAAGGTGATGGTGCGGGTGGTGCCCGGGGTGTCGGCGGGCGGCCACGAGAAGATCCGTACCGGTACCGACGGGCAGAAGTTCGGCCTGTCCCTCACCGACGGGTCAGCCCAGCACGCCATCGCCCGGGTGCTGGGGCAGCCGCAGCTCGAACTGACCGGCCTGCACTGCCACATAGGCTCCCAGATCACCGACGCCAAGCCGTACGCGGTGGCCGTGCGGCGCCTGGTCGGACTCATGGCCCGGATCAAGGACAACCACGGCGTCACCTTCCCCGAGCTCGACCTGGGCGGCGGGCACGGGGTCGCCCACCGGCCGGGGGACCCCGCCCTCGACCTGACGGCCCTCGCGCGCCGCCTCGGCGCGGAACTCGCCACCAGCTGCGCGGCGGCCGGCCTGCCCGTGCCGAGGACGGTCATCGAACCCGGGCGGGCGATCGTGGCCCCGGCCGGGGTGGCGCTCTACCGCGTCCTCGCCGTCAAGCACACCGGGCCGAACCTGTTCGTGGCCGTCGACGGGGGCATGAGCGACAACCCCCGGCCCGCCCTGTACGGGGCCCGCTACGCGCCGCGCCTGATCGGCCGCTCCACCACGGCCGGGCCGGTCGCCGCCACGGTGGTGGGCCGGCACTGCGAGGCCGGCGACGTCCTCGCGAACGATGTCCTCCTGCCCGGTGACATCCGCTCCGGCGACCTGCTCGCGGTGCCGGTGGCGGGCGCCTACCAGGTCTCCATGGCCTCCTCCTACAACCTCGTCGGCCGCCCGCCGGTCGTCGCGGTGCACGACGGCACGGCGCGTCTGCTGATCCGGCGCGAGACACAGGAGGACCTGCGGCGCCGCGACGTCGGCGCCTGAGGGCCGCCCCAGTCCGGCGCGCGGCCGGCCCCCGGAGCACGGGGCCCGGCCGCGCGCCCGCCTGCCCGGCCGCGCGCCGACCGGCCGCGTCAGATCGGCGTCAAGGCTTTCCCGGTATTCGTATGGACCCCGTCAAGGCGGCTTATCGCCCCGACGAAGCCGGGGTTTGCTCGTATCGGCCGAACGGCCGATTCCCTTCCTCACGTCAATCAGGAGTTCGCGATGGCCGACCTGGCCTTCGTCGCCACCACGATCGCGGTGTTCGCGCTGGTGGCTCTCATAGCCCGGGGGGTGACCAAGCTGTGACCGTCGAAAACGTCGTCGGCCTCGTCGTGGCCGTGTCCCTGCTCGGATATCTCATTCTCGCTCTCCTTTACCCGGAGAGGTTCTGAGTACGGAAATGTCTTCCCAGGTCGCTGGTCTGCTCCAGCTCACAGCCCTGATCGCCGCCCTCGCCCTCGCCTACCGTCCGCTGGGCGATTACATGGCCAGGGTCTACTCCTCCGAGAAGCACTATCGGCCGGAGAAGTGGATGTACAAGGCGATCGGCGCCAATCCCGCCGCCGAGATGCGCTGGCCCGCCTATCTGCGCGGAGTGCTCGCCTTTTCGGCGATGAGCGTTCTCTTCCTGTATCTGATGCAGCGGGTGCAGGGCTCGCTGCCCGGCTCGCTCGGATTCTCCTCCATCGACCCGGACCAGGCGTTCAACACCGCCGCGTCCTTCGTCGCCAACACCAACTGGCAGTCCTACTACGGCGAACAGGCCATGGGCCACGTCGTGCAGACCGGCGGCCTCGCGGTGCAGAACTTCCTGTCCGCCGCCGTCGGCATGGCCGTGGCGGTGGCACTCGTCCGGGGCTTCGCCCGCTCCCGCACCGGGGAACTCGGCAACTTCTGGGCCGACCTGGTGCGCGGCACCGTCCGCATCCTGGTCCCCATCTCGGTGATCGGCGCGATCGTCCTCGTCGCCGCCGGGGCGATCCAGAACTTCTCCGGCATCCACCAGGTCGGACAGTTCGCGGGCGGTACGCAGGAGTGGAACGGCGGCGCGGTCGCCTCCCAGGAGGCGATCAAGGAGCTGGGCACCAACGGCGGCGGCTACTTCAACGCCAACTCCGCCCACCCCTTCGAGAACCCCAACCCGCTCTCCAACCTCTTCGAGGTCTTCCTCATCCTGCTGATCCCGTTCGCCCTGACGCGGACCTTCGGCCGGATGGCCGGATCGCTGAAGCAGGGGTACGCGATCCTCGGCGCGATGGCCGTCATCTGGATCGGCTTCACCGCCCTGATGATGTGGACCGAGTTCGCCCACCGCGGGCCCGCGTTCGAGATCGCCGGCGGGGCCATGGAGGGCAAGGAGGCCCGCTTCGGGATCGCCGGCTCGTCGATCTTCGCCGTCGCCACGACGCTGACCTCGACCGGCGCGGTGAACTCGTTCCACTCCTCGTACACCGGCTTCGGCGGCGGCATCACCCTGCTCGGCATGCAGCTCGGCGAGATCGCCCCCGGCGGTGTCGGCTCCGGCCTCTACGGCATGCTGATCATGGCGATCATCGCGGTGTTCATCGCCGGGCTGATGGTCGGACGCACCCCGGAGTACCTCGGCAAGAAGATCGGCACCCGGCAGATCAAGTTCGCCGCCTGCTACATCCTCATCACCCCGGCGCTCGTGCTCGGCTTCACCGCGGTCGCCATGGCCCTGCCGACCCCTGCCGACTCGATGACCAACTCCGGCGCGCACGGCTTCTCCGAGATCCTGTACGCCTACACCTCCGGCGCCAACAACAACGGCTCCGCCTTCGCCGGGCTCAACGCCGACACCCAGTGGTTCAACACGACCATCGGCATCGCCATGCTGCTCGGCCGGTTCCTCCCGATGGTGTTCGTCCTGGCCCTCGCCGGCTCGCTCGCCGAGCAGCAGCCGGTGCCGGAGACGGCGGGCACGCTGCGCACCGACAAGCCGCTCTACTCGGGGCTGCTCGTCGGCACGATCCTCATCATCACCGGACTCACCTACTTCCCGGCCCTGGCGCTGGGTCCGCTCGCCGAAGGGCTCGCCTCATGAGCACCGCCACCCCCACCCCCACACGCACGCCGCACGGAGACCTACCGCCGGCGGACGGCCACGGGACCGCCAACCGGGTCGGCAGCGGGCTGTTCGACCCCCAGCAGCTGCTGAAGTCCCTCCCGGACGCGCTGCGCAAGCTCGATCCGCGCGTGATGGTCAGGTCGCCGGTGATGTTCGTCGTGCTCGTCGGCTCGGTGGTCACCACCGTGCTGGCGCTCACCGACCCGACCGACTGGTTCGGTTGGGCGATCACCGCCTGGCTCTGGCTGACCACCGTCTTCGCCAACCTCGCCGAGGCCGTCGCCGAAGGCCGGGGCAAGGCCCAGGCCGACACCCTGCGCAAGGCCAAGACCGGCACCATCGCCCGCCGCGTCATCGGCCCCGACGAGGAGCGGGTCGCGGGGACGGACCTGCGGATCGGGGACCTGGTGGTCTGCGAGGCCGGCGACACCATCCCCGGTGACGGGGACGTGGTCGAGGGCGTCGCCTCCGTCGACGAGTCCGCGATCACCGGCGAGTCCGCCCCGGTCATCCGGGAGTCCGGTGGCGACCGCTCGGCCGTCACCGGCGGTACGAAGGTGCTGTCCGACCGCGTCGTCATCAGGATCACGACGAAGCCCGGCGAGACCTTCATCGACCGCATGATCAATCTCGTGGAGGGCGCCTCGCGGCAGAAGACGCCCAACGAGATCGCCCTGAACATCCTGCTGGCGTCCCTGACCGTCGTCTTCCTGCTGGCCGTCGTCACCCTCAAGCCCTTCGCGATCTACGCGGGTGCGGACGACCAGACCTCGCTGATCGTGCTCGCCGCGCTGCTGGTGTGCCTGATCCCCACCACGATCGGGGCCCTGCTGTCCGCGATCGGCATCGCGGGCATGGACCGCCTGGTGCAGCGCAACGTCCTGGCCATGTCGGGGCGTGCGGTCGAGGCCGCGGGCGACGTGTCGACCCTGCTCCTCGACAAGACCGGAACCATCACCCTGGGCAACCGGCAGGCGGCCGAGTTCCTCGCGGTCGAAGGCGTCACCGAGAGCGTGCTCGCGGACGCCGCGCAGCTCTCCTCGCTCGCCGACGAGACCCCGGAGGGCCGGTCGATCGTCGTCCTCGCCAAGGAGACGTACGGGCTGCGGGAGCGGACCCAGGGGGAGCTGACGGGCGCCGCCTGGGTGGAGTTCACCGCGCAGACCCGGATGTCCGGCGTCGACCTGGACGGGCGGAAGGTCCGCAAGGGCGCCACCGGCTCCGTCGTGGCGTGGGTGAGGGAGCGGGGCGGGAGCGTCTCCGAGGACGCACAGGAACTCACGGACCGGATCGCCCAGGCCGGCGGCACACCGCTGCTGGTGGCCGTGGAGGACGCGGACGGGGCACGGGTGCTCGGCGTCGTCCACCTCAAGGACGTGGTGAAGGAGGGCATGCGGGAGCGGTTCGCCGAACTGCGCCGGATGGGCATCCGTACGGTCATGATCACGGGCGACAACCCGCTGACCGCGAAGGCGATCGCCGAGGAGGCCGGGGTCGACGACTTCCTGGCCGAGGCGACGCCCGAGGACAAGATGGCCCTCATCAAGCGGGAACAGGCCGGCGGCAAGCTCGTCGCGATGACCGGCGACGGCACCAACGACGCGCCCGCCCTGGCCCAGGCCGACGTCGGCGTCGCGATGAACACCGGAACCTCGGCCGCCAAGGAGGCCGGGAACATGGTGGACCTCGACTCCAACCCCACCAAACTCATCGAGATCGTCGAGATCGGCAAACAACTCCTCATCACCCGGGGGGCGTTGACGACCTTCTCCATCGCCAACGACGTCGCGAAGTACTTCGCGATCATCCCCGCCATGTTCGCCGTGGCGTACCCGTCGCTGGACAGGCTGAACATCATGGGGCTCACCTCGCCCGAGTCCGCGATCCTCTCCGCCGTCATCTTCAACGCCCTGGTCATCGTGGCCCTGGTGCCGCTCGCCCTCAGGGGCGTCCGCTACCGCCCCGCGAGCGCCGACCGGATGCTCCGGCGCAACCTGGGCGTCTACGGGCTCGGCGGCATCGTCGCCCCGTTCATCGGCATCAAGATCATCGACCTGCTCCTCTCCCTCCTTCCCGGAATCGGCTGATCCGCCATGACCAACAACTCCGTCGGCAGCACCGCGCGCGTACTCGGGGCCGGACTGCGAGCCCTCCTCGTCCTCACCCTGGTCTGCGGGGTGGTCTACCCCCTCGCCGTCACCGGCGTCGCCCAGGCCCTGTTCCACGACAACGCCAACGGCTCCCGGATCGAGGACGAGAACGGGCAGGTCGTCGGCTCCTCCCTCATCGGCCAGCGGTACGACCTCCCGCCGAAGGACGGCGAGGAGTCACCCGCCCCGGACCTGAAGTGGTTCCAGCCGCGCCCCTCCAACGGCCTCGGGACCAACAGCGTCAACACCCAGTACTCCCTGATCCTCTCCGGGGCCACCAACCGCTCCGGCGACAACGAGGAACTGGTCCAGTGGGTGAAGGACGCCAAGGCAGCCGTGGTCGAGGACAACGCGACCGCGACGTACGAGGTGAACCCCGCCGACATCCCGCCCGACGCCGTCACCTCCTCCGGCTCCGGCCTGGACCCCGACATCTCACCCGCGTACGCCGCGCTCCAGGTGCACCGGGTCGCCGAGAGGAACAACCTGAACGTCAAACAGGTCGAGGACCTCGTCGCCGACCACACCACCGGTCGACTGCTCGGCTTCATGGGCGAGCCCCGGGTGAACGTCCTGGAGCTGAACACCGCGCTCAGGGACCTGACCCGGGGGTGAGGGGCCGGTGGGTGCCGGAGCGCCCCCGACCTGGCGAACGCGTGGGACACCCGGCGAGAAGTCCGGCATTCGCTTCCGGGGCCCGGACACGACGACCTGCTCGCGTGCCCGGGTGACATCCGGTGGCTCAACCAGGTGGTACGGCCTCTCCGGCCGGCGGTGCCATGTTGCCTCGCCGTCCTGCTCCTGTTTCCTCCTCGCGTGGTCGTGAGTCCGGCCGTGCAGCCGCCGGCCCGAGGCGCAATGGTGTCCGTTGACGCGTACGGGGAGTAAAGGAGTCGGCGCTGCCGTCTGAAGCCGGCACCACCCTCCACACCGGTGGACGGATCACGTAGCCCGCAAAGGGCCCGCGCTGTTACCGGGACGCTGCGGACAGGATCACGTCCACGAGCCTTTCCGCGGCGTCCGGGCGTCCGTGGGCCCTGGCCGCCGCGGCCATCGTGGCCCGGCGCTCCTGATCGTCGAGGAGCGGGCCGACCGCCTCGCGCAGGTGCCCGCCGGTGACCTCGCCGAGGAGGGCGACCGCCGCCCCGGACTCCTCCAGGTGGCGGGCGTTGTGCGCCTGTTCGTTCCCGGCCGCCGTGGCGAGCGGGATGAACACGGCGGGCTTGCCGAGGGCGGTCAGCTCGGCCAGGGTGCCCGCGCCGCTGCGGGAGATCACGAGATCGACCAGGGCCAGGACGTCCGGCAGCTCCGGTCCGACGAAGGCAGTGAGGTGGTACCGGGCGGCCAGGGAGACGGGGAGTCCCGCTGCGCGCGCGGACAGCGCCTCTTGGTGGGCGGGTCCGCACTGGTGCACCACGTTGGCGCGCTCCAGCAGCCACGGCAGTTCGCTGCCGACCACGTCGTTGATCTGCTGAGAGCCCTGCGCGCCCCCGGTGACGTACACCGTCGGAAGCCGCCGGTCGAACGCGTGCAGACCCAGTGCCGTCACGGCCTTGTCCGGGTGGCCGGTCAGGACCTCCGGTCGTACGGGGTTGCCGGTGACCACCGCCGCCGACCGGACGCTCTCCGGCAGGAGCGGCAGGGTCGACTCCGAGGACACGGCGATCCGCGTGGCGGAGCCGGCCAGCTTCCGGTTGGCGAGGCCGAGGCGGACGGTCTGCTCGTGGAGGACCAGCGGGACCCGGCACACCTTGGCGGCGAGCCCGGCCGGCACGGCTACGTAACCGCCCGTAGCGAGCACGACGTCCGGCCGGAAGGCGGAGACAGCGCTGCGTGCCTGGGCGACCCCGAGCGGCACGCGCGCCATGTCCCGGACGTTGGCGGGCGACACCATCTTCAGCGGGTTCGCGTGACGCCGGATCTTGCCCGTGGCCACGGTCGTGAACGGGATGCCCTCTGCGCTCGTGACCCGGGCCTCCAGGCCCTCCGCCGTGCCGATCCACAGGACGTCGAGGGTGCGGCCGGAAGCGGCCAGCCGCGCCTGCAAGGTGCGGATCGCGGTGAGAGCAGGGTAGGTGTGGCCGCCGGTGCCGCCTCCCGTCACGATCAGGCGCAAGGCAGAGGTCTGCTGAGGCGCGCTGTTCACGCTCGGCACTCTAGTGGCTGCTGTCCGGTGATCGTTCACCATGGTTCTAGGTCACGCGGTGACTGAGCGCAGACAGGTCGGGTGAGCACCGGAAAGCGCTGTTCACTGGGGGTATCTGGCGTTGCAGAACGCGTACACCCGGAGGAATTCCCTGCCGCGTTGGTCACGCCGTTGATCGTGGACAGGCTGGCTGATCCGTGAAGCGCCTGGTCAAGCGGCCAGGTGGTGGAGCGACGACCGGGGCCGCCACCCCTGGCCGTACCTCATCGAAGCACCCCTCTGGCCTGCATTTCTGCTATCCGGGTTCTCGTTCATGACTTCCGACTGCCTCGGCCTGTTCTCAGGTGCTTCTGTCTGTTCCCAGGCGCTGTTGGTCATGCGATCCGCCCGGCTTGTCCGGGGCACGGGCAGGCTGTGAACCATGGCTCCTGCGCCGGGTCGGCGCGCTCCGACGGCCGCGGTACGGCGGAGCGAGCTTGCGTAGGTCACCCGTTGAGGGCCTCGAATGCAGCGTCGAGGTCCTCAACGAAAGCGCGCCATGAGGGAAGGCAGGCGACCGGGCCCTCCGGGTCGAGGAGTTCCAGCATGCGCAGCCGGTGCTGCGAGAATCGCTTTTGGAACTGGGCTAGGCGGCGCCCCTTGTACTCGCTCGCCCGCGCGAGCGACTCCTTGAGGAGCTGTTTCGGGTCGGCGACAGTCTCCGCCGCAACACCTTTGGGGAGATTGAGGCCGACGCGGCCGCGAGGGTTCTCGGCGACCTGGCGCAGGCACACTTCGTCCAGGAGGAGCCAGGCTTCCAGCATGCGGACGGGCACAACGGCGACGTGCCGAAGTTCGGGCCACTCGGCGCCCATCGCTTTCTCGATCTCATCTTTGCGGGCCTGGGCAGGGCCTCGGTCGGCATCCCGTTGCACCACTGCCAGGTCGTAAGTCCCTCCGAGTGCGCGGGCGGCCCGGAGTTTGTCTGGTACGGAGTGCCCGGTCGGCGGTCGGAGCAGGCCGAAGTCGGGGACTGTGACCGAGACGTCGAGCCCCTTACGCACGGCAATCGATTCGATATGCGGGACGAGGCCGTTGTCGCTGGTGCCTTCACCGATGAACAGGACGCGAGCAGTCACGCGGCGTCCCCGCTCAGCGTGAGCTGCGCCCCGACGGGCGTAGTGAGATACGGAAGGATGTCGGCTTTGGTTACGAAACTTCCATTCGTCGCCTTATTGGCCCGCCAGGTGTCGACGAGCGGACGCAGGCGCAGGGCGCGGTTCAGGGAGCCGTTCTCGCTTCTGTGCATTGCGGTATCGGCGAACAGGAGATCCTCATTGCCGACGAGTTGTACGACACCGGGTGAGTGCGTATTGATCAGCACCTGCCGGAATGGATTGTCCGTGCCGGGTTCTTCCGACGGGTCCACGGCAAGATCCTGTACCAAGTCGACCATGGCGTTGAGGTTCGCTGGGTGGATGCCGTTCTCGGGTTCTTCCATGCAGATCAGTCCACGCACGGAGGAGTCTTCGAGCAGAACGCAGAGTGCCAGGAAGCGCAGGGTGCCTTCGGAGAGGCTGCGGGCGGGCAGTGTCATGCCAGCCACCTCGTGCACGTTGACCGTGAGGAGTTGCCGAACCTCGTCCTGATCGACGTCCAGATCCCGGACATGGATGCCGGTCAGGTCCGAGAGGCGTCCCGCAACCCGGGCGTATACCTGACTGGGGTCCGCGCCGGGAGTGTCGTGGGCCACACGGAAGAGAGTCGCCGGCAGATGGGAGCCGTCGGCGCCCATCACGTGAGGGTCCACGTATCGGTCGGACCGGCGCAGGGCGGATGGCTCCAGAGCAAGCCGTCGCCAGGACTGCATCTCACGGCGAGCCGCAAGGATAGTCGGGTCATCGCTGCTAGTGATCGTGGAGACCACTGTTGCCGGCGCCCGGGATGCTGCGGCTGGCTTGGGCTGGCCTCGGCTGCCACCGTCCTGGTGAATTCTGACGATCGACTCGTCTGCTTCCGTGGTCGTCGAGATGAAAGGCGCGCCGCTGCGGTGGCCCTGGATGACGGTGTCGCGGAACTGCTTCGCACTGTGGCGGAAGCGAAGGTGCTGCGCAGCCTTGCCCTTGGTGATGTGTGCCAGCGTCTCGTGGAGGAGCGTGAGGCGCCCGAAGCGGTCGAGTCCGGACGGCTCCTGGTAGCCGATCTCCAATTCGTACCGCAAGAAGGTGCTGCTGGCCTTCGCGGCCCGGCCGAAGTCGTCCTCTACGTGCAGCGGAACGATCATCTCGGCAGCAAACCGCATCCGGTGGTTGCCGGGCTCGAAACCCTTCCAGAAGAGGTCGCGCGGGTCACCTTGGCGCTCGCCATGCACGCCCCGAACCTCCTGGGCTGCCTCCATCATCGACTGGTCGGCGAGGAGCGAGAGGAACTGGATGGCGTCGAAAACGTTCGACTTGCCGGTGCCGTTCTCCCCTGCGATGCAGGTGAACGGCCCGAAGTCGATGGACAGGTTCAAGAGGTTCTTGAACCCATGGACTTCGATGCGCGTCAGCATGCGGTCTCCGGAAGTTCGTCGAGCGGATCCAGCAAGCCTACTGGCGGGGAAGGCTGCTATCCCCGCCCACGCGTCTGCGGTTTCTCGCGCTTGGTCCCTATCTGACTACTCACGTTCCGGGCATGCCTGGCTTCACGGTTTGCGATGGCCCAGCACACAGAGCGTTCAAGAGGGAGGGCCCGGAACACGTATCCAGGACGTTGTGCGGCGAGTTGACCGGGGCCGATCGGGTGAACGCCTGGATGCGTTGGTCACGGAGTAGACCTGAGACCCGCATATCGCCTGGTCAGAAGGGTGAAATGGAGCGACGACCGGGGCCGCCACCCCCCACAGGAGAGGCCCCGGCCGTCTTCCACGGGGTCGCAGCACGACCCCGTACTCCTCTCAGCGCCATGACTGCGTTTTCTGTCACACCGTGCGCCGGCCGACGAATTGTTGCGGGTTGTACAAGTCATGGACGCGGCCCCCGCCGAGCACGTAGCGTGCTGGTTCGCGCAGGGTTGCGCCGCAGTTGACCAGCTGCGATCGAGGACGGCAGAGCGGGTTGAGGGAGTGCTGGGGGACGACGCGGAGCTGACTGCCGCGGTGCTTGCGGCACAGGACGGGGACGAGGACGCCTTCCGTGCTGTGTACCGCGCGGTGCAGCCACGGTTGCTGGGCTACATACGGACGCTGGTCGGAGAGCCGGACGCCGAGGACGTGGCGTCCGAGGCGTGGCTGCAGATAGCGCGCGACCTCGACCGGTTCAGCGGTGACGCCGACCGGTTCCGGGGCTGGGCCGCCCGGATCGCGCGCAACCGCTCGCTGGACCACCTGCGGATGCGCAGCCGCCGCCCCGCGATCGGCGGCGACGAGACCGAGCTGACCGCGCGGGCCGCCGAGTCCGACACCGCGGGCGACGCCATCGAGGCGCTCGACACCGACCGCACCATGTCGCTCATCGCCCAGCTGCCGCAGGACCAGGCCGAGGCGGTCGTGCTCCGGGTGGTCGTCGGGCTCGACGCGAAGAGTGCGGCGCAGACCCTCGGCAAGCGGCCCGGCGCCGTACGCACCGCCGCCCACCGGGGCCTCAAACGGCTGGCCGAACTCCTCGGCGCCGAGCACCCCGGGACGCACCGGGGCGACGCCCCCGTGGACGGCGTTCCGGAGCCGGCACAGGGCGGTGACGACGGCGCGGGCCAAGGGGCGGCCGGGGGCGCCGGGCTCGGTGCCGTGCCCGCGCAGCGCCCCGGGCGGGGCGGTCCGGCGGCGCCCGCCGGGGTCACTCCCGGTGTGACGCATTCGCGACCGTGGACGCAGAAGGACATGTGATGGCCGACGAGCACTACGAGTGGCTTGACAAGGACGCGGCGGAGAGATTGCTCCGCGGCGAACCGGTCGTCCCCGTCGGCGACGAGGCCCGCACCGACGCCTTCCGGCTCGCCGAAGCACTCGGCGCGGCGCGCGGGGGACACCGGTCCCCGGCAGGCGAACTCCCCGGCGAGGACGCGGTTCTCGCCGCGTTCCGGCAGGCCGGTCACGGCAACGGCGTGGACCGGCTCGGCGGTCTGTCCGCCGGTGCCGCCGTCCCCGGCCGGCCCGGTCAGCTGCACGCCGTCCACATCGGCCGCGGACCCGAGACCCCGCCCCGCCGCCCGCGCTGGAGCCGGCCGGTCCGTTTCGGCCTGGTCGCCTCGCTGGCGGGCTGCGCGCTCGGCGGGGTGGCGGTCGCCGCCGGCACCGGTGTGTTCACCGGGGCCTTCGGCGGGCAGGGCTCGCCCGCGCCCGCCACCTCCGTGTCGGCCGCCGTCACCCCGGGGCCGCTGATCTCCGACGGCCCGGCGGTCGACCCGTCGTCCCCGGCGGACCCGGCCTCGCCCGACGCGTCGGAGGAGTCCTCCTCGCCGGGGACCAGGGAGTCCGAAGGGCCCGCGCGACCCGACGGCGCGCGGACCGGCGAAACCGGCCGGGAGCCCGGCGAGGACCGCCCGGGCGGCAAGGACAAGCCGGGCGGCGGCCATGAGGAGACGGCCGCGGGCGGCACCGGCCAGGAGGAGAAGCCCGGCGGATCCGGCGGCGACACGGACTCGGGCAACTGGTACGAGAAGTCCGTCAAGGCCTGCAAGGCCTTCCGCGAGGGCACGCTGGACGACCGCAGCCGACGCCAACTGGTCGAGTTCGCCAAGGGCGAGAAGAACCTGGAACGTTTCTGCGACCGCCTCCTCGACGGCGGCGGCCCGGGCGGCGGAGGCGGGGGGAACGGCGGCTCCGGCGGCGGTGACGGTGACGACGACGATGACGACGACGGCCAGAACGGGCCGGGCGACGGCGGCTCGCTGCCGCCCGTCTCCTTCCATCCCGTACCTCGCTCCGGCGTGGCACCGGATACGGACACCGGGACCTCGCCGCTCCCGAGGAGCTCCGGCCCGGACTCCGTACCGGCCCGTTGACGGGACGTGCGGATCGACGCGCTCGCTCATGGACGACCGGAATCGCCCGTGGGTGACCGGAACCGCTCGCTGACGGCCCGACCGCCGCTGACCTGCGGTTCCAGACCTCCCGCGAGCGGTCCGTGCGGCCGGGTGTGACGTTTTTCGGAGGCCGGGCGCAGTACAGAGTGAGCCGACTGGTCATCGGCCGCGCAACGAGCCGGGGTTCCCCCCGTACCTTCGGCTCAGCGCATCGGCGCGGGCGGGACACGTTCCCCCGGTCCCGTCCGCGCCCTCTCCTCCCTCGTGCCGGCCGTGCGCCGGATCACGAGTAGACGACGACCTTGTCGCCGTTCTTCACCTGGTCGAACAGGGCCGCGACCTTCTTCTTGTCCCGTACGTTGACGCAGCCGTGCGAGGCGCCGCCGTAACCGTTGGCCGCGAAGTCGGCGGAGTAGTGGACCGCCTGGCCGCCGCTGAAGAACAGGGCGTACGGCATCGGGGTGTCGTAGAGCGTCGACACATGGTCCCGGGACTTCCAGAACACCTCGAACACGCCCTCCCTGGTGGGCGTGTACTCCGAGCCGAAGCGCACGTCCATGGCGGAGAGGACCTTGCCGTCCCTCATCCACGCCAGGGTCCGGCTCTCCTTGCTGATGCACAGGACCCGGCCCTTCAGGCACCGTTCGTCCGGCGCGGCCAACGGCCGCTCGGTCGGCGGGTCCAGCTCCTCGGCCGTCGGCACCCGGGTCATGGCCAGCAGCCGCTGCCAGGTGACCGCGTCGGTGCTGCCGGTGACGGGCAGCCGCCGCTTGGCCTGAAAGGACCGTACGGCGTCGGCGGTGACGGAGCCGTAGTAGCCGGTGGGATTGCGCCCGAAGTGGCCGATCTGGCGGAGCCGGGCCTGGAGTTCCCGTACCCGGTCGCTCTCGGACCCCGTACGCATCAGGACGCGCGGCGGCGGCGCGGTGCTCGGCGCAGGTGGCTTCGGACGGGCCCTCGTCGGAGCCGGGGCGGCGGTGGACGCCGACGGGCCGGGCGGCGGCGCGGCGCTCGGCTTCGCGTCCTCGGCCGCGGGGGTGGGGGCGGGGGCCGTGAGGAAGGGGCTCGGGGCGGGTGGGGCCGCCCGCGTGGCCCGCGCCGGCGGCGCCACCTCCTGCGCCCCCTCGGCGGTCCCGGGCTCGCACCCCGTCGCGAGGGCGGCCAGCGCGACGAGGGAGGCGGCGACGGCGCGACGCCCCCGGGGCCTTCCGCCCGCACACCGCCCGGCGACCGGGCCCGGCCCCGCTGCCGGGCCCGGCGCCCCGCCCGGGCCGCTCGTTCCCCGGCCGTCCCACCCGCTGTTCGTGTCCGCCATGTTCGGTCCCCCTGGATCACCCGCCGGTCCGGCGCCTCCTGTACGGATTCCCGTCCGGCCCGGTCACCGAATCCTCCGCCGGACCTCGGCCGCGCGTCCAGCCCCCCGAGGGGGCGCCCGGTGGATCATGGCCGGGTCCGGCCCGCCCGGAACAGCTCTCCTCCGGGCGGCGCCGGGCCGTCGATATCGCCTGGTGAAACCCCCTGGACGCCACCCCGTACGGGCGTGCGAGACTCCGTCCATGCTGGGTGTCACCGATCTTCCGACCTATCTCGCCGGTCTGGCGCTGATCGTTCTCCTTCCGGGGCCGAACTCGCTGTACGTGCTCTCCGTCGCGGCCCGTCGCGGCGTGCGCACCGGCTATTCGGCCGCCGCGGGCGTCTGGACCGGGGACGCCATCCTGATGACGCTCTCCGCGCTGGGCGCGGCGTCCCTGCTCCAGACCACGCCCCTGCTTTTCGCGGTCGTCAAGTACGCGGGCGCGGCCTATCTGACCTGGATGGCCATCGGGATGCTGCGCGCCGCCGCGGCCCTCTGGCGCGAGCGGCACCGCCGTACCGCCGAGCTCGTGGAGACGGTGGACGCCTCCGGGACGGCTGACGCGGCCGGGGCCTCCGGAGCGGCGGCCCCCGTGGAGCGGCCCTATCGGCGGGCCCTGGTGGTCAGCCTGATCAACCCGAAGGCGATCCTGTTCCTGATCTCCTTCTTCGTCCAGTTCGTCGACCCGGGCTACGCCTACCCGGCGCTGTCGTTCCTGGTGCTCGGTACGCTGCTCCAGCTCGCCAGCTTCGCGTATCTCTCGGTGCTGATCTTCGGCGGCACCCGCCTGGCCGCCGCCTTCCGCCGCCGCAAGCGGCTGTCGGCGGGGGCCACTTCCGCCGCGGGTGTGCTGTTCCTCGGGTTCGCTGCCAAGCTCTCCTTCAGCAGCGTGTAGACGCCGTCCGGGAGGCGGGCCGGGCGCCCTCAGTGGTGCCAGGCCTTCCCCCCGACGTTGTGGATCATCCGCTGGAGCACCTTCAGCGCGGCGACGAACTCCGCCTCGGGGATGCCCTCGTGGATCTCCGCGCTCGCCCGCGAGACCCGGGCGTACGCCTTCTCGCGCAGTGCCCGCCCCTCGGGGGTGCTCCGCAGCCGGGCCCCGGAGTCCTCGGTGACCAGGCCCCGTTCGAGGAGGCCCTCGACGGCCTCCTCCATGCCGTCCGCCCCGGTGTCGAGGTAGCCGCTGAGCATGGTGACCAGCTCGGCCCGGCCCCGTCCCTCCTCGCCCGCGCCCTCCAGTTGGTTGAGCACCCACCAGGGCGGCTGGGTGAGTCCGTGTTCGGCCAGCGCGGCCCGGATGTGGGTGACCGTCGCCTCGTGCGCGGCCCAGCTCCAGTAGCCGATCGGCTGGCGGGCGAGTCCCGCGTCGTCGTGTGAGTAGTCCATGGCTCAGAACGTAGGACCTCAAGCGGAGTTGAGGTCAAGCCCCGTTCGCGGGGACTTCCCCGCCGCGTGCCCGGTCATGCCGCGGACGCGCAGAGTTCACCCGCTGTCGTGGCGGCCGTCACCCGATCCTTCCGCCGTCTCACTAGGTTGTCGGGACCATGATCGAAGGCGAGGCGCGCGTGCCGAAACTGTCCGTTGTCGTACCGCTCCACAATGTCGCGGCCTACGCTCCGACCACGCTGGGCAGCCTGGCCCGCAACGCGGACCCGGACATCGAGTTCCTGCTGGTCGACGACGCGTCCACCGACGGCACGCGGGACATCGTCGACCACTGGGCCGAGCGCCTGCCGCGCGCCCGGGTGATCAGACACGGTACGAACGTCGGGATCGCCGCCGCCCGCAACAGCGGCATCGACGCCGCCGAGGGCGACTACCTCACCTTCCTCGACGGCGACGACTGGTACGCCCCCGGCCATCTGGACCGGCTGGTGCGCGCCGCCCAGGAACTCGACTGCGACTTCGCCCGCACCGACCACGTCCAGTCCACCGGCACCACCCGCGTCGTGCGGCGCGCCCCCGCGCCGCTGCGGGACACCCTGCTCGACCCCCGCGACGGCATCGGGGTGCCCGAGCGCGAGACCATGGTCGACTACCCGTTCGTCTGGGCCGGGATCTACCACCGGCGCCTCTTCGCGGACGGCGCCCAGCGCTTCGCCACGGAACTGCGCACCGCCGAGGACCGGCTGTGGATCTGGCAGCTGCATCTGCGCGCCCGCAGCTACGCGGCGCTCGGGCTGTACGGCGTCTTCTACCGGCGCGGGGTCACCACCTCCCTGACCCAGATCAAGGACGCCCGCCAGCTCGACTTCTTCCCCGCCTACGACGCGCTGCTCGACCAGCTGCGCACCGACCGGGACGCGAAGACGCTGCTGCCCAAGGCCGTCCGCACCTACTGCGCGATGATCGCCTTCCACAACGAGAAGGCCGACGACTACGAGCCCGCCACCGCCCGGAAGCTGCGCGCCGAGTCCACCGCCGCGCTGGGCCGGATGCCGCAGGACGTGCTCGACCGCACCCTGACGATGATCGACGACAAGCGCGGCACGCTGCTGAGCCGTCTGCGCACCAAGCAGAAGGCCGCCTGACCCATGCCCGTACCGCAGTCCGCAGCCACGCCCGCATCCACGTCCGGGCGCAAGCCCGTGCGCGCCCAGATCTTCCAGGTGTCCACCCTCTACGGGGCGGCCACCCTCGCCGCGGCGCTCGACGCCGGACAGTTCGGCCGGGCCCTCGACAGCCACCGCATCCTGCTGGTCTCCAACAACGCGGCCGTCCCCGAAACCGCCCTGCGCCTGGAGGAGATGCGCGGCTACGGCTCCCTCGCCGCCCGCTTCGACGCCGTCGTCGACTGGAACGAGGCGATCAGCCCGCACCACCCCAGCGGCTGGGGCCCCCGTTCCGAGGAGACCGTCCTGTGGCAGCGGGCCTTCCGCCTGGCCTGGGACATCGCCCCCGACGCCCCCGTCGACCTGGCCGTCGAGTCCATCCAGGTCAACCCGGCCCGCGCACTGGCCGCGATCTTCTCCGAGAGCGCCGTCCACGTCTACGCCGACGGCCTGATGAGCTACGGCCCGACCCGCAACCGGCTGCCCCAGTCCATCGCCTGCCGCATCCGGCGCGTCCTCCACCTCGACCTGGTCACCGGGCTGCGCCCGCTCCTCCTCGCCGAGGCCGGCGTCGAGCCGGAGCTCGTCCCCGACGACGCCTTCCGCGCCGTCCTCTCCGAGATCGCCGAGGCCGCCGAGGGCGACAGGGGGCTCGCCGCCGCCGAGGCCGCCGCCCCCACCGCCATGCTGCTGGGCCAGTACCTCGCCGCCCTCACCATCCTCACCCCACAGGAGGAGGAGGAGCTGCACATCCGGATGCTGCGCGGAGCCGCCCGCGCCGGGCACACCTCCCTCCTCTTCAAGCCGCACCCCACCGCCCCGGCCCGCTACTCCCGCGCCCTGGACGAGGCCGCCGCCGAACTCGGCGTACGGCTCACCACGCTGGACAGCCCGCTGCTCGCCGAGACGCTGTACGAACGGTGCGCGCCCGCCCTCGTCGTCGGCTGCTTCTCCACCGCGATGTTCACCGCCGCCGTCTACTACGGCATCCCCGTCGCCCGCGTCGGCACCCGGCTGGTCCTCGACCGGATCACCCCCTACGAGAACAGCAACCGCGTCCCGCTGACGATCACCGACCACCTCGTGCCCGACCTGGACGCGCAGGGCACCGAAGCCGTGCCCCCGCTGCCGCGCACCGCGCCGGACACCCTCGCCCCGCTGGTACGGACCGTCGGCTACTGCATGCAGGCCAAGCTCAACCCCGGGCTGCGCCCCGACGCCGAAGCCTGGCTGCGGGAGCGGCTCGACCCCACGACCCAGCACTACTTCAAGCGCCGCCGCCTGCAGAGCCTCACCCTGCCCGGCGGCGGCCCCCGGGGAGCGGCGGTCCGGCTGCGCCGCACCGTACGGCGCACCCGCAGCACCCTGGGCCTCTGACCCGGGGCCGGGGCGTGCGCCCCGGCCGGCGTCCGACTCACAGAACGGCGGAACCAGCATGGGCCAGACCCTCACCGGGCTGCTCACGTCAGTACGTGCGCTGGCGGGACGGCCCGGAACACCGGCCCCGGGACGCCCCGGCGGCGGACCGGACCCGGAGCTCCGGGCCGCGCTGCGGCTCTGCGGCGACCACCTCTCGGCCCTCGCGGCCGAAGGCCCCCTCACCGACGCCCGCCGCACCCGCCTGATCGCGTCGATCGGCGCCCTGACCACCGCGTGCTCCACCCCGGGCGCCGACGTGTTCGACGCGCTGCTGCGGACCGGGCAGCAGGCGTTGGACGGCGGGGGCGACGCGGAGGCCCGCCTCGCCCTGGCCCTCGCCGACGAGGCGACCGGCCTGCGCGCCCGCTCCAAGGGCGCCTGGCGGCTGCGCGGCAACGCCCTGGACGCGCTCGGCCGCGGCGAGGAGGCGGTCACCGCGTACGAACGCCACCTCGCGCTCCAGCGGAACACCGCCGCCTCCCGTGACGTCGAACGCCGGATCGCCACCCTCCGCGCCGCCGGGGACCGCATCGACGAGGCGCTGGCGCTGTCGTGGGGGACGCCGGGGGACCGTGCGGAGCAGCCCGGGGCGGCGGCCCGTGCGCCGGGGGGTGCGGAGGGGACCCGTCTCGCGCGGGGTGCGGAGGGGTCCGGGGCGGCGGCCCGTCTGTCGCGCCACCTGCCCGCCGCCGAGGCCCGCGCCGCCTTCACCGACCTCGTCCGGCTCCGTACCGCCGCACACGGGGCCGGGGACCCGTCGGTGCGCCGGCTCGCCGCGCTCTACGCCGAGCACCGCCGGCTCTCGGACCGCGACCCGATGGCCGACCCGCTGCTGGGCGGGGCCGAACCCATCGGCGTGCCCGGGCTGCGCCGGCTCGTCGCGGGCCGCACGGTGTGCCTGGTCGCCGACACCCCGCGCACCGCCGAGCAGGAGCGGCGGCCCGGCAGCTCGTTGGCCGCCCTGATCGAGGGCTACGACCTCGTCGTGCGCTGCGACGAGACACGCCACACCGCACCCACCGCCCGCACCGATCTCCACGCCTGCACCCTGCGCGGCGACACCCCGTGGAAGGGACCCCGCTGGGACCGGCGGGCGGGCGTCCGGCTGGTCTTCGGCGACCCGCTCCCGCACTGGCGGCTCGCCCTGCGCGGCCGGCTCGTGCCCGGCGCCCAGGACCGCGTGGGCGACGCCACATTGCGCCGCCCGCTGCACGACCCGGCGCTGCTCGGCGAGGAGCCGGGCGGCGCGGGACCCGCGAGCACCGCGTACACCGTGCTGCGGCTCCTCGACTTCCTGGGCACCCCGGCCCGGGTGGACCTCCTCGGCTTCGAAGGACCTGCGGCCCTGGCCCCGCGCGAGCGGGAGTGGATCGGATCGCGGACCGGGACCACGGACGACACCGCAGTGAGGATCACCCTCGGATGACCCACCCCGACCCCTCGACGACGCCCGACCCCGCGTCGGCGCCCGGCTCCGTGGCGGCTTCCGGGTCCGTCGCGACGCCCGGCTCGGCGCCGGCGCCCGGCTCCGCGACCGAGGCCGCCGACGACCGCCGCGCCGTCACCGGCAAGCGCCGGATCGCCTTCGCCGTGTACGTCGCCGACGCGGGCGAACTGCCCGGACTCCGGGCCCTCCTGCGCAGCCTCGCGCTGAGCGACCCGACCCTCTGCGAGGACGTCGTCGTCCTGCACCCCGGTCTGCCGGACGACGCCTTCGACGCCGCGCGCCGACTGCACCCCCGGCTGATTCCGCGCCCGGCCGGCGGACGCGACGACGTGTTCCGCCTCGACGGGTACGACACCGTCGTCGCCCTCACCCCCGCCATGGTCGTGCTCGGCCGGCTCGACGCCCTGCTGGGACTCCGTACGGGCGTGGCCGCCGTGCCGCGCCCCGGGCCCGACGGCGCCCCGGACCCGCGCGGCGGCCTCCCCGACGACGGGCTGATGGTGATCCAGCGCCAGGACCTCGGTCCCGCGGGGCCCACCGCGAAGGACGTCCCGGAAGGTCTCCTCGTCCCCCTGGACTCCCGTGCCGACTTCCGGGCGCGACGGCTGCACGACGACCTGCCGGTCCCCGAGGGCGTCGTCGTCCTGAACTTCGCCGGGGTCCCCGCGGCCCCGGCCGGTCTCGCCCCCGCCCGGGCGGCCAGGGACCGCTTCGAGCTGGGGGACGAGGAGTTCCGGGCCGCGTACCTCGCGCTCCCCGGTGCCAAGCACCCCGATCTGCTGCTGCACCTCGCGCTCCCGTACCCCGGCCGGCCCCGGCCGCCGATCGACCTGGTCCGGCAGCTCGCCGAGATCCACCGGGGGCGCGGCCGGCACGACGAGGCCGTGGCGCTGCTGGGCGAGGCCGTCGCGGACCGCCCCGACCTGCCGCGCTGCCACGAGACGCTCGGCGTCTGCCTGATGGCGCTGTCCCGGTACGAGGAGGCCGAGACGCACCTGCTGCTGGCGACCGCCTCACCGGATTTCGCACCCCGCGCCTTCGGCCAACTGGCGCGCCTGGCCTGGCTGCTGGGCCGCACCGAGGACGCCCGGGGCTATGCGCTCGCGGGCCTGGAGGCCGACCCGACCGACGCCAACTGCCGTGCCTGGTACGCCCGTACGACCCAACTGGCCGCGGCCTCCCGGAAGCCGGTCAGCGCCCGGCCGGACGAACAGCTGGCCCATGTGGCCCTGTTCGCGGACGGCGAGGAGAACGCGGGGGACAAGGTGCTGCCCGAGGCGGTCCGCGCCTGCTTCACCTCCGACACCGGCCCGGAGGCTTGGCACCAGCAGCACGCGCACCTGCTGGTCGACGACGCCTCCCTCGAACGCCTCAACGCCCGGCGGGCCGTGATCGTCGGCGGCGGGGGACTCTTCCTCCCCGACACCGCGCCCAACGGCAACAGCGGCTGGCAGTGGAACATCCCCGACGACGTCCTGGCCCGGATCACCGCCCCGCTGGCGGTCTTCGCCGTCGGCTACAACGTCTTCGACGGCCAGCGCTACCGCCGCGAACGCTTCGCGGCCTCCCTGCGGGCCCTGGTCGAGCGGTCCGCGTTCTTCGGGCTGCGCAACCACGGCTCCGTCGCCCGGGTCAGGGAACTGCTGCCCGCCTCACTGCGCGAGAGGGTGCGCTACCAGCCCTGCCCCACCACGGTCGCCCGCCACCTCGACCCCCGCCTCGACGAACCGGGCCCGCGGGAGGACACCGTGCTGATCAACTGCGCCTACGACCGCGCCGGGCTCCGCTTCGGCCACGACTACGGGCACTTCCTCGCGGAGATGGCCGCGGCGGTCCGGGCCGTCTCCGCGTCGGCGGAGGTCCGTTACGCCGCGCACATGCCCGCCGACGAACGCTTCGTCGACGATCTGCGGCGGGAGCACGGCCTCAGGCTCCCCGTCGAGCCCCTGTACCTGCTCTCCAACGACGGCATCCGCGACCTCTACCGGCGCACCCGGCTGGTGATCGGGATGCGCGGGCACGCCGGGATGATCCCCTTCGGCTGCGGCACCCCCGTCGTCAGCCTGGTCTCGCACCCCAAACTGGCCTACTTCCTGGCCGACATCGACCGGCCCGACTGGGGCGTCTCCGTCCATGAGCGCGACCTCGGCGCCCGGCTCGCGGAACGGGCCCTCGCCGTGCTGGCCGACCATCCGGCGGCGGTGGCCGACGTCCACGACCGGCAGCAGCGGCTGTGGTCGGTGACCCGGGACAACCTCGCCCGGCTGCGTGAACTGACGGGCCTGCCCGATCCGTTCGGCGACCCGGGAGCGGGACCCGTGGTCCCCGTGCCCCGGCCCGCCGCCGAGGACCACGTCACCCGCCCACGGGACCGCGCGTGACGCCCGCCCCGCCCCGTCCACCCCCTGAGGACCATGCCGACCACACCCCCCGCCCCCGCCCCGGCGCAGGCGGCCCCCGAGACGCCGCGTCCCGTCCGCGAGCACCGCTACGACATCGACCTGATCCGGCTGCTCTGTTCGTTCGGCGTGATCGGTCTGCACGCCGGATCGGCCTTCGTGAACGCCGTGGACCGGACGGCCTCGCAGGGGCCCGGGACCTACTGGGCCGGGCTGACCGCCGACTCCCTGGGCCGCTTCGCCGTGCCCCTCTTCTTCGCCATCGCCGGCTGGGTGGTCCTGGTCGGGGCCCCGCCGAAGGACGGCGCACGGCTGCGGCGGCGCATCGTGCGGATCGTGGTCCCCCTCGCCGTCTGGACGGCGCTCTACCTCGCCTGGGGCAGGCTGCGCGGAACCAACGACGGTCCGGTGGGCGAGCTGGCGCTGGACTCCGTGTTCGCCTCGGTCCGCCCCGCCTACCACCTCTGGTACCTCTACGCCTACCTCCCCGTGATCATGGTCCTGGGGCTGGTGGTGCTGGTCAGGTCGGGCAGGCGGCCCTGGGGCCTCGGCGCGGTGCTGCTGGTCCTGGCGTCCGCGCCCTCGCTGTTCGGTGACCTGGCCGAGGCCACCGGACGCGAACTGCCCCGTTTCGGCTGGGCGTTCGGACCGTACCAGCTGATCTACGCGGTGCTCGGGGCGCTGCTGCTCGCCGCCCCCGCCGGTACGTTCGGCCGGCGGCGGTTCCCCTGGCTGCTGCTCGCCGCGGCCGGACTGGCGGGGGTGATCGCCTACCAGCACGAGGTGCACTACGCGATCCCGTACGCCCACGTCCTGGTGGCCCTGTTCAGCTGCGGCGTCCTGCTCTCCCTGCACGGCCTGCGCGTCCCGGAGCGGCTGCGCCCGGCGCTGGCCCGGCTGGCCGACGCCTCGTTCGGGGCCTACCTGGCGCACGTACTCGTGCTGGGCGTCCTCACCGACGCCTTCGTCCGGGCGGACCTGGGCGGCCCCGCCGCCGCGGCGCTCGTCGTCGGGATCACGGTGGCCACGACGGCCCTGTCGTTCGGCGCGGCCATGCTGTGGGGCCGGGTCGGCGCGAGCAAGGTGCTGGGCTGAGCGCCCCGCACGCCCGCCACGCCCGAAGGGAGGGGGCCGCCTCGGCCCCCGGCCGCCCCCTCGGCCCCGCCACCCCCGGCCGCTCCGGCCGCCCCCTCGGCCCCGGCCGCCCGAGCCCGCACCGGCCCCCTCAGCCCCGGCCGCTCCGCAGCGCCCTGGCCCGCCGGGCCACCCGGCGCAGGGTCGGGTTGCCCCGCAGGAACGCCAGCCGGGCCGGGACCACGCCGGGAAGCGCGAGCGAGGCCAGGCGGCGGCGCTTGAAGTAGCGCCAGGTGCGGTCGTCCAGGTGGGTGGAGAGATAGCGCTCGGCCGCCGGGCGCAGATCGGGGCGGACCCGCGGCCGCATCGCGAAGCCGACGGCCGCGAGCAGGTCGTCCAACTCCGCCCCGGCGTCAGGCGCCCGCGCGGCCACCGCCTGCGCGTCACCGAGCCCCGGCAGCAGGGCGTCCGCGAGCGTCGCCGGTATCCGCTCGGCGTTCTCGTACGGGGTCAGCCGCTCCAGCAGCAGCCCCGTGCCGACCGCCGCCACCGGGAGCCCGTAGAAGCGGGCCGCCCCGAACAGGGCGGCCGAGGTGCAGCCGACGACCAGCGCGGGCCGCAGCCGGTGCAGCAGCACATCGGCCGGGACGGGCCGCGCGGAGTCCAGCACGGTCAGCTCCACGCCCAGCCGCTCCGCCTCGGCGCGCGGCGCCGCCGAGTCCTCCCACGGCGCGTACGGGTCCGGTGCGAACACCAGCCGGCGGTGGCCCAGGGCCGCGGCCCCGCGCACCATCTCCCGCCGCAGCCCCGCCTCCTCGGCCGCCGGGATCAGCCCGGCCCCGGCGAGATCCTGCCCCAGCAGCAGCGCGCACGGCCCCTCGACGGCGGGCAGATCCACCTCCGCGTCCGCCAGTTCACCGACGACCCTGGTGATCGCCTCGGCCGGCACGGTCCGCTGCTCCACCCCGTACTCGCCCAGCAACAACAGCCGCGCCCCCGGGACCAGGTCCGGATGGAGCAGCCGTCGCACCCGGACCCCGGTCAGCGGGGGGATCTTCTCCCCGGTCGGGCCGTAGCCGCCGGGCCCCTCCGCGTACACATCGACGGGGACACCGGCGAAGACCTGGGTGAGGGCCCGGGCGGGACCGGCGTGCGGGGAGTCGACGACGAGCTCCAGCTCCTCGTCGCCGAGACCCCAGGCGCGCCGGAAGTGGCGCTCCCACAACGGGGCGTCGTCCGCCCGGGGCGTCCAGCCGGCCGGGTGGAAGGGGGAGATCGCGTCGTTCCACGAGAGGACCTCGTCGAACCGGGTGCGCAGCCGCTCGAAGCCGGCGGTCTCCGCGACGTCGGCGACGGTCTCCGGGACCGGCCCCGTCCGGGACAGCAGCAGGATCCGGCGGTCGGGCTCGGTGAAGCAGCCCGCGTCGATCGCCGCGGCGAGCAGCACCGTCGCGGCGGGCGAGGAGGCGTGGAAGATCCGGATGGTCATGCGGCCGAGGCCCCCTTCGCGGCGACCGGACGGCGGCGCAGCCTGCGCACCCGGGTCGCTCGTGTCACGTCCATGGCGTCGAGCGCCTCGTCCAGGAGCCGCTGCGGCAGGCGTCCCAGGGCCGCCGCGCCGCGCGACTTCAGTTCGCGGGCCACGGCCGGTTCGCATGCGTCGAGGGCGCCCAGATGATGGGCGATGACCGCGCAATACGTGCGTACGGCCTTCGGCAGCAGAGCGTCCGCGTCACGGTCGGCGGCCGTCTCGGCGATCACCTGGTCGAAAGCGCGCAGGAAATCGAGCCGCCGCACATCGCCGATCCGGGTCAGTGACGTGGCCACTCCGCGCCGGTAGAAATGGCTGAGCAGGCCCAGGGTGGCGAAGGATTCCGCCTCCCGGTGCAGCCGCCAGATCCACGGCCGGTCCTCGGCCGTGCGCAGCCCGTCGGTGAAGTGCAGCAGCCCCCGGTCCAGCAGCCGCCGGTGGTAGAGGCCCGCCCAGGCGAACGCGTAGTCCACCGAAGTGGTGCGGTGGGCGGGCAGGATCGCCGCCCGGGGGTCGCTCACCACCCCGTGCGGCCCGTGCGGGACCCGGCGCACCGTCCGCGTCCTGCCGTCCGCCCGGACGTGGTCGGTGCGCACGAAGTCGCAGCCCAGCGCCTCGGTCCTGGCCACCAGCCGTGCGTAGTGCCCGGGGGCCAGCCAGTCGTCGCCGTCGAGGAAGGCGATGTACTCGCCGCGCGCCGCCGCCAGGCCGGTGTTGCGCGCGGTCGCGAGACCGCCGTTCACCTCGTGCCGCAGCAGTACCGCTCCGGGAATCTCGTCGGCGGCCCGGCGCAGCAGCCGGGGTGTCCCGTCGGTCGAACAGTCGTCGACGAGAAGGAACTCGAAGTCCTCGCGGGCGTTGGCCCGCAGACTTCTGAGGGTGTCGGGCGCGTAGGTCTGCACGTTGAAGAACGGCACGATGACGGAGAGCTTAACCACGCGCATCACGTTAGGTGCGGCTGTGGCCCTTTCCTTTTCCGCAATGCGCCCAGGAGGTGAACAAAGCCCGGCGCACAGGTGAATCGCCTTTTCCGTAACGGGAATTGAGGGCGTATTCGGGGCCACTCCCCAATCGTCGGCTCGCTGTTAACCATCTGTTGCCATCGCGTTGGGCCGCGCATCGAAATGCCTTCCTAACTTCTTCGACGTGCCCCCACGTACCAGCCATGAGGCCGAACCGGCCGAGACCCCCGCCGCCCGACCGGCGCTCCGGGTCGCCGTCCTCGCCGACTCCGACACCCGGTGGAAATGGGGCGCGCTCACCGCGCGCCGCCTGACCGCCGAGGCCGCCGGGGACGGACGGGGAGTGCACCCCGTCGAGGTCAGCGGGCTGCTGCTGCGCGGCCGGGCCACCCCGACCCCCCGCCAGCTCGCGGAGGTCGGCGAGGTCGGGATCGACGCCGAGCGGGTCCGCGAGGTCACCGCCGTCGAGTTCCTGCACACCGTGCGCGACGAGGGATACGACCTCGTCGTCCTCGCCCTCGTCGGCGGTGGCGTCCAGGCCATGCTGCACGGAATCGCCGCCCTCGGCCTGCCGCGCCGGCCCGTCGTCGTCACCGGATACGTCGGAGTCGTCTACGAGAAGCTCGCCGACGGCCTCCTCCTGCGGCACGGCGCGGACGTCGTCCTCGCCAACTCGGCCCACGACGCGGAACGGTTCCGCGCGGTGTACGAGGGGGTGGGCGCCGACGCCTCGGCCGTCACCGAGGCCGCCCTCCCCTTCCTGGGCGGAGCCCCGTACCGGCCCGAAGAGGGCCGCGACACGGTGGTGTTCGCCGCCCAGCCCTCCGTACCGGCCTCCCGCGCCGACCGTACGTACCTGCTGCGCAGGCTCGTCGAGCACGCCCGGCTGCACCCGCGCCGCGAGGTGCTGCTCAAGCTGCGCTCCAAGCCCGGCGAGCACACCACGCACATCGAGGAACTGCCCTACCAGAAGCTCGCGCAGCGGCTGCCCGGCGGTCTGCCGCCCAACTTCCGCCTGGTGTACGGGCACATGGGCGAGGTGCTGGACCGCACCGACCTCCTGGTCACGGTCTCCTCCACGGCCGCGCTGGAGTCCCTGCACCGCCGCATCCCGACCGCGATCCTCACCGACCTCGGCGTACGGGAGCCCCTCGGCAACCACCACTTCGTCGGCTCCGGACTCCTGACCTCCTGGGACACGCTCGACGGCGGGATCCGGCCCCGGCCCGACACGGCGTGGGTCGCCGGGCAGGGCGTCGCCGCCGACGGCTCGTACGGCACCGCCTACGACACGGCCCGCGCCAAGGTCACCGCCCTGCTCGACGCGGGCGAACCGGCGCCCCTGGCCCCCTACTACACACCCGCCACCGCCCCCGGCTACCTCCCCGGCATCCTCGGCCGCCACCACCTGGCCCCCGACGGCACCCCGCTGCCCGGCGCGGCCGCGTCGCGGGAGCCCGGCCGGGTCCGGGGCGCGGTGCGCGAGACCGTCCGCAACGCGGCCCGGGGCGCCTACCGCCAGGGCGTCCAGCGCGTCGCCCCCGTGATCCGCCGGATGGGGGAGCTGTGACCACCCCTTCAGCCACCGCCATGACACCAGGAGCAGCGATGCAGCCGCCCCCGACCCCGACCGTCCTCGCCGTGATCCCCGCCCGCGGCGGATCCAAGGGCGTCCCCGCCAAGAACCTCGCCGAGGTCGGCGGCATCCCCCTGGTCGCCCGTGCCGTCCGCGCCGCGCTCGCCGCCCCCGAGGTCACCGACGTCGTCGTCACCACCGACGACGGGGCGATCGCCGAGGCCGCCCGCACCGCCGCCGCCGACCTCCGCGCCGCCCACCGGCTGCACTGCGTCGAGCGCCCCGCCGCCATCGCGGGCGACACGGCCACCAGCGAAGCGGCCGTGCTGCACGCGATGGACGTCTACGAGGCCGAGCGCGCCCGCACCGTCGACGTGGTCCTCCTCGTCCAGTGCACCAGCCCGTTCGTCTCCCGCGACGACATCGACGGGGTCGCCAGGGCGGTGGCCCGCGAAGGGGCGGACACGGCCGTCACGGTCGCCCCGTTCCACGGATTCGTCTGGCGCGACGGGCACGCGGTCGAGGAGGGCACGTACGGCGTCAACCACGACAAGTCCGTACGCCCCCGCCGCCAGGACCGCCCCCAGGACCACCTGGAGACCGGCGCCGCCTACGCGATGGACGCCGCGGGCTTCCGCACCCACCGCCACCGCTTCTTCGGCCACACCGCCCTGGTCCCCACCGACCCGGCCCGGGTGCTGGAGATCGACGACCCGCACGACCTGGCCCGCGCCCGCGCGCTCGCCCCGCTCCTCGACCCCTCCCCGCTGCCCTCCCTCGGGGACGTGGACGCGGTCGTCCTCGACTTCGACGGCACCCAGACCGACGACCGGGTCATGATCGACTCCGACGGCCGCGAGACCGTCGCCGTGCACCGGGGCGACGGGCTCGGCATCGCCGCGCTGCGCAAGGCCGGGGTCCCCCTCCTGATCCTCTCCACCGAGCAGAACCCGGTCGTCGCCGCCCGCGCCCGCAAGCTCCGGATCCCCGTCCTGCACGGCATCGACCGCAAGGACGAGGCGCTGAAGCGCTGGTGCGACGAGCACTCCATCGCCCCCGACCGGGTCCTCTACGTCGGCAACGACGTCAACGACCTGCCCTGCTTCTCGCTGGCCGGCTGGCCCGTCGCCGTCGCGAGCGCCCACGACTCGGTACGCGCCGCCGCGCGCGCCGTCACGACCACCCCCGGCGGCTACGGCGCCATCCGCGAGATCGCGGCCTGGCTGCTGGGCCCCACCCTCACCACCACCAACACCCCTGACCCCACAGTCCCCACCACGTAAGGAAGCACCACCATGAGCACCTCCCGCCTGCGCACCTTCGGCACCCGCACCGCCGGCCCCGGCAACCCCGTCTACATCACCGGCGAGATCGGCATCAACCACAACGGCGACCTCGACAACGCCATCGCGCTGATCGACGCCGCCGCCGAAGCCGGCTGCGACGCCGTCAAGTTCCAGAAGCGCACCCCGGAGATCTGCACCCCGCGCGACCAGTGGGACATCGAGCGCGACACCCCCTGGGGCCGGATGACGTACATCGACTACCGCCACCGCGTCGAGTTCGGCGAGGCCGAGTACACCGCCATCGCCGAGCACTGCGCCGAGCGCGGCATCGACTGGTTCGCCTCCCCGTGGGACACCGAGGCCGTCGCCTTCCTGGAGAAGTTCGACGTCCCCGCCCACAAGGTGGCGTCCGCGTCCCTCACCGACGACGAGCTGCTGCGCGCCCTGCGCGCCACCGGCCGCACGGTCATCCTCTCCACGGGCATGTCGACCCCGAAGCAGATCCGCCACGCGGTCGAGGTCCTCGGTTCGGACAACATCCTGCTCTGCCACGCCACGTCCACGTACCCGGCGAAGGCCGAGGAGCTGAACCTGCGGGTCATCAACACCCTCCAGCAGGAGTACCCGAACGTCCCGATCGGCTACTCCGGCCACGAGACGGGCCTCCAGACCACGCTGGCCGCCGTCGCGCTCGGCGCCACGTTCGTCGAGCGCCACATCACCCTGGACCGCGCCATGTGGGGCTCCGACCAGGCCGCCTCCGTCGAGCCGCAGGGCCTGACCCGCCTGGTCCGCGACATCCGCACCATCGAGCAGTCGCTCGGCGACGGCGTCAAGAAGGTGTACGAGTCCGAGCTCGGCCCGATGAAGAAGCTCCGCCGCGTCGCGGGCGTCGTCGCCGAGACCGAGAACGCGCCGGCCCCCGAGCCGGTCGCGGTCTGAGCGCCGACCGGTGAACCTCGCCTTCGTCGAGAGCCCGGTCCAGCTCCTGAACGTCCTGGAGTGGGTTCACACCCAGGGGGGAGACGATCCGGCCGGCACCACGGTCGTCGTCCTCCCCCCGGTCGACCCGATGTCGCGCGGTCAGCTGCGCCGGATGGCGGAGCTGGCCCGCGACGAGGGCATCACGGTCCGCTGGCAGGAGGCGCGCGGCGAGTCCGGCGCCCCCCTGAAGGCCCTGCGCGCCCTGGCCGGCCTGGTCCGGCGCGCGGACCACATCGTGATCGGCGACCCGTTCTCCCGCTATGTGCAGCTCCTGCTGACCCTGGTCCGCGCCGATCACCTCACGGTGGTCGACGACGGCACGGCCACCATGGAGTTCGTCGCCCAGCTGGCCCGGGGCGAACGGCTGGCGCGCTGGCACCGCCGGGGCCGCACGGGACCGCGTGAACTGGTCCTGGCCCCGGTGACGGCGACGGCCCGCCGCCGCTTCACCCCGACGGAGCACCACACGGTCCAGGTGTTCACCGCCATGCCGGTCGAGGCTCCGCCCGGCATCGCGGTCACCCCGAACACCTTCGCCTGGACCCGGGCCCGCTTCGGCCCGCCCAGCATCGGCAGGGGCGCGGACCTGGTCGGCACCTCCCTGGTCGAGACGGGCGTCGTCGACCCCGTCCCGTACCAGGAGGCCGTCACGGCCCTGGCCCGCGCCCACGGAGCCACCCGCTACTTCGCCCACCGCCGCGAGTCCGCCGAGAAGCTCCACGCCCTGGAAGCCGCCACCGGCCTGGAGATCGTCCGCCCGGACCTCCCCCTGGAGCTCATCGCCCGCCGCGGCCCCATCGGCCGCACGATCGTCAGCTTCCCCTCCACGGTCGTCCACACCCTCCCGCTGGCCCTGGCCGGCACGGGCGTGAACGTCGCGGTCTGCGACATCGCCCCGGAGTGGCTCCGCGCCACGGCCTCGCCGCGCGCGCAGGGCTTCCTGAGCGGGGTCACGGAGACGGCGCGGGGGGTGCAGCGGCTGACCTCGACGGCCCACGCGTAGGGCCCCCGCCGCGGTGGGTCAGGGCGAGGACGGAGGCACGGGACCACCGGGCCGCAGACTCCAGACCACGTCCCGGGGACCGGGCGGATCCTCTCCGTCGCACGTCCGCCCCTCCCGGCGGTCCAGGACCACGCGCCCGCACTGCACGTACCCCGTGCCGGTGCGGGAGCGCAGCCCGACGACGAGCTGCGTGTGCCGCCGGACGGGCGGAACACCCGACTCCGCGAAGACGCGCGAGAACTCGCCCGCGTCGACGGAGACGACGCGGAGCGCCTCGTAGCGGGTGACGAGCCGCATGGCGCGGACCATCTCGAAGCGCAGGTCGAGCTGCGTGGTGTCCTCGCCGTCCGGCAGGGAGCGGAGCAGCAGGTGCGAGTGCCCGACCCCGTACCGCCAGACACGGAACGTGCGCTCGGACGCGTAGAGGACGGACGGGCTGTCGTCGGGACCGCTCACGGGTGCCGCCTCTCTCCCGGGGACGGGGTGCCGGCCGTCCGCATCAGATGACGGAGCCCTGGCCCCGGGGGGCCGGGCCCGTCCCGGACAGCTTCGCCGCGGTGCCCCGGGCGAGCTCGAAGGCCCTCACCGGGTCGTCGCCCTCGCGCCAGGGGCGGGCCCCGCACCACGGGCCTATCAGCCGGAACTGCTCCAGCGCGGCGGCGTACATCTTCGTCCGGACCATGTGGTGCGCCAGCAGGTGACGCAGCGCGGGCAGGTGCTCGTTGTCGGGGGCGACCTCGGCGAGGGAAGCCGCGACCTCGGTGAGGAGCCCCTTCGCCCTGCGGCCGGCGGGCAGCGCGGAAGACCCCGTCCGCTCGGCCAGTTCTTCCAGCGCGTGGAGGTGCAGACCGGCGAGCGGGCTGCCGGGCGGAGCCTGCCGCACGGCCGCCTCGGCGAACGCCCTCATCAGCCTGTCGCTGCCGAGCCACTTGGCGCACCAGTACTGGAGGCCCTGCCAGTGACCCGCGTAGTGGTGCGGAGCCCGGGCGACCAGGCCGTCCCAGAGCGGCTGGAACTGTTCGCGCCGGTACCCCGCTCCGCGGGCGGCGGTGACCATGACGACCCAGGGGCCCGGGTTCTCGGGGTCGAGCCCGGCGGCCTGACGCGCCTGTTCGATCGCGGCAGGCAGGAGGGCACGGAAGGTGTTCATCCGTTCCCGCGGGACCGCGTCGGCGTACGCGGTGCCACGGATCTCCCAGGCCCGGTGCACCATCAGCCCGGCGTGGACGGTCGCCGCGTCACCGTTCGAGGGCCTGGCCGCGCGCCACGCGTCGAGCCAGGCGTCGTCCTCCGAGGCCACCTGCTGGAGGAACTCGGTCCGCGACCACCGCTCGTCCCAGTCCCGGCCGGCCGCCTCGACGTACGCCTCGGCCACCTGCCAGTGCCCCTCCCAGGCGGCGTCGGCCACCGCCTGCATCTCCTTGATCCGATACGGCGCAGGGGGCGGGCCGGAGCGCTGTGCGTCGAGCTCCTCGCGGGGTACGAGACCGTAGTCGGCGGCCACGAAGCTCTCGTCGACCCAACGGGCGAGGCGCCGGGGGGAGACGAGGACTCTGTGGAGCACGAGGAGGAGCGCGCCGAGCACGGCGGCGAGGAAGATCGTCACGGCCGAGAATCATCCGACATCCCCCAACCGTCCGCAATAGTCCAGGCCAACCCGACCGGGCCGCGGGGCGCGCGTCGGCGGCCGGCCGGCCCGCCCGCCGTACGCGCCGGTCACCGGGGCCGCCGAGGGGGCCGCACCCCGCGCGCGACGGTGCAGGCGCCTCCGTTCCCGCCCGGCCGAAAAGCGAACGGGTATACCCGCAACCACCCTGCGTCACACGCGCGCACGGGAAATTTGTACGCCTGAGCGGCTGAAGTTTTGTTGATCTGTGGCCAGTTGAGGGGGGAAGGGGCCTACGCTTCATAAGGTGAACCAGTTGAAGTCCCGCGCCTCCCGCCCCCACCACCCGGCCGGCCAGCCCGGGGGAGGTGCGCTGCCCGGCAGACTCTCCGACGAACTGCGTGCCGAGCTGATCGCCTTCCGCCGGGATCTGCACATGCACCCCGAGCTGGGCAACCAGGAGTTCCGCACCACCGCGGCCATCAAGGACCGGCTGGAGAAGGCCGGGCTCGAACCGAAGGTGCTCGCCGTCGGGACCGGGCTCATGTGCGACGTGGGGGAGTGGGACGGGGTGACGCCCATGCTGGCGTTGCGGGCGGACATCGACGCGCTGCCGATCCCGGACACCAAGGCGGGCGTGCCCTACCGGTCCACCGTGCCCGACCGGGCGCACGCCTGCGGCCACGACGTGCACACCACCACCGTGCTCGGGGCGGGGCTGGTGCTCGCGGACCTCGACCGGGAGGGGCTGCTGCCCAACGCCGTGCGGCTGATCTTCCAGCCCGCCGAGGAGGTCCTGCCCGGCGGCGCGCTCGACGCCATCGAGTCCGGGGTGCTGGAAGGCGTCGGGCGGATCATCGGCGTGCACTGCGACCCGAAGGTCGACGTCGGGCGGATCGGGCTGCGGGTCGGGGCCATCACCTCGGCCTGCGACCGGCTGGAGGTCACGCTCGACGGGCCCGGCGGGCACACCGCCCGGCCGCACCTGACCACCGACCTGGTCACCGCCGCCGCCCGGATCGCCGTCGACGTGCCCGCGCTGCTCGCCCGCCGGGTCGACGCCCGCTCCGGGCTCGCGGTGACGTGGGGGCGGCTGGAGACCGGGCACGCCCCCAATGTCATCCCGCAGCACGCCGAGCTCTCCGGCACGGTCCGCTGCCTGGACCTGGACGCCTGGCGCACGGCTCCCGACCTGGTGCACGACGCCATCGACGAGGTGGCCGGAATGCACCGGGCCAAGACCGTCATCAACTACGTGCGCGGGGTGCCGCCCGTGGTGAACGACGCCGAGTCCATCGGGCTGCTGGACGCCGCGATGACCGAGCGCCGCGGATCGTACGCGATCGAGGACACCGAGCAGAGCCTGGGCGGCGAGGACTTCTCCTGGTACCTGGAGCGGGTGCCCGGCGCGATGGCCCGCCTCGGCGTCCGGACCCCCGGCGACACGCGCGGCCTCGACCTGCACCGCGGCAACTTCGACGTGGACGAGGAAGCCATCACCGTCGGGGTCGAGCTGTTCACCGCCGCGGCGCTGTTCGACGGGAACCGTTAGCGGAGCGTTGACACAGTCTTCGTGGGCCGTTCGTGGACCCGCGGGGGGCCCTCTGTTCACGACGATCCGATAACGGCTTCCGTACGTGCTCTTATCTGACATCTACGCGCGTTACGATCGCCGCGAAACCAGCGCCGGAAGAGGCGCTTCGGTCAGGTTTGAAGGAGCCTTCCCTTGCGCCGGATCACCAGGATCACCACCGTGGGCATCGCGTCCGCGGCGCTTGCTCTCAGTGTCACCGCCTGTGGCGGAAAATCGTCGTCGGACGCCGGTTCCGACTCGGGCGGCGACAAGGCCGCCATCGCCTACGACATCGGCGGCCGCGGCGACCAGTCGTTCAACGACGCCGCCTACGCCGGACTCGCCAAGGCGGAGAAGGAACTCGACGTCAAGGGCAGCGAGGCCGAGCCCTCCGACGGTGAGGGCGACGCGGACAAGGTCCAGCGCCTCACCGAGCTGGCCCGCGCCGGCAACAACCCGGTGATCGGCGTCGGCTTCGCCTACGCGCCCGCCATCAAGAAGGTCGCGCCGAAGTTCCCGAAGACCACCTTCGGCATCATCGACGACGCCTCGGTGACCGGCGACAACATCGCCAACATCGTCTTCAACGAGGAGCAGGGCTCCTACCTCGCCGGCGTCGCCGCCGCCAAGGTCACCAAGACGAAGACGATCGGCTTCATCGGCGGTGTCGAGACCCCGCTGATCAAGAAGTTCGAGGCGGGCTACATCCAGGGCGCCAAGGACACCGACCCCTCGGTCAAGGTCCTCCCGCAGTACCTGACGCAGCCGCCGAACTTCGACGGCTTCTCCAAGCCCGACCTCGGCAAGGCCGCGGCCCAGGGCCAGCTCGACAAGAAGGCCGACGTGATCTACTCGGCCGCCGGTCTGGCCGGTTCCGGTGCCATCGAGGCCGCCTCCAAGGCCGGCAAGTGGAACATCGGCGTCGACTCCGACCAGTACCAGCAGAAGGGCCTCGCGGCCTACAAGGAGTCCATCCTGACCTCGGTCACCAAGGACGTCGAGGACTCGGTGTTCAACCTGATCAAGTCGGTCCAGGACGGCAAGCCGACCACCGGCGAGATCCGCTACGGCCTGGACAAGGACGGCGTCGGCCTGTCGATGTCCAACCCGGCGTTCGCCAAGATGACCGACGTCATCGCGGCCGTCGACAAGGCCAAGCAGGAGATCATCGACGGCAAGATCACCGTCAAGACCGCTCCGTAACGAGCAGCCCGGAGCCCCTGCCGTACAGCTGGTTTCCCCAGGCCCTGTCCGTCCCCGCGCCGCATCCGCGGCCGGTGGGCGGACAGGGCCGCGGGACCGTTCCCGCCGTACGGGCGGGCTCCCCGCCGCGGAACGCGAACCTCCCGCGGCGCCCCGGGGTCCCGCCGCCCCACCCGAAGAAGATCCGCCTCTCGCAGTGCTCTCCCACCCGGCCCGGACCCGTGTCCCGACCGTGACGTGCACCTGTGTTTCACGATTCGGCAGCGCTACGCGTGTAGACAGCCCTCCGGCGCGATAACTTCACCCCGCCCCCCGGGGGGTCTCCGACACCCCCAGCCCCTCCGCCCCCGCTCCTGTCCGGCCAAGGAGAGTGCGTCATCAACGCGTCCAGCAGCCCCCCTGCCGTAGAACTGCACGGCATCACCAAGCGCTTCCCCGGCGTCGTCGCCAACCACGACATCGACATCACGATCGGCAAGGGCACGGTCCATGCCCTCGTCGGCGAGAACGGCGCCGGCAAGTCCACCCTGATGAAGATCCTCTACGGCATGCAGAAGCCGGACGAGGGCACCATCGCGATCAACGGCGAGCAGGTCTCGTTCTCCAACCCGGGTGACGCCATCGAGCGGGGCATCGGCATGGTGCACCAGCACTTCATGCTCGCCGACAACTTCACCGTCCTGGAGAACGTCGTCCTGGGCGGCGAGAAGCTGTACGGCATCGGCTCCGGCGCCCGGAAGAAGATCAAGGAGATCTCCGACGCGTACGGCCTGGGCATCCGGCCCGACGCGCTCGTGGAGGACCTCGGGGTCGCCGACCGGCAGCGCGTGGAGATCCTCAAGGTCCTCTACCGGGGCGCCCGCATCCTGATCCTGGACGAGCCGACCGCGGTCCTCGTGCCGCAGGAGGTCGACGCGCTCTTCGCCAACCTGCGCGAGCTCAAGGCCGAGGGCCTGACCGTCATCTTCATCTCGCACAAGCTGGGCGAGGTGCTCTCCGTCGCCGACGACATCACGGTGATCCGCCGCGGCACGACCGTGGGCACCGCCGACCCGGCGTCCACCACGACCAAGCAGCTCGCCGAGCTGATGGTCGGCAGCGAGCTGCCCTCGCCGGAGACCCGCGAGTCCACCGTCACCGACGTGCCCATGCTGCGCGTCCAGGACCTCGCGCTCACGGTCACCGACCCCGACGGCACCGTCCGCGACGTGCTCGCCGGCATCGACCTCACCATCCACCAGGGCGAGGTCCTCGGCATCGCCGGGGTGGAGGGCAACGGGCAGACCGAGCTGATCGAGGCCCTGATCGGCATGCGCGACCCGGACGGCGGGGTGATCACCCTCGACCAGGACGACATCAGCCACGTCCCCACCCGCAAGCGGCGCGAGTCGGGCATCGGCTACATCCCCGAGGACCGCCACCGCCACGGCGTCCTGCTGGACGCCCCGCTGTGGGAGAACCGCATCCTCGGCCACGTCACCGAGAAGCCCAACAGCCGCGGCTGGCTGCTGGACAACAAGGCGGCCCGCGCCGACACCGAGCGGATCGTGCGCGAGTACGACGTGCGCACCCCCGGCATCGAGGTCACCGCGGCCTCCCTCTCCGGCGGCAACCAGCAGAAGCTGATCGTCGGCCGCGAGATGAGCCACGCACCCAAGCTCCTGATCGCCGCCCACCCCACCCGCGGTGTGGACGTCGGCGCCCAGGCGCAGATCTGGGACCAGATCCGCGAGGCCCGCCGCGAGGGCCTCGCCGTCCTGCTGATCTCGGCCGACCTGGACGAGCTGATCGGGCTCTCCGACACCCTGCGCGTCATGTACCGCGGCCGGCTGGTCGCCGACGCCGACCCGGCCACCATCACCCCGGAGGAACTGGGCTCGGCCATGACCGGCGCCGCCACCGGTCACCTCGAAAGCCCGGAGGACGAGGCCCGATGAAGAAATTCGACAAGGACCGGCTGATCCTGGCCTTCGCCGGCCCGGTGCTCGCCCTGGTCGTCGCCCTCGCGCTGACGACCGTGGTGCTGCTCGCCTCCGGCCGGAACCCCTTCGAGCCGTACCGGATCATGTTCGAGTCGGCCAGCTACGTCGACGTACAGGTCCTGATCGTCAACCAGGCCGGTACGTACTACCTCGCCGCACTCGCCGTGGCCGTCGGCTTCCGGATGAACCTGTTCAACATCGGCGTCGACGGGCAGTACCGCCTCGCCGCCATGATGGCCGCGCTGGTCGGCGCGAGCGTCAACCTGCCGGGCCCCCTGCACATCGCGCTGATCGTGATCGTCGCGATGCTGGTCGGCGCGTTCTGGTCGGGCATCGCGGGCTTCCTCAAGACCACCCGCGGGGTGAGCGAGGTCGTCTCCACGATCATGCTCAACTCGATCGCCACCGCGCTGGTCGCCTGGATGATCCTGCCGAAGAACTTCGGCGAGCAGCCGGCCGGCTCCAACAACCTGACCACCGGCGAGATCCCCGAGTCCGGCTGGTTCCCGGGGCTGCCGATGGGCGACCAGGCCGGGGAGATCTACGGCTTCACGTTCGTCGCCGCCGGCTGCGGCCTCCTGTACTGGTTCGTGCTGAACCGCACCCGGTTCGGCTTCGACCTGCGCGCCACCGGCGCCAGCGAGAGCGCCGCCCAGGCGTCCGGCGTGGACGCCAAGAAGATGATCCTCACCTCGATGCTGATCTCCGGTGCGGTCGCGGGCCTGGCCGGCATGCCGACCCTGCTCGGCGACACCCACACCTACAGCCTCGACTTCCCCACCGGTATCGGCTTCACCGGCATCACCATCGCGCTGCTGGGCCGCAACAACCCGCTCGGCATCGCCTTCAGCGCCCTGCTGATCGCCTTCCTGGACAAGTCGTCGGCCTCGCTCGACCAGTACGGGTTCGAGAAGGAGATCGCCACGATCATGCAGGGCCTGATCGTGATCTCGGTCGTCGTCTCCTACGAGCTGGTCCGCCGGTACGGCATCCGCCGCCAGCAGCAGAAGGTCGGCGAGGAGCTCGCCGCCGGCCATGCCATCAAGACCGAGAAGGAGGCGGCCCTGTGAGCACGAGCACGTCCATCGCCGCACGGCCCACCCCCCTCAAGGGCGGCCGCCGCAAGCTCTCCCTGCCCGTCGTCCTCCTGATCATCGCGGGTGCGCTCGCCCTGGTCTCCCTCGTGCGCCTCATCAGCGGCGCCAACGACGTCACCTCGGTCGGCCAGGTCGCCGGCGCCCTGGAACTGGCCGTCCCGATCGGCCTCGCCGGACTCGGCGGCCTGTGGGCCGAGCGCGCGGGCGTCGTCAACATCGGCCTCGAAGGCATGATGGTCCTGGGCACCTGGTTCGGCGCCTGGGCCGGATTCCAGTGGGGTCCCTGGGTGGGCGTCCTCTTCGGCGTCCTCGGCGGCTGCCTCGGCGGCCTGCTGCACGCGGTCATCACCGTCACCTTCGGCGTGAACCACATCGTCTCCGGTGTGGCCATCAACATCCTCGCCGTCGGCGTCACCCGCTACCTCTCCAACTTCGCCTTCGACGGCATCCAGGGCGGCTCCTCCAAGCAGTCCCCGCGCATCGATCCGATCGACAAGATCACCATTCCGGGCCTCTCGGACTGGTTGCAGGACCTGCAACAACAGCACTGGTTCCTGATCTCCGACATCGCGGGCATCCTCGGCGGCCTGGTCACCGGACTCTCCCTGCTGACCGTCGTCGCCCTGCTGCTGATCCCCGCCACCTGGTGGATCCTGTGGCGCACCCCGTTCGGGCTGCGGCTGCGCTCCTGCGGCGAGTCCCCGGTGGCCGCCGAGACCCTCGGCGTCAACGTGTACAAGTACAAGTACATCGCCGTCACCGTCTCCGGCGGTCTGGCGGGCCTCGGCGGAGCGTTCCTCGCGATCGTCGCCACCGGCATCTACCAGGAGGGCCAGACCGGCGGTCGCGGCTACATCGGTCTCGCCGCCATGATCTTCGGCAACTGGATGCCGGGCGGCATGGCGCTGGGCGCCGGACTCTTCGGCTTCACCGACAGCCTCAAGCTGCGCGGCGGCGCGGAGAACGTCCACGCGATGCTGCTCCTGCTGGCGATCCTGCTGGTCATCGCGGTGTTCTGGCAGCTGTACCGGAAGAAGTACGTCGCCGCGGCGATCTCGGCGGTCGTCTCGGCGCTGCTGTTCACCTGGTACCTCCTGACCGACCAGGTGCCGAGCCAGTTCGTCGACGCCGCCCCGTACGTCACGACGCTGCTGGTCCTCTCGCTCTCCGCGCAACGGCTGCGGATGCCCAAGGCGGACGGCGTGCCGTACCGCAAGGGCGAGGGCAAGTGACGCCGCCCGCCGCCGGAGGCCCGTCCGCCGAGCCGTTCGGCGAGGCCGACTGGGAGGCCCTGCGGGCCGCGGCCCGGGACGCCATGTCCCGGGCGTACGCCCCCTACTCGGGCTTCCCGGTCGGGGTCGCCGCCCGGGTGGACGACGGCCGCACGATCACGGGCTGCAACGTGGAGAACGCCAGCTACGGGCTCTCGCTCTGCGCCGAGTGCGGTCTGGTCTCCACGCTCCAGGCCACCGGCGGCGGTCGGCTGACCCACTTCACCTGTGTGGACGGCACCGGGGCGATCCTCGTGCCGTGCGGCAGGTGCCGGCAGCTGCTGTACGAGTTCGGCGGCCCGGAACTCCTCCTGGAGACGCCCGACGGGCGGCGCACGCTGGACGCGATGCTGCCGCAGTCGTTCGGCCCGCAGCACCTCGGCTGAACCCCGTATCTCCCGGCGGTGGCCCTTCCTCCCGGAAGGGCCACCGCTCTTTCCCCTCTCTATGCGCGTAGAGTCACCGAGGACTCTTGCGTACGTACCGGCCGGAAGGATTCCCATGGACGCCATCTCCGTCATCCGCACCAAGCGGGACCGAGGCGAACTGACCCCCGAGCAGATCGACTGGGTCATCGACGCCTACACCCGCGGCGAGGTCGCCGACGAGCAGATGTCCGCCCTCGCCATGGCGATCCTGCTCAACGGCATGAACCGCACCGAGATCGCCCGCTGGACCGCCGCGATGATCGCCTCGGGCGAGCGGATGAACTTCCGAGCGCTCTCCCGGCCCACCACCGACAAGCACTCCACCGGCGGCGTCGGCGACAAGATCACCCTGCCGCTCGCCCCGCTGGTCGCCGCCTGCGGCGCGGCCGTGCCGCAGCTCAGCGGACGCGGCCTCGGCCACACCGGCGGCACCCTGGACAAGCTGGAGTCCATCCCCGGCTGGCGGGCCCATATCTCCAACGAGGAGATGCTGAACGTCCTGGACTCCACCGGCGCGGTCATCTGCGCGGCGGGCGACGGACTCGCCCCCGCCGACAAGAAGCTGTACGCGCTGCGCGATGTCACCGGCACCGTCGAGGCGATCCCGCTGATCGCCAGCTCGATCATGTCCAAGAAGATCGCCGAGGGCACCGGGGCGCTGGTCCTGGACGTCAAGGTCGGCTCCGGCGCCTTCATGAAGACCATCGAGGACGCCCGCGAACTGGCCTCCACCATGGTCGCGCTCGGCACCGACAGCGGGGTGCGCACGGTCGCCCTGCTCACCGACATGTCGACCCCGCTCGGCCTCACCGCGGGCAACGCCCTGGAGGTCCGCGAGTCCGTCGAGGTCCTCGCCGGCGGAGGCCCCCAGGACGTCGTCGACCTGACCCTCGCCCTGGCCCGCGAGATGCTGGACGCGGCGGGCCTCAAGGACGCCGACCCGGAGAAGGCCCTGGCCGACGGCTCCGCGATGGACGTCTGGCGCCGGATGATCTCCGCCCAGGGCGGCGACCCGGACGCCACGCTCCCCACCGCGCGCGAGCAGCACGTGGTCACCGCCCCCGCCTCCGGCGTCCTGACCCGGCTGGACGCCTACGACGTCGGCGTCGCCGCCTGGCGCCTCGGCGCGGGCCGCGCCCGCAAGGAGGACCCGGTGCAGGCGGGCGCGGGCGTCGAACTCCACGCCAAGCCCGGCGACACGGTCACCGAGGGCCAGCCCCTGATGACGCTGCACACGGACACCCCGGAGAAGTTCGACTACGCCCTCAAGGCCCTGCCGGAGGCGTACGACATCGCCCCGGCCGGCACGTCGTTCGCGCCGCTGCCGGTGGTGCGGGAACGTATCGCCTGACCTGCGGTTTCCTCGTACGGGTGAACGGGACCGGTGGACTGCCACCGGTCCCGTTCGGCATGCTGGACGCGGTGACGCACCGATAGGGGAGACCGCCATGAGCGCACTCACCGTCGGCCCTCCGCCGAGCGGCCCGCCGCACGGAATGCCTCCGTGCTGCGGGCCGCCGTCGTGCGGGTGTGAACTACCCTGCGTGCCGGCTCACTTGCCGAAGTACGCGCTGTAGATCTTCACCGACGAGGTGTTGCCCTTCTTGTCGGTGACCTTGGCGGAGAAGGAGATCGCCTTGCCCTTGGCCGGGTTCTTGACGGTGATCTTCCCCTTCTTGACGGTGACCTTCTTCCAGGTCTTGCCGCCGTTGTAACTGACGTACGTCTTCAGCGACTTCAGGTTCTTGCCCGCCGCCGCGCCGTGCACCTTCACCGGCACCGAGACGGTCTTGCCCGCCTTGACCCGGCCGTCGGCGCCCACGGCCGGGGTGAACCGGACCGTGGAGACGGGCAGCATCGTGAACGCGGTCTTCTTCGAGCGGAACGTCCAGGCCGCGTCCACCCGGGTGGAGAGCGGGTTGACCTTCGCGCTGTGCCGGACCGTGGTGGTCAGCCGGTAGTCGGCCGCGCCCGCCGGGACCCGGAAGGACTCGCCGCCGGTCACCGGGTCGCCGTTCCGGCCGAGCTTCTTGCCGTTGCGGTACAGGACGGTCTCGGCGGAGGTGAACAGCATCCCGCCCGCGTTGCCCCGGCCGTCGGCCAGCAGCGGAAGGGCGCCGGTGATGTCGTTGCCCTCACGGGCGACGCCGTAGTTCTCGTTGTCGACCAGTGGGCCGAACACCCCGGTGTTCACGGTCTTCGCATACGACTTGCCCGCCTTGTACGCGGCCTCCTCGCCGATCTGGTAGTTGGCCTCGTACGTCGGCCAGCCCTCCGCGTCGAGCGGGCCCTGCTGGTCGAAGTCGAAGCTCCACGCCACCTTGTCCGCGGTGGAGACGTACAGCGTGCGGGTGCCGGGCAGCTTCTGGTCGATCGAGGTCGCCCAGCCGCCGCCCTGCGTGGGCAGGAAGGGGAAGGCGGTGATCGACCCGGTCTTCCTCGGCGCCGCCGAGCCCATGGCGACCTTCACCCTGGCCAGCTGCGCCGTGGTGAACTTCCGCTGGAAGCCGGTCGCGAGCTGCTTGACCGGGCCGCCGACCGCGATGTCGTACTCGGTCGACGCGCCCTTGCTCCAGGTGCCCACCCAGTGCTGGGCGACCGAGCCGTCGGTGATCTTCGGGCCGGCGTGCAGCGTGCGGATACCGGCCGGCGACTCCATCAGCCAACCGAAGGAGACCGCGTCGTTCGCCTCCTCCACCACGTAGTCCGGGGAGAACAGCCGGGCCTTCGCCTTCGCGTCCGGCACCGTGACGTTCACGGGCTTCGCCTTGCGGGCGTCGAACGTCAGCGAGGTGTTCTTCGTGATCGCGAGCTTGGGCTGCGCGATCCAGTCGGCGCCCTTGGTGACGTCGTCCGGGTCGTTGTAGACCGTGGAGTTGACCACGTACGTGCCCTTGGGCACCCGGATCTTCGCGGTGCCGTCGACGACCCGCGGGCTCAGGAACGGGTCGCCGGACTCCACGCCGAAGCGGTAGAGCGTGCTGTCCGCGTAGGCGGCCGGACGGCCGTCCCGCCCGAGGTGCTTGACCGTGACCTCGTAGCTCTCCACCTCGCGCTCGACCGCAGCGGCCGTGCGCACGGTCTGCCCGCCGCCGGTGGCCACCAGGTACGCGGAGTACGTCCCGTCGGCGGTGCCGCCGAGCCGGGTGTCGGCGGTGAGCGTCACGTCCGCCGTGCCGCCCGCCGGGACGGTCACCCGGTCCGCGCCGAGCGTGAAGAAGCCGGCCGGGGCGGGCTTGCCCGTCGGGCCGGTGCCCGTCACCTTCAGATCGAGGGTGACATCGGTCGTGCCGAGGTTGCGGTACGTCACCTTCTCGCCGACCGGGACGTCATCGGTGTGCGGCCACTGCTGCACCCCGAAGCTCACCGAGACCGGCTCCGCGACGACGCTCTGGGCGATCGCGCGGTCCACCGCGATCCGGCCGGAGCCCTGCTGGAACGGGTTGTACGCCCCGGGCTTCGTCGAAGCGGTCAGCGCGCCCTTCAGCTCGCGGTACTTCCAGTCGGGGTGCTGCTGCTTGAGCAGGGCCGCCGCGCCCGCGACGTGCGGGGTGGCCATCGACGTACCCGAGATCGTCGCGTAGCCGGCCGGGTTCTCGCCCACCTCCTTCGCGATCTGCGAGCCGGACGGGATGGCCGCCGTGGTGTCCACGCCGGGGGCCGTCACATCCGGCTTGACCGCCCCGTCGCCGACCCGCGGTCCACGGCTGGAGAAGTCCGCCAGCTTGTCCTGGTCGTCGACCGCGCCCACGGTCAGCGCGGCGTCCGCGCTGCCCGGCGAGCCCACCGTGCCCGCGCCGTCGCCCTCGTTGCCCGCGGCGATGGCGAACAGGACGCCCTTCTCGGCCGACAGCTTGTCGACCGCGGCCTCCAGCGGGTCCACCTCGGGGGTGTCCGTGCCGCCGAGGCTCAGGTTGACGATGTCGGCGCCCTGGGCGACCGCCCACTCCATTCCGGCCAGGATGCCGGAGTCCTCGCCGTAGCCGTCGTCGTCGAGCACCTTGCCCGCGAGCAGTTCGGCGTCCGGCGCCACGCCCTTGAACTTCCCGCCCGACCTGGCCCCGGTGCCCGCCGCGATCGAGGCGACGTGCGTGCCGTGGCCCACCCGGTCCTTGGTGTCCGGGGAGGCGCTGAAGTTCTTCTCCGCGAGGATCCGGCCCTTGAGGTCGGGGTGGGTGGCGTCCGTCCCGGTGTCCAGGACCGCGATCTTGACGCCCTTGCCGGTGAACCCGGCCTGCCACGCCGCCGGGGCGCCGATCTGCGGGACGCTCCTGTCGAGGCTCGCCCTCCGTACCCCGTCCAGCCAGACCCGGTCGATGCCGGCCGCCGTGGTGAGCCGCTCACCGCCCGCGCGCCGGTCGGTGAGCGCCTTCCAGATGGCCGGCGCGTCGGCGGTCGGCGTGGTCACCGACTCGGCGTTCAGCGAGGTGAGACTCCGGCCGACCTCGGTGCCGCCCGCACCGCGGACCTGAGCCTTCGCGGTGGCGGTCTGCTTCCCCCGGTAGCCGACGATCAGTTTCAGGCCGTCCCGCTGGGCCCGGAGGTTCTCCGGGCGGCTCAGCTCGGTGACGTCGAACAGCCGCCGGTCGAGCTTGCCGGAGGTGATCAGCCGATGGGCGTCGGCCGGGACGACGAGCGTGTGCCCCTGGTCGCTCATCCGCTGCACCGGGATGTTCTCCCGGCCCTTCGCGGGCCGGAAGGCGACCGGCTTGCCCTGGGCGTCGACGGTCACCCGGTCACCCGTGACGAGGGTCAGCCGACGCAGCTCCCTGTCCTGGGAACGGTCCTGGGCCCGGGTGTCCGACGACGCCCCCGGGCCCGGCCGGGCGACGGCGGACGAGGTCATGCCCGCCGCCAGGGCCACGGCCACGGCGGTGGCGACCGCCGGTATGCACGCGGTTCTCACGTGTCTGCGCAACTCTCCCCCTGGAGAAACTCGATGGCTTCAGGTCCCGCCGGTCCGCAGAGGCGCAGGAACGACGGCTGCGGCCCGTCGGTTCACCGAACTAGAGGTGATGCCGGGAGAGTTGGTTCACGCGAGGCGCGGAATGAGCTCATGGTTGTCGCAAAACGGCCCTTCCGCCGCGGGGCCGCGCGGCGGGGGCCGATGACTTTCGCCCGCCGGTCCGGTCTCCCTGGTGTGAATACCGAGAATCCGATCGCCCTGACGGTGACCGGCCGGGTCAGCCGGGCCGTCGTGGCCGACCTCTGCGTCGAGCTGGAGCGTGCCCTCGCCGACCCCGGCGGGGCCGCCCCCGCCCCCGGCGCGGCGGTGGACTGCGATGTGGGCGGAGTGACCCGGCCCGATCTGACCCTGGTCGAGGCGGTGGCCCGCCTCGCGCTCGTCGCCCGCCGGTCCGGACGCACGCTGCGGCTGCGTCGGGTGCCCCCCGAACTCCGGTCGCTGCTGGACCTGGTGGGGCTGGCCGACGTGGTGGCCCTGGAAGAGGGGCCGGAGGAGCCGGAGAGACGGGTGCCCGACCCGCGCTGACTCCGGGGCCGGCACTCCGGTGTGCCCCGGAGCGCCGGCCGGTGAGACTCCTACGCGTCGGCCGGGAGCCGGTCCGGCAGCTCGAACAGCGGGAACCAGCGCGGGACGTCCAGGAAACAGTGCATCCCGGTGATCGCCCCGTCCTGGACGTCGATGACCTGGACCGCCCACGGCACGAAGCCGTCCCCGTCCTCGGCGGGCTTGTAGTGCGCGAAGCCGGGGGAGCCGTTGGCCAGGACGGGCACCAGCTTGGAGCCCGCGCACGCCGCGCCGATGGAGGTCATGAAGCCCGTGATGTCCCCGGCGCCCCGGAGCCACAGGTCGAACGGCGGCATCGTCATGACCGCGTCCTCGTGGAGCAGCGCGGTCAGGGCGGCCATGTCGTACCCCTCGAACGCCTTCACATAGCGCTCCAGGAGCTTGAGCTGCTGCTCGTCGAGGGGGTCGGACACATCGCCCGCCCGGCCCTCCGTCTCGGTGAGCGTGGCGCGGGCGCGCTGCAGGGCGCTGTTGACCGAGGCGACGGAGGTCCCCAGCAGCTCGGCGACCTCGGCGGCCTTCCAGGCGAGGACCTCGCGCAGGATCAGCACGGCGCGCTGCTTGGGCGGCAGGTGCTGGAGGGCGGCGACGAACGCCAGGCGCACCGACTCGCGGGCCACGGCCGCCTCCGCCGGGTCCTGGACCGAGGGCAGGACCCGGCCGTCGGGCATCGGCTCCAGCCAGACGTTCTCCGGTCGGGGGCTCAGCGCGGCCTGGGCGAGCGGTGTGGGGCCCGTCAGATCGACCGGGCGGGCCCGCTTGTTGCCCGCGTTCAGCATGTCCAGGCAGACGTTGGTGGCGATCCGGTAGAGCCAGGAGCGCAGCGAGGAGCGGCCCTCGAACTTGTCGAAGTTGCGCCAGGCCCGGACCAGGGTGTCCTGCACCGCGTCCTCGGCCTCGAAGGCGGAGCCGAGCATCCGGTAGCAGTAGCCCGTCAGCTCGACCCGGTGCCCCTCCAGACGGCTGTCGATCCCGGCGGCGTCGGCGCTCCCGGCGCCCGCCGCCGCTCCTGTGGCCGTCGTCGTGGTCAGATCGCTCATCGCTCCACCCCTGTTGCGCGCAGCCGCGCCGTGGCATCCGTCACCCGGTACGTCGGAAGCTACCGCAGGCCACTGACAGTCGGTGCGGAAGGAGGACGAGGGGCGCCGGCGGCCGTGGCCGCGGCCACGATCCGTCCGGCGCCCCTCGGGAGTCCTGCCGCCGCCGAGCGCGTCGCTCAGGTTCCGGGCTTGCGCCCGTACACGTACACGTCGTCGCCGTTCTTCAGCAGTTTCCAGTATGCCTTCGCGTCGGCGGGGCGCATGTTGACGCAGCCGCCGGAGCCCGGCGGGTTGTACATGGACTTGGTGACCGAGTGGAACGCCTGGCCGCCGTCGAAGAACTGGGAGTGCGGCATCCAGACCTTGTAGATGGTCGACCAGTGCTTGATGTTGCGCCAGTAGATCTTCTTGGACCCGGTCCGGGTCTCGGCGCCGTTCCGGCCGGTCCGCACGGGCACCGGCCCGTACGTCAGCTTCTTGCCGTCCTGGATCCAGCTCAGCTGCCGCGTCAGGTCGACACAGGCGATGCGCCCCTTGTCGGTCGGGCACTTCTTCGCCTTGTTGGGGTTCTTCCCGGCCGCCTTCTGGGCGAGCATCGTGTTCATCGTGCGCCAGGTCAGCGGGCCGGCGTAGCCGATGGTGGGGGTGATCCCGTGGGCCTTCTGGAACTTCTGGATCGCCTTGCAGTCCGCGGTCGACTGCTTGCCGTCCACGGGCCGCTTGAGGAACTTCTCGACCTGCTTCTGGTGGGGCCCCGCCGACGTCGTGCAGGACGCCGCCTGGGCGGCGGTGCCGCTGCCCAGGACCAGGGCCGGAGCGGCCACCAGCCCGGCCACGGACAGGGCCACTCCTCGTCGCAGACGTTTTCCGGATGTCTTGACCGTGACTCGCATGCGCGCCAACTCCCCTTCGCCCACAGTGCGTTGCTGGTTACGCCTGGTAGACGTGCGAAGAGGTGCGGTGGTTGCGCGCTGGTATGTCTCGGTTGCGTCCCGGTCGGGCGGCGGGGCCGTTCCGCGTGCCGTCGGGCGGGCCCGGGAGAGCGGTTCAGCGGGTGGCGGGAACGAGCGCCCGCCGCTCCGCACGCGCCACCCGGGTCCCGTACAGGGTGATCGAGACGACCCCGAGGACCGCGAGCAGCCCCAGGGCCACCGTCGCCGCCCAGCCACCGGCGTGGAAGGCGACCGCGCCGAGCGTGCCGCCCGCGCTGGAGCCCAGGTAGTACGCCGACTGGTAGAGCGCCGATGCCTGCGCCCGGCCCGTCGTCGCGGTGCGGCTCACCGACGACGAGGCGACGGCGTGCCCGGCGAAGAAGCCGGCCGTGATCAGCACCAGGCCCAGCAGTACGGCGGCCAGCCGGTCCGCGAGCGACAGCAGCAGCCCGGCGGCGGTCGTGGTGACCGCCAGGTAGAGCGCGCCACGGCGGCCGAGGCGGGCCACCAGGCGTCCGGCGGCGGCCGAGGAGACCGTACCGACCAGGTAGACCAGGAAGATCGAGCCGATCACGCCCTGCGGCAGGCTGAACGGCTCCTCGACCAGCCGGTAGCCGATCACCGTGTAGACCGCGCCGAACACCGTCATGAACAGCGCGCCGATCGCGTACAGCCGCACCAGCAGCGGATCGGCCAGATGCGTGGCGACGGTCTTCGCCAGGGCCTTCGGGTTCAGCGAACCGGGGCGGAAGTTCCTCGCCTTCGGGATGAGGAAGTGGAACGCGACGGCGCACGCGAGCGCGAGCAGCCCGACCGCCGCGAGCGCGGCCCGCCAGCCCCAGGCCTGGGCGACCCAGCCGGTGAGGATGCGCCCGCTCATCCCGCCGATGCTGTTTCCCGCGACGAACAGCCCGATCGCGGCGATCAGCGCCTTGGGCCGCACCTCCTCCGCGAGATACGCCATCGCGGAGGCCGGGAGCCCGGCGAGCGCCGCACCCTGGACGGCGCGCAGCGCGATCAGCGCGCCCATCGACGGGGCGAGGGGAACGAGCAGCCCGACGAATACCGCGATCGCCAGCGAAGCGGTCATCATCTGCCGCCGCCCGAACCGCTCGGAGAGCGCGCTCAGCGGCAGCACGAACAGGGCCAGTGCCCCGGTCGCCGCCGAGACCGTCCAGCTCGCCTGCCCGGCGGTGGCGTCGAACGAGGCGGAGACGGCGGGCAGCAGCGCCTGGGTGGAGTAGAGGAGGGCGAAGGCCGCGACACCGGCGGCGAAGAGGGCGAAGCTCATCCGGCGGTAGCCGGGGCGGCCGGGCTCCAGGCGCTCATGGGTGGAGGCCGGCGCGGCGGTGGTGGTGACGGGGGACTGCGGGGCAGAGGCACCCACCACGACGGTGGATGCCCCGGTATCGGCGGGAGGCATACGTCGAAAGTAGACCCGCGGGTTTCATGCGTCCAATGCACAGAACGGCGATAATCAATCCCATGGCGCATGAACGCAGCTCAGGGCATCGGCTGTCACCGAGCAGTTACGAAGAAGGCATCCGGGCCGTGCTCGCCCCCCGCCTCGCGTACTTCGAGGCGGTCGCCCGGCACGAGCACGTGACCCGCGCCGCACAGGAGCTGGGGGTCCCGCAGTCCACGCTCTCGCGGGCCATGGTCCGGCTCGAAGCGGACCTGGGCGTCGCCCTGTTCGCCCGCAGGGGCCGCACGGTCTCGCTCACCCCGGCGGGCCGCACCTTCCTCGGCTCGGCGGAACGCGCCCTGGCCGAGGTGGAGCGGGCCGCCGACTCGGTCCGCGCGGACGCCGACCCGACGGCGGGCCGGGTCTCCTTCGGCTTCCTGCACACCATGGGCTCGGAGACCGTGCCCGCCCTGATCCGGGCCTTCCGGGTCGACCACCCGAGGGTGCGCTTCCAGCTCGTGCAGAACTACGGCGAGGCGATGATCGAACGGCTCCGCGCGGGCGGACTCGACCTCTGCCTCACCTCACCCGTGCCCGACGCACCCGACCTGGTCGCCCGCCGCCTCGACGAACAGCGGCTGCGCCTCGTGGTCCCCGACGACCACCGGCTCGCCTCCCGCCGCCGGATCCGCCTCGCCGAGGCCGCCGACGAGACGTTCGTGACGCTGGAGCCCGGTTACGGGCTGCGCCGGATCACCGACGACCTCTGCGCCGAGGCGGGCTTCACCCCGCGCGTCGCCTTCGAGGGCGAGGAGGCGGAGACCCTGCGCGGGCTGGTCGCCGCCGGGCTCGGGGTGGCGCTGCTGCCGCCGCCGGCGGTCGCCCGTCCCGGCGTCGTCGAGCTGACGGTCACCGCGCCGCGCGCCGCCCGGGAGATCGGGGTCGCCTGGCTGGACGGCCACCCCGACACCCCTCCGGTCGCCGCCTTCAAGCGCTTCCTGCTCTCGCGCCGGGGCCATCTGCTGCCGGACTGAGCGCAAGGAGTGCGGGGGCCGCGCGGTCAGTGCCGCAGCGAACGGCCGAACCCGGCGGCCAGCGGCATCCGCAGCCCCAGCGGCGGCGGCGCGGCGAGCGCGTCCGCGACCGGGCGGGCGTAGGACCGGGCGAAGAGGGAGCCGCGCACGAAGTCGGCGGCCAGCGCCATCACTTCGGAGCGGTGCTGGCGCAACGCATGGCCGTCGGAGTGGACTTCGAAGCGGCAGGTGTCCCGGTTGGACTTCTTCGCCCGCTCCGCCAGCCGGTACGACAGCTCCGGATCGGTGCGCTCGTCGTTGGTGCCGTGCACGATCAGCACCCGCCGCCCCACCAGCTGCCTCACCGGCTCGGCTCCGCCCGCCGCCGGCTCCGGCAGCCACGGGGCCAGGGCCAGGACCGAGGTGACCGAGCCGTGCCCGGCGGCCCGCAGCGCGGCCCGCCCGCCCATCCCGTGGCCGGCCAGGCAGACCGGCACGTCCCCGTACCGGCGCTGGACCTCGTCGGCCGCCCACGCGGCGTCCTCGACGGGATGCGCCTCGTCCGCGTTCCAGCCCCGGCGGCGGTAGCGCAGCACGTGCACCGCGAGACCGTCGCCCACCCCGGCGCGGGCCAGGGAGCGCGCGAAGGGCAGCTGCGCGGCGTACGAGAGAGGGGAGGGGCGACGGTGCGAGTCGGCCCGGCCGTCCGGAAGCAGCAGCACCACGCCGCTGACCTCGTCCATTGTTCCGGCCGTCCGAACGGCCCGTCCCAGCCTGGGGTCAGACAGGGGGAGTGCGCGCTGTCCCATGACAGAACAGTGTCAGAAGGAGAGGTGTACTCCACCCGACTTCGCGGTCACTGTTACGCATCGACACCGGGCGCTCTACGCGCGTAGGCGCTAGAGTGCCCAGATGACGAGCCAGACCCCGAATGTCCCTGATTCCGACCAGATCCGGCGCGCCCCCAAGGTGCTGCTCCACGACCACCTCGACGGCGGCCTGCGGCCGGGCACCATCGTCGAGCTGGCCCGCGCGCAGGGTTACGACTCCCTCCCCGAGACCGAGGCCGACAAGCTCGGCATCTGGTTCCGCGAGGCCGCCGACTCCGGTTCGCTGGAGCGCTACCTGGAGACGTTCGCCCACACCTGCGCCGTCATGCAGACCCGTGACGCGCTGTTCCGGGTGGCCGCCGAGTGCGCCGAGGACCTCGCCGAGGACGGCGTCGTCTACGCCGAGATCCGTTACGCCCCCGAGCAGCACCTGGAGGGCGGCCTGACCCTCGAAGAGGTCGTCGAGGCCGTCAACGAGGGCTTCCGCGAGGGCGAGCGCGTCGCCCGCGCCAACGGCCACCGCATCCGCGTCGGCGCCCTCCTCACCGCGATGCGGCACGCGGCCCGCGCGCTGGAGATCGCCGAACTCGCCAACAGCTACCGCGACCAGGGCGTCGTCGGGTTCGACATCGCGGGCGCCGAGGCCGGGTTCCCGCCCACCCGCCACCTCGACGCGTTCGAGTACCTCAAGCGCGAGAACAACCACTTCACCATCCACGCGGGCGAGGCCTTCGGCCTGCCCTCGATCTGGCAGGCCCTCCAGTGGTGCGGCGCCGACCGCCTCGGCCACGGGGTGCGGATCATCGACGACATCGAGGTCGCCGAGGACGGCTCGGTCTCCCTCGGCCGCCTCGCCTCCTACGTACGGGACAAGCGCGTCCCGCTGGAGATGTGCCCGACCTCCAACCTCCAGACCGGCGCCGCCGCCTCGTACGCCGAGCACCCGATCGGACTGCTGCGCAAGCTGCACTTCCGGATCACCGTGAACACGGACAACCGGCTGATGAGCGGCACGAGCATGACCGGGGAATTCGAGCGGCTGACCGAGGCCTTCGGATACACGCTCGACGACATGCAGTGGTTCACAGTCAATGCGATGAAATCAGCGTTCATTCCTTTCGACGAACGTCTCGCCATGATCAATGACGTCGTCAAGCCCGGATACGCGGCGCTGAAGTCCGAGTGGCTCTTTCGCCAGACCGCTGTGACCAGCGGTTCCGCGGTCTCCGCGGGCTGATTCCCGCGACAGGGGAAGGGGCCGGGAAGCGAAATCCCGGCCCTTTTCCGCGTGTCGGGATGTTTGCGGCAGGGGCATCGGAATGGCTAGCTTGCAGAGCCGCTCACATCCCCTTCCCCAAGGATGAATTCTCCATGAAGAAGTCTGCTGCCAAGACTCTCGGTGTCGCCGCTCTCGGCGCCGCTTTCGCCGCTGCCGCCGCCGGCAGCGCCTCCGCCGCCCCCTCGCTGCCGCTGGACGCCGCGGCCGGGGCGCTCCCCGTCTCCACGATGGCGCTCGACACCGTCGCCAAGTCGGCCCAGAACGCGCCCGTCCAGGAGACCGTCGGCAAGGTCCTCGGCGGCGACGCCACCGACGCGGCCGCCCCGGTCACCGGCCTGCTCGGCGGTCTGCCCACCAAGGGCCTCACCGCCAACGGGATCCCGCTCGGCGGCTGAGAGGCTCCCGGCTGACCCCGGGCGGGGCGGCCACGCCCCGGCCCGCGCGCCGGGCACCGGCAGCACCCGTACGACGCCCGTGGGGCGCACACCCTGGATCAGGGTGTGCGCCCCACTGTGCGTTTCCGCTCCCCGTGGTCCGGCGCGTCACCAGGCCGTCGCGGAGGAAGCGGACTTCTCCGTCGGCAGCAGCGCCCACAGCGCCAGGTAGAGCAGGAACTGCGGGCCGGGCAGCAGACAGGAGACGACGAAGATGACGCGCATCGTGTTGGCGGAGATACCGAAGCGCCGGGCGAGGCCCGCGCACACTCCGCCGATCATGCGGCCTTCGCGGGGGCGGACAAGTGCGGCCATGGTGGGCTCCTTCGCGAACCGTTGCGTGAGGAGCGGCCTTGTGCGCTCCCCGATGTACTCCATGGTGCGCCGCGAAGGGGGACAAAGCATCGCTCTACGGGGCGAGACCGACCCCGGTAATCGTCGGGGTCGATCCCCCAGGGGCCTCGTCCCTGAGACGGGTCTCCGGCCGGTGGTGGGGCAGGTCCCGCACCCCCGGCACGCCCCGGCGGCGCAGCCGCGCCCGGCAGACCGGGACGACCAGCAGATGGGCCAGCACCACCCCGGTGGTGTTCAGCAGCAGCGAGTCGATGTCGACGACCTGACCGGGCACCCCGGTCTGGCCCAGTTCGATGGCGAGCGAGATCAGCGCGCCGGCGGCGACCGTACGCAGCAGGGAGACCCAGGGCGAGACGAAGATCCGGCCCCCGGCCATGGGCAGCAGCACCCCGAGCGGGGCCAGCAGCAGCAACGCCCCGCCGATCCGGCGGACCGCCTCGGCCGGTCCGAGCGCGAGATCCGCCCTGATTCCGGCGAGCGGCTCGAAGTTCGCCGCCGTGATCCAGGGGACGTCCAGCGGGCGCAGCGTCAGCCACCCGACGAACAGCAGATGCGCGGCAAGGAGAGTGACCCCCGCCGCGCGGAAGTGGATGACGGTCTCGCCGTCCGAACAGTGACGCACGTCCACCAAGACGCCGCGACCGGCAGGATCGGTTCCGCGCGGTCGCCCGCCGCCTCCCGGACGGCTCTCCCGGACGGTCCCGCGGCCCGCGCGGGCGCCGCCTCAGTCCAGCCGGATGCTGTCCGGTGTGGTCAGGTCGCCCGGCCGGGACTTCGTCTGCGACGTGCACAGACGGCCGCGCGGCGGGTAGTCCCCGGGCCCGCCCAGCACCACCGCCCCTTCGGTGACCAGCGTCTCGCTCTCCGCGTACGTGCACACCAGCTGGGCCAGCGCCTCCGCCGACAGGTCCTCCGGCTGGCTGCTGAGGCGCACGGCGCCCGCCGGATCGCCGTCCCGGGCCGGGAGCACCCGCAGCCCCGCCGGAACCGCGGTGGTGAAGCCGGCCCGCCGCTCGTTCGCCGGGGGCGCCTGCTGGACCTCCTTGAGCAGCGCCCGGGCCACCACCAGGGGGTCGGTGTCCGTGGCGTCCGCCACCGCACGTTCCGCGGTGACCAGCTGCGAGGTGCACACCAGGTACACCGTGGTGCTCGCGCCGTCCGGCGACCGGCCGGCGGCGTCCGAGGCGGACAGCCGGCACGGGACCCGGGAGGGCGCGGCTCCCGCGTCCACCGGCACCGAGGTCGTACGGATCCCGCACCCGGAGACCAGCGCCGCGGTCGCCAGCACGGCCGCCAGCGAGGCTGCCGTACGCCGCCGGAGCGGGCCCCGCCGGTACGTGACATCGCCGCGCTTCACGTCGCCCCGTTCCCGTCCGGGGCGTCCGCTCCCGGTTCGTCGTGGTGCGCGAGCTTCTCGGCGTCGCGCGGCAGCCGCAGTTCGAAGACGGCGCCGCCGTCCGGCGAGTTCGCCGCCGTGATGTCACCGCCGTGGATGTGCGCGTTCTCCAGGGCGATGGAGAGGCCGAGCCCGCTGCCCTCCGACCGCGGCCGGGAGGCGCTGGCCTTGTAGAACCGGTCGAAGACGTGCGGCAGCACGTCCTCGGGGATGCCCGGACCGTGGTCCCGTACCTCGATGACCAGTTCCTCGCCCTCGGTCCGCACCCGCACGTCCACCGGCGAGCCCCCGTGCTTGAGGGCGTTGCCGATCAGATTGGCCAGGATCACGTCCAGCCGGCGCGGATCGAGCCGGACCATCATGCCGCGCTCCGCGTCCAGGTTCACCGCGTCCAGCCAGGCCCGCGCGTCGATGCACGCGGTCACCTGGTCGGCGACGTCGACCGTGTCCAGCACCAGCCGGGCCGTGCCCGCGTCGAAGCGGGTCACCTCCATCAGGTTCTCCACCAGGTCGTTGAGCCGCCGGGTCTCGCTGACCACCAGGTGCACGGCGGGCGCGATCATCGGGTCGAGGGTGTCCGCCTCGTCCTCCAGCACCTCGGCCACCGCGGTGATCGCGGTCAGCGGGGTCCGCAGCTCGTGCGACATGTCGGCGACGAACCGGCGGCTCGCCTCCTCCCGCGCGCTCATGTCCGCGACCTTCTTCTCCAGCGACCCGGCCGTCCTGTTGAACGTACGGGAGAGATCGGCGAGTTCGTCCGTGCCGGAGACCACGAGCCGGGTGTCGAGCTTGCCCTCGCCGAGCTTGCGGGCCGCGTCGCCGAGCCGCTGCACCGGACGCAGCACCGTCGTCGCGGCGGCCTGCGCGAGCAGCGCCGAGCCGACCAGCGCGAGGGCGGTGGCGATCCCCAGCGACCAGGCGAGCGAGTTGAGGTCCTGCCGCTCCTGGTCGAGGGACTTGAGCATGTAGCCGGTCGGGCCGCCGCCGATGATCCGCGTACCGGCGACGAGGTACGGCGTGCCCGCGATGCTCGTCCGCTGCCAGAACAGGTGGTACTCGTGCTCGTTGCTCGACGTCAGCGGCTGCTTGCGGGCCACCTGCTCCTGCAACGAGTCCGGTACGTCGTCCCGGGTGAAGGTGTCCAGGTCGGAGTAGCCCACGATCGGCTTGCCGCGCTCGCGTTCGGCCTCCAGCAGCACGCTGTAGCCCGGGCCGCTGGACGCCATCTCCCCGGCGGCCCGCTGGAGGTCGTCCTTGGTGGGCCGGGTCGGCAGCTCCGCCGCGGTCTCCTGCATCTGCCGCCGGAAGTCGTCGAGCGCGGTGTCCTGCGTACGGGTCAGCACGGCCTCGCGGTTGAGCCAGTACGCGATCCCCGAGGCGGAGACCGCCGCCGTCAGCGCCACCAGCGCGAACACCACGACCAGGCGCAGCCGCAGACTGGTCCAGCGCAGACCGGCGCGCAGGGACCGCTTGGCGGTTTCGGTCACTGAGGCGAGTCCAGCCGGTAGCCCACGCCCCGCACCGTACGGATCAGGGTCGGCGAGGACGGCACGTCCTCCACCTTCGCGCGCAGCCGCTGCACACAGGCGTCCACCAGACGGGAGTCGCCCAGGTAGTCGTGCTCCCACACCAGGCGCAGCAACTGCTGCCGGGAGAGGGCCTGGCCGGGCCGGCGGCTCAGCTCCAGCAGGAGCCGCAGCTCGGTGGGCGTGAGCTGGAGGTCCTCACCGTCCTTGGTGACGGTCATGGCGGAGCGGTCGATCACCACGTTGCCGAAGGTCGCCGAGTCGGTCGACTCGCGCTCCCCCCGGCGCAGCACCGCCCGGATCCGGGCGTCGAGCACCCGCCCCTGGACGGGCTTCACCACATAGTCGTCCGCGCCGGACTCCAGTCCCACCACGACGTCGATGTCGTCGCTGCGCGCGGTCAGCAGAATGATCGGCAGCTGGTCGGTGCGGCGGATCCGCCGGCACACCTCGAAACCGTCGATCCCGGGCAGCATCACATCCAGCACGACCAGGTCGGGCCGCTGCTCGCGCAGCAGTTCCAGACCGTCCTCTCCCGTCGCCGCGGTGGCCACACGGTGGCCCTGGCGTGACAGCGAGAGTTCGAGGGCCGTGCGGATGGCGTCGTCGTCCTCGATCAGCAACAGGAAAGGCACGGACGTCATTCTGGCCCATGGTGGCGCTTCAGTTCGACCTGCGGCCCCCTCCGATTGTCCGGGCACGGCCCCGGCCACCCCTGTGACAGCCCTGTGACAGTCGGGGGACAGCGCCATGAAACTGCCCCGGCAAGCTCTTGGTCAGCAGGGAACGAACGGACTCCACCGATAGGGGGCGCGAGATGAACGCACTGCACAGCACCAGCTCAAGCGCAGTTGTCACGCGTCTCCACGACGTCGGCCGGAGCATGGAGAAGTCCGGTGCCGCGGGGGGTACCTCCCTGCTCGAACGCAGCCGGGAGCTCGGGGGAGTCCGCGGGTGTGCTCGGAGCGCCGGGCGTCAGCACCAGACGGCCGCGGAGCAGGTGCGCGTGCCGTACATGGCGGTGGTCGACGCACCCAAGGCGGCGGCCGGCGCGTACGGGGAGGCCACGGGGGATCGCGGAACCCGGACGGAGAACGCGGACGCCGAAGCGGCGTTCACGGCCTACGTCCAGGAGCGACGGGCCTCCCTGTACGCCACCGCCTACCACCTGACCGGTGACCGGTTCGAGGCCGAGGACCTGTTGCAGAGCGCCCTCTTCTCGACGTACCGGGCGTGGGACCGGATCAGCGACAAGGCGGCGGTCGGCGGCTATCTGCGCCGCACCATGACCAATCTGCACATCAGCGCCTGGCGCAGGCGCAAGCTCAACGAATACCCGACCGAGGAGCTGCCGGAGACGGTGGGCGACACGGACGCGATGCGCGGCACGGAGCTGCGGGCGGTGCTGTGGCAGGCGCTCGCCCGGCTGCCCGAACTCCAGCGCACGATGCTGGTCCTGCGGTACTACGAGGGCCGCACCGACCCGGAGATCGCGTCGATCCTCGACATCAGTGTCGGCACGGTGAAGTCCAGCATCTGGCGCTCCCTGCGCCGGCTGCGCGAGGACGAGGTCCTCAGCTTCGGACGTGACGAGCAGGAGTCCTTCGGCGAGTTGGTGGCCTGAGGCTGGGCCCTCCGTCTCGGGGGAGGCGGGGGCCACGGGGGAGTACGGGGGAGAGGGAGAAACGGGGACCGAGGGGGTTCGGGGGAACCACGGGGGAACGGCCCGTCGCTTCGGGGGAGGCGCGGGTCACGGGGGAGACGGAGCGGGGTCGTACGGGCCGGGGGGTCCTGTACGGCCCCGCTCTCCGTGGTCCCGCGGGGCCGGACGGGAAGCCTGTACGGGCCCGCCTTCCGCGGGTCACTCCGGGACCGGAGCCCCCACGCCCGCCCGGCGGCACCGCCCCGCCGCCGCGGCGGCGAACCGCCCCAGCGCCTCCTCCTTGCCGCAGGGGTGCGCCCCCAGCGCCGTCTGGCGGGCCACGATGCGGCGTTCGGCCCGCATCAGCCGCCAGCCCCGCCGCAGCAGGAACGGCACCGACTTGCGGCCCTCGCGCAGATCCCGCACCAGGCGGCGGCGGAACGTGGTGGACGGACGGCCGCGCAGGCACAGCGCGTCGGCCAGCAGGCCCAGTTCCTGGCAGCGCGCCACGATGTCCGCCGCGAAGATGCCCTCGGCCACGAACAGCGGTGACCGCTCGATGTGGAAGACCTCGTGGTCCGTACGGGAGCTGGTGGCGATGTCGTACACCGGCACGTCCGTGCGCCCGCACCGGCACAGCTCGGCGATGGCGGCCACCGCCGCGTCCGCGTCCCAGGACCCGGCGGAGTCCCAGTCGATGTCCGTGGAGCCGGGGACCCGCGGCAGCGTCGGGTCGTCGTGCTCCTTGTAGAAGTCGTCCAGGCGCAGCACCGGGAGGCCGGTGCGGGCGGCCAGGACGGACTTGCCGGAGCCGGAAGGGCCCGCGAGCAGCACGACGCGGGTCGGGATCGGTTGGGAACTCACAGAACAGAAGTGTGAGGCATTGACCCGCGCAGGGGACCCCTCGGGCCTCCTGTTGGTATCCAGCATCACACCTCAACTACTCTGCGCGCACAGACGATTACCCGACCAGGTTCGATCAGGTGGAAAACATGGCACTTCATGCACGTAAGCCCGAGCGTCGCGCCCTGCTGCGCGCCGGTCTGACCATCACCGCCCTGGGGGCCGCCCTGGGCGCCGGCGCGGGCTCCGCCGGGGCCGTTCAGCTGCCCCCGGTCGCGGAGATCCCGGACCAGGGCGCCTCGGCGCTCCAGGCGGTCGGCGAGACCGCCGGACCGGCGGTGACCAGCGCGCTCGGGACCTCGCTGGCCAGCAGTGTCGCCCCGATCACCGACCTCCAGCTGGACCCGCTGGCCAACACCGGGGTGGACCCCCTGGACAACGCCGTGGGCACCCAGATCGCGGACTTCCAGCCGCTGACCACGGCCGTCCTCACGGACCCGATCACCAGCGGCGGCTCGCTGAGCGATCTGCCCGTGGTGGGGACGGTGACCGGGCTCGTCACCGGCTGACGCCCGGCGCGGAGGAACGGCGGACGGGGCCGCCCCGGGGTGGGAGGGCGGCCCCGTCCGGGCACCGGGTGGGCGTCAGTACGAGGAGCCGGAGGCTCCCAGGGCGCCCGTCGGGTGCCACACCGTCTTGGTCTCCAGGAACGCCGTCAGGCGGTGCGTGCCGGGGGCGGCCGACCAGTCGGTGGAGTCGGACGCGCCGTCGGCCCCCGCGGGCCGCGGGCGCAGCACGCGCTTCAGGTTGTCCGCCGCCGCGATCTCCAGCTCCTTCGCCAGCGCGGCGTCCGCGCCGGTGAGGTCGATCGCGTTGACGTCCTGGTGGGCGGCGAGCGGCGCCGCGATCTCCGCCGTGACGCCCGACAGGATGTTGACCACACCGCCGGGCACGTCGGAGGTGGCCAGTACCTCGCCCAGCGACAGCGCGGGCAGGGGGGCGTCCGCCGAGGCGACGACGACGGCCGTGTTGCCGGTCGCGATCACCGGGGCGATCACCGAGACCAGGCCGAGCAGCGAGGACTTCCGCGGCGCGAGGACCGCGACCACACCGGTCGGCTCCGGGGTGGAGAGGTTGAAGAAGGGGCCCGCGACCGGGTTCGCCCCGCCGGAGATCTGCCCGATCTTGTCGGTCCAGCCCGCGTACCAGACCCAGCGGTCGATCGCCGCGTCGACGACGGCCGCCGCCTTGGACTTCGACAGCCCCTCGGACGCCGCGACCTCGCGGACGAACTGCTCCTTGCGGCCCTCCAGCATCTCGGCGACCCGGTAGAGGACCTGGCCGCGGTTGTACGCGGTCGCGCCCGACCAGCCGCCGAACGCCTTGCGCGCGGCCACGACCGCGTCGCGCGCGTCCTTGCGGGAGGACTGCGGCGCGTTGGCGAGCCACTGGCCCTTGGAGTCGGTCACCTCGTACACCCGGCCGCTCTCGGAGCGGGGGAACTTGCCCCCGACGTACAGCTTGTAGGTCTTGAAGACGCCAAGACGGTTCTGATCAGACATCGAGGTACGCCTCCAGGCCGTGGCGGCCGCCCTCGCGGCCGAAGCCCGACTCCTTGTAGCCGCCGAACGGCGACGTCGGGTCGAACTTGTTGAACGTGTTGGCCCAGACGACGCCCGCGCGGAGCTTGTTCGCCACCGCGAGGATCCGGGAGCCCTTCTCCGTCCAGATGCCGGCCGAGAGGCCGTACTGGCTGTTGTTCGCCTTGGCGACCGCCTCGTCCGGGGTGCGGAAGGAGAGGACGGAGAGCACCGGGCCGAAGATCTCGTCCCGGGCCACCGTGTGCGCCTGGGTGACGTTCGTGAACAGCGTCGGCGCGAACCAGTAGCCCGACGAGGGCAGTTCGCACGGCGCGCTCCAGCGCTCCGCGCCCTCCGCCTCGCCGGTCTCCACCAGAGCGGTGATCCGGGCGAGCTGCTCGGCGGAGTTGATCGCGCCGATGTCGGTGTTCTTGTCCAGCGGGTCGCCCAGGCGCAGCGTGGAGAGCCGGCGCTTGAGCGCGTCCAGCACCTCGTCCTGGACCGACTCCTGGACCAGCAGCCGGGAGCCCGCGCAGCAGACCTGGCCCTGGTTGAAGAAGATCCCGGTGACGATGCCCTCGACGGCCTGGTCGATCGGGGCGTCGTCGAACACGATGTTCGCGCCCTTGCCGCCCAGCTCCAGCGTGACCTTCTTGTCCGTGCCCGCGACGGAGCGCGCGATGGCCTTGCCGACGGCGGTCGAACCGGTGAAGGCGACCTTGTCGACGTCCGGGTGCGTGACGAGGGCCTCGCCCGCGTCCCCGTAACCCGTCAGGATGTTGACGACACCCTTCGGCAGCCCGGCCTGGCGGCAGATGTCCGCGAAGAACAGGGCGCTCAGCGGGGTCGTCTCGGCGGGCTTCAGGACCACCGTGTTGCCCGTGGCGAGCGCCGGGGCGATCTTCCACGCGAGCATCAGCAGCGGGAAGTTCCACGGGATGACCTGCCCGGCCACGCCCAGCGGGCGCGGGTTCGCCCCGTACCCCGCGTGGTCCAGCTTGTCGGCCCAGCCCGCGTAGTAGAAGAAGTGCGCGGCGACCAGCGGGAGGTCCGCGTCGCGGGTCTCCTTGATCGGCTTGCCGTTGTCGAGGGTCTCCAGGACGGCCAGCTCACGGCTGCGCTCCTGGATGATCCGGGCGATCCGGAACAGGTACTTCGCGCGCTCGGAGCCGGGCAGCGCCGACCACTTCTCGAACGCCTTCCGCGCCGCCTTCACGGCCCGGTCCACGTCCGCCGCGCCGGCCCGCGCGACCTCGGAGAGGACCTCCTCGCTGCTCGGCGAGACGGTCTTGAAGACCTTGCCGTCGGCGGCCTCGGTGAACTCGCCGTCGATGAACAGCCCGTAGGAGGGGGCGATGTCGACGACGGAGCGGGACTCCGGCGCCGGTGCGTACTCGAATGCGGATGCCATGGCTATCAGTCCACCGTCACGTAATCGGGGCCGGAGTAACGGCCGGTGCTGAGCTTCTGGCGCTGCATCAGCAGGTCGTTGAGCAGGCTGGAGGCGCCGAACCGGAACCAGTGCGGGTCCAGCCAGTCCTCGCCCGCCGTCTCGTTCACCAGGACCAGGAACTTCACCGCGTCCTTGGTGGTGCGGATACCGCCGGCCGGCTTCACGCCGATCTGCGTACCGGTCTGCGCCCGGAAGTCGCGGACGGCCTCCAGCATGAGGAGCGTGTTGGCGGGGGTGGCGTTGGTGGCCACCTTGCCGGTCGACGTCTTGATGAAGTCCGCGCCCGCCAGCATCCCGATCCAGGAGGCCCGGCGGATGTTGTCGTACGTGGACAGCTCGCCGGTCTCGAAGATCACCTTGAGCCGGGCGGCGCCGCACTCGGCCTTCACGGCCACGATCTCCTCGTAGACCTTCAGGAACCGGCCGGAGAGGAACGCCCCCCGGTCGATCACCATGTCGATCTCGTCGGCCCCGGCCGCCACGGCGTCGCGGACGTCCGCGAGCTTGACGTCCAGCGCCGCGCGGCCCGCCGGGAAGGCGGTCGCCACGGACGCCACCTTCACACCGGAGCCGGCCAGCGCGGCGGCGGCGGTGGCCGCCATGTCGGGGTAGACGCAGACCGCGGCGGTGCGCGGGGTCGTTCGGTCGGTCGGATCGGGGTTGACGGCCTTGGCGGCGAGAGCCCGGACCTTGCCCGGGGTGTCCGCGCCTTCCAGCGTCGTCAGGTCGATCATCGAGATGGCGAGATCGATGGCGTACGCCTTGGCCGTCGTCTTGATCGAACGGGTTCCGAGGGAGGCGGCGCGCGCTTCGAGGCCGACGGCGTCGACGCCGGGCAGCCCGAACAGGAAGCGGCGCAGCGCACTGTCGGACGCCGTCGCGTCGGAAAATGCGGGAGCAGTGGTGGGCATGGTCACCAGGGGAGCATATCTACGCGCGTAGCGACCTGTACAGGGGGCCGGGCCGTCCGCGCGATCCGACCCTGGCGCGCGAGCGCGGGCGGGCGCTCCGCCGGGCCGGACGCCCATCGGGCACAATCGGCCCCATGACGAGCCCCACACCCCCCGCAGAGCCGCCCCACGCCGACCGGACCTACCGTTCCGTGGCCGCGCTGGTCTGCGGGTCGCTGCTGCTCCTGCTGATCGCCTGGATGGGCGGGGACGCCATGATCCGGGGCGAGGGGCGGACGCCGTGGCTCGCGGTGGCGGCGCTGCTCCTCGTGGTGCCGCTCGTCGTGGCGTTCACCCTGCGGCCCGCCGTCTTCGCGAACGACGAGCGCATCCGGGTCCGCAACCCGTTCCGGACGATCCGGCTGCCCTGGACCGAGGTCGCCGACGTACGGGCCTCGTACTCCTCCGAACTGCTCGCCCGGGACGGCACGAAGTACCAGCTGTGGGCGATCCCGGTCTCCCTGCGCGCCCGCAAGCGCGCGGCGCGCAGCGCGGCCCGCGCGGCGCACGACGACCCCTACGGCCGCACGTCGGTCAGTGCCGACGTCCGCGACGCGGCCGCGCGCACCGCGTCCGCCGACCAGACCGTCCGCGATCTGCGGGACATCGCCGAGCGGGCCGGCGACACGACCCCGGAGGGCGCGGACCGGGGCTCGGTGCGCTGGGCGTACGAGGTGATGGCCCCGGCCGTCGCGGGGGCCATCCTGCTGGTGGTGCTGGTGGCGGTGGGCTGAGGCCACGCCACCGGACGCGCCGAAGGGCCGGCACCCCACGCGGGGCGCCGGCCCTTCGGCCTTCCGGCCGTTCTGCCGGTCAGATGCCCGCGGCCGTCGCCAGGTCCCGCTTGATCCCGGCGAGCAGTTCGGCGCCCCGGGCCCGCGCTGCGGGCAGCCCGGCCGCGTCCGCCACCGGGACGACGACCTCCAGGTAGCACTTCAGCTTCGGCTCGGTGCCGCTCGGGCGGACGATCACCCGGGCCCCCTCCAGCCGGTAGCGCAGCCCGTCGGTGGGCGGCAGCCGGTCCGTGCCCTGCGACAGGTCCTCGGCCGAGGTGACCGCGAGACCGGCCAGGGCGGTCGGCGGCCGCTCGCGGAGCCGGGTCATGGCGTCCGCGATGACGGAGAGGTCCTCCACCCGCACCGAGAGCTGGTCGGTGGCGTGCAGGCCGTGCGCGAGCGCCAGGTCGTCCAGCAGGTCCAGGAGCGTACGGCCCCCCTGCTCCTTGAGTACGGAGGCGAGCTCGGCGACGAGCAGGGCGGCGGTGATGCCGTCCTTGTCGCGGACGCCCTCGGGGTCGACGCAGTAGCCGAGCGCCTCCTCGTAGCCGTACCGCAGGCCGTCCACCCGGGCGATCCACTTGAAGCCCGTCAGCGTCTCCTCGTAGCCCAGGCCCGCCTTCTCCGCGATCCGGCCCAGCAGCGACGACGAGACGATCGACTCGGCGAAGACCCCCGTCGCGCCCCGCTCCACCAGGTGCGCGGCGAGCAGCGCGCCCACCTCGTCGCCGCGCAGCATCCGCCAGCCGCCCTCGACGGAGCTGTCGGGCACGGCCACGGCGCAGCGGTCCGCGTCCGGGTCGTTGGCGATGATCAGGTCCGGTGCCGCCCGGCGTGCGGTGGCGAAGGCGAGATCCATCGCGCCGGGCTCCTCCGGGTTGGGGAAGGCCACGGTGGGGAACGCGGGGTCGGGCTCCGCCTGCTCGGCGACGAGGACCGGCTCCGGGAAACCGGCCCGGGCGAACGCGGCGGTCAGCACGGAGGTGCCGACGCCGTGCAGGGCCGTGTAGACCGTGCGCGCGGTACGGGGGCTGTCGGGGGCCAGGACCGCGTCCGTACGGGCGAGGTAGGCGGCCAGGACCTCGTCGCCGAGGGTCTCCCAGCCGTCCTCGGGGCGTACGACGCCCGCCAGCGGGCCGACCGCGTCGATGGCGGCCGCGATCTCGCCGTCCGCCGGGGGCACGATCTGGGAGCCGTCGCCGAGGTAGACCTTGTAGCCGTTGTCGCGGGGCGGGTTGTGGCTGGCGGTGACCTCGACGCCGGCGACGGCGCCCAGGTGCCTTATGGCGTACGCCAGTACGGGGGTGGGGAGCGGGCGGGGGAGCACGGCGGCACGCAGTCCGGCGCCCGTCATCACCGCCGCCGTGTCGCGCGCGAACTCCGCCGACTTGTAGCGGGCGTCGTAGCCGATGACGACGAGCCCGCCCTCCTGCCCCTGGGCCTTCAGGTAGGCGGCGAGCCCCGCCGCCGCCCGGATCACCACGGACCGGTTCATCCGCATCGGCCCGGCCCCGAGCTCCCCGCGCAGGCCGGCGGTGCCGAACTGGAGCGTGCCCGCGAAGCGGGCGGCGAGTTCCTGGGTGTCGCCCGCCTCGACGATCGCGCCCAGCTCCGCGCGCGTCTCGGGGTCGGGATCCTCGGCCAGCCAGGTATGGGCCTGCGCGATGAGGTCGTGCTGCACGGGGTCCGCCTTTCGGGGGTGCGGAGGGGGTACGGGGGTGGGGGCGGGTGTCGCGGGGCGTGGGTGGGCCCGCGCGGGCTGTTCCCCTCCCCGCCGCTTCCCGGAACCGGGGCTCCGCCCCGGGCCCCGGTCCTCTGGCGCCGGACGGGCCGGAAGGCAGCCGGGCGGGCCGAGGAGAGGCGGGAACGGGCGGAGCCGATCCCCGGAGGGCTCGGCCGGGACCGGTCCCGGAGGGCTCGGCTCAGACGCGGTCGAGCACCCGGGCCAGCAGCGCGCCCATCCGGGTCGCCGAGTCGCGGCCGGCCTGGAGGACCTCCTCGTGGTTGAGGGGCTCTCCGGACAGGCCCGCCGCCAGGTTGGTGACGAGGGAGAGGCCGAGCACCTCGGCGCCCGCCTCCCGGGCCGCGATGGCCTCCAGGACCGTGGACATGCCCACCAGGTCGCCGCCCATGACCCGGACCATGTTGATCTCGGCCGGGGTCTCGTAGTGCGGGCCGGGGAACTGGACGTAGACGCCCTCTTCGAGGGTCTCGTCGATCTCCTTGCACAGCGCGCGCAGCCGCGGGGAGTACAGGTCGGTCAGGTCGACGAAGTTGGCGCCGATGATCGGGGAGGCGGCCGTCAGGTTGATGTGGTCGCTGATCAGGACCGGCTGCCCCGGGCGCATGCCCTCGCGCAGACCGCCGCAGCCGTTCGTCAGGATGACGGTCCCGCAGCCCGCGGCCACCGCCGTACGGACGCCGTGGGCGACGGCGGCGACGCCCCGGCCCTCGTAGAAGTGCGTGCGGCCGAGGAAGACCAGGGCGCGCTTGTCGCCGATGCGGTACGACCGGACCGTGCCGCCGTGGCCCTCGACCGCGGGCGCCGGGAAGCCGGGCAGGTCGGTCACGGGGAACTCGGCCTCCGGGACGCCGAGTGCCTCGCCCGCGGGCGCCCAGCCGGAGCCCATGACCAGGGCGACGTCATGGGTCTCGGCGCCGGTCAGCTCGCGCAGGCGTGCGGCGGCCCCGGCGGCGGCTGCCCGCGGGTCGCCCTGGATGTTGTCCGGAATAACAGATGCGTTCACGCGGACGAGCGTAACCGCTCGATCCCTACGCGCGTAGATGTACGGGCGCAAAGACGTGCCGCGGGTCTTTGTGGTTTCGCACGAACACGGTCCGGCCGGACCGTCTCCGGCCCTGCTCAGCAGGGGCGCTTGCGCAGCTCCATCACATAGTCGTGCGGTGCGCCGGCGGACTCCGCGGCGTCCGCGATCTCGCCGAGATAGCGCGCCGACGGCAGTCCGCCCTCGTAACCGTTCAGCACGTACATCCAGGCCGGTTCCTCGCCGTCCAGGGTGTGCACGCGGATGCGCATCCGGCGGTAGATGTCGAGTCCGACACCCTCCCAGCGATCCATGGAGTCCTCGTCCATCGGCGCCAGGTCGTACAGGGCGACGAAGACCTGGGAGCGCGGCGCCTCCACCACGGTGGCCAGCGCTCCCTCCCAGCCCATCTGCTCCCCGCCGAAGGTCAGCCGCCAGCCGTTGAGCCAGCCGGTGCTGCGCATCGGGGAATGCGGGGCGCGGCGGGTCATCAGCCGCGCGTCGAGGTTGCCGGCGTACGCGGCGTAGAGCGACATGGGACCGAGGGTACGGGAGGTGGGCGCGGGAGCGGCGGTTCCTGTGACGAAGGCCCCGGTCGGGGGAGTGCGAGGGGGCCCGCGGCCGGGTCCCCGGCGGTCCGTCCCCGTGCGGCGGACCCCCTCCGTCCCGTATGGAGGGCCCCGGGGCGAAGCACGTTGGCGCGTGCGGGACAATGGAGTACGTACTGCATTCCCCCGGGGCGATCCCCCGGACCCCCGGCCGGGGCGGCAGACGGCCGCGGGGCAACCCAACGCGAGGCGGACTTTTCGTGACCCGGATCGTGATCATCGGCGGCGGCCCCGGCGGCTACGAGGCAGCCCTGGTGGGCGCCCAGCTCGGCGCGGAGGTGACCGTCGTCGACTGCGACGGTCTGGGCGGGGCCTCGGTCCTCACCGACTGCGTGCCCTCGAAGACCCTGATCGCCACGGCCGAGGTGATGACCACCTTCGACTCCTCGTACGAGGAGCTGGGCATCATCGTCGCCGACGACACCCCGCACGTGGAGCAGGCCGCCCGGGTTGTCGGCGTGGACCTCGGCAAGGTCAACCGGCGGGTCAAGCGCCTCGCGCTCGCCCAGTCCCACGACATCACCGCCTCCGTCACCCGGGCCGGCGCCCGCGTGATGCGCGGCCGGGGCCGGCTCGACGGGCTCCAGGCCGCCGACGGCTCCCGCCAGGTCGTCGTCACCGCCGCCGACGGCACCGAGGAGCGGCTGACCGCCGACGCCGTGCTGATAGCGACCGGCGGCCACCCCCGGGAGATCCCCGACGCGCAGCCCGACGGCGAGCGCATCCTGAACTGGACCCAGGTCTACGACCTCGACGAGCTTCCCGAGGAGCTCATCGTCGTCGGATCCGGCGTCACCGGCGCCGAGTTCGCCGGGGCCTACCAGGCGCTCGGCTCGCGCGTCACGCTCGTCTCCTCCCGCGACCGGGTGCTGCCCGGCGAGGACCCGGACGCCGCCGCCGTCCTGGAGGACGTCTTCCGCCGCCGCGGGATGAACGTCATGGCCCGCTCCCGCGCCCAGTCCGCCAAGCGCGTCGGCGACCGGGTCGAGGTGACGCTGGCCGACGGCCGGGTCATCACCGGCTCGCACTGTCTGATGGCGGTCGGCGCGATCCCGAACACCGCGGGCATGGGCCTGGAGGAGGCCGGCGTACGGCTCAAGGACTCCGGGCACGTCCTCACCGACCGGGTCTCGCGCACCAGCGCCCCCGGCGTCTACGCGGCCGGTGACGTCACCGGGATCTTCGCGCTCGCCTCGGTCGCCGCGATGCAGGGCCGTATCGCGATGTACCACTTCCTCGGCGACGCGGTCGCGCCGCTGAACCTCAAGGCCGTCTCCGCCAACGTCTTCACCGACCCGGAGATCGCCACCGTCGGCTACAGCCAGGCCGACGTCGACGCGGGCAGGATCGAGGCCCGGGTCGTCAAGCTGCCGCTGCTGCGCAACCCGCGGGCCAAGATGCAGGGCATCCGCGACGGGTTCGTCAAGATCTTCTGCCGCCCCGGTACGGGGATCGTGGTCGGCGGCTGCGTGGTCGCGCCGCGCGCCAGCGAGCTGATCCACCCCATCTCGATCGCGGTCGACAACAACCTGACGGTGGAACAGATCGCAAACGCATTCACCGTGTACCCGTCCCTGTCCGGATCGATCGCCGAAGTGGCCCGGCAGCTGCACACCCGCAAGCTCACGGGCGAGGGCTGAGGACCCGGGAAGTCCCCGCATTCGCGGCATCTCACCGCAACCGGGCGGCAGTCCGGGCGGCGCGGCGACCGCCCGACGATCACTCCCGGACAACAAAGGGGTCTCCTATACCACTTGGAGACCCCTTTGAAGTACAACTTCTGTTATTCGGCGCAAAGTGCTGAAAACCCACCGACAGTCAGGTTACTGTCAGTTCCGTGTTCGCTGCAGAACGTCGTCAGTTGATCCTCGAAATGGTGCGCGCCAACGGGGCGGTATCGCTCCGTGAGCTCGCCCGCGTCGTCCAGACCTCCGAAGTGACCGTACGGCGGGACGTGCGGGCGCTGGAGGCAGAAGGACTCCTCGACCGCCGGCACGGCGGTGCGGTCTTGCCGGGCGGTTTTACGCGGGAGTCCGGCTTTCCGCAGAAATCCCATCTCTCCACCGCGGAGAAGACGGCCATCGCCGACCTGGCCGCAGGCCTCGTCGGCGAGGGCGAGGCCATCGTGGTCGGCGCCGGCACGACCACGCAGGAGCTGGCCCGCCGGCTCGCGCGGGTCCCCGGGCTGACCGTCGTCACCAACTCCCTGCTGGTGGCCCAGGCGTTGGCCCACGCCAACCGGGTCGAAGTCGTCATGACCGGCGGCACCCTGCGCGGGAGCAACTACGCGCTGGTGGGCAGCGGGGCCGAGCAGTCCCTCCAGGGGCTGCGGGTCTCCCGGGCCTTCCTCTCCGGGAGCGGCCTCACGGCGGAGCGCGGCCTGTCCACCTCCAACATGCTCTCGGCCAGTGTGGACCGGGCTCTCGTGCAGGCCGCCGCGGAGGTGGTCGTCCTGGCGGACCACACCAAGCTCGGCTCGGACACCATGTTCCAGACGGTGCCCACCGAGCTGATCACCCGCCTGGTGACCGACGAGCCCCCGCTCCACGACGAGCGGGCCGCCGCCGAGCTCCAGTCCCTGGCGGACCAGGGCGTGGAGATCACGGTGGCCGGTCCGGACGCGTCCGGCGGGGACGGCCCCTCGCCGGGGCGTCAGCCCCGCCGGGACATGCCGCTCCCCGGCCAGCGGCGTACGCAGAACGGCGGTCTCGGGCCGCAGCTCCGCTCCGCGTCCGCCCTGGCGGACGTGCCGGGCGAGCAGCGGGCCAGGGTGGCGGACCTGCGACGGCGGTAGGCCCGCCTCGGGGCGGAGCCCCGAAGGGGCCTCGCTACTTCAGCCCGCGCAGCGTCAGCCGCAGCAGGCGCTCCGCCAACTCCGGGTCGTCGGGCGACTGCTCGGCCGCCAGCGCGATCGCGTTGGTGAGCTGGAGCAGGTCGTCGATCGAGACGTCCGCCCGCACCGACCCGCTCTCCTGGGCCCGGCGCAGCAGCCCCGCGCCCGCCTCCCGGAGCGGCAGATGGCACTGGACGAGCGCGGAGGTCCCGTCGCGCGAGGCGGACATCAGGCCGTGGGCCAGGCCGCGGTACTCACCCGCATGAGTGACGATCGCGCCCAGCCAGTCGACCAGCGCCCGGCACGGGGCCTCCGCCGCCGCCAGCTCCCGGGAGCGGTCCAGGAGTGAGCTCAGGGCGTCCTGGAAGACCGCGTTCATCAGGGCGTCCCGGTTCGGGAAGTGCCGGTAGAGGGTGCCGATGCCCACTCCCGCCCGGCGGGCGATGTCCTCCAGCGACGCGTCCGTGCCGTGCTCGGCGAAGGACCTGCGGGCCTCGCCCACCAGCCGGTCGTGGTTCCGGCGCGCGTCCGCGCGCATCGGCCGGACCGGTGGTCGTGCCGTGCTCGTCTCCATCGGGATCGCCCCTGCCATGGCTTCCGCCCCTCCCTCGGTCCTCGGACCGTCCGTGGGTTCCAGGATGCCACTGTGACGAAGGGGCGGTGCCACGGTGACGAAGGGGCCCGGCCCGCGTCATCACGACGCGGACCGGGCCCCTTCGGGGTGCGGCGGCCGGTCAGTCCTTGATCTCGCAGATCAGGGCGCCGGAGGAGACGGAGGCGCCGACCTCGGCGGTGAGGCTCTTGACGGTGCCGGAGCGGTGCGCGTTGAGCGGCTGCTCCATCTTCATGGCTTCCAGGACGACGACGAGGTCGCCCTCCTTGACCTCCTGGCCCTCCTCCACCGCGATCTTGACGATGGTGCCCTGCATGGGCGAGGCGAGGCTGTCGCCCGAGGCGGCCGAACCGGCCTTCTTCGTGGCGCGGCGCTTGGGCTTCGCGCCGGCGGCGAGGCCGGTGCGGGCCAGCGACATGCCCAGCGAGGACGGCAGCGACACCTCCAGGCGCTTGCCGCCGACCTCGACGACGACGGTCTCCCGGCCGGCCTCGTCGTCCGCGTCCGCCTCGGCGGGGGCGGCGAAGGGCTTGATGTCGTTGACGAACTCGGTCTCGATCCACCGGGTGTGGACGGTGAACGGGTCCGCGGTGAACGCGGGGTCCGCGACGACGGCACGGTGGAAGGGGATGGCGGTGGCCATGCCCTCGACCCGGAACTCCGCCAGCGCCCGGGCGGCGCGCTGGAGCGCCTGCTGCCGGGTCGCGCCGGTCACGATGAGCTTGGCGAGCAGCGAGTCCCAGGCCGGGCCGATGACCGAGCCGGACTCGACGCCCGCGTCCAGGCGGACGCCGGGGCCGGTCGGCGGGGCGAAGGCGGTGACGGTGCCGGGGGCCGGCAGGAAGCCGCGGCCCGGGTCCTCGCCGTTGATACGGAACTCGAAGGAGTGACCGCGCACCGCGGGGTCGCCGTAGCCGAGCTCCTCGCCGTCGGCGATGCGGAACATCTCGCGTACGAGGTCGATGCCCGTGACCTCCTCGGTGACGGGGTGCTCGACCTGGAGGCGGGTGTTGACCTCCAGGAAGGAGATCGTGCCGTCGACGCCGACGAGGAACTCGACCGTGCCCGCGCCGACGTAGCCGGCCTCCTTGAGGATCGCCTTGGACGCCGCGTACAGCTCGTCGTTCTGCGCCTGCGTCAGGAAGGGGGCCGGGGCCTCCTCCACGAGCTTCTGGTGGCGGCGCTGGAGCGAGCAGTCACGGGTGGAGACGACGACCACGTTGCCGTGCTGGTCGGCCAGGCACTGGGTCTCCACGTGGCGCGGCTTGTCGAGGTAGCGCTCGACGAAGCACTCGCCCCGGCCGAACGCCGCGACGGCCTCGCGGACCGCGGAGTCGTACAGCTCCGGGATCTCCTCCAGGGTGCGGGCCACCTTCAGGCCGCGACCGCCGCCGCCGAAGGCGGCCTTGATCGCGATCGGCAGACCGTTCTGCTCGGCGAACGCGACGACCTCGTCGGACCCGGAGACCGGGTCCGGGGTGCCGGCCACCAGCGGGGCGCCCGCGCGCTGGGCGATGTGCCGGGCGGCCACCTTGTCGCCGAGGTCGCGGATGGCCTGCGGCGGCGGGCCGATCCAGGTCAGCCCGGCGTCCAGGACGGCCTGGGCGAACTCCGCGTTCTCCGACAGGAATCCGTACCCGGGGTGGATCGCGTCCGCCCCCGAGTCCTTGGCGGCCTGCAGCACCTTGGCCATGTCCAGATAGCTGGCGGCCGGGGTGTCACCGCCCAGGGCGAACGCCTCGTCTGCGGCCCGGACATGCAGCGCGTCCCGGTCCGGCTCGGCGTAGACCGCGACACTCGCGATCCCCGCGTCCCGGCACGCCCGAGCAACGCGGACAGCGATTTCGCCACGGTTGGCGATGAGCACCTTGCGCACGATGACTCCCTCCTCGAAACAAGCTGAGTTTAGGGACTACCGACACGGCTGTACGACCCGTCCCCATTGGTGAGCTTGCCCACACGGAGTGTGATCCGAGGCTTGCCCCAGTAGTGGAATCCCTTGTGGCACCACGGTACGCCGCGATCCTCAACCGCACAGTAACCAGCCGGTGTGGTGCAGGTCTCTGTCTTTAGGGTCAACGCCTCACAGCATTTCTTTGTGGGGTCCCTACGAACGCTCGATGAATTCTTTGCCCGGCGTACGGGCCCGTCCGACCCCTTGTCCGAAGGAATACCCATGAGTAGGGTCCGCGCTACTCACGTACTGCAGGTAACAGGGGGTGGATCGGTCATGCGCAGACCGGTGGCGATAGTGACCGGGCTCGTACTGTTCGGGGAGGCGGTGGGCATCGTGCTCATCAACGCCGTCCTGGCCACGGTCGCCGAGAACCAGAACATGTCACTCGCCGGCCTGGACCCGGACGCCATGTCCACCGGCACCTGGGTGATGGGCGGCGTCTTCGGACTGCTGCTGGTCCTGTGCGGGCTGATCGCCCTGCTGGCCGGGGTCCGCGACCGTGCCTTGGGACGCTTCGGGCGCATCACCCTGATCGGCTGCTCGGTCGTCCACGGCGTCCTCGGCGCCGTGACCGTGGGCCTGGTGGGCTGGGGCGCCTTCGCGTTCATGATGCTCGTGCTGGCCCTGCTGGTGCTCACCCTGCTGGCGTACGGGCCCGAGCCCCGGGCCGGGGAGGGCGTCGGGGACGGGGCGGGCCCGGCGGAGGCCCGGGCGGTCTGAACCCGCACCGAGCCGCGCCGCTGCTCAGACCCACAGCTCCGTGACGGAGACGTCCAGCTCGCCCAGCAGCCGGCGCAGCAGCGGCAGCGAGAGCCCGATGACATTGCCGTGGTCGCCCTCGATGGAGTCGACGAACGGCGCCGAGCGGCCGTCCAGCGTGAACGCCCCGGCGACGTGGAGCGGTTCGCCCGAGGCCACGTAGGCGGCGACCTCGGCGTCGCTCGGCTCGCCGAACCGTACGACCGTGGACGCGGTCGCCGAGGCCGTGCGGCCGGAGGCGGTGTCGATCACGCTGTGCCCGGTCCGCAGGACGCCCGACCGGCCGCGCATCGACGTCCAGCGGGCGGTGGCCTCCTCGGCGTCGGCCGGCTTGCCCAGCGCCTCGCCGTCCAGCTCCAGCACCGAGTCGCAGCCGATGACCAGGGCGCCCGCCGCCTCGGGGCGCTCCGCGACGGCAGCCGCCTTGGCCCGGGCCAGGACGAGCGCCAGCTCGGCGGGGGTCGGTGCGCTCAGGGCGTCCTCGTCCACCCCGCTGACGATCACCTCGGGGCCGAATCCGGCCTGGCGCAGCAGGCCGAGGCGGGCGGGGGAGGCGGAGGCGAGCACGAGGCGGCGCTGATCAGTCATGCGGGCCATCGTAGAAGGGCCCGCCGGCGCCGCGGAGCCGCGGGGACCGCCTCAGCGGATGCCGAGGGCGAACATCGCCACCAGCATCGCCAGCGCCAGCACGACGCCCGCTCTGCGCATCATGGCCTGGGCGTCGCGCAGTTCCTTCGGCGGCTTGTTCTCGGGGTCGGACCACAGCATGCTCCCGATCCTGCTGGGCCGTCCGTTCCTACGCCTGAGTACGGGTACTCAAAGCCGCCCCCGTCCGGGCGGGGGCGGCTTCGCGCGCCTCAGGCCGGCCAGTACGTCCGCGCCCAGGCCCGGGGGCCCGGCCGCAGGCTGCCCGTACGGGCGATGCGCCCGGGATCGGACCACTGCTCGGGCGGCAGGGGCGCGCCGGAGGGGACGGCGGACGCCGCCGCGGCGCGCGCCCGGACCACCGCCAGGGCGGCGGCCAGCTCCTCGGGGGTGGGGTTGCCCCGTACGACCTTGATCATGGGCAGACCTTTCTGCGAGCGGCTGGGGAGGGGGACACGGCCTAGAGGGGGATGTTCCCGTGCTTCTTCGGGGGGAGGGATTCCCGCTTCGTACGGAGCTGACGCAGCCCCTTGACGATGTGGGCCCGGGTGTCGGACGGCATGATCACCGCGTCGACGTAGCCGCGCTCGGCCGCCACGTACGGGTTGAGCAGCGCGTCCTCGTAGTCCGCCATCAGCTCGGCCCGCGTCGCGTCCGGGTCGTCGGCGGCGGCGATGGTGCGGCGGTGCAGGATGTTCACCGCGCCCTGCGCGCCCATGACGGCGACCTGCGCGGTCGGCCAGGCCAGGTTCAGGTCGGCGCCCAGGTGCTTGGAGCCCATCACGTCGTACGCGCCGCCGAAGGCCTTGCGGGTGATGACGGTGATCAGCGGGACCGTCGCCTCCGCGTAGGCGTAGATCAGCTTGGCGCCGCGCCGGATGATGCCGCCGTACTCCTGGTCCACGCCGGGCAGGAAGCCCGGCACGTCCACGAAGGTGATGACGGGGACGTTGAACGCGTCGCAGGTGCGGACGAAGCGTGCCGCCTTCTCGCTGGCGTTGATGTCCAGGCAGCCGGCGAACTGCATCGGCTGGTTGGCGACGATGCCGACCGGGTGGCCCTCGACCCGGCCGAACCCGGTGATGATGTTCGGCGCGAACAGGGCCTGGGTCTCCAGGAACTCGCCGTCGTCCAGCACGTGCTCGATCGCGGTGTGCATGTCGTACGGCTGGTTGGCCGAGTCCGGGATGAGCGTGTCCAGCTCGCGGTCCTCGTCGGTGGTGGCGAGGTCCGCCTCCTCCGGGAAGACCGGGGCCTCGGAGAGGTTGTTCGACGGGAGGTACGACAGCAGCGACTTGACGTACTCGATGGCGTCCTTCTCGTCGCCCGCCATGTGGTGCGCCACCCCGGAGGTGGTGTTGTGCGTCCGGGCGCCGCCCAGCTCCTCGAAGCCGACGTCCTCGCCGGTGACCGTCTTGATGACGTCGGGACCGGTGATGAACATGTGCGAGGTCTGGTCGACCATCACCGTGAAGTCGGTGATCGCGGGGGAGTAGACCGCGCCGCCCGCGCACGGGCCGACGATCAGCGAGATCTGCGGGATCACCCCGGAGGCGTGCACGTTGCGGCGGAAGATCTCGGCGAACAGCCCGAGCGCGACGACGCCTTCCTGGATCCGCGCGCCGCCGCCGTCGTTGATGCCGATGACCGGGCAGCCGGTCTTCAGCGCGAAGTCCATGACCTTGACGATCTTCTCGCCGTAGACCTCGCCGAGCGAACCGCCGAAGATGGTGAAGTCCTGCGAGTACACGCAGACCGGGCGGCCGTCGACCGTGCCGTAGCCGGTGACGACACCGTCCCCGTACGGGCGGTTCTTCTCGATGCCGAAGTTGGTGGAGCGGTGCCGGGCGAACTCGTCGAGCTCCACGAAGGAGCCCTCGTCCAGCAGCAGCTCGACCCGCTCACGGGCCGTCAGCTTGCCCTTGGCGTGCTGCTTCTCGACCGCGCGGGCCGAACCGGCGTGCGTCGCTTCGTCGATGCGGCGCGTCAGGTCCGCGAGCTTGCCCGCGGTGGTGTGGATGTCGCTTAGCGGCTCGGACATCGGGGGGCGGCTCCCTGCCTGGTCACGGGGACGACGTCTGGCACCGGTCACGGGGGGACGGCCAGTCGTCAGTCCGGCTCTGGCTACTGACTCGTAGGGTATCGGCGCGCCTCCGGAAAGGCAGTGCGTCCTTTGCCACACCTAGGCTGGGTTGCATGACACCACCGGATGCGCCACACAACCGCTGGTCGGACCTCGACCGGCCGCCCCTCAACGTGACCGCGCTGCGGCGCGGGCTGCTGCGGCCGGACGGGCTGTGGACGTCGCTGGAGGTCGTGGAGTCCACCGGGTCCACCAACACCGACCTCGCCGAACGGGCCCGCGGCGGGGCGGCCGGCGAGGGCGCGGTGCTGATCGCCGAGGAGCAGACCGCGGGGCGCGGACGGCTGGAGCGGACCTGGACGGCACCGCCCCGCTCCGGGCTGTTCCTCTCGGTCCACCTGGAGCCCGGCGACATCCCCGTGGAGCGGTGGGGGTGGGTGCCGCTGCTGGTCGGCGTCGCCGCCGCGACCGGGCTCGCGAAGTCGGCGGGTGTCGACATGTCGCTGAAGTGGCCCAACGACCTGCTGGTCTCCGTGGGCGGGGAGGAACGCAAGACGGGCGGCATCCTCGGCGAGTTCGCCGGGAACGGCATCGTCGTCGGCCTGGGGGTCAACGTCACGCTCCGCGCGGACGAGCTGCCCGCGCCCACCGCCGGGTCACTGGCGCTCGCCGGTGCGGTCTCCACCGACCGCGAGACCCTGCTGCGCGCCGTCCTGCGCTCGTTGGAGGACTGGTACGGCCGCTGGAGGGCGGCGGACGGCGACGCGGCCGCGAGCGGGCTCCAGGCGGCCTACGCGGCGGGGTGCGCGACGCTGGACCGGACCGTGCGGGCGGAGCTGCCGGGAGGAACGTCCCTGGTCGGCGAGGCGGTCGCGATCGACGGCGACGGGCGTCTCGTCCTCTCCGCCGAGGACGGGCTCCGGCGTCCGGTGTCGGCCGGGGACATCGTCCACCTGCGCGGCGCGGCCGGCGGCCTGACCTGATCGGCCGTACGTCCCCCGGCGGGCGTACCGGTGGATACCGCGTATGCCTGAGATGTCACGCGCGACGCACCGATGACGGACAACCAAGGACGTGAGCTGGGGCACACCTGCCGTATCGTTGAGGCGATCCAGCGACAGATCGGCAGGGCAGTGCGCAGGGAACGGGCAGGAGGCGGCTGGTGACCGTCGGCGACACGACGTCCGGCTCGGGTGAGGAGCCCGCGGCGGACTCCTCGGTCCACGCCACACCCCACCACGAGGTCGACCACACGGTGGAGCCGACCGACGACCCCCTCGCCATCCGCCTCGAAGCGCTGATCCTGGGGGCGGACCGGCGCTACACGCCCTTCCAGGCGGCCCGCACCGCCGGGGTCTCCATGGACCTGGCCTCCCGGTTCTGGCGGGCCATGGGCTTCGCCGACATCGGCCAGGCCAAGGCGCTGACCGAGGCCGACGTCCTCGCCCTGCGGCGGCTCGCCGGTCTGGTGGAAGCGGGGCTGCTCAGCGAGCCGATGGCGATCCAGGTCGCCCGCTCCACCGGGCAGACCACCGCCCGGCTGGCCGAGTGGCAGATCGACTCGTTCCTGGAGGGGCTGACCGAGCCGCCCGAGCCCGGCATGACCCGCACCGAGGTCACGTATCCGCTGGTCGAGCTGTTGCTCCCGGAGCTCCAGGAGTTCCTCGTCTACGTGTGGCGGCGCCAGCTCGCCGCCGCCACCGGCCGGGTGGTGCAGGCGGCGGACGACGAGGAGATGGTCGACCGGCGGCTCGCCGTCGGCTTCGCCGACCTGGTCGGCTTCACCCGGCTGACCCGGCGCCTGGAGGAGGAGGAGCTCGGCGAGCTGGTCGAGTCCTTCGAGACGACCGCCGCTGACCTGGTCGCCGCCCACGGCGGCCGGCTCATCAAGACCCTCGGCGACGAGGTCCTCTTCGCCGCCGACGACGCGGGCACCGCGGCCGAGATAGCGCTCCGGCTGATCGAGGCCATGTCCCAGGACGAGACGATGCCCGCCCTGCGCGTCGGCATCGCCTTCGGCACGGTCACCACCCGCATGGGCGATGTCTTCGGCACCACGGTGAACCTCGCCAGCCGGCTCACCTCGATAGCTCCGAAGGACGCCGTCCTGGTCGACGGGGCGTTCGCCAAGGAGCTGGTCCGGCACGGTGAGGCCCCGGAGTCCGAGGCGCAGGCCGCCGAGGCGGTCGCCGCCGCCGCCGAACGGGTCCGGCTCGCCGAGAAGGAGGGCCGCGAGCCCGACGACGAGCCGCCGCTGCCGACGTACCGCTTCGGGCTCCAGCCGATGTGGCAGCGCCCGGTGCGCGGGCTCGGCGTGGTGGAGCCCTGGCTGCTGGCCCGGCGGGGGAAGACCGGCTCCTGAGCGCGGTCCGGCCCGGCGTCGGGACCGGGGCGTCCGGCCTCCGCCGCCGCGCCCGCGTCCGGGGCGTCACGTGCCCGTCCGCGTCCCGCCCTGTCGGGGCCGGGGGCGGCCTGTCTAGGATCCAAGGCGGTAACGCTCGTTAACAGGCCGTCCATGACAGGGGTGCAGCCATGACCGTCACGTCCGAGCAGCGGTACGGGGAGTTCGTCGTCGTACGACGGCACGAGGGGCAGGACCACGTCGCCGAGCTGGTCCTCGACCGGCCCAAGGCCATGAACGCCGTCTCCACCGACATGGCCCGCTCGATCGCCGCCGCCTGCGACGCGCTCGGCGCCGACCGGGACGTCCGGGCCACCGTGCTGACCTCCAGCCACGAGCGGGCCTTCTGCGTGGGCGCGGACCTCAAGGAGCGCAACTCCTTCACCGACGCCGACCTCGTCCGCCAGCGGCCCACCGCCCGCGCCGCCTACACCGGGGTCCTGGAGCTGCCGATGCCGGTGATCGCCGCCGTGCACGGCTTCGCCCTCGGCGGCGGCTTCGAACTCGCCCTCGCCTGCGATGTGATCGTCGCCGACGCCACCGCCGTGGTCGGGCTGCCCGAGGTGTCCGTGGGCGTCATCCCGGGCGGCGGCGGTACGCAGCTGCTGCCGCGCCGGGTGGGTGCGGCGCGCGCCGCCGAGCTGGTGTTCAGCGCCCGCCGCGTCGAGGCCGCCGAGGCCCGCGAACTGGGGCTGGTCGACGAGCTGGTCGAGGCGGGCCGGGACCGGGAGGAGGCCCTCGCGCTGGGCGCCCGGATCGCCGCCAACTCGCCGGTCGGGCTGCGGGCGGCCAAGAAGGCGCTCCGGCTGGGCCAGGGGCTCGATCTGCGGGCGGGCCTGGAGGTCGAGGACGCGGCCTGGCGGTCGGTGGCCTTCTCCGGCGACCGGGCGGAGGGGGTGGCCGCGTTCAACGAGAAGCGGCGTCCGGACTGGCCCGGCGAGTGACGACCCGCGTCCGTCACGCAGGGTGACTTCCCGGCGTGGAATAGTTGAAACTCGTTACGCATCAAAGTGATCAAAAGGGGGCAAATCTGCATAGGCTGGGAAAATGGGTGGTGATGACGTACGGCTGCGGGCCGTGGTCGCGCTTGCGCAGGCCATGGCCGCGGCCTACACCCCGCGCGATGCGTGGCGGGCGGCGGCGCTGGGCGCCTGTGAGGCGCTGAGCGGCAGTTTCGCCGCGCTCTCCGTGTGGGAGCGGGACCGGGGCAGGCTGCGGGTGCTGGTGAACGCCGGGCAACGGGCCGAGGGGGAGGAGGAGTTCCCCGAGGAGGAGGCCTACCCGGTCCACCAGTTCCCGGAGATCACCGAGTTCCTGCACGAGCGCTGGGCCGGCGGCGGCGAGCCCGACGCCTGGGTGGAGACCGCCGACGGGCAGCCCGGCGCGGGCGGTCCGGCGCGCGGCGCCCGCCCGTACTGCCACCAGCGGGTCGCGGCCCTCCGGCGGCGCGGCCGGGGCTGCTGCGTGGTCGCGCCGATCGTGCTGCACGGCCGGGCGTGGGGTGAGCTGTACGTGGCGCGGCAGGCCGGACAGCCCGTCTTCGACCGGGCCGACGCGGACTTCGCGACCGTCCTCGCCGCCGTCGTGGCCTCCGGGATCGCCCAGACCGAGCGCCTGGAGGAGGTCCGCAAGCTGGCCTTCACCGATCCGCTGACCGGTCTGGCGAACCGCCGGGCGGTCGACGTCCGGCTCGACGAGGCCATGGAGCGCCACCGTGTCGACGCCACGGTCGTCAGCCTCGTCGTCTGCGATCTGAACGGCCTCAAGGCGGTGAACGACACCCATGGCCACGCCGTCGGCGACCGCCTGCTGGAACGTTTCGGCTCGGTGCTCTCCCTGTGCGGGGCGATGCTGCCCGAGGCGCTGGCGGCCCGGCTGGGCGGCGATGAGTTCTGCCTGCTGACGGCGGGGCCCCCGGCCGACGCGGTGGTCGGCGTCGCCACCGAGCTGTGCGACCGGGCGGCGGTGATCGAGCTGGGCGACGGGGTCGCCTGCGGGGTCGCCTCCACCGGCGACCCGATCGGCCCGGTGCGCTCGGCCCGGCGGCTGTTCCGGCTCGCGGACGCCGCCCAGTACCGGGCCAAGGCGGCCCGCGCGCCGGGCCCCGTGGTGGCCGGGCGGGACGGCGAGGTCGTCCGGCTCGCGGACTCCCCGCCGAAGTCCGCGCACGACCGGCGCAGACTGCGCGGCAACCGGCCGTGAGCCGGGGTGCGCCCGTGCCGTCGCCGTCGCGGGGCGCCCCCTCCCGTAAGGGGCCCACCGCGGCACCACTAGTGACATGAAGGCTTTCACTACGTACGCTGCTGAATATGGATATGCACACTGTTGTGGTGGGGACGTCCGGAACCACCGCCGAGGACGTCGTCGCCGTGGCCCGCCACGGCGCCCGGGTCGAGCTCTCCGCCGCCGCCGTGGAAGCCCTGGCCGCCGCCCGTCTCATCGTGGACGCCCTCGCCGCCAAACCCGAGCCGGTCTACGGTGTCTCCACCGGCTTCGGCGCCCTCGCCAGCCGCCACATCGGCACGGAACTGCGGGCGCAGCTCCAGCGCAACATCGTCCGCTCGCACGCGGCCGGCATGGGCCCGCGCGTCGAGCGCGAGGTCGTCCGCGCGCTGATGTTCCTCCGGCTGAAGACGGTCGCCTCGGGGCACACCGGCGTACGCCCCGAGGTCGCGCAGACCATGGCCGACGTGCTGAACGCGGGCATCACGCCCGTCGTCCACGAATACGGCTCGCTCGGCTGCTCCGGCGACCTCGCCCCGCTCTCGCACTGCGCGCTCACCCTGATGGGCGAGGGCGAAGCGGAGGGGCCCGACGGCACCGTCCGCCCGGCCGGGGAACTCCTCGCCGCGCACGGCATCGCCCCGGTCGAGCTCCGCGAGAAGGAGGGCCTGGCCCTCCTCAACGGCACCGACGGCATGCTCGGCATGCTGGTCATGGCCCTCGCCGACCTGAGGAACCTCTACACCTCGGCCGACATCACCGCGGCCCTGTCCCTGGAGGCGCTCCTCGGTACGGACAAGGTCCTCGCCCCCGAGCTGCACGCCATCCGCCCGCACCCCGGACAGGGCGTCAGCGCCGACAACATGTCGCGGGTGCTGGCCGGTTCGGGGCTGACGGGCCATCACCAGGACGACGCCCCCCGGGTCCAGGACGCCTATTCGGTGCGCTGCGCGCCCCAGGTCAACGGCGCGGGCCGCGACACCCTCGACCACGCCGCCCTCGTCGCGGGCCGCGAACTGGCCTCCTCCGTCGACAATCCCGTGGTCCTCCCCGACGGACGCGTCGAGTCCAACGGGAACTTCCACGGGGCGCCCGTCGCGTACGTCCTGGACTTCCTCGCGATCGTCGCCGCCGACCTCGGCTCGATCTGCGAGCGCCGCACCGACCGGCTGCTCGACAAGAACCGCTCGCACGGCCTGCCGCCGTTCCTCGCGGACGACGCCGGGGTCGACTCGGGCCTGATGATCGCCCAGTACACCCAGGCCGCCCTGGTCAGCGAGATGAAGCGGCTCGCGGTCCCCGCCTCCGCCGACTCCATCCCGTCCTCCGCGATGCAGGAGGACCACGTCTCCATGGGATGGTCCGCCGCCCGCAAACTCCGTACGGCCGTGGACAACCTGGCCCGGATCGTCGCCGTCGAGCTGTACGCGGCGACCCGCGCCATCGAGCTCCGCGCCGCCGAGGGCCTCACCCCGGCCCCCGCCTCGGAGGCCGTCGTGGCCGCGCTGCGGGCCGCCGGCGCCGAGGGCCCGGGCCCGGACCGCTTCCTCGCGCCGGACCTGGCCGCCGCCGACACGTTCGTACGGGAGGGGCGCCTGGTCGCGGCCGTGGAGCCCGTCACGGGGCCGCTGGCCTGAGCCGGTCCCGGACCCGCGAAAGAGGCCCCGTGCCGTGGCGCGGGGCCTCTCGCGTACGCACGGGACCGCTCAGAGCGCCGGGCGCGCCCCGGATCCGGAGCGGCGCACGGAGTAGGTGACGAAGCCTGCGCCGAGGCCCAACAGGGCTGTGCCGCCGATGAGATACGGGGTCGTGTCCGGGCCGGGCCCGGTGTCCGCGAGGAGCGCGCCGGAGGCGTCGTCGGGGCTCCCGGCGGGCCGTTCGGCGGCTCGGGCGGACGCGGCGGCCGGGGCGCCCTGATCGCCGTGCTCACCGGTCGCGTTGGCCGACGGGACGAACCAGAGAGCGGCCAGCAGCGTGCCTGCGGCGGTGGCGGTCAGCAGTGTGCGACGAGTGACGGACACAGATTCGATCCCCTTGCGACAACCATGAGTTAGCCCCGTGGGCCGATGCTAAGCAAAGCAGCGGGTCGGTGGAAAGTCGCGGCCTCGCCGGGCCTTACGCTCCGGCCATGAGCACAGAAGAGACATCCAGGTTTGTTCGACTTCGCGTGGAGATGGTGCTGGAGATCACCGACCTCGACGCCCTCACCGGCACCGCCCTCGAATCCATCGCCGCCGAATACGGGGAGCCCGTCGCGGCGGTCGCCGGGAGCGACACCGCCGAGGAGCGGATGCATGCCGAGGCCACGGTCCGGGCAGACGGAGCGGAGGCCCTCGCCTCGCTGGTCGACCCCTTCGACCTGGTCAGCGAGGTGCCCGGGGTCGAGCTGGCCCAGGCCTCCTGGAGCAGCGAGAGCGTCGAGTACGACCCCGACGCGGAGGGCTGGGACGACGCGGACGACGGCGAGGAGGACCTCTTCCTGCCGCTGGACGAGGGTGACGAGGAGGGGCACGGCGACGCGGTCGCGCACAATGGGAAGAACGACGGCGAGGACGGTGACCCCGCGCAGCGGGTGTGACGCGTGAGAACACCGGCCCCGGCCCCGCCCACCGGCGGACCGGGGCCGCGCCGGGCGCCGACGGAAACCGGGGCCCGGCCGCGGGAACCACCGCTGCCGGGGCCGCGTCGATGAGTGGTGTTCCCCACATCCGTCCTGGATGTGGAACGGACCACCCTTTCCGGGTGTTCTTGGAACATTGACGGGGAAGGCCGCCTGGCGGTCCCGTCCGGGGATTTTGGGGAAATCGGCAACGATGGAGAAGCGTGTGATGACGGACAGCAAGCGGCGCAAGGGCCTCATGGCCGTGTCCGCACTGCTCGGCGGCGTGCTGGTGCTTTCGGCCTGTACCGACGACGGCGACAAGGGTGGCAAGGCGAACACCGGCACCTCGGAGTCGTCGCAGCAGGACGTCGACAAGGCGGCGGCCGCGGACGCCTCCGAGGCGCAGATAGCGATCAAGCCGAAGAACGGCGCGACCAACGCCAGCATCAACAACGCTGCCCAGGTCACCGTCGCCAAGGGCAAGCTGACCAAGGTCGTCATGACCACCGCGGACGGCACCCCGGTCGAGGGCACGCTGGCGGCCGACGGCTCCAGCTGGAAGCCCGCGGACCAGCTGGAGCGGTCCACCACGTACAAGATCGACGCCACGGCGGCCGACTCGAAGGGCCGCGAGGCCCACGAGAACAGCTCCTTCACCACCGTCTCGCCCGACAACAGCTTCATCGGGAACTTCACCCCCGAGGACGGCTCCACCGTCGGTGTCGGGATGCCCGTCTCGATCAACTTCAACAAGGCGATCACGGACAAGAAGGCCGTCCAGGCCGGCATCACCGTGACCTCCAGCAGCGGCCAGGAAGTCGTCGGCCACTGGTTCAACTCCCAGCGCCTGGACCTGCGCCCGGAGAGCTACTGGCAGGGCGGCTCCACCGTCACCCTGAAGCTGGCCCTCGACGGCGTCGAGGGAGCGGACGGCGTCTTCGGCGTCCAGCAGAAGACCGTGACCTTCAAGGTCGGCCGCAACCAGGTCTCCACCGTCGACGTGAAGTCCAAGACCATGACCGTCGCCCGCGACGGCAAGACGATCAAGACCATCCCGATCTCCGCGGGCTCGCCGGAGAACCCCACGTACAACGGTCAGATGGTGATCTCCGAGAAGCACAAGGAGACCCGGATGAACGGCGCCACCGTCGGCTTCACCGATGACGACGGCAAGGGCGAGTACGACATCAAGGACGTGCCGCACGCCATGCGCCTGTCCACGTCGGGCACCTTCATCCACGGCAACTACTGGGGCAAGGGCATCTTCGGCAACGCCAACACCAGCCACGGCTGCGTGGGCCTCGCCGACGTGAAGGGCGCGAACGACTCCAGCGCACCCGGCGCCTGGTTCTACGACAACTCCCTCGTCGGCGACGTGGTCATCGTCAAGAACTCCCCGGACAAGACCATCACCCCGGACAACGGCCTCAACGGCTGGAACATGAGCTGGGCCGAGTGGACGGCCGGCTCCCAGGCCTGATCCGACCGCCGCGTCCCCTCGGCACCACCCCCGTCCCCGCCCGAAGGCGGCGGCCCCGGAAGCCCCGGGTCCGCCGCCTTCGGCGTCTTCGGCGCCCGGGACGGGGCCGCTCTGGCCACCGGCGAGGCGCACGGCGCGGAACGGCCTCCCCGGACGGGAGCGGCCCTGCTGACCGACCCCTGGGGCGGCCCGACCGGCCCCTGGCGGCCCCGCGGGCCCACCCCGAGCGGCCCCGCGCCCGTCCATGAGAAACCCCTGAAAGAGGCGCCACGGCGGCGACAGCGCACCTAGCGTGACGGCGTGCGCCCCGGGCCCGAATCCGCTTGCCCGGAACAACCGCTCTCTTTCACGAGGAGAATGCATGCCGTTCAGGGGGAGAGCCGCACTGCGGCACCTCGCCGCGCGGGGCACGGCCATGGCCGCGGGAGCCGTCATGGTCGTCACCGCCGGCCTGGCCGCCGCTCCCGTGGTCCAGGCGTCGCCGCCGCCCGCCACCGAGCCGCTGCGATGGGCACCGTGCGAGGCCGCGACGAAGCCGGGCGCCGAGTGCGCCACCCTCTCGGTGCCGGTCGACTGGGCCCGCCCCGACGGGCCCCGACTCGACCTGGCCGTGGCTCGCCGCCAGGCCACCACCGGACCCGGCACCCGCGTCGGCTCGATGGTGTTCGGCCCCGGCGGCCCGGGCGACTCGGGTGTGGCGATGGTGGTCGGCAACATCGGGCGGTTCAGCCCCGAGGTCCGCCGCGGTTTCGACATCGTCAGCTTCGACCCGCGCGGGGTGGGCGGCAGCACCCCGGTGACCTGCTCCGCCGACCTGCTTGCCGCGCGGCCCTCACCGGAGCTGGGAAGCCAGGCCGACTTCGAGGCGACCCTGGCGTACAACAAGCGGCTCCGCGCCGATTGCCGGGCCCGCACCGGTCCGGTGTTCGACCACCTCGACACCGCGCAGACGGTCCGGGACCTGGACGCGCTCCGGGCCGCCCTCGGCGAACGGAAGCTGACCTTCCACGGGAGCTCGTACGGCACGCTGCTCGGGGCGCAGTACGCCGAGACCTACCCGCGCCGCGTACGTGCGATGGTGCTGGAGAGCGTCATGGACCACAGCGTCCCGACCACCCGTGAGTTCCTGCGGTCCGAGGCCGCCACGGCACAGAACTCCTTCGAGGAGTTCGTGAAGTGGTGCGACGCCGCCGCCACCTGCGCGCTGCGGGGCCGCGACGTCCGCGCCGTCTGGCAGGGCCTGTTGGACCGGGCCGGGCGGGGTGAGCTGGAGAACCCCGCGAAGCCGGGCACCGCGCTGTCCTCCTCGGACCTGGTCAACAGGGTCGCGTTCCGGAGGTTCTACGCGGCCGACCACGCGGGTCTCGCCACGGAGATCGCGCGCATGCACGCGAGCGAGCCGCTGCCCGCGTCGCCCACCTCGACGGCGCCGCTGCCCTCCGCCACCCCGGTCTTCTGCTCCGACTGGCGCCTGCCGGTGCGCGACCACCGGGAGTACGCCTCGCTCGTCTCCCTCATGAACAGGACCGCGCCCGACCTGCCCTACCTGCTTCCGATCCACATGACGGCCGCGTGCCTGGGCGCGCCGACCGCCAACCCGCAGCACCGCCTGCGCGTGACCGGAGCCCCGCCGATTCTGCTGTCCAACGCGCTGCACGACCCCGCCACCGGGTACGCCTGGGCGGTCTCGGTGGCCCGGCAACTGGGCCGCGGCGGCGTGCTCCTCACCTACGAGGGCCATGGCCACGGCAGCGTCACCAGCGGCCCGTGCATGCGCGACGCGGTGGACGGCTACCTCACGGAGCTCGTGGTTCCACCCCGGGGCACGAGCTGCCCCGCGGTGTCCCCCGACCGCTCGCCGCCCCGGCCCTCCGGTCCGGCGGAACCGGCCGGAAAGCGGCGGTGACGGCACGCCGCGCTCCCGGGACCCGCTTCGTGGAACGCTCCGGCGGGTGTCTCACCGGGCACCCTGGATGACTTCGCGCCGCCTGGGCGCCACCGCAGCCCTGTACGCCGTCTTCGTCTGCGGCCGGTACCTCGGCCAGCCCCTTCCCCCGTCGGCTGCGAGGAGGAGACGACGGCCTCTTCGTCCGGCCCGGCGGGCTCAGCCCGTACGCCCCCGCATCGCCGCCCGGTACGACCGCAGATCGCTGCGCCGGACCTGGCGCAGCCCCGCGAGATCCTCGGGCGTTTCGGCGCGGCGGCGGGCCGGGGCCCGGTCGGGGGCGTCGGCCTCCGAGCGGCGGAGCCGGTGCCAGGGCTGGCGCGGCAGCCAGAGGAGCCCGTACAGCCAGCGCCGCACCAGCAGGCGGAATCCCGGCCTCCCGGCGTCGGGCAGCCGGATCACCCGGACCCCCATGATCAGCTTTCCGGCGCTCGCCCGGACGGCCATCGTCAGCAGCACCTGGTTGGCGAACGACAGGGTGACCAACTGGACGACCAGCAGCGCGACCGCGTGCCCCGTCCCGCCCGAGTTCAGGCAGGACCGCACGAGGAGCCCGACGGCCAGCAGGCACAGGTAGCTGTCGAGGCCGACGGCCAGGTAGCGCCGCATGTCGCCCGTGCCCCGGGGAACGCGCGGCTGCCCCCGGGGCGTTGGGGCGGGATACGCCGAGCGGGCGTACGCCGGATACGCCGCCCGGGGAAGCGCGTCCCCGGGCGACGGCCGGCCCGCCGCGGTGGGCGCGGCCGGCCGGGGCCGAGCGGCTCCGCTCCCGGCACGGCGCACTCCGTACAGCGCCCGTAATGCGTCAGGAGGCTGCCCTCGCCGACGCCCCCGCGGCTTCGTCATGGGGGCATCATGACTGATCGTCAGTCGGGGTGTCCCAGTTCCTGACGGGTAACACCGGTGCCCTGACCTTGTTTTCACCGGACCATTACCCGTTGCCCCGTTGCCCCGTTGCCCCGTTGCCCCGTTGCCCCGTTGCCCCGTTGCCCTCTGGCCCTCTGGCCCTCTGGCCCTCTTGCCCCCTTGCCTCCGTCGGTCGTGGCGCGCACGCCTCCCCTCCCCGTTGCCTCCGCTCCGGCCGTGCCGCGCGTGCCTCCCCTCCCGGTGGTCCGGTCCCCGGACCCGCCCGCCCCGGTCCGTGCCTGCACCCCGCTCCCCGTCTCGGGGTACAGCCCGCTGCACCCCGAGACGGGGGTCCGCTCTCTCCTCGCGGCGCGCGCGGGCCGACAGGCTGGACGCATCACCGACCGACCACGGAGGCATCGCCGTCATGAAGTCCCTGCTCTGGCTCGTCCTGTCCGCCGCGCTCGTCGCCAACGTCTTCCTCAGCTTCGCGGTCGACAGAAACGGCCTCGAAATCGCCCTGAGCGTCGTCTCGGGCGTGGTCGTCCTCGCCTCCGGGGCCGGGCTCTGGATGCTGCGGGGCTCCCGCGAGAGCCGATCCGGAACGTGACCTTCGCCACTCGGAGGGGTCGGGCGGGGGAGCGGGCCCGAGTCGCCCGGGACCCCGGTCCCGGGCCTGGTCAGGGCCCTGCGCTGCGGGCGGGGCGCTGATCAAAAGGGCTGATCATGGCCAATATGTGGATGGTCCTCGAAGATCATCGGGCTGCGCGGGAGAATCGGACCGTACGACGGTTCCGCACCTCACCCCGGCGGGCATCGGCCGCGCGGTCCTCCCGGGAGGGAGCCCCGGGCTCCGGCGGGGGAGAGGCGGACCGGTGGCGCTCCCCGGGGCGGGGGCGTCGACGCGCACGAGCCGACCACGGAAGGTCTTGATCAGATGCCGGTCATCCCCGACTCGCCCGACTCCACCCGCACGCACGATGCCGCGGACCGCGTCATCGAGCCGCTCTACGCCGAGATCCTGCGCCGCAACCAGGGTGAGCAGGAGTTCCACCAGGCGGTCCGCGAGGTCCTGGAGACGCTCGGGCCGGTGCTGATCCGACGCCCCGAGTTCATCGACGCGCGGATCATCGAGCGCATATGCGAGCCCGAGCGCCAGCTGATCTTCCGGGTGCCGTGGTCGGACGACTCCGGCGACATCCACGTCAACCGCGGTTTCCGGGTGGAGTTCTCCAGCTCGCTCGGCCCCTACAAGGGCGGGCTGCGTTTCCACCCCTCGGTCAACCTCGGCATCGTGAAGTTCCTGGGCTTCGAGCAGATCTTCAAGAACGCCCTCACCGGCATGCCTATCGGCGGCGGCAAGGGCGGCTCGGACTTCGACCCCAAGGGGCGGTCCGACGCCGAGATCATGCGGTTCTGCCAGTCCTTCATGACCGAACTCCACCGTCATCTCGGGGAGTACACCGACGTTCCGGCCGGTGACATCGGCGTGGGCGGCCGGGAGATCGGCTACCTCTTCGGCCAGTACAAGCGGATCACCAACCGCTACGAGTCCGGCGTCCTCACCGGCAAGGGCCTCGGCTGGGGCGGCGCGCAGGCCCGTACGGAGGCCACCGGCTACGGCACGGTCCTGTTCACCGCCGAGATGCTGCGCAGCCGGGGCGAGTCGCTGGACGGCCAGACCGTCGCCGTCTCCGGTTCCGGCAACGTGGCCATCTACGCGGTGGAGAAGGCCCAGCAGCTCGGCGCGACCGTGGTGACCTGCTCGGACTCCAGCGGCTACGTCGTCGACGAGAAGGGCATCGACCTGGCCCTCCTCAAGGAGATCAAGGAGGCGGGCCGGGGCCGGGTCTCGGAGTACGCGGAACGGCGCGGCGCGCACGCCCGGTTCGTTCCCGGTACGGGGGTGTGGTCGGTCCCCGTGGACGTGGCCCTGCCCTGTGCCACGCAGAACGAACTCCACGAGGCGGACGCGCTGGCCCTCGTGCGCAACGGGGTCAAGGCGGTCGCGGAGGGCGCCAACATGCCCACCACCCCGGAGGCGGTCCGGGTGTTCCAGGAGGCGGGCGTCGCCTTCGCCCCCGGCAAGGCGGCCAACGCGGGCGGGGTCGCGACGAGCGCGCTGGAGATGCAGCAGAACGCGTCCCGGGACTCGTGGACCTTCTCCCACACGGAGGAGCGGCTCGCCGAGATCATGCGGCACATCCACGACTCCTGCTACACGACCGCCGAGCGGTACGGCAGCCCCGGCAACTACGTGGTGGGCGCGAACATCGCGGGCTTCGAGCTGGTCGCGGACGCGATGCTGGCCCAGGGTCTGATCTGACCGTACGGGGCGGGGCGCCGGCGCCGATGGGGCCGCCGCCGGAACCGCTGCCCCGCGCGGGGGAGGCTGCCGGACGCGGTCTCCCCCGGGCGGGGGAGCGGGTTGGCTCGCGCGGGGGATTCCGCGTCGTGCCCGCTCCGCGAGGGTGGAGTCATGACGCTGAGGACTCCGTACCGGCCCCCGCCCGTCGATGGCACCGAGCGGCCCGTTCCGCTCTGGGCGCTGCGCCTGGCCCGCGCGCTTCCCCTGATCCTGCTGCCGGCGTGGCTGTGGCGACGCCGTGAGTCACCCCGCCGCCCGCCCGCGGCCCATCACCATCGCCCTCGCGATCGCCCACTGCCGGCGTCGAACCGCCGCCGTCGCCGGGTGAGCGCCCATGGCCTCCCCGGCCCGGACCCTCGTCGGGAGCATGCCGCCCGTCACGCGGCTTCGCCGTCAGCAGATCCGCCCGGAGCGCAACGCCCGACCGGTGCCGGGGCGTCCCCGCGCTCCTACTCTGGGGACGGTGAGCATCCGAGCGACGAACCAGGCCGACGTGATCCCTCTGCGCCCGCTCCCGGCGGCTGTCCCGGCTCTCCCCCGGGAGCCGCTCTGGCGCGCCCTCGTGGGGGAGGTGCTGCGCCGCGAACGCCAGGCCCAGGGGCGGACGTTGAAAGACGTCGCCGAGGCGGCCCGGATCTCCATGCCGTATCTCTCCGAGGTGGAGCGGGGCCTCAAGGAGGCCTCGTCGGAGGTGCTGGCCGCCGCGGCCCAGGCGCTCGGCCTGAGCCTCGCCGACGTCCTGGCGCTCGCGGGGGAGCGGCTGGTCAGCCTCACGGCCGCGCGGTCCCGGTCGCGTTCGCTCGGGCCGGGCGCGGCCGGCGGACGCCGGTCCGTACGGCCCGCCGGGCCTGCGGGGCCGACGGGTTCCGCCGGCGCGACGCGCCCGTCGGGACCGATGGGTGGCGTGCTGCTGGCCGCCTGAGCCGAGTTGGCGTCACGCGGGTCCCTCGGGCCCGGGGCGTGACAGGGGCACCTGCCCCCGGGGGCCTGCGCGGTCGTTCGAGCCGGGCGAGGGTGTCACGCGGGACCCTCGGGCCCGGGAAGCCCGTCACGGGCGGTCGTCGATCCGGGGGCCCGGTCCGCGAGTGCCCGCAGCTCGGCGGCGACGGCGGTGTGCCGCTCGCGCGGGATGTCGTGGCCGACACCGGGCTGGAGGACGAGCCGGGCGCCGTGGATCGCCGCGGCGGTGGCCCGGCCCGCCGAGGGCTTGAGCAGGGGGTCGTCCGTGCCGTGCAGCACCAGCGCGGGGACGCGCAGTTCGGCGAGGGAAGGGCCGCTCCAGGGCGCCCCGATCTGGCGGGACTGGGCGTCCGGGTCGGCGATGCCGGTGTCCACGTCGGCGGTGATCCGCTCCAGGGCCTCCGCCTCGTCGAACGGGTAGCCGGGGGAGGCGACGAGCCGGGCTACGGCGAGCCCGGCCGCGATCCGCTCCTCCCGGTCCCGGGCGGGCTTGACGCGGGCGAACTTCGCGAGCGTGCCGAGTCGCAGATGGCGGAACGCGCCCAGGCCGCCGACGTCGCTGGGGAGCGCGGCGGACGAGGTGAGCGTGCGCACCCGGCCGGGGTGGCGCAGGGCGACGCGCTGGGCGACGACGCCGCCCAACGAGTGCCCGAAGAGGTGTGCCGACTGCCAGCCCAGCGCGTCCATGACGGCGACGGCGTCGTCGGCCATGTCCTCGGCGGTGTAGGCCGCACCGCGGCCGGCGGCCAGGGCGGTGAAGGGGTTGCCCCGCGCGGCGCGCTTCGGCAGCCGGGTGGACTCGCCCGCGTCCCGCTGGTCGTAGCGGGCGACGGCGAATCCGGCGTCGGCGAAGGCCGCGCACAGCTCCCCGGGCCACCAGTGCCGGGAGACCGCGAGACCCATCACCAGGAGCAGCGGCTCGCCGTCCGCGCCTTCCCGGAGCCGGTCGTGGGCGAGCTCGACCGCACCGTTGCGGGCGAAGCGGCGTTCGGTCCAGGTCATGGGGGCTCCTCCGGTGGGCGAAAATACTGCGAACGATGTTCGCAGTATTAGACTACAGCCAGTTCCGGACCCCGTTCGGGGGCCTTGAGGGAAGGTGGCGGACCGTGGCCGATCGCGAGACCCGGCCGACGACCGTCTGGTCACGCCCCCAGCGGGGTGCGCGCGGCCCCGCACCCGAACGGAGTCGCACCCAGATCACGGCGGCGGCCCTGGCCCTCGCCGACGCGGAGGGACTGGCGGCCGTGTCGATGCGCGCGCTCGCGCAGCGGCTGGGCACGGGGCCCGCCTCGCTCTACCGCTACGTGGGGAGCCGGGACGAGCTGCTGGACCTCATGGCGGACGCGGTCGCGGGCGAGCTGGACCTCTCCGGGTCCTCCGGCGGAGACTGGCTGGACGCCCTCGTCCACCTGGCCCTCCAGTCCCGGGACGCGCATGTCCGGCACCCTTGGCTGGCCGATCTGAACGACCGGCGCGGCGAGGTGCTGGGCCCGCACGCCATCGACTACCTCGACCACGCGCTCGGGATCCTGGCCCCCGCGCCCGGCACCGCCGGGCAGAAGCTGGAGGCCGTCGGGCTCCTCGGCGGCTTGGCCGTACTCTTCGCCCGCCGCGCGAACGGTGCGGCGGGCGGCGCGGCGCACGGCGGCGACCCGGCCGCCCGGGCGGCCCACCTGGCCGCCGTCGCCGCCGAGGGCCGCCACCCGCACCTGCTCGCAGCCCTCACCTCGGCCGGCCCGCCCCCGGCGGACCGGGACGCCCTGTTCGTCACGCTGCTGCGGCGGCTGCTCCCGGCGATGCTCGACCAGGGGGCGGCGTAGGCCCTGTCGTCAGACTGCCGCCTGCCCCGCGCGCCCTCGCGCCCGCCCCCCCGCACGATCTCAGGCCCGCCCCCTCGCACGGCCTCAGCGGCGGAAGGTCGAGTCGTTGAGCAGGTACGCGGTGAGCACGGTGGTCGTGCGGGCATGGCTGCGCGCCTTGCGGAGCAGGCTGAGACGGCGTCCGGCGTCCGCCGGGAGGTCCGCCGCCTGCAGGAGGCAGAGGGTCGTGAGCAGCCCGCTGAGCTGGGCGCGGGCCAGCGGATCGGGCGGTGCGGGGGCGGTCTGGGCCAAGTCCGCCAAGAGGGCTTCGATCTGATGTCTCGCTGAGACTCCGTGCTGCGGTTCCACGGGTTCAGTCATCGTGTCGCCTCTCCGGGGGGCGGTGGGTGGGCGTCGTGCGCGAACCACAAGAGCCTGAGTCGGCGGGGTGCTCGACACCAGGCGGTCGGGCGGCAGTTTTCCGGCGGTTCCGGCAGGGCCGGGGCAGGTTTCCCGTACCACCGGCAAGGGCAGCGGAGTTGGCGCCGATCTCCTTGTGGGGCTTCTTCGGCGCTGATTGTGTTCCCTCACAACTCGCCCGACGAACTCCGATAGCGGGCCCCAGCGCTGACGTAGGAGAACCCACATGTCATTCGAGGAAATCACCCCGGCCGGTATCGAGAAGGACCTCGCGAACCACTTCGCGGAGGCTTTCGACGACGCCACGCTGGTCGAGCTCTCGCAGAGCTTCCGGCGCAACGGCTACGTGAAGCTGTCGAACTTCGTCTCCGAAGACCTCTTCAAGACGGTCACCAAGGAGTGCCACCGCCTCCTCGACCTGCACCAGCAGCGCATCGACATCCACCTCAAGGAGACCAGCAACTCCCCGCGCTTCATGAGCACGGTGAGCCAGAAGGCCATCGAGCAGGACAGCGAGCTCGTCCGGACCGTCTACAACTCCGAGGCGATGATGGGCGCGCTGTCCCGCATCGCCGCCGAGCCGGTCCTGCCGTGCCCGTGGGACGAGGAGAAGTACGTCCTCATCCGCCAGCACAAGCAGGGCGACACGCACGGCTGGCACTGGGGCGACTTCAGCTTCACCGTCATCTGGATCATCGAGGCGCCGGAAGCGGAGTTCGGCGGCCAGCTCCAGGCCGTGCCGCACACGGACTGGAACAAGGAGGACCCGCGGGTCCACGAGTACCTCGCCAAGCACCAGATCAGCACCTACCCGCACGCCACCGGCGAGATGTACTTCCTGCGGTCGGACACGACCCTGCACCGCACGATTCCGCTGAACGCCGACCGGACGCGCATCATCCTCAACACCTGCTGGGGCAGCGAGAAGGACCAGCAGAAGACCGCGTCCCACGAGACCATGCAGGCGATGTTCAGCTGATCTCCCGGTATTCGAGCGGAAATTCCGGTCATCGCGGAGAGCCCGGTGACCCCGAATTCTCCGGTGACCCCGGTTTCTCCGATGACTCCGGTCTTCCCGGTGACTCCGGTATTTCCATCGGAATCCGACGCTGTTCCCGCCGGCCCCTCCGGCCGGCGGCGGCAACGCACATGACGGGCCGGTGCGTCCGGCCGCGCGTCCGCGGTGGCGACACCGTGGTGCCGCGGCCGGCACCGGCCCACAAACCCCCCTCGAACCGAAAGTGAGTATCTCTATGACCACAGCCCTCGTCCTGGTGGACCTCCAGGCCGGCCTGCTGAACGGTGAGGAAGCGGTGCCCGACGCGGACGCCCTGCTCGGCCGGCTGCGTCCGCTCGCCGAGAAGGCACGTGCTCTGGGGATCCCCGTCGTCCACGTGCAGGACGACGACCTCGGCGACACCACCTCCGAGGAGTGGCAGATCGACGCCCGGCTCGGCGCGCAGGAGGGCGACCTCCGGGTGCGCAAGGCGGAGTGCGACTCCTTCCACGAGACCGACCTCGACGAGGTGCTGCGGGCGCGGGGCGTCCAGCACCTGGTGATCGCCGGCCTGGTCACGGAGCTGTGCATCGACTCCACCTGCCGCAAGGCGGTCACGCTCGGATACGACGTGACGCTCGTCTCCGACGGCCACTCGACGAACTCCACGCACCTGCCCGTCGACGCGGTCATCGACCACCACCACCGCATCCTCGACGGCTACGGCGTCTACATCAAGCGCCGCCCGTACGAGATCCGCCTCCAGTCCGCCACCGAGGTCGACTTCGTCGCTCCCCCGGAGCCCGAGCTGCAGGGCGCGGATACCCCGTGACCACCACGACCTCTGCCCAGGTGAAGGTGGACCCGGCCGGTCCCGGGGACGCTCCGGGGGCCGGGCCCGCCAAGGCCCCCGCCCCCGGCCGGCGCACCCCGGCTCTGCTCGTCGCGCTGGCACTCGTCGCGCTGCTCGGCACGCTGGCCACACTGGCGCTGCGTCCGCCGCCCGCGAAGGGCACGGACGCGCCGCGAGCCGAGTTCTCGGCAGCACGCGCCGCCGGACACCTCACCGAGATCGCCCGCCGGCCGCACCCGCTCGGCAGCGCCGAGCACACCAGGGTCCGCGACTACCTCGTGGCGACGGCGCGGGCGCTCGGGGCAGAGGTCGAAGTCCGGTCGGGCGAGGTGGCGCAGCCCGACATGGGCAGCCCCATCCCCGCGGCGACCGTGCACAACGTCGTCGCCAGACTGCCCGGCACCGGCGGGCCGGACAGCAGGGGCGACGGGAAGGCGCTGCTGCTGGTGGCGCACTACGACTCCGTGCCGAACGGGCCGGGAGCGGCGGACAACGGAGCGGCGGTCGCGGCCCTCCTGGAGACGCTGCGCGCCCTGAAGGAGTCCGGGGGTGTACGCAACGACGTGGTTCTCCTGTTCACGGACGGGGAGGAACTCGGCGCCCTGGGGGCCGAGTTCTTCGTACGGGACCACGGTCTCGACGAGTTCGGCGCGGTGCTCAACTGGGAGGCGCGCGGCAGCGGCGGCCCGCTGATGATGTTCGAGACCGGCGAGGGAAACCTTCCGCTGATCGACGCCTTCGCCGAGGCCAACCCGCGCCCGGTGGCCAACTCCCTGGCGTACGAGGTCTACAAGCACCTGCCCAACGACAGCGACTTCACCGTCTTCCGCGACGAGGGCGTGGCGGGGCTGAACTCCGCCTTCATCGAGGGGTTCCACGACTACCACTCGCGCTCCGACACGGTCGAACAGCTCGACCGCGACAGCGTGCAGCACCACGGCGACGCCATGCTCGGCATGGTCCGGGCCCTGGACGGCGCCGACGCCGACGACTTCCGGGGCGCGAACGCGGTCTACTTCGACCTGTTCGCCCGTGTCCTCGTGCACTACCCGGCGACCTGGGCGCCGCCTCTGGCGGGGGTGACGCTGGCGCTGCTCGGCGGCCTGCTGGGGTGGGCGGTACGCCGCTTCGCCCTGCGGCCCCGGCAGCTCGCGGCGGCGGCGGGGGTGGCCCTCGGCGCGCCGGTGGCGGCGGGCGGCGTGGCCCACGGGCTGTGGACCCTCGCCCTGCTGCTCGCTCCCGACCTGGCCGCGCTTCCCCTGGCCGAACCGTACGGACGGGGCTGGTTCGTGGCGGCGTTCGGCGCCGTCGTGGGCGGGGTGCTCCTCGGGGCGGCCCGGTTGCTGCGCCGGTTCCGTCCGGCCGAGGCGGCGGGCGGGGTGCTGATCTTCGCCGGGCTGCTGCTCGCGGTGCTCACCCTCGTACTGCCCGGCGCCGGCTACCTCGTGCAGTGGCCGCTGCTCGCCGCGCTGCCCGCACTGTGGTGGACCTGCCGGACCCGGGAGCGGGCGAAGGGCGAGGGGCCTCCCGGGGGGCGGGAGGCGTGGACCGGGGCCCTGCTGTGGTCGGCCGGGCCGGCCGTGGCCGCCGTCCTCTTCGTGCCGCTCACCGGCAGTCTGCTGACGGCGCTCGGCATTCCGCTCGGCTCGGTGGCCGTGGTCTTTGTGACGGCCGGCGCGGTGTCGGCCCTGCCGCTCCTGGCCGGGCTCCCCGCGAACGGCCGGAGCGCCGCCGTCGCGGCCGGCCTCGCCCTGGCCCTGCTCGGCACGGGCGTCGCCGGGGAAGGGTTCGGCCCGGGGCGGCCACGGCCCGACTCGCTGCTGTACGTGCGTGACGACGTGACCGGCGAGGCCCTGTGGTTCAGCGCGGACCCGGCCCCCGACGCCTGGACGCGCCGGGTGCTCGGCGACGATCCGCGGCGGGCCCCCGTGAGCGACTACTTCCCGCCGCGCGGCGACGAGCCGGCGATGGTGGCGAAGGCGCCCCGCCTCGACATCCCCCGGCCGACGGTCACGGTCGTCGACGACCGCACCGGCGGCGGCACCCGCACGGTCCGCTTCCGGGCCGCGTCGCAGCGGCCGGCCTGGCGGATCCAGGTGCGGCTGGAGCGCGAACCACTGGCCGCCTGCACGGTCGCGGGCACCCGCCTGGACCGGGCGGCCCTGGAGGAGCAGACGGGGGGCGCGGAGGACGTCGTCTTCCACCACTACGGAGCACGCGGCTTCGACATCAGCTGCGAGGTCCCGGCCGGCACCCGGCTCGCGGTGGACGTCGCGGACTTCACCCTCGGCCTGACCTCCCACGTGTCGGAGCTGGTGGGGCCGCGACCGCGGGACACCGTCCCGGTGGCGTTCGGCTTTCTGCCGGAGGACTCCGTCATAGCCCGTACGACGGAAACGATCTGAGGACACATGACGCACACATCACGGGACAGCGCGATCGAGGTCCGCAACCTCACCCGGGTCTTCCGGACCGGAGGTTCGGGCGCGGACGTCAAGGCCAACGACGACCTGACCTTCAGCATCCCCCGCGGCCAGGTCTTCGGACTGCTCGGCGCGAACGGCGCGGGCAAGACCACCCTGGTCTCCCAGCTCCTCGGCCTGGTGCGGCCCACCTCCGGCGAGATCGTGGTCGAGGGCGTCGACGCCGTCGCCCACCCGGACGCGGTCAAGGCCATGACCGGCTTCCTGCCGCAGACCGGACTGTCGATGCGCCTGGTGGAGGTGCGGCGGGCGCTGCACTACACCGGCCGGCTGCGGGGCCAGTCCGAGACCGACGCCCGCCGCCAGACGGCCGAGCTGATCGAGGAGCTGGGCCTGGGCGACGTCCAGGACCGTTACGTGGACCAGCTCAGCGGCGGCATGACCCGGCTCGTCAACTTCGGCATGGCCCTGATGGGCCGCCCCAAGCTGCTCATCCTCGACGAGCCGACCAACGAACTCGACCCGCACAACCGCCGGTTGGTGTGGAACATGGTGTCGCGGCGCAGCGCCGAGGACGGCACGACGGTGCTGCTCGTCACGCACAACGTGCTGGAGGCCGAGTCGGCCGTCGACCAGGTCGCGGTCATGAACGGCGGCCGGATCACCGCGATGGGCACCCCGGGCCACCTCAAGGAGGTGCTGGGCGACCGCATCAGGCTGGAGCTGTTCGTCAAGGACGAGGACGGCCTCGCGCGCCACGAGCGGGAGCTGTTCGACGCGGTCGGCACCCTCACCGAGGGCAAGCGGGACGGCAGCTACCTGGTGCAGACGGACTCGGCGCGGATGCCGGAGCTGATGCGGGTGGTCCACGGCGAGCTCGGTATGGACCGGGTGGCCGACTTCCGGCTGACCCGGCCGACCCTGGAGGACGTCTACCTCACCCTCGACGGGCGCGCCGCATCGGCTCCGGCGGAGACCGAGGCCGCTGCGGAGACCACGGCGACCGCCGAGACCGCCGCCGCCACGGGCACCGCGACCGCCGTGGCGACCGCCCCGGTCACCGCACCCCGCACGTCGGTCGAGGAGTCGTCCCGGGCCCCGGCCGGCTCGACGGCGACGGCCGTCCTGACGGCGAGCGAACCCCGCACGGCGACGGCCCCGGCCGTCACCGGGACCGCCGGGACCGCCGAGGCGGCAGGGCAGGCAGGGGCGCGCGGGAGAGCCGACGCCTCCCGTGTCCCTCCGGTGCTGCCCCCCGCGTCCGGGGACGCCCCCGGGACCGGCGGCGGCGTGCCGTCGGCCGGTCTGGGCGCGCGGGCCCGGCGGATGGGCGTCGACCTCAAGTTCCTCTGGCTGGAACAGATGCTGGAGGTCCGGACCACCTGGTCGTGGGTGCTGATGTTCGGCCTCCTGATGCCGGCCGCCATGGTCTTCGGACTGACCCGGATCGGTGACGGCCTGTCCGACGAGGAGAGCCTGCTGTTCATCGTCAGCGGCGCGGCCATCTTCTCGGTGGCCAACGAAGGCATCGGCACGCTGGCGCAGCGCATCGGCGCACTGCGGCAGGACGGCATGATGGTCTACTACGCGTCGCTGCCCATCAGCAGGATCTCGTTCCTGGCCGCGATGGTCTTCTCCCGGCTGCTGCTGATCCTGCCGGGTCTGATCACCCCGATGATCACGGCGAAGCTGATGTACGACACGGACTTCGTCATCTCGCCCGTGCTCCTCCTGGTCCTGCCGCTCGCCTGCATGGCGCTGTCCGCCATCGGCCTGGCCATCGGGACGCTCGTGCGGAGCATGGACCTGCTGCTCGTGATCGTCAACCTGATGATCTTCGTGCTGCTGCTGGTGGCGCCGGTGCTCATCCCCATCGAGTCGCTGCCGGTGCCGCTCCAGGTGTTCGGCTACCTGCTGCCGCCCACCTACGCCGCGGAGTCCCTGCGCCTCGCGCTCGTCGGTGACTTCGGCTCGGCCTTCCTGCTCAACATCGGCGTGCTGACCGCGATGACCGCCGTCGGCCTGGCCGGCGCCAGCCGCTGGCTCCGCTGGCGCACCGCCTGAGCGCACCGCCTGAGCGCACCGCCTGAGCGCACCGCCTGAGCGCACCGCCCGGGCGGACCCGCCCGGCCAGACCCGGCGCGTACCGCCCCGAGCGGCGTCGCGCGCCGGGCCCCGACTCCGTACGACTGCGTGAGGAACCTTCCTGCCATGGACCTGCTGGACAAGACGGCCCCGCCCACGGACCTCTCGGTCACCGCCGCCACGACCTTCGTGGACGTCGTGACCGAACGCGCCGCGCTCAGCGGTGGCACCGCCTACACCTTCGTGAGCCCCGGGCGGGACGAGCGGCCCTCGCTGACCTTCCCGGAACTCGACGCCCGGGCCAGGGCGGTCGGCGCCATGCTCGCCGGACGCGGACTCACCGGCGAGCGGATCCTGGTCCTGCTCCCGCCGGGCCTCGACTACGTGGTGGCGTTCCTCGGCTGCCTGTACGCGGGCGCCGTCGCCGTCCCGCTGTACCCGCCGAGCGGCGGCAAGTACTCCGCCCGGCACCTGGCCGTCCTCGCCGACTCGCGGCCCGCCGCCGCGCTCGTCCCCGGCGCGGAGCCGGCGCGCGCCGCCGAACTCGCCGAGGAACTCCACGCCCCCGGACTCCAGTTGCTGTCCGTGGACGGCGAACTGCCCGGCGCCGGGGACTGGCGGCGTCCGCACATCGACGGGGACAGCCTGGCGTTCCTCCAGTACACCTCCGGTTCCACGGGTACCCCGCGCGGCGTCCGGGTCACCCACCGCAACCTGGTGGCCAACTCGGCGCAGATCCAGGAGCGGTTCGCGGCGGGACCGGACACCGCCGTGGTGAGCTGGCTGCCGCCGTACCACGACATGGGCCTGATCGGCGGCATCCTCCAGCCCGTCTACGCGGGAGCGACGGCCACCCTGCTCAGCCCGACCGCCTTCATCACCCGCCCGCTCCTGTGGCTCGAACTGATATCCGAGCTGGGCACCACGATCAGCGGTGGTCCGAACTTCGCGTACGACCTGTGCGTGGACCGCATCCCCGAGGAGCGGCTCGCCGGACTCGACCTGTCGCGGTGGCAGGTGGCGTTCAACGGCGCTGAGCCGGTCCGGGCGAGCACCCTCGACCGGTTCGCCGCCCGCATGGCGCCCTTCGGCTTCCGCCGTGACGCCTTCTTCCCCTGCTACGGCCTCGCCGAGGCGACCCTGATGGTGTCCGGCCGGCGCGTCGCCGGTGAGCACGTCGCCCGGACCTTCCGCGCCGACACCCTCGGCCCCGGCCGTCTCCCCGAGCCCGCGCCCGACGGGCTGCCCGTGGTCGACTGCGGGCCCGTCGCCGTGGACCTGGACCTCACCGTCGCCGACGCCGAGCGCGGCGAGGCCTGCGCCGAGGGCGCCGTCGGCGAGGTCTGGGTCGCCGGGGAGAACGTGGCGGACGGGTACTGGGGACACGCCGCGGCGGACGGCACCTTCGGCGCCCGGCTGCCCGGCGACCCCCGCACCTACCTGCGCACCGGCGACTACGGCTTCGTGCGCGACGGCCGCCTGTACGTCACCGGCCGCAGCAAGGACCTGATCGTGGTCCGGGGCCGCAACCACTACCCGCAGGACCTGGAGACCACGGCCCTCGCCGCGCACGACGCGCTGCGCCGGGGCGCCGCCGCCTTCGCCGTCGAGAGGGACGGCCGCGAGGAGATCTGCCTCGTCCTGGAGACGACGCACGGCCACGTGCCGGAGACGGCCGACGCGGTCATCGGCGCCGTCCGCTCCGCGCTCGTGCGGGAGCACGCCGTGGCGGCCGGCACCGTGGTGCTCGTCCGGCCCGGCCAGATCCCCCGCACCACCAGCGGCAAGATCCAGCGGTCCGCGGCCCGGGCGGCCTTCGCCGACGCCACGATGAAGGTGGTGCACCGGTCCGACACCGGCGACGGCCCGCTCCCCGCCCCGACGGCACCCCGGCCGGCCGCCCTCCCGGGGCGGGGCGCGCCGGACGACACCGTGCGCGCCGTCATCGCCGACGCCGCCACCCGCCGCCTCGGCGTCACCGTGGACCGGTCCGCGCCACTGGTCGGCCAGGGACTCGACTCGCTCGCCGCCGTCGAACTCCAGGCCTCCGTCGCCCGGGCGGCCGGCGTGGAGCTGTCGCTGGAGCAGCTGCTCGCGGGCGCGTCGATCGACGGACTGACCCTCGACACCCCCGCCGCGCCGGCCCCGCGGCAGCCCTCCGCCGCCCCCGGCGACCGCCTGCCGCTGACCACGAACCAGCAGGCCATGGTCTTCCTGGAGCAGCAGCACCCCGGTACGTCCGCGCTGCACATCTCCCTGGCCGTACGGCTGCTGACGGAGATCGACACCGAAGCCCTGCGGCGCACGTTCCAGCGGCTCGTGGACCGCCACGCCGTGCTGCGCACCGCCCTCCGCTGGGCGGACGGCGAGCCCTACCAGAGCGTGCTGCCCCGGCTCGACGCCGACTTCACGGTGGAGGACGCCCGCACCCTCGACGCCGCGGCCCTCGCCGCCCGCCTGGAACGCGCCTGCGAGGGAACGCCGTTCGCCCTCGACGAGGGCCGCGTGATGCGCGCGCTCCTGCTGCGCCGCGCCGACGGCGACATCCTCTCCCTCACCCTGCACCACGTCGCCGCCGACATGTGGTCGATGGCGCTGCTCACCGACGAGCTCGGCCGCCTCTACGCCCAGGAGCTCGGGCGGGGCCCGGCGCTGCCCGAGCCGGCCGAGGCCGCTTACCTCTCGCTCGCCGACCGGCAGCGGGACCTCCTGGAATCGCCGCGCGGCGAGCGGCTGTGGGAGTACTGGAAGGCAGAGCTCGACGGCTGCGAGCCGGTCGTCGAGCTGCCCGCCGACCGGCCGCGACCGCCGGTGCAGAACCACCGCGGCGACACGGTGACCTTCTCCCTCGACGCCGGGGTCACACGGGAGCTGCGGCGCCACGCCGAGGCCGGGGACACCACCCTGTTCGTCGCCCTCCTCTCCGTCTTCCAGCTCCTCGTGCACCGCTACACGGGGGAGGAGGACTTCCTCGTGGGCGTGCCGGGCTCCGGCCGGCACGAGGCCGACCTCCACGACGTCATCGGCTACTTCGTGAACCCGCTGCTCATCCGCTCCCGGGTCACCGAGGAGGCGACCTTCACCGAGCGGATGCGGGACACCAGGCGCACGGTGGTGGGGGCGCTCGCGCACCAGGAGATGCCCTTCCCCGCTCTCGTCCAGCGGATGCGGCTGCACCGCGACGCCTCCCGCTCGCCCGGCTACCAGGTCATGTTCAGCCTCACCAACCCCCACCTCCTCGGTCAGGACGGCCTCGGCGCGCTCCAGACCGGCAAGGGGGGCCTGCGCGCCCGGGTCGGCGAGCTGGACGTGGAGTCGGTCGAACTGATCCGCAGGACGTCCCAGGTCGACCTCGGGATGACGCTCTCCGAGGCGGGCGACGGCCTCGAAGGCCTGATCAGCTACAGCACCGACCTGTTCGACCGTACGACGGTCGACCGGTTCGCCGACCACTTCGCCCAGCTCGCCGCCCAGGTCGCGGCGGCGCCCGCCGAACCGCTGAGGCTGCTGCCGCACGCCTCCGAGGCCGAACAGCGCGAGGCCGCCGGCTGGAACGAGACCGCGACCGACTACCCGAAGCACAGCAACCTCCGCGCCCTCTTCGCCGACCAGGTGCGGGCGGCGCCCGACGCGCCCGCCCTGGTCCACGGCGGGTTCCGCCGCACCTACCGGGAGCTCGACCGCTGCTCCAACGCCCTGGCGGCCCACCTCAGGAAGCTCGGCGTCGGCCCGGAGACGCTCGTCGGCCTGTACGTGGACCGGGACCCCGCCGTCGTCGTCGCGATGCTCGCCGTGGTGAAGGCGGGCGGCGCCTACCTGCCGCTCGACCCCTCCCACCCCGAGCGGCGGCTGCGGCAGATCCTGGACGAGGCGCGCCCGGCCCTGGTGCTGACCCCGTCCGCCGACCGGGTGCCCCCGGTGGGCGACGGGCTGCCGGTGGTGCCCGTCGACCCGTACCTGGGCGCCGACGTCGCCGCCGACCCCGGCCACGACACCGCGGTGGACGGCGGCGCCGGTCCCGGATCGCTGCTCTACGTGATGTACACCTCGGGCTCGTCGGGCCGCCCCAAGGGCATCTGCATCACCCACCGCAACGTGATCCGCCTGGTGCGCGACACCAACTTCATCCACATCGCGCCGGGCGACAGGATGGCGCAGATCTCCAACGCCGCGTGGGACGCGGCCACCCTGGAGATCTGGGGCGCCCTGGCCAACGGCGCCGAGCTGCACGGCTTCGACCAGGCCACCGTGCTGAACCCGCCGGTCCTCGGCGAGGCCCTGCGCGCCGCCGCCGTCGACACCGTTGTCTTCGCCACACCGCTGTTCACCGAGGTCGCCGCGTACGACCCGACGGTGTTCGCGGGCGCCCGGGAACTCGTCGTCGGCGGCGACACGATGGACCCCAAGCGGGCCAGGGAGGTCGTCGAGCTGGGCGGGCCGCTGCTCATCAACGACTTCGGCCCGACCGAGTCGACCAGCATCGCCGCCACCTTCGCCGTCCGCCAGGTGCCGGACGGCACCTGGCGGGTACCGATCGGCCGGCCCATCTCCAACACCCAGGTCCACGTCCTCGACGCGTGGCTGCGACCGGTGCCCGTGGGCGTCCCCGGCCAGCTGTTCATCGGCGGTGACGGGCTCGGACGCGGCTACCTCGGCCGGCCGGAACTGACCGCGGGGGCGTTCCTGCCCGACCCGTTCAGCGACGAGCCGGGAGCGAGGATGTACGCGACCGGCGACAAGGTGCGCCGGCTGCCCGACGGCATGCTCGACTTCCTCGGACGCATCGACTTCCAGGTCAAGGTCCGCGGTTACCGGATCGAGCTGGGCGACATCGATTCCGCCGCCCTCTCCCACCCGGGCGTACGGGAGTCGCTGACCGTGGTGGACGAGAGCGCCGGGCACAAGCGGCTCGTCGCGTACTACTCGGGCACGCCCACGCCGCGGGAGCTGACCGGGTACCTCGCCGACTGGCTGCCCCGGTACATGATTCCGCCGGTCCTGATCCCGCTGCCCGAGCTGCCGAAGAACCCGAACCGCAAGATCGACCGTGCCGCGCTGCCGAAGCCGCCGGCCGGCCGGGCCGCGGCCCCGGACGCCGACACGGAGCTGACCACGCTGGAGCGCGAGGCGGTGGCACTCCTCGCCGATGTGCTCGGCACCCCCGACGTACGGGCCGACGACAACTTCTTCGAGATCGGCGGCCACTCCCTGCTGGCCATCCGGATGACGACGCGGATCCGGGCCCAGTACGGCGTGGAGATCAACCTCAACGCCTTCTTCGACGATCCGACCGCCCGCGGCGTGGCGCGCTGCGTCCGGGAACTCCTCGACGCCGGAGCGGCCGTGCCTCCGACGGCAGCCGCCCCCGGGCCGGTGGCCCTGGACCGGACCCGGTACGCCACGCGCCGCTGAGGCCGCCACCGGCGGCGGCCGTGCGACCGGTGTCCGGCGCCGCCGGACGGACCTTCCGACAACCCAGAAACAGAAAGGTGGTGCGGCCATGGCCGGACCCGTGAAGGACAGCGAGTCGGTCACCGCGATGGTGATGGTGGGCTTCGCGATCATCCTGCTGACCGGCGTCGTGCTGCGCCGCCTCGCGGCCCGTTTCCGGCAACCCGGCGTCATCGGGGAGCTGTTCGCGGGACTCGTCCTCGGACCCTCCCTCCTCGGGCTGCTGCCGGGCAACCTCACCGAGGTCCTGTTCCCGGCCGACGTACGTCCCTACCTGTCGGTCCTCGCCCAGGTCGGCGTGGTTCTCTTCGTCTTCCTCATCGGCTGGGAGTTCGATTCCCGGCTGCTCCGCGGCCGGGGGCGGATGGTCGTGGGCGTGTCCCTGTCGGCCATGCTCCTGCCCTTCCTGCTCGGGCTGCCGCTCGCGCTGCTGCTCTACCGGGGGCACAGCGTCGTCAACGGCGAGCAGGTGGGCCAGGTCCCGTTCACCCTCTACATCGGGGTCGTCATCTCCATCACGGCGTTCCCCGTCCTGGCCCGCTTCCTGACGGACCGCCGGATGCAGAACACCCAGGTGGGCGTGATGGCCCTGGCCTGCGCCGCGTTCGGCGACGCCATCGCCTGGTGCACCCTGGCCCTGGTGGTCGTCATCGTGACGGCCGGCTCCCTGCTCGGAGTGGCGGCCATGGCCAGCTGGCTGGCCCTGTTCCTCGCGGTGATGATCCTGGTCGTGCGCCCGCTGCTGGCACGCCTCGTGGACCGGATGAGCCTGGGCACCGGGGCTCCGTACCTGGTGGCCGTGGTGGGCGCCGGCGTGTTCCTCGCCTCCTGCGCCACCACCTGGATCGGGGTGCACGCCATCTTCGGCGCCTTCGTCTTCGGCATGGTCATGCCGCGGCCGATCCACCCGCAGCTCCAGAAGTACGCGCTGGAACCCGTCGAGCAGATCAGCAACTTCCTGCTTCCGCTGTTCTTCATCGTCGTCGGCATGTCGATCGACCTGACCGCCCTCTCGCTGGGCAACTCGATGGAGCTGGTGCTCATCCTGGCGGTCGCCTGCGCCGGAAAGCTCATCGGAGCGGCCGTCCCCGCACGCCTCCTGGGCATGTCCTGGCAGCAGAGCAGGACGCTCGGACTGCTCATGAACATGCGCGGACTCACCGAGCTCATCGTGCTCAACGTCGGTCTCGGCCTGGGCCTGCTGAGCCAGGAGGTCTACTCGATGATGGTGGTGATGGCGCTGTTCACGACCTGCCTGCCGGGCCTGTTCCTGCGCCGCGACGCCGACCCGACCCTCATGGAGCCGGTACCCGTGCCACCGGCGGCGTCATCCGCCACCGCACCGGCCACCCCACCCGCCGCCGCGTCGGCCTCCGTGCCGCAGAAGGTCTGAGACCGACTCCCGGCACAGCAGCACCGGACCCGGCACCCGGTCCTCCGCACCGTCCCGCCGCTGCGGGCCGGCTCCGCCCGATCGGGCACCGTCCGCTCCGGCCTTCAGATTCCACCTTTCCGATACTGCACAAGGGGCTGTATTGACATGCTCGCCACCGAAGATTTCGCCCGGCACGCGGCGCGGCTGCTGGCGTCGGAGGACGAAGAACTCGTCACCGCCATCGCCTGCGAGAACCACCGCCAGCAGAACTCCCTGATGCTCGTCGCCTCCTCCAGCGTCACCGACCCCTCGGTCCTCGCCTGCCTGGCGACCTCCTCGATGAACGTCACCGCCGAGGGCTACCCCGGCGCCCGCTACCACGCCGGCTGCGAGGCCATCGACCCGATCGAGCAGCTCGCGATCGACCGGGCCCGCGCGCTGTTCGGCGCCCGGTACGCCAATGTGCAGGCCCACTCGGCGACCACCGCCAACTATGCGGTGCTGTCAGCGGTCCTGAACCCGGGCGACGTCGTGCTGGGCATGCGGCTCAACCACGGCGGGCACCTCACGCACGGCTACAGCGTCGCCTACTCCGGCACGTACTTCACCCCGGTCAACTACGGCCTGGACGACCAGGGCCGCATCGACTACGACGAGGTCGCCGCCCTCGCCGCCGAACACCGCCCCAAGCTGATCATCTGCGGTGCCACCGCCTACCCCCGCACCGTCGACTTCGCGCGCTTCCGGGCCATCGCCGACAGCGTCGGCGCCCTGCTGATGGCCGACATCTCGCACATCGCGGGCCTGGTGGCCGCGGGCCTGCACCCCAGCCCCGTCGACCACGCGCACATCACCACCACCTGCACCCACAAGCAGCTCGCCGGGCCGCGCGGCGGCATCATCATGTCCGGCCGGGACGCCGACACCGTCCTGCCGGCCACCGGCCGGACCCTGGCGAAGACCCTGGACCGTGCCGTCTTCCCCTTCTTCCAGGGCGCGCCCATCCTGCCCGCCATCGCGGCGAAGGCACGCGCCTTCGCCCGCGCCGCGACCGACGAGTACCGGAACACGGCCCAGCGCATCCTGGACAACTCGGCCGCCCTGGCCGCCGAACTGACCGCCCTCGGCCACGAGGTGGTGACCGGGGGCAGCGACAACCACATCGTGCTGCTCGACCTGACCCGCGACAACGTCAGCGGCATGGCCGCCGAGCGGGCCCTGGAGTCGATCGGCATCGTCGTGAACAAGAACCGGGTCCCCGGCGACACCCGCCCCGCCGCCGTCACCAGCGGCGTCCGCATCGGCACGAACGCCGTCGCCCAGCGCGGCCTCGGCCCCCGCGAGATGCGCGTCTGCGCCGGGATCATCCACACCGTCCTCACCACCATGCGCCCCGTCGGCGACCGCGACTTCACCCTCGACGAGTTCACCGCCGCCGAGCTGCGCGCCGAAGTGGACAAACTGACCGCCGAGTTCCCGCTGCCCCGCTACGAGCCGAGCGGCCGGCCGTGAACCCACTGCGCAAACGCCTCGACATGATCGGCGCCTCCGTGGGCCGCACCCCGCTCCTCTGGCTGCCGGACGACAGCCTGAGCCTGTTCGCGAAACTGGAGTCGGTCAATCCCAACGGCAGCACCAAGGACCGCTCCGCGTACTGGATCCTCAAGAAGGCCATCGAGCGCGGCGACATCACGGAGAACACCACCGTCGTCGAGTCCTCGTCGGGGAACTTCGCGACCTCGCTCGCCGTCTTCTGCCAGTCCCTGGGTATCCGGTTCGTCCCCGTCATCGACGCCAACTGCAACGCCCTGACCGAGGCCGTCCTGCGCTCGTGCTGCGAGCGGGTCGAGAAGGTCGTCGCCCCGGAGGGCGCCGCCCTGCTGCCCGCCCGTCTCGCGCGGGTCGCCGAGCTCCGTGCGGAGATCAGCGACGTCTACTGGCCCAACCAGTACGCCAACGGCGACGCCGCGGACGCCCACTACCAGCTGACCGGCGGCGAGCTGAGCAGCGCGTTCTCCCGCATCGACTACCTCTTCGTCGGGGTCGGCACCGGCGGCACCATCGCCGGGCTGTCCCGACGCGTCAAGGACCAGTTCCCCGGCGCCACCGTCGTCGCCGTCGACGTCCACGGCTCCGTCGCCCTCGGCGGCGCCCCCGGCAAGCGGCACATCCCCGGACTCGGTTCGAGCATGGTGCCGCCCCTCCTCGACCAGGCCCTCATCGACCACGTCATGCACGTCAGCGAGTACGAGACCGTGATCGGCTGCCGGACCCTGTACGCCGAACACGGCCTGTACGCGGGCGGATCCACCGGCAGCGTCTACGCCGCGATCGGCCGGTACTTCGCCGAGCACCCGGTGCCCCCCGGCGAGCGGCCCACCGCCGTCTTCCTCTGCGCCGACCGGGGCATCCCCTACGCCCGGACCGTCTACGACCTGGACTGGGTGGAACGCACCCTCGCCCCCGACGCCGTGGCCACGGCCGCGCTCTGAACGCGCCCCGACCGTTCGCCCCGACGCCCGTCCCGTCCGTCCCGTCCGTCCGATGCGTCCTGTCCGTCCCACCCGGCTCGTCCGTCCCGTCCCGCCCGTACGAAAGGAACCACCGTGTCCGTCCGCACCCCGGACTCTCCGCCGTCGCTCATCTTCATCCCCGAGGCAGCCGTCGCCGCGCAGATCGAGGGTCACCGCGAGCGGTGCGTGGACCTCGTGCGTCGCGCTTACCTCACCCACGACAACGGCGACAGCGTCAACCCGCAGAGCGGCTTCCTGCGCCTCCCCGACCACCCGAAGTCCCGCATCATCTCGCTGCCGGCCCACCTGGGCGGCGAGTTCGGCGTCTCGGGCCTGAAGTGGATCTCCAGCTTCCCCGACAACCCGCGCACCTACGGCATCCCGCGCGCCTCCGCCGTACTGCTGCTCAACGACCCCGACACCGGCTACCCGGCGGCCTGCCTGGAGTCCTCCGTCATCTCCGCGACCCGCACCGCGGCCTCCGCCGTGCTCGCCGCCGAGACCCTCGGCGGCGGCCGCAGCGCCCGCCGCGTCGGCGTCGTCGGCACCGGCCTCATCGCCCGGCACGTGTGGAAGTTCCTCCGGGACCTGGACTGGCAGATCGACGGCTTCACCCTCTACGACCTCGACCCCGCCGCCGCCCGCTCCTTCGGCGAGGAACTGACCGCCGAGGGCGCCAAGGAGTTCACCGTCGCCGACGACGTCGCGCAGGCCTTCACCGAGTGCGACCTGGTGATCCTCACCACCGTCGCGGGCGAGCCGCACATCCACGACCCGAAACTCCTCGACCACGCCCCCCTGGTGCTGCACCTCTCCCTGCGCGACCTCGCCCCGGAGATGATCCTCGCCGCACAGAACATCACCGACGACACCGAGCACGCCGTACGCGAGCGCACCTCGCTGCACCTGACCGAACAGGCCGAGAACGGGCGCGACTTCATCACCGGCACCCTCGCCGACGTCCTGCTCGGGCGCGTCGAGGTCGACCGCTCCCGACCGGTCGTCTTCTCGCCCTTCGGCCTCGGCGTCCTCGACCTGGCCGTCGGCTCCTGGGTGCACTCCCGCGCCCAGGAGGCCGGCGCCGGCCGCGTCGTGAACGACTTCTTCGCATCCACCACCACCAAGTGAGGCACCCCATGAGCAGCGACACCCTCCAGTACCGCGTCGTCGTCAACGCCGAGGAGCAGTACTCCGTCTGGTTCCTGGAGCGCCCGCTCCCCACCGGCTGGACCGAAACCGGCACCACCGGCACCCGCGAAGCGTGCCTGGCCCACATCGCCGAGGTGTGGACCGACCTCACCCCCCGCTCCGTGCGGGAACGCCGCGGGAGCGTCGCGGCATGAACGACCTCGACACCCGCATAGCCGGGCTGTCCCCGGCCAAACAGGCCCTGCTCGCCCGCATGCTGCGCGAGCGCCGGGCCGCCGGCCGGCCGCAGATCACCCCGAGCGGCGACACCGGCCCCGCCCCCCTGTCCGCGGCGCAGCGGCAGTTCTGGTTCCTCTGGCAGCAGGACCCGGAGAGCTCCGGCGTCTACAACGTGCCGATGGCGCTGCGGCTGCGCGGAGCGATCAACGCCGGCACCATCGACCTGGCGCTCCGCCGCATCGTCGAACGGCACGCCGTCCTGCGTACCCGCTACGTCGACGGGGAGGCCGGGAGCGACGGGCCCGTCGCCGTGACGTCGCCGAACGCGACCGGGTTCTCCCTGGCCGTCGAGGACGTCACCGCCCTGCCCGCCGACGAGCGCGAGGAGGCGGCCCGTGCGATCGTGGACCGCCGCGCGGCCCACGACTTCGACCTCGCCGCCGAACTGCCCCTGCGGGCCGTGCTGATCCGGCTCGACGACGAGGACCACGTCCTCGCCGTGATCGTGCACCACATCGCCACCGACGGCGCCTCCGTGGAGATCCTGTTCCGCGAGTTCGCCGCCATCTCCCGCGCCGTACAGGAGGGCGAGCCGCTCGCCCTGCCCGAACTGCCGGTCCAGTACGCCGACTACGCCCGCTGGCAGCAGTCCGGCACCGGAGCCGAACGACTGGCGGAGGGACTGGACTTCTGGGGCGCCTGGCTGGACGGCGCGGACCCCTCCCTCGACCTGCCCACCGACCGGCTCCGTCCCGCCGACGGGCAGCGCAGCGGAGGGCGCCGGCGCCGGCGCATCGAGCCGGAGCTGGCCGAACGCGTCCACGCCTTCTCCCGGGAGCACGGCGTCACCCCGTTCATGACGCTGCTCACCGGGCTCGGTCTGGTGCTGCGCCGCTACAGCGGCAAGAGCGACCTGCTCGTCGGCACCCCGGCGATGAACCGGCCCACCGCGGAGACCGAGCACCTCATCGGCTGCTTCGCCAACACGCTCGCGCTGCGGCTGCGCCTGGACGCCGGGCACACCGCCGCCGAGGCGGTCCGCCGCATCCGGCAGGACGTCACCGCCGCGTACGAGTACCAGGACGTGCCGTTCGAGAAGGTCGTCGCCCGCACCGGCACCGAGCGCAGCCTGGACCGCAACCCGCTGTTCCAGGTGATGTTCGTCTACCAGCGCGTCGCCGACGGCTTCGGCCTGCCCGGCGTCGAGGCCGAGACCTTCGACACCCACAACGGCACCGCCAAGTTCGATCTCGACTTCTCCCTCCTGGACGGGCCCCGGGGCATCGAGATGTCCTGCGAGTACGACGCCGGGATCTTCACCGCCCAGCGCATCGACCGCATGCTGGCCCACCTGGAACAGGCCCTGGTCACCCTCATCGAGGCGCCGGACACCTCGGTCGCGGACCTCGGCGTCCTCACCGCCGAGGAGGAGGGGCGCGCCGCCCTGGAGTGGAACGCCACCGCCGCCGACTTCCCGCGCGAGCGCACCCTGCCGGACCTCTTCGCCGAGCAGGCCGCCGCCCGCCCGGACGCCCCGGCCGTACGGACCCCGTCGGGCACCGTCAGCTACGGGGAGCTGGCGCGGCGCAGCTCCCAGCTCACCCGGGTCCTGGCCCGGCGCGGGGTGGGACGCGCCGAGGTCGTCGCCGTCGCCGTCGAGCGGACCGCCGACCTGCCGCTCGCGGTGCTCGGCGTCCTCGGGACGGGCGCGGCCTACCTGCCGGTCGACCCCGACCAGCCGGCCGAGCGGCTCACCATGATGCTCCAGGACGCGGGCGTCCGGGCCGTCGTCACCACGGGGGCGGTACACGACCGGCTCCCCGCCGTGGACGTCCCGGTCCTCGTCCTCGACGCCGACGAGGTCCGCCGGGAACTCGACACGGAGTCCGACGCCCCCGTGGCCTGCCCGGCCGACGCGGGCGACCTGTCCTACATGATTTTCACCTCGGGGTCGACGGGGCGGCCCAAAGGAGTCCTGCTCGACCACCGCGGCCGGGTGAACAACTTCCACGACTTCAACCGGCGGTTCGACATCTCGACCGGTGACGCCGTCCTCTCGGTGTCCTCCCTCGGCTTCGACATGACGGCGTACGACCTCCTCGGCACCCTGATCGCCGGAGCCTGCGCGGTCCTCCCCGCACCGGAACGGGACCGCGACCCGAGCCACTGGCTCGACCTGATGCGGGAACACCGGGTCACCGTCTGGCACTCCGTACCGGCCCTGCTCGGACTGCTGCTCGACGGCATGGACGACCTCGGCGTCGAGGCGCTCCCGGACCTCCGCGTGGTCCTGCTCGGCGGCGACTGGATCCCCGTCACCCTCCCCGGCCGGCTCCGCACCCGGGCCCGCGACGCCCGGGTGATCGGCCTGGGCGGCGCGACCGAGGCCTCGATGGACTCGACCATCTTCGAGATCGAGCAGGTCGATCCCGGGTGGCAGAGCATCCCGTACGGCGTTCCCATGGCCAACCAGACCGCCTACGTCACCGATGGCGACCTGCGCCTGGTACCCCAGGGCGTACCGGGCGAGCTGTACCTCGGCGGCACCGGCCTGGCCTGGGGTTACGCGGACGCCCCCGGGCAGACCGCGGACCGTTTCCCGCCCAACCCGTTCAGCGGCGTGCCCGGCGACCGGATGTACCGCACCGGAGACCTGGCCCGCTACCGGCCGGACGGCAGTCTCGAACTCCTCGGCCGGGTCGACTTCCAGGTGAAGATCGCCGGTCACCGCATCGAGCTCGGCGAGGTGGAGGCGGCCCTGCGCGACCGTCCCGGCGTCGGCCGGGCCGTCGCGGCGGCCGTGACGATCGGCGAACAGCGCCGGCTGGTCGGCTACGTCGTACGGGAGGAGGGCGCGGGCCCGGTGGACACCACCGCCGTACGCGAGGACCTGGCCACGCGGCTGCCCGGCTACATGGTGCCGGCGTTCCTCGTCGAGCTGGCGGAGCTGCCGCTGTCGCCCAACGGCAAGGTCGACCGCGGACGGCTCCCCGTCCCGAGCACCCCGGCCGCGGCGGCCACGCGTACGGCGGGCCGCCCCCCGGCGACCCCCACCGAACTGCTCCTGGCCGGCGTGTGGCAGGAACTGCTCGGGCTGGAGAGCCTCAGCGCCACGGACGGCTTCTTCGCCCTCGGCGGGGACTCGGTGACCTGCATCCGCATGGTCACCCGGGCCCGCGCCGCCGGCCTGGCCGTCACGCCCCGCATGGTCTTCCAGCACCAGACCGTCGAGGAGCTCGCCGAGGCCGTCGACGCCTCGGCCACGACCCTGGCGGAGACGTCCCGGCAGGCGGCGGGCAGCCCGGGCGGCATGGAAGTGCCGCTCGACCGCTACCCCCTCGCACCCATCCAGCACCACATGCTCACCACCGCCCGGCAGCGGCCCTTCCCCGGCCTGTACGTCATCCAGTCCGGCTTCCCGCTCCCCGGCGAACTGGACGAGACGGCGTTCCGCCGGGCCTGGGAGTGGCTGTTCGCCCGGCACGCCGTGCTCCGCACGTACTACGAGGACCTGGACACCGACACCCCGGTCCAGGTCGTCGCCGACCGGGTCGAGCCCTGGTTCGAGGAGCGCGACCTGCGCGGCCTCGACCCGGCGACCCAGGAACGGCGGCTCCTCACGGAGCTGGACGAGCTGCGGCTCGCGGGCTTCGACCTCGGCCGACCGCCGCTGATCAGGCTGCTGCGCTACCGGATCTCCGACGATCTGCAACTGCTCGTCCAGCACCACCACTACAGCCTGCTCGACGGCTGGTCCTGCATGCGGCTGCGGCAGGAACTGCTCCTGGCCTACCAGGCGTTCGCGACCGGCACCGAGCCGGAGGCCGCCCCCGCACGCCCGTTCGCGGAGCACGTGGCCTGGGTGGGAAGCCTGGACCGGGACGCGGCGGCGGCGCACTGGGCCGACGTCATGGAGGGCAGCGCCGGACCGTGGGCGCAGGCCCCGCAGCGGACCGAGGGACGCCCGACACAGGTGCAGCGGGCCCTCGACCCACGGCTCACCGAGCGCCTCGACGCGGCGGCCAGGAACGCGGGCACCACCTACGCCACCTTCGCGCAGCTCGCCTGGGCGCGGGTCATCGCCGACCGCAGCGGACACGAGGACGTCGTCTTCGGGGTGACCTCGAACGGCCGCCAGGCCACGGCCGAGGCGGAGGCGGCCGTGGGCCCGTTCATCAGCACCCTGCCCGTCCGGTTCCGCTTCGCCCCGGACGAGCCGGTCACGGCCGCCGTGCGCAGGCTCCATCTGCAACGGCTGGAGGCGGAGGAGTTCAACGGGGTGGAGCTGGCCGTGATGACCGGCGGGCGCCCCCTGGAGTCCGTGCTCGTTTTCGACAACTACCCGGTGGACGCCTCGCTCGGCGAGGTCTCCGCGTCCGTACAGCCGGGGAACCCGCTGGCACAGCGCAGTCTCTCCGTGGCGCAGACCGAGTTCCCGATCAGGGTCGACGTGCTGCGCGGCGCCGAGGACGCCCTCGTGCTGACCTTCGCCGGCGACCGTGAAGCGCCGCACGACGCGGACGAGCTCGCCGACCGGTGGGTGGCCGCGCTGGGCGACCTGGCGGAGCGGTCGGAAGCCGGCCCGGAGACGCCGGGGACCGCCTGACACCTCCCGCAGGCCGCCGGACGGGGCGGACCCCCGCGCCCCGTCCGGCCCCCCCGCACGAGAACGGTCCGGCACGACGAGGACCGCAGCACCGCGACGACAGCACCCGTGACCGCGCCACGGTGACGGACAGCACCGCGACCGCACCACCGTGACGACTGCACCGCGACCGCACCACCGCAGCGACAGCACCCGCACCACATCGACGACCAGCAGCACGGAAACGACCGGCAGTACCGCCAGAGGGAACAGCGAGGAACCCCATGTCCACAGATCAGGTCTACGTCATGCCTGCCTCTCCGAGCCAGCTCGGCCTGTGGCTGCAGGGCGAGCTGGAACCCGGGTCGAGCGCCTACAACGTGCCCGTGGCCATGCGCCTCACCGGCCCCCTGGACGCTGCCGCCGTCGACGACGCCGTAACGCTGCTCGGTGTGCGGCACGAGATCCTCCGCACCACCTTCGGGCTGTCGGACGGGGAGGTGTCCCAGTTCATCCACCCCGAGCCGGCCTGGCGCATGGAACACGTCGCCCTGGACCACCTCACGCCCGAGGCCGCCGAGGCGGCGTGCCGCGAGGACAGCGGCGCGCGGGCCGCCGCACCCTTCGACCTCACCGAGGGACCGCTGCTGCGACCGGTGCTCTACCGGCTCGCCGAGCAGGACCACGTGCTGCTCCTCGCCATGCACCACATCGTCACCGACGGCTGGTCCATGGGCGTCGTCATGACCGAACTGCGCGCCCTGTACGCCGAGCGGAACCCCGACGCGCTGCCCGCCCGCGCGCTGCAGTACGCCGACTTCGCGGTCTGGCACCGGGACTGGCTGGCCGGCGGCGTCAGCGAACAGCAGCTGGAGCACTGGCGTGCCGACCTCGCCGACGAGCTCGTCCTCGACCTGCCCACCGACCACCCGCGGCCCGCGGTCCCCACGCACCGCGGCGAACGGATCACCGCGGTGCTCTCCGAGCGGGTCACCCAGCAGCTCCGGGAACTGGCCGCCTCCCAGCGCACAGGCCTGTTCGCCGCGTTCCAGGCCGCGTTCGCCGCCACCCTCTCCCGGTACAGCGGACAGCACGAGATCCGGATCGGCGTGCCCACGGCGGGCCGCCACCACCCGCACACCGAGGAACTGATCGGCTACTTCGCCAACACCCTCGTCGTCCGGACCGAGGTCGACCGGAGCCAGGGGTTCCGCACCCTGCTCGGCCAGGTGCGCGGCCGGCTCGCCACGGCGCTCGGCCACGCCGACGTCCCGTTCCGCGACGTGGTGCGGGCGCTCGGCCAGGGCCAGGACCGCACGGGGCAACCGCTGTTCCGGGCGATGGTCAGCGAGGAGAACATGCCGGAGGCGTTCGACCTCGCCCCCGGGCTGCGCGCGGACCGCTTCGACATCCCCAACCCCACCGCCAAGTTCGACCTGACCCTGTTCGTCGCCGACAGCCCCGGCGGCGCCCGGCTGACCCTCGAATACAGCACCGAACTGTTCACCGGGCAGACCGCCGAGCGGCTCCTGGACGCGGTGCTGGCACTGAGCCGCAACGCCGTCAACCACCCGGACCGGGCCCTGTGCACGCTGACGGCGGTGTCGGTCGAGGACCAGGTCCGGCTGTCCCGCTGGTCACGCGGCGCCGACGCCGTGGACGGCGGGGCCACGGCCCTCGACCTGTTCCACGCCCGGGCGGCCGACGCCGCCGGGACCGTGGCCGTCGTGGTGGGCACGACCCGGGTCACCTACGCCGAACTCGACCACCGCGCGGGCCGCGTCGCCGCCGCACTGCTCGCGGCTGGGGTACGCCCCGGGCAGGTGGTGGGTGTGCTGCTGCCGCGCTCGGTGGACCTCGTCGCGGCGATGCTCGGCGCCTGGAAGTGCGGAGCCGCCTTCCTCGCCCTGGACACCGGCCAGCCCGCCGAGCGCCTGGCCGCCCTGGTGCGGGACTCCTCGGCCGCCGTCGTCGTCGGCACCGGGGAGCGGGCCCGGGACGTGGCGGGCACCACCCGTCTCGTCGACGTCACCGACCTGCCCGAGCACCCGGCGCCCGGGACGACCGGCGCGGGCGCCGCGGCGTACGTGCTGTACACCTCCGGATCGACCGGCCGCCCCAAGGGCGTCGTCGTGCCGCACCAGGGCCTCGCCAACTACCTGCGCTGGGCCGTCGACGCGTACGGCGCGGGACGCACCCCGGTGGCCCCGGTCCACTCCAGCGTGGCGTTCGACCTCACGGTGACGAGCCTGTGGGTGCCGCTGATCGCCGGTGGCACGATCCACCTCGTGGACGAGGCCGATCCGCTGGACGGACTGGTCGCCGTGGTGAGCGGCCCGGTCCGGCCCAACCTGATCAAGCTCACCCCCTCCCACCTCCAGGCCCTCTGCCGGCTCATCCCCGAGGGCGGCCTCGCGGGCCTCGACGCCTGCTTCGTCGTCGGCGGTGAGGCACTGTCCCCCGTCCTCGTCGACCAGTTCCGCGCGGTCGCCCCCGACGCGACGGTCGTCAACGAGTACGGGCCGACCGAAACCGTCGTCGGCTGCTGTGTCCACACGCTCGCCCCGGGCGAGGCCGTGCCCGAGCGTCCCGGCATCCCGGCGGGGCGGCCCATCGCGGGCACCTCGCTGTACGTCCTGGACGAGCGCATGGCGCCCGTGCCGGTGGGGGTGCCGGGCGAGCTCTACATCGGCGGCACCCAGGTGGCCTGGGGCTACCTGGGCGACGGGGCGAAGACGGCCGCCGTGTTCGTGCCCGACCCGTTCAGCTCGGTCCGGGGCGCCCGCCTGTACCGCACCGGCGACCTGGTCCGCTACCTCCCCACCGGGGAGCTGGAGTTCCTGGGCCGGCGTGATCACCAGGTCAAGATCCGTGGTCAGCGGATCGAGCTCGGCGAGGTCGAGAACGCCCTGCGCGGCCTGCCCGGCATCACGGACGCCGTCGTCATCGCCCGACCCGACACCACGGGCGGCACGGCGCTCGTCGGCTACGCGACGGGCAGCGTCGACCCGGCGGACGCCCGCACGGCCCTGGCCCGGACCCTGCCGGAGGCGATGATCCCGGCCACCGTCGTCGTACTCGCCGAGATACCGCTCACCCCCAACGGCAAGGTCGACCGGGCGGCGCTTCCGGCCCCGGACCTGTCGGTGGCGCGGGTGGGGTATCGGGCGCCGGTGACGGGGGAGGAGTGCCGGTTGGCGGAGTTGTTCGCCGAGGTGCTGGGTGTGGAGCGGGTGGGTTTGGACGATGACTTCTTCACGCTCGGCGGCCACTCTCTGCTGGCCACCCAGCTGATTGCGCGTATCCGTTCGGACTTCGGTGTTCAGCTTCCGTTGCGGACGTTGTTCGAGAGCCCTGTGTTGGGGGTGTTGGCCGGGGTGGTGGTGTCGGCGGGGCGTGTGGGTGCGTTGCCGGAGTTGGTGCGGGTGGATCGTGGTGGTGAGTTGCCGTTGTCGTTTGCTCAGCAGCGGATGTGGTTTCTGCATGAGTTGGATCCGGAGGGGTCGTTCTACAACGTTCCGGCGGCTGTGCGGTTGTCGGGTGGGTTGGATGTGGGGCGTTTGCGTGGTGCGTTGATGGTGGTGGCGGGGCGGCACGAGGTGTTGCGGACCCGGTTCGTCGAGGGTGTGGCGGGTCCGGTGCAGGTTGTGGGTGATGAGCCGGCGATCGAGTTCGTGGTGCGTGATGTGTCGGGTGTGGGTGATCCGGATGCTGTGGCGTTGGGGGCTGCGCGGGATCTTGCCGGTCTGCCGTTCGATCTGGTTGCCGGTCCGTTGATGCGGGTGGTGGTGATGCGGGTGCGTGAGGGCGAGCATGTTCTGGCGTTGTCGATGCATCACATCGTGTCGGACGGTTGGTCGGTCGGGGTGTTGCTGCGGGAGATTCAGGCGGCGTATGCGGGGCGTGAGTTGCCGGATCTGGTGGTGCAGTACGCGGATTACGCGGCGTGGCAGCGTAGTTGGCTGACCGGTGATGTGCTGGAGGAGCAGCTGGCCTACTGGAGGCATGAGTTGGCGGGTGCGCCGTCGGCTCTGGATCTGCCGACCGACCGGCCGCGGCCCGCGACGCCGAGTCATCGGGGCGCCCAGCTCACCGAAGCACTCGACGCCATGACGGTCCCCGGCTGGCGGAGGCTGCTCAGGTCCGGGGAACGACTCTCTTCAGTGTTCTGCAGTCGGTGTTGGCGGCGGTGTTGTCGCGGCGGTCGGGTCAGGGTGATGTGGTGATCGGGGTGCCGGTGGCGAACCGGTCGCGGGTGGAGACGGAGGATCTGATCGGGTTCTTCGTCAATACGTTGCCGCTGCGTACTCGGGTGGCTGCGGGTGATTCGTTCGAGGAGCTGCTGGACCAGGTGAGCCGGACGGCTCTGGAGGGCTTGTCGCATCAGGACGTGCCGTTCGACCGGTTGGTCCAGGAGCTTGCGCCGGACCGTGACCGTTCGCGCAATCCGATCTTCCAGGTGATGCTCGCGTTCCAGAACGCGCCGACCCCGAACGGCCCCCGGCGACCTCGACCTGACCTATCTGCCGGTCGGCGACGGACCCGGCCAAGTTCGACCTGATGCTCCTCGGGAGGAGCCCAGGCGGCGAACTGCCCTCGCTGGAGTACAGCACGGACCTCTTCACGGAGCAGACCGCCCGCGCGGTGCTCGACGACATCCAGCGCGCGTGCCGTGCCGCGGCGGCCGATCCCGCATGCCCCGTCGGAGAACTCGCCCCGGTCTCCGAGAAGGAGAGCGAGATCCTGGCCGTTGGAACCGGACGGACCGCGCGGACCGGCTCGACAGTCTCGGTCGCCCGGGTCAGGGAGCATGCCTCCATCCGGCCGGGCGCCGTCGCGCTCACTGATGACCACGGGTCGCTGACCTATCGGGAGCTGGTGGGGCGGGCGAGTCGTGTCAGCCGTGAGCTGCTTGCCGCGGGTGTCGTGGCTGATGACCGGGTGGCCTTCCACGGTGAGCGTGGTGCGGACGCGGTGGTGGCGTTCCTCGGGATTCTGGGGGCGGGTGGTGCCTATCTGCCGCTGGACCCGAATGCCCCGCTGGCGCGGAAGGCCGACATGGTCACCGCCTCCGGCGCCCGCCTCCTCATCACGACAGCCGGCCACACAGCCCCGACCCACGCCATCGCCACCGAAGCCCGGTACCCACCCCGACGTCCTCGTCTGCCCGACTGCGGCCGACGCACCGGAGGAGCTCGTCCGCTCCGGTGCGCTGGATGGCGATGATCTGGCGTATGTGCTGTATACGTCGGGTTCGACGGGGCGTCCGAAGGGGGCGATGGTCCATCACGCGGGGATGAACAATCACCTGTTGGCGAAGGTGGATGATCTGGGTTTGACCGGTGGTGATGTGATCGCGCAGAACGCGGCGTTGACGTTCGACATCTCGGTGTGGCAGATGACCGCCGCTCTGGTGACCGGTGGGCGGACCGCGGTCTACGGGGACGAGACGGCGCATCACGCGACGGAGCTGTTCCTGCGCGCGGACCGGGACGCCGTGACCGTTCTCGAAGTGGTTCCCTCGCTCCTGCGGGCGGCTCTGGACGCGTGGGACACCGTCGAGGAGTCCGCCCCCGCCCTGCCGGTGCTGCGGAAACTCGTCGTCACGGGGGAGGCGCTGCCGCCGGATCTGTGCACCCGGTGGTTCGCCCGTTATCCGGGGATCGACGTCGTCAACGCCTACGGTCCCACCGAGTGCTCCGACGACGTCACCCATGCCACCCTCACCCCAGGCACGGAGACCCGTCACGCGCACATCCCGATCGGCAGCGCCGTGCGCAACACCCGTCTCTACGTCCTGGACGAGGATCTCCGGCCCCTGCCCGTCGGCGTCCGGGGTGAACTCTTCGTCGCCGGCACCGGCGTCGGCCGCGGTTACCTCGACGATCCCGCCCGCACGGCGGCGGCCTTCATCCCCGACCCCTTCAGCACCACACCCGGGGCGCGTCTCTACGCCACCGGTGACATCGCCCGCCACCTTCCCACCGGGGAGCTGGAGTTCCTGGGCCGGCGTGATCACCAGGTCAAGATCCGTGGCCAGCGCATCGAGCTCGGCGAGGTCGAGAACGCCCTGCGCGACCTGCCCGGCATCACGGACGCCGTCGTCATCGCCCACACCGACCCCAACAACCAGACCCGTCTCGCCGCCTACACCACCGGCCCCCTCCTCCCGGCGCAGACCCGCACCGCACTCGCCACCACCCTCCCCGAAACCCTCATCCCCACCCACATCACCACCCTCGACACCATGCCCCTCACCCCCAACGGCAAGGTCGACCGGGCGGCGCTTCCGGCCCCGGACCTGTCGGTGGCGCGGGTGGGGTATCGGGCGCCGGTGACGGGGGAGGAGTGCCGGTTGGCGGAGTTGTTCGCCGAGGTGCTGGGTGTGGAGCGGGTGGGTTTGGACGATGACTTCTTCACGCTCGGCGGCCACTCTCTGCTGGCCACCCAGCTGATTGCGCGTATCCGTTCGGACTTCGGTGTTCAGCTTCCGTTGCGGACGTTGTTCGAGAGCCCTGTGTTGGGGGTGTTGGCCGGGGTGGTGGTGTCGGCGGGGCGTGTGGGTGCGTTGCCGGAGTTGGTGCGGGTGGATCGTGGTGGTGAGTTGCCGTTGTCGTTTGCTCAGCAGCGGATGTGGTTTCTGCATGAGTTGGATCCGGAGGGGTCGTTCTACAACGTTCCGGCGGCTGTGCGGTTGTCGGGTGGGTTGGATGTGGGGCGTTTGCGTGGTGCGTTGATGGTGGTGGCGGGGCGGCACGAGGTGTTGCGGACCCGGTTCGTCGAGGGTGTGGCGGGTCCGGTGCAGGTTGTGGGTGATGAGCCGGCGATCGAGTTCGTGGTGCGTGATGTGTCGGGTGCGGGTGATCCGGATGCTGTGGCGTTGGGGGCTGCGCGGGATCTTGCCGGTCTGCCGTTCGATCTGGTTGCCGGTCCGTTGATGCGGGTGGTGGTGATGCGGGTGCGTGAGGGCGAGCATGTTCTGGCGTTGTCGATGCATCACATCGTGTCGGACGGTTGGTCGGTCGGGGTGTTGCTGCGGGAGATTCAGGCGGCGTATGCGGGGCGTGAGTTGCCGGATCTGGTGGTGCAGTACGCGGATTACGCGGCGTGGCAGCGTAGTTGGCTGACCGGTGATGTGCTGGAGGAGCAGCTGGCCTACTGGAGGCATGAGTTGGCGGGTGCGCCGTCGGCTCTGGATCTGCCGACCGACCGGCCGCGGCCCGCGACGCCGAGTCATCGGGGCGCCCAGCTCACCGAAGCACTCGACACCCCGACCGTCACCCGGCTGACCGAGGCCGCCCAACAACGCGGCACCACCCTTTTCAGTGTTCTGCAGTCGGTGTTGGCGGCGGTGTTGTCGCGGCGGTCGGGTCAGGGTGATGTGGTGATCGGGGTGCCGGTGGCGAACCGGTCGCGGGTGGAGACGGAGGATCTGATCGGGTTCTTCGTCAATACGTTGCCGCTGCGTACTCGGGTGGCTGCGGGTGATTCGTTCGAGGAGCTGCTGGACCAGGTGAGCCGGACGGCTCTGGAGGGCTTGTCGCATCAGGACGTGCCGTTCGACCGGTTGGTCCAGGAGCTTGCGCCGGACCGTGACCGTTCGCGCAATCCGATCTTCCAGGTGATGCTCGCGTTCCAGAACGCGCCGACCACCCAAACGGCCCCCGGCGACCTCGACCTGACCTATCTGCCGGTCGGCGACACCACGGCCAA
>NZ_UAVD01000028.1 GCF_900460065.1 Streptomyces griseus | reverse complement strand
CGCGGCCGTGACAGTGGGCACACGGGCCTTCCGGCGGGCCGGAGCGTAACTACGCTGGGCCCATGGTCAATCTGACGCGCATCTACACCCGGACCGGCGACCAGGGCACCACGGCCCTCGGCGACATGAGCCGCACCGCCAAGACCGATCTGCGGATCTCGGCGTACGCGGACGCCAACGAGGCCAACGCGGCGATCGGGACCGCCATCGCGCTGGGGCAGCTGCCCGAGGAGCTGGTGAAGGTCCTCGTACGCGTCCAGAACGACCTCTTCGACGTGGGCGCGGACCTGTGCACCCCGGTCGTCGAGGACCCGAAGTACCCGCCGCTGCGGGTGGAGCAGTCCTACATCGACAAGCTGGAGGCGGACTGCGACACCTTCCTGGAGGAGCTGGAGAAGCTGCGCAGCTTCATCCTCCCCGGAGGGACCCCGGGGGCAGCCCTGCTGCACCAGGCGTGCACCGTGGTCCGGCGGGCCGAGCGGTCCACCTGGGCGGCCCTGGAGGTGCACGGCGCGTCGATGAACACGCTGACCGCCACCTACCTCAACCGCCTCTCCGACCTCCTGTTCATCCTGGCGCGGAGCGCGAACAAGGAGGTCGGGGACGTGCTGTGGGTGCCGGGCGGCGAGCGGTAGGACCCGGGGGCGCCCGACACCCGGCACCCCCAGGTCTCGTCGTCACACTGCCGTCGTCGCCCGCGGGGCGGGCGGCAGTGTGACGACAGGGCCTAGAGGCGGTCGGCCGGCTCCCGTTCCGTCACGGCGCCCTCGGGAGCCCGCTTCGGCCACACCGTGTAGCCGCCCGCGATGATCAGGTTGACGACGACCACCAGGCCCATCTTCTGCTGCCACCCCTGCAACGAGCTGATCTCCCCGCCGGGGCCGACGTACCAGATCGCCGCCTGGAGCAGGCCCGCCGCGACCACCGCGGCCAGGATCCAGCGGGCGGCGGTGCGCCACTCGTGGACGGCGCGCGCCATGCCGTACTTCGGCGGCTTCACCGGCGGCGGGCCGCCGAACCAGCGGTGGGCGACCCAGGCGTCCACCTTCTTGACGGTGTGGTGGCCGAGCCCCACCGTGAAGCCGATGTAGACGGCGGCCAGGCCGTGCTTCCAGTCCGGCTCGGACCCGTTCTTCAGGTCGATGGCCGTCACCACCAGGAGCACCACCTCCAGCAGCGGCTCGCACAGCAGCACCGCCGCGCCGAGCCTAGGCTTCCTCGCGACGTAGCGCAGCGCGAGTCCGGCGGCCAGCAGCACCCAGAACGCGACCTCGCAGATCACCACCAGTAGCGCGATCACAGTCTCTCTCCTCCCGTTCCCCTCCAGCCTCCCGTCCGGCGGGCGGGAAGGCGTCGTCGGCAGTGACGAAACGGGACTGCATCCTTCGATGTAGCCGCACATCGGTCCCCGAAGGGAGGCCCGGCGGCGGCGGTGCGTGTTGGATGGAGGAGTGCTCACCGCGATCCGCCCCCACCGCGACGACGTCGTCCTCGCCGCCTCCGGGCTGCTCGGCGGGCTCCTCCTGTGGCTGCTCGGCCTGCACACCCAGGGCGGCCGGCCGCTCTCCGCGCCCTGGGTCTCCCTCGTACCCATGACCGTGATGGCCGCGATGGAGCTGCTGCGCCGCAGCGCACCGCGGACGGCGCTGATCGTCGGGACGCTGATGCTGGTCGCGGACCAGTTCACCCGGGGCAGCCTGGCGACCGTCCTGATGTTCTCGGACATCATGTACGCGGCCGTGCTCTACGGGACCCCGGCCGCCGCCCGCCGGATCCCGGTCATCACCGTCTTCGTCACCCTCGCGAGCACGATCGGCTTCCTGGCCTGGTTCCGCCGGCCCGAGGCGCTGCTGATCGGCGTCGTCACGGGGCTGGTCTCCTTCATGCCCGCGATCACCGGCGTCGTCGTGCGCAACCACCGCGTCGCCGCCGAGGCCGCCCGGCTGGCCGCCCGGCAGACCGCGCGGCTGGCCGAGATGGACCGGACGCAGGCGGTGGTCGCCGAGCGCGCCAGGATGGCCCGGGAGTTGCACGACATGGTGGCCAACCACCTCTCGGCCGTGGCGATCCACTCCACGGCCGCCCTGTCCATCGACGACCCGGACACCTCCCGAAACGCCCTGCGGGTGATCCGGGAGAACAGCGTCGAGGGACTGGCGGAAATGCGCCGGCTGATCGGGCTGCTGCGGGAGGGCGGCGAGGACGACGCGCCGGCGGCGGCCCCGACGCTCGCCTCCCTGGACGCGCTGGTCGAGCAGACGAACGTCAACGGGGCCTCCGGCGGGCTGGTCTGCACCCTGGAGTGCACCGGGGACGCCTTGTCCGCCGCGCTGCCGACGCCGGTCGAGCTGGCCGCGTACAGGATCGTGCAGGAGTCGCTGACCAACGCCCTCAAGCACGCGGCGCCGGGCCCGGTCGCGGTGCGGATCACCCACGTCGACGGGGAGCTGGTGATCGAGGTGACCAGTGTGTTCGGCAGCCGCCCCGGCCCCACGGCGCCCGGATCGGGGGCGGGACTGGTGGGGATGCGGGAGCGGGTGGCGCTGCTCGGCGGGACGTTCGACGCCGGGGCCGAGCCGGGCGGCACGGGCGACGGCGGCCGTGGCCGTGGCGGTGGCGGAACCAAGATCTGGCGGGTGCGGGCTCAACTGCCCGTCACGGAAGGGACGATGCGGCAATGACGATCCGGGTACTGGTCGCGGAGGACCAGTCGGCGGTGCGCGCGGGGCTGGTGCTGATCCTCTCCAGCGCGCCGGACATCGAGGTCGTCGCAGAGGCGGGGGACGGCGAGGCGGCAGTGCGCCTGGCGCGTGAACTCCGCCCGGACCTGGTGCTGATGGATGTGCAGATGCCGCGCCTCGACGGGGTGGCGGCGACGCGGCAGGTGGTCGGGGAGGAGCTCGCGGACGTCCTGGTGCTGACCACGTTCGATCTGGACGAGTACGTCTTCGGGGCGCTGCGCGCGGGGGCCTCCGGCTTTCTGCTGAAGAACACCGACGCCCGCGATCTGCTGGAGGCGGTACGGACGGTGGCGCGCGGCGAGGGTCTGATCGCCCCGGCCGTGACCCGGCGGCTGATCGCGGAGTTCGCCGGGGCGTCCCCCCGACACGGCCGAAGGACGGCCGATCCGGCGGTCCTGGACGCGCTCACCCGGCGCGAGCGCGAGGTGCTGGGGTGCCTGGGCGAGGGCCTGTCGAACGCGGAGATCGCGCTCCGTCTCGCGATGGCCGAGGCCACGGTGAAGACCCACGTCAGCAGGGTGCTGGGCAAGCTGGAGCTGCGCAGCCGGGTTCAGGCGGCGGTCCTGGCACAGGAGTTGGGGATCCGGGCCGCAAACTGATCTTTGGTCCAGACCTCTTGACGATTGGTCCAGACCTTCCTACTGTCACCGTCACACACTGCGGTGAGTACGAGAGCACCCGTACTCAGGGCGGCGCAGGGTTTGCAGTCCACGAATCACCCCCGTTTGTTGGACCTCACCCGAGGAGCACCGTTGAGCACTGATACCCCCCAACGCCGATCCAGATTCAGATGGATCCCCGTCCGGAGCGGCCGGGCCAAGGTCGTCGCGGGCCTGACGGCTCTGGTCGTGCCGCTGGCCGCGATGGTGGGGCTCGCCGCCCCCGCCTCGGCAGCCACGTCGGCAACCGCCACGTACACCAAGAAGTCGGACTGGGGCAGCGGCTTCGAGGGCCAGTGGACGGTGAAGAACACCGGCACCACCGCCCTCTCCTCCTGGACCATCGAGTGGGACTTCCCCTCGGGCACCACGGCGGGCTCCGCCTGGGACGCCACCCTCACCAGCTCCGGCGGCCACTACACCGCCAAGAACCTCTCCTGGAACGGGTCCGTGGCGCCCGGCGCCAGCATCAGCTTCGGCTTCAACGGCACCGGCTCCGGCTCCCCCACGGGCTGCAAGCTGAACGGCGCTTCCTGTGACGGTGGCAGCGTTCCCGGCGACAACGCCCCCTCGGCGCCCGGCACCCCGACCACCAGCGACGTCACCAACACCTCGGTCAAGCTCAGCTGGAGCGCGGCGACCGACGACAAGGGCGTCAAGAACTACGACGTGCTGCGCGACGGCGCGAAGATCGCCACGGTCACCGGCACCACGTACACCAACACCGGCCTGACCGCCGGCACCGACTACTCCTACGCCGTGCAGGCCCGGGACACCGCCGACCAGACCGGCCCGGTCTCCGGCGCCGTCTCCGTGCGGACCACCGGCGGCGGCGGCGAGCAGCCCGGCGGCGACAAGGTCAACCTGGGCTACTTCACCAACTGGGGCGTCTACGGCCGCAACTACCACGTCAAGAACCTGGTGACGTCCGGCTCGGCCGCGAAGATCACGCACATCAACTACGCCTTCGGCAACGTGCAGAACGGCAAGTGCACCATCGGTGACTCGTACGCCGACTACGAGAAGGCCTACACCGCCGACCAGTCCGTCGACGGCGTCGCCGACACCTGGGACCAGCCGCTGCGCGGCAACTTCAACCAGCTGCGCAAGCTGAAGGCCAAGTACCCCCACATCAAGATCCTCTGGTCGTTCGGCGGCTGGACCTGGTCCGGCGGCTTCGGCCAGGCCGTCCAGAACCCCGCCGCCTTCGCCCAGTCCTGCTACGACCTGGTCGAGGACCCCCGCTGGGCCGATGTCTTCGACGGCATCGACCTGGACTGGGAGTACCCCAACGCCTGTGGTCTGACCTGTGACACCAGCGGCCCGGCCGCGCTCAAGACCATGGCCGACGCCATGCGGGCGAAGTTCGGCACGAAGAACCTGGTCACCGCCGCCATCACCGCGGACGGCTCCAACGGCGGCAAGATCGACGCGGCCGACTACGGCGGCGCCTCCCAGTCCTTCGACTGGTACAACGTGATGACGTACGACTTCTTCGGCGCCTGGGCGGCCAAGGGCCCGACGGCCCCGCACTCGCCGCTGACCCCGTACACCGGCATCCCGCAGGCCGGCTTCTCCTCCTCCGAGGCCATCGCCAAGCTGAAGGCCAAGGGCGTCCCCGCCAAGAAGCTGCTGCTCGGCATCGGCTTCTACGGCCGCGGCTGGACCGGCGTCACCCAGTCCGCCCCCGGCGGCACGGCGACCGGAGCGGCCCCGGGCACGTACGAGGCGGGCAACGAGGACTACAAGGTCCTGAAGGCCACCTGCCCGTCCAACGGCACCATCGCCGGCACGGCCTACGCGCACTGCGGCACCAACTGGTGGAGCTACGACACCCCGGCCACCATCGGCACCAAGATGACCTGGGCGAAGAACCAGGGCCTCGGTGGCGCGTTCTTCTGGGAGTTCTCCGGTGACACCACCAACGGTGAACTGGTGAACGCCATCAAGACCGGCCTCCAGTAAGCACACCGGTGCTCCCCACGCCGTAACGGCAAGCACCACCCCGGAAAAGCACCGGGGAGACGGGTCCGCCCCCCGTCTCCCCGGTTTTTCGCTGTGTACGCGCGACGACGCGGCGCCCTCCGGCCCATCGGCCGCCACCCCGGACCCGCTCCGGCGGCTCCCCGCGGGCCCGGGCCCTCACCGACCGGGCGGCAGGCCCTCCCGACCGGGCGGATCCACCCCTGAGACCACATCGCCCCCCGGACGGAGTCCGAGGGGCGGGGTCCGAGCGCGGGGTCCGAGCGCGGGGTCCGAGGGGCGGGATCCCCTTCCAGCGGGTCCGCTCATTCCGAGGGGGACACTGGGACACTCGTCCAGCGGGGCGCCGCTCGTCAGGCGACGTTGACCCGCTGGCCGGGCGGTGCCGCCTCCAGCCAGGCGAGGAAGCCGGTCAGGGCGTCCTCGCTCATCGCCAGCTCCAGGCGCGTCCCCTGATGGAGACAGCCGAGCACGACGGAGTCGGACAGGAGCGCGAGCTCCTCCTCGCCCTCCGGAAGCCGGCGGGCGACCACCTCGATAGCGGAACGCTCCAGGCCCCGGCGGGGGCGAGGAGCGTAGGAGAAGACACGGAACCAGTCGACGCGGTCACCGCTGTAGCGGGCGACCCCGTAGACCCAGCCCTTGCCGAGCGCATCGGGTTCCTCCGACACGTCCCAGCGCAGACTGCAGTCGAAGGTCCCCCCGGACCGCTGGATCAGCCTCCGGCGCAGACCGAAGACGAACAGTCCCAACAGGATCAGTACGACGACGGACACGCCCACCCACAACGCGAGGACCATCTCCACCGACCTCCTCGCATCGTCGAGTAACGAACACCGAAACCGTATTGCACCTGCATCGCCTCAGCCGCGACACGGCTGGATCGCTCCAGCTCGGGCCGCGGCTGAGTAAAGACATCTGTCCGTGGGGGTGCTAGCGCACCGCCACCGCGCGCAGTCGCACGTCGGCGCGCCGCTGGGCAGCGGCGTCCGCGTCCGACTTCGCGAGTTCCAGCGCCCGCTCGGCGCGCTCGACATCGATCTCGTCGGCCAGCTCGGCGATCTCGGCCAGCAGCGACAGCTTGTCGTCCGCGAACGAGATGAATCCACCGTGCACAGCGGCGATGACGGTGCCGCCCTCACTCGTGCGGATCGTCACCGGGCCCGATTCCAGCACACCGAGAAGCGGCTGGTGACCGGGCATGACGCCGATGTCGCCGGACGTGGTGCGCGCGACGACCAGGGTCGCCTCGCCGGACCAGACACTTCGGTCGGCGGCGACCAGCTCGACATGCAGCTCAGCAGCCAAGGGTGGCTCCTCGGGTCACCACCCGGCCGCCCGGCCGGGTGTCGGTTCAATTCTACGGGGCGTGGTGAGGGGGGCGGGACACACCCACCCCCCTCGGTGAGCCGGAGGCTCAGGAGACGCCGAGCTCCTTGGCCTTGGCCTTGAGGTCGTCCAGGCCACCGCACATGAAGAACGCCTGCTCGGGGAAGTGGTCGTAGTCCCCGTCGCAGATCGCGTTGAACGCGGCGATCGACTCGTCGAGCGGAACGTCCGAACCGTCCAGGCCGGTGAACTGCTTGGCGGCATGGGTGTTCTGCGACAGGAAGCGCTCGACGCGACGGGCACGGTGGACAACGAGCTTGTCCTCCTCGCCCAGCTCGTCGATACCGAGGATCGCGATGATGTCCTGGAGGTCCTTGTACTTCTGGAGGATCCCCTTGACGCGGCTGGCCGCGGCGTAGTGGTCCTGCGAGATGTAACGCGGGTCCAGGATGCGGGACGTGGAGTCCAGCGGGTCCACGGCCGGGTAGATGCCCTTCTCGGAGATCGGACGGGAGAGAACCGTCGTCGCGTCGAGGTGGGCGAACGTGGTGGCCGGGGCCGGGTCGGTCAGGTCGTCCGCGGGGACGTAGATCGCCTGCATCGAGGTGATCGAGTGACCACGCGTCGAGGTGATGCGCTCCTGGAGCACACCCATCTCGTCGGCCAGGGTCGGCTGGTAACCCACCGCGGACGGCATGCGGCCGAGCAGCGTGGAGACCTCGGAGCCGGCCTGCGTGAAGCGGAAGATGTTGTCGATGAAGAGGAGCACGTCCTGCTTCTGCACATCGCGGAAGTACTCCGCCATGGTCAGGGCGGACAGGGCCACGCGCAGACGCGTCCCCGGCGGCTCGTCCATCTGGCCGAAGACGAGCGCGGTCTTCTCCAGAACGCCCGACTCGGTCATCTCGTCGATGAGGTCGTTGCCCTCACGGGTGCGCTCACCGACACCGGCGAACACCGACACACCGTCGTGCAGCTTCGCCACACGCATGATCATTTCCTGGATGAGGACCGTCTTGCCGACGCCCGCACCACCGAACAGACCGATCTTGCCGCCCTTGACGTACGGGGTCAGCAGGTCGACGACCTTCAGGCCGGTCTCGAACATCTCGGTCTTCGACTCGAGCTGGTCGAAGGCCGGGGCCTTGCGGTGGATCGGCCAGCGCTCGGTGATCTGCGCCTCGGCCTCCGGCTCGTTCAGGATCTGGCCGAGGGTGTTGAAGACCTTGCCCTTGGTCACGTCACCGACGGGGACGGTGATGCCCGTGCCCGTGTCGGTCACCGGGGCCTGGCGGACCAGGCCGTCGGTGGGCTGCATCGAGATCGCGCGGACCACGCCGTCGCCCAGGTGCTGGGCCACTTCGAGGGTCAGCGTCTTGCGGGCGCCGTCCTCGGCCGGGTCGGCGACCTCGACGTGGAGGGCGTTGTAGATCTCCGGCATCGCGTCGACGGGGAACTCCACGTCGACGACCGGGCCGATGACCCGGGCGACGCGGCCCGTGGCAGCGGCCGTCTCAACTGTCGTCGTCATTACTTGTCACTCCCCGCGGTCGCGTCGGCCAGGGCACTGGCACCGCCGACGATCTCGCTGATTTCCTGGGTGATTTCGGCCTGTCGGGCCGCGTTGGCAAGCCGGGACAGACTCTTGATGAGGTCTCCGGCGTTGTCGGTGGCCGACTTCATCGCGCGGCGGCGGGCAGCGTGCTCGGAAGCGGCTGCCTGCAGCAGTGCGTTGTAGATGCGGCTCTCGACGTAGCGCGGCAGAAGGGCGTCGAGGACGTCCTCGGCCGACGGCTCGAAGTCGAACAGCGGGAGGATCTCACCCTTGCGGGTGCTCTCCTCGGCCACGTCGTCGAGCGAAAGCGGCAGCATCCGGTCGTCGACCGCGTTCTGCGTCATCATCGACACGAATTCCGTGAAGACGATGTGCAGCTCGTCGACGCCGCCCTCGGCCGTCTCCTTCTGGATGGCCTCGATCAACGGGGCGGCGATGCTCTTGGCATCGGAGTACGCCGGGTTGTCGGTGAAGCCGGTCCAGGAGTCCTCGACCTTGCGCTCGCGGAAGCCGTAGTACGCGACACCCTTGCGGCCGACGATGTACGTGTCGACCTCCTTGCCCTCGGAGGCAAGGCGCTCCCGCAGTCGCTCCGCGGCCTTGATGGCGTTGGAGGAGTAGCCGCCGGCCAGACCGCGGTCGCTCGTGACGAGCAGGACGGCGGCCCGGGTCGGGGTCTCGACCTCGGTGGTGAGCGGGTGCTTGGCGTTGGAGCCGGTCGCCACCGCGGTCACCGCACGGGTGAGCTCGGTCGCGTACGGCTTGGACGCCGCCACCTTGCGCTGTGCCTTGACGATGCGCGAGGCGGCGATCATCTCCATCGCCTTGGTGATCTTCTTGGTCGCGGTGACGGCTTGGATGCGGCGCTTGTAAACGCGAAGCTGAGCGCCCATCGATCAGCCCTCGCCCAGGAGCTTGCCGTCCGAGGTCTCGAACTGCTGCTTGAAGGCGGCGATCGCGTCGGCGACCGACTGCAGCGTGTCGTCGGACATCTTGCCGCCCTCGGCGATGCTGGTCAGCAGGTCCTTGCGCTCACGGCGCAGGAACTCCAGCAGCTCAGCTTCGAAGCGACGGATGTCCTCGACCGGGACGTCGTCCATCTTGCCCGTGGTGCCGGCCCAGACCGAGACGACCTGCTCCTCCATCGGGAACGGGGCGTACTGCGGCTGCTTCAGCAGCTCGACCATGCGCTTACCGCGCTCCAGCGAGGCCTTCGAGGCCGCGTCCAGGTCGGAGCCGAAGGCGGCGAACGCCTCCAGCTCACGGAACTGGGCGAGGTCCACGCGGAGCCGGCCGGAGACCTGCTTCATGGCCTTGTGCTGGGCGGAGCCACCGACTCGGGAGACCGAGATACCGACGTTGAGCGCCGGACGCTGACCCGCGTTGAACAGGTCGGACTCCAGGAAGCACTGGCCGTCGGTGATGGAGATGACGTTGGTCGGGATGAACGCCGACACGTCGTTCGCCTTGGTCTCGACGATCGGGAGGCCCGTCATCGAACCGGCGCCCATCTCGTCGGAGAGCTTGGCGCAGCGCTCCAGCAGACGCGAGTGCAGGTAGAAGACGTCACCCGGGTAGGCCTCACGGCCCGGCGGGCGGCGCAGCAGCAGGGACACGGCGCGGTAGGCGTCGGCCTGCTTCGAGAGGTCGTCGAAGATGATCAGGACGTGCTTGCCGTCGTACATCCAGTGCTGGCCGATGGCCGAGCCGGTGTACGGCGCCAGGTACTTGAAGCCGGCCGGGTCGGACGCCGGGGCGGCGACGATGGTCGTGTACTCCAGCGCACCGGCCTCTTCGAGCGCACCACGCACGGAGGCGATGGTGGAACCCTTCTGACCGATCGCGACGTAGATGCAGCGCACCTGCTTGTTCACGTCGCCCGAGCGCCAGTTGTCGCGCTGGTTGATGATCGTGTCGACGGCCAGAGCGGTCTTACCCGTCTGACGGTCGCCGATGATCAGCTGACGCTGGCCGCGGCCGATCGGCACCATGGCGTCGACGGCCTTGTAGCCGGTCTGCATCGGCTCGTGCACCGACTTGCGGACCATGACGCCAGGGGCCTGCAGCTCGAGGGCGCGGCGGCTTTCGGTCGCGATCTCGCCGAGACCGTCGATCGGGTTGCCGAGCGGGTCGACGACGCGGCCGAGGTAACCCTCGCCGACGCCGACGGAGAGCACCTCACCGGTGCGCTGCACCGGCTGGCCCTCCTCGATGCCGCTGAACTCGCCGAGGACGATCGCACCGATCTCGCGCTCCTCGAGGTTGAGGGCGAGACCGAGGGTGCCGTCCTCGAACTTCAGCAGCTCGTTCGCCATGGCGGAGGGAAGACCCTCCACCTTCGCGATGCCGTCGCCGGCAACGCTGACCGTACCGACCTCCTCGCGCGAGGCCGCGTCCGGCTGGTACGACTGGACAAAGTTATCCAGTGCGTCCCGGATCTCCTCCGGCCGGATCGTGAGCTCCGCCATCTGGGTTCCCTGCTCTCCTTGTTGGGCCCGAAGTTTCTTAAGGGGGTCTGGGGGCCGACCCCCAGGAATCTTCTGCAATTTCTGCACGGCCCAACCGGGCCGCTGGTCTTGCTTGTTCTTCTGCGCTGCGCTGTGTCAGCCGGCCATGCGGCGGGTCGCCTCTTCGAGGCGCTCCGCGACGGTGCCGTTGATGATCTCGTCACCGACGCGCACCGAGATCCCGCCGAGGACCGCGGGGTCCACGTCCAGGTTCAGGTGCATCTGCCGACCGTAGAGCTTCGCCAGGGCGGCGCCGAGGCGCTGCTTCTGCCGGTCGCTGAGCGGCACCGCCGAGGTGACGACGGCGACCATGCGGTCCCGGCGCTCCGCGGCGAGCTTGGACAGCGAGTCCAGCCCTGCTTCCAGGCTACGTCCACGGGGCTGGGTGACCAGGCGGACGATGATCCGCTCGGTGACCGGCTGCGCCTTGCCGCCGAGCAGGCTGCGGAGCAGCTCGCCCTTGGCGGACGCCGTGGCCGTACGGCTGGTGAGCGCGGAGCGCAGCTCCTTGTCGGAGCCGACGATCCGGCCGAACCGGAACAGCTCGTCCTCGACGTCGTCGAGGTTGCCGCCGCGCTGGGCCGCGGTGAGGTCTGCGGTGTTCGCCAGCTCCTCGACCGAGTCCACCAGGTCACGCGACTGCGACCAGCGGGACCGGACCAGTCCGGACACCAGGTCGAGGGTCTCGCCGCCCACCTGTCCGCCGAGCAGACGCGCGGCCAGCTCGGCCTTGCTCTCGCCGCTCTGGGCCGGGTCGGTGAGGACCCGGCGCAGGGATACTTCGCGGTCGAGCAGCGCGGTGACCGATGCCAGCTCCTCGGCGAGCTTCGCCGCGTCGACCGACGTGTTGTCGGTCAGCGCGTCGAGACGCTCGCGTGCGGCAGCCAGTGCTTCGCGGCTCGCGCTGTTCATCGGGCGGCCTCGGCCTTCGCCTCGAGCTCGTCGAGGAAACGGTCGACGGTGCCGCTCTGCCGGGCGTGGTCCTGGAGGGACTCGCCGACGAGCTTGCCGGCCAGGTCGGTGGCGAGCTTGCCCACGTCCTGGCGCAGCGCCGAGGCGGCGGCCTTGCGGTCGGCCTCGATCTGGGTGTGGCCGGCGGCGATGATCTCTTCGCGCTGCCGCTGACCTTCCGCCTTCATCTCCTGGATGATGACGGCTCCCTGCTCCTGCGCCTCCTGGCGCAGTCGGGCGGCCTCGTGGCGGGCCTCGGCGAGCTGAGCCTTGTACTGCTCAAGAACGCTCTGGGCCTCGATCTGAGCCGATTCGGCCTTCTCGATGCCACCCTCGATCGCCTCGCGGCGCTCTTCCAGAGTCTTGTTGATCACCGGAAGCAGCTTCTTCGAGAAGACGAAGAAGACGATGCCGAAGCAGATCAAGCCGATGACGACTTCAGGCCAGACCGGGAGCAGAGGCATCTGCGGTTCCTCGGCTGCCAGGTACATCATGGTGGACCTTTCGTCGAATGGGGCTACAGCCACAACGTCACTTGACGATGAACGGAACGACGAAGCCGATCAGGGCCAGGGCCTCGACGACGGCGAAGCCGAGCAGCATGTTCTGGCGGATGAGGCCGGCAGCCTCGGGCTGGCGGGCGATGGCCTGCACACCGTTACCGAAGATGATGCCGATGCCGATGCCGGGGCCGATCGCGGCGAGGCCGTAGCCGATGGTGCCGACGTTGCCGTTCACGGCCGCGAGGGTCTCGAAAGCAGCAGACATGTCTGTGGTTCCTTCTCTTGGTGGGTCCGGTGGAAATGGTCTCCGCACCGGGCGACTGGGGAGCTGAGGGCGGGAGCCGGGAGCCGGCAGGTCCTCAGTGGGCTTCTTCGAGCGCCTGGGAGAGGTACGTGGCGGTCAGCACGGTGAACACGTAGGCCTGAAGGGCCTGGATGAACATCTCGAACACGGTGATGACCAGCGTCATGATGAACGACGCGCCGGCGTAGACCGTGCCCAGGACCGTGCCGAGCATGTACCAGGTGGCGATCGTGAAGATCAGGATCAGGATGTGGCCCGCGAACATGTTCGCGAAGAGTCGGACAGCCAGCGTGAACGGGCGGACGATCACGTTGGAGATGAACTCCAGCGGCGTCAGCAGCACGTAGATCGGCTTGGGCAGACCGCTCGGGACGCAGAGGTTGCGGATGCCCCCGACGAATCCGTTCGACCGGAACGTCACCGTCATGTACGTGACCCAGACCACCAGCGCGAGGCCGACGGGGTAGGCGATGACGGAGCTGACCGGGAACTGGGCGAGCGGGATGAGGGCCCAGAGGTTCAGGATCCAGACGAAGAAGAACAGGGAGACCAGCAGCGGGACGAAGGGCTCGCCCTTCTTGCCGATGACCTCCTTGGCGATACCTCGGTGGACGAAGTCGTACAGCGCCTCGGCGACCATCTGCAGCTTGCCCGGGACGACCTTCGGCTTCGAGAAGCCGGCCCAGAAGAAGGCCAGGATCGCGAAGGTTCCGATGATCGCGAGCAACATGGGCTTGTTGAACTCGACAGACCCGACAGTGAAGAGCGGGTCGAAGATGAACGACCACACACTGGGAGCTTGGAACCCGCAGTCCTTGAACAGGTGGCAGTTCGTCTCGAAGGCGAGCGTCTGGGCGTCAGTCACCAAGAGCTCCTTCTGCATGGCGCATGGATGCGGCTACCTCGTTGTGTCGGAGCGGCGGGTGGCCGCAGGTCGGCACCGGACTGGTTCTTACGGTGAGGAGGCGGCGGCCGGGCCCGAAGCCTCGCGATGAATCAAGCGACCGCCTTGTTGCCCGCGCTCGCACTACCGCAACCGAGACCGGACGATAGCAGCACGTCGAACATGGCTTTATTCCGCCCCTACTCATCACGATCTCCCCCAGGGCCGCCCGGACGGTTCCGGGGGTCCGCGTCGGGGTCGACGTAAAGGGTCTTGCTCCGGGAGTGCAGTACGGCCTGCGTGGTGATCCACGTGATGACGGCCGCGACCAGCGAGAGGGCGAAGACCTGAAGATCGAAGAGCGAGGTGTTCCTGATGCTCAGGATGAAGATCAGCAGGAGCACGAGCTGAGCCGAGTAAATCATCAGCCCCATGCCCTGGAACAGGTGAGGCATGGTCTTGCCGACCCAGTTGAGCGCCAGCAGTCCGAGCGCCATGAAGACGATCACGACCACGCAGCCGACCGCGGCGCCGATCGCCCCCTCGCCGCCGGCGACAAGCCCGCCGACGAGCGTGGCGACGGCTCCCACCGCGGCGGTGGGGGTGGCGATGCGCAGTAGTTCGCGCATGTCGGACTGCATGGCGGCAGCTCCACTGGTCTGAGGGGAGGAATGGGGCGTCGTCATGGACGAGCGTAGGCCCGGTCCGCGAGGCGGATTTTCGGGCCAATGGACCGTCCTACAAGGGTCCTTCGGCTCCGTCACCGGGTCTCGTGAACGGTATCACAAACTATTTGATGAGGTCTTTACCTCAAAGGTGTGCCAACTGTCACACATGAGAGTTAATCCGCGCGTGTGTGCACGACAAGACAGTGCAATGTCTGGTAATGCACCACGACTTCCGAATCGTCAGCGTGAGGAGTCGATCGACCGGCGATCCGGGAACCGCGAACGAGCGCCGATCGCGGTAGCGCCGTTGACGCCGGACACCCCGACCGCCACGGGAGCCCGTTCGACGGCCTCCTCGTCCATCCCCGCGCCCGCCGCGCCCTGTTGGGCCCCGGAGGCCACGGGCACCGGTTCCTCCTCGTACGCGGCGGCCGGATCCTCCTCCGCCCCCCGGTGGCGGTAGCGCGGCGGCACGAAGCGGTTGGCCCAGTGCGGGGCGCGCGGGGTGAAGCGCGGCATCAGCAGCAGGACGAGACCCACCGCGCTGGCGCCGATGATGACGAACACGATCCACGAGGACGCCGAGTGCACCGAGTAACCGACGGCGCCGAAGGCGATGAGGGCCGACCAGAAGTACATGATCAGCACGGCCCGGCTGTGCGAGTGGCCGATCTCCAGCAGCCGGTGGTGCAGGTGGCCCCGGTCGGCGGCGAACGGCGACTGGCCGTTCCAGGTGCGACGGACGATGGCCAGGACCAGGTCGGCGGCCGGGATCGCGATGATCGTCAGCGGCAGCACCAGCGGGATGAAGACCGGGAGCAGCGCGTGGGTGGCCTCGCGCTCACTGCCCTCGAAGATCTTCATGAGGTCCGGGTCGACCTGGCCGGTGATCGAGATCGCGCCCGCCGCCAGCACCAGGCCGATGAGCATCGAGCCCGAGTCGCCCATGAAGATCCGCGCCGGGTGCATGTTGTGCGGCAGGAAGCCGAGGCACATCCCCATCAGGATCGCCGCGAACAGGGTCGCGGGGGCCGCGGCCTCGATCCCGTACCCCATCCAGAGGCGGTACGCGTACAGGAAGAACGCCGCCGACGCGATGCACACCATGCCCGCCGCGAGCCCGTCCAGGCCGTCCACGAAGTTGACCGCGTTGATCGTGATGACGACCAGCGCCACCGTGAGCAGCGTGCCCTGCCACTGGGTGAGGGCCACGGTGCCGACGCCGGGGATCGGCAGCCACAGGATCGTGAGCCCCTGGATGACCATGACGGCGGCGGCGATCATCTGGCCGCCGAGCTTGATCAGCGCGTCGATCTCGAACTTGTCGTCGAGGACGCCGATCAGCCAGATCAGGGCGGCGCCGGAGAGCAACGCCCTGGGCTCGTTGGAGAGTTCGAAGACGCCCTGGAGGTTGAACAGGTGGTCCGCGACGATCAGCCCCGCGCACAGTCCGCCGAACATGGCGATCCCGCCGAGCCGGGGTGTCGGCTCGCGGTGGACGTCACGCGCACGGATCGCGGGCATCGCCCCGACCGCGATGGCGAACTTACGCACCGGTCCGGTCAGCAGATAGGTCACCGCCGCCGTGACACAGAGCGTCAGCAGGTAATCACGCACGGGCTGCCCCACAGAACTCGCCGGTCATCCAAAAACCACACCCTAGTCTCTGAAACAAGGACTCCACGGTACGGATGATGGTTGCACAGGCTTCGGGTGCCCCGGATACGGCGGAGCGACCCGCTCCGGGCAGCGCGCGGTACGTGCCCCGGATGCGGCGGAGTGCCCCGCTCCGGGTGCCGCGAGGTCCGCTACCCCGGATACGGCGGATGGCGCGCGGCCAGCTCCCGGACCTCCGCCGCGACCGGGCTCACGTCGCCCGGCTCCCGCACGGCCGCCCCGAACAGGGCCGCGATCCGGGCCATGTCCCCGTCGTCCATCCCCTGCGTGGTGACGGCGGCCGTGCCCAGGCGGATGCCCCGGGCGTCCCCGTACGGCAGTGCGCAGGTGTCCAGGACCACACCCGCCGCAGCCAGCCGCTCCCGGGCGGTGCGGCCGTCGACGCCGAGCGGGGCCGGGTCCGCGACGACGATGTGGGTGTCCGTACCGCCCGTGGTGACCTCGAAGCCCTCCGCCTCCAGGCCGGCGGCGAGCACCCGGGCGTGGGCGACGACCCGGTGGGCGTAGAGCGTGTACGCGGGGGTGGCCGCCTCCCCGAACGCCACCGCCTTCGCCGCCACCGTGTGCATCTGCGCGCCGCCCTGGGTGAACGGGAACACCGCCCGGTCGATCCGCTCGGCCAGTTCCGCGCCGCACAGGATCATGCCGCCGCGCGGGCCGCGCAGCACCTTGTGCGTGGTGGCGCAGACCACATCCGCGTACGGGACCGGGTTCGGCGCCGCTCCCCCGGCGATCAGCCCCATCGGATGGGCGGCGTCCACGATCAGATACGCCCCGGCCTCGTCGGCGATCTCCCGGAACAGCGCGTAGTCGGGGTGGCGGGGATAGGAGATGGAGCCGCAGACGATCGCCTTGGGGCGGCGGGCGCGGGCCAGGGCGCGGAGCCGGGTGTAGTCGATCAGACCGGTCCCGGGGTCGACCCCGTAGCCGGCGAAGTCGAACCAGCGGCCGGAGAAGTTGCCCGGCGCCCCGTGGGTGAGGTGCCCCCCGTACGGGAGTCCCATCGCGAGGACCGTGTCACCGGGGCGCAGCAGCGCGGCGTAGGCGGCGAGGACGGCCGAGGAGCCCGAGTGCGGCTGGACGTTGGCGTGCTCGGCGCCGAAGAGGGCGGTGGCCCGGCGGACCGCGATGCGCTCGGCGGCGTCCGCGTGCTCGCAGCCGCCGTGGTGGCGGGCGCCCGGATACCCCTCGGCGTACTTGTTGCCGAGCGGGGAGCCGAGGGCCGCGAGGACCGCGGGCGACTGGAAGTTCTCGGCGGCGATCAGCTGGAGGGTGGCGGCCTGTCTGCCGGTCTCCGCCAGCAGCACTCCGGCGACCTCCGGGTCCTGGCGGAGGAGGGCGTCGAAGTCCTGGGGCAGGGCGTCGGGCGCGGGCGACACGGCTGCGGGTGCGGCGGGAGAGGTGACCGGCATGGGACGGCTCCGGGCCTGGAGGCGGGTGCGCCGGCGAGGGGTGCCGGTGCCAGCTCCAATGTAGGCCGCGGCCGGGCGCCGTGCCCGCTGTCGCGGGGTGCCGTACGCCGGTCGGCGCACCCGCCCCGGGCCCCGCGCGGACGGCTCCGCGTCAGTGCGGGGCGGCTACGCCGGTGAGCGCGGTGACGACCGGGTCGAGGGCCTGGTTGATCTCGTCGCCGATGGAGCGGAAGAAGGTGATGGGGGCGCCGTAGGGGTCGTAGACCTCGTCCGCCTCGGCGGTCGGGGCCAGCAGCCAGCCGCGCAGCGCGGCCGCGGCGCGGACCAGGGCGCGGGCGCGCTCGACGACGCCCTCGTCCCGGGGGTCGGGCAGGGTCGCCGGGTCTATGGCCCGTACCAGCCGGGTGAACTCCTTGAGCGTGAAGGTGCGCAGGCCCGCGGAGTGGCCCATGGAGATGACCTGCGCCCGGTGGTCGCGGGTGGCGGTGAGGACCAGGTCGGCGCGGATGACGTGCTCGTCCAGCAGCTCCCGGCCGACGAAGCCGGTGGCGTCCGCGCCGAAGTCGGCGAGGACGACCTCGGCGTTGGCCTCCATGGGCGCGCCCTCGTGGCCCCAGGTGCCGGCGCTCTCCACGATCAGGCCGCCGCTGAGCGGGTCGCCGAGGCGGTCCACCAGGGCGTGGCGGGTCAGCCGCTCGGTGATCGGTGAGCGGCAGACGTTGCCGGTGCTGACGTGGAGGATGCGGAAGGTGTCGGTCCGCCCCGCTATGCCACGCCCCTCGGGGGCGGTCAATTGGCCACCTCGAGGTCGGGGACCACCGTGCGCAGCTCCTCCGCGGAGAGGGCGCCGGCGCGCAGCAGGACCGGGGTGGCGCCGGTGACGTCGACGATCGAGGAGGGCACGATGCCGGGCGTCGGACCGCCGTCGAGGTAGACGGAGACGGAGTCGCCGAGCATGCCCTGGGCGGCGTCGCAGTCCTCGGGCGAGGGGTGTCCGGTGAGGTTGGCGCTGGAGACGGCCATCGGGCCGACCTCGGTGAGGAGCTCGATGGCGACCGGGTGCAGGGGCATCCGGATGGCGACGGTGCCGCGGGTGTCGCCGAGGTCCCACTGGAGGGAGGGCTGGTGCTTGGCGACGAGGGTGAGGGCGCCGGGCCAGAAGGCGTCGACGAGTTCCCAGGCCTCCTCGGAGAAGTCGGTGACCAGGCCGTGGAGCGTGTTCGGCGAGCCGATGAGGACGGGGGTGGGCATGTTGCGGCCCCGGCCCTTGGCGTCCAGCAGGTCCGCGACGGCCTCCGAGGTGAAGGCGTCCGCACCGATCCCGTACACGGTGTCGGTGGGCAGCACGACCAGTTCGCCCCGGCGGACGGCCGATGCGGCCTCGCGCAGGCCCGTGGCCCGGTCGGTGGCGTCGTTGCAGTCGTATCGCCGAGCCATCAGCCGGCCTCCTGGAGCGGGTGCGGGTACGGGTGGTGGTGCCGGGGGCCGGTCACGGCATGGCCTTGCGGGCGGTGGCGAACCGGGGCCGCTTGTTCAGGTCGGGGTGGTCGGCGGCATCCGCCCAGCCCCGCTCCTCGGTGAAGATCCACGGCACCTGGCCGCCCTGGGTGTCGGCGTGCTCGATGACGACGAGGCCGCCGGGGCGCAGCAGGCGGTGGGCGGTGCGTTCGATGCCGCGGATGGTGTCGAGGCCGTCCTCGCCGGAGAACAGGGCCATCTCCGGGTCGTGGTCGCGGGCCTCGGGGGCGACGTACTCCCACTCGGTGAGCGGGATGTACGGCGGGTTGGAGATGACCAGGTCGACCTGGCCGTCGAGCTCGGGAAGGGCGCTCAGAGCGTCTCCCCTGTGCACGGTGACCCTGGACCCCTCGGCGTTCTTCCGCGTCCACCTGAGGGCGTCCTCGGACAGCTCCACGGCGTGCACCCGGGAGCGGGGGACCTCCTGCGCCATGGCGAGCGCGATGGCGCCCGATCCGGTGCACAGGTCGACGACGACGGGCTCGACGACGTCCATCGCGCGCACCGCGTCTATGGCCCAGCCGACGACCGACTCGGTCTCCGGCCGGGGCACGAAGACGCCGGGCCCCACCTGGAGCTCCAGGTAGCGGAAGAAGGCGCGGCCGGTGATGTGCTGGAGGGGTTCGCGGGCCTCGCGGCGGGCGATCGTCTCCCAGTACCGGGCGTCGAAGTCGGTGTCGGGCACCGTGTGCAGCGCGCCCCGCTTCACCCCGTGGACGAAGGCCGCGAGCTCCTCGGCGTCGAATCGCGGTGAGGGGACACCGGCGTCGGCCAGCCGCTGGGTGGCCTGGGCCACCTCGGCGAGCAGCAGGTTCATCGCGGTTCTCCGTACGGGTTACGGGTGTGCGGGGCGGGCGGGACGCTTACGCGTTGGCGAGCTTGGCGGCGGAGTCGGCGTCGACGCAGGCCTGGATGACGGCGTCGAGCTCTCCGTCGAGGACCTGGTCCAAGTTGTACGCCTTGAAGCCGACGCGGTGGTCCGAGATGCGGTTTTCCGGGAAGTTGTACGTCCGGATCTTCTCGGAGCGGTCGACGGTGCGCACCTGGCTGCGGCGCACGTCGGAGGCCTCCTGCTCGGCGGCCTCCTGGGCGGCGGCCAGCAGCCGGGAGCGCAGGATGCGCATGGCCTGCTCCTTGTTCTGGAGCTGGCTCTTCTCGTTCTGGCAGGAGGCGACGACGCCGGTCGGCAGGTGGGTGATGCGGACGGCGGAGTCGGTCGTGTTGACGGACTGGCCGCCGGGGCCCGAGGAGCGGTAGACGTCGATGCGCAGGTCGTTGGCGTGGATCTCGACGTCGACCTCCTCGGCCTCGGGGGTGACGAGCACGCCCGCGGCGGAGGTGTGGATGCGGCCCTGGGACTCGGTGGAGGGCACGCGCTGCACGCGGTGCACGCCGCCCTCGTACTTCATCCGGGCCCAGACGCCCTGGCCGGGCTCGGTGGCGCCGTTGCCGCCCTTGGTCTTCACGGCGACCTGGACGTCCTTGTAGCCGCCGAGCTCGGACTCGGTGGAGTCGATGATCTCGGTCTTCCAGCCGACGCGCTCGGCGTAGCGCAGGTACATGCGCAGCAGATCGCCGGCGAACAGGGCGGACTCGTCGCCGCCCGCGCCCGCCTTGATCTCCAGGAGCACGTCCTTGTCGTCGCTGGGGTCGCGCGGGACGAGGAGCAGGCGGAGCTTCTCGGTGATCTCCTCGCGCTGCTTCTCCAGCTCCTTGACCTCGGCGGCGAAGTCGGGGTCGTCCGCGGCGAACTCGCGGGCGGTCTCGATGTCCTCGCCGGTCTGCTTCCAGGCCCGGTACGTGGAGACGATCGGGGTCAGCTCCGCGTAACGCTTGTTCAGCTTGCGCGCGTTGGCCTGGTCGGCGTGGACCGACGGATCGGCGAGCTTCTTCTCGAGACCGGTGTGTTCACCGATCAGTTCCTCGACCGCCTCGAACATGCGGGGGCTCCTGGTTGGTCTGAGTTCTGCGGGCCTGCTGGAGGGCGTATGCCCGGTGGGGTGTGCGGCGGGGGGCTCCCCCGGGCACCCGACCGGAAAAAACGCCGGTTCCGACGCCCCCGGGAAGAGGGCGCCAGGAACCGGCGCAGTGGCTCGCTACTTGCTGGCGGAGCCGGCAGCCTTGCCGAAGCGGGCCTCGAAGCGGGCCACGCGGCCGCCGGTGTCGAGGATCTTCTGCTTGCCCGTGTAGAACGGGTGGCACTCGGAGCAGACGTCGGCACGGATGGTGCCGTTGTCGATGGTGCTCCGGGTGGTGAACGACGCACCGCAGGTGCAGCTGACCTGCGTCTCGACGTACTCGGGGTGGATGTCGCGCTTCAAGGTGTCTCCTAGTTTCGGGAGGGCGCCGGGTCGTCCGCGCGGATTGCGCGGCCGTGAACCGGGGCCGACGTACCAGTCTGCCAGGACCGGCCGTATCTCCCAAAACCGGGGGCGGGGCGCGGGTATTCCCGCGACCGGCCGCGCACGGGGGGTGACCGGTGGCTACTCGACGACCTTCGCGGCGTCGCCCTTGTCGCCGGCCGACTTCTCGGTGGCGGAGGCGGGGATCGGCCGGTCGTGCTCGAGGGCGGCCCAGACCTGCCGGCCGGCCTTCTCCTGCGGCAGGACCCGGTTCGGGTCGGCGGGGTCGTACTCCACGGGCAGGGTCACCATGTGGACGTTCTCGGCGTTCAGCCCCTTGAGGCCGTTCGCGAACCCGGTGAGCTTCTTGACGGAGCCGAGCCCGGAGTCGGTGGTGACGGCCTTGGTGGCGGCGTCGGCGAGTCCGTAGAGCCTGCTGGGGCTGGTGAACACCCCGACGTCCTTCGCCTGTTCCATCAGCGCCTTGATGAACGCCTGCTGGAGCTGGATGCGGCCGAGGTCGCTGCCGTCGCCGACGCTCTTGCGGGTACGGACGAGGCCGAGGGACTCCTCGCCGTTCAGGGTGTGGGTGCCGGGCTCCAGGTCGAGGTGGCTCTTGGAGTCGTCGATCGCGGTCCTCGTGGTGATCTCCACGCCGCCGAGCTCGTCGATGAGCTCCTTGAAGCCGGTGAAGTCGACTTCCAGGTAGTGGTCCATGCGGATGCCGGACATGGACTCGACGGTCTTGACCGCGCAGGCGGGCCCGCCGACCTCGTAGGCGGTGTTGAACATCGCCCGCTGCTCGGCGCCGACGTCCTCGCCCGTCGTGTCACTGACGCAGGCGGGGCGCTCTATCAGGGTGTCGCGCGGTATCGAGACGACGCTCGCGGACTTGTGGCCCTTGTCGACGTGCACGACCATCGCCGTGTCCGAGCGGGCCGCGCCCTCGTCCTCGCCGTACGTCCCGTTGTCGCCGGAGCGCGAGTCGGAGCCCAGCACCAGGATGTCCTGGGAGCCGTCGTCCACGTCGTCGGGTCGGTCGGTGCCGAGCTTGGCGTCGATGTCGACGCTCGCGAGGTTGCCGTCGAGCGCCAGGTACGCGTATCCGAGGCCTGCCCCGCCGACGACCACGACGCCCGCCACCGTCCAGGCCGCGACGACCTTGGCGCGGTGCCTGCGGGACGGCTTCCGGCGTCGGCTGCCGGTGCCGCGTATGCGGCCGGTGCTCCTGCTCTGCTCGCTCACGCGTCTCCCTCGTCACTCCTGTGGCCCGTCTGCCCCCTGCCGTGGTGTTCCACGCGCGGTCGGCCTCCCCTGGTGGGACGGCCGAAGCAGCAAGAAGGGTTGCACACGCGCCTGTGGCCCCCGTCGGAGGACGGGGGCCACAGGACGTACGGGGGAACGGGCCGTGAGGCGGCGTTCACCTGGGGTTTCGTGCCCGGTACAGCGAGATGTCGGGCGGCCCGGGGACCGGGGCCGGTGTGGCCAAGGTCTCGGGCCGCCCGGTGTGCCCGCGGTCGACCGGACCGGCCGGAGGGTCGAAGCACCTCCCGCCGGTGCTGGCCCTCGGCCCGGGTCCGAACGAGGGTGCGCCCCCGCGCCCCGTGGACGACCGCGCGGCCGCCCCCCTCGTGAGGCGCATCGCCCGATGTCCTTACCGCGTCGGGGAGTTGAGCCTGCGGTACGTCAATGCGGAGGAGGGAGTCACCCCGTCTGCCGCCGTTGACCGCACAACGCGAAAACGCCCTCGTCACCGGAGTGACGGGGCGCTTTCGCGGAACGGCGGAACGGCCGAAGAACGTCAGTCGTTGCCGTTTCCGCTGCCCGGCGTCGTCTTCTGGATCTGGAGCAGGAACTCCGCGTTGGACTGGGTCTTCTTCATCCGGTCCAGGAGGAGTTCGATCGCCTGCTGCTGGTCGAGCGCGTGCAGCACCCGGCGCAGCTTCCAGACCACCGCCAGCTCGTCGGTGCCGAGCAGGATCTCCTCCTTGCGGGTGGAGGACGCGTCGACGTCCACCGCCGGGAAGATGCGCTTGTCCGAGAGCTTCCGGTCGAGCTTGAGCTCCATGTTGCCGGTGCCCTTGAACTCCTCGAAGATCACCTCGTCCATGCGCGAGCCGGTCTCGACGAGCGCGGTGGCGAGGATGGTCAGCGAGCCGCCGTCCTCGATGTTGCGCGCGGCGCCGAAGAAGCGCTTCGGGGGGTAGAGCGCGGTCGAGTCGACACCACCGGAGAGGATGCGGCCGGAGGCCGGCGCCGCGAGGTTGTACGCGCGGCCCAGACGGGTGATCGAGTCGAGCAGGACGACCACGTCGTGGCCCAGCTCGACGAGGCGCTTGGCGCGCTCGATGGCCAGCTCGGCGACGGTGGTGTGGTCCTCGGCGGGACGGTCGAAGGTCGAGGAGATGACCTCGCCCTTCACCGACCGCTGCATGTCGGTGACCTCTTCCGGACGCTCGTCGACCAGGACGACCATCAGGTGGCACTCGGGGCTGTTGACCGTGATCGCGTTGGCGATGGCCTGCAGGATCATGGTCTTACCGGTCTTCGGCGGGGCCACGATGAGGCCGCGCTGCCCCTTGCCGATCGGGGCCACCAGGTCGATGATCCGCGTCGTCAGGACGTTGGAGTCGGTCTCCAGGCGGAGCCGGTCCTGCGGGTAGAGCGGGGTCAGCTTCTGGAACTCGGGGCGGCCGCGGCCGGACTCCGGGGCCATGCCGTTGACCGAGTCGAGGCGGACCAGCGCGTTGAACTTCTCGCGCCGCTCGCCGTCCTTGGGCTGGCGCACCGCACCGGTGACGTGGTCGCCCTTGCGCAGGCCGTTCTTGCGGACCTGGGCGAGCGAGACGTACACGTCGTTCGGGCCCGGCAGGTAGCCGGAGGTCCGGATGAACGCGTAGTTGTCGAGGATGTCCAGGATGCCCGCGACGGGGATCAGGACGTCGTCGTCGGCCACCTGCACGTCGCTCGCGAAGTCGTCGCGGCCACGACGGCCACGGCGGTCGCGGTAACGTCCGCGACGGCCGCGACGGCCGCCCGCCTCGTCGTCGAAGTCGTCCTGCGGGCCGTTGTCACGGTTCTGGCCGCCCTGTCCCTGGCCGCCGCCGCCCTGGCCCTGGCGCTGCGAGCGCTGCCCGCCGCCGCCCTGCTGGCCCTGGTCGTCGCCCTTGCCGCGGCGGTCGCGCTGACGCTCGCGACGCTCACCGCGGTCGCCCCGCTCGCCGCGGCCCTGACGGTCGCCACGACGGCCCTCGGCCGCGTCGGCGGCGTTCTCGGCCTTGGCGTCGCCCTTCGGCTCGCCCCGCTCCTCGGTCTTCTGCTCGGCCTGGGGCTCCGCCTTGGCCTTGACCTCGGTCTTCGCCTCGGTCTTGGTGTCGGGGCTGCCCGCCTGCGCGGTCGCGCGACGGCGACGACGCTCGCCCGCGGGCTGGTCGTCGCTGGCCGGCTGACCGGGGATGTCGATCTGCTGCTGGGCCGGGTCCTTCTCGGCTGCGGCAGCGGCGGCCTCGTCCCCGGTGCGCGCCTTCGAGGTCGCGCGGCGCTTCGGCTTGCTCTCCGCCTCGGCGGGGGCCTCTGCGGCCTTGGAGGAGGCCTTGGGGGCGGCGGATCCGCCACCCGCCTGCGCCTCCTTGATGACCTCGATCAGCTGGCTCTTGCGCATCCGCGCGGTGCCCCTGATGCCGAGGCCGGACGCGACCTGCTGCAGCTCGGCCAGGACCATGCCCTCGAGGCCGGTGCCGGAGCGGCGGCGCCGTGCGGTGGTGCCAGTGGCAGCACCTTCGGCGGGCGCGGCGCTGTCGACGCTCTTGTCGGCAGTCACGCCCATCAGATCGGTGGTGTCGCTCACGAAGGGTCCTTCCCTGGAGCGGACGTCGGCCTTCTGGCTCGGCGACCGGTTGTGCTGTCCGACTGCGGTCTGTTGATCTTGCTGGATCGCGGACCTTGCCGGGGCGGTGGTCCGCCGGGTGTACGGCGGAGAGATGAACGTGCGGGGTCCGGCGCGAGATCCCCCTGCTCGGCCCACTCCTGGACGAGCGAGGGGTGTCGTGCCGGTTCCGGAGCGTGCTCGAAACTGCTCAGGCAGGCTGCTCAGGCAGTTGGGGAGGCTCCCGGAAGAATGGTGGTCCCGGAGGGGGACACGAAGCAACGCGCCTCAAAGACGTCGGTTGCAGACTTGAGGTTAACACTACCGGCTCCAACAAACATTCCCCCTCTCGCTCACCGGTAATCACATGCGGTTACGCGGCCAGCGGCAGCACACTGGCGCCCGTCGCGTCGAGGGCCAGCCGGTTCGCCGCCCAGCCCTCCCCCGCCAGCCGGGCGACCTTGTCGGCCGAGCCCTCCTCCGTCAGCGCGAGGACCGTGGGTCCCGCGCCGGAGATCACCGCGGGCACGCCGTCGGCGCGCAGGCGGTTGACCAGTTCCACGCTCTCCGGCATGGCCGGGCCCCGGTACTCCTGGTGGATCCGGTCCTCGGTGGCGGCGAGCAGCAGCTCGGGGCGGCGGGTCAGGGCCTCGACGAGCAGGGCCGCCCGGCCGGCGTTGAGGGCCGCGTCGACGTGCGGGACGGTGCGCGGGAGCAGGCCGCGCGCCGTCTCCGTGAGCACCGGGCGCCCCGGTACGAAGACCACCGGGACGACGGATTCCGCGGGGTCCATCCGGATCGCCCGGGCCGCGCCGCCGTCCGTCCAGGCGAGGGTGAAGCCGCCGAGCAGGCAGGCCGCGACGTTGTCGGGGTGCCCCTCGATCTCGGTCGCCAGCTCCAGCAGGGCCGCGTCGTCGAGGCGGGCGTCGCCCCCGGTCGTCACGGCGCGGGCGGCGACGATTCCGGCGCAGATGGCGGCGGACGAGGAGCCGAGGCCGCGGCCGTGCGGGATGCGGTTGGCGCAGACGATCTCCAGTCCGCGGGGCTGGCCGCCGAGCAGGTCGAACGCGGTGCGCAGGGAGCGCACGAGCAGGTGGCTCTCGTCGCGGGGCAGCGTGTCACTGCCCTCACCTGCGATGTCGATGTGCAGCCCGGAGTCGGCGACCCGGACGACGACGTCGTCGTACAGCCCCAGCGAGAGGCCCAGGGCGTCGAAACCCGGCCCCAGGTTGGCGCTGGTTGCGGGGACGCGCACCCTGACGGCGGCGGCTCGGAACGCGGGACCGGCCATCGGTCGGACCACTCCTTGTAAGGCGGCGGGGATGCAGTGCGGGTGGCTCTGCGGCGGCGGGGCGTGGGGGCGGTGCTGTGGGGCGGGGGTGATCGGCGGGGGTCATGGCGGTGGGGGTCGCGGCTGCGCGGAGGGCTCCGGGACGGTCCGGAATCCGGCGGCCGGCCCGACGGCCACGACGGGGACCGCAGGCGTGGCGGTCCGGCGGGCGGATGCCGGGCGGATGGGGTACAGCTTATCGAAGGAAGGTTCTGTGGCGACATAGGGCGCACAGGAGGCGCACGATGCGTGTCGCCCGCCTCCCATGCGCTCTCCGCCCCGGAAAGGGGCTGGTTGAGCGGGTTGTCGCGGTTTCCCGGGCCGGCCGCGGCGCGTGGCGACGGCCGGCCCGGGGAACGGATCAGGCCAGACCGAGCTTCTCGGCGGCGGCGGCCGCGTCGACGGGGACGGTGACCGGCTGCGGTGCGCCCGCGACGGCCCAGTCGGGGTCCTTGAGGCCGTTTCCGGTGACCGTGCAGACGATGCGCTGGCCGGGGTCGACCTTGCCCTCCTCGGCGGCCTTGAGCAGGCCGGCGACGGATGCGGCCGAGGCGGGCTCCACGAAGACGCCCTCCTGGGAGGCCAACAGCCGGTACGCGGACAGGATCTGCCGGTCCGTCACCTCGTCGATGAAGCCGCCCGACTCGTCGCGCGCGGCCAGCGCGTAGTTCCAGGAGGCCGGGTTGCCGATGCGGATCGCGGTGGCGATGGTCGACGGGTCCTTGACGACCTCGCCGCGCACGATGGGCGCGGAGCCGGAGGCCTGGAATCCCCACATGCGCGGGGAACGGGTCGAGACGCCGTCCCCGGCGTACTCGGTGTACCCCTTCCAGTACGCGGTGATGTTGCCCGCGTTGCCGACCGGCAGGACGTGGATGTCGGGGGCGTCGCCGAGCGCGTCGACGATCTCGAACGCGGCGGTCTTCTGGCCCTCGATACGGACCGGATTGACCGAATTGACCAGCGCCACCGGGTAGTTGTCCGAGAGCGAGCGGGCCAGGGTCAGGCAGTCGTCGAAGTTGCCGTCGACCTGGAGGATCCTGGCGCCGTGCACGAGGGCCTGGCCCATCTTGCCGAGCGCGATCTTGCCCTGCGGTACGAGGACGGCGCAGACCATCCCCGCGCGCACCGCGTACGCCGCGGCGGAGGCCGACGTGTTGCCGGTGGAGGCGCAGATGACGGCCTTCGCGCCCTCCTCCTTGGCCCGGGTGATGGCCATGGTCATGCCGCGGTCCTTGAACGAACCGGTGGGGTTGGCGCCCTCGACCTTGAGGTGCACCTCGCAGCCCGTGCGCTCGGAGAGGACCTGCGCCGGTACGAGCGGCGTACCGCCCTCACGAAGCGTGACGACCGGTGTCGTCGCCGTGACCGGAAGCCGGTCCCGGTACTCCTCGATGATGCCGCGCCACTGGTGGGTGCCCTTGCTGGTCATGGGTCCTTACTCCCCTTCAACACGCATGATGCTGGCGACACCGCGCACGGTGTCGAGCTTGCGCAGCGCTTCGACGGTCCCGGAGAGGGCGGCGTCGGGCGCGCGGTGGGTGACGACGACGAGGGACGCCTCGCCGTCCTTTCCCTGCTGGCGGACGGTATCGATCGATACCCCCTGCTCGGCGAAGACCGTCGCGACCTGGGCGAGCACGCCCGGCTTGTCGGCCACGTCGAGGCTGATGTGGTAGCGCGTGACGACCTCGCCCATGGGGCTGACCGGCAGGCGCGTGTAGGCGGACTCACCGGGTCCGGTGGACTCGCCCAGTTTGTTGCGGCAGACCGCCACGAGGTCGCCGAGGACGGCGGAGGCGGTCGGCGAGCCGCCGGCGCCGGGCCCGTAGAACATGAGCTGTCCGGCGGCCTCGGCCTCCACGAACACCGCGTTGTACGCCTCGCGGACCGAGGCCAGCGGGTGGCTGAGCGGGATCATCGCGGGGTGGACGCGGGCGGTGACCGAGGCCCCGTCGGCGGCGCGCTCGCAGATCGCCAGCAGCTTGACGGTGCAGCCCATCCGGCGCGCGGACGCGATGTCGGCGGCGGTGACCTCGGTGATGCCCTCGCGGTGCACGTCACCGATCTTCACGCGGGTGTGGAAGGCGATCCCGGCGAGGATCGCGGCCTTCGCCGCGGCGTCGAAGCCCTCGACGTCGGCGGTCGGGTCGGCCTCGGCGTACCCGAGGGCGGTGGCCTCGTCGAGCGCCTCGGAGTAGCCGGCCCCGCTGGTGTCCATCTTGTCGAGGATGAAGTTGGTCGTGCCGTTGACGATGCCGAGCACCCGGTTGACCTTGTCCCCGGCGAGCGACTCGCGCAGCGGTCGCACCAGTGGGATGGCCCCGGCGACGGCGGCCTCGTAGTACAGGTCGCGGCCGTACTTCTCGGCGGCGGCGTGCAGGGCCGCGCCGTCCTCGGCGAGCAGCGCCTTGTTGGCGGAGACGACGCTCGCGCCGTTCTCGAAGGCCGTGGTGATGAGTGACCGGGCGGGCTCGATGCCGCCGATGACCTCGATGGCGACGTCGATGTCGCCGCGCCGCACGAGCGCGGTCGCGTCGGTGGTGATCAGTGCGGGGTCGATGCCCTCACGCACCTTCGAGGGGCGGCGGACGGCCACGCCAGCGAGCTCGACGGGCGCGCCGATGCGCGCCGCGAGGTCGTCGGCGTGCGTCGTCATGATGCGCGCCACCTCTGAGCCGACCACACCACAGCCCAGCAGCGCCACCTTCAGCGGACGCGTACGCATCATCCGACCTCGTTTCTCATACCTAGACCCTCCGGCGGTCGGGGGGCGGGGGCGCGGTGCCGGCCACGCGCGTCCGCGGCGACGTCGTCAATCACCATGGCTCCGCCATGCCTCGATTCTCCGCCTCGCAGCCGCACGCACCCGGGACCGCTCCTTCTCCCACCCTCCCATCGCCGGAGGGTCGTGCTCATTGGGGACCAGTCTCACTCACCGGACGGGAGTTTCTGACCCCTGTCCGGATCCTGAGATGACTATTTCATCAGCCGACATCGAGACGCAGGAGATCTTCCTCCGTCTCGCGCCGGACGATGACACGCGCCTCTCCGTCGCGGACCGCGACGACCGGCGGGCGCAGGGCGTGGTTGTAGTTGCTCGCCATCGAGCGGCAGTACGCGCCGGTGGCGGGGACCGCGATCAGGTCGCCGGGCGCCAGGTCGGCGGGGAGGAACGCGTCCTTGACCACGATGTCGCCGCTCTCGCAGTGCTTGCCGACGACCCGGACCAGCATCGGCTCGGCGTCCGAGGTCCGGGAGACGAGCGCGACGCTGTACTCGGCGTCGTACAGCGCGGTGCGGATGTTGTCGGACATGCCGCCGTCGACGCTGACGTACGTGCGCAGCCCCTCAAGGGGCTTGATCGTGCCGACCTCGTACAGCGTGAACGCGGTGGGTCCGACGATGGCGCGCCCGGGCTCGACGGAGATCCGGGGGGTGCGCAGCTTCGCGGCCTCGCACTCCCGCGTGACGATGTCGCTGAGCGCCTTGGCGATCTCGTGCGGTTCGCGGGGGTCGTCCTCGGAGGTGTACGCGATGCCGAGGCCGCCGCCGAGGTCGATCTCGGGCAGTTCGACGCCGTGCTCGTCGCGGATCTCGGCGAGCAGCTGCACCACGCGCCGGGCGGACACCTCGAAGCCGGCCATGTCGAAGATCTGCGAGCCGATGTGGGAGTGGACACCGATGAGGTCGAGGCCGTCGAGCGAGAGCGCGCGGCGGACGGCCTCGGCGGCCTGCCCGTCGGCGAGCGCGATGCCGAACTTCTGGTCCTCGTGGGCGGTGGCGATGAACTCGTGGGTGTGGGCCTCGACGCCGACGGTGACGCGGATCTGCACGCGCTGGCGCACCCCGTGGCGCTGGGCGATGTGGGCGACGCGGACGATCTCCTGGAAGGAGTCGAGCACGATCCGCCCGACGCCGGCCTCCACGGCGCGCTCGATCTCGGCGACGGTCTTGTTGTTGCCGTGGAAGGCGATGCGCTCGGCGGGCATACCGGCGTCGAGCGCGGTGGTCAGCTCCCCGCCGGAGCACACGTCGAGGTTGAGCCCCTCTTCCTTGAGCCAGCGCACGACGGCGCGGGAGAGGAAGGCCTTCCCGGCGTAGAAGACGTCGGCGTCCGGGCCGAAGGCATCGGACCAGGCGCGGCAGCGGGCCCGGAAGTCGCTCTCGTCGAGGAAGTAGGCGGGGGTGCCGAACTCCTCCGCGAGCCGGGCGACGGTCATCCCGCCGACGGTGAGGGCGCCGTCCGCGTCGCGGGTGACGGTACGCGACCAGACCTTCTCGTCGAGGAGGTTGAGGTCGGCGGCGGGCGCGGAGTAGTGCCCCTCGTGGAGGACGTCGGCGTGACGGGGGCCTGCGGGATGTGCGGAGCGGCTCATCGTGTTCGTTCTCTCGGGTCTCTTCTGATCGCGTCAGAGGTGTTCGGGCGCACGGATACCGAGCAGGGACAGGCCGCCTGCCAGCACCGTCCCGGCGGCTTCGGCGAGAGCCAGCCGGGCGCGGTGGGCGGCCGAGGGTTTCTCGTCACCGGCGGGCAGGGACGGGCAGGAGTCGTGGAAGTCGAAGAACGCGTGCGCGACGGCTTCCAGCTGCCGGGCGACCCGGTCGGGCGCGCGGTGACGAGCTGCTGCGAGCAGGACGCCGGGGTGGTCGGCGATGAGGTCGGTCAGGGGGCGGGCGGCCTCGTCGTACGGGGCGGGGCTTTCGCCGTACGGGGCTGCGTCGGCGGTGAAGCCGAGGGCGGTGGCACCTCGGGTGAGGGCGCGGGCCCTGGCGTGGGCGTAACGGACCCGGAAGAGGGGGTTGGCCTCGCCCTGGACGAGCAGTTCGGGGCCGAGGGCGGCACGGTCGTGTCCGGCGGCCCGCAGGAGTCCCCAGCGGGCCGCGTCGGGCCCGAGCCGCTCCAGCAGCTCCCCCGCGGTGGCCCCGGCAGGGACGGGGCGGATCTCGGCGAGCGGTGTGGGGGGTGTCCCGTACGCGTCGACGGTGACGCCGAGGCGGGCCCAGTCAGGGTCGGGCGCCTGTTCGCAGGTGGTCCGGCCCCGGGCGCCCTGGGCGACGAGGAGCCGGAACACGGCCTGGGCGGTGACGGCGGCGCGGACCTCCCGCGCGTGGTGGAGCTGGTGGATCTCGCCCCCGAGAGCGCCCCCGTGCCCGTACCCGAGACCCTGTTCCCGTACCGCGCCGAGCACGGCCCGGTCGCCCACGGCCGGGGCGTCGAGGGTGAAACTCAGGAACCCCGGCCCGGTGATCTCGACCCGTCCGACGCCTGGCTCGGCGGCGACGCGTTCGCGCAGGATGCGGGCGATCTCCAGGGCGGGCAGCCCGGCCGGCCGGGCGAGCTGGAGCGCGACGGCGCAGGCGTAGTCGCCGCTGCCGCCGGGCCGGGACCTCTCCACCCGCACGCGCGCGGGCACGGGCGCGCGCAAGGCATCCTCGTCGACCGCGCGGCGCACGGCGTGCAGCACGGTCCGGGAGAGGTCGGCGGGGGTCACGGGTCAAGCGTAGGTGAGAGAGGGGGGCACTTCGCGACCCCGTTTCGCCATCCGGTCGGTCCGGCCCCGCCCGACGGCCTCTTGACGCCTGTCCCCATCCCGGCCGACCGGCCCCGGCGGCACCGCCCCGGCCGGTCCGGACCCCGTTCGCCGCCCCGGTCAGCCGGTGGCGCTCCCCGCCCGCCCGGCACCGCGCCGGCCGTCCAGCGAGGGCTCCTCCTCCCCCGTCACCAGCCGCCGCATGATCCGCACCAGCTCGCTCGGCTCGAACGGCTTCGCCAGGAACGCGTCGACTCCGGCCGCCACACCCGCGTCGACCTCGTAGGGCGTACAGGCGCTGATGACGGCGATGGGAAGGCGGCGGGTGCGGGGGTCGGAGCGCAGCCGGGTGGCGGTCTCCAGACCGTCCAGCCGGGGCATCACGACGTCGAGGGTGATCGCGTCGGGACGGACCCGCTCGACCAGGTCCAGGCACTCGACACCATCGGCCGCGGTCACGACCTCGAAGCCCTCCAGCTCGAGATTGACCCTGATCAGCTGCCGGATGACCTTGTTGTCGTCGACAACAAGCACGCGGCCGTACGCCCCTGACACCCTTCGAGAGTAGGTCGGCCGGAGGTGCGGCGTCCGGGTTTTGTCCACTTCCGCCCCGGACGGGTGGCCATCGCTTCCGCGCCCGCCCGGGCGGGGACGGAAGCGCGGCGTCGGCACGGCGGAATACCTGTTCACGGACACCCTGCGGGAGCTGGTAGTGTTTCACCCGTCGCAGAGCAACACCGCGATACGCCCCCGTAGCTCAGGGGATAGAGCATCGGCCTCCGGAGCCGGGTGCGCAGGTTCGAATCCTGCCGGGGGCACCGTGATTCAGGTGCCATTCAGGCCCTCTGATCAGGCATTTCGCCGGATCGGGGGGCCTGTTCTCATGGGCTCCTCCCGGAGCTTCTCCCCGGGGCTCCTCCCGGAGCTTCTCGTGGGGCTCCTCATGGGCGGCCGGAGAACGGCCATCGGCCACGGCGCCCGAGGCGCGTCCGGAGTCCCGACGGTGACGGTCGGGCCGATGCACGCGTCGGCGTCGGGCGGAGTCCGAGGGCACGCGTGCGGGCCGTCCGCGACACGGCGGGGTGTCTGCTTCTCATCGGTCCCGGACGCCCCCGCCCTAGACTCGAAGCACTGAACTGACCTATTTCGCAAGGCTTTTCGGTGAGGAGCACTTTGAGCACCAACCACGTGCCACCGCGGCCCCGGCAGGCGCCGGCAAACGCCGCACGGCCGCCGTCCACCGCTCCGCGGGTGAGCGAGGCGACCCGCCTTCTCTGCACGGGAACCTATCTGGACGCCGGGTACCGCGATCAGGTGATCGACGAGCTGTATCTGAGCCAAGAGCGGGTGGTGGCACCTTCGTTCGGGTTCGACGCCGCCCGCGTGCTGGCTCACGCGCTGCGTGCCCGGCGGGTCGAGCTGGCCTGGGCGGTCGCGGTCGTCCTGCTCATGGTGATCGGCGCGACGGTCTCCCTCTGGTTGCTGGTGCTCGTGGTTCCCGGTCTGCTGATGACGATCGGCAAGGCGATCAGGGCCAACGCCGGCGCCTCGCCGGGCTATCGGCGCCTGCCGTTGTTCCTCATGCGCTGGATCGGGCGGCTGCTCCTGGCCTATCTGGTGGTCTACAGCGTGGCCCAGGGGCTGGGAAAGGTTCCACAACCGGAGGCCGGGGCCGGGAGGCCGACCGGCGTCGAGGCCGGGAGCACCCCGGGCGTCGACACCGGGAGCACCCCGGGCGTCGACACCGGAACCACACAGGGCACCGACGCCGAAACCACGTCCGACGACGACTCCGTCCCGCTCGCCGTGCTGAACGCGGTGACCCCCGACATCCGGCCGTGGAAGGCGTGGGTCTCGCTCGGCGTGCTGCTGGCGCTGGGGGCGTGCGTCGCCGGGCAGGAGCTGCACTTCGTGCGCGTGCTGCGCGGCGAACTGTCCCGGCGGGGCTTCGCGAGCACGGCCGTCGACCGGGCCGAGCGGTTCCAGGGACGCCGTTTCCTCCGGGTCACCCGCCGCATCCGGCTCGAACAGCACTCCCCGCTGGTGATGTACCACGAGGCACACCCCTTCTGCGGCGCCGGCACCGCCCAGGACCCCTGGGTCCTGGCGGTCGAACTGCGGCCGAACGGAACGAGGGAGAGGCGGCCCCTCGGCAACGCGACGGTCCTCGCCGCGATGCGCCCCTTCATCGAGCAGCTGCGCGAGGTGGCGGAGTCCGTCGAGGGGGGTGGCCAGGCCGTACGGGACCGACTGCGTCATCTGCGGATCGACGAGTGCGTGCTGCTGCCGATGGAAGGCCTGCAACACCGTGAGGAGACCCCGTACGACCGGGCCTCCTTCGAGGCGCACCGGGCGCGGGCCGTGGAGGAAGGCGGGGAGAAGCGGCGGCACTTCCTGCGGGTCAGCGTGGACGGCTGGGAGGAGGGGCTGGTCGTCACGGTCTTCGTACGCGTCCACACGCAGGGCCGGATGCTGATGCTGGAGATCGCCCCGCACGCGCTCCTGCCGGTTCGGGCCGACTTCAAGGACGCCGACCATCTCGCCTATCGCTTCGCCGATATGAACGCCTTCGGCAGGACCGTGCACATCTTCACCCTGGTGGCCGGGGCGCCAGGACAGTCCCTGATGACGCTCGGCCGCCACCTCGTACGCGGCTGGCGCCGGCTCACCGGTGAGGCCGACGGCGCCGGGACCGACGGTCCCGCCCTGTCGGTCCGCGAACTCGCCTCCGAGCCCGTCGGGTCGCTCTTCCACCGCATGGACGTCGACCGCTACCTGAAAAGCGTCCAGGACCGCATCGCCTACGGGGTGAAGGAAGCGCTGTCCGAAGCCGGTTACCAAACCGGGGAATTCGCGCAGAAGGTCGTCTACATCACCAACGGCGGCGTCAACATCGACGCGGTCGTGGACAGCACTTTCGCCATCGGCGCCGACGCCCGGGCGACGACGAGCGGTGCGCGGACGCTGCCGCGGAAGGGGCCCGACGCACCCCGGTGAGCGGCCCTGGCCCCGGGGCGACCGGATCGGTTCAGGTCGCCCGCCCGGGGTGGCGGGGTCAGTACCTGCCGTCGACCGGGATCCAGCCGGACCAGCCCTCGGGCTGGTAGAACTTGCCGGTGTCGCCGTCGTAGCGCAGGGCGCGCAGACGTACGTTCCCGCTCTCGCGGTAGTCCTTGTCGCAGGTCGCCCAGGTGTTCACGCCGAGCCTGTTGACGCAGACCGCTTCGGCGCGCCCGTAGTCGGTGTAGATCCCGATGGCGGCGGACATGCCGTCCTTCTTCGTGTCGCCCGCCCAGACGACGTCGCCGTTGTACTGGAAACACCCGGTGGAACCGAAGGCGGAGGTCGAGCCCACGCAGGTGTTGGCCGGCGGCGCGGCCTTGGCGGAGACCACCGCGCCCGGCGCTCCCGCCGTCTCCGTCCCTTCCACCGGGAAGGGGATCTCCGTGCCGGGCTCCGGGGTGACGCCTTCGACGATGCTCACGTCGGCGGGCAGCTGCACTTCCAGGGGTGCCGCGGGGGCGTCGTCGGCCTGCGCCGGCGTGGCGGTGACGGCCGAGAGGGCGAGCGCCGACGCTCCGGCGAGCACGCTCAGCTTCGCGCGCCAGTTTTCACGCATACTTCACAACCCCCGCGCCTGACCTCTGTGACGAGATCATTCCTTACCCATGGTGAACAGAGTGTGAGACTAAGAGATCGCTGTGACGGATGGAAGGGGCTTCTGTGACGCGAGTGCCCCCGGTGCCTCAGCGATCCGGGCCGGGCGCGCGCGGTCGGTCGCGCGGGCGGTGCGGACACGCCGCAGGGGGCGGGCACACACCGGTGTGTGCCCGCCCCCTGCGGCGGCTCGCTCTCACCCGTTCACGGGCGGGGTCTCACGGCAGGGTGGGCGGCTCGGCGGCCCGCTCCCCCTCGGTGGACTCCGCGAACGAGGGGTCGACGGCGCAGTCCGCCGGGATCTCGGCGACGGAGGTGGCGCACTTCTCGGGACCGGGCACGCTCTGGCCGTTCAGCTCGGGCGGGGCCGCCTGACGCTTTCCGGTCTCGACGCTCTCCGCGAGCCCCTCCACGGACGCCGGCCCGGTGCGGGAGGTGGTGCGTTCGGCGTCCGCCGCGTCCGGCGAGGACGAACAGGCCGCCGCGCCCGCCGCGGCGCACAGGACGAGCGCGGCCGAGGCCGCGGCGGTACGAAGTCGCATGAGGATCCCCCCTACACGGATGCCCGGGCGCCCGGATCATCAGTCGATCCACGGTCCCACACCGTGCGGTGCGGAGGGCGGAGAACCTGTGAAGAGGCCGGGCCGGAACCCGTGCCCCGCACGGCCGCCCGCCCGTCCGAACACGCGCGGCGCGAGTCGAACTACGTTGCCACAAAAGGTGGTCGGGAAGACGGAGAACATCCGAACGGACCGGACAGGCACAGAGCGCGCGTACCGTCACGTCTGGGTACGTAAATACCAGGGGCATATGCCAGCGGCATCGCGTGCTCGGAAGCGCACTCGGTCCGGCCGGAGCCGATAGCCGTGGGGCCGGGTATCGAGCGCCTGTACGGAAAGGATGTCTGGTGGAAGCTGGTACTCGGCTGTCCGGAGGGGGACGCATGCGGGGGCACGAGCACAGCACGAATGCCAACGAACTGAGCGGCACGGTCCACGGCTTCGTGGTGCAGACGGGAAGTGTGCACGGCGGGATCCATGTCTCCGGGGGCGGGGCGCGTGAGGTGGTGCCGCCGCCCTGGCAGTTACCGCCCTCGGTCCGGATCACCGACCGCACGGACGAGATCCGCGCCCTGGAGGCGCACCGGGACCGGGCCACGGAGGACGGGCATCCCACGCTGGCGGCGGTGAGCGGGCTGGGAGGGGTGGGGAAGACCGCGGTCGCGCTGGCCTGGCTGCACACCCTGCGCCCGCACTTTCCCGGCGGCCAGCTGTACGCCGACCTCGGCGCGCAGGCGCCGGACGGCCCCGCCGACCCCGGCGAGGTCGTGGCCCGGTTCCTGCGGGCGCTGGGTGTTCCGAGCGGCCAGGTGCCTCCGACGCTGGGTGAACGGGTCGCGCTCTACCGGTCGTTGACGGCCGACCGGCAGCTCGTGGTGCTCCTGGACGACGCGGCGACCGCGGCGCAGGTACGGCCGCTGCTGCCGGCGGGACAGAGCGTGACCGCGGTGACCAGCCGCCGGAGGATGCCGGGGCTGAGCCTCGACGGGGGGCATGTGATCCATCTGGAGCCCCTCTCCCCCGAGGCGGCGGTCGAACTCCTCGAAGCGACCCTCGCCGACGGCCGGGTCGCCGCCCAGCCCGAGGAGGCGCGGGCCCTCGTCGCGCTCTGCGCGGGGCTGCCGCTCGCGGTGCGCATCGCCGGGGCGCGGCTGGCGGCCCGCCCGAAGCAGGGCATCACCGCGATGGTCCGGGCCCTGTCCGAGGAGCACGAACGGCTGGAGGCACTGGCGATAGAGGGCGACCACGACGTGCGGGCGGCGCTGGACCTCTCCTACCAGGGCCTGCCGCCCAGGGCGGCCCGCCTCTACCGGCTGCTGGGGCTCCACCCCGGCAGGGAGTTCGGCGCCCCGGTGGCGCGGACGCTGCTGGGCGGGGACGCCGCCGAGGCGCTCGACGCGTTGCACGACGCGAATCTGCTCGTCGACGTCGCCGAGGCGTCGGGGGGCGAGCGTTACCGGTTCCACGATCTGGTGCGGCTGCACGCCGCCGAACGGGCCGCTCAGGACGAGAGCGGCGACGAACGGGCCGCCGCGTTGCTGCGCGTCGGCCGCCACTACCTCGCCGCCGCCGGCCGGGCCGAGGAGATCATCGAGCCCGGACGCGTCGGTCCGGAACGGGATTTCGGGCGGGGCGTGGCAGCGGAGTCCGTCGCGGAGGAGGACTTCGGTCCCGTCGGCGGACAGACGGCCGCGGAAGCGGCACTGGACTGGCTGGAGCGGGAGCTGCCCAACCTGATGGCGGTGGTCCGTCTCGCGCGCCCGATGGGCGCTCCGGAGCTCGCCTGGCAGCTGACCGACGCGCTGTGGCCGCTGTTCCCGCGCCGCAAGCTGTACCGCGAGTGGATCGAGGCGCACCGGGAGGGGCTGCTGGCCGCCGAGGAGGCGGGGAACGGTGAGGCCTCCTGCCGGATGCTGACCTCGGGCGCCCTGGGGATGCTGGCCACCGGCGAACACGCCGAGGGGCTGGCCATGTTCGAGCGGGCCGCCGCCGCCTTCCTGGAGCGCGGCGACGCCCTCGGGCACGCCAGGACGTTGAACTACCGGGGGCTGGCCCACCAGCGGCTCGGGCAGCGGGACCGCGCGGCCGAGTTCTTCGCCCGCGCGGCAGCGGAGCTGCCCGCCCACGGCGATCTCCGGGCCGGTGCGCTGGCCCGGTTCAATCTGGCCGACATCGCCCTGGCCCAGGAGCGGTACGAGACCGCCGCCGTCGAGGCCGAGGCCGCCCGCCTCACGCTGGAGGCGGCCGGCGACACGTACAACGCGGCGCGTGCCGCCGGCCTGACCGGCCGGGCCTGCGTGGGCCTCGGCCGGCTGGAGCGGGCCGAGGCGGAGCTGTCGACCGCGCTGTCCGCCTTGCGGGCGGAGGCGGCCGGCTTCGAGACCGCCCATGTGCTCGGAGGCCTGGCCCGGCTCTCCGAGCGGCGCGGGCAACCGTGGCAGGCCCGGCAGTACTACCGGGAGGCGGTGTCCCTGTACGGCTCCGTCGGCCGGTCGCGGTCGGCGGAGGCCGTCGGGGCGGCGGCCCGGCTCGGCGCGCTGGAGTCGCCGGGGACGGCGGACTCCCCGCCCGCGCCCCCGGCGCCGGACCCGTCCGGGGACGATCGGCGCGGGTCCGGCGCGTAGTCGCGTACGGTCCTGACGACCTGTACGGCGGCCGGGTCGAACGCGGCCGGGTCCAGGCCCGCCACCAGCCAGACGTGGGCGACCGAGGCCCATACCGCCCAGGGCTGCACCGGCCCTCCGGGCCCGCGGACGAGCAGCCCTGGCCGGCCGCCCAGCCGCAGCCAGCAGCGCGGGCCCCGGTAGACGGCGACGACCAGGGCGCCGGGGTGGCAGTCGGCGAGTTCGGCGGCGTAGCCGAGGGGGCTCCCGTACGGCGGCCACGCCCCCGACGGGACCTCGGCCACCAGGACGTCCGCCAGGAGCGGCATCGGATGCGCGGCCTGGAGCCGGACGCGCAGGTGCTCGTCGACGACCCGCAGCGGGCGGTCGGGGTGCAGCAGGGTGGCTCCGGTCCGGCGGACTCCGCGCTGCGGGGCGTGCTCGGTGAGCCGTACGGTCGTCGCGGTCATCGGGCGTACCCTCCTGCGTCGTGACGTGCCGTCACCGGCAGCGGCGCGTGGTCGGTGCGCGGCCGGGCCGCGGGGGCGCGCAGCCGGAGCTTGCGGTAGATCAGGGCCCGCATCCTGACGGCGAACCGCCCCGGCTCCGAGGTGATCCGGGCCGTCACCTGCGCGTACCGTTCCGCGCGGTAGGCCGCGGCGGCGCGGGCGAGCTGGCGGTCCAGGGGGCGGTCGGCGTGCAGCTGCGGGGCGAGGGAGGCCAGTTCGGCCGCGGGCGAGGCGGGGTCCAGGTCGCCGTCGGGGACGTCGCCCATCAGGACCGGGACCCCGGTCATCGCCCCGTACAGCGAGACGGAGCCGTGGTCCCCCACCACGTGGTCGGCGGCGACCAGCGCTCCGACCCAGTCGGCGTGCTGGCTGATCACCAGGAGCCCCGAGCCGACGAGCCCCGCGAGCCAGCTGCGGATCTGCCATTCGCCATGGGCGTTCCAGACGTGCGGGTGCAGCAGGAGCGCGACCCGGAAGTCCTCCCGGGGCAACTCCTCGACCAGCCGTTCCAGCAGCTCCCACTGGCGGCCCAGGAGGGAGCCCGGCCCCCAGGTGGAGCAGACGGTGACCAGTTGCTGTCGGGCTCCGACCCCCAGGGCGTCGCGGTAGAGGGCGCGTTGCGGGAGGCTCGCCGTGATCCGGTCGGAGCAGGGGTCGCCGACCACCTCGGCCGCCGGCAGCGCCTCGGGGCACGCGCGGCCGAGGCGGGTCAGGTCCTCGTGGTGGGCCAGCACGATCGACTCGGGCACCAGCCGGCCGTCCTGGATCAGCCATTGCCGGTCGAGCCCGTAGATCCCGCGCCCGGCGACCGGGCGTCCGCGCTGCCCGGCGGGGATCAGCTTGTTGTGCCCGACGCCGTGCGGGAGCACGATCACCGGGGCGTGCAGTTCCTGGAGTCCGCCGTGGGCCGCCGCCACCGCCAGGTCGAAGGGCAGCTGGACCGCCTGGTGCCAGGGCAGGACCAGGCCGCCCAGTCGTTCCAGGAAGGGGCCCACCCCGTGGCTGAACACGTCGGGCGCCTGGGTGAAGAACACCTGCACCCGGGCGTCGCCCTCCAGCAGCCGTACGGCTTCGAGCAGCCGCTGCCCCGCCGTGACGGTGTGCACCACGGCGAGGATCTTCCTGCGGGTCCGGCGGGTGGCCCAGCGGTCGACGTCCAGGCGCACGGGTACAAGGGGCCGGTACGCGTCCGGCATGGTCAGGCTCATCTTGATCAGTCCCCGTTTCGGTCGCCGCGGACACGGGGCCCGCGGAGGCCGCGGCTGACGGCGGCCCGGGACGCATCTGCCCACGGGCGTGGACAGGCGGCTTGCAGGAATCCTGCGTTCCAGCTGTACGGGGAAAAGCGCCGCGCCATGCGCCCCGCTCACGCCCCCGTGCGCTCTGGTCCGGGCAGGTGGCTCAGGGAACAGTGGACTGTTCCGCACAGACGTGCGGACGCTGCCGGTGGCGGCAGGAAGTGGCGCACCCATCGGGGGGCGATATGGACCTTCTTGCTCTGGGACCTCTGGAACTATGGCACGGGGACCAGCAGCACGAGCTCGGTTCGGTGAAACACCGCTGCGTGCTCGCCGTTCTGGTACACGCGCGCGGGGAACCCGTCGCCGTGGACACGTTGATGGAGCGGGTCTGGGGGGACGAGCCCCCGCCCAAGGGTCCGGCCACGCTCCAGACGTACCTCTCCAAGCTGCGCAGGAACCTGCGCGACGCGGTGGGGCCGCTCGTGCGGCTGGACCATGTGCCGCCCCGGCTCTACCGGCTCCGGATGAGCGACCGGAACGATCTGGATCTGGTCCGCTTCCAGCGGTTCCGCGCCGAGGCGGCGGTCGCGGCGGAGCAGGGCCGCACCGACTGGGCGATCGGGCTGCTGCGGACCGCCGAGAGCATGTGGCGGGGCGAGCCGCTGACCGAGAGTTCCGGCGAGTGGGCGGCCTCGGTGCGGACGCGGCTGGTGGAGGACCACCGCCATGTCCGGGAGGAGCGCATCCGGCTGGAGCTGGAGCTCGGGCGGCACGCCGATCTGATCGGCGAACTCCGCGAGTTGGTGGCGGAGAGCCCGTTGGCGGAAGGAGTGGTCGGCTCCCTGATGCTGGCGCTGACGCGCAGCGGCCGGCACAGCGAGGCGCTGGAGCTCTACCGCACGACGCACACCCGCCTGCGCGAGGGGCTCGGCATGGAGCCGGGGGCCGATCTGCGGGCGCTGCACCAGCGGATCCTGGAACAGGACCTGGGGCTGACGGGTCCCCGGGCCGAGGCCGTCACCGTCAGGGCCCTCGCCCCCGCCGCACCGCGGCAGGCCCCCGTCGCCGCCCCGGCGGCGGGTGCCCGGTCCGCCCTGCCGGCCCGCAACAACCTCCCCCGCGACACCCCGGACTTCACCGGCCGCGAGAGGGAGTCGGCGCTCCTGCGTGACGGGGTGGCCGGCGCCGACGGCTACGCGCTGCCGGTCGCCGTGCTCCACGGAATGCCCGGCATCGGCAAGACGGCGCTGGCGGTGCACACCGCGCACCGGCTGGCCGAGGACTATCCGGCCGGTCAGCTGTACGTCGATCTGCACGGGTTCAGCGGGCGGCGGCCGCTCGACCCGGCCGAGGCGCTGGCCTTCCTGCTGCACGCCGCCGGCGTCGGGGACAAGCTGCCGGCCGGCCTCGACGGACGGGCGGCAGCGTGGCGGGAGTGGACCGCGCGCAACCGGGTGCTGGTGGTCCTCGACAACGCGCGGGACGCCGCCCAGGTCCGCCCGCTGCTGCCCGGATCGGCCGGGTGCCTGGCGATCGTCACGAGCCGCAACCGGCTCTCCGCCCTGGACGGGGCCGCCTCCCTGGCGGTGGACGCGTTGTCGGCGCCGGAGGCGGCGGCCCTGTTCACGCGGATCGCGGGCACGGCCCGCACCTCCCGCGATCCGGAGGCGCTGGAGCTGCTGGTGGACGCCTGCGGCCGCCATCCGCTGGCCACGACGCTGCTCGCGGGCCGCTTCCGGCACCGGGAGATCTGGGATCTGCGCCATCTCCTGGAGCGGCTGGCCCAGTCGAGCGATCCGCTGGACGAACTCGACGAGGAGGTGTTCGTCTCGGCGTTCCGCTTCTCGTACGCGGAGCTGACGTCCGGCACGCGCCGATTACTGCGCCTGCTCGCGCTGCATCCCGGGCCCGACATCACCGCGGCGGCGGCAGCCGCCCTGTCGGGGCGGGGCAACGGGCTCGGACCGGGTGGCGGGGCCGAGGGCGTGCGGCGCAGCATCGAGGAGTTGCTGGACTGCCATCTGCTGGCGGAGCCGGTGCTCGGACGCTACCAACTGCACGACCTCACACGGGCGTTCGCGCTGCGTATGTCCATCGCCGAGGAGCCGGAGGAGGAGCGTCGCGAAGCCGTCGACAGGCTCCTCGAATACTGCCTCACCTCCGCGCACCGGGCCCACCGCCTCACGCACCCGCGCCGCAGGGCCCTGGAGCCCGAGCGCCTGCCGGTGTACGCGGCCGGGTTCGGGGACGCCCGGGAGGCGGCGGCCTGGCTGGACGCCGAGCGGGCCAACCTGCTGGCCGCCGGCCGCACCGCGGCCGGGGAGGGCCGGGACAGCGCGGCGCTGTTCCCGCACGCGCTCGCCCCCTCGCTCAGGATCTGGGGCAGTTGGGCGGTGACCAACGAGTTGTACGGCGCGGCCGTGGAGGCGCTGCGCTCCCGGGGCAACCCCCTGCTGCTGGCGCAGACGCTGGTGGAGGCGGCGGAGGTGCTGGCGCAGTCGGGGCCGGGTGAGGCCCTGAGCTGTGCGGGCGAGGCCCTGACCCTGTTCCAGGACCTGAAGGACCCCGCGGGGTGCGCCGACAGCTCGCTCCAGGCGAGCCGCGCGCACCTGGCCGCCGGGCACACCGGCCCGGCGCTGCGCATGGTGGCGCGGGCGCTGGCGCTCTACCGGAGCCTGGGCGATCTGCACGGCGAGGCGGACTGCCTCAACGTCGAGGGCGCGGCGCTGTACTACGAGGGCCGGTACGACGAGGCGCTCGGCCGGGCGCGGCTCACCCTGCACATCCACGAGGGGACGGGGGACCTGCTGGGACAGATCCGCGCGCTCAACAACATCGGCGAGATCCACCACCTCCAGGGGCGGATCGAGCACGCCCGGGACCACCTCGAAAGGTCGCGGGCACTGGCCCGGCTGCACAGCGGCGCCCGTGAACTGGCCATCCTGGACACCAATCTGGGCGCGGTGCACCAGGCCATGGGGGACACGTCACGGGCGTTGGACGGTTTCCGGAGGGCGCTGGCGAGCCACCGGGCCCGGGGGGACGCGCTGGGCGAGGCGAACGCGCTGATCAGCATGGGCACCGCGTACGCCGAGAACGGCGACTCCGGTGCGGCGTTGCTCCACTTCACGGTGGCGGAGGAGGTGGCCCGGGCGATCGACAGCGCCTACGAGCGCTCCCGGGCACTGCTCGGCGTGGCCGATGTGCACGAGGCGGGGGGCAGGCCGGAACCGGCGGCGGAGGCGTACGGGCAGGCGCTGGAGCTGGCCGAGCGCACCGGCTCCCGTCCCGGCGCGGCGCGGGCGCTGGCCGGCCTCGCGCGTACGGCGCTGCGGACGCGCCGGGGCGACCTGGCCCCCGAGTACGCGAGGAGGGCGCAGGAGGTGTACCGGAGCCTGGGCGCGGAGGCCGAGGCGGAGAGCCTGCGGCGGCTGCTTCGGGAGGACATAGGAAGGACCGGCTCCTGAGCCTCGCCCGGGTGCCGGTCCGTTCGACCGCGGTGCGGATCAACCGCTGGTGACGTGGCCCTTCGGGCCGCGCGGGGTCACCACATCCACTGAAGGATCTTCCACATAGGCGTTGCAACTACCTTCGCTCTGAACAGAATTGACTGCGTTACCGATGCCGGGAACCTGACTCCGCGATCATGGCACACGTCGAGGCCTCGAAGATCCGAACAGGCTCACCCTTTCGAGTGCATTTTCTGTGGCCTCTTCCACCAACTCCCGTATCTGGCGTGTCATTTCGCCACATAGGGTGCTGAACGACGTCATGGAGGGGGCAAAATGCCCGCCCGATCGCGCGTGAGGCGGTACGGCCCCGGGCAGAGTCAGGATGACCTTTTTCGGCTCGGCGGTGGGGGGACCGTTATGGAGTCCGACGATCGGTACGGGGCCGCGGGGCAGGGGTGGGGAGCCGACCGGGGCGGGGAGGACGGGCCCGTGCCACCGCCGCCGCCCTCCCGCGCGCCGGCCGTCGGGCCGCCACCGCCCGGTGCGCCCCTGCGCGCGGTCGGCGCGGCGCTGCTCAATCTGACCGGACTCGGGCTCGGTTACGCCCTGTTGGGCCGCTGGACGCGGGCCGCGGTGTGCTGGGCGGCCACGGCGGTGCTGCTGTGGGCGGCGTTGCCGGCCGATCCGGACGGGGTGCCCGGGGGCGTTCTCGCCGGGTATCTGCTCGTGCTGGTGGCGGCTGCCGCCGACGGGGCCCGGATCGCCCTGCGGTCGGCGCTGGGCGGGGCGTGGCGGCCCGTCGTGGCGGTCGGGCTCGGCGTGGTGCTGCTGGCCGTGCCGACGGGTGGGGCCGTGGTGTACGGCTCCGCGCGGAACGAGGCGCGGGAGCAGATGCTGCTGGACCGGCTGGCGGCCGGGGACGAGCGGGTCGCGACGGCTTCGGGACGGCCGTTCGACGCGGCGAAGGGCGAGTACGAGCGGGCGCTCGACGCCTATCGCGCGCTCGGCGAGGACCACCCGGGCTCCCGGGCCGCGAAGCTGGTCCCGGACCGCCTGAAGGCGTACTACGACGCGGTCTCCACCCCGTACGCCGAGAAGCGGCTCTGTGAGGCCGTCGCGCCGCTGACCTATCTGCGGACGCTGCCGGACTCGGTGGACGAGAAACTGCTGGGCCCGCTCGCCGCGTGGCCCGACGAGCCCCTCGCCGCGTCGTTGTACGGGTGCGGCGTATCGCGTCTGGGCGGGCCGGGCGGCGGCGGCACGGAGCTGGGAGAGCTGCTGCGCACGTTCCCCGGTTCGGCCTCCGCGCGCCAGGTGGGCCCGGCGATCGGGAAGCGGATCAAGGAGCAGGTCGCGGCGTTGGAGGGGGCCGAGCCGTGTGCGGCCACCGAGGTGCTGCGGGGCCTGGGAGCCACCGCGTCCGGCCTCCCCGACGAGGGTGTGAAGGCGCTGCGCGGCGATGCCGACAAGGGCGTGGTGGACGGGGTGTACGCCTGTGGGGTCGACCAGTTCGAGGACGAGCAGTTCGGTGCGGCGCGCACGACGCTGACCGATTTCGCGCGGACGTACCGGAGCGACGGGCGGGCGCGGCAGGCGCGGAACATCGCCATAGCGGCGGAGATCGCCGACGACCGTCCGGCGGCGGGCAAGCGGCTGCCGCCGTCGAAGCGGCCCGGCGGCTCCCGGATGGAGCTGGTCATCAGCAATGACGCGCCGAACGCGGTCGAGGTGCTCTACACCGGCCCGGTCACCGGCACCGCCACGCTGAAGGCCTGCGCGGGCTGTGAGCGGTACAGCGCGTCCGAGGGCCCGCGGCGGGCCTGCGGGGCGAGCGGCCGGGACTACCCGAAGGCCCGGCTGCGGCTCCCCGCCGGGGAGTACCACTTCCTGTACAAGCACGGTACGGGCGCGACCGCCCGGGTGGACAGCTACTCCTCGGGGACGAAGGTCCAGCCGGGCTACACGTACACGAGTTGCACGTACGTCATCGAGCGGAGCCCGTTCGACCTGGACCTGCCGCAGCTTCCGGATTCGATCCGGCCGGCGCTCAGCCCTTGGGGCGCGGGTTCCTCTCGATGACCCGGCCGTCCAGCTCGGCGGTGAGGAAGGCGCCGCCGTGCGAGTCGGAGACGTAGACGCGCAGCACGGGCCGGTCTCCGTGGAAGGGCGACGAGGGGTCCACGATCACGTAGCGGCTCTCCGGCTCGTCGACGTTGAGCGTCTTCTCCGCCGACTTCAGCAGGGCGGGCAGCGCGTCCCAGTCGACGGAGTCCAGGTCGATGGTGGTGGATCCGGGCGTCAGGGTGCCGCCCATGTCGTCGTTCTCCGCCCGGCCGTCGCGGTAGCTGAAGCGGTCGTACAGCGCGGCGTTGGACTTCAGGGGCGCCTCGGCGGAGGCGTGCTCGCCGTAGAGGGTGAAGTCGGTGACCTTCGTCCCGCCCATGAGGGGCTTCATCGCCTTGATCGCCGACCGCGCCCCGTCCGGGGTGAGCAGGTCCACGGCCTCCGGCGCCTCCTCCTCGGAGCCGCCGGTGTCCGCGGATCCGCCGGCGTCGTCGGCCACCGGGGCGGGCGCCGGAGCGGAGGCCTGCGGGGCGCTCGCCCGGTCGCGGGGGCGGTCGTCGCCCTCGGAGCCCCGGAACGAGAACGGGTCGGCGGTCCAGAGGACGGCGCCCGCGATCACCACCGCCGAGACGACGGACGACGCGGCGCTGATCCGCCAGGCCCTGCGCTCGACGCGGCGGCGGCGCTCGTGCGGGGCGCCGTCGGCGCCGGGGGCGGGCTGCCGGTACGGGGTGCCGCCGGGTGCGGACGTGGCGGCGGCGGGGGGCGGGAAGCCGTAGCCCGTGGGAACGCGGTCCTGGGGGCCCGTGGACGGCGGGGCGAAGGAGCCGCCGGTCCGGTCGGACCCGGGTGACGGGGGCGTCGGCACGGACCGGGGCGCGGGTCCCGGCCGGGGCGGCGGCGTGGCGGCCGTCTGCGTGGGCGTGCTGTGCACGGATCCGGGCCACGCGGAGGCGGGGCGGTCCCGTACGGGCTCCGTGGGCGTGGGGGCGGGGCTCGCGCCCGGCCGCGCGGCCCCGGCCAGCAGGCGGTCGAGGGCCTCGGCGTCCGGGCGGGCGGCGATGTCCCTGGTGAGGAGCGCGTTCAGCACCGGGGCGAGGGACCCGGCCCGCGTCGGCGGCGGGACCTCCTCGTCGAGCACGGCGGCCAGCGTGGCCAGGGTGGTGGCCCGGCGCAGCGGGTGGCGGCCCTCGACGGCCACGTACAGCATCATGCCGAGCGACCAGAGGTCGGAGGACGGGTCGCCCTCCGTGCCCCGGATCCGCTCGGGGGCTATGTAGTCGGGCGAGCCGATGAGGGCGCCCGTCGCGGTGAGGCTGGTCGACTCGCGGATGGCGGCGATGCCGAAGTCCGTGAGGACGGGGCGGCCGTCGGGGCGCAGCAGCACGTTGGCGGGCTTGACGTCGCGGTGCTGGATGCCGGTGGCGTGGGCGGCGCGGAGGGCGGCGAGGATGCCGCGTCCCAGCTCGGCGGCCTCGGCGGGTTCCATGGGCCCGTGGGCGAGCCGGTCATGCAGCGACGAGCCGGCCACGAGCTCCATCACGATCCACGGGTAGCCGTCCTCGCCGGGGTCGACGATGTGGTGGACGGTGACCACGTTCGGATGGTCGACCCGGGCCAGGGCCCGGGCCTCGCGCAACACCCGGGCGCGCAGGGTGCGGGCGCCTTCGGGGTCGTACTCCGCGAGCGCCGGGTCCGGGGGCCGTACCTCCTTGAGGGCGACATCGCGGTGGAGCGCCTCGTCGCGGGCCCGCCAGACCATGCCCATGCCACCGCTGCCGAGCCGCTCCACCAGCGTGAAGCGGCCGTCGATCACCCGTCCCGAGGGGGCCTCTGCGCTCATGGGCCGTAGCGTACGGGGGACGGAGGACAGCGGGGCGGCGGGGATGCGCCGACGGCCGGGGGGACGGCCCCGGTTGGCGCTCGGGCGGGCGGGCGCACACCGTCGGCCGGGGGCCGAGGCGAGGTGCGGCCGGGGCTGGTGAGCGTCGGGCCGGCGCTCCGTCGGGGCCGCGCGCCCGACAGGGCGCATTCCGACAGGACGCGCGCCCTCCTCGGGCCGCCCCACGGTCAGGGCGGGCCTCCGTCAGGCCGAGGTGCGTTTGCGGGAGGACGCCGACTTCTTCGCCGTGCCGCCGCCCGACGACGTCCGCTTCTTGGCCGCGGCCGTCGTCCCCGTGGTCCCCTTCGCCGTCGTTTTTTTCGCCGTCGTCTTCCGCGCCGTCGTCTTCTGTGCTGCGGTCTTCTTCGCCGTGGACTTCTTCGCCGTGGACTTCTTCGCGCCGGAGGACTTGGGGGCGGACTTCTCCGCCGTGGAGTCTCCGGAGCGGGTGACCGTCTTGCCGGTGGGCGTGCGGTGCGTGGTCCTCCGCGCGGTTTTGGTGGTCCGCGCGGCCTTCCCGGAGCTCTGCCCGGACGTCTTCGACGAAGCCTTCGCCCCCCTCCCGATGGGGTGGACGTCGGCCATGTCACCGCCGTCGCCGCCCGCGCCCTCGTCGTCCCGGGACGTCCTGGCCGCCCGCACGCTGTTCTCCAGCGCCGCGATCAGGTCGATGACCTCGCCGCCGGTGTCCTCGGGTTCGGCCGGGGGCACGCTCTCACCGGACGCCTTCGCGGCGGCGAGCTCCTCCACCGCCTCCCGGTAGTCGTCGTGGAGGCTGTCCATGTCGACCTCGCCGAGGGTGCTCATCAGGGTGTCCGCCAGGTCGAGTTCGGCGTCGCGGACCGTGATGTCGCCGTCCGGGGCCGCGTCCTCGGGAGGCCGGATCTCGTCGGGCCACAGCAGGCCGTGCAGGGCGATCACCTCGCCCACGACGCGGAGCATGCCGAGCCGTTCGCGGCCGCGCAGGGCGTACTTGGCGACGGCGACCCTGTTGCTGCGCTTCAGGGCCTCGCGGAGCAGCGTGTACGGCTTGGCGGCCGGGACCCCGTTGGCGGAGAGGTAGTACGCCGCGTCCATCTGGAGGGGGTCGATCCGGTCGGCGGGGACGAAGGCGACGATCTCGATCGTCTTCGCCGTGGGCAGCGGGAGCTGGGCGAGATCCTCGTCGGTGATCGGGATCATCGTGCCGTCGGCGTCCTCGTACGCCTTGCCCGTCTCACTGCCGGAGACCTCCTGCTCGTCCAGTTCGCAGACCTTGCGGTACCGGATCCGGCCACCGTCGGCGAGGTGGATCTGCCGGAAGCTGATCGAGTGGTTCTCGGTGGCGTTGACCAGCTTGATCGGAATGCTGACCAGCCCGAAGGAGATCGCGCCGTTCCAGATGGATCTCACCGTTCACCCCTCGCCGATCGCCGACCCTTGAGCACCTTGGGGCATCGGAGATGCTTCCAAGCGATTTCATGCTGTTTCGTGTGATTCTTATCGTATGACGCCGATCACCGAGGTGGAGGGGCGACGGGTCTCGCTCAGCAATCTCGACAAGGTCCTGTATCCGGCCACCGGGACGACCAAGGGCGAGGTGCTGCACTACTACGCGGCCACCGCGGGCGGCGTGATCCTGCCCCATCTGCGTGACCGCCCCGTGTCGTTCCTGCGCTACCCGGACGGACCGGACGGCCAGGTCTTCTTCACCAAGAATCCGCCGCCCGGTACGCCCGCCTGGGTGGGGACCACCCCCGTGCCCCGGAGCGAGGACCCGGGCGCCCGGCAGGTGGTCGTGCGGGATCTGGCCTCCCTGATGTGGGCGGCCAACCTGGTGGTGGAGTTCCACACCCCGCAGTGGCGTGACGACGCGCCGGAGGTCGCCGACCGGATGGTCTTCGACCTGGACCCCGGCGCACCCGCGACGGTCGTGGAGTGCTGCACGGTGGCGCTCTGGCTGCGCGAGCGCCTGGCGGCCGACGGACTGACGGCGTACGGGAAGACGTCCGGCTCCAAGGGGATGCACCTGCTGGTCCCGCTGGAGCCGACCCCGTCCGGCGAGGTGTCCGCGTACGCGAAGCGGCTGGCCGTGGAGGCGGAGTCGGACCTTCCGGGGCTGGCCCTGCACCGGATGAAGCGGTCGCTGCGGCCGGGCAAGGTCTTCGTCGACTTCAGCCAGAACGCCGCGTCCAAGACGACCGCCACTCCCTACACCCTGCGCGCCGCGTCCGAGCCCACCGTGTCGGCCCCGGTGACCTGGGAGGAGATCGCGGAGTGCCGGGAGGCGGACGCCCTGGTGTTCCGGGCCGGGGACATGGCCGCCCGGCTGGACCGGCACGGTGATCTGCTCGCGCCCCTGAACGACCCGGAACAGGCGCGTCCGCTACCCGTGTGACGGTCCCCCGTTTCACAGGAATCCACAGCCGAATCGTCTTGACCGGGTCATGACCTCGTCACGGCACGAGGAAAGGCCACAAGTGGCGGGTGGATTGTCGGACCCGTGGTGCACACTCTGCGCAGGCGCTTTCTCCGGAGCGCGCCGGGAGGGGTGTGGCGGACAGGGCGCGCCACGGGGCGCGCCGGTCCGGGCGCTGTCGTGATCGCGGGGAGGGGATGGCGTGTTCTCGGGGATCGACGAGGTCGACTGGGCCTCGATGGAGCATGCCTACGGGCCTGCCGACGACGTGCCGGAGCTTCTGCGGGGGCTCGCGTCCCAGGATCCGGCGGAGCGCGAGGCGGCGCTCGACGGCATGTACGGCGCGGTGCACCACCAGGGCGATGTGTACGCGTGCACGCTCGCGTGCATCCCGTTCCTGTTCGAGCTGGCCGTGGACCCGGGGGTGCAGGACCGCGGCAGCGTCGTCGAACTGCTCACCAGCATCGGCGGCTTCGACCTCGACGAGGACGACGAGGCGGAGATCGACGAGGACGAGATCGAGGGCGCGGCGAACTACGCGATGGCCGCGGCGGCGGTCACCGCGGGCGCCGGGGTGTTCTTCGAGCTGATCGCCGACGAGGACCCCGGGGTGCGGCTCGCGGCCCCGCTGGCGCTCGCCACGCTGCACCGCCATCCCGTGCGGGTGCTCGCGCTGCTGCGGGAGCGGCTGCCGGTGGAGCCGGACGAGGAGGTGCGGCTCGCTCTCGTGGAGGCGGCCGGGCGGGTCGCGCTGCGGCACCGGCCGCTGGCGGGGCGGGTCGCGGAGTGGCTGGGCCGGCTGGCGTCGCGGGCGCACTCCCCGGGGCTGCGGCTCGCGGCCCTGGCCCAGCTGGCGCGCTGTTCGCCTGACGGACTGCCCGGTGACGTGGTGCCGGTGGTCTCGGGGCTGCTGCGCGAGATGCGCTCCCTGCCGGAGGGGGGTGCGGCGGAGAAGGACTGCCCGGATCCCGACCGGGACCCGGAAGCGGAGGCGGTGGACCCGGAGGCGGAGCCGGTGACCGCCGCGGAGACCTGTCGGGGCGAGCAGGTCGCGACGCCGACGCTCGTGGGGCAGTTGCGGTCGCTGGCCGCGCAGGAGAGCGCCGGGCGCGGGGCCCCCTGGGCCGCGGATCTGCTGCGCACCCTGCACGTCGGACTCGACGACCGGGTCGCCGACCGGACGGCGCTGCTCGCCGATCAGTTGCGCAGCCCCGACCGTCGGCAGCGCATCGACGCCGTACGGATGAGCGGCGGGCTGATACGGGCCTGGCGCGGCCCCTACGAGGAGTTGGTGGCGCTCGTCGGCGATCAGCTGTCGGACCCCGAACCCCGGCTGGCCGAGGCCGCGTCCCATGTGCTGGAGGAGCTGTTCGGCCTCGCCGCGCCCGCCGCGGACGCGCTGGCCGCCCGGCTGGAGGACCGGCCCGGGGACTGGGTGAAGTCCTGGGCCAGTGGACCGCCCGGGCTCGGCTCCACCGTGAAGGCCCTGGCGCGGCTGGGCGACGCCCGGGCGGTGCCCGCGCTCGCGGCGGCGCTGGAGCTGCCGCGGGTGGCGCACGACGTGGGGTTCGCGGTGGGCCACCTGGGGGCGGCGGCCCGGCCGCTCGCCGGGGCGCTGCGGAGCAGACTCGCGGAGGTGGAGCTGGACGAGGGGGCCTACGACCGGGCGAGCCCGCTGCTGGCCGGGCTGGCCGGGTTGCGGGCGGGCGAGGCGACCCCCGAGGTGCTGCGGGTGCTGCGCGGGGCCCCGGAGTACCGGGGCGAGTGGCTGTGCACGGCGGCACTGCGGGCGCTGGGTTCGTTCGGGCCGGCGGCGCGGGAGGCCGTTCCGGAGCTGCGGGCGCTGATCAGCCGGCCGGGGACGGCCTCCGCGACCGAGGTGGCGGAGGCGCTGTGGGCGATCTCCGGGGACGCCGACGCGGTGCTGCCGGCGCTGATCGAGGGCCTCCAGTCGCACCAGGTGCACGAGCGCCGGGCCGCGGCGGTGGCGCTGGGGTCCCTCGGGCCGCGCGCCGCGGTGGTCGCGCCCCGGCTGCGCGGGCTGCTGGCGCACGAGGACCTGTGGCTGCGGGTCGACGCGGCGATCGCGCTGTGGGAGGTGTCGGGCCGGACGCAGGAGACCGTCGAGGCCCTGCTCTCCGACTGGGAGCGCAGCCGTCACGTGCGGGTCCGGGTGGCAGAATGCGTGGCACGGATGGGGCCGGTCCCGGAGGGGTCGGCCGCAGCACACGTCCTGCGGAGCGAACTCGTCTCCGTACGCCGTCACAACGCGATGGACGGCGGGTACGGCAGTCATGACATCCACGAGGACGAGAAGCTCCTGGCGCTGTGCCGACAGGCACTCCGGGGGACCGGGAAGGGAACCACGGCATGATCATTTTCGGCACCAAGGGCTACCTCCACCAGTTGGCCATCCTGACGATGGTGTGCGGCTGGTGCGGCAATCCGGCCGCGCACACCCTGCGCAAGCGGGTCACGAAGTTCACGCTGTTCTTCGTCCCGCTGTTCCCGTTCTCGACGAAGTTCGCCACGCAGTGCACGTTCTGCGGCGGCGAGCGGCAGATACCCGGGGAGGAGGCCGACCGGCTGCTCGCCCAGGCCGCGGCCGGGCAGGACGGCAACGTCCACGGCCAGGCCCCGCAGCAGCCCGGTTTCACGCCTCCCGGGCAGAACCCGTACCAGCGCTGAACCCGCACCGGCGCCGGGTCCGCGGGCGGGGTACGGGATCCGCACCGGCGCCGAGTCCGTGGGCGGCACCGAACCCGGAGTCCGCGGGCGGTACGGGACCCGTACCGGCACCGAGTCCGTGGGCGGCGCCGAACCCGCGGCCCTCCGACCGCTCCGGCCCCGTGGTCCCCGACCACGGGGCCGCGTACGTTACACAGGGGTACGAAGTCGACATTGCGCACGCTCGTCCGATTAGGGTGTGAGACCGCTGTGTCGTCCGTCGTCGAAGAGGAGGCGAGCCTTGCGCCCGCACCGCGTCCCGGCGGCGCCCCGTACCGCCGCGTGCGCCCTCGCCGCGCTGACCCTGCTGTCCGGCTGCGGCGCGGCCGGCGAGCTGAGGAGCGCGGGGGACGCGCCGTCGGCCGTCGAGCCCAAGAGCCTCTGGCCGGACCTGCCGCCCGCCTCCGCCGCCCCGTACGACTACGGCGAGGGCGAGACCGCGCGCATCCCGGGGATCCGGGTGACCGGCGGCGACGTGCGCACGCTGGACCCGGTGGCCGTGGCGCAGGCCGGGCTGAAGGCGAGGACGGACCGGGACAGCGGTCTCGACGAACTGCCGGACGGGACGGTCCGGCAGATCAAGGCGTGCCGGACCGCCCCGGACGACTGCCCGGTCCTCCCGCCGTACTACCGCGATCTGACCGGCGACGGCAGGGACGAACTGGTGCTCGGCATCCGGATGCCCGACCGGCAGCTCGCCGTGCGCGTCTACATGCCGGACCAGGGCGGCCTGACCCGGATCATGTCCACCTACGACGCCGTCATCAGCGTGGAGCTGGCGGACCGGGACCTGATCATGCGGGCCCCCTCGGTGATCCCGGGGTACGAGTACCGCACCGCGTGGTCCTGGGACGACCGCCAGCGCGCCATGCTGCCCACCCGGGACGAGATCCTGCGAACGCCCGAGCACCGGAAGGCCCCGAAGCCCCCGAAACCCTCGGCCGCCACCCCGGAATCCGCCACGCCCTCCACGGGGACGCGATGAGGCGGCGCGGGTTCCGCTCGCCCTCCTGGACCGCGAGCCTCACCTGGAAGTCCGCGGTCTTCCTGACCGCCATGTGCTGCACCCTGGCGGCCCTCCTCGGCTTCCTCGTGCACACGGCGGTGACCCGGCAGACGGTCGAACAGGCCCGGGAGAAGACGTTGAGCCGGCTGGAGGTGGTCACCGACGCGTACGAGGCCGGGGAGCCGCTGCCTCCGGGGTCCGGCATCGACCCGCCGGGCCTGCCCGCCTCACTGCGCGCCCTGGCCGCGGACGGCGAGCGCGGCACCGTCGTCGCGGACGGACCGCACCGGCCCGGGGACCGGGACGGGCGGAGCGGACCCGCCATGTGGGCGGCGGGTCCGGCGGACGGACGGGCGCTCGCCACCTGGACGGACTACAGCCACAGCGCCCGCACCATCGGCGGCCTCGACCGGGCGATCATCGGCTCCTCGCTGCTGGCCATCGCCGCCACCCTGCTCGTCGGGCTGTTCGCCGTCGGCCGGGTGACCCGCAGGCTCCACCAGAGCGCCCGGGTGGCCCGCCGGATCAGCGCGGGCGATCTCGACGCCCGGGTGCACGATCCCCGGACCGCCCGCCCGGTCCGCGCCCAGGACGAGGTGGCGATCGTGGCGGGCGCCCTCGACACCATGGCCTCGACCCTCCAGCGCAAGCTCCAGACCGAGCAGCGGTTCACCGCCGACGTGGCGCACGAGCTGCGCACCCCCCTGACCGGCCTGTCGGCCGCCGCCGAACTGCTGCCGGACGGCCGCCCGGCGGAGCTGGTGCGCGACCGGGTGCGGGCGATGCGGGCGCTGACGGAGGACCTGCTGGAGATCTCCCGGCTCGACGCCCGTACCGAGCAGGTCGACCTGGCCGTGCACGAACTCGCGCCGCTGGCGGAGCGGGTCGTCCGGGCGTCGGGCACCGACACCGAGGTGCGGGTGGCGGGCGCGGCCCGGGTGGAGACCGACCGGCGGCGCCTGGAGCGGGTGATCGGCAATCTGGTGGCCAACGCGCACCGGCACGGGCGGCCCCCGGTGGTGCTGAGCGTGGACGGCGCGGTGGTCTCCGTACGGGATCACGGGCCGGGGTTCCCGGCGTACCTGCTGGACGGTGGGCCGCAGCGGTTCCGCACGGACGGCGCGGGCAAGGGGCACGGCCTCGGGCTGACCATCGCCCTCGGCCAGGCCCAGGTCATCGGCGCCCGGCTGGACTTCGCCAATCCGCCGGACGGCGGGGCGCTGGTGCGGATGACCCTGCCGGAGTACGTACGCCTCGACGACGGCGACGCGGACGGGAACCCCGGTGGCGACGGGGGTCGGGGCGCCACGGACGACCCGGACGGCCCAACCCCCCGGCCGCCTCACGCGATGTGACGCGTTGCGGACCGTGTGTCGCGAATTTAGCGTGACGCTCACGAGCCCAGCTCGTGTCCCCCACGGTCCTTTCCTCATCGCATGGAGGCAGCATGTCCCCCCTGTCCCGCTCCTCGCGGCTCCGCCGGCTCGGTCTCGTCGTCGCCACCGGCACGCTCGCGGCGCTCACCGCCGCCGCTCCCGCCGCGCTGGCGGCCGACCCCCAGCCTGTCGGACAGCGTGCGGAGGCCGCCGCTCCGGACCCGACGTCCGACGAGCTCTCCGCCTCGGCGCTGCAGCGCGAGTACGAGGCGCAGCAGAAGCAGGCCCGCGAGGAGGCGCAGAAGCAGGGTCAGGCGAAGCCCCAGGCGCCGAAGCGGACCTACAAGGGACGCGTCATCGCCAAGCCGTACCTGCTGCTCCGTGACAAGCCGACCCGCAGCAGCCGCATCGTCGGCTCGGTCGAGTACGGCGAGGTCGTCAACATCTTCTGCAAGACCGAGGGCGACAACGTCGACGGCAACAACCGCTGGTACCTGCTGACCGACGGCACCTGGGCCTGGGGTTCGGCCCGCTACATCGAGAACATCGGCGCCGCGCCGAAGTGGTGCTGACCTCGCGTCACCCGCACATCCGCCCGCCCGTGGAGCCGTCCCGGCAGCGTCGCCGCCGGCTCCGCGGGCGGGTGCGCGTCCGGTGGGCGCCGGCCGGGGCATAGGTGTGACATAAGGGAAATACCGCGCACCTCTTGCTACGTTGCGGGGCATGACCGCAACGACGGCGGACGCTCCCCCGCCCGAGCTACGCCTGCCCAAGAGGCGCGGGGTGGAGCTCACCCTCCTCGTCGGGGGCGTCCTGATCTCCGTCCTCGGCTACGCGGCGGTCGGCCTCGCCCATGACGGCACCGTGCCCCCCGACGTCGCCGGATACGGCGCCGGGCTCGGCACGCTCGCGCTGCTCGCCCATGTCGCGGTCCGCTTCCGGGCCCCGTACGCCGATCCGCTGCTGCTGCCCATCGCCGTCCTGCTCAACGGGCTCGGCCTGGTGCTGATCTACCGGCTCGACCTGGAGACCCCGAGGGACCAGGCCGCGCCCACCCAGCTCGTCTGGTCCACCCTCGGCGTCGCCCTGTTCGCGGCCGTGGTGGTGGTGCTGCGGGACCACCGGGTGCTCCAGCGGTACGCGTACCTCTCGGTGGCCTCGGCGCTCGTCCTCATGACCGTGCCGATCTTCTTCCCGGCGGTGAACGGGGCGAAGATCTGGATCCGGATCGGCGGTCTCTCCTTCCAGCCGGGCGAGTTCGCCAAGATCCTGCTCGCGGTGTTCTTCGCCGCCTATCTGGCCGCCAACCGCAACGCGCTCGCGTACACCGGCCGCACGTTCTGGAAGCTGCAACTGCCCTCCGGCCGGGTGCTCGGGCCGATCGTGGCGATCTGGCTGCTGAGCGTCGGGGTGCTGGTGCTGGAGCGCGATCTGGGCACCTCGCTACTGTTCTTCGGACTCTTCGTCATCATGCTGTACGTGGCGACCGGCCGGACCGGCTGGATCGCGGTCGGGCTGCTCCTTGCGGCCGTCGGCGCTTTCGTCGTCGGCTCCTTCGAACCGCACGTCCACAGCCGGGTGCAGGACTGGCTGGACCCGTTCGCCTCGATCGACGCGGGGCGGGGGCCGAGCCAGCTCGCCCAGTCGCTGTTCGCCTTCGCCGCGGGCGGGATGCTCGGGACCGGGCTCGGCGCGGGCCACTCCGTCCTGATCGGCTTCGCCGCCAAGTCCGACTTCATCCTGGCGACCGCGGGCGAGGAGCTGGGCCTGAGCGGGCTGACCGCGATCTTCCTGCTCTACGCGCTGCTCGTGGCGCGCGGCTACCGGGCCGGGCTCGCCCTGCGCGACCCGTTCGGGCGGCTGCTCGCCATCGGTCTGGCGTCGATCCTGGCGCTCCAGGTGTTCGTGATCGCGGGCGGGGTGATGGGGCTGATCCCGCTGACCGGGATGGCGATGCCGTTCCTGGCGCAGGGCGGCTCGTCGGTCGTGACCAACTGGATCATCGTGGCGCTGCTGATCCGGCTCAGCGACGTCTCGCGCAGACCCCACCCGGAACAGGCCGGGACCGGGGTCGTCGCGGGCGCCGGGGAGGACCGGTGATCCGCTGCATCCGGCGGGCCGCCGCCTTCTGTCTGCTGCTGCTGGTGGCACTGCTCGTCAACGCGGCCCGGATCCAGGTCTTCGAGGCCGACGAACTGGACGACAATCCGGCCAACCGCCGCAACACCATCGCCCGCTACGACCAGCCGCGCGGCAACATCCTGGTCGGCGACCGGCCCGTGACCGGCAACAAGGAGACCGGCGAGCGGCTCAGCTTCGAACGCACCTATCTGCACGGCCCGCTGTACGCGCCGGTGACCGGATACGCCTCGCAGACGTACGGCACGACGCTCATCGAGAACGCCGAGGACGCCGTCCTCTCCGGTACGGACTCCCTGCTGGCGCCGCTGCCCTTCTGGAACGAGTTCACCCGGGGCCGGCAGCCGGGCGGCGACGTCGTCACCACGATCAGGGCGTCGATGCAGCAGGCCGCGTACGACGGGCTGCGCGGGCGGCGGGGCGCGGTCGCGGCGCTGGACCCGTCCACGGGCGCGATCCTGGCGCTGGTCTCGACCCCGTCGTACGACCCCGAGCGGCTGTCGGGGACCGGTTCCGCGGTGACCGACGCCTGGGCCCGGCTGAACGCGGCCACGAGTATGCCGATGCTCAACCGGGCCATCCGGCAGACCTATCCGCCGGGCTCCACCTTCAAGATCGTGACGGCGGCGGCGGCCCTGGACGAGCGGGTGGTGACGGACGCCGACGCGGCCACGGACACGCCGTCGCCGTACGTCCTGCCGGGGACGCGGACGACCCTGCCGAACGAGGCGAGAGGGTGCGAGCAGGCGTCGCTGGCGGACGCGATCCGGGTCTCCTGCAACACGGTGATGGCCCATCTCGGGGTGGAGGTCGGACTGGAGGGGATGGTGGAGACGGCGGAGAGGTTCGGCTTCAACGACTCCGGGCTGCGCATCCCGTCCGGGGTGGCGAGGAGCAACTTCGACACGGACATGAGCGACGACCAGCTCGCGCTCTCCTCGATCGGGCAGTTCAACACGACGGCGACCCCGCTCCAGATGGCGATGGTCGCCTCGGCGGTGGCCAACGGCGGGGATCTGCGCCGTCCGCATCTGGTGGACCGGGTGACCACCGCCGACGGGGACACGGTGCGGCGGGAGGGCTCCGAGGCGTACGAGCGGCCGATGAACCCGGCGACGGCGGTGCAGCTCCAGCGGATGATGGTCGACGTGGTGGAGAACGGCACCGGGTCGAACGCGGCGATCGACGGAGTCGAGGTCGGCGGGAAGACCGGCACCGCCCAGCACGGCGTCGACAACTCCGGTCTGCCGTACGCCTGGTTCATCTCCTGGGCCCGGGCCCCCGACTCCGGCCGCCCGGCCGTCGCGGTGGCGGTGGTCGTGGAGGACGCCGCCGCCGACCGGGGCGACATCAGCGGCGGCGGCAGCGCGGCCCCGATCGCCCGGGCCGTGATGGAGGCGGCGCTGGAGGAGTAGCCGGGGCGCACGGCGGAGCGCACGGCGGAGCGCACGGCAGACTGGGCCCATGACTCGGACGACCTCCGCCGTGGCGCGGGCCCTGGAGCGGATCGACCGGCTGGATCCGGCGCTGGGCGCGTTCATCGAGCTCTGGCCGGACGAAGCGCTCGCCCGGGAACGGGAGGCCGTGGCGCGCCGACTCCCCCTGGGCGGGCTGCCGTTCGCGGTGAAGGGCCCCTCCGGGATCCGGTCCTTCGCGGCCCGTCGGCTGCTCGCGGCGGGCGGCTCCCCGGTCGGTGCGACCTCGGTGCCCGGGCCCGGCGCCCACTGGCAGACCTGGGGCCTGGGTCCGCACGGCCGTACGGTCAACCCGTGGCGGGCCGACCGTACTCCGGGCGGCTCCTCGGCCGGGTCGGCGGTCGCGGTGGCGGCGGGGATGGCGGAACTGGCGACGGGCGGCGACGGGGCCGGGTCGGTCCGCATCCCGGCCGCCTGGTGCGGGGTGTTCGGGCTGAAGACGACGAACGGGCTGCTCCCCTCCCCCGACCGGTCGGGGCTGGCCTCGGCCGGGGTGCTGGCCCGGTCGGCGGACGCGGCGGAACCGTATCTGCGCCACATGCTGGACGGGTACGAACCGGTCACCGCTCCCGCCCTCCCGCTGCCCGCCGTGTACAGCGAGGACCTCGGGTACGCGGAGGTGGACCCGGAGGTGGCGGCCGTCGTCCGGGCCGCGGTGGACCGGCTCGTCGCGGCGGGGACCGTACGCCTCCTGGGGCGCGAGGCCGCGCTGCTCGACCCGGTGGGGGCGTGGACGGCGATACGGGGCGGGGCGCCGGACGATCCCGGCGCGGTGCGGGTGCGGCGGGAGAACGACGAGCGGCTGGACGCGCTGCTCGCGGGCGGGGCCCTGCTGCTGACCCCGGCCACCCCGAACCGGCCGCACGGCCACGAGGGTCCCGGGGCCCTCTACTCCACGGCCCTGACCTGGGTGTTCAACCTGAGCGGGCATCCGGCGGCGAGCCTGCCCGCCGGGTTCACCGGGGACGGCTGCCCGGTGGGACTCCAGGTGGCGGCGGCGCGGGGCGCCGACGTCCGGCTGCTCGCCGCGGCCCGCGCGGTGGAGGGCGCCCTGCCCGCCGCGCCGAGCCCGCCCCCCGCCCCGAACCGCTGACGGGCGGGGCGGGGGCGGGGCTCCGGCGGGTGGAGCCGACGCCCGGTCCCGGCGTCCGGTCGTCAGGGGCCAACCGTCACATGTCCGGTGTCAGGCCGCCGCTCGGTCCCCGCCGGCCCGTCGCCGCCGGTCAGCCGATCGGCTTGCGGGCCTCCTCGCGGACCTTGGCCGCCTCCGCCGCGACCGCGGCCAGGTCGATGGACTCGGCGTCCTTGAGCACGCTCTCCGGGCGGATCACCGCGATCATCGCGGCGGTGTTGTCGTCGCCCCAGGCGCACATCGGGATGTTCGCGACGCCACCGGCCTCCTTCGACTGCACGACCTGGCACTCGATCGTGATGTCGTACCCCTCGGGCGTGAACTCCTCGGCGGGCACGACGAGCTTCGCCCCGTCGGCCTCCGCCGCACCCTCCATGATCTTGCCGCGCATGAAGCCGGGGCTGGCGAGCCGCCCGTACATCCCCGAGAGCACCAGGGCGCCGCCCTTGTCCGACGTGTAGTGCGCGACGACCGCCTCACCGTCCCGGATGCTGGGGTCGGGAGTGTCCTCGATCTCCTTGCCCTCGGTCTCCGAGAGGTCCTGGCCCAGGCGGAATTCGCCGTCCAGGAGCTTCTGCTGCACGAGGAGCCGGTACTCCGCCTTCGGGTACGCCAGGTCGGTCCCCTTGTCGGCGAGCTGGGTGACGCCGAAGACGATGGCCCCCGCCACCACGACCGCGCCGACGGCGATCCCGACGACGAGTCCGGTCCGCTTGCGCCGCGGCGGCTGCGGGCCCTGGGGCGGCCAGCCGCCGGGTATGCCGGGCTGGCCCCAGCCGCCCTGCTGGGGCTGCGCCGGGGGCTGTTGCGGGTAGCCGTAGGGCGGCGGCTGCGGCACGGAACCGGGCGCGGCGGGCGGCGCGCCGTAGGGGTTCTGGCCGTACGGATTCTGCGGGGACGGCGGCCCGTACGGGCCCTGCGGCGGGTGCGGCGGGGTGGTCATGCGCTCACCGTACGACACGTTTGCGAACGGAATTTCGATGAGGCCGGTATCGGTATCAGGTCGAGAGCATCGCCCCCGGCCCGCCGGTCCGGCCCTTCAGCCCAACGGCTCGCGTCGGCGCAGCCAGTCCTCCGGCGCACCGGCCGTCCCCGTCGCCGCCCCGACCACGCCCCCGGTGATCGCGCACGTGGTGTCGACGTCGCCGAGTCCCTCCGCGGTCGCCCAGAGCGCCGCCTCCAGGTCGTCGCGGTGGCGGGTGGCGGTCCACAGCGCGAAGGGCACGGTGTCGTCGGCCCGGATGCGCTGTCCGTTGCCGAGGAGGTCCGCGGCCTTCCACGGTTCGGTGGTGAACGGCGTCCGCGCGGCGTGCCGCACTCCGTCGCGTACCGGTCCTTCCGGCGTCCGGTCCGCCACCGCGTCCAGCACCAGTTCGCCGCGCGCCGACAGCGCCGCGGCCACCGCGACGGCCACCGCGCCCGCGATGCCGTCCGGGTGGGCGTGGGTGACCTCCGCCGACAGCACGGCCTGCGCCGCGACGTGGTCCAGGTCCTCGTGGAACCGGGCGCCCAGCGGCGCGACCCGCATGGCCGCGCCGTTTCCGAGGCTGCCGCCGTCGAAGAGTCCGGGGGCCAGGGTGCGCCAGTCGGCCGGCGCCTCCAGCAGTCGGGGCAGCAGGAGGTGCATGCCGTGGCCGTAGCCGCGGGCCTGGTCGGCGTCGAAGGCCAGGGCGTAGCAGAGGGCCAGGTGGTCCTGGTCGACGTGGCCGTGCTCGTCGAGGGAGCGGGTCAGCGCGAGGGCCAGGGCCGTGTCGTCGGTCCAGTGCCAGCGGGGCTCCGGCGGGGTGCGGCGGGCCCGGATCTCGTTCACGGCCTGCCGGGGCGCGCGGAAGAGGGGGAACCACCGCTCCCCGAACGCGTCGCCCAGCGCGAGCGCTTCGAGGCTGCGGCGGGCGGCCGAGCGGCCCGCGGCTGTGGTCGCGTTCGTCGTCATGCCTCCATCCTGGCCCGCCGGGCCCCGTGGCGTACATCCGGTATCCGGGGAGCCCTTCAGGCCACCTGCCTGCCTTCGCCGATCGCCTCCGCGACCTCCGCCACCCGGGCCTGTTCCTCGGCGGCGAAGCGCTCGCGGTCCAGTTCCTCGGCTATCTCCTCGTCCTGCGACATCAGCAGGTCGAGGTTGGAGTCGCCGAGTTCGAGGACGCCCATGTCGACGTACGCCTTCTGGAGCCGCGGGCCCCAGAGGCCGATGTCCTTCACGCACGGGACGATCCGGCTGAACAGGAGCTTGCGGAACAGCTGGAGGAACTCGGAGCGCTCCGTGAGGTCCTTCGCCTCCTGCTTGCCGATGCCGAAGTTCTCCAGGACCTCGACGCCGCTGAGCCGGTCGCGCATCAGGTAGCAGCCCTCGATGACGAACTCCTCCCGCTCGCGGAGTTCCGCGTCGCTCAGCTGCCCGTAGTAGTCGCGCAGCGCCATCCGCCCGAAGGCGACGTGCCGGGCCTCGTCCTGCATGACGTACGCGAGGATCTGCTTGGGCAGCGGCTTGGTCGTGGTGTCGCGGATCATCCCGAAGGCGGCCAGCGCCAGGCCTTCTATCAAGACCTGCATTCCGAGGTAGGGCATGTCCCAGCGGGAGTCGCGCAGGGTGTCGCCCAGCAGCCCCTGGAGGTTGTCGTTGACCGGGTAGAGCATGCCGACCTTCTCGTGCAGGAAGCGGCCGTAGATCTCGGCGTGCCGGGCCTCGTCCATGGTCTGGGTGGCGGAGTAGAACTTGGCGTCCAGGTCGGGGACGGACTCCACGATGCGCGCCGCGCACACCATCGCGCCCTGCTCGCCGTGCAGGAACTGGCTGAACTGCCAGGAGGTGTAGTGCGTACGCAGCTCGCCCCGGTCCCTCTCCGTCATCTTCGCCCAGTGCGGGGTGCCGTACAGGGTGAGCGCCTCGTCGGGGGTGCCGAGCGGGTCGGCGGGGTCGACCTCCAGGGACCAGTCGATGCGCTTGTCGCCGTCCCACTGCTTGTCCTTGCCCTTCTGGTAGAGGGCGAGCAGGCGTTCACGGCCGTCGTCGTAGTCCCAGCTGAACCGGGCGGCCCCGGTGGCGGGGACCTGCCAGACGGGTTCGGCGGGCGGAGTGGTGTAGAGGTCATGGGTGGACACGGACGGCTCCTTCGCCTCGACTGGCTCGACGTGACGGACGTGCTGGACGTGATCGGCGCGATCGGTGTGATCCGCCGAGGCGGTCCGCGTGATCCGTCTGATCTGCTTGATCCGCGTGATCAATGTGATCGACAAGTCACGTGACACAGAAGGCAGTTGAGTGCGCGCACCGGCCGCCTCCCCGGCAGGTTCACACGTTGGTAGACAGTGAGTCAACAAGTCGGACGGAGTCGCGTCCAAGGGATTGACGGGCACTGCTGACAACTAGTCTCATAAGGAGTAACCGCCGGTAACACCCGTTGCCGGCCATCCGTGTGAGGTGCTCCCGCCATGACGACCGCCCCCGCTCGCGACACCACCGCGCTCCGCGACGCGCTCGGCCCGCTCCGCGACCGCGAGCAGATCGCCCTGCGGCTGCTCGAATCCTCGGCCAAGCACTCCTTCGACCCCGACACCGAACTCGACTGGGACTCGGCCGTCGAGGAGGGCAAGTGGTTCTGGCCGCCGGAGCTGCTCTCGCTGTACGGGACCCCGCTGTGGGACCGCATGTCCGAGGAGCAGCGCCTGGACCTCTCCCGGCACGAGGGCGCCGCGCTCGCCTCGCTCGGCATCTGGTTCGAGATCATCCTGATGCAGCTGCTGGTCCGGCACGTCTACGACAAGCCGGTGACCAGCAACCACGTCCGCTACGCGCTCACGGAGATAGCCGACGAGTGCCGGCACTCCATCATGTTCGGCCGCATGATCGACTGGGGCGGCGCCCCGACGTATCCGGTGCCGCGCGTCTACCACAACCTCGCGCGCGTCCTGAAGACCGTCTCCACCACGCCCGGTTCGTTCGCCGCGACCCTGCTCGGCGAGGAGGTCCTCGACTGGATGCAGCGCCTGACCTTCCCGGACGAGCGGGTGCAGACCCTGGTGCGCGGCGTGACCCGGATCCATGTGATCGAAGAGGCCCGGCACGTCCGGTACGCCCGCGAGGAGCTGCGCCGCCAGATGGTGACCGCCCCGCGCTGGGAGCGGGAACTCACCAAGGTGAGCTGCGGCGAGGCGGCCCGGGTCTTCTCCGTCTGCTTCGTCAACCCGCAGGTGTACGAGAACGTCGGCCTGGACCGACGCGAGGCCGTCGCCCAGGTCAGGGCCAGCGGTCACCGCGCCGAGGTGATGCAGTCCGGCGCGAAACGGCTGACCGACTTCTTCGACGACATCGGGCTGTTGAACGGCGTCGGGCGGCGGCTGTGGCGCAGCTCCGGGTTGCTGGCCTGAAAGCCGTGCGGACGGGGAGCGGGGGGCCCGCGGGCCCGGCATCATCCGGACGCGAGGCCTTAGGGTCGGTGGCATGACCTCCACCGCCGCAGTCCCGCCGCCCCGGGCGACGTACCGCAGGCTCAGCGTCGAGGAGCGCCGCGCCCAGCTCCTGCTCGCCGCGCTCGGCCTCTTCGCCCACCGGGCGCCCGACGAGGTCTCGCTCGACGAGGTGGCGGTGGCGGCCGGGGTGTCCCGGCCGCTCGTCTACCGCTACTTCCCGGGCGGACGGCAGCAGTTGTACGAGGCCGCGCTCGGCTCGGCGGCCGACGAGCTGACGCTGTGCTTCACCGAGCCGCCGGTGGGCCCGCCCACCGAGCGGGTCGCCCGGGTGCTGGACCGCTATCTGCGTTTCGTCGACGAGCACGACACCGGGTTCAGCGCCCTGCTGCGCGGCGGCAGCGTCGTGGAGACCTCCCGGACGACGACGATCGTGGACGGGGTGCGGCGGGCCGCCGCCGATGAGATCCTGCGCCACCTGGGGCGGATGGGCGGCGCCGGGGAGCAGAGCGCCGGGCCGCGCCTGCGGATGATGGTGCGCAGTTGGATCGCCGCCGTGGAGGCGGCCTCCCTGATCTGGCTGGACGACGGGAAGCGGCCGGACGCGGCCGAGCTGCGCGGCTGGCTGGTCGACCACCTGATCGCCCTGCTCGCCGCGACCGCCGCCACCGACGCGGAGACCGCGGCGGTGGTGAACGAGCTGCTGGCCCTGGAGACCTCCGACGGCCCGGCCGGACAGCTGGCGGAACGGGTGATTCCGATCGTCGCGGAGGCGGCGCACCTGCTGCCCGCCGCCGCTGCGTCAGACTGACCGGGTGAAAAGCGAGAACACCCCCTTCCGAGGCGGCCCCCTGGACGGCCGGGTCCTGCCGATCCTGCTCGGACCGACCGGCCATCCGCCGAAGTGGTACGAGGTCCCGGTGCCCTCGCCCGACGGCGGCCCCGCAACCGTCCACGCCTATCGGCGGGTCCCGGCGGGCTACACCAAGCGGCTCGGGCTCCAGCGCGGCTGGGTGTACGCGTACGCGCCGGAGGGCCGCGAGCAGCGCACCCTCAAGTGGCCCTGGTCCAGGACTCCTCCGAGCCCCCCGGACCGCGACTGAGCGGCGGGCGACCGCCCGTGGGGCACAGGCCCTAAGATCGACGGTCAGGCGCCGGGGGACGGGTCACCCGGCCGCCGCAGGACGGTCACAAGGGGGGTGCGCCATGGAGGCGCTGCGTCAGGACGATCCACGCCGCTTCGGCCGTTTCACCGCGCTGGCCCGCTTCCACGAAGGCGCGAGCGCCGTGCGGTACGTGGCGCGGGACACCGCGACCGGCGAGGTGGCCCTCATCACCGCCGCCCGCCCGGAGTTGGCCGGCCTGCCGGCGTACCGCCGCCGCTTCCAGGCGGAGGCGCGCACCGCCGAACGCCTCGCGGGCGGCTGGGTCGCCGAGCCCCTGGACACCGGCGAGGAGCCGGAGGCCCCGGCCGAGGGGCCGGAACCCCTGTGGACGGCCGCGGGGTACGTCCCCGCGCTGCCGCTGGCCGAGGCGATCGGGATCGCCGGCCCCCTGGACGAACGGGCCCTGCGGATACTGGGCGCGGGCATCGCCGAGATCCTCTCCCGGGTGCACGCCGCCGGGGCCGTGCTCCAGGGGCTGGCCCCCGGTACGGTGCTGCTGGCCGCCGACGGGCCCCGCCTCACCGCTTTCGGCCCGCTGGGCGCGGCGGCGTCGGCGGAGGCCCGGCCGGGCGGCCAGCTCTCGGTGCGGCTCGGCTATCTGACGCCCGAGCAGATCGAGGGCAAGGAGGTCTCCGCCGCCTCCGACCTGTTCGTGCTGGGGCTGCTGCTGGCGTACGCGGCGACCGGGACGACCCCGTTCACCGAGGGGCCCGCAGAGGAGGCCGCCCGCCGGATCGCCGAGGACGAGCCCGAACTCGACGCCGTGCCGGAGGCGTTGCGCGAGCTGATCACGCGATGTCTGGCGAAGGACCCGGCCGAGCGGCCCACCGCCGGGACGGTCGCCGCCCAACTGGCCCTGGAAGGCGCGGCGGGTCTCGCCCGGGGCGGCTGGCTGCCCGAACCCCTCGCGGCGGCGGTCGCGGACCAGGAGGCGCGGGTCCTGGCCCTGGACGTGCCGCGGGAGGACTCGGAGCCGGAGGACGCCCCTACGGCCCCGGAGCCGGAGGACGCCCGTACGGCCCCGGAGCCGGAGGACGCCCGGCCGCTGCCCGCGCCGTCGGACGGGCCCGCGTCGGGGGCGCCCGCCGCGGTGGTCCCCGCGGGCGACGGCGGCATCGGGGAGGACCGCGGCACCACCCGCTTCCTCAACACCGGGCCCCGGCCTCCGCGGAACGACCGCCCGACGACCCAGCTCGCCCTCCCCCACGAGCTCACCGCACCCCCGGAGGCCGCCCCCGCCCCGGCGGCGCGACCCCTGCCGCCCGCCCTGCCCGGCGGCCCCACCGCCCCGCGGCAGCCGGGGCCCGCGCACGGCGGACCCGCTCCGTACCCCGCCGCGGCGCTCCCGGCCGGGCCCGCCGGCCCCGGGGGCCCGGCCGGGGGCCCGATGGTGTCCTTGCCGCTGCCTCCCGCGCCGGCCCCGGCGCCCGACCCCGCAGCGAGCCGCCGGACCCTGCTGACCATCGCGGCGGCGGCCGTCGGCGGGCTGATCGTGGGCGGCGGCTCGGTGGCCGCTCTCGGCTCCGAGGACACCGCGGTGGCGACGGACGACAAGCCCGCGCCGAAGCCCCGCCGCACGCTCCCCGGGCAGCCCCCCGAGCCGCGCTGGAGCTACGCGCACCCGGCCTCCGAGTCCTCCCCGCTCACCGCCGCCGTATGGCGCGACGAACTGCTCGTGGTGACCAGCGAGAGCCAGGCGAGCGCCGTGGACCTGCGCACCGGCAAGCGGCTGTGGCAGCGCGCGGACGGGGCGAAGGGGCAGGCCGCGCTGGCGGCGGGCGCCGATCTGGTCTTCGTGGCGAGCCCGACGGAGTTCCTGTGGCTGTCGCCGAAGAACGGCAAGGTCGTGCACCGCGAGCGCTACACGGACGCCTTCGGCGACCTGCCGGGCCTCGCCGTCGGGCGGCCGGCCGGGAGCTCCGGGCCGGTCGTCTGGTTCACCGGTTCGCACACGGTCACCGTGAAGGCCCCGAAGCCGAAGAAGGGCAAGAAGCAGGGCAAGGACAGGGAAGTCGTCCAGGCCCACTTCTTCGCGTACGACATCGTGCAGCGCAAGGAGCTGTGGCGGACCCCCGTGCCCGCGGGCCGCGCCCCCGGCGCCCCCGTCTACCGGGTGGTCGGCGACCGCTCCGCCGACATCCTCGTACGGCAGGACGCGGTCAGCCTGACGGCGGCGGAGCTCAAGGCGGCCAAGGGGAAGGGCTCCGTCCGCTCGTTCGACCAGAAGACCGGCAAGCTGCTGTGGACCAGGAGTTACGGCGCGGTCTCCCCCGAGGCGGCCACCGCGGGTGACGAGGACGGGTCGCTGTACGCGGCGGTCGGCAAGGACCTCCAGGCCTTCGAGACGGACACGGCGAAGCCGCTGTGGCGCGTCGAGGGCAGCGCCGGCTCGGCGTTCGGCACCCCGCTGGTCGCCGGACCCCTGATCCACACCACCGAGCGCAGCCGGCTGGTCGGCGCGGTGGAGCGCGGGAGCGGCCGGCTCGTGTGGCGGCGCTCCACGGAGGTGCCGGGCATCGGGAACGCCCCGTCGCTCACGCTCAGCGGCAGCGAGAAGACCCTGATCGCCGCCGACGCCGTCCAGGTCACGGCGTTCTCGGCGGCCGACGGCGAGCGGCTGTGGAAGTTCCAGGACATCGGATCGGCCGATCCGAAGGGGGCGACGGTGAGCGCCTCGTACCGGGCGTTCGCCGCCGGGGAGACCGTCGTCATCCAGCGCGACAGGGCCTTCTACGCCTTCCCGGTGGCCTGAGGATCCGGTCCGTCGGCCGCTCCCTCCCCCGCCGCCGCCGTCCGGGGGGTCCCCGGGCGGCACGCGGCGCGGTGCTTGCATCGCCTGACATCACATGACCGGATGATCGGATTCGCCCATGTATGGACGAGTCCGTAGCCGGGCTCCGTCTCCGTCCCGGAGGTGATGTCGTGTCAGGCAGGCTCCTGCGCGTGGTCTGCACGACCGCGCTGGCCGCGGCACTCACGGTCTCCCCCACCACCACCGCGTCGTCCGAGCCGGGGCCCGTACCGTCCGAGGAGGCCTCCGGTACGGCCGGCCCCGACGCTCCGGAGGAACCCGACGCGTCCGGCGCGGCGGAGGAACCGGACGAGCCCGACGCGGCGGAGGCCGACGCCGCGACGGACACCGGGGACGCCGACACCGACGCGGCCGACGACGACACCGACACCGACGCGGCCGAGGTCGACGCCGAGACCGCCCTCGCCGCGCCCGAGGCGCCCCGGAGCGTCGCCGCCCTGCTGCGCGAGCTCCAGACCCGCTATCAGGCGGCGGAGGAGGCGAGCGAGACCTACAACGCCACCGCGGAGAAGCTGAAGCGGCGGACCGCGCAGGTGAAGCAGGTGAGCACGGACCTGGCGAAGGCGCGGGCCGCGCTGGAACGCAGCCGCGGGGAGGCCGGGCGGCTGGCCCGGGAGCAGTACCAGGGGCGTACCGAGTTCTCCGCCTACCTCCGGCTGCTGCTGTCCCGCGACCCCCTGCGGGCCCTCGACCAGACCCATGTGGTGGAGCGGCTGGCCGCCAACCGCGCGGCGACGATGGGCCGGCTGACCGACGACGCCCGGCGGGCCGACCGGCTGGCCGCCGCCTCCCGCAAGGCGTTGGACCAGCAGAAGAAGCTGGCAGAGCGGCAGAAGAAGCAGCGCGACACCGTGCGCGGAAGGCTGAAGGAGGTCGAAGGGCTGCTGGCCACGCTCTCCGAGGAGCAGCTTGCGCAGGTCGCCGGCCTCGAACAGCGGGGCGTGGACGAGGCGCAGCGCGAACTGGTGGCCTCCGGGGCCCTCAGCTCCGCCCGGCCGCCCACCCGACAGGGCGGTGACGCCGTCGCGTACGCGGTCCGGCAGATCGGCAAGCCGTACGTGTGGGGGGCCGAGGGCCCCGATTCCTTCGACTGCTCCGGGCTCACGTCCCAGGCCTGGTCCTCGGCGGGGCGGACGATCCCGCGCACCTCGCAGGAACAGTGGAAGCGGCTCCCGAAGGTGCCGGTGTCCGCGCTGCGCCCCGGGGACCTGGTGGTCTACTTCCCGAAGGCGACCCACGTGGCGCTGTACATCGGCGACGGTCTGGTGGTCCAGGCCCCCCGCCCCGGCACCGAGGTCAAGGTCTCACCGCTCGCCGCGAACCCGCTGCTGGGCGCCGTCCGGCCCGACCCCGGCGGCGCCCCGCTGCCGACGTACACCCGCCCGGAGCTGCCCGAGGGCGCGCGCGACGGTTCGGACACGGGGTACGGCACGGACGCGGCGCCCGACGCCTCGTAGCGGAGACGGCTCGGCGGCCGGATCGACGGTGCTGGTCCGGCCGCCGAAGCGGTGGGCGGTCCGCTCAGGCGCCGGAGAGCGAGGCCAGGTACGCGTTGGTCTTCTCGGGCTCGTAGAAGAAGTTCTCGAAGTCCGCGGGGTTGTTGAACCCGTTGGCGAAGCGGTCCGCGGCGGGCTGGAGCTGACCGGCGGCGCCGATGAGGTTCAGCACGTGCTCCGGCGGGACGCCGAGCATCGCGTTGGTCCACTTCGTGACGTGCTGCGCGGTCTCCCAGTAACGGTCGAACGTGGACTGCATCCACGCCGCGTCGAACTCCTTCTCGCCGTGCTCGACGATCGAGTCCAGGTAGGCGTTCGCGCACTTGGATGCGGAGTTGGAGCCCTGGCCGGTGATCGGGTCGTTGGCCACGACGACGTCCGCGACGCCGAGGACCAGGCCGCCGCCGGGCAGTCGGCCGATCGGCTTGCGGACCGTGGGGGCGTAGCGGCCGGCGAGGGTGCCGTTGGCGTCGGTCAGCTCGACCTTGGTGGCACGGGCGTACTCCCAGGGAGTGAACTTCTCCATGAGCTCCAGCGTCTTCGCCAGGTGCTCGGAGGGGTCCTTGATGCCCTGGAAGGCGTCGAGCGGTCCGCCCGGGACGCCCTCCCAGAAGAGGATGTCCGCGCGGCCGGAGGTGGTGAGCGTCGGCATGACGAACAGCTCGCCGACGCCCGGGACCAGGTTGCAGCGGACCGCGTCGAACTCCGGGTGCTCCGGGCGCGGGCCCATGCCGTGGACGTAGGCGACGGCCAGGGCGCGCTGGGGGGCGTCGAAGGGGGAACGGGCCGCGTCCCGGCCGAACATGGAGACCAGCTCGCCCTTGCCGGCCGAGACCATCACCAGGTCGTAGGTGCGGGAGAAGTAGTCCAGGTCGGAGACGGCCGCCCCGTGGATGACGAGCTGGCCGCCGCGCTGGGCGAAGGTCTCCATCCAGCCGGCCATCTTCACGCGCTGGTCGACGGACTGGGCGAAGCCGTCCAGCTTGCCGACCCAGTCGACGGCGCGCGAGGAGTCGGGGGCGGCGACGGAGACGCCGAGTCCCTCGATCTTCGGGGCCTGGGACTCCCAGAAGTTCAGCTGGTAGTCCCGCTCGTGCTGGAGCGCGGTGTGGAACATGCACTGCGTCGACATGACCCGGCCGGTGCGGATCTCGTCGGCGGTGCGGTTGGACATCAGGGTGACTTCGTAGCCCTTGGACTGGAGTCCCAGGGCCAGCTGGAGCCCGGACTGGCCTGCTCCGACTATGAGTATCTTCCGCATCGCGGCTCTCCGTTGTCTCTGGTTCGAGGGGTCTGAGGGGCGGCCCTCAGGCGGGGGTGGCGTCGAGAGCGTGGCCCACCAGGGCCAGCAGCGACTCGACGACCGTGATCCTGTTACGAGCGTCCATGATCACTATCGGGACCTGCGGGGGTACGGTCAGGGCCTCCCTGACGTCCTCCGCCTCGTAACCGGGTGTCCCCTCGAAGTGGTTGACGGCCACGATGTACGGCAGCCCGCAGCTCTCGAAGTAGTCGAGCGCGGGGAAGCAGTCCTCCAGCCGCCGGGTGTCGGCGAGGACGACCGCGCCGATCGCCCCGCGCACCAGGTCGTCCCACATGAACCAGAAGCGCTGCTGGCCGGGGGTGCCGAAGACGTAGAGGACGAGGTCGTCCTCCAGCGTGAGCCGGCCGAAGTCCATGGCCACCGTGGTGGTGGTCTTCTCGGGCGTCGCGGAGAGGTCGTCGGTCTCCTCGCTGGCCTGGGTCATCAGCGCTTCGGTCTGGAGCGGTGTGATCTCGGAGACCGAGCCGACGAACGTCGTCTTGCCGACGCCGAATCCGCCCGCCACCACGATCTTGGTGGCGGTGGGCGCGCGGGTGTGGTCGAGCTGCCAGGCCTGGATGGACTCCTCGGCCTGTTCCCGGGGCCCCGGCTGGCGCGGGGCGAAAAGCGGCGCCTCAGAGACGGCGGAGTCCATTGAGAACCCTTTCGAGCAGTGCGCGGTCGGGCTGGCCGGCGCCGTGGCCGGTTCCGTACACGCGGATCTTTCCCTGGTCGGCCAAGTCGCTGAGCAGCACCCGGACGACTCCGAGCGGCATCTTCAACAGGGCCGAGATCTCCGCGACCGTACGCATCCGGCGGCAGAGTTCGACGATGGCGCGGAGCTCCGGCATCACCCGGGAGGCGAGGTTGCCGTTGGTGAGCTCACGGCGCTCGTCGGGTGCTTCGAGGGCCGCGACGAACGTCTCGACCAGCAGGACGTGCCCGAACCGGGTGCGACCGCCGGTGAGGGAGTACGGGCGGACCCGGGCGGGGCGTTTGTCGGCCCCGCGGACGGGGAGCCGGGGGGCGGGTTCTGCGGCGGCGGTGGTCACAGGGCGCTCTCCATCGATGTGCGCAGCTCACTGCGGAGTTCGGGGGTGAGTACGTGTCCGGCCCGGCCGACGAAGAGGGCCATGTGGTAGGCGACGACGCTCATGTCGCAGTCCGGGGCGGCGTGGACGCCGAGGAGCGAGCCGTCGCTGATCGACATGACGAAGACGCTGCCCTCGTCCATGGCGACCATGGTCTGTTTGACGCCGCCGCCGTCCATCAGCTTCGCGGCTCCGACGGTCAGCGAACCGATGCCGGAGACGATCGTGGCCAGGTCGGCGCTGGAGCCCTTGGGTCCGTCCGGCTTCCCGGCGGCCGGTCCGGCCGCCTTCGCGGTCAGATGGCCGGGGTCGGAGGAGAGCAGCATCAGGCCGTCGGACGAGACGACGGTGACCGAGTGGACCCCTGGCACCTCCTCCACGAGATTGCTCAGCAACCAGTGAAGGTTCCGGGCTTCGTTACTCAGCCCGAATGTGCTGGGCGCAGTCAACTGCGTGCCTCCTCGACTGTGTCCCCCGTCTCTTCGTTCCGGCCGTCCGCCCGGCCGCCGGTCTCTGCGGTCCGTGCGGTCCTTGCGTTGCGTGCGTCCTGTGCGGCGCCTGGGGTGGGCGCGGTGGTGGTCTCGTGCCCCGTACGCCCGGTGGGTACGCCTCCGGGGTCGGCGACGGTGATGCCGCCGGTCTCGGCGATCTCCGCCTCGACGTCGCGCCGGCCCTCCTTGGCCGCCTGGTGGAAGCTGCCGAGCCGGCGGCGCAGGGCGTCCCGGTCGAGGCTGCCGGTGCGCCCGGGGGCGGGTGTCGCGTCGGGCCGGACCACCTTGGGCGTGCGCTTCGGCAGCCCCTTGTCGGTGATTCGCGCCGCCTCGGGGCGGCGGGGGCCGGGGACGGTGTCCGCGGGGGCCGGGGCCGCCTCGGCGTGGGGCGCGGGGCGGAACGCGGGTCCGTCCGGGTCCTGGCCCCCGGGGCCGTCCTCGGCCGGGCGCTCGTGGCGGTCGGGGCCGATCGCGTACGGGTCGGCGGTGCCGGGCCCGGCCGGGGCGCCCCCTGTCGCCGGGGCGTCCGGAGCCGTGGGGGCCACCGGGTCGGCGGGGGCCGGGGGAGGCTTCGGGAGGCGGACCTGAAGGGTGATCTCGGAGTCCGACTCGGCTCCGGCTCCGGGCCGGTCCTCGGTTCCGGGCCCGTCCTCGTCCGCCGCTTCGGGCCCGACGTCCGTTCCGGCCTCGGCGGCCGATCGCCGCGCCTCCTGCTCCTGCTCCTGCTCCCGCGGCGGTACGGCGGAGGCTTCCGGGCGCTCGTCGGCTGCGGTGTCCTCGGCCGCCGCGTTCTCGCGGATCGTCCGCTCGGCGGCGACGATCAGCGGGTCGGCGGGCAGGGGCTCGCCGGCCCTCTCGGGGGCGCTCTCCGCTTCCGCGTCCGGGGCCGCCCCGGGCTCCGGAGCCGGTGTCGCTGCAGGCGTCGGCTCCGTCGGCGTCTCGGGCCCGGACGCCGGGGGCGCCAGCGGTGAACGGCTGGGGAGGGCGTTGGAGTTCGCCTCGGCGACCGAGCCCGGCAGGTTGAGCGTGGGCGCGTCGCCGGGAAGCTGCACGGCGGGCGGCGAGGCGGCGGGCAGGGAGTTGGGCAGCAGGGCGCTCGGCAGAACGACGACGGCCGTCACACCACTCCCCTTCTGCTCGCGCAACTGGACCCGCACTCCGTGCCGGGCGGCCAGCAACGACGTGACCTGGAGGCCGAGTCCGGCCCCGGTCATGTCGATGTGCCGCTCCCCCGGCTCGAACGAGGCCGGGTCGGCCAGCCTGGCATTGAGTTCGCCCATCCGGACCGTCGACATGCCGATGCCCGCGTCCGACACGGAGAGCATCACCTCGCCGCTCTCCAGCAGCCAGCCGGAGAGCTCGACCTGGGAGTCGGGCGGCGAGAAGGAGGTCGCGTTCTCCAGCAGTTCGGCGAGGAGGTGGCTGAGGTCGTCGGCGGCGAATCCGGCGATCTGGGCGTGCGGCGGCAGGGACTGGATGGTGACCCGCTCGTACCGCTCGATCTCGCTGACGGCCGCGCGCGCCACGTCGACCAGCGGGATCGGTCCGGCGTGCCCGTGGCCGTGCTCGGCCCCGGCGAGGACCAGCATGTTCTCGCTGTGGCGGCGCATGACCGTGGCCATGTGGTCCAGCTTGAACAGGGTGGCCAGCCGCTCCGGGTCCTGCTCGCGCTCCTCCAGGCCCTCGATGACGCCGAGCTGCCGCTCGACCAGTCCGAGGGTGCGCAGGGAGAGGTTGACGAAGGTGTGGTTGACGGTGTTCCGCAGCTGCTCCAGCTGGGTGGCCAGCTCGGTGGTCTTCTTCTGGAGTTCGGCCCGCTCGGCGACGAGGGCCTCGCGGCCCGCGATCAGCTTGGACCGTTCGTCGGTGAGGCTCCCGACCCGTCCGCCGAGGTCCTGGTGGAGGCCGGCGAGCCTGCCGTGCAGGGCGTTCATCGACCGGACGACCTGGGCGAACTCGTCGTTGCGGCCGGTGTAGCGGACCGGTTCGGCGCCCTCGGGGTCCTCGGCGAGGCGCGCGGCGCCGATACGCAGGACGGCGAGCGGCTGGGTGAGGGTGCGGGCGACGGCCGTGGAGACGCCGACGGCGAGCAGGAAGCAGCCACCGAGCAGGGCGATGCTCAGTTCGAGGGCGGTGACGTCGTCGTCGCGGAGGCCCTCCAGATGCTGGACCTGGCCGGTGGTCAGGGCCGACTCGACGCTGCGCATCCGGTCGACGCGGGCGGAGAGCGCGGCCTCCAGCTTCTTGGGGCTGATCCCGCGCTCCGCCTCCGAGAGCTCGGGGCGGTCGGTGAGGCGGGTGAGGTACTTCTCCGCGTCGTTGACCTGGGACCCGGTGACGGTGGCGGCGAGCTTGTCGCGGGCCTCCGGGTCCGCCGCCTGGTCGAAGTCGGCCAGCGCCGCGAGCTCCCGGACGCGGGCCTGCTGGGCGGCGGCGCTCAGCTCGTCGCGTTCGCGGCCGGCCCGGGTGTCGTCCTCGTCCTGGGTCTGCACGGGCAGCCCGGTGAAGGGGTCCGTCTGCGGGGTCGTCGGCTCGGGGCTCGGCACGGCGAGCGCGGCGAGGAGGAGCCCGCGGGTGGCGGAGGCCTGTTCGGACGCGCCTCCGAGGGTGAGCGGGGCCCGGGTGGCGTCGGCGGCGCGCGGCGGGGTCTTCTCCGCCAGTTCGGCGGCGATGCCGCGCAGCTTGGCGATGACGTCGGAGTACGCCTGGTGCGCCTCCAGGGCGGAGCCCTTGCCGGTCAGCGCTTCACGGCGGAGCGAGGGGACCGTCGAGAGGTCGCGGCGCAGGGCCGCGGGGGCCGCCTCGTGGATCTCGTCGATCTGCTGGTCGACGCGGGTGGTGCGGGCGGCGCGGTTCTTCGCGTCGGCGCTGTCGTCGGCCTTCTCGTCCCGGCCGTCGGCGATGTACGCGGTGATCGCGTCACGCTCGTCGGCGAGGGAGTGCCCGAGGGTGACCGCCTGCTGGTTCAGCTCGGCGAGGGTGACCAGCCGCTGGGACTCGGTCAGATCGGCGGAGGCCCCGAACACGGCGGGGGCGCCCGCCGCCACGACGATGACGCCGACGACCGCCACTCCGGCCACCAGTCGGCTGCGCACCCGCACGGTCCGCTTGTCCGCGCCGGGTGCCGGAGGCGTCGCCCCGGAACCGTCGCGCGTCGTGCCCTTGCTCCGCGGCCGCTTCTTCTGCACCGGTGCTCGCAATCTTGACTCGTCCACCCTTGAAGCAGAGGTGACGCACGGTCACGTGGAAGGGCGCCCCGCTCCTGGTACGGCTTCTGACCATTCCAGCGCTTTTGAGAGGGGGGCGCGCATCAACCGCTCCGCCACTCGAAGGAGTGAACATCACTCTGGAGTTGGCGAACAAGTCTCCCCCGGTGCGCCCCTGACCATGCGTGGGCCGCGGGGTGGAAGTTCCGCTCCGCCTTTGGCAGGATGCCCGCCCGCATCGGTCCGGAGCCGCCCCCTCCACCCCGCGCGCCCTCGTTGACCTGCTGGTACAGGCCATTTCCGGTCGCGTGCGGAGATGGTGAAGGGCTCGTGCAGACTGGCGGCATGCGCATCGAACTCGCCACCGCGCCCGGAAGCCCCGAACGCCCCAACGAGGACTGGGTCTCCGGGGTCCTGCCCGCGTCCGGCCAGGGAGGTGTCCTGGTGCTGCTCGACGGCGTCACCCCGCCGCCGGGGGACGACGGTTGTGTGCACTCGGTCCCGTGGTTCACCGCACGGCTGGGCGGCGCGCTGGTGGAACTGTCCGGTTCCCGCCCCGACCTGACCCTGACCGAGGTCCTGGCCGAGGCCATCTCCCGTACAGCCGACACGCATCGAGTCACCTGTGACCTTTCTCACGTGCGTACGCCTCAGGCGACCGTGGTTCTGGCGCGTTGGGACGAACGCGCGATCGAGCACCTGGTGCTCTCCGACTCGGCCCTGTTGCTGGAGTCCCCCGACGGTGCGGTCCGGGCGGTCCTCGACGACCGGCTGGACCGGCTGCCGCCGGGCTCGCTCGCCTCGAACGAGATCGCCGATTCCACGGTGCGCAACAAGGAGGGCGGCTTCTTCACCGCAGCCGCCGACCCCTCAGTAGCAGCGCGCGCGGTGACGGGCAGCACCCCGGCGGCCGACGTCCGGGCGCTCGCCGCGCTCACGGACGGCGCGACCCGCTGGACGGAGGTGTTCGGCGAGGGCGACTGGACGGACGTGCTCGGGCTGCTGCGGAAGGCCGGGCCCCGGGGGCTGATCGACCGGGTGCGGGAGCTGGAGGACGCCGACGCGGCGGCCGGGCGCGTACGGCTGCGGCGCGGCAAGACGCACGACGACGCCACCGCGCTCCTGGTGGAGCTGGACTGAGGCCGACGGCGGGCGGGCTCAGCTCTCGGCGCGGGCGTTCAGCTGGTGCAGGAGCCGGGCCAGTTCGGCGACCTCGGCCCGGTCCCAGTCGGCCAGTTTGCGCACGTAGCGTCCCCGGCGGGCGTCCCGGACGCTGCGGAAGCGGGCCAGGCCGTCGTCGGTGAGGTGGACGAGCCAGGCCCGCCCGTCGGCCGGGTCGGGTTCGCGGGCCACCAGCCCGAGGTTCTCCAGGGAGTGCAGCTGGCGGCTCATGGTGGCCTTGCCGACGCCGAAGTAGGCGGCCAGCTCCGTGGCCCGCTGACGGCCCGCCTCCTCCAGGCGGACGAGCAGGCCGTAGGCGGCCGGCTCCAGTTCGGGGTGGACCTCGCGGGCCATGTCTCCCGAGGTGGCGCGCGCCCGGCGCAGGAACACGGCCAACTCACGCTCCAGCGAGAGAAATTCGTGGTCCACACCACTTCCGTCCGTAGCGCCCGGCTCCGGCCCGCTGTCGTTCCCGCGCACGTCAGTACCCCTCGTACGGTTTCCTGCCGATGAAAGTTTCTTCCGCGACCGGTCAACGCCGCAGTTCGGCCAGTATTTCGCAGGAGTAGACCAACGGCGGCGGCCTGGCCCCCTTCCGCACCCCGGGTCTACGTGCGTAGCGTCAGCGACGACGGTATTCATGACATGGACACACCATGTCATGAGTGCGCCCCGTCCCGGCACCCCGCGCCCGCACCCATGCTCCTCCCGGCCCCACCCACCTCGGAGGCACGCTCATGCCTGTGCACAGATCCGCTCCGCCCCGCACGCCCCGCCGCCCTCGCCTCGCCGCCGCGGGGACGCTCCTGGCCGCCCTCGCCCTCCTCCTGACCCTGCCCGGCGCGGCCGGCGCCGCGGCCCCGTCCGGCGACGCCCCCGCGCGCGGCACCGCCAGGATGGGCCAGGGCGTCATCGAGCACGACGGACAGGGCGGCCTGCCGCGCGACTCCCGGGCCGCCCAGACCGAGGGCGTGGACGTCAGCAGCCACCAGGGCAACGTGGCCTGGGCGACGCTGTGGAACAGCGGGGTGAAGTGGGCCTACGTGAAGGCCACCGAGGGGACCTACTACAAGAACCCCTACTTCGGGCAGCAGTACAACGGTTCGTACGGCGTCGGCATGATCCGCGGCGCGTACCACTTCGCCACCCCGAACACGACGAGCGGCGCCGCGCAGGCGCACTACTTCGTGGACAACGGGGGCGGCTGGTCGCGGGACGGGAAGACCCTGCCGGGCGTGCTCGACATCGAGTGGAATCCGTACGGCGCCCAGTGCTACGGCCTCAGCCAGGCGGCGATGGTCAACTGGATCCGCGACTTCACGAACACCTACCGCGCGCGCACCGGCCGGGACGCGGTGATCTACACCGCGACCAGCTGGTGGAAGGACTGCACCGGCAACAACGCGGGCTTCGGCGCCACCAACCCGCTGTGGGTCGCCCGGTACAACACGACCGTCGGCGAGCTGCCCGCCGGCTGGGGCTTCCACACCATGTGGCAGTACACCTCGACCGGCCCGACGGTCGGCGACCACAACCGCTTCAACGGCGCCCTCGACCGCGTACAGGCGCTGGCCAACGGCTGACCCCGCACCGACCGCTCGACCCGCCCCGGCGACCGCACCCCAGGTCACCGGGGCTCCCCGCGGGCGGATCCCCCACTATGCACCGCATGTATACGCACGATGTATAGTCCTCGGTGTACCGCACACCTGTGCGGGATTTCCCCGCGCAGAGGAGTGATGTGTCGTGCCCAGAAAGATGCCGTCGTCCACGATGGGGTTGACCGCGGCCCTGGTGACGGCGCTCACACTGACGTTGAGCGGCTGCTCCATGGACACCACGGCGCCGGGCTCGGCACGCGGGGAGGCGGCGTCCGACGCCAAGGGCTCCTTCGGGCCGGCGGACTGCCGCAAGGCCAAGTGCATCGCCCTGACCTTCGACGCGGGTCCGGGCAAGGACACTCCGCGGCTGCTGGACATCCTCAAGGAGAAGAAGGTGCACGCCACCTTCTTCCTGCTGGGCAAGCACCACGTCGTCAAGTACCCCGAGGTGGTGCGGCGCATCGCGGACGAGGGCCACGAGGTCGCCAACCACACCTGGACGCACAAGGTCCTGACCGACCAGAAGCCGGACGCGATACGCGCCGAGCTGGAGAAGACCCAGCTGGCCATCGAGAAGATCACCGGCAAGCAGCCCACCCTGATGCGCCCGCCGCAGGGCCGCACCGACGACACCGTCTCGGACATCAGCAAGGACCTGGGGCTCTCCCAGGTCCTGTGGAGCGCCACCGCCAAGGACTACTCGACGAACGACTCCGCGCTGATCGAGAAGCGGATCCTGGACCAGGCGGGCAAGGACGGCATCATCCTGCTGCACGACATCTACAAGGGCACCGTGCCCGCCGTGCCCGGGATCATCGACGCGCTCCAGAAGGACGGCTACACCTTCGTGACCGTCCCGGAGCTGATGGCTCCCGCCGTGCCGGAGCCGGGCACGATCTACCGCCCCTGACCGGTACGTACGGCACACGGAACGGCCCGCCCCCCGTCGACTCGGGGAGCGGGCCGTTCGCCGGCGTACGGCACTCAGGCCGCGGCCGGGACCCTTCCGGCCGGGGCCGTGGCCGGGGCGAGGGCGATCTCCAGCACTTGGCGGACGTCGGTGACCGGGTGGACGTCCAGCTTCTCCAGCACCTCGGCCGGGACGTCGTCCAGGTCGGCCTCGTTGCGCTGGGGGATCACCACGGTGGTGATGCCCGCGCGGTGGGCGGCCAGCAGCTTCTGCTTGAGGCCGCCGATCGGCAGCACCCGTCCGGTCAGCGACACCTCACCGGTCATCGCCACATCCGTGCGGACGAGGCGTCCCGAGAGCAGCGAGGCCAGGGCGGTCGTCAGCGTGATGCCGGCGCTCGGACCGTCCTTGGGGACCGCGCCCGCCGGGAAGTGGATGTGCACCCCCCGGTCCTTGAGGTCCGCGACCGGCAGCTCCAGCTCGGCGCCGTGCGACCGCAGGAAGCTCAGCGCGATCTGCGCCGACTCCTTCATGACGTCCCCGAGCTGACCGGTCAGGGTCAGTCCGGACGCCCCGGTCTCCGGGTCGGCGAGCGACGCCTCGACGAAGAGGACGTCTCCACCCGCACCGGTCACCGCGAGTCCGGTGGCCACGCCCGGCACGGCGGTGCGGCGCCCGGCCGGGTCCTGGGCGGACTCGGGCACGTGGTGCGGACGGCCGATGAGGCCGCGCAGATCGGCGTCGGTCACCGTGAACGGCAGCTCGCGGTCGCCCAGCTCGTGCTGGGCCGCGACCTTGCGGAGCAGCCGGGCGACCGACCGCTCCAGGTTCCGTACGCCCGCCTCGCGGGTGTACTCGCCGGCCAGCTTGCGCAGGGCGGACTCCTCCAGGGCCACCTCGTCCTTCTCCAGGCCGGCCCGCTCCAGCTGGCGCGGGAGCAGGTGGTCCCGGGCGATGACGACCTTCTCGTCCTCGGTGTAGCCGTCGAGGCGGACCAGCTCCATGCGGTCGAGCAGGGCCTCCGGGATGGCTTCGAGCACGTTGGCGGTGGCCAGGAAGACCACGTCGCTGAGGTCGAGCTCGACCTCCAGGTAGTGGTCGCGGAAGGTGTGGTTCTGGGCCGGGTCGAGGACTTCGAGGAGGGCGGCGGCCGGGTCGCCCCGGAAGTCGGAGCCGACCTTGTCGATCTCGTCGAGCAGGACGACCGGGTTCATCGAACCGGCCTCCTTGACGGCCCGCACGATCCGGCCGGGGAGCGCGCCCACGTACGTACGCCGGTGGCCGCGGATCTCCGCCTCGTCCCGGACGCCGCCGAGCGCGACGCGGACGAACTTGCGGCCCATGGCGTGCGCGACGGACTCGCCGAGCGAGGTCTTGCCGACGCCGGGCGGGCCGACGAGGGCCAGGACCGCACCGCCGCGCCGCCCGCCGACGACGCCGAGGCCCCGGTCGGCGCGGCGCTTGCGCACCGCGAGGTACTCGGTGATGCGCTCCTTCACGTCGGCGAGGCCGGCGTGCTCGGCGTCCAGGACCTCCTGGGCGCCGCGGATGTCGTAGGCGTCCTCGGTCCGCTCGGTCCAGGGCAGTTCGAGGACGGTGTCCAGCCAGGTGCGGATCCAGGAGCCCTCGGGCGACTGGTCGCTGGCCCGCTCCAGCTTCTCGACCTCCTTGAGCGCGGCCTCGCGGACGTGCTCGGGGAGGTCGGCGGCCTCGACACGGGCCCGGTAGTCGTCGGACTCGTCCTCCGGGTCGCCGTTGAGCTCGGAGAGCTCCTTGCGCACCGCGTCGAGCTGGCGGCGCAGCAGGAACTCGCGCTGCTGCTTGTCGACGCCCTCCTGGACGTCCTTGGCGATGGATTCGGCCACGTCCTGCTCGGCGAGGTGCTCGCTCAGCCACTGGATGGCGAGCTTCAGCCGGGCGATCGGGTCCACGGTCTCCAGGAGCTGGACCTTCTGGGCGGTGGTGAGGAACGGAGAGTATCCGGAGTTGTCGGCGAGCGCGGAGAGGTCGTCGATCTGCTGGACCCGGTCCACGACCTGCCAGGCGCCGCGCTTCTTCAGCCAGCTGGTGGCGAGCGCCTTGTACTCCTTGACCAGCTCGGCGGCGGACCCGGGCAGGGGGTCGGGGGCGGCGGTCTCCAGCACGGTCCCCTCGACCCAGAGCGCCCGGCCGGGGCCGCTGGTACCGGCGCCGATGCGGACCCGGTCACGGGCCCGGATGAGTGCGCCCGGGTCGCCGTCCGACAGGCGTCCGACCTGCTCGACGACGCCGAGGACACCGGTCCCCGTGTACGTGCCGTCGATCCGCGGGACCAGCAGCACCTGGGGCTTGCCGCCGGGGCGGGCCGCGGCCTGCGCGGCCTCGACGGCGGCGCGCACCTCGGTGTCGGACAGGTCGAGCGGCACCACCATGCCGGGCAGGACGACCTCGTCGTCGAGCGGCAGCACGGGCAGGTCGATCGGTGTGAACGCCTCGGACTCGTTAGTCATGATCTCCCCTTCGGCAGGCAAGTTGAGCTATGTCGACTCAATGCTCCTGAGCCGCCGAATGTTCCCCATCGCTTGTTCGCTCTGAGCGATCAGACGCTTTCCGGCCTTCGGGGCCGCCTCTACGGCAGCGACGCGGGGCGGGCCGTTGTTCCCACCCCCGGGCCCGCCCCGGGAGGGGGAACTCGCTGGCCTTCCTCCCCGGCGCGGGACAGGATGGCGAACACCGACCGCTACGACCGGAGACCGGAGAGCCACACGATGCCCGCGATGCCCGCGACGGGTGCGACGCCCGCCCCCGACCCGATGCCGACGCGCCCCGGCGGCGCCCCCGTCGTCCTCGACCGGCGCGAGGGGCCGTTCGGCGAGGTCGTGCTGCGGGAGCGCGGGGAGCACTTCGAGATCATCGCCAACGGCTGCTTCCTGATGGACACCGCCGACGGGCGCTCCGAGCGGCTGCTGATCGACGCCGCGCTGGCCGCCCTGCCCGCCGCGCGGACCGGTCCCTCGGTGCTGATCGGCGGCCTGGGCGTCGGGTTCTCGCTGGTCCGCGCCGCCGAGGAGGAGCGCTGGGGCCGCATCGTGGTCGTGGAGCGGGAGCAGGCGATCGTGGACTGGCACCTGGCCGGGCCGCTGGACCGGATCTCCGGGCCGGCGCTGGCCGACCCCCGGACCGGGATCCTCCACGCGGATCTCGTCGCCCACCTCCGTACCACCACGGAGCGTTACGACGCCCTGTGTCTGGACATCGACAACGGGCCGGACTGGACCGTCACGGAGGACAACGGAAGCCTCTACTCCCCCGCCGGTCTGGCGCACTGCCACGACCGGCTGACCCCGGGCGGCGTGCTCGCCGTCTGGTCGGCGCAACCGTCGCCGGCCTTCGAACAGGCATTGCGGAATGCCGGGTTCAGCGGGGTTAGGACGGAAGAGGTGGCCGTTGCCCGAGGTGTGCCCGACGTGGTCCATCTCGCACTCCGGACGATCTGAGCCACGCCCCGGTACGCGCGGACCGGACGTGGCACGGGTCAACCGGCACAAGCCCGGCGATCCGGCCGCCCGTCCGGCGCGAACGGGCACGTCCGGGGCAACACCCTGCGTAGCCGGGAGGCCTCCGCTGCCTTTACGCTGCTGACCGGCACACGGGATCACCCACCGAAATCCACGAGCGAAGACCGTGCCTCCGGGGGAATGGCTCCCGCGAGAACGGGCAGGGGCGGGGCGATGGAACAGACACACACCACCCACAACGGCGTCGCGGCCACCCCGGGAGCTCAGCGCCGGGTGCTGGTGGTCGAGGACGACCCCACGATCGTCGACGCCATCTCCGCCCGGCTGCGGGCGGAGGGCTTCCTGGTGCAGACCGCGCTGGACGGCCCCGCGGCCGTGGACGCGGCCGAGGCCTGGCAGCCCGACCTGATGGTGCTCGACATCATGCTTCCCGGCTTCGACGGCCTGGAGGTCTGCCGCCGGGTACAGGCGCAGCGCCCGGTACCGGTGATGATGCTCACCGCGCGGGACGACGAGACCGACATGCTGGTCGGGCTCGGGGTCGGCGCGGACGACTACATGACCAAGCCGTTCTCCATGCGGGAGCTGGCCGCCCGGGTGCACGTGCTGCTGCGCCGGGTGGAGCGGGCCGCGCTGGCCGCCGTCACCCCGCGGAGCGGGATACTGCGTCTGGGTGAGCTGGAGATCGACCACGCGCAGCGCCGGGTCCGGGTCCGGGCCGAGGACGTCCACCTCACGCCGACCGAGTTCGATCTCCTGGTCTGCCTGGCCAACACCCCGCGGGCGGTGCTCTCCCGTGAGCAGCTGCTGGCCGAGGTGTGGGACTGGGCGGACGCCTCGGGCACCCGCACGGTCGACAGCCACATCAAGGCGCTGCGCCGGAAGATCGGCGCGGAGCGGATCCGTACCGTGCACGGCGTGGGCTACGCCCTGGAGACCCCCGCGCCATGACGCGGCCAGGGTCCGGACTGCGGCCCTTCTCCATCAAGGCCAAGCTCGGCACGCTCGTCGTGGTGTCGGTGTTCATCACCACGGGGCTGCTGATCGTCGCGTTGCGGACCCGGACGGAGTTCCGCTTCATCACGGTGTTCTCGGTGATCGCCACACTGCTGATCACCCAGTTCGTGGCGCACGGTCTGACCGCGCCGCTGGACGAGATGAGAGCGGTGGCCCGGTCCATCTCGCACGGCGACTACACGCGCCGGGTGAGCGGCGCCGGGCGGCGGGACGAGCTGGGGGACCTGGCGCAGACGATCAACCGCATGGCGGACGACCTGGAGGCGGAGGACCTCCATCGAAAAGAGCTGGTCGCCAACGTCAGCCATGAGCTGCGCACCCCCATCGCGGCGCTGAGAGCCGTGCTGGAGAACGTGGTCGACGGGGTGTCCGCCGCCGATCCGGAGACGATGCGCACGGCCCTGAAGCAGACGGAACGGCTCGGCCGGCTCGTCGAGACGCTGCTGGACCTGTCGCGGCTGGACAACGGGGTGGTGGCGCTCAAGGCCCGCCGTTTCGAGGTCTGGCCCTATCTCTCGGGCGTACTGAAAGAGGCCAACCTCGCCGCCTCGCACCGGCGCCTCTCCTCGGGTTCGGGCAATCACTCCCGTACGGACGTCCACCTGCACCTGGACGTCTCGCCGCCGGACCTCACCGCGCACGCGGACGCGGAGCGGCTGCACCAGGTGGTCGCCAACCTGATCGACAACGCCGTCAAGCACAGCCCGCCGCACGGCCGGGTGACGGTGCTCGCGCGGCGCGGGGACGCTCCCGAGTCGCTGGAGCTGGAGGTCGTCGACGAGGGGCCCGGCATCCCGGAGGCGGAGCGCCACCGGGTGTTCGAGCGCTTCAACCGGGGCAAGGCGCCCTCGCCGCAGGGTCCGGGGAGCGACGGCGGTACGGGGCTGGGGCTGGCCATCGCCCGTTGGGCGGTCGATCTGCACGGCGGCCGGATCGGGGTGGCCGAATCCTCGAAGGGCTGCCGCATCCAGGTCACGCTCCCGGGAATCCCCGAGCCGCGCGGTTGACGGCGCGGTTGACATAGGGTCGAACCGGAAGGGCACGTTCATCCGTGTCCTGCCAGCAAGGGGCCTCAAGGGGACGCGGTCGATGGCCGTATCCTCGGTCCCGCGTACCCGAAGTGCAGTGGAACCTCGCTTGTTTCCCGCCATTTCCTGCGCCGAAACCCGCCTTCCGATGTGATGTGCACGACGAAGCACCGGCCCGGCCTGCAAGGAACGGTTCGGGGGGCGTAGCCTTGATTTCCGCTGTCCATCACCTTGTGAAGCGGAAGAGGGCGGTTGCCGCCGTGTCGTCTCAGTCCCCCAGTAACTCGAGCATCTCGACCGATCAAGCCGGCCCGGGCACGAACCCGGCCGCCGCGTTCGGCGCCAATGAATGGCTCGTCGACGAGATCTACCAGCAGTACCTCCAGGATCCCAGTTCGGTCGATCGCGCCTGGTGGGACTTCTTCGCCGACTACAAGCCGGGTGCCTCCGGCACGGCGGACAAGCCCGTTCCCGGCGTCGCACCGGTGACCGGGGCGCCCGCCGCCCCGGCCGCGTCCGCTCCGGCGGCCGCCCCGGCTCCGGCGAAGGCCGCGCCCGCGGCCGCTCCGGCGGCTCCCGCGCAGCCGGCCCCGGCGAAGGCCGCCCCGGCGGCTCCGGCGAAGCCCGCGGCGGCCAAGCCCGCCGCCGCGCCCGCCAAGGCGAAGCCCAAGGCGGACGAGTCCACCGAGGCGCCGGCCGGCCCGGAGTACGTGACGCTGCGCGGCCCCTCGGCGGCCGTCGCGAAGAACATGAACGCCTCGCTGGAGCTGCCGACGGCCACCTCCGTCCGCGCGGTCCCGGTGAAGCTGCTCTTCGACAACCGCATCGTCATCAACAACCACCTCAAGCGCGCCCGCGGCGGGAAGATCTCCTTCACGCACCTCATCGGGTACGCGATGGTGCAGGCCCTCAAGGCCATGCCGTCGATGAACTACTCCTTCGCGGAGAAGGACGGCAAGCCGACGCTGGTCAAGCCGGAGCACGTCAACCTGGGTCTGGCCATCGACCTGGTGAAGCCGAACGGCGACCGCCAGCTGGTCGTCGCGGCCATCAAGAAGGCCGAGACGCTCAACTTCTTCGAGTTCTGGCAGGCGTACGAGGACATCGTCCGGCGCGCCCGCATCGGCAAGCTCGGCATGGACGACTTCACCGGCGTCACCGCCTCGCTGACCAACCCCGGCGGCATCGGCACCGTCCACTCGGTGCCGCGCCTGATGCCCGGTCAGGGCCTCATCATGGGCGTCGGCGCGATGGACTACCCGGCGGAGTTCCAGGGCACGTCCCAGGACACCCTGAACAAGCTCGGCATCTCGAAGGTCATGACGCTCACGTCGACCTACGACCACCGGGTCATCCAGGGCGCCGCCTCCGGCGAGTTCCTGCGGGTCCTCTCCCAGCTGCTGCTCGGCGAGAACGAGTTCTACGACGAGATCTTCAAGGCGCTGCGGATCCCCTACGAGCCGGTCCGCTGGCTCAAGGACATCGACGCCTCGCACGACGACGACGTCACCAAGGCCGCGCGGGTCTTCGAGCTGATCCACTCCTACCGGGTCCGCGGCCACGTCATGGCCGACACCGACCCGCTGGAGTACCACCAGCGCAAGCACCCCGACCTGGACATCACCGAGCACGGCCTCACCCTGTGGGATCTGGAGCGGGACTTCGCGGTCGGCGGGTTCGCCGGCAAGACGATGATGAAGCTCCGCGACATCCTCGGCGTGCTGCGCGAGTCGTACTGCCGCACCACCGGCATCGAGTTCATGCACATCCAGGACCCGAGCCAGCGCAAGTGGCTCCAGGACCGCGTCGAGCGCGCGCGTCCGAAGCCCGAGCGCGAGGAGCAGCTGCGCATCCTGCGCCGGCTGAACGCGGCCGAGGCGTTCGAGACGTTCCTGCAGACGAAGTACGTCGGCCAGAAGCGCTTCTCGCTGGAGGGCGGCGAGTCCGTCATCCCGCTGCTCGACGCGGTCATCGACTCCGCCGCCGAGGCCCGCCTCGACGAGGTCGTCATCGGCATGGCCCACCGCGGCCGGCTGAACGTCCTGGCGAACATCGTCGGCAAGTCGTACGCGCAGATCTTCCGCGAGTTCGAGGGCAACCTCGACCCGCGCTCGATGCACGGCTCCGGCGACGTCAAGTACCACCTGGGCGCCGAGGGCACCTTCACCGGTCTGGACGGCGAGCAGATCAAGGTCTCGCTGGCCGCCAACCCCTCGCACCTGGAGGCGGTCGACCCGGTCCTGGAGGGCATCGCCCGCGCCAAGCAGGACATCATCAACAAGGGCGGCACGGACTTCACGGTCCTGCCGGTCGCGCTCCACGGCGACGCGGCCTTCGCCGGCCAGGGCGTCGTCGCCGAGACGCTCAACATGTCGCAGCTGCGCGGCTACCGCACCGGCGGCACCGTGCACGTGGTGATCAACAACCAGGTCGGCTTCACCGCCGCCCCGGAGTCCTCGCGCTCCTCGATGTACGCCACCGACGTGGCGCGCATGATCGAGGCGCCGATCATCCACGTCAACGGCGACGACCCGGAGGCCGTGGTCCGCGTCGCGCGGCTCGCCTTCGAGTTCCGGCAGGCGTTCAACAAGGACGTCGTGATCGACCTCATCTGCTACCGGCGCCGCGGTCACAACGAGACCGACAACCCGGAGTTCACCAACCCGCAGATGTACACCCTGGTCGACAAGAAGCGCTCGGTGCGCAAGCTGTACACCGAGTCCCTCATCGGCCGCGGCGACATCACGCTGGAAGAGGCGGAGCAGGCGCTCCAGGACTTCCAGGGTCAGCTGGAGAAGGTGTTCGCCGAGGTCCGCGAGGCCACCTCGCAGCCCGCCGCCCCGCACGTCCCGGAGCCGCAGGCCGCGTTCCCGGTGGCCGTGGAGACGGCCGTCTCGGCCGAGGTCGTCAAGCGGATCGCCGAGTCGCAGGTCAACATCCCCGAGTCGATCACCGTCCACCCCCGCCTGATGCCGCAGATGCAGCGTCGCGCGGCCTCGGTGGACAACGCCACGATCGACTGGGGCATGGGCGAGACTCTGGCCATCGGTTCGCTGCTGATGGAGGGCACCCCGGTCCGGCTCGCCGGCCAGGACACCCGCCGCGGCACGTTCGGCCAGCGCCACGCGGTCCTGGTCGACCAGGTCACCGGCGAGGACTACACCCCGCTGCTGTACCTGGCCGACGACCAGGCCCGGTACAACGTCTACGACTCGCTGCTCTCGGAGTACGCGGCGATGGGCTTCGAGTACGGCTACTCGCTGGCCCGTCCGGAGTCGCTGGTCATCTGGGAGGCCCAGTTCGGTGACTTCGTCAACGGCGCGCAGACCGTCGTGGACGAGTTCATCTCCTCGGCCGAGCAGAAGTGGGGCCAGACCTCCGGCGTCACGCTCCTGCTGCCGCACGGCTACGAGGGCCAGGGCCCGGACCACAGCTCCGCCCGCCCCGAGCGCTTCCTCCAGATGTGCGCGCAGGACAACATGACGGTCGCGATGCCGACCCTGCCGTCGAACTACTTCCACCTGCTGCGCTGGCAGGTGCACAACCCGCACCACAAGCCGCTGATCGTCTTCACCCCGAAGTCGATGCTGCGTCTGAAGGCCGCGGCCTCGTCCATCGAGGAGTTCACCACCGGCGGCTTCCGCCCGGTGATCGGCGACACGTCGGTCAAGCCGGAGAACGTCCGCAAGGTCGTCTTCTGCGCGGGCAAGCTGTTCTACGACCTGGACGCCGAGCGGGAGAAGCGCGGCGACACGGAGACGGCGATCATCCGGCTGGAGCGCCTGTACCCGCTGCCGGGTGCGGAGATCCAGGCCGAGATCGCGAAGTACCCGAACGCCGAGAAGTACCTGTGGGCCCAGGAGGAGCCGGCGAACCAGGGTGCGTGGCCGTTCATCGCGCTCAACCTGATCGACCACCTGGACCTCGCGGTCGGCTCGGACGTGCCGCACGGCGAGCGCCTGCGCCGCATCTCGCGGCCGCACGGCTCGTCCCCGGCGGTCGGCTCGGCCAAGCGCCACCAGGCGGAGCAGACGCAGCTGGTCAACGAGGTCTTCGAGGCCTAGGACCACACGGCGGCCGCACGGGCCGCCCGTACGTCACCGGGGCCCGGTTCCGCGCTTGTCGCGGGGCCGGGCCCCGGCGTTCTCGGTGCGCCCGGCGTCCCGGAGGGCGTCCGGGCCTCGATATCCTGTGCGCATGTACTTCACGGACCGTGGCATCGAGGAACTGGAGAAGCGGCGCGGCGAGGAGGAGGTCACCTTCGAGTGGCTCGCCGAGCAGCTGCGGACGTTCGTCGATCTCAACCCCGACTTCGAGGTGCCGGTCGAGCGCCTCGCCACCTGGCTGGCCCGGCTGGACGACGAGGACGACGAGGACGCGTGACCCGCACGGCTCAGGAGGCGTCCGCGCCCGCCCTGGCCCGTTCGTAGACGAGCCCCAGCACGCCCTGCGCCAGCAGCACCGCTCCGGCCGCCGCCCACCCGCCGCTGCGGCGACGGGCGCCCCAGAGCAGGAGCGGGAGCCCGGCCGCGAGCTGGGCGGCGGCGACGGCGCGGGCGCGGGGGCCGCGTACCCACGGGCCGATCCTGCTGCTCTCGACCGCGTCCAGTTCGACGCGTACGGCATCGCGCCAGCCGGCCCACTCGACGCGATCCACCTCGCGCTGCACCGCGGCGACGCTGCGCAGCCGGTCGGCGCTCTCGCCCGGTGAGAGTCCGGTGGGCAGGGTCAGCCCGGTGCGGGTGAGGACCGCGAGCAGTCCTCGCAGCCGGGCGTCCGCGTCGGCGTCCGGATCCGGGCGGGTCAGCTCCTCCAGCGCCTGCACGTCCAGCACCGGGTCGAGGCCGAGCCGGACCGCGAAGGTGCGCAGGGCCTCGTCCTCGCCCACCGGGGTGCCGTCGGTGAGCCAGATGTAGCCCACCGGCCGGCGGAATCCGGCGGCGAGCGTGAATCCGGCCCGGTCGGCGTCCCACCACAGGGCGAGCACCGGCCAGGTGGAGCCGACCGCGAGCGCGGTGGCCCAGCCGCCGAGGATCCGGTCCACCGGCTCGGGGTCCTGCTCGGCGCCCCCGTTCCAGGGTTTGCCCTCCGGGACGAGCACGCTCCACTCCTCCCCCGCGCGGGCCAGCAGCATCTGCTCGCGCAGCAGGTGGGCGAGCGGCCTTACGGTCTCGGGGTCGGCCCGGCACAGCAGGAGGGCCCCGGTGGATGTCGCGTTCATGAATCACACGCTAGGGCAATTTGCCCATGTCTGATCATTTTTGCGCTCGTTTACCCCGACGCCCCTCCCTCCCGATCCCCTTTGACAACGCCCATCCGCGATATATCGTGTTCTGGACGAGACGCGATATGTTGCGTTGCCACGCTTCCCGGGAGGTCACATCCATGCCTGTGTCGACATGGACCATCGCCGAGCCGAGGAAGCTCGCTTTCGAGGATCCGGTGACGGCGCTCCACGTGCGCGTCGTGGACGGCACGGTCAACGTGGTCGGGACCGACGAGCCGGAAGCCCGGCTGGAGATCTCCGCGATCGAGGGCCCGCCGCTGATCGTGACCCAGGAGGACGGCCGGCTGACCGTGGCCTACGAGGACCTGCCCTGGCAGGACCTCCTGCGCTGGTTCGACCCCAAGAACCGCCGCCGCAGTGCCGTGGTCACGCTCGTCGTGCCGGCCGCCTCCTCGGTGGAGGTCGGCGTGATCGGCGCCGGGGCCGTCGTCTCCGGCATCAGCGGCCGTACGGAGGTCCGCGGCATCACCGGCGACTCCACGCTCGTCGGGCTGACCGGCGCGGTGCGCGGGGAGTCCGTGTCGGGCAGCCTGGAGGCCCAGGGGGTCACGGGGGACCTGCGCTTCCACTCCGTGTCCGGCGATCTGACGGTGGTCGACGGGGCGGGGACCTCGGTCCGGGCCGAGTCGGTCAGCGGCGCCATGGTGCTGGACGTCGACCCGTCCGGGCGGCCCACGGACATCCGGCTGGCCACGGTGACCGGCGAGATCGCGATCCGGCTGCCGCACCCGGCCGACGCCAGGGTCGAGGCGAACACCGCGAGCGGGACCGTCTCCAACGCCTTCGAGGGCCTGCGGGTCGGCGGGCAGTGGGGCACGAAGAAGATCACCGGCACGCTGGGCGCCGGGACGGGGACCCTGCGGGCGACGACCGTGTCCGGTTCGATCGCCCTGCTGCGCAGGCCACCCGCCGAGGACGACGCGTACGCCGCCGAGCCGACCGGAAAGGTTCTCTGACATGCCTCCCGTATTCGCCCACGGCCGTCTGCGGCTGTACCTCCTCAAGCTCCTGGACGAGGCCCCCCGCCACGGCTACGAGGTCATCCGCCTGCTGGAGGAGCGCTTCCAGGGGCTGTACGCCCCGTCCGCTGGCACGGTCTACCCCCGGCTGGCCAAGCTGGAGGCCGAGGGTCTGGTCACCCACGCCACCGAGGGCGGCCGCAAGGTCTACTCGATCACCGACGCGGGGCGCGAGGAGCTGGCCGGCCGGGGCGGCGAGCTGGCCGACCTGGAGCTGGAGATCCGCGACTCGGTCTCCGAGCTGGCCGCCGAGATACGCGACGACGTACGGGGGGCGGCCGGCCGGCTCCGCAGCGACATGCGGGCGGCCGCGTCCGAGTCCCGGCAGGGCGCGAAGGCCGGGGCCGGGGCCGGAAGCGGCAAGGGCCGGGCGAAGGACGAACCGTCCTCCCCCTTCGACGACTTCGGTGACTTCGGTGACTTCGGGCGGCTGGGCGACCTCGGCGAGAGCGAGACGTGGCGCACGGCGAAGGAGGAGCTGAACCGGGCCAAGCAGGTGTGGAAGGAGCAGGCGCGCCGGGCGAAGGACGAGTCGCGGCGCGCCCGCGAGGACGCCCAGCAGGCCCGCCGCCAGGCCAGGGAGGCCCAGGAGAGGGCGCACGAGCAGATGCAGACCGCCGCCCGCCAGGTCCAGGAGCACTTCGCACGGGGCGATTGGCCCTCGGGCGTGCGGGAGGGCCTCGCGGAGATCACCGGCCAGCTGGGCGGTTTCGCGCGCTCCGGCGCCTGGCCCCCGTTCGGCAAGCCCGGAGCGGACTCCGCCCCGGCCGCCCCGGCCCCCGACGACGGCTTCGACTGGGCCGAGGGCGTGCCGGGCACCGGAGACCCGGTGCGCGACCTGGACCGCCTGCTGGACCGTTTCCGCGACGGCATCCGGGACACGGCCCGCGATCACGGGGTGACGGAGGCCCAGCTCGCGGAGGCCCGCCGCCACCTGGGGGCGGCGACGGCGCGGATCGAGGCCCTGCTGACGCCGGAGGACGAGCGGAAGGCCTGAGCCGGCTCGGCTCCGCGGGGGCGGGGCGGTCGTCCGACGCCGGACGACCGCCCCGCCCCCTCCGGGCCCCTGCTCGCCTGCTCGGGCCCCGTTCGGCGCACCCGGTTCACCCGGCCTTCGCGTGTCCCTGCCCCCCGTCGGCGTCGGGGCCGTACAGCGCGCGGTGCACGGTCGCGTAGGTCGCGCCGTGCTCGGCGAGGACGTCGGCGACGACTCCGGGCTTCGCCGTGAGGGCGAGGAGCAGGTGTTCCTCGCCAATGAAGCGGTCGCCGCGCCCCAGGGCGACCCGCAGGGAGTTCTCCAGGACGGCCTTCGCGCCCGGGGTGAACGCACGGTGCCCCGACCACCACCGGCGGCCACCCCGGTCGGCGGCCAGGGCTCCCTCGCCGTGGGCCGATTCGACCCGGGAGACGATCGCGCCGATGTCGATCCCGATGTCGGCGAGGGCGTCGGTGTCGGCCTTGGTCAGGCCACCGCGGCGGCGGGCCTCGGCGAAGGCGGCGTCCAGGGAGGCGCGGCGGTCGGGGAGGCCGAGCGCGGTGGCGGCGAACGCGGCCCGGCCGCCCTCCTGTTCCAGCAGGGCGTACAGCAGGTGTTCCTCGGTCACCGAGTCGGCTCCGACGCGCTCGGCCCGGGCCACCGCGCCCTTCACGGTGGCGCGGGCCCCTCGGGTGAATCGCTCGAACATCAACGCCTCCCGTACTTCTTGTGCACGGCCTGCCTGCTGACGCCCAGCTCGGCGGCGATCTCCTGCCACGACCAGCCCTGGACGCGGGCACTTCTGACTTGTACGGCTTCGAGCTGCTCCAGCAGCCGCCGCAGCGCGGCCACCGCCCGCAGCCCGACGCGCGGGTCGCGGTCACCGGCACGTGCGGCCAGATCCGTTGCTTCGGTCATGGTGTCAACCTACATTGACATAACCTCCTCGTCAATCAAAGTTGACATCATCGTCGGCCAGGCGGGCATGCCGCTCGACGTCGTACCGGACGTCGCCATAGCGCAGCTTGGCCCGCTCGACGCCCTCGGGAACGAATCCGCACCGGGTCGCGACCCGGCAGGAGGCCGGGTTGTCGGTGCGGTGGCCCAGCTCCAGCCGGTACAGCCCGAGCTCGTCGAAGGCCCAGCGCGCCAACGCCCGCACACCGGCCGGGGCGACACCCCGGCCGCGCGCCTCCTCCGTGGTCCAGTAGGAGACCCAGCCGGTGCCGTGGGCGAGGTTGACGGCGCCGACCGCGACACAGCCGAGGGCGACACCGTCCTCCCCCGCGACCGCCCAGGAGTAGCCGGTGCGCGCCCCTCGTTCACGCGTGCGGTCCGCGATCCAGGCCAGCGCCCCGGGCCGGTCGGACACCGGGCGGTCCGTCTGCCGGTCCATCTCGGCCGGGGCGAAGGCGCGGAGCACCGCCGAGACGTCGGCGGCCTCCCAGGGGCGCAGCAGGAACCCTTCAGGGGTGGTCAGTTCGTCCATACGGGCCACCCTCCCGCACGGTCACCACCACCTCGCTCCCGGGCCACGCCCGTACGACCGGCCATCCGCCGCGCGACGGCGCGCCGGGGCCGCCGGTGACCAGCGCCGGGCCGGTGACGGAGACACGCCAGCCCCGGGGCGACGGCGGGAGGGACAGCTCCGTCGCCCCGGGGCGGGCGGCGGCACGGTAGGCGAGGCGGTAGGAGCGGGTGTCCGCGTCGTACGCCTCGGATCGGACGGCCCCCGCGACGGCCGGGGCGTACGGGGTGGCCGTCCGCTCCTTGTTCGTACGGAAGCGGCCCTGCGCGTCGACGGCGCAGTAGCCGCCGCCGTAGCACCAGACGTATCCCGCCCAGCCGGAGCTGTAGCGGTTCAGGGAGTCGACGGCCTCGCGGTAGAAGCGGCCCATGTTGGGAAGGGCGTTGTTGAGCGGCCCCCACTCCCCCACGACCACGGGCATCCGGTGGCGGGCCGGGTAGGCGGTGATGGCGGCCTCGTACGCCTCGATCCAGCCGGCCGAGGGATCGTAGTCCGCGCCCGCCTCCATGGCGGTGTTGTAGAAGTGCGGGGCGTACACGGTCCGCCGGTCCTCGATGCGCCCCAGCCCGGTGGGGACGCCCTCCCCGACGATGGGGGTCGGCTCGACGAAGATCCAGGTGGTACGGTCCTTCGCCCGGACGGCCCGGGCGAGCCGGTTGTACAGGGGCGTGAGGTGCTCGGCCTCGATGCGGCGGGCGGCGGCCGGCAGGTCCTCGCCCTCCTTCAGCTCCCCCATGGGCTCGTTGATGAGGTCGTAGCCGATGACGGCGGGGTGGCGGCCGAAACGGTCGGCGAGGACCTGCCACATGGCGGCCTGGGCGCGCTGGAGGTCGGGGTCCTCGTAGAGGTGGGTGAAGGCCCGCTGCACGGCGGGCTGGAAATACTCGGAGAACCAGTCGTCGGGGTTCGGGGTGAACGGCAGCCCGTCGGTCCTGGTGGCCCATTCCGGGATGCCCCGGTGGCCGAACGCGGGCCCGAAGACGTCCTGGTGGGCGTCGATGAGGACGTGGACGCGGTGCTGGTGCGCCCAGTCCAGGATGCGCTCGATCCTGGCGAGGTAGCGCGCGCTGTACTGGCCGCGCCGGGGCTCCAGGTCGTCCCAGAAGACCAGCAGCCGGGCGAAGTTGAAGCCGCGGGCCCGCAGGTCGCGGAAGTGCCGTTCGGTGATGGCGCTGAGGGCGTCCTCGCCGCGGTTCGCCTTGTCCTCGACGTTCCAGCCGCGCAGGGTGAGGGTGCGCCCGCGGTCGTCGGTGAGGGGCGGGATGGCGCGTTCGTACGGGGACGGGGACGAGGCCGAGGAGGGGGAGACGGGTGCGGGGCGCGCCGAGGCGGCGGGGGCGAGGGCCCCCGCCGCGAGCACGGACGCGACGACAACTGCCATGAGTGCTCTGCCCATTCGCATGGGCGGCATCTCACCAGCAAAGCTGAGACTTGTTCAAGTATGCGGAACGGAGAAGTTCCCGTCGGTCCTAGGGAGTGAGCACGATCTTCCCGAACAGGTCACCCGACTCCAGCCGCCGGAACCCCTCCCGGGCCCGGTCCAGCGGCAGCACCTCGTCGATGACCGGGCGCACCCCGGTGGTCGCGCAGAACGCGAGCAGGTCCTCCAGCTCGTCCCTGGACCCCATGGTGGAGCCGACGACCTTCAGCTCCAGGAAGAAGATCCGGGTCAGCTCGGCGTGGGCGGGCCGGTCGCCGCTGGTGGCCCCGGAGATGACGAGGGTCCCGCCGGGCCGCAGCGACTTGACGGAGTGGGACCAGGTGGCGGCCCCCACGGTCTCGATGACGGCGTCCACCCGCTGCGGAAGCCGGGCGCCGGGCTCGTACGCCTCCAGCGCGCCGAGTTCGACCGCCCGCTCGCGCTTGGCCTTGTCCCGGCTGGTGGCGAAGACCCGCAGCCCGGCGGCCTTGCCGAGGACGATCGCGGCGGTGGCGACCCCGCCGCCGGCGCCCTGGACGAGCACGGAATCGCCGGGCCGCACCCCGGCGTTGGTGAACAGCATCCGGTAGGCGGTGAGCCAGGCGGTCGGCAGACAGGCCGCCTCGGCGAAGCTGAGTTCCTTCGGCTTGGGCAGGACGTTCCAGGTGGGGACGGTGACCTGCTCGGCGAAGGTGCCCTGGTAGCGCTCGGTGAGGATGGAGCGCGGCTCGTCGGGCCCGACGCCGTGCCCGGACTGCCCGATGACGGAGTGCAGGACGACCTCGTTGCCGTCCTGGTCGACGCCGGCCGCGTCGCAGCCGAGGATCATCGGCAGCCGGTCCTGCGAGAGGCCCACGCCCCGCAGGGACCAGAGGTCGTGGTGGTTGAGGGAGGCGGCCCGGACGGTGACGGTGCTCCACCCGGGACGCGCCTCGGGGGCCGGGCGATCGCCCAGCTCCAGGCCGGTGAGGGGCTGGTCGGGATCGATGCGGGCTGCGTAGGCGGCGAACATGGCTCGACGATAGGCGGGGCGGGGCGTGCACGTAACCGCCTTGGGGTGTGACGCACACCAACCGGGGTGGGCCCGCACCATGGAGCCCCCGCGGGGCCTGGGGTGATCGCCGCAAGGCGGAAACGCGCGGGCGGGGCCCGTACGAGTACGGGCCCCGCCCATCAAGCTCCGCTCGACAACGACCTCAGCGCCGGGCCACGCCCTCCGCCCGCGCCGCCGCGGCGACAGCCGCCGTGACGGCAGGCGCGACCCGCTCGTCGAACGGGGACGGGATCACGTAGTCCGCCGCCAGCTCGTCGCCGACCACGTCGGCCAGCGCGTTCGCCGCGGCGATCTTCATGCCCTCGGTGATCCGGGAGGCCCGGACCTGGAGCGCGCCGGCGAAGATGCCCGGGAACGCCAGCACGTTGTTGATCTGGTTCGGGAAGTCCGAACGACCGGTCGCCACGACCGCCGCGTACTTGTGCGCGACGTCCGGGTGGACCTCCGGGTTCGGGTTGGCCATCGCGAAGACGTACGCGCCGGGGGCCATGGAGGCCACCGCCGCCTCCGGGACCGTACCGCCGGAGACGCCGATGAAGACGTCCGCGCCGGCGAGCGCCTGCTCCAGCGAACCGGAGAGGCCCGCCCGGTTGGTCAGCTCGGCCAGTTCGCGCTTGACCTCGGTGAGGTCGTCGCGGTCGCGGCTGACGATGCCCTTGCGGTCGGCCACCGCGATGTCGCCGATCCCCGCCTCCAGCAGGAACTTGGCGATGGCCACGCCCGCAGCGCCCGCGCCGGAGATGACGCCGCGCAGGTCGCCGAGCGTCCGCCCGGAGAGCTTCGCCGCGTTGCGCAGGGCGGCGAGGGTGACGACGGCCGTACCGTGCTGGTCGTCGTGGAAGACCGGGATGTCCAGCCGCTCCTGGAGCTTGCGCTCGATCTCGAAGCACCGGGGCGCCGAGATGTCCTCCAGGTTGACCCCGCCGAAGGAGGGGGCGAGCCGGACGACGGTGTCGACGATCTCGTCGGCGTCGGTGGTCGCGAGCGCGATCGGGACGGCGTCGACCCCGCCGAACTGCTTGAAGAGGATGGCCTTGCCCTCCATGACCGGGAGGGACGCCTCGGGCCCGATGTCGCCGAGGCCGAGCACGGCGGTGCCGTCCGTCACGACGGCCACGACCTGGGACTTCCAGGTGTAGTCGTGGACGAGCTCGGGGTTGTCGGCGATGGCGCTGCACACTTTCGCCACGCCGGGCGTGTAGGCCAGGGAAAGGTCGTCCTTGTCCCGGATCGGGACGGTGGCCTGCACGGCCATCTTCCCGCCCCGGTGAAGGGCGAAGGCCGGATCGAAGGGCTCGTCGGCCCCGGTGTCCGCCGCGCCCGTGCGCTGGATGCCACTGTCGATGCTGCTGTCGCTGCGAGGATTGACGATCTCCGCTGCCATGGTGTTGACCCCTTAGGTATTCATCGTTTGAGGGTGGCCACTCCTGGTTGAGGAGGGGTGGGCGGGCACCGCGTACGCGCCCCGCACCGAGCGGTTGGCCCGCTCCGGCAGGGAGGTGGTACGTACGCGCGGGCGCGCCGCACACGCGCCCTGAGCCCCGGATGAGGGGTGTAAACGTCTTTCTTACCGGACGAACGATGTTACGGACGAGTCCATATCGACGCGGTGACGTGACTCATAGTCGAATATCTGGACAAGTCGGCAAACCGGCATAAATGCCGTCCACCGGTCGAGACACGCCGAAGATTCTCCGGCGGGGGGAATGAATCCCCACAGATGGTCCGGTTCTCGCGCACCGGCCGTTGATGTTCGGGGGTCGCCCGTTATCCGATTTTGACATGACCGGACCCCTGAATGGGCCAGTCCAAATGGCAGGATGCCGTCATCACACAAGGTGGCGACACTCGAAGGTGCGTGCCAAGCCGCCCACCAGCACCACACCCTCACCTGCCGGAGGATCCCGACATGACCGCAAGCACCACGCGTCGTACGACCGCGAAGTCCCGGATTGCGGCGATCGGCGCCATCGCGGTCGCCGGCACCTTGCTGCTCACCGCCTGTGGCGACCAGACAGACAGCTCCTCCCAGGAGAGCGGCAGCGGCAAGGAGACCAAGAGCGGCGCTCCGCTCTTCTCGAAGCTGCCGGAGAAGTACCAGAAGTCCGGTGTGATCAAGGTCGGCACGAATGCCGAATACGCCCCGATGGAGTCCGTGGAGAACGGAAAGATCGTGGGTGTCGACCCCGACATCGCGGAGGCTCTCGGAAAGCAGCTCGGGGTGAGGTTCGAGTTCACCTCCGGCTCCTTCGACGGCCTGATCACCGCCCTGAACAGCGGGCGTCACGACATCGCGATGTCGTCGATCACGGACAACAAGCAGCGCCAGGAGGGCCTGGACGACTCCGGCAAGAAGCTGGGCGAGGGCGTCGACTTCGTCGACTACTTCCTCGCCGGCACCGCCGTGTACACGAAGAAGGGCAACCCGCAGAACATCAAGTCCATCGAGGACCTGTGCGGGAAGCCGGCCGCGGTGCAGCGCGGCACCACGTACGAGGAGGCCCTCAAGAAGCAGTCGAAGGCCTGTACGGACGGCGGCGAGAAGGCCATCAAGATCGAGTCGTTCGAGAACGACACCGAGGCGCAGACCCGCGTGAAGTCCGGCGGTTCGGTCGCCGGTGTCAACGACTACCCGGTCGCGGTGGACCTGGCCCGCAAGGCCGACGGCGGCAAGGCCTTCGAGGTCGTGGGCGAGCAGGTCGACGCCGGCCCGTTCGGCATCGCCGTCAAGAAGGACAACACCGGGCTGCGCGACGCCCTGAAGGAGGCCGTCGACGCGATCATCGCCGACGGTTCGTACCAGAAGGTCCTCGACAAGTGGGGCGCCGGTACGGGAGCGATCGACAAGGCCGCCATCAACGGCGGCAAGTGACCGGACGCTTCACTGAAGGGCAGTCACCATGACTGACAAGTTCGACAGGACACCCGCCGGTTCACCGGCCGGCCCGGTGTCCGTCTCCAAGGGCGCCACCCCGGCCCCGGAGAACATCAAGGCCATTCCGGTCCGCCATGTCGGCCGCTGGATCAGCGGCGTCGTGGTCATCGGCCTCCTCGTCGCCCTCGGGTACGCCTTCTCGCAGGGCAACATCCAGTGGCACGCCGTCGGCGACAAGCTGTTCGACAAGAACGTCGTCGCCGGTGCGGGCCGCACCCTGCTGATCAGCGTCCTCGCGATGGTGCTCGGCGTGATCCTCGGCGTCGTGCTCGCCGTGATGCGGCTGTCGAAGAACCCGGTCACCAGCTGGGTGGCCTGGCTGTACATCTGGTTCTTCCGGGGCACCCCGGTCTACGTACAGCTGCTGCTCTGGTTCAACCTGGCGCTGATCTTCCCGGTCCTGAACATCCCGTTCATCTACAAGGACGAGATGACGGACGTCATGACCCCGTTCATGTGCGCCCTGCTGGGGCTCGCGCTGAACGAGGCCGCCTACATGGCGGAGATCTGCCGGGCCGGCATCCAGTCGGTCGACGAGGGCCAGACCGAGGCCTCGCACGCGCTGGGCATGACCCAGGGCAAGACCATGCGCCGGGTGGTCCTCCCGCAGGCGCTGCGGGTGATCATCCCGCCGACCGGCAACGAGTTCATCAACATGCTGAAGACCTCCTCGCTGGTCTACGCGGTCACGTACAACGAACTGCTCCGCTCCACCTCGCAGATCGGCTCCACGTCGTACGCGGTGATGGAGATGCTGTTCGTCGCGTCCATCTGGTACATCGTGATGACCAGTGTGTTCAGCGTCGGCCAGTACTACCTGGAGCGCCGCTTCGCCCGCGGCTCGCTGCGCTCGCTGCCGCTCACCCCGTGGCAGCGCGTCAAGGTCAACCTCGCCGCGTTCGGCAACCGGCCCTCCGGAGGTGTCTCCGCATGACCACCCCCATGGTGAAGGCCGAGGGCGTCCACAAGTCCTTCGGCGCCGCCCACATCCTCAAGGGCATCGACCTGGAGGTCGCCCCGCGTGAGGTGTTCTGCCTGATCGGCCCGTCCGGCTCCGGCAAGTCGACCTTCCTGCGGTGCATCAACCACCTGGAGAAGATCAACGCCGGCCGGCTCTCGGTCGACGGCGAGCTGGTCGGCTACCGGCAGAAGGGCGACAAGCTCTACGAGCTGAAGGACAGCGAGGTCGCGCTCCAGCGCCGGGACATCGGCATGGTCTTCCAGCGCTTCAACCTGTTCCCGCACATGACGGCCATCGAGAACGTCATGGAGGCGCCGATCCAGGTCAAGGGCGAGACCAAGGCCGTGGCCCGGGCCCGCGCCGAGAAGCTGCTGGACCGGGTGGGCCTCTCCGACAAGGCGGGGAACTACCCCACCCAGCTGTCGGGCGGTCAGCAGCAGCGCGTGGCCATCGCCCGCGCGCTGGCGATGGAGCCGAAGCTGATGCTCTTCGACGAGCCGACGTCCGCGCTCGACCCGGAGCTCGTCGGCGACGTCCTGGACGTCATGCGCGGCCTCGCCGAGGACGGCATGACGATGATCGTCGTCACCCATGAGATGGGCTTCGCCCGCGAGGTGGGCGACGCGCTGGTCTTCATGGACGACGGCGTGGTGGTCGAGTCGGGCCACCCGCGCGACGTGCTGACCGACCCCCAGCACGACCGGACGAAGTCGTTCCTGTCCAAGGTGCTGTAGGGCCGCCGCGGCGGCCCCGTCGCACACGGGAGGGCGGTACGGACCCCGGTCCGTACCGCCCTCCCGCGCGTCAGGGGCGTCAGCCCTTCGGCAGCACCTCCGGGCCGGTGAGCAGCGCCTTCAGCTGCGCCCGGGAGAGCGGCGGCTCCGGGAGCAGGGGCCCCTGGGTGCCGGTGCCCTCGAAACCGGTGCTGGAGCGTACGAGGAACTGCGAGCCGTCCGGCTGGACGAGCCGGCCGGCCAGTTCGGGCCCCCAGCCGACGCTGTCGTCTCCCCCGACGTCCATCGTGTCGCGCCACGTCGTCAGCGCCCGGCCGTCGGGAAGCGCCTCGCGCTCGCAGTCGGTACGGGACGGCTCCTGGCCCACCCGGACGCAGAGGTCCTCGTCCGGATCGGCCGGGCGGCCCGTCTTCTTCACCACCGCCTCCCGGTCCTCCAGGCTCAGCACCAGATAGCCGACGCCGCCGTCCCTGCGGAACGCGTACTGCCCGTCCAGCGGTCCGAGACGGGTGGTCCGCGCCTGTTCGGGAGTCGCCCCCTTGATGAGGGCGAGGAGCGCGACCTCTTCGATCTCCCCCACGTCCGGCGGCAGCAGCGCGGCCAGCCGCCCGGCCCGGTCGGCGGCGGACGGGGACGGGGACGGCCCGGCCGACGCCACCGAGGCGGGTGCGGGGTCCTCGTCGCCGCCCGTACGGGGCAGGGCGAACGCCCCGGCGGCGACCACCGCGAGGACCGCCGCCGAGGCGGCGGCCCGGCGGCGTCTGCGGATCCGGGCGGCCTTCGCGTACACCGCCCGGGCGGAGAACGCGGGCTGCCCCGCTCCCTCGGCTGCGCGGTCGAGCAGTTCACGGACCTCGTTCATACCAATTCCTCCGCCATCCCGGCGCGCAGCGCCGCCAACCCCCGAGCCGTGTGGCTCTTGACCGTGTTCGTCCGCATACCGAGCGCCTCGGCCGTGGCCTCCACGCTGAGGTCCTCCCAGTAGCGGAGCACCAGCACCGCCCGCTGCCTGGCCGTGAGCCGGGCGAGCGCCTGCCGGACGACCAGACCGGTGTCCGTGTCGGCCGTGTTCCCCGGACGGTCGGGCAGTTCGCCGTACGCCCGCTCCCGCCGCCAGAACCGCCGTCGGCCGGCGATGAACGTGTTGACCAGCGTCTTGCGGGCGTACGCCTCGATGTTGTCGAGCCGGCCGTGGCGGCGACCGCCGAGGACGACCTTGACCAGGGCGCTCTGGACGAGGTCCTCGGCCTCGTGCCGGTCGCCGCAGAGCAGATAGGCGCTGCGGAACAGCGCGGTCCGTCTGCTCTCCACAAAGGCGCGCAGCGCCACGTCGTCATCGGCCCGCATGGCGGCCCCTCCCCGGAACGGACAAGTCCCCGCCCCCTTCTCTCACCGCTTCCCGGCCCGCGGAGGCGGACCGTCTCACCCTTCCAGTGCGCCGGGGCCCGGCGGAGGTTGCGGGTGGCGGCGGAGAGTTGCGGATGGCGGCGGAGAAAGAACGAGGGGCGGCACGGGCCCGAAGCCCGTACCGCCCCTCTCCTCGCCCCACGGCCTTGCGCGGGCGGCTACTTCACCGCGAGGACCAGGGAGTCCGAGGGGGACGCCCAGACCGCGCGGGCCTCACCGAAACCGGCGGCCAGCAGGGTGCGGGCGTGCCAGTCGGCGGACGGCATGTCACCGTCCGCGTGCTCGCCGTAGATCGCGAACCGCTCGGCGGTGGGCGCGGCCAGCACGGGGTCCTTCGCGGCGACGGCCCACCAGTCGGCCCAGTCCAGCGCCCCGGCCTCCTTGGCGCGGTCCATCGCGGCGTGCCGGTGGGCGCGTTCGGCGGCGTTGATGCGGGGGGTGGCGGTGTCGATCGTGCGGTCGGCGTTCATGAACACCCCGCCGTCCCGGACGAGGCCGCCGAGCTGCCCGTAGAGCGTGGTGAGCGGATCCCGGTGCAGCCAGTGCAGGGCGGTGGCGGTGAGGACGGCGTCGTACGAGGTGTGGGGCAGCCGGGCCGTCCAGTCGGGGTCCTTGAGATCGGCGGTGACGAAGGCGACCCGGTCGTCGCCGTCGAAGGTGCCGCGCGCGATGGCCAGGAGGGCGGGGTCGAGATCGACCCCGGTGCTCGTGGCGTTCGGGAACCGCTTGAGGAGCCGGTCCGTAATACTTCCCGTACCGCACGCGAGGTCGAGTACCCGCGGTTCCGGCCCGACGACCGCCTCGACCATGTCCAGCATCACCCGGAACCGCTCCTCACGGTCGGGCATGTACCACTCCTGCTGCCGGTCCCAGCTCTCCTGCCAGGACTGCCAGTCGGTGCCCGTAGCCGTCTCCGTCACGCCAACCTCCACGTCATGCCCGTTTACGTAATGCCCGTTTACGCCAATCGACCATTACACTGGCCGACGCCCCGACTCTAGACCGACACCGTAAGGACTACAAGTGGAACTGGCCTATTACTCGGACTACGCCGTGCGCCTGGTCAACACCGAGGAGCCGGCCCGCAACAAGGACGCCCTCACCTCCGTCGAGGCGGTCCGGGAGCTGTTCGGAGCCAATCAGCAGGCGGCCCGGCGGACGACGGACGCGGACGTGACCCGGTTCCGTTCCGTACGGGCGCGGCTGCGCGCGGTCTTCGACGCGGCGGACGGCGGCGACGAGACCCTCGCGGTCGACCTGCTGAACTCGCTGCTGCTGGAGTTCCCGGTGAGCCCGCAGATCTCGGGGCACGACGTACGCGACCAGGACGGCAGGCCGGACTGGCACATGCACCTGGCCGACCACCCGTCGAACGCGACCGCCGGCTACGCGGCCATCGCGGCGATGGGCCTGGCCTTCCACCTGACCGAGCACGGCGTGGACCGCCTCGGCCTGTGCGAGGCGGCGCCCTGCCGCAACGCCTACCTGGACACGTCCACCAACCGCTCCAGGCGCTACTGCTCGGACCGCTGCGCGACCCGCGCGAACGTGGCCGCCTACCGGGCCCGCAAACGCGAGGAGGCCGAGCGCACCGGCCGCAGCGCGGAGACCGCCCAGCCCAGCACCGCCGTCACCGACCGCTGACCCTTGGCCAGGGGCCGGTAGCGGGCCCGCACCCGGGCCAGCACCAGCTCCTCCGGCACGGTCCCGTAATCGGTGCTGTCCCCGCCCGCGAAGGCGTTGTCGCCCCGCACCCACCAGCCGCCGGGCCGCCGCTCGGTGGCCCGCTTGACCACCAGCAGGTCCTGCTGGAAGGGGTGGCGCAGGATCACCACGTCACCGGGGCTCACGGGCGCTCCGTACTGCACGAGCAGCAGGTCGCCGTGGTAGAGCGTGGGCACCATCGAGGGGCCCGTCACCTCCACCACCCGCAACGGACGCCGCGTCACCCGTCCGCCTCCGGACACCTGTCGCCGCTCCGGCATCTCCGGCACCTCCCCGTTCTTCCTCCGCCACATCGTCAGCACAACGCCGGGGCACCGCTCCGTACATTCGGCCGACGGCCCGATTCTCACACCGGACTTTTGACCTAAGCCCCTGGGGCAGCCACGGAAAGCGGCTCTCCACGGAGTAATGTCCCACCTGAGAAGACGATCACGAGGAGGACAGCTCCATGCTTTCCCGCCTGTTTGCCCCCAAGGTGAAGGTCAGCGCCCACTGCGACCTGCCCTGCGGCGTGTACGACCCGGCCCAGGCCCGCATCGAGGCCGAGTCGGTCAAGGCCGTCCAGGAGAAGTACCAGGCCAACGAGGACGCGGACTTCCGCACCCGCGCCGTCCTGATCAAGGAGCAGCGCGCCGAGCTCGCGAAGCACCACGTCTCGGTGCTCTGGAGCGACTACTTCAAGCCCCCGCACTTCGAGAAGTACCCGGAGCTGCACCAGCTGATCAACGACACCCTGAAGGCGCTCTCCGCGGCCAAGGGCTCGAACGACCCGAAGACGGGCCAGAAGGCCCTGGACCTGATCGCCGAGGTCGACCGGATCTTCTGGGAGACCAAGAAGGCCTGATCTCCGGATCAACGCCTCGGCGGCCCCGGCCACGCGTGTTCACGCGGGGCCGGGGCCGTTTCCCTGTCCACTGGACCCGCGCCCGGCGATGCGCTAACCTCAAAGCGAGACGAACCGTTTCGTCTAGTGTCCGGCTCAGCAGAACAGCGAGGTCCACCATGGAACGCTTCGTCGACGTCGCCCCCGGCGTCCGCCTCTGGGCCCAGGACCACGGCGCTCCCGACGCCTCCCCCCTGCTGCTGATCATGGGCGCGCAGGCGTCCGGGCTCGGCTGGCCCGACGAGTTGGTGGAGTTGCTCGCCGCCCGGCACCGCGTGATCCGTTACGACCACCGGGACACCGGCCGGTCCACCTGGGCCTTCGACGAGCGGCCCTACCCGCTCACCGCGCTGGCCGAGGACGCCGTGGCCGTGCTCGACGCGTTCGGGGTGGAGCGCGCGCACATCGCGGGGATGTCGCTGGGCGGCATGCTCGCCCAGCTGCTCGTCGCCGACCGCCCCGAGCGGCTGCTGAGCGCGACGGTGTTCGGGACACGAGCGCTCAGCTCCCTTCCCTACACCGCCCCGGACGGCACCCGCGTCCCGCCCGATCGGCTTCCCGGCGTCGCGCCCGCTCTGCTGGAGCTGTGGTCCCGGCCCGTGGAGGACCGGGGCCCCGAGGCCGAGTTGGAGCGGCGCGTGGAGCACTGGCGGGCGCTGGGCGGCGATGTGCTCCCCTTCGACGCCGACCGCACCCGCGCCCTGGAGCGCCGGATCATCGAGCACACCGGGCACCACCGTGCCGGTGACGCGCACGCCCGCGCCGACTACTCCGGGATGGACCGCACCGAGCAGCTCGCCGGGACCCGGGTGCCCACCCTGGTCGTCTCGGCCCTCGCCGAGCCTGTCTTCCCGCCCCCGCACTCCGAACACCTCGCCCAGGCGATCCGCGGCGCGCGGCTCGTCGAGATCCCGGGCATGGGCCACGCGCTCCCCCGCGAGGTGCACGCCCCGCTCGCCGCCGCGATCCTGGAGCACACCGCCCGCGCCTGACACCGCGCCGCCTCCGAAGGACCGGAACCCCGGGCCGGCACCGCGCCCACACCCGCCGCGCCGGACGAGGCCCGCGCCACGACCCCGGCGGAGCCCCGCACCGCACGGGCCGAGGCCCCCGCTACGACACCGGCGGAGCCCCGCACCGCCCCCACCCCGCCGCGCCGCCCCGGCGTCCGAGCCCCGCACCGGACGAGGCCGCCTCGACGCCCCGCCCGCCCCGCCCCGGCAGCCGGACCCCGCCGGCCCGTCCCCGCCCGTGTCCCCCACGTCATACCTGAGAGCCACCCCGCGAGAGCCCCCTCCAGCGGGACGCCGACTACCGGCCCCCGTCCCTAACTTCTGTACCGCAAGCACGCGATGCCCCTGGTACGGAAGGACCCCACCCCATGCCCGACCGCCCGCGCGGAGCCCGCCGGTTCCGCGCCCTGCTCGCCGCCCTCGTCACTTTCGCGGTGGCCGTGCCGGTGTCCGGAGCGGCCCGGCCCGCAGCCGTGCCCGCCCCCGCGCCGAGCGTTCACGGTCCGCTGCGGGACGCGGACCCGACGGCGCTCGCCCGGCGGTACGCGGTGAGCCGGCAGGACATCCGGGCCGCCGAACGGGCGGCGGCGGAGCACGGGGACCTGCGGCGGGCCGCCTCGCTGCGGGAGATGGCCGAGCCCGGGCGGCGGTTCCTCGCCTTCGACGGGCGGGACGGCGGGCGGAGCACCGAGGTCGTCGGGGACCTGTCCGCCGCCCGGCGGGTCGCGGTGCTGGTGCCCGGGGCGGGCGTCGGACTGGACGCGTACTGGCGGCTGCGGCGTGACGCCAGGGCACTGCACCGGGAGTTGGGGGCGGACGCGGCCGTCGTCGCCTGGCTCGGCTACCGCACGCCCGCCGCCGTCGGCCCCGCCGCCCTGACCGCCGGTCGGGCCGACGAGGCCGCGCCGGGGCTGCGCGCCCTGGTGGACGGGGTGCGCGCGATGCTCCCCGGTGCCCGGATCAGCCTGCTCTGCCACTCCTACGGTTCGGTGGTCTGCGCCCGGTCCGCGCGGGGGACGGCGGCCGACGCCCTCGTCCTCTACGGCAGCCCCGGGGTCGGAGCCCCGGACGCCGCCGCGCTGCGCACCGGGGCCCGGGTGTGGGCGGGCCGGAGCGGCGGGGACTGGATCGCCCGGGTGCCCCATGTCCGGGTGCGGGTGCCGTTCGTGGCGACGGTCGGCTTCGGGACCGATCCGGTGGCGGACCGGTTCGGGGCCGGGGTGTTCGACGCGGGCGACGGCGGCCACAGCGACTATCTGCTGCCCGGTTCCCGCTCCCTGACGAACCTGGCCCGGATAGCGGCGGGCGCCGAACCGCTGGAGGCCTCCCGATGACCGGTCTCGTCGCACGGATCGAGGCCGCCACCCCGCCCGGCCGGGACCGGGCCGTCGACGCCCTGCGGGCCCTGGCGATCCTCGGCGTGGTGGGCGGGCACTGGCTGGTGACCGCGCTGGTCACCGACAGCGGCACGGTGCGCGGGGCGAGCCCGCTGACGTATCTGCCCGAACTGACTCCGGCCTCCTGGGTGTTCCAGACCCTCGCGGTGTTCTTCCTGGTGGGCGGGCAGGTGGCGGCCGGGAGTTGGGCGTCGGCCCGGCTGCGCGGCGTGCCGTACGGGCGGTGGGTGGGCGGCCGGCTGGGGCGCCTGTTCCGGCCGGTGGCGGCGGTGCTCGTGGTGTGGGCGCTCGCGGCGGTGGCGATGCTGATGGCCGGGGTGGGCGGGTCGACGGTCCGGGCGCTGGTCAAGCTGGTCTGGTCCCCGCTGTGGTTCCTGCTGGTCTTCGCCGCGCTGACCGCGCTGACTCCGCTGGTGGCGCGGCTGCACCCGCTGTGGCCGCTCGTGGTGGTGCTGCACGTCGACCTCGTACGCCTGGGCCTCGGCGGTCCTCGCGAGCTGGGGTGGGTCAACGTGGTCGCCGGCTGGCTGGTGTTCTCCTGCCTGGGGGCGCGGGTGGCGCGGGGCGGGCTGCGCGGTCGGACGGGCCGCTGGGCGCTGCTGCTCGGCGGGGCCTCCGCGGCGGTCGCGCTCGTGCTGTGGGCCGGATATCCGGCCTCCATGGTCGGCGTTCCGGGGGGCCGGATGTCCAATCTGGATCCGCCGAGCCTGGCCGCGGTGGCGTTCGGGCTGGCGCAGTGCGGAGCGGCGCTCCTGCTGCTCGGGCCCCTGCGCCGGGCGCTGCGCAGACCCGCCCTCTGGGCGGCGGTGGCGGTGGTGAACCTGTCGGCGATGACCGTCTTCCTGTGGCACCAGACCGCGATGATCATCGTCACGACGAGTGCGGTGATGTTCGCGGACGGGCCGCTGCCGGGGCTGCACACCGTGCCCGACGGTGCCGGCTGGGTGCTCGCGCGGTTGCTCTGGCTGCCGGTGTTCGCCCTGGCCCTGCTGGTGTGCTGGGCCGCGTTCCGGGGTTGCGAGCAGGGTGGGCGGCGCCCCGGCGGGGGCTCCCTCGTCGTACGGGAGTCCTCCCCCGGGCAGAGGGGACACGCACGTCGTGCCTAGGTGTTTCGGGAGACGTCCTAGGCTGAGCAGGAGTGGAGCCGAGGGGGCGGTGGGGGCGGTGGCGTCATCGAGGGGGGCCCGGCTGCGGGCGGCGGTGCGCCGTGCGCCGCGTGCCCTGTACGAGGAGTTGTGGGCCGCGCCCGCCGACCGGGTGCCGCGCATGGGCGAGCCCGACGTTCCGGTGTGGCGGCCGTCGCTGCTGGTGCTGTTGATCATCGTGGCCGCCTGCTTCGCGGTGCCCCGTACGAACGAACTGGCCGTGGACGCGACCGACGGGGTCAGCGGGTGGGCGGTGCTGGCCGCGCTGGCGCAGTCCGCGGCGCTGGTGGCCGGGATGATCCGGCCGGTGGGGGCCTGGTGGGCGGCGACGGCCCTGTCGGCGGCCACGATCCTGGTCACCGAGCCCGTGATGAGCCAGGACCGGCTGTTCCCCTGGAGCATCATGGGGATGGCGTTCCAGGGCGGGGCGCTGTTCCTGCTGGCGCTGCGGGTCCCCCTGCGCCGCGCGACGGGTGCGCTGGCCCTCACCCTGCTGACGGGGCTGGCCCTCACCCTGCGCACCACCCAGCCGCACAACCTCGACCTCGACCGCTCCGCGCCGGTGTTCGTCGTCGCCCTGGTCCTGGGCGCCGCGCTGCGCAGCCTGCGCCTCGCCCGCAAGGACCTCGTCGTCCAGGCCGAGCTGACCGCCGAGGAGCGTGCCCGGCGGACTCTGCTGGAGGAACGCGGCCGGATCGCCCGCGAGTTGCACGACGTGGTCGCCCACCACATGTCGGTGATCTCCATCCAGGCGCAGGTCGCCCCGCATCTGGTGGAGCACCCCACCGAGGAGCTGCGGGAGAATCTGGCCGGCATCCGTGAGAACGCCCTCGAAGCCCTGGCCGAGCTGCGCAGGGTGCTCGGCGTCCTGCGTTCGGAGAGCGCCCCGTCGGGGAGTGCGCGGCACGCACCGCAGCCGGGCCTCGACGGCCTGGACGGCCTGCTCGCTACGGTGCGCTCGGCCGGTCTCGCCGTCTCCTTCTCCGCGACGGGCGACCCCCGCCCCCTCCCGCCGGGCGTCGAGCTGTCCGCGTACCGCATCGTGCAGGAGTCCCTGAGCAACGTGCTGCGCCACGCGCCCGGGGCGAGCGCCGATGTGGTGATCGGCCACCGGCCCGCCGGGGTGACCGTCCGGGTCGTCAACTCGCCGCCGGACCGGCCGGCCGCCCCCTCCCCCGGGGTGCGTCACGGTCTGCTCGGCATGCGCGAACGCGCGGCGATGCTCGGCGGTGAGCTGGCCACCGGCCCCACGCCCGGCGGTGGCTGGGAAGTCACCGCGATCCTGCCCACCGGCACCGAGTCGACCGAGGACGCCCCATGACACCGCCGCCCATCCGCGCCGTGATCGCCGACGACCAGATGATGGTCCGCCAGGGCTTCACGGTCCTGCTGAACGCCGAGCCGGACATCGAGGTCGTCGGTCAGGCCGTCAACGGGCTCGACGCGGTGGCCAAGGTCGCCGAACTCGCCCCGGACGTCGTCCTGATGGACATCCGGATGCCGGAGCTGGGCGGTATCGAGGCGACCCGGCGGATCACCTCCGCCGAGGGCTCGGCGGTGAAGGTGCTCGTGCTGACCACCTTCGATCTCGACGAGTACGTCTACGAGGCGCTGCGCGCGGGCGCTTCGGGCTTCCTGCTGAAGGACGCCTCGGCCGACGAACTCGCCCACGCGGTACGGGTGGTGGCGGCTGGCGACGCGCTGCTCTCCCCGAACATCACCAAGCGGCTCATCGTGGAGTTCTCCCGGACGGCCGGGGCCCCGCGCCCGCCGCTGAAGGCGCGGGTCGGGGAGCTGACGGAGCGCGAGACGGAGGTGCTGACGCTGATCGCCGGCGGCCTGTCGAACGCGGAGATCTCCCGGCAGCTGATCGTGGCGGAGCAGACGGTGAAGACCCATGTGGGCCGGATCCTGGTCAAGTTGGGCGTCCGCGACCGGACCCAGGCAGCCGTGTTCGCGTACGAGTCGGGGCTGGTGCGCCCGGCCGGGCTCTGACCGCCCGTACCGGGCCCGGTGCCCGTTTCGTAGGATCGGCTCCGTGAGAACGGGGAACGGGGCGGGAACAGCGGGCGGCACGGCGGTGGCGCCCACGGAGATCGAGCGCGCGCTGTCCGCGGCCGTGGCGGGCGGCGAGGCCGACGCGGTCGTGGAGTTGCTGGCGCGGACCCGGCTGTACGTGCTCGGCGCCCGGCTGCACGCGGACATCCCCGGCTGGACGGCCCCCCTGCCCGCGATCCGCGACGAGGCCTCCGGGCGGAGCTGCGTCCCGGTCCTGACCCAGGGGATGCTGCCGCCCTGGCACCCGGAGTGGGTCTTCCGCGAGGTGAGCCTCGGTGAGCTGGCCCGGCTCTGGCCGTACGACGTGCGCCGGCTCGCGGTGAACCACGGCACCCCGTACGCGGCGATGGTCGACGCCCGGCCCAAGCGGCTGAAGGCCTGGGCGAGGGCGGACGAGCTCTCCGGCGGGGCCCGGCGGGGCGTCCTGCTCACCGACGTCGGCGGGCCGCTGCACGGGCCGCTCGCCCACGGGCTGGCGCTCGGCGCCCATCTGGCGGTCACCAACGGCCTGATCTGGAACCGGCTGGGCGCCGCCTACGAGGACTACGCGACCGACCGGGCCCGGCTGCGCAGCCCGTGGGGCATCCCGCACCGCGCCGAGTACCGCGACCGCCTCGCCTCCCTGATGAAGAACCAGCTGGTCGGGCGTGTCCAGGAAGCCGTCCTGCGGACCCGGCACACCCTGGCGCACCGGCTGGGGCGCACCCCGACGCACGAGGAGTGGTCCGACGCGGTGGCCCGTGCCTTCGCCGCGCGCGACGCGGAGGACCGGGCGGCGGCGGACCGGGCGCTGCGACACGTCACCCGGTACGAGGAGAGGTTCCAGGCCGACGGCGTGCTCGCCCCGGAGGGCCGCGTCGACACCCTGGCCGCCTTCGACCTGGGCCGGGCGGTCAACGTCGTGCGGCTCGCGCTCGGCGCCCGGTACGTCGATCCGCAGGAGGCCGAGCAGGACGTGCTGCGGCTCGGCGGGCTCGCCCGGGCGGCCTACTCCTCGTGGGCGGACTTCTCCCTCGGCTACCTCATGGCCCGGGTGGTCCACCGGGCCGAGGACGACGGGCCGGAGGCGGCGGAGCCCACGTACCGGCAGTCGCTCGACGAGCACCGCGTCCTCGTCCAGGACCCCACCAGCCCGTACCGGAACATCGCGTGGTCATGAACCCGATGCACCCGAACCACCCCCCGGCTCCCCCGGCGCCCTGGGTCCCGCCGTCCGAGACCGAGCAGCTCCTCCACGAGGCGGCGCTGCGCGGCGACCTCCGGGCCCGACTGGCCGCGCTGGCGGGGACCGAGCTGTACATCCCGGCGCCGCGCGCCGAGGTGGACGCCAGGCCCGACACGGTCACCTGGCGCGCGCACCACGACCCGGCCGGCTTCGTCTGCCGGCCGGTGCTCACCCGGGGGATGCTGCCGGCCTGGCATCCTGACTGGGTCTTCCACGGGGTCTCGCTGCGCTGGGCCGCCGAGTTCGGCTGGTCCGACCCGGGCGTCCTCCTGGGGGTGAACGTCGGGACGCCCGGCCAGTTGCTGCTGCCGACGGGCCCGACGGACCTGGCGCTGTGGCAGCGCGCGTACGCGGAGAACGACCGCCTCCCGGAGAACCGGCTGCTCGCGCTGCGCCACGGGGCGCTGCACGGGCCGCTGGCGTACGGGCTGGCCTGCGGGGCGCACCTGGCGATCGGGAACGCGGTGCCGTGGAACGAGGTCGGGACGGTCTGCCGCGACTACACCGCCGAGCGCGATCAGCTGCGCGACTCCTGGGGCATCACCGACCACGCGAAGTGGCGCAGGCAGCTGGACGTCCTGCTGGAGGCCCGCAACAGTCCCCCGGAGCCGGACTTCGTGCTGCGGGCCCGCGAGCGGTTGGCGGCCGGGCTCGGCGAGCTGCCCTCGGCCGATCTGTGGCGCGAGACCGCCGCCGGGCACGCCCAGGACCTCGGGGCCGACGCCGACACGGTGAAGGTCATCGAGGACCTGGTGCGCCGGATCACGCGCTACGAGTCGCGGTTCCGCGCGGACGGTCTGCTGCCGCCGGACGGCCGGGTGCACACGACGGTCGCGTACGACTACGGGCGGGCGGTGAACCTGGCGCGCTGGGGGCTGTCGGCCCGCTACTGCGCACCGGCCGACGCGGAAGCGGCGATCGTGTACGCCGGGGCCCTCGCCAAGTCGGCCCACCGTTCCTGGGAGGACTTCTCGGCGGGGTACGCGCTGGGCCGGGTCCTGCGGTTCGACGAGGAGGAGTACGGGCGGTTCTACGAGCAGAACGTCCTCGCCCACCGTCTGCTGGCGGAGAGCGAGGGCAGCCCGTGGCGTCACATCCCGTGGCGGTGAGGCGGGCCGCCGCGCCCGTGCGGGGCCTCCCGGTCAGCCGCCCGCCAGCAGGTGGCGGTAGCTGTCCGGGTTCTCCACCAGGAACTGCGCGAAGCTCTTGGCCGGGTGGCCGGTGAGCGCGGGCACCGCGTCGGAGACGGCGGACAGCTCCCCGTTGGCGATGGCCTCGTACGAGGTGACCCAGCCGGCCACCTCCCAGTCCTCCGCCCCGTAGCCGGCCCGGGAGGCGTAGGCCTCCTCGCGGGTCTCGGGGACGTAGACGACGGGCCGCCCGGTGACCCGGCTCAGTTCGTCGGCCGCCTCGGCGAGGGTGAACGCCTCGGGGCCGGTGAGGTCGTAGACCCGGTCGTCGTGGTCCGTGCCCTCGTCCAGCAGCACGGCCGCCGCCGCGTCGGCGATGTCCTCGTGGGCGACGGCCGCCACCCGCCCGTCGCCGCCGGGCCCGCGGAGCACGCCGTCGGTCCCGGCCATCGCGGGCAGCCCGGCCAGATACCAGTTGTCGCGCAGGAAGGTGTGGCGCACCTCGGCCGTGCGGATGTGGGCCTCGGTGTCCCAGTGGTCGCGGGCGAAGGTGAACGTGGCGTCGGGCGCGGCACCCTGGAAGGACACGTACACGATCCGCTCCACGCCCACCGCCACGGCGGCGTCGACCGCGGTGGTGTGCTCGCGGACCCGGTAGGGGCTCTCGTGGGCGGAGACCAGGAACAGGGTGTGGGCCCCGTCGAGGGCCCGGCGCATGGCCTGTGCGTCGCCGTAGCGGGCGGCGGGCGCGTGGTCGGCGCCGGGCAGGTCGGGCAGCCGGTCGGGGTCGCGGCCGAGGAGCCGTACGGGTACGCCGGTCCGGGCCAGCCGTCGGGCGACCCGGCCGCCGACGGCTCCGGTCGCTCCGGTCACCGCGATGAGGGGGCCGATCACTGGGGTTCGTCTTCCTCTCGTCGTCCTCCGTCCCAGGACCGCACCTCCACGACGGCGCTCACCGGGAGCGGTCCGTACAGGTGCGGGAACTCCTCGCCGCCGGGCTTCATCGCCTCGTACCGGACGGGGTCGGCGAGGCGGGCGGGGTCGACGACCAGGACCACGAGGTCCCGGCCGTCGTCCCCGTACAGCATCCGGGCCACCCCGGGGAGTTGGTGGGGCAGCGAGAGGTGGATGAAGCCCTCCTCCTGGAGGGTGCGCCCGCGGGTGGACATCTCGTACGTCCCTGTCCCGCGGGCCGCCTCCCAGTGAGGTGCTTCGGCGAGGTGCAGCAGCGGCTCGGTCATCGAACCACGCTAACGGTCGGTGCTCCGCGCCCGCTAGAAGGTGCGGCGACGAGCCCTGCGCGTGGCCACGAGCACGGTGCCGCCTGCGGCGACCAGCGCTGCCGCGATGGATCCGATGATCCATTCGCCGCCCCGGGAACCGGTGTCGGGCAGCTCACCCGGGTGGCTCGGCGAGTGCGTGGGGTGCGGCGTGTGCCCGGTGGGGGTCGGGGTGGGCTCGGTGGGGGTCGGCGTGGGCTCGGTGGGAGTCGGGGTCGGCTCCGTCGGCGTCGGCGTGGGCTCGGTGGGGGTGGGAGTGGGCTCGGTGGGAGTCGGGGTCGGCTCCGTCGGCGTCGGCGTGGGCTCGGTGGGAGTCGGGGTCGGCTCCGTCGGCGTCGGGGTGGGCTCCGTCGGCGTCGGCGTCGGCTCCGTGGGAGTCGGCGTCGGCTCCGTCGGCGTCGGCGTCGGCTCCGTGGGAGTCGGCGTCGGCTCCGTCGGCGTCGGGGTCGGCTCCGTGGGAGTCGGCGTGGGCTCGGTGGGAGTCGGGGTCGGCGTGGGCTCCGTCGGGGTCGGCGTCGGCTCCGGCGAGCAGGACGGGAGGTCGCCGTCGAAGGGGTACGCGTGGATCTCCTGGCCGCCCGAGGCGCCCGACGAGGTGTGGGTGAGCGAACCCGCCGTGTAGAAACGCCCGTTGGTGCCGCTCATGCTGAGCACGGTGGTGCTCGTCGGCTGGCCCACCAGCACGCTGCCGTCGAACTGGGCCGGGCCGCTCATGGTCAGGTCGGTGGCGTCCGGGAAGTTCCACAGCAGGTTCTCGCGGAGGCCCTCGTTGGGGAGCGCGCCCGCGAACGAGGCGACGCTGCGGGTGGAGCCGTAGACGTTGACGAGGACGGTCGCGCCCTCCGGGATGCCGTTGAAGACGAACCCCGTGTTGCCGCCCGCCTCCGACTCCAGGTCGGCGTCCACGTCGAAGATCTGGATCGCGGAGGAGCCGTCACCGGTGAACGTCATGACGTCACCGGTCTTCACCCAGGTGCCCGTCGCCTCCCGGTGCTCGTCGCCGTCGTACGCGTAGCACCGGCTCGCCTCGGTGAGCTGCGGGCGCAGCCCGGTGTACGGGGCGGCCGCGTCCTCGTCGAAGCGCGGGGCGGTGGCGGGCTCCACCGTGCCCGTGAGGTCACCGGCGTACGCGACGCGGCCGGAGTGCGTGCCCTCCTCGGCGAGCAGGCGCTCGCCGTCGGCGATGGTCACGTCGCCGCCCGCCGTCAGGTAGTCGGAGCCGTCCGGCGGCGGCACCCGCGAACCGACGCCCGCGATACCGACGTTGTAGATCTGCGAGACCCCGTCCCGCTTGTCCATGTCGAACCGGCCGAGGGTGACGACCTTCCCCTCCGCCTCGGCCGCCGCCTCCCGGACCAGGAAGTCCCCGCCGACGTAGACGTTGATGTTGCTGTCGAAGTTGGTGACCGGGCCGTTGTTGGGGTCGTTCCAGCTGGGCGGGCATGAGCTGCCGAGGCAGGGTCCCAGTCCGCCCGGCAGCGGATCGGCACCCGCGGCCGGGGCCAGCACGCCCACCATCGCCGCGGCCGTGGCCACTGTCACTGCTGCCCGGATTGCGTTGCCGCGCCTGCGCGCCTTCTGTTCCATGCCGCGCAATATGCATGGTTAACACTTTGTCAGTTTGTATGACACGCCGCCTTTGTCCCTTTGTATAGGCCTATAGGGGGTTTCTTCGGCGGAAAACGTGCAGCTGGGCGGGGCGTCAGAGAGCCAGCAGCTTCGCCTCCAGCCGGGGATCGAGGCCGACGGCCGGGCGGTCGGGGCGCCGGGGCGCCACGCCACCGAGGCCGCGCAGCCAGGTCCAGGTGTCCGCGACGGTCTCCGCGGCCGGGCGGCAGCGCAGTCCCGCCGCGTACGCCCTGGTGGAGTCGCCCCGGTGGAGCGTGTCGTACAGCTCCCCCGGCGGGAGCCAGATCGGCAGGTCGGTCCAGGGCTCGACCCCGGCGGCCAGCAGGACCTCCGGTTCGGTCCAGCGCAGCTCGGCGTCGGACCCGGTGACGCGTACACAGGACTCCAACAGCTCTCCCGTGGTCGTGTGGCCGGGGCGGCTGACGGTGTTGTACGCGCCGTGCAGCCCGCCCGCCGCCGCGTCCAGGATCCAGGCCGCCAGGTCGCGGGCGTCGATGTACTGGAGCTCGGTCCCGGGCCGCCCGGGAGCGATCACCGGTCCGCCCCGGGCGATCCGCGACAGCCACCAGGGCAGCCGGCCGATGTTCTCGCCGGGGCCGATGATCAGGCCGGCCCTCGCCAGCAGGGCCCGGTCCCCGAAGGCGTCGAGGGCGGCCAGCTCACCGCCGCGCTTGGCCCGGTCGTACGGCACGCCCGCGCCGTCGTCGGGCGAGGCGCCGGCCACCAGCGGGCCGTCCTCGTCGAGCCCCGGGGCGGCCGGGTGGGCGTAGACCGAGCGGCTGGAGACGTAACTGAAGTGCCCGGCCCGGCCGGACAGCAGACGGGCGGCGTCACGGACGGCGGCGGGCGCGCCGCTCCAGGTGTCGACGACCAGGTCCCAGTCCCGCACGCTCTCCGCGAGTGCCGCGAGTCCGCGCTCGCCCGCGGTCCGGTCCCCGGTCAGCGTCCGCGCGCCGGGCGGGGGCGCGTGGCGCCCCCGGTGGAACACCGTGACGTCCCAACCCCGCGCGAGCGCGGCATCGGTGACCGCCCGTCCGACGAACTCCGTACCGCCCAGCATCAGAAGCCTCATGGAGCGACTCTGCCCACCCGCGGGCGGCGGGGGAACCCGGGCACGCTGTCAGCAGAACGGGGAACCTTCCGTCGCCGAGAGTCCGGGGCGGGTCCGGGGGCCGAAGCCGGAGCCGGGGGCCGGGGCTCCGGCCCGCGGGGCGCCGCCGGCGCGAGCGGGCAGCGGGTCAGGGCGTGCGGGCCAGCGGGGAGCGGTGGCGCAGCAGCCACTCGTGGTAGCCGCTGGCCCGTCGCGCCGCGTCCCGGTAGGCGTCCTCCAACTGCGCGTACACCACGGCGATGTCCGTCCCCGGCCGGGAGACCAGCAGCAGCCGCACCGCGAGCGGGTCCCCCAGCAGGGGGCGGATCACCATGTCGTCGCGCGGTCCCGACGTCGGCTGGCAGGGTGCGACGGCCTCGCCGAGCACGACCAGCGAGGCGGCGGTGAGGTAGTCGCCGTGCAGGACCGGCGGATTGAGCCCGGCGGCGCCGAGCACCCGGCGCACCCCGTCCCACTCGCCGTCCACCGTCGGATCGACCATCCACGGGTCGCCCGCCAGGTCCCCGAGCTCCACCACTCGACGGCGGGCCGCGGGGTGGTCGCGGGAGAGCGAGATGAACTGCGGTTCCCGTTCCACGAGGACGCGCTGCTCCAGGCGCTCCGGCACGGCGAGCGGGGAGCCCTCCACCTCGTGCACGAAGGCGACGTCCAGGCGGCCCTCCTCGACCGAGCGCAGCAGCGCGTGGGCGGAGACGTCGACCCTCAGCGAGATGTCGGTGCCGGGCAGGGCGACCCGCAGCCGGCGCAGCCAGCCGCCGATGACCCGGCTGGCGGTGGAGCCGATGCGCAGCCGGGATCCGCTCGGCCGGGCGGCCTCGGCCTCCGCCAGCGCCTCGGCGACCAGGTCGTTCATGCCGTCCACGAGGGGCCGTGCCCGGCTGAGGACGGCCCGCCCCAGGGAGGTCGGCCGGCAGCCGGTCCGTTCGCGGCGGAACAGTTCGGCGCCGAGCACGTTCTCGATCCGCCGGAGCTGGGTGGTCAGGGAGGGCTGGCTCACGCCGAGGCGCCGGGCCGCCTGATGCAGGCTGCCGGCGTCGGCGATGGCGCAGAGCGCCCTGAGGTGCCTCACCTCCAGCTCCATGCAGCGGAGACTATGACTGCCGCACGCCCCGCACCAGACGTCGCAACCCGGCCAAACGGCGGCAATTCAGGGAGTGTTGGGCCCACAGACATGTGACGATGCCGTGCCGGTGGCGTGCACATGGCATGCCCACGGGCCGCTGACGTGCGCAGAGAGAAGCCGCCCGGCGGCGATAGGGCGGCGCTATCGCCGTTCGACATCATCCCCGGTGACTGTGTGCTGCACCACACTCTTCCCCGTACCGCCCCACGCCTTGTCCGCCCAGCGGACACCCCCACGGCGCGGGTTCGATCGGACAGGTAGGAGAAATCCCCCCATGAGACACCTCAGGACCGCTGTCGCCACCGCCGCCGCCGGGCTCGGCCTCGTCGCCGCTCTGGGCACCGCACCCGTCGTCGCTGCCGCTCCGGCACCTGCCGCCCCCTCCTCCACCACCGTCGCCGCGTACAACGGTTCGGGCGAGAACGCCGCCGCCAACCGCGCCTTCCTCGACGCGGTCATGAAGTCCGTCGCCGAGAAGCGCGCCGCCAACCCGGGCATCAAGGCCGTCACGGTCACCTACGACGCGTCGGGCGCGCCGTCCTTCAGCGGCGAGATAGCCAACAGCACGCGGATCTGGAACAGCTCGGTCTCCAACGTCCAGCTCCAGGAGGGCTCCGGCGCGGACTTCACGTACCGCGAGGGCAACGACCCCCGCGGCTCCTACGCGAGCACCGACGGGCACGGTCGCGGATACATCTTCCTGGACTACGCCCAGAACCAGCAGTACGACTCGACCCGGGTCACCACGCACGAGACCGGGCACGTGCTCGGGCTGCCGGACAACTACTCCGGTCCGTGCAGCGAGTTGATGTCCGGTGGCGGCCCCGGCCCGTCCTGCACCAACTCACAGCCGGACGCCAACGAGCGGGCCCGGGTGAACCAGCTGTGGCAGAACGGCCTGGCCGCGCTCGCCCGCTCCGCCTCCTGACACCGGTACGCACCGGCAGTCCGGCGGAGGACGGCCGGTCCCGTGTCCCGGGACCGGCCGGCACCCCCCACACGACAGAGGACCGTTCCGCGGGCGGAACGGTCCTCTGCGCGGTCCGCGCCCGTGGCCTGCCGGGCCGCGCACCCCTCCGTACCCGTGCGCGCCCCTCCACGCCCGCGCGCGGGTCAGGCGTTGAGCTCGCCGCGGACGAGGGCCAGCAGTTCGTCCTCGGTCATGCCGAGGTCCCGGGCGTCCGCGACGGCTTCGCGGACGTGCTCCAGCAGCCGGGCCCGCTGCGGCGAAGCGCCCGCGGTGATGGCCGCACCCCGGCCGCGGCGCAGCTCGATGAGCCCTTCCTCGCGGAGCCGTTGGTAGCCGCGCAGCACCGTGTGGACGTTCACGCCGAGGGATTCGGCGAGCACCCGGGCGGCGGGCAGCCGCTCGCCCGGGGCCACCGCGCCCTCGGCGACCGCGCGGCGGACCGAGGCGGCGATCTGGTCGCCGAGCGGAACGGTTGAGGTCGGATCGACCCGGAACAGCATGGTCAGCGCCCCGTCCGCTGCCGGTCGAGCAGCGTGTTGAGCAGGGCCGCGCCGGTGGCCGAGTCGTCGACGGTGACGGCGAACTCGCGGCCGCTCGTCAGGCTGACGACGATGGCCTCGCCCGAGCGGGTGATGACCCCGCTGCGCTCGGGGCGGATGCGATAGCCCCAGCCGCCGTACTCCGCCAGCGCGTTGACGGCGCGGCTGTCCGCCCCCGCCATCCGCTCCAGCGGCACCCGCACCCGGGGCCGGGGCAGCAGGCCGGAGACGGTGAGGCCCCGCCGGTCCACGGTGACGTGGGGGCGACAGAAGGTGCCCGCCACCAGGCCGAGGAGGAGGAGCGGGCCCCCGATGAACCAGTTCTGCGCCAGGCCGACGGTGACGCCGGCCGCCAGGAGCACCAGCACGGCGACCGGCACCCACCACGCGCCGATCCCGCGCGCCCAGCCGGCCACCTCCCCGTCGGCGAGCACGATCCGGTCCCGGCTCGCCGGGTCCCGGTCGCGGGGGTCCTCGGGTGCGGGGACGAGCCGGGACGCGGCCAGGCCGAGGGCTCCGGCGAGGACGGCCGCCCCGAGGGCCACGACGATGTGCCGGAGCGGGAAGCCGTCCACCGGCCCGCCCTCGGGGGCGTCCACGTTGACGAACAGGACGGCGGTCAAGAGGTAGCCGAGGAACGCGGCGACGGCGAAGCCCCCGCCGATGAACCACCGGTGGGAACGGCCGTAGAGCTTGCCGTTGACCCCGATGAAGGCCCACAGCGCGCCGAGCACGAGCAGCGATGTGGCGGTGTAGAGGAGATGGGCCCCGACGCCCATGTAGCCGTCGGCGGTGCCGCCGGCCTCGAAGTGGACGGCCAGCCGCGCGGGCAGCCGGTCCTTGACGGTCATGTGGACGGCGAGTTCGGCGAGGAGAGCGAGGACAAAGGGCAGGGCCGCGAGAGTTGCGCGGCCAAGGTTCTTGCTTGTCATGGAAAACCTCCGTTGTTCGCATGCTAGTAGAACAATGAGGTGTGAGCAACGGGGTGACGCACGTCCGCCCCGTACCGGGCACGGCACGGGGCGGACGCGGAACGGGGCGGAGCCGGTTACGGACGCGGCTGCGGGCGGCCGCCAGGTCAGGCGAGTTCCAGCGGGAAGGCTCCCCGATGGCCGGTGCCCGCCCCGTCGGCCGGGCGCACCTCGAACTCGCGGCAGCTCCAGACCTCCTGGACGAACCCGGAGCGCTGGTCCCACAGGTCCAGCACGTCGTCCTCGCCCGCCGAGCCCCGATAGGCGTCCTTGGCCCCCCGGAAACAGGCGAGCCCGCCCGAGAAGCCCCGGCCGGGGGCCGGGAAGTAGTCGGAGAAGGCGCAGGCGATACAGGTCTGGATCCGGACGCCGTCCGGGAGGACGCGCTGGACGGCCGTCAGGGCGGCGTTGAAGTCGCGCTCGGCGCGGGCCGATTCGTACACCGCGCCGTCCAGGTGGAGCGCGAGGTGGAGGTCCGGGTCGACCCGGCGCAGGGAGAGCAGGCAGCTGAGCGTGGCGTGCCGGAGCGTGCCCCCGACGAGCACGGGCAGCGGCAGATCCCACTCCAGTACGCAGTCGGTGAGCGCACCGTCCGCGAGGGCGAACATCCCGCTCTCCGGCGGCATGCCGGCGACCGGCCCCAGGTCGTCGAAGCTATCGCCCTCGAAGTCGACCCCTCTGATCCGGATCCGGAGCTGCCGCCCGTCCGTGGTGAGAACGACGGCGTCGGAACCCTTGTTGTCCCGGTACCAGCCGGCCCACGACTCATCTGTCATGAGCAGGGACTGTAGCCCCTGCGCCGACCGGCTTCCGTACCACCCTCCGGGTTCAACCCCCTTGGGGTTCGCGCCACATGGGGTACATTGGCGGGCCGTCCGGCAGGTCGACGGCGTGCCCGAGGAAACGGAAGCCGAGCCGCTCGTACAGCGCCCTGCTCCGGGCGCTGCTCGCCTCCAGATAGGCCGGCAGCCCTTCCCGGTCGCAGCGCTCCAGCTCCGTCCCGATCAGCTCCGCGCCGATGCCCTCCCCCTGACGGTCGGGGGTGACGCCGATCATCAGCAGGTAGGCGTGGGCGCGGTCGTGCGGGTGGACCGCTCCGGTGAGCCTGCCCACCAGTTCGCACCGCTCGTTGTCGGGGTCGGCGGTCCGCCGCATCAGGGCGGGCGTGGGGTCCTCCCCCTCGGGGGCCCCGGCGGGCACCGGGAGCCAGAGCGCCACCGCGGCCCCGTCCTCGGCGATGTCGATCCGGCCCTCGGCGAGGGCGATGTCGACGAAGACGCCGAGGAACCTGCCGTGGACCGCGCGCCGGTGCGCCTCGTCGGGGAACACCCAACCGCTGACCGGGTCGCGGTGGAAGGCCTCCTCCATGACCGAGACGACCAGCTCCCGGTCGCGCTGCTCCGCCCGCTGAATCCGCAATCCCATGACCGGCTGCCGCCCCTCCGTGCCGTTCTGACTCAACCCACCTCCGGAATACTAGAGTTGACGGAAGGGCGCCGGTCGCACGTGGTGGGTCAGCTGGTCCTGCGGGTGACGAATTCGGCCAGGGCCAGCAGATCGCCGGCCGCGCTCGGGTCGGGGACCGCCCGGGAGAGGTGGTGGACCGCGCGGGCCATCCGGTCGGCCGCGGAGACCTGGGCCCAGTCCCGGCCGCCGGCCCGGTCCACCGCGTCGGCCGCCCGGCTCACCTCCCCGGCGGTGGCCATGGGCCCCCGGTAGAGCGCGGCCAGCTCGGCCGCGGCCGGGGTGCCCGAGGTGAGAGCGGCGACCACGGGCAGGGACTTCTTGTGGGCGGCCAGGTCGGCCCCGACGGGCTTGCCGGTGCGGTCCGGGTCGCCCCAGATGCCGATCAGGTCGTCGATGAGCTGGAACGAGAGGCCGGCCTCCCGCCCGAACCCGTCCATCGCGCGGACCGCCCGGTCCTCCGCACCGGCGTAGAGGGCTCCGAGCGAACAGGCGCAGCCAAGGAGCGCGCCGGTCTTGGCGGTGGCCATGGTGAGGCACTCGTCGAGCGTGACCTCCTCGGGGCCGCGCTCCTCGAAGGCGCAGTCCGCCTGCTGGCCCGCGCACAGCTCGATGATGCAGGAGGAGAGGCGGGCGACCGCGCGGGCGGCGGCCGGGTGCGGGTCCTCGGCCAGCAGCCGCTGGGCCAGGGCGAGCATGGCGTCACCGGTGATGATGGCGTCCGGGATGCCGAAGACCGCCCAGGCGGTGGGCCGGTGTCTGCGGGTGGTGTCCTCGTCGATGACGTCGTCGTGGAGCAGGGTGAAGTTGTGGGCGAGCTCCACGGCGACGGCGGCCCGGACGGCGCGTTCGGGATCGCCGCCCAGCGCACTGGCCGCGGCCAGCACCAGGGCCGGCCTGATGGCCTTGCCCGCCTGGCCCGCGGCCGGGGTTCCGTCGGCGTTCTCCCAGCCGAAGTGGTACATCGCGACGCGGCGTATGCCGCCGGGCAGCGACTCCACGGCCGTTCGTAGATGCGGGTCGACGGCGGCACGGGTGCGCTCCAGGAGCGCCGCGGCCTCGTGCCCTTCCGTCGCTGCGTCCGTACTGGTCATGGTCACGGTCACTCCCTGGGCGAGGCGGTGGGGTGCGGATCCGGGGGCCGGGCCGGCGGCTGCCGCCCGGCCCCCGGGGTGAACCGGGTCAGTGCCGACGGCCGACCTCGACGTTCTCCAGCACTCCGAGGGCGTCCGGCACCAGGACCGCGGCGGAGTAGTACGCCGTCACGAGGTAGGAGATGATCGCCTGCTCGTCGATCCCCATGAAACGGACCGAGAGACTCGGCTCGATCTCGTCGGGGATACCGGTCTGCTGGAGGCCGATGACCCCCTGCTCGGCCTCTCCGGTCCGCATGCAGATGATGGAGGTGGTGCGGGCGTCGGAGACGGGGATCTTGTCGGACGGGAAGATCGGCACCCCGCGCCAGGCCTGCACGTGGTGGCCGCCGACGTCGACGCTCTCCGGGACCAGGCCGCGGCGGTTGCACTCGCGGCCGAAGGCGGCGATGGCCTTCGGGTGGGCGAGGAACAGCTTGGATCCGCGGCGGCGCGAGAGCAGTTCGTCCATGTCGTCCGGGGTGGGCGCCCCGTCGTGCGGCTGGATCCGCTGCCCGTAGTCGCAGTTGTTGAGCAGTCCGAACTCCCTGTGGTTGATCAGCTCGTGCTCCTGGCGCTCGCGCAGCGCCTCGACCGTGAGCCGCAGCTGCTGCTCGGTCTGGTTCATCGGCTGGTTGTAGAGGTCGGCGACCCTGCTGTGCACCTTCAGCACCGTCTGGGCGATGCTCAGTTCGTACGCGCGCGGCGCCGCTTCGTAGTCGACGAAGGTGTGCGGGACGACCGCCTCCCCCACGTGGCCGGCGGAGAGGTCGATCGCCGCCTCGCCGTAGGGGTTGGTCCGCTGCTGCGGGATGGAGAGCTGACCGGCGAGATGGTCCCTCAGCGGTGCCGCGCGCTCCGCGAGGCTGTACACGTCGGCACGGCTCAGGGTGAGCAGCGTGCACGGGGTGACCGCCCGGGCGGTGTACTCCCAGACGGCGTCGCCGTCGATCAGGCTCCGGTCGCCGAAGTACGCGCCGTCGGCGAGGACCCCGAGCTCCGTCTCGTCCCCGTAGGGGCCCGATCCGACCTTCGCCACCTTGCCGTGCGCCAGCAGGAAGACCCGGTCCGCCGCGTCCCCCGAGGAGGCGAGCACCTCGCCCGCGGCCACGTCCCGCTGCTCGCACCTGCGGGCGAGCTCGGCGAGCACCTCCTCGTCGCCGAACGTCCGCAGGGCGGGCAGCTCCCCCAGCTCCGCGGGGATGACCGAGACCCGGTCCCCGGTCTGGACGAAGGTCACCCGGCCGTCGCCGACCGCATAGCTGAGCCGACGGTTCACCCGGTACGTACCGCCCTGTACCTGCACCCACGGCAGCGTCTTCAGCAGCCACCGCGAGGTGATCTCCTGCATCTGCGGCGCGGATTTGGTGGTCGTCGCGAGGTTCCGCGCAGCCGCCGTGCCCAGACTCTGCTGCGGTGGCGTCTGCGTGTCGCGAACCTCTTCACCAACGGACATCTGACGTCCTTTCGATCTTGGGCTGACCTGCGTGCAAAAGCCTTTCAGCAGGAGGATCGGGTCGCCATTACACAAAAGAGTGCGACTAATCCGCCTTCGGTCGGGGCACGTTGCCCCTCGTCGCCCGGCGGACCACTTAAGTTGCATCAAGGATGCAACTTATCTACGGTGGACCCATGCGGCTGACGAGATTCACCGACGTGGCGCTCCGCGTCCTCATGCGACTGGCGGTCGCGGACGGCCGGGAGCCGCCGACCACCCGCGAGGTGGCCGCCACCATGCGGGTGCCGTACACGCACACCGCGAAGGTCGTCGCCAGGCTCCAGCACCTCGGCCTCCTCGACGCCCGCCGCGGCCGGGGCGGCGGACTCACCCTGACCCCGGCCGGCCGCTCCACGCCGATCGGCTCGCTGGTGCGGGAGCTGGAGGGACCGGAGGAGGTCGTCGAGTGCGAGGGCGACACCCCCTGCCCGCTCCGTTCCGCCTGCCGGCTGCGCGGAGCCCTGCGCGGGGCCCAGGAGGCCTTCTACGCGGCCCTGGACCCGATCACCGTCACCGACCTCGTCGCCTCCCCCACCGGCCCCCTACTGCTGGGCATCGGCAGCGGCCCGCCGCCCGACTGAGCCGCCGCCGCACCCCGCCCCGGACGCGCGAAACACATCCACCCCACCACGGGGCGCCGCACGCCCGAAAATAAGCATCACACATACCAATTACCGTCCGGCAGTACACCCCACCCCGAGGAGCCCCCTTCCATGCTCTCCGCCCGGTCCACCGCCACTGTCCGCGCCACCCTCCCCGCCGTCGGCGCGGCCATCGGGGACATCGCCGACCTCTTCTACGAGAAGCTTTTCGCCGCCCACCCCGAGCTGCTGCGGGACCTGTTCAACCGGGGCAACCAGGCCTCAGGCGACCAGCGTCGGGCGCTCGCGGGCTCCATCGCCGCCTTCGCGACCCAGCTGGTCGAGCGGCCCGGCACCCGGCCGGACGTGATGCTGGACCGGATCGCCCACAAACACGCCTCGCTCGGGGTGACCCCGGAGCAGTACGAGGTGGTGCACACCCACCTGTTCGCGGCCATCGCCGAGGTCCTGGGCGACGCGGTCACCCCGGAGGTCGCCGCCGCCTGGGACGAGGTCTACTGGCTGATGGCGGGCTCCCTGATCGCCGTCGAGGAGCGCCTCTACGCACAGCAGGGCGTCCTGGCCGGCGATGTGTGGCACACCTGGGAGGTGACCGCCCGGGTCGAGGAGACCGAGGACGTCGCCACCTTCCTGCTGCGCCCCGCCGGGGACACGCCCACGCCCGCCTTCCGGCCCGGCCAGTACGTCTCCGTACAGGTCGAACTCCCGGACGGCGCCCGCCAGATACGCCAGTACAGCCTCTCCAGCGCCCCCGGCTCCCGGCTGCGGTCGATCACCGTGAAGCGCGTGCGCGGCGAGGGCTCGCCCGACGGCGAGGTCTCCCGGCACCTGCACGAGCACACCCGCGCGGGCGATCCGCTGCGCGTCTCCGTCCCCTACGGGGACCTGGTGCTCGACCACCTGGACGCGCCCCTGCTGCTGGCCTCGGCGGGCATCGGCTGCACCCCCATGCTGTCGATGCTGGAACACCTCGCCCAGGAGGGCCACAGCGGCCCGGTCACCGTCGTGCACGGCGACCGCTCACCGGCCGGCCACGCCCTGCGCGCCGACCACGTCCGCCTGACGGAGAAGCTCCCGGAGGCCGAGGCGCACTTCTGGTACGAGACCCCGGACGCCGCCCACCCGGCGAACCGCACCGGCCTCGTGGACCTGGCGGACATCACCGTACGACCGGGGACGCACGCCTATCTGTGCGGCCCGCTCCCCTTCATGCGGGCCGTCAGGGCCCAGCTGCTGGAGGCGGGCGTACGGCCGGCCGACGTCCACTACGAGGTGTTCGGCCCGGACCTCTGGCTGGCCTCTTCCTGACCGGCCCACGACGAACCAGCACGCCCCAGGAGGGCGACGGGAGAGGCGACAATGGGGAGGGTGACCCCGTCCGCAGACCTCTCCCGCGCACTCCGGCCCCGCCTCCCCTCCCCCTTGCAGGAGGTCCGCGACGAACGCTTCGCGCGCCACGGGGTGCGGCTGTTCCTGAAGCGGGACGACCTGATCCACCCCGATCTGCCGGGCAACAAGTGGCGCAAACTCGCCCTCAACCTGGAGGCCGCCGCCGGACGCACCGTGCTGACGTTCGGCGGCGCGTACTCCAACCACCTCCGGGCCACCGCGGCGGCCGGGCGGCTGCTGGGGTTTCCCACCGTCGGCGTCGTCCGCGGTGACGAGCTGGCGCGCCGGCCGCTCAACCCGTCGCTCGCCCGGTGTGCGGCCGACGGCATGCGGCTGCACTTCGTGGACCGTACGACGTACCGGGCGAAGGCCTCCTCCGAGGTCCTGGAGGGGCTGCTGGGGCTGTTCGGGGACGTGGTGGTCCTCCCGGAGGGCGGCAGCAACGCCCTGGCCGCACAGGGCTGTACGGCGCTGGGGCGCGAGGTGGCCGGAGAGGTCGATGTGGCGGCCGTGGCCTGTGGGACCGGCGGCACCCTGGCCGGGCTCGCGGCCGGGCTGGATCCCGGGCAGCGGGCGCTGGGCGTGCCGGTGGTCGGCGGCGGCTTCCTGGGCGAGGAGGTGGCGCGGCTCCAGCGCGAGGCGTTCGACGGCCCGGCCGGGGACTGGTCGCTGGAGGAGCGCTTCACGTTCGGCGGTTACGCCCGTACGACCCCGGAACTGGCCGCCTTCACCGACGGCTTCGAGGACCGGCACGGGCTGCCCGTGGAGCGCGTCTATGTCGCCAAGCTGCTGTTCGCGCTGACCGCACTGGCCGAGGAGGGGGCGTTCGCGCCGGGCACCCGGCTGGCCGCCGTGATCACCGGCGCCCCGGACGCGCCGCTTCAGGAATCGTCCGTCTCCCGGTAGGCCGCCGCCTCCTCCAGGTCCAGCCGGCGCAGCAGCGTGCGCATCATCTCGTCGTCGATCCGCCGCTCGTCCCGGAGCCGGACGAAGACCTCGCGCTCGGCCTCGATCATCTCCCGCGACAGCCGCCGGTAGGTGTCGTCCGCCGACTCCCCGGTGACCGGGTCGGCGGCGCCCAGCCGCTCCCACACGGCGTTGCGGCGGCGTTCCAGCACGCTGCGCAGCCGGTCCGCCAGCGGTGGCGGCAGGCTGTTGCGCGGGTCGGCGAGCAGTCGGTCCAGGCGGGCCTCGGCGACCTCGGAGGCCTCGCTCTGGGCCTGCGCCTCGATGAGCGTGACGGTCTGCGGGTCGGGGCCCGGCAGCTTCAGCACGCGCACGAGGACGGGCAGGGTGAGGCCCTGGATCACCAGCGTGCCGATGACGGTGGTGAAGGTCAGGAACAGCACCAGGCTGCGGGCCGGGAAGGGTTCGCCGTCGTGCGTGACCAGCGGTACGGAGAAGGCGACGGCCAGCGAGACGACCCCGCGCATCCCGGCCCAGCCCACGATGAGCGGGGCGGTCCAGTCGGTGCCCGGTTCGCGTTCCCGGACGCGGCGCGAGAGCCACCGGGGCAGATAGGTGGCCGGGTAGACCCAGACGAAGCGGACCACGACGACGGCCAGGAACACGATGGCCGCGTAACCGGTGGCCTCCCACACGCCGAACGAGCCGAGCCCCTTCAGGACGAACGGCAGCTGGAGCCCGATCAGGGCGAACACCGCGGACTCCAGGACGAACGCCACCATCTTCCAGACGGCCGCCTCCTGAAGACGGGTGGCGAAATCGACCTGCCAGGAACGGTGGCCCAGATAGAGGGCGACGACGACCACGGCGAGCACACCGGAGGCGTGCACCCGTTCGGCCGCGGCGTACGCCACGAAGGGGATCAGGAGGGAGAGGGTGTTCTGGAGGAGCGCTTCCCTCAGGTGGGTGCGCAGCCAGTGGAGCGGCACCATCAGCAGCAGCCCGACGCCGACCCCGCCCACCGCGGCCAGCAGGAACTCGCCGATCCCGGCGCCCCAGCTCATCCCCTCCCCCACCGCGGCGGCCAGCGCCACCTTGAACGCGGTGATCGCCGTGGCGTCGTTCACCAGGGACTCGCCCTGGAGGATCGTGGTCACGCGGGAGGGCAGCCCGACCCGGCGGGCGATGGCGGCGGCCGTCACGGCGTCGGGCGGGGCGACGACCGCCCCCAGCACCAGTGCGGCGGTCAGCGGCAGGTCCGGGATGATCCGGTACGCCAGCCAGCCGACCGCGACGGTCGCGAAGAGGGTGTAGCCCACGGAGAGCAGGGCGACCGGCCGGACGTTGGCCCGCAGATCCAGGTAGGAGCTGTCCACGGCCGCCGTGTAGAGCAAGGGCGGAAGGAGCAGCGGCAGCACCACGTGCGCGTCCAGGTGGTACGTCGGCACTCCGGGCAGATAACCGGCCACGAGCCCGGCGGCGACCAGGACGAGCGGGGCGGGCACCGGGGTGCGGCGGGCCGCGCCGGCGACCGCCGCACTGACCGCGACCAGGGCCACCAGCGGCAGCGCGTCCATCCCACCGTCCTCGGATCCGTCGTAACCTGCCCATCATGAGCGAGTGTGCGCATGTAGCGGATCTGCCACGCCCCGAGCCCGTGCCGCTCGGCGAGACGTGCCCCGAGTGCCTGGAGGCGGGCACCCACCCCGTGCAACTGCGGCTCTGCCTGACCTGCGGGCACGTCGGCTGCTGCGATTCGTCGCCGCTGCGGCACGCCACCGGACACTTCCGGGCGACCGGTCATCCCGTGATGCGGAGCTTCGAGCCGGGTGAGAGCTGGCGCTGGTGCTTCGAGGACGGTTCGATCGTCTGACGCCTGGGTACGTCAATGCGGCGCCGGTTCTTCGCAATTGGACGCCGCGACCCCCTAGCCACTGTGCGTACGCATGGGCTTACCATGAGTGATGGTCGGGGTATGGGGTCCGTACGACACGGCATCATGGATCCGATAACGTCGCCGAGCCGAAGAACCGTCGACGGACCGCATGGCTCCGGGCCACCCTTCCCGGAACCTCGAAAGAGTTTGTGCCACCTTGGAGGTGAGGGTGTCCCAGATCGCAGGCGAGCCCGGGAATCAGGACTTCGTGGAAGTCCGGCTGCCCGCTGCGGGTGCCTACCTGTCGGTGCTGCGAACGGCCACGGCCGGCCTCGCAGCGCGTTTGGACTTCACTCTCGACGAGATCGAGGATCTTCGCATCGCGGTCGACGAGGCCTGCGCGATCCTGCTCCAGCAGGCCGTGCCGGGCTCCGTCCTCAGCTGCGTCTTCCGACTCGTCGACGACTCCCTCGAAGTGACGGTGTCGGCGCCCACCACCGACGGTCGGGCGCCCGAGCGCGACACCTTCGCCTGGACGGTGCTCTCCGCACTGGCCGGCAAGGTCGACTCCACGGTCGCCGACGACCGTACGGTCAGCATCAGCCTCTACAAACAGCGCGGCGCGGGCCCCGGGCCGGCGTGAGCGACGGGAACGGGGACGGTCCTGTGCGGGACGAGACGATCCGATCCGGGGTGGTGCGGCCGGCAGGCATCCCGGAGCAACAGGCCCGGCCGCATCCGGTGGACGGAGCGGACGGGGCCGAGAGCATCGACGTCGCGGTGGAGCAGCAGTCGCAGGCAGGGCGGGCGGGCCAGATGAGCGAGCACGGGCACCACGATCCACACGACCGCAGCGGGGCCCGGGCCCTCTTCTTCGAGTTGCGGGAGCTGCCCGACGGTTCGGCCGAGAAGGCCGAGCTGCGCAACAGACTGGTGCGGATGCACCTGCCGCTGGTGGAGCACCTGGCCCGCCGCTTCCGCAACCGCGGGGAGCCGCTGGACGACCTGACCCAGGTGGCCACGATCGGGCTGATCAAGTCCGTGGACCGGTTCGACCCGGACCGGGGCGTGGAGTTCTCGACGTACGCCACCCCCACGGTGGTCGGCGAGATCAAGCGCCACTTCCGGGACAAGGGCTGGGCGGTGCGGGTGCCGCGCCGCCTCCAGGAGCTGCGGCTGTCGCTGACCACGGCCACCGCGGAGCTCTCCCAGCAGCACGGCCGCTCGCCGACGGTGCACGAGCTGGCCGAGCGGCTGGGCATCTCCGAGGAGGAGGTGCTGGAGGGCCTGGAGTCGGCCAACGCGTACAGCACGCTCTCGCTGGACGTGCCGGACACGGACGACGAGTCGCCGGCCGTCGCGGACACGCTGGGCTCGGAGGACGAGGCGCTGGAGGGCGTGGAGTACCGGGAGTCGCTCAAGCCGCTCCTGGAGGACCTGCCGCCGCGCGAGAAGCGCATCCTGCTCCTGCGCTTCTTCGGGAACATGACCCAGTCGCAGATCGCCCAGGAGGTCGGTATCTCGCAGATGCACGTCTCCCGGCTGCTGGCCCGCACCCTCGCGCAGCTGCGCGAGCGGCTGCTCGTCGAGGAGTAGGCGGGGAGGAGCGGGCGAGCCGGGCGGCGCCCGTCGGCTCAGGCCCCGGGGGTCGTCCCGGGCCCGCGGCGGATGCCCAGGATCCGGGTGGTCGCCGGGTTGAGGACGAGCACGAGGCCGGTGACGGCGACCGCCGCCAGGACGATCCCGGTGGGGATCAGCGCGCCCTGCGAGCGCAGCAGCGTCCAGGCCACCGGCAGCGCCATGATCTGGGTGATCAGCGCGGGCCCCCGGCTCCAGCTGCGCAGCAGCAGCAGTCCGCGGGCGGCGATCAGCGGGATCGCGCCGAGCGCGACCAGCGTGATCCCGACCGTCTCCGCCTGCTGGGTGCTCTCCAGCTTCCCGAGCAGCCCCATGACGAGCATGTAGACGCCGCCGAGGGCGAGCGCCAGGCCTTCGAGGGCGTTGACCCCGGCGAGAACGGTGATCCTGACCGGGCGCTCCGCCGCGGCGGGCGACGGAGTGGAGGGGGTCGCTTGAGTGCTCACGCCCTTCAGGTTGGCATCCCGGGGGCCCGGAAGTGAAGCCGGGGTGTGCGAAGGGCCCCCCGTCCGGGCCCGCGGCCCGGGACGCCCGGTCACGCTCCGTCACCGGCCCGGAGCGCAGCGAACCGGGACCACGGCGCCGAACCGCGGTAGGTAGGCTGGCGGTCATGCGCGCACTCCTCGTGGTCAACCCAGCTGCTACCACCACCAGTGCCCGCACCCGCGATGTGCTCATCCACGCGCTGGCCAGCGAGATGAAGCTGGAGGCGGTGACCACCGAGTACCGGGGGCACGCGCGGGACCTGGGACGGCGGGCCGCGGACAGCGACGACATCGATCTGGTGGTGGCCCTCGGCGGCGACGGCACGGTGAACGAGGTCGTGAACGGGCTGCTGCACCGGGGCCCGGACGTGGACCGCCTTCCGAAGCTCGCGGTGGTCCCCGGCGGATCCACCAACGTCTTCGCGCGCGCCCTGGGGCTGCCGAACGACGCGGTGGAGGCGACCGGCGCGATCCTGGACGCCCTGGAGAACCGGACCGAACGCACGGTCGGGCTCGGACTGGCGGCCGGCACCCCGGGAACGGAGGACGAGTCCGTCCCCGAACGCTGGTTCACTTTCTGCGCCGGTCTCGGATTCGACGCCGGAGTCGTCGGCCGGGTCGAACAGAAACGCGAGGGCGGAAAGCGTTCGACCCATGCCCTGTATGTGCGCCAGGTGGTGCGGCAGTTCCTGAACGAGGCCCACCGCAGACACGGGCAGATCACGCTGGAGGTGCCCGGCCAGGAGCCGGTGACCGACCTCGCGCTCTCCATAGTCTGCAACACCGCCCCCTGGACCTACCTGGGCAATCGCCCGGTCTACGCCTCGCCGAAGGCCTCCTTCGACACGGCGCTGGACGTCCTCGGGCTGAAGCGTCTGTCCACTCCGGCGGTGGCCCTCTACGGCACCCAGCTGCTCACTTCGAGCCCCGAGAAGGGGCCGCGCGGCAAGCACGCCGTTTCACGGCATGACCTCACGGACTTCACCTTGCATTCAAAGGTTCCGCTGCCCTTCCAGATGGACGGCGACCACCTGGGACTGCGTACGAGCGTGACGTTCACAGGCGTACGCCGTGCACTGCGTGTGATTGTGTGAGTGGAAGGGCCTAAAGTCCTTTAACTCGAACGTTTGGACTGGCCCCCACCCCTAAGAAGTGCGGCTGTGACCTAGTCGACACCGAGGAATCAAAAAAAACTTTCCAGAAGGGGTTGTATCCGCCGCCGAGGTTTGCGAATCTCTACATGGCGATCGGGACGGCCCGCAACACCGGCCCCCATGAGAGCCAGAACCCCTCCTCACCATCACAGACCACACCCAGTCCATCTGGGGGTCGGCCCGTCATCTGCGGGGGGATTCGTGAAAGCGTTCACATTCACAAGCAACAAGCGTGTAATACCAAGGAGAGGTAGCAGCCATGGACTGGCGTCACAACGCCGTTTGTCGTGAGGAAGACCCTGAGCTTTTCTTCCCCATCGGCAACACCGGTCCTGCGCTGCTGCAGATCGAGGAAGCCAAGGCTGTCTGCCGCCGCTGCCCCGTCATGGAGCAGTGCCTGCAGTGGGCGCTCGAGTCCGGCCAGGACTCCGGCGTCTGGGGTGGCCTCAGCGAGGACGAGCGCCGCGCGATGAAGCGCCGCGCCGCCCGCAACCGGGCGCGCAACGCAAGCGCCTGAGCGAGAACCGCACCAAGCCTCAGCCCGGCGGCGCGTACAGAGCGTACGCACAGCCCCGCCTTCGAGTCGCAGCGCGCAGTACCCCGGAGCGCATCGCAACGTGAGCATCACGGAGCGGGCCCGGACCGTCACCACGGTCCGGGCCCGCTCTGCTGTGCGCTCCGGTGTTTCCCGCCCGGCCGGTCCGCGCCGCTTCGCCTACTTGTCGGCGCGGACCGGGAGGTCCAGCACCACCTGGGTGCCGCGTTCGGGCGCCGGGACCATGCCGAACGTGCCGCCCAACTCCCCCTCCACCAGCGTCCGTACGATCTGGAGCCCGAGGTTGCCCGCCTGCTTCGGGTCGAAGCCCTCCGGCAGCCCGCGCCCGTCGTCGGTGACGGTGATCAGCAGCCGCCCGTCCGTGGGCGATCCGCCGCGCACGGCCGAGACCTCCACCGCCCCGTGGTCGGCCACGGCGAAGGCGTGCTCCAGGGCGTTCTGCAGAACCTCCGTCAGCACCATGGAGAGCGGAGTGGCGACCTCGGCGTCGAGGATGCCGAAGCGTCCGGTGCGCCGGCAGGTCACCTTGCCCGGCGAGATCTCCGAGACCATCGCGATGACGCGGTCGGCGATCTCGTCGAACTCGACCCGCTCGTCCAGATTCTGGGACAGCGTCTCATGGACGATGGCGATCGAACCGACGCGCCGGACCGCCTCGTTGAGCGCTTCGCGGCCCTGCTCGGAGTCCATCCGGCGGGACTGGAGCCGCAACAGGGCGGCCACCGTCTGGAGGTTGTTCTTCACCCGGTGGTGGATCTCCCGGATGGTCGCGTCCTTGGTGATCAACTCGCGCTCGCGGCGACGCAGTTCGGTGACGTCCCGGAGCAGGACCAGGGAGCCGATGCGGACGCCCTTGGGCTTGAGCGGGATGGCCCGCAGCTGGATCACGCCGCCCGCGCACTCGACCTCGAACTCGCGGGGCGCGTAGCCGCTGGCCACCTTGACCAGGGCCTCGTCCACCGGCCCGCGGGACGGGGCCAGTTCGGCGGTGGTGGTGCCGAGGTGGTGGCCGACCAGGTCGGAGGCGAGGCCGAGGCGGTGGTAGGCGGAGAGGCCGTTGGGGCTGGCGTACTGGACGATCCCGTCGGCGTCGAGCCGGATCAGGCCGTCGCCCACCCGCGGGGAGGCGTCCATGTCGACCTGCTGACCGGGGAAGGGGAACGCCCCGGCGGCGATCATCTGGGCCAGGTCGGAGGCGGACTGGAGATAGGTGAGCTCCAGCCGGGAGGGGGTGCGCACGGTGAGCAGGTTGGTGTTGCGGGCGATGACGCCGAGCACCCGGCCCTCGCGGCGCACGGGGATGGACTCGACCCGTACGGGCACCTCCTCGCGCCACTCCGGGTCGCCCTCGCGCACGATCCGCCCCTCGTCCAGGGCCGCGTCCAGCAGCGGGCGCCGGCCGCGCGGCACCAGGTGGCCGACCATGTCGTCCTGGTAGGAGGTGGGCCCGGTGTTGGGGCGCATCTGGGCGACGGAGACGTACCGCGTGCCGTCGCGGGTGGGAACCCACAGCACCAGGTCGGCGAAGGACAGGTCGGAGAGCAGCTGCCACTCCGAGACCAGCAGATGGAGCCACTCGAGGTCGGTGTCGCTCAGAGCGGTGTGCTGGCGGACGAGGTCGTTCATGGAGGGCACCTGTGGAGCGTACCTGTGGTTACCGCGGGCGTTCGAACCGATCGGCCCGCGGGGCCGTGCCATGGGTACGACGGTGGACAGGCGCGGGGCACCGCCCGAGAATCTCGTGCACCGAGAATGTCGTGCACATGGATGGACACGGGCAATTGGTCTAGTCCACAATGTTCATCAAGATCTCCGCTCTCCCCGCACAGGAGAGCGGACCGAGGCTCCGGCACTCTCTGCCCTGACTGCGCCGGTGCCTCCAGTGGCCGGGGGCACCGCACACCGCCGGCCAGGTAGCTCCGGGCTGCGGTGCCGGACGGGCTGAGGGTCCCGTTCTGGCGCCGCGGCCCGCGGGTGTTTCCGGGGGCCGTCAGCGGGTCTCGGTGACCTTCGCCAAGGCACGGGGCGCGTCCGGGTCCTGCCCGCGGGCGATCGTCACCTCGTACGCCAGCAGTTGCAGCGGCAGGATCTCCAGGATCGGCTGCAACTCCTCCAGGACACCCGCCGTGGGCAGCGAGAAGCCGGCCGAGGCCGCCTCCACCTGGGCCTTGGGGCCGACCACGAAGAGATCCGCGCCGCGTCCGCGCAACCGGTCCAGCACGGGCTGGAGGGCCTCGCCGCCCCGGCCGTCGGTGACCACGGCGATCACCGGGGAGATGTTGTCGACCATCGCCAGCGGCCCGTGCAGCAGATCCGCGCCGGAGTAGGAGAGGGCGGGGATGTAGCTGGTCTCCATCAGCTTCAGGGCCGCCTCCTTGGCCGTCGGGTAGCCGTAGCCGCGCGAGGTGATCACCATGCGCTCGGCGAAGCGGTAGCGGGAGGCCAGCGCCTTGACCTCGGCCCGGCGCCCCAGGACCGCGCCCGCGAGGTCGGGCAGGCCCGCGGCGGCTTCGCGGCCGTCGCGGCCGCCCAGCCCCTCCACGAAGAGATAGAGGGAGAGCAGGGAGGCGGTGTACGTCTTGGTGGCGGGGAGGGCCTTCTCCGGGCCCGCCAGGATGTCGATGTGGTACTCGGAGACCGCCGCCAGGGCGGAGTCCGGGTTGTTCGTGACGGCGAGGGTGACGGCCCCGGCCTCCCGGGCGGCCCTCGTGGAGGCCACCAGATCCGGTGAGCCGCCCGACTGGCTGACGGTGACCACCAGGACGTCCCGCAGGTCCGGCCGGGCGCCGTAGGCCGTCGTGGTGGACATCGAGGCCAGTCCGCAGGGCAGCCCGAGCCGGATCTCCAGCAGGTACTTGGCGTACAGCGCCGCGTTGTCCGAAGTCCCCCGGGCGGTGAGCAGCACGAACCGGGGCCTGCGGGCGGCGATCTCGGCGGCGACCTCCTGGATGCGGGACGCTCCCTGTTCGAGGATGCGGCGGAGCATCGCGGGCTGCTCGGCCATCTCGCCGGACATGATGCGGCCGGGCTCGTCGCCCGGGCCGGCCGGAGGGGTGGCGGACATGAGGGGCCTCCTGCGCTGTCGGCGTACGGGACGGCGCGTGCGCGGGGGTGCGCGCTCCACGCCGCTCCGGTCGGGCCTCCCCAGTCGACCAGGCAATGCCGGGCCCCGCCAGCGGGCCGGTGCGTGCGGGTAGGCGGGCGCGCGGGGTGCGCGGCGCGCGCCCGGGCGCGCGCGTGCCGATGGGCGGACTGTTCACCGTACGGCTGCCCGATTCTGCTAAATTGGGAACTTGATTGGTCTATACCACCGGCTCCCCTAGTCAGATCGGCAGGCACAGCGTGGAAGTTGTCATCGTCCCGGACGCCGCGGCAGGCGGCGAACTGATCGCGGAGGCCATCGCCGCGCTGATCGCCCGCAAGCCCGACGCCCTGCTCGGCGTTGCCACCGGCTCGACCCCGCTGCCCATCTACCGCGCGCTCGCGGCGAAGGTCGCCTCCGGCGCCGTCGACGCGTCGCGCACCCGGATCTGCCAGCTCGACGAGTACGTCGGGCTGCCCGCGGGCCACCCGGAGTCGTACCGCTCCGTGGTGCTGCGCGAGGTCATCGAGCCGCTCGGGCTCTCCGAGGCCTCCTTCATGGGCCCCGACGGGTCGGCCGAGGACGTCCAGGCGGCCTGCGAGGCCTACGACCGGGCGCTGGCCGAGGCCGGCGGCGTCGACCTCCAGCTCCTGGGCATCGGCACGGACGGACACATCGGCTTCAACGAGCCGTGCTCCTCGCTCGCCTCCCGCACCCGGATCAAGACGCTGACCGAGCAGACCCGGGTGGACAACGCGCGCTTCTTCGACGACGACATCGAGCAGGTGCCGCACCACGTGATCACGCAGGGCATCGGGACGATCCTGGACGCCCGCCACCCGATCCTGCTGGCCACCGGTGAGGGCAAGGCGGAGGCCGTCGCGCAGACGGTGGAGGGCCCCGTCGCCTCGATCGTGCCGGCCTCGGCGCTCCAGCTGCATCCGCACGCGACGGTGGTCGTGGACGAGGCCGCCGCGTCGAAGCTGAAGCTGGCGGACTACTTCCGTGCCACCTACGCGGCGAAGCCGGGGTGGCAGGGCCTGTAGGGCTTCGCCCCACGCCCCTCGTTCCCGCACGGCTCAGGGCCGGGACACCGTCGTGGTGTCCCGGCCCTGAGCCGTGTGGCGTCCGGTGCGCCGCAGGGTGCAGCCCGTCCGGCGGGAGGCTCTGTCCTCGATCGCCGGACGCGCTTGATCGTGGCCGGCCCGTACGGATCCCGGCGGGCCGGGCCCGTACGGGGTTCCGGCGCATCGGGCCCGTACGGGTCCCGGCGGGTCAGGCCTTCGTACCGGTGATCGCTTCCGCCGCCGCCAGGCCGCAGACGCGGGCCGCTCCGTGGGTCGCTATGTGCAGCGAGCCGCGCGGGTCCGACTGCGGCAGGCCCATCTCGACCACGATCGTGTCCGGGCGGGCCGCCAGCAGTGCGTCGAGCGCGGCGCCCATCCAGGCGTGCCGGTGCTCGTCGCGGACGACGGCGACGATGCGCCGCTCCCCCGCAGCCGCCAGGATCGCGTCCGCCGGGGCGGTGGACTGGTCGGTGTACGTGTCCGAGCCGGTGCCGGGCAGGATCCGCTCCAGCTCGGCGGCGATGCCCCACGGGGTCTCGTCGCCGACCGCGATGTTCGCCACCGCGCTGAACGAGGCGACGTAGGACGCCCCGGTCAGCCGGTCGCCCGAGCCGGTCACCCGGACCGCGCGGCGGGCGGCGACCAGACCGATGTCGGAGCTGACTCCGGTGCCGGGCGCGGTCCCCTCCTGCACTGCCGCGCCCGACTCCCGGATGTCCCCCCGGACCCTCTGCGTCCAGGACGCCAGGGCTCGTACACGGGCGGCCGCGTCGGCGAGCCGCTCCTCGGTCAGGTCCCCGCTGCGCACGGCCGCGACGAGGGCGTCGCGCAGCCGCAGCACCGTCTCCTCGTCGGCCAGGCCGCCGCCCACACAGATGGCGTCGGCGCCCGCCGCGAGGGCGAGGACGGACCCGCGCTCGATGCCGTACGTACCGGCGATGGCGTCCATCTCCACGGCGTCGGTGACGATCAGGCCGTCGTAGCCCAGCTCCTGGCGCAGCAGACCGGTGAGGATCTGCGGGCTCAGGGTCGCCGGACGGTCCGGGTCGAGTGCGGGAAGCAGGATATGCGCGCTCATCACCGATTTGGAACCCGCCGCGATGGCGGCCCGGAAAGGCACCAGTTCACGGGCGTGCAGGGTGTCGAGATCCACATCGATGCGGGGCAGCGCCAGGTGCGAGTCCACCGCGGTGTCGCCGTGTCCGGGGAAGTGCTTGGTGCAGGCGGCGACGCCGGCGGCCTGGAGCCCCTCGATGTACGCGGCGGTGTGCCGGGCGGCGAGCCGGGTGTCGGCGCCGAAGGAGCGCACGCCGATGACCGGGTTGCCCGGGTTGGAGTTGACGTCGGCGGACGGCGCCCAGTTGAGGTTGACGCCGCACTCGGCGAGGCGGCGGCCGAGCTCCTGGGCGACGGCCCGGGTGAGGTCGACGTCGTCCACCGAGCCCAGCGCGAAGTTGCCGGGGAAGGAGGAGCCGTGCGTGACCTCCAGGCGGGTCACGTCGCCGCCCTCCTCGTCGATGGCGACGAGGACGTCCTCCCGCTCGGAGCGCAGCCGCTCGGTGAGGGCGGAGAGCTGCTCCGGCGAGGTGATGTTGCGGCCGAACAGGCCGACGGAGGCGAGCCCCTCGCCGACGCGGCGCAGCAGCCAGTCCGGCGCGGTGGTGCCGGTGAACCCGGGCTGGAGCACCGCGAGCGCGTCACGTGTCAGGGTGTCCGTGGTGGAAACGAGGGTGGTCATGGGCCCGCACTATCCCTTCACAGCGCCGGAAGTGAGGCCGGTGGCCATCTTCTTCTGGATGATCATGAAGAACACGACGACGGGGATGGCGATCATGGTCGACGCCGCCATGAGGGCGCCGTAGTCCGTTCCGCGCTCGGTCGTGAACGTCATGAGCCATACGTTCAGCGTGTACTTGGAGTTGTCGTTGATCAGGATGTACGCGAAGAGGTACTCGTTCCACGCGTTCACCAGGGCGAAGATCGACGCGGCGGCGAGCCCGGGGGCGAGCAGCGGGAAGATCACGCGACGGAAGGCCTGGAAGCGGGTGCAGCCGTCCACCATCGCGGACTCCTCCAGCTCCACCGGGATGTTCACGACGAAGCCGCGGATCATGATGGTGGCGAAGGGCAGCGTGGAGACCAGGTAGACGACGATCAGGCCCCAGTACTCGTCGATCCCGCCCATCGCGTTGAGCTGGGCGTAGATCGGGATGAGCATCGCCGTGGGCGGCAGCATCTGGACCAGGATCATGATCAGGACCAGGGCCTTGCGGCCGAAGAACCGGAACCGGCCGATGGCCAGCGCCGCCAGGGTCGCGATGATCATGCCGCCGACCACCGCGGTGACCGCGACGATCAGGCTGGACTGGATGGCGGTGCCGAAGTTCGGCTGCTCCGTGGCCCGGACGAAGTTGTCGAAGGTGATCGACGTGGGCCAGAGCGTCTGGTCGTAGCTGCGGATCTCCCGGTTGGGCCGCAGGGCGCTGATGATCAGCCAGTAGACCGGGAAGACCATGACCAGGGCGATGCCGAGGCCGACGATGTCGAGGTGGAGCCGGCTCTTCTTGCGGTCGGGCCGCAGCGCCTGTGTCGTCTGGGTCGAGCTGCTCATTCGACCTCTCCCGTCTTCATGAGCTGGCGCAGGTAGTACACGGCCACGCCGGACAGCAGCAGCACCGTGATCAGGGCGATCGCGGTGCCCTGGCTGAAGGAGGTGGACTCGAACGCCTTGGAGTAGGAGTAGAGGCCGAGGGTCTCGTACTCCGGCTCGGGCTTGTTGCCGCGCAGCAGCCAGATCTGGCCGAAGACGTTGAAGTCCCAGATCACCGAGAGGGTGGCGACCATGGTGAAGACCGGCTTGATGACCGGCCAGGTGACGAACTTGTAGATGCCGTACGCGCTGGCGCCGTCGAGGGCGGCGGCCTCCTCCAGTTCCTTGGGGACCTGGGTGAGGGCGGCGTACAGGGTGACGACGACGAACGGGATGGCGCCCCAGACGACCAGCAGGGTGATGATGCCGAAGCCCTGGATGGGGTTGAGGTACCAGTTGTGTCCGAGCCAGTCCTCGCCGACGACCTTGGCGATCAGGGTGTTGATCAGTCCGTAGTCGGAGTCGGCCATGAACCGGAAGATGGAGGCGGCCACCATCAGCGGCATCGACCAGGCGGCGATGAGGCAGGCGGTGAGGACGAGCCGGACCCAGTTGGAGAGCCTGCGCATGAGCAGGGCGATCAGCAGCCCGAGGCCCATGGTCAGCACCACGCAGATGGCCATGAAGACGATCGTGCGGAAGGTGACCCACCAGAACTCGGAGTCGCCGAGGATGTTGGTGAACTGCTCCAGGCCGACCCATGGCGCCGGCTCGCCGGACCACAGCTCACGGCGGCCCATGTCCTGGAAGGACATGATGACCGTCTTGCCGAGCGGGTAGAGGTAGACGGCGGCGATCGCCACGATCGCCGGGAGGATCAGGAGATAGGGGAGCAGTTCCCCCTTCTTCCGCTTCCTCTTCTGCACCCGGGGCGCATCGTCGTGGGAGGACGACTTCCCGGTCGTCTGCGGGTCGGGTGGTACGGGGACCGGCGGCCCGGCGGCCTTGGTATCAGCGGCAGACACGTGGCTGACCTTCCATCGCGGGTCCGGGGCGGGCCCCGGAATTCACGGCGTTCACTTGCGGGGAAAGGAGCGGGGGCCCGGCGCTGACGCCGGGCCCCGCCTGGCGATCGGAAGGTCAGGATTCCTTGTTGATCAGCGCGTTGATCTTCTCGTCGGCCTTCTTGGTGGCGTCGGCCACGGAGGCGCCCTTGACGATCTCCAGGAGCATGTTCTGGAGGATCTCCTCCTTCTCCACGGAGGCCCAGCCCGGCGCGATCGGCGTGAACCAGGCGTCCGGCACCGCGTTGGCGATGGCGGCGGTCTCCGGCTTCTGCTTCAGCGGCTCAAGCTGCTTCTCGTTGTTGGGGAGGATGTTCTTCGACGCGAGGACCTCCATGGACTTCGCGTTGGTGAAGAGGGAGATCCACTCCTCGCCGAGGTCCTGGACCTTGGACTTGGAGATGGTCGCGAGGTCCGAGCCGCCGATGAAGGACGGGAGGGCCTTGCCCTCGGGGCCGGGCATACCGGCCGTGGCGATCTTGCCTTCGAGCTTCGGGTTGCCGTTCTCGCCGGTGGTGACGCTGCCGGCCTCCCAGGCCTGGCCGTAGATGACCGCGGCCTTCTCGTTGGCCATGACGTTGGCGTGGTCCTGCTCGTCCTTCGTCACGTCGGCCTTGTTGTACTTCTTGACCAGGTCGACGAAGTGCTGGATGCCCTTCTGGGCCTCCGGGGTGGACAGGGCGGCCTTCCACTCCTTGCTGCCCTCGTCGTACGACGCTATCTGGCCACCGTAGGCGGCGACGTAGGACATCGCGGCGTACCAGTAGCGGCCCGGGAAGTAGAGGGAGGAGGCGCGCTTGTCCTTCTTGCCGAGCTCGGCGGAGACCTTGTCCATCGCGGCGAGGAACTCGGTCTCGGTCTGCGGGAGGGCGTCGCTGCCGGTGCCGGCCTTCAGCATGTCCTTGTTGTACACGGCCAGACGGGCGCTGGCGTAGTAAGGAACGCAGTACGTCTTGCCCTCGAAGGAGCACGTGTCCTTCAGACCCTTGATCCAGGTGTCCGAGTTCTCGTACTTCTTGGGGTCGATTTCTCCGAGCGCACCATTGAGGATGTACTGCATGGTCTCGGTATTGCCGAGTTCCACGACGTCCGGGAATTTGTCGCCACCGAGGGAGGTGTCCAGCTTCTTGACCTTGTCGGCCCACTGCTGGTACTGAACCTTGACCTTGACGCCCGGGTACTTCTTGTTGAACTCGGCGTTGACGTCCTTGACCAGCTCCGGCCAGGTGGACTGGGCCTCGCCCATGAGCCAGACGGTCAGGTCTTCCTTGCGGTCCTTCGGGTCGGCGGACGAGTCCTTGTCACCCGAACCGCACGCCGCGATCGAAACCAACATGCCCGCGACACCAATAGCCACGATGAGCTTGCGCTTCACGTCAAACCCTCCTCAGGGATGCTGCAACCCCACCCACCGCGAAGACATTCGACGAGTTCTGCTGGGGCTGGACCTGGTCTTTAATGGTTTAGACCAGTACCGGGAGCTTGGCCTAGACCTTTAGGGGTGTCAAGGGTGTATAAGAAGTGCACTCGCGTCCGTTATAGGACCGACACCTAAGGGAGGGCGACGACCCGTGACCGGACCGTGCCACCATGTGAGCCGCGACAGACGGAGGAGCCGGTGACGGCAGCAACGCAAGCGTCGGGAAGGCGGGCCATGGGCGCCGAAGGGGGCAGTACGGGGGGCGAGACCGGTACCGGTACGCGCACAGCGCGCGTACCGAAGTACTACCGGCTCAAGCGCCATCTCCTCGACATGACGGACACCCTGCCGCCCGGCACCCCCGTGCCGCCCGAACGCACCCTGGCGGCCGAATTCGACACCTCGCGCACCACCGTGCGCCAGGCGCTCCAGGAGCTGGTCGTGGAGGGCCGGCTGGAGCGCATCCAGGGCAAGGGCACCTTCGTGGCCAAGCCGAAGGTCTCCCAGGCCCTCCAGCTCACCTCGTACACCGAGGACATGCGTGCCCAGGGACTGGAGCCGACGTCCCAACTGCTGGACATCGGCTATGTGACGGCGGACGACACGCTCGCCGGCCTGCTGGACATCTCGACGGGCGGCCGGGTGCTGCGCATCGAGCGGCTGCGGCTCGCCAGCGGGGAGCCGATGGCGATCGAGACCACGCACCTTTCGGCCAAACGCTTCCCGGCGCTGCGCCGTTCGCTGGTGAAGTACACCTCGCTCTACACCGCGCTCGCCGAGGTGTACGACGTGCGCCTCGCCGAGGCGGAGGAGACCATCGAGACCTCGCTCGCGACGCCGCGCGAGGCGGGACTGCTCGGCACCGACGTGGGGCTGCCGATGCTCATGCTGTCCCGCCATTCGGTGGACGGCCAGGGCGAACCCGTGGAGTGGGTGCGATCGGTGTACCGGGGCGACCGGTACAAGTTCGTGGCCCGCCTGAAGCGGCCCACGGACTGAGCACCACCACGGACGGCGCGGTACGCACAGGGCGGTGGCCCGGGGAGCTCGTCCCCGGGCCACCGCCCGTTTTCGGTCACACGGGGTGCGTCAGCGCAGCTCGGGGTCCATCTCGATGACGCTGTACGGGTACGGGAGCACCTGGTCGCTCGCGGCGGTCAACAGGGCCGCGTCGGCCGGGTCGAGGTCCAGGTCCGCCGCGCCCAGGTTGGTCTCCAGCTGCTCAAGGGTGCGGGCGCCGACGATGGGGGCGGTGACCCCGGGCCGGCCCAGCAGCCAGGCGAGGGCCACGACCGGCACCGCGAGGCCCGTGCGTCCGGCGACCTCGTGCAGGGCGTCCAGCACCCGCCAGGTGCGCTCGTCCCCCTCGTACGCGCTCCACGACTCGCCCCAGCCGAGCTTCTCGGCGGTCTCCACGCGGGTGCCCGTGGGCGGTCGCTCCGTACCGCGCCGGATCGCGCCGCTCAGCCAGCCGCCGCGCAGCGGGCTCCACGGGATGACGCCCAGGCCCTCGTTGCGGCTGACCTCCATCAGCTCCCACTCGGCGGAGCGGTCCAGCAGGTTGTAGAGCGGCTGGAGGGCGGTGAAGGGTTCCCAGCCGTTCGCACGGCTGAGGTCGACGGCCTTCTGGAGCTGCCAGCCGGAGAAGTTGCTGGCCCCGATGTAGCGCACCTTGCCGGAGGTGACGAGGGCGTCCAGGGTCGCGAGGGTCTCCTCCAGCGGGGTGCCGGGGTCCCAGGCGTGCACCTGGTAGAGGTCGATGTGGTCGGTGCCCAGCCGGCGCAGGCTCGACTCGACCCCGGCGATCAGGTGGTTGCGGCCCAGCCCCCGGTCGTTGGGGCCCTCCCCCGTGCCGTACCGCACCTTGGTGGCGATCACCACGTCGTCACGGCGCTGTCTCTTCAGCCAGCGGCCGAGGATCTCCTCGGAGGCTCCGGCGGAGTAGATGTCGGCCGTGTCCACGAAGGTGCCGCCCGCCTCCGTGAAGCGGTCCAGCAGGGCGTGGCTGGTGGTCTCGTCGGCCTCGCGGCCGAACGTCATGGCGCCGAGGCAGAGTTCACTGACCCGCAGGCCGGTCTTTCCCAGGTAGCGGTAACGCATGGTGAGTTCCTTCGTCGTGATGGCGGAAACCGTCGTGCCGGCGGAGACCGTCGTGGTGGCGGAGACCGTCGTGGTGGCGGATACGGAGGTCGGTGCGGGCCCGGTGGTCCGGTTCGGCGAGCGACACGGACACCTCCTGGACGCTGTGGTCGGACAGGCCGCGCGGGTCGCGGAAGCGGTAGCGGTGGACCCGGGCGCCCGGTGTGGTGAGCACCCAGTCCAGCCGCCACCAGCGCAGCCCCGGACGGGCCTGCCACGAGGTGGGGCAGAGGCGTCCGGACAGGGCGACCGCGTCGGAGCCCAGGCGGGCGATGCGGCGGGCGTCCCCGATCGCTGCGGTGGTGTTGAAGTCCCCCGCGATCAGGGCCGGATGGGGACAGCCGGCGACGTCCGCGAGGAGTCCCCGGTACTCCCGTTCCCGGTCAGCGGCCCGGGTGCGGACCGCGCGGTAGAAGTCTGCGCGCAACGGGCTGATGAGTCGCAGCTGTACCGGGATGTGGACATTGAAGGTGGCGAGAATCCGACCGTCACCCGGCATCTCCAGGTCCACCCGCAGGGTCCGGCGGGCGGCCGTCTCGACGGTCGCGACGACCGGGAGCCGGGACAGGGTGATCAGGCCGCGGGCGATGACGGCCCGGTGGCCGGGGAAGGTCTCGCGCAGCCGCCGCTCGTCGTCGATCAGGCGGTACGTGCCGTCGAACTCGTCGTGGTGGTACTCCTGGAGGAGGTAGACGTCGGCGTCGAGCCCGCGCAGAAAGGCGTAGAAGGGCTCGGGGTCGGTGGACTGGCACCAGTGCTGGGTGTTCCAGGACACGACGCGTACCGCCCCGTCCGGTGCCGGCGGCGGGCGGCGCCTCCCCCGTACGAGCGCGCCGGGCACGAGGCCGGACTGCCGGGCCCCGAGCAGCAGGGCCGCGCCCGCCACGACGGCGGCCGTGACGTCCCCCGTCGCCCCCGCGGCCACCAGGAGCAGGGCGGGCAGGGCGACGAACACGGGCGGCGGCAGCAGCGAGGGCAGCAGCCAGAACCACCAGCGGCCGTTGAGGGCGAGGTGCGCGGCCAGGAAGACCGCCCAGGCCCCGCCGGCCCACAGCACCCAACCGCCCCCGGCGAGAGGCCCGTTCGCACCGGCCGCCGCCACCTGGCCGATCGTCGTCACGCGGGGGCTCCCTGTGCGGCCCCGGCCTCCTGGAACAGCGCGTCGTAGGCGTCCAGGCAGCTGTCCGTCCCGTACCGGGCGCGGGCGTCACGGCCCCCCTCCGCGCGGCGCTCCGGCGCGTAGGCGGCCACGTCCAGCAGCGCCCCGGCCAGGGCGCGGGCGTCGCCGGGCGGGAAGAGGCGGCCGAAACCGGTCTCCGACACCGGCACGCGCATGCCCGGGGCGTCGCTCGCGACGGAGGGGACGCCGAGCATCATCGCCTCGGCCTGGGAGATGCCGAAGGACTCCTCGGCGACGGACGGCAGGGCGAAGGCGTCCAGCGAGGCGTAGAAGCCCGCGACCCGCTCGTCGGCGAGGAAGCCGGTGAACCGGATACGGGTGTCGTCGCCGGCCCGGGCGCGCAGGGCCCCGACGACGCTGCCGCCCGCGACCTTGGAGTAGTCGCCGGCGATCAGCAGCCGGGCCTCGGGGTCCGGGATCGTCCGAAAGGCGTCGACCAGGTGGTGCAGCCCCTTCTCCGGGGCGATCCGGCCGAGGAAGCCGAAGTGCGGCCCGGCCGTCTCGCGGAACGCGGCGGGGGCGGGCTCGCGTTCGCGGCAGGGCGGGGCGATGGCCAGCAGCCGGCGCTCGCGCATCAGGGGATAGTGGCGCGAATGCTCGGCGTGGTCCACGTTGTTGACGACCACCGCCGCCGATCGGCGCAGCGCCCCGGCCACCGAGGCGTCGACGGCCTTCACCTGGAGCGGGGCGAGGGCGCCCCCGGCCAGCCAGACGTCGTCGTGGTGGGTGGCGACCACGGGGGTGCTCCCGGCGAGGCGGGCCACGAGCCCGGCCTCCAGCATCGGCAGATGGAGGTTGACGACCCGGGAGGCGCGGGCGATCCGCCCGGCGAGCGGGGCGAAACCGGGGCTGATCACCCCGCGTCCCAGCCGGGCGGCGACCGGGGCGCGGAACACCTCGACGCCGCCCACGGTCTCCCGTACGGGGCGGTCCGGATCGTGCCGGCAGGCGACGACGGCGACCCGGCGGCCCCGCGCGGCCAGCCCCTCGGCGACCGTGCGGGCCACTTCGGTGAGTCCGCTGGTGTACGGGAGGTAGTAGGTCAGCACGATCGTCGCGTCGAAGCGGGGCGAGCGCGTGGAGCGCCGGGTCATGACCGGTCCTTCTCGGTGGCCGGGGCGGACGCCCCGGGGGCGGGCAGGGAGAGGCGGAGATCGATCAGCCGGTGGGTGGAGAGCGCGGCGGGCGGGTCCTGGACGGACTGCCGGTGCAGGTCGATCCGGGGCGAGACGAACGCCCAGTCCAGCCGCCAGAGCGCCGGGCCGCTGACCGGGAAGGTCGCCGGGTACACCGAGTCCCCCGCGTCGGCGGCGTCCCGCAGCCCGTCGAACCAGCGCAGGTCCCCGGTGCCCGGCAGCACGTTGAGGTCCCCGGCGAGGACCACCGGGTGGCCGTTGCCGTCGAGGTCCTCGCGCAGCGCCTCGAAGTGGCGGTCGCGTCGCTCGGAAAGCTGCCGTACGGAGCGGTGGTAGGCGGGGGTCAGCGGGTTGCGGTCGACGTTGAGCAGATCGGGCAGGTGGGTGTTGTACAGGGACAGGGTCCGGCCGTCGACGTCGATGTCGGTGCGCAGGACGCGGACGTTCCAGTAGTCGGCCCAGGAGGTGTCGGGCGGGGCGAGCCCGTCGGGGCGCAGCGCCCGCGCCGAGGTGATCGGGAAGCGGGACAGGGTGAGGAACTCGCCCTCGGTGGCGATGTGGAAGCCGGGGAACTCCTTCCGGATCCTGGCCAGGTCGTCGATCGGCGCGGGTTCGTCGCCCCGGGCGTTCTGGTACTCCTGGAGGAGGTAGACGTCGGCGGAGCGGGACCTGAGGTAGGCGTAGAAGGCGTCGGTGTCGCTGTCCTGGTCCCAGAAGAAGGTGTTCCAGCTGACCACCTTCAGCGCTCCGGCGGGCACGGCGGGCTGCCCGCGCAGGAGGGCCCCGGGGTGCAGTCCGGTCTGCCAGGAGCCGAGCAGCAGGGAGAGCAGGACGACGCCCACCGCCGCCCGCCGGCCGTGCCGGATCAGGGCGGCCGGGATCAACAGGACGAGCGGGAAGACCAGATGGAGGACGGGCGGGGCGAGGCCGAGGCCGTTCCACGCCCACCACCGGCCGCTGAGGAGGGCGCGGGCGGCCACGAACAGGGCCCACAGGACGGCGACGGCCAGCAGCAGCCGGCCGGGCCACCGGCGGGGCGGGGCCGCCGTATCCCCGGGTGCGGGCGGCGGCGTGTCCGGTACGGCGTCGGGGGCGTCCGGGTCAACGGCGCCGGGGCGGTCCGCCGAGCCGCCCGCCGTCAGGGTCCCGGTCATCCGGCGGCCCGCACCGGGGCGAGGTGCTCCCCCGGCTCGTACAGGCGGCGGAAGCGGCGGGAGGCCAGCCACTGGAGGACGCCGACGCCCGCGCCCGCCGCGATGACCGCGTTGACCACGGTGTGCGTGAAGGCGAAGTAGGCGGCGAACAGGGGGCCCCGGCGGCGCAGGACGAAGCGGTGGAGGGCGGTGTCCGCGAGGAGGGTGAAGGCCAGCAGGGCGGCCGGGGCGAGCAGCCAGGGCGGGGCGATCAGGCCGAGCGGCAGGGTCAGCAGGGCGAGCAGGGCCGCGACGCTGGCTCCGGCGCGCGGCCCGGTGGCGATGCCGCCGGGGAGGTCGCCGCGGCGGACGTACAGCGGGATGTGCAGCCGGGTGCGGTGGAAGACCTTGCGCAGCACGACCCGCCAGGTGTCGTCGTGGTCGTGCCGGCCGCGCACGGCGGTGGAGCTGTGGACCTCGTAACTCCGGCAGATCCGGGCGGCGTAGTCGCCGTCCTCGGTGTGCCGCAGCCGGGGGTTGAAGGGGCCGATCTCGGCGAAGACCCGGGCGGGCATGGCGCAGATCGCGGTGTGCAGGGTGCCGATGCGGCCCTCGGTCTCGGCGAGCCAGTAGAACTGGTGGAGGCAGCGGTACTCCTCGACCAGGCTGTCCCGGATGAGGGGTTCGGCGTCGTAGGTGCCGCAGACCGCGCCGATGCGGGGGTCGGAGTCGAGCAGGGCCACGGCGTTGGCGACGGCGTCCGGCTCCATCGCCACGTCGGAGTCGACGAAGACGATGATCTCGCCGCGGGCGTGGGCCGCCCCGGTGTTGCGGGTGGTGGCCACTCCGCTGTTGACGCCGGTGCTGATCACCCGGACGCCGCAGGCCTCGGCGACGGCGACCGAGTCGTCGGTGGAGCAGTCGTCGATCAGCAGCACCTCCAGCGGCTCGTAGGTCTGGGCGAGTGCGGCGCGCAGGCAGAGCTCCAGCGCGCGGCCGTAGTTGTAGTTGGGGATGACGACGGAGACGAGCGGTTGCTTCCGGTTCATGGGGCGGCGCCTTCGGGCGGTCGGAGGGTCATGCGGACGCGTGCGGGAGGACGAGGGCCAGGGTGACGAGCGCCGCCCACAGCGCCGCGTTGACGAGCGTGGCGCGGTCCCGGAAGAGGACGTGGACGGGGTTGCCGCCGCCCTGCTCGACGAGGAGGAGCTGGAGGTAGCGGGCGAGGCCGAAGACGGCGCAGGGGGCGGAGAGCAGGGTGACGAGGGAGGCCCCGGCGGCGAGGGCCGCGTCGTCGCGCAGGTAGAGCACGTAACTGACGGCCGTCAGCACGGCGACCAGGACCACGAGGTGGTCGAGGAAGGCGAGCGTGTAGCCGCTCAGGGCGGGGCGGTGGGCGCGGCCCGCCGCCGTCATCTCGTGCCGGCGTTTGCCGAGCGCCAGCATCAGGCAGAGCGAGAAGACGCACAGGGCCAGCCATTCGGAGACCTCGGCGCCGACGAGCAGCGCCCCTTGGACGAGCCGCAGGACGAAGCCGGTGGCCACGATGAACGCGTCGACCAGCGGTACGTGTTTGAGGCCCTGGGAGTAGGCGAGGCTCAGCGCCAGGTAGAGCGCGGTGGGCCACCACTGCCAGGCGGGCCCGGCCACCGCCCAGCCGGTCAGCGACAGGGCGAGGACGCCGGTCAGCACCCCGGCGGCGGCCGTGGACACCCGCCCGGAGGCGATCGGGCGGTGGCGTTTGACCGGGTGCAGCCGGTCCCGCTCCCGGTCGGCGAGGTCGTTGACGACGTAGACGAGCGCGGAGGCGAGGGTGAAGCCGAGGACGGCCCAGCCGGTGCGCAGGAAGGCGGCGGCCCCCCAGGGGTGGGTGTCGAGCAGGGCGAGCGGGACGACGGCCAGGTTCTTCACCCACTGGCCGGGGCGCAGGAGGGCGAGGAGGTCGCGGGGCCGGGACCGGCGGCGGGCCCGGGCTCCGGCGCCGGGGGCGGGCGCCAGCGGCTCGGCGTAGGCGGGTTCGGGCAGGGTGGCCAGGTCGGCGGGGGCGGGCGCCAGCGGCTCGGCGTAGGCGGGTTCGGGCAGGGTCGTGAGGCCGGCGGGTTCGGGCAGGGTGGCCAGGTCGGCGGGTTCGGGCGGGGCGGTGGGGTCGGCGGGTTCGGGTTCGGGCGGGACTGCCACCACGCGCACGGGCGCGGGTGAGGACCGGGTGATGTCCACGGCAGGGCTCCAGGGGATCAGAAGAAGACCTTGGCCAGGCCGAGCGCCCCTTGGCGCCACGGTTCCCGGCTGGTCCGGCCGGCTCCGGGAGCGGGTGCGCTGGCCCCCCGCTGGGTGCGCCACCACGCGTACGTGCCGAGGATGGCGTCCTGGTTGGAGAGCGCGGGACGGAAGCCGAGCCGTTCGGTGGCCCGGCCGATGTCCACGTAGCTGTCGTCGAGGAGCTTGAACAGCAGCCGCCCGTAGACCGGCGACAGCTTGGTGCGCTCCAGCAGGCGCAGGACCGCGAGTGCCGGTGCTGCCGGCAGCGGGACCACGCGTTTGCCGTGCCCGGCGGCGTCCAGCACGACCTGGAAGTCCTCGCGCAGGGTGCCGAATTCGGCGGCGCCCAGGTTGTAGACGTCGTTGGCGATCTCGGGCGGTGCGTTCAGGGCGAGCACCACGGCGTCGACGAGGTCGGCCATGCCGAACATCTGGATGCGGACGTCGCCCCGGCCCAGCACCGGGAAGTTGCGGCGCTCCTCGGCCCATTCGAAAAGCATCGAGAAGAGGCCCATCCGGCCGGGCCCGAGGAAGGTCTTGGGGCGCAGCACCGGCAGGCACATCCCGCGCGCCCGGAACTCCTCGCAGACCTCCTCGGCCTCGGCCTTCGCCCTGCTGTAGGGGTCGACGGGCTCGCGGGGGTGCTCCTCCGGGGTGGGGACCCGCTTGGGCAGTCCGTAGACGGCGGTGGAGGAGATGTGCACGACCCGGTCGACCCGGGCGCGGTGCGCGGCGGTCAGGACGGTGCGGGTGCCGTCGACGGTGATGGAACGGATCTGGTCGACGGGGTAGCTGGGCAGGGCGGCGGCGCAGTGCACCAGCGCGTGGGCCCCGTCGAAGGCGCGGGCGAGCGCCGCCGCGTCGCGGATGTCGGCGACGATGTGGCGGGCCCCCGCGGGCGGGTGGGGGTCGTCGCGCAGGTCGACGCCGACGACGTCGTGGCCGTCGGCGGCGAGCCGGGCCACCAGGTGGGAGCCGAGCATGCCGGCGGCTCCGGTCACGGCGATGGTCAGGCCGCCCATCGGGACACCGCCTTGTCCTTGAGGAAGGCGGTGAGGAGCCGGTTCATGCCCTTGGCGAGGGTCCTGTCGAAGGCGTCGAGGAAGATCTCCACCTCGTCGGCCCCGGCGACCAGGGAGGGGGCCGCCACGAGGGGGCTGCGGCCGTTGAGCGTGTAGTACATGTACACGTCGTGGTCGTGGTACATCGCGTTGACGACCGCGCAGGTGATGATCTTGGTGCGCAGCAGCGGGTCGCGGGCCAGTCCGCCGGGGGCGATCTTCGCGGCGAGGTCCAGGAGGCGGGGGCCGCCGTCGAGGAAGATCCCGTACAGCGCTCCGGCTCCGCGGACGTCCGCGATGATGTCGGGGTACTGCTTGCGCAGCCGCTCCAGGCCCGGCCGGAGGACGCGTTCGATGGCGCGGGCGCGGGCCGGGTAGTCGTCCTCGACCGCGATGTTGACGGCCTCCAGGGCGGTGGCGGTCTCCTCGCCGAAGCCGTAGTAGGTGGTGCTGGTGGACTGGAGCATGGCGTCGCCGAGGCTGTCGTAGGCCTTGCGGAAGACGGGTTCGCGGGCGATGAAGGCGGAGACGGAGGACTTGCCGCCGCCGAAGGACTTCGAGGTGGTCACCACGTCGGGGACGAGCCCGGGGTAGCGCATGAAGTGGAAGAGGCTGCCGGTCTTCCCCCAGCCGGTGTAGATCTCGTCGAAGATCAGCACGATCTTCTCCTCGGTGCACAACTCCCGCAGTCCGCGCAGGAACTCCTCGGAGCACTCGGTCATCGTGGAGGCGGAGAAGGGCTCGATGAGGATCGCGTAGACGTCGCAGCGGCCCTTGGCGTCCCGGGCTCCGGCGACCGCTTCCCGTACGGACGCGAGGTCGCCGTAGCGGAAGGAGGAGACACCGGGTATGCCGGGGAAGGCGAAGCTGTTCTGGGCGCTGCCGGTGAGGCTTCCGGAGCCCAGCAGTTTGCCGTGGAAGCTGATGTCGGCGTGCAGGATCCGCTGCCGGCGCCCGCCGTGGTACTTGTACGCGAGTTTCACCGCGCCCTCGACGGCCTCGGCCCCCGAGTTGGGGAAGAAGGAGAGGTTCAGGTCGCCGGGGAGGAGCTGCGCGAGGTTGTGGCCGAGGGCGGCGATGTAGGGCGAGAAGTAGGTCTTGTGGACCTCCATCCGGCGCTGCTCCTGGAAGCGGCGGCGGGCGGCGAGGATCCGCGGGTGGTTGTGGCCGTGGTTGAGGACGCCGACGCCGCCGGTGAAGTCGAGGACGCGGCGTCCGTCGCGGGTGTGGATCCAGGATCCCTCGGCGTGGTCGACGAGTTCCCGGCCGAAGCCGAAGGAGGTCATCAGGGAGACCTGGCTCTTGTTGACGTGGGACCGGTACAGGTCGTGCACCTGGCTCGTCGACAGTTGTTCGCAGTCGTCCACGGTGAGCAGGGGCTGTGCGGCGGAGGTCATGCGGCTCCTTCCTGGAGCGCGGGTCGGGGGGTGGGCAGGGGTCCGGCCGCGCGGGCCCACGCGAGTGCGGCGCCGGTGGCGGCCACCTCGCTGAGCACGCAGACCAGCCGGCTGGCGATGACGGCCGCGGTGGCGGCGGACAGGGGCATGACCGCGCCGAGGGGCGCGAGGAGGACGAGTTCGCGGGCTCCCCAGCCGTCGGGCAGGACGAAGGCGAGGCTTCCGGCGACGGTGGCCAGGGCGAAGCCTCCGACGCAGACCGGCAGGGAGAGCAGCGGCGGGGCGCCCAGGAGGACGACGATGGCCCAGAGGTGGAGTCCGGAGACCGCCCAGGAGGCGCAGGCCCAGCCGATGGAGAGCCGCAGGGCCCGGGGCGAACTCTCGGCGGCCCCGGCGGGGCGGCGGGCCAGTCGCATCGTCCAGGCGACGAGGCGTCCCACCCAGCCGGGGCGGGCCACGGCGGCGGCGGCGAGCAGGACGAGCGGGGCGAAGACCCAGGCGCCCGTGCCGAACACGGCCGGTGCGACGAGGAGTCCGGCGGCGGCCCCGGTGGTCATCCCGATGACGAGGCCGAGGCCGAAGGCGGCGATCATCCGCTCGGGGGCGATGCCGACGGCCTTGCCGAGCTGGATGTGGGCGAGGACGCCCCAGATGCGGCCGGGCACGAATTTGCTGATGACGCCGATGAAGAAGATCCGGGCGGTGTCGCTGGTGCGGGCCGTGGAACCGCCGTCCACGACGAGGACCCGCCAGGAGAGCATCGACAGGGCGAGTCCGGCCGCGTTGGCGAGGAGGGCGGCGACGAGCAGGAGCACTCCCCCGGGGCGCGCGGCGGCCTCGGCCATCTCCGTACCGGCTCCGCGCAGCGAACCGCCCACGGCGAAGGCGGTCGCCGCGATGAGCACGAGCGCGGCGGCCGTGCGCAGCAGCCGGGAGCGGCGGGAGGGACGGGCGGGGGCCTCGGCCTCCGTACCGTCACCGGGGCCCGGCCCGGGCGTCCCGGCCTCGGGGACCTCGGCTTCCGCCCGTGCCCCGGCCTCGGGCGCCCCGGCCTCGGCGACCTCGGCTTCCGCCCGTGCCCCGGCCCCGGGCGTCCCCGCCGCCGCTCGCTCGTGGTCCACTCCGGCGCTCACGGGGCGGTCACCGGGGCGGACCGGTCCCGGCGGCCCCGGACGGAGGGGCCGAAGCGGGGGTCGACCAGCCAGCGCAGCCCGCCGACCACCGCGCCGAGGACGAGCGCCAGGTGCACCGCGAAGTGCAGCGCGGTGAAGCGGAGCAGGAAGATCCACCCCTTGCGGCGGGCCACGAAGCGCGACAGCCCGGGGTCCGCCAGCGCGAAGGCCACGGCGCAGGCCAGCGGCACGGCGAGCAGCCAGGGGGTGAGCAGGGCGAGCGGGAGGGTGAGCGGGACCAGGCCGGCGGCCAGGACGCCGCCGGTGCGGTTGGCTCGCAGACCGCCGCCGCGCCGGCGCTCGACGGCGGCGACGGGGACGAGCAGTTGGGAGCGGCGGTACTGCTCGGCGAGCATCGGCAGCAACCGGTCCACGTCGTCGTGGCGGCCGGTCACCCGCTCGCTGAGACGGATGCGGTGGGTGGCGGCGAGCCGGTCGCTGTATTCGACGTCCTCGGAGTCGCGGAGGTTCTCGTCGAAGGGCCCGGTCGCCTCGAAGACGCGCCGCTCGATCGCGGCCAGCGCGAAGAAGGCGGTGCCGACGACTCCGGCGCTGCGGTGTCGCCAGAAGTGCGCGTGCAGGCAGTGGTAGACCTCCACCGGACCGTCGTCGAACAGCGGTTCGGGGTCCAGGACGCCGTGGACACAGCCGGTCTCCGGGTCCTCCATGAGCAGGTCGACGGCGTTCTCGATCGCGTCGGGGGCCAGCGCGATGTCGGAGTCGAGGAAGAACAGGACCTGACCGGCGGACGCGGCGACGCCGAGGTTGCGGGCGGCGGAGACCCCCGCGTTGTCCGGCCGGGCGATCAGTACGCAGGGGAACTCGCGGGCGATGTCGCGCGAGCGGTCGGTGCTGGCGTCGTCCACGACGACCACGTCCCGAGGCCGCAGGGTCTGGGCGTAGACGGATTCCAGGCAGGCCCGCAGGGTCTTCTCGTAGTTGTGGTTGGGGATGATCACTGACACGGTGGGGCGCTCCCGTGGCATGGCGGGTCCGGTCCTTTCGGTTCGGGGAGTCGGTGCGGATCCGGGCCGCCCAGGGCCGCGGGCCGCCAGCCGAGGGAGGCGGGGCGCGCGGCCCTCAGGAGGGCCAGGAGGAAGTCCAGCGCGGCCAGTTCGGCGTGGAAGGAGTCGGGGCTCTCCATGTAGAGCGCGGCGCGGACCGAGCCGTCCGGGCTCTCGGAGACGTACACATGGACCGGGCCGGGGCTCGGTCCGGTGCTTCGGACGCGGGCGCCGACGGGGTGGGCGCGCAGCCGACCGGCCAGGTCCGTTGCGGTCCACCGGCCGGGGTGCGGGGGTGCGGTACGCACCAGGAGCGCGGTCACCAGGAACACGGAGGCGTCCCGTCCGCCCGGGTCACCCCCAGGAGAAGCCCTGCCGGCCCGTGGCGGCGAGGACGGCCGGGGAGGGGCGGCGGGTCGGGGAACGGAACGCGCGCATCGGGAACTCCTCGAGAATGTAGCGGTGTGTGAATGCCTTGTGACGGCCTGATCCTGTCGCCATCGCCTGCCCGGAGGCCACGGTCTCCGGGTGGCCGGGAGTTGCGGGGCAGCAGGGTGCCAGCTCCGCGGGCCGCCGTACGGGGCCCGCTGCCAGGGACGATGCGGTGGTGGCAGGCAACTGCCAGACACCTTGCGGCCATGCGCACCGGCACCCGGCGGCCGTAGCGACCGTCGGGGGCCTCGGCTTTTCCGGCCATGCGGGGTCTTTCGGGGTCCATCCATCCCGTGGACCTGGTCTATACCTTCACAACCCGTCGGCCCTACACTCGCGCCCGGTGCTGAAGTGGCGTCCCGTACGGAAGTGCGGGGACGGCGTGACATCTGCGGGGGAGCCAGGGATGTTAGAGGTACTGGGGCTGGACGCACGGACGGAGCTGGTGTACCGGCTCGTTCTGGAGGAGCCGGAGCTGCGGCTGGACGAGATCGTGGCGCGGCTCGGGCGGAGCGAGGACGATGTGCGCCGGGCTCTGGACCAACTGGCCGAGCTGTGTCTGCTGGACGACGGCCCTCGCGGTACGGAGCAGGGCCCGCCGGTCTTCCGCGCACTGGACCCGGCCGCCAGCCTGCCGTTCCTCCTCTCCCGCCGGGAGGCCGAACTGGCCCGGCAGCAAAGAGGACTTGAGGTCGCGCGGGACGCGATGTCGGCCCTCACGACGGACCGGGGGCGGCGCGCGGGCGGCGGCTTCGACGTCATCAAACGGCTGGAGGGGCTCGACGCGGTGCGCGAGCGGCTGACCGAACTGGCCGAACTGGCCCGGACGGAGTGCCTCTCCCTGCTGCCCGGCGGCGCGCAGTCCCCGGACACCCTGGAGGCCAGCGGGCCGCTGGACCGGCGGGCGTTGGAGCGCGGTGTGCGGCTCCGCAGCATCTATCAGGACAGCTTCCGCAACGATCCGTCGACCCTGCGCTACGTGAACCGGCTGGGCCTGCTCGGCGCGGAGAGCCGTACGCTGCCCACCCTGCCGCTGGTCATGGTCGTGGTCGACGCGGAGGTGGCCCTGGTGCCGCTGGACCCCGACGACGGCCGGGCGGGTGCGCTGGAGTTGCGGAGCAAGGGGGCCGTCGCGGTGGCCAGGCTCCTGTTCGAGCAGCTGTGGGCCGCCGCCACCCCGCTCGGCTCGGCTCCCCGCCGCGACGGCAACGGGCTGACCCCGCAGGAGGACGAGTTGCTGTCCCTGCTCGCGAAGGGGCACACGGACGCGACGGCCGCCCGCAGACTGGGGGTGTCCCTGCGCACGGTGCGCCGGATGAACGCGGAGCTGACGGCCCGGATGCAGGCGCGCAGCAGGTTCCAGGCGGGCGCGGAGGCGGCCCGCCTGGGCTGGATCTGACCGGGCGCGAGCCCGACCCCGTACCGGCGGGCCCACCGCGCGCGGGCCCCTTCCGCGCCGACGGGTCCGACCGGGCTCGGACCCCCTCCGCGCCGCCCGGTCCGACCGGGCGTCGGACCGTCCCGGACCGGTCACGACCGGGGTGAACCGAATCGGCGCCGGACCCGTGTCCCGTTGCGATACATCACCGTTGCCGGACCGCAATGCGGACAGGGGGTGACGCTGGGCGGACGCGTCCCCTAGATTTCCTGCCCATTGCACCGGTGATCAGCGAGGGGACGGAGTCACCACATGGCGAAAACGCCCACACCAGCACCATCGGCATCACAGGTGCCGGGGAAACGGGGCATCTCCCCCAGATCCGTCGTGGTCTGGAGCCTGGTCGCCCTGGTCGGCGCCATCGGCTGGGCCACCCTCGCGCTCTCGCGGGGTGAGGAGGTCTCCGCCGCCTGGATGCTGGCAGCGGCCCTCGGCTCGTACGCCATCGCGTACCGCTTCTACTCCCGGTTCATCGCCAACCGGGTCCTGAAGGCCGACAAGAACCGCGCGACCCCCGCCGAACAGCTGGACAACGGCGTCGACTTCCACCCCACCGACCGCCGGGTCCTGTTCGGCCACCACTTCGCCGCCATCGCGGGGGCGGGGCCCCTGGTCGGCCCGGTGCTCGCCGCGCAGATGGGGTATCTGCCGGGCACGATCTGGCTCGTCGTCGGCGTCATCTTCGCCGGCGCCGTCCAGGACATGGTGACGCTGTTCTTCTCCACCCGCCGCAACGGCCGTTCGCTCGGCCAGATGGCGCGCGACGAGATAGGCCCGGTCGGCGGGATCGCCGCCCTGATCGCGGTCTTCATCATCATGATCATCCTGCTCGCGGTTCTCGCGCTGGTCATCGTGAACGCGCTCGCGCACTCGCCGTGGGGCGTCTTCTCCATCGGCATGACGATCCCGATCGCCCTCTTCATGGGCGTCTATCTGCGCACCCTGCGGCCCGGGAAGGTCAGCGAGGTCTCCTTCATCGGCGTCGCGCTGCTGCTCCTCGCGATCGTCGCGGGCGGCTGGGTCGCCGAGTCCTCGTGGGCGGACTTCTTCACGCTGGAGCCGGGCACGCTGGTCATCTGGATGATCGTGTACGGGTTCTTCGCCTCCGTGCTGCCCGTGTGGCTGCTGCTGGCCCCGCGCGACTACCTCTCCACCTTCATGAAGGTCGGCACCATCGCGCTGCTGGCGCTGGGCGTGGTCATCGCGATGCCGACCCTGAAGATGCCCGCGGTCACCGACTTCGCCTCCAGCGGCTCGGGCCCGGTCTTCGCCGGCTCGATGTTCCCGTTCGTCTTCATCACCATCGCCTGCGGCGCGCTCTCCGGCTTCCACTCCCTGGTCTCCTCCGGCACCACGCCGAAGATGGTCCAGAAGGAGACGCAGATCCGGATGATCGGCTACGGCGCCATGCTGGTCGAGTCGTTCGTGGCGATCATGGCGATGATCGCCGCCTCGATCATCGACCCCGGCCTCTACTTCGCCATCAACGCACCCGTCGGGGTGATCGGCGACAGCGTCCAGTCGGCCTCCCAGGCCGTGGCCAACTTCGGCTTCACCATCACCCCGGACGCGCTGGCCCAGGCCGCCAAGGACGTGGAAGAGGCGAGCCTGCTCTCCCGGACCGGCGGCGCGCCCACCTTCGCGCTCGGTATGGCGGAGATCTTCTCCGCGGTGGTCGGCGGGACCGCGATGAAGGCGTTCTGGTACCACTTCGCCATCATGTTCGAGGCACTCTTCATCCTCACCACCGTGGACGCCGGCACCCGGGTCGGGCGCTTCATGCTCCAGGACATGCTGGGCAACGTCTACAAGCCGTTCCGCGAGGTCAGCTGGAAGCCGGGCGTCTGGTTCGCCAGTGCCGTCGTGGTCGGCGGCTGGGGCTACTTCCTCTGGGTCGGCGTGCACGACCCGCTGGGCGGCATCAACCAGCTGTTCCCCCTCTTCGGCATCGCCAACCAGTTGCTGGCGGCCGTCGCGCTCGCCGTCTGCACCACCCTGCTCGTCAAGTCCGGCCGCCTGAAGTGGGCGTGGGTCACCGCGGTCCCGCTCGCCTGGGACGTCGCGGTCACCCTCACCGCGAGCTGGCAGAAGATCTTCTCCGACGACGTGAAGGTCGGCTTCTTCGCCCAGCGCGACAAGTACCAGGCCGGCATCGACGCGGGCGAGGTGCTGGCGCCGGCCAAGTCGATGGACGACATGCGCACCGTCGTCACCAACTCCACCGTCGACGGGGTGCTGAGCGCCCTCTTCGCGCTCCTCATCATCGTGGTGCTCGTGGACGCCGGGCGGGTCTGCTACAAGGCCATCCGGGATCCGGAGAGCGTGAAGCTCCACGAGACGCCGTACGTCGAGTCCAAGCTCGTCGCCCCGGCCTCGCTTTTCGCGACCAAGGAGGAGAAGGCCGAGCTGGCCGCCGCCGGCGTCGGTCCCGAGGGCGGCATCCGCAAGGAGGCGGCGGAGACGGGGAGCCGGACATGACGGTCGCGGACGTGCGACGGGTGGCGGGGAGGATCCGCTGGTACGTCCGTGAGCTGACCGGCGAGTCCACGTACGACCGCTATGTGGCGCACGCGCGGACCCACGATCCGGACGCGCCGGTGATGAGCCGTCGCGCCTTCGAGCGCAGCCGTACGGACGCCCGCGAGGCGGATCCCCGCGAGGGCTTCCGCTGCTGCTGAGGCACCGCACGGGCCGATCGGGCCGCCGTGTCCCCTCCGGGGGCGCGGCGGCCCGTCTCGCGCTCCCGCCCGCGCCCGGGCGCCGCTCGCGTTCACGGTGCGCGGGGCCCTCACCGTACGAAAGGATGTGCCCATGACATCGCGACCCCGGCCGCTCCGGCTCCGTCCCGTACTCACGACCCTGGCACTGGCGCTCGGCCTGGCGGCGGTGGCGGGCTGCGGCACCGAGGTGGCGACCGGCACGCGCGCGGCGGCCCGGAGCGCCTCGGCGACCCCGCCGCCCGACCGGGCGGAGCTGGAGGCGCGGGCGGCGGCCGCGCAGACCGTCACCGAGCACGTCTGGGTGACCGAGGTCCGAGGGTACGCCCTGGCCCGCCAGTCGGTCGGGGTGATCGGCGACGACGGGTTCGGCAGCGTCTACACCGCGCCCGACGGCGGACAGATCCAGCTGCGGGTGGAGCGCCTCCCGCACGCCGACGCGGACTGCACGGACGGGCCCGCGTCCGGGAGCGCCCAGGACCCCGTGGTGACGTGCGAGCGGGACGGCGAGCAGTGGTACCGGGCCACGGAGTCGGGCCACGCGTACGCCCGGGAGCGGGGCGACCTCGTGGTCACCGTGAGCGGGACGCCCGAAGAGGTGGACCGGGCGACCCTGCGGTCGGCGGCGCGGGCCGCCCACCTCGCCGACGACCACGAGCTGGACCAGGTGCTGCCGCCGGCCGGCGGGGACCCCGGGCGGCGGCCCGTCGAGCGCGGCGACCTGCCGCCGGTGGGCGACGGCGCGCCCGACAACGGCGTGGGAGCGAGTGGCTGACGTGGAGCAGGTGCCCGACGTGGGAGCGAGTGGCTGATGGATCTGACGATCAGGGCGGTGGAGCCCGGCGAGTACGCCGCGCTCGGCGAGATCATCGCCGAGGCGTATCTCGGCGACGGGCTGCTGGACGGCCCGCGGGACCCGTATCTGCACCGACTGCGAGCGGTCGGACAGCGCGCGGCCGAGGCCGAGGTCCTCGTCGCGCTCGACGCGGACGGGGCGGTGCTCGGCGGTGTGACCTATGCCGCACCCGGCACCCCGTGGCGCGACATCGCCGGTCCGGACGAGGCCGAGTTCCGGATGCTGGCCGTGGCCCGCGAGGGGCGCGGACGGGGCGTGGGAGAGGCTCTCGTACGGGCGTGCGTCGACCGCGCCCGGTCCGCCGACGGGGTGGTGGCGCTGGTGCTGTCGACGCAGCCGGCCATGCTCGGGGCCCATAGGATCTACCGTCGGCTCGGCTTCGTCCGGACCCCCGAACGGGACTGGGAACCGGTGCCGGGACTGGGGCTCATGACCTTCCGGCTGGAGCTGCGGGCGCCCTCCTGAGGGGCTTGTGGAATCGTCGCGACACAACATGTGGGGGCCGCTTCATCCGGCGGCCCCCACATGTATGCTCGACCTCGCTGTCGCCGCAGGGGAATCCGGTGCGAATCCGGAACTGTCCCGCAACGGTGTGATCGGTGCGCTTTTGCACACCCGCAAGTCCGAAGACCTGCCGACAGCGCGTCCGGCTCGACCGAACCGGACGCCAGACGTCCGGGCCTCGCGGATAGGCCGGTGGACGCCGTCAGCGGTGCTGCCCCGCCCAGGGTTTCGCGCTGCCCGGCTTCCCCTGCTGCCGCCGGCCCCTGCCGAGCGAGGGAAAGCCCAGTGACCATCGCGCCCGCCGATCCGGTTTCAGCCACCGAATCCGCCGAGTCGACCCCGGCCGGGAAAGCCCCGAACGACGGACCCGGGACCGCCCTGCTGCGGACCCTGACCGATCTCACCGTCGATCTTCCCGACACCGACCCCGGACGGGTCGCCGCCGCCGCGCTGCGCGGACGCAACGCCCGCTCCGACGAGGCCGAGCTGCGCTCGCTGGCCACCGAGGCCGCCGCGGGGCTCATCTCCGAGGACCCGGCGTACTCCCGGCTGGCCGCCCGGCTGCTGACCCGGACGATCGCGGACGAGGCCGCCGGCCAGGGCGCGACGTCCTTCTCCGCCTCGGTCGCCGTCGGGCACCGCGAGGGTCTGATCGCCGACCGCACCGCCGCGTTCGTCGCCCTTCACGCGACCGCGCTCGACCAGCTCGTCGGGCAGGCCCTGACGGACGGCGCCGACGACCGCTTCGGCTACTTCGGTCTGCGGACGCTGCACAGCCGCTACCTGCTGCGCCACCCGATCACCCGGCAGGTCATCGAGACCCCGCAGCACTTCATGCTGCGCGTGGCCGCGGGCCTCGCCGAGGACGAGTCGGTCCGGGCCCTGGACGAGGTCGCCGCGCTCTACGGGCTGATGAGCAAGCTGGACTACCTCCCCTCCTCCCCCACCCTCTTCAACTCCGGCACCCGGCACCCGCAGATGTCCTCCTGCTATCTGCTGGACTCGCCGAAGGACGAGCTGGACTCGATCTACGACCGCTACCACCAGGTGGCGCGGCTCTCCAAGCACGCGGGCGGCATCGGTCTGTCGTACTCCCGCATCCGCGCCCGGGGTTCGCTGATCCGGGGCACCAACGGGCACTCCAACGGCATCGTGCCGTTCCTCAAGACGCTGGACGCCTCGGTGGCGGCGGTGAACCAGGGCGGCCGGCGCAAGGGCGCGGCGGCGGTCTACCTGGAGACCTGGCACGCGGACATCGAGGAGTTCCTGGAGCTCCGCGACAACACCGGTGAGGACCAGCGGCGTACGCACAACCTCAACCTGGCGCACTGGATCCCGGACGAGTTCATGCGCCGGGTCGACGCGGACACCGAGTGGTCGCTGTTCTCCCCGGCGGACGTGCCCGAGCTGGTCGACCTGTGGGGCGACGCGTTCGACGCGGCCTACCGCGCGGCCGAGGCCAAGGGCCTGGCCCGCAAGACGATGCCGGCGCGTGAGCTGTACGGCCGGATGATGCGGACCCTCGCGCAGACCGGCCAGGGCTGGATGACGTTCAAGGACGCCTCCAACCGGACCGCCAACCAGACAGCCGAGCCGGGCCGGGTCGTGCACTCGTCGAACCTGTGCACGGAGATCCTGGAGGTCACCGACGACGGCGAGACGGCCGTCTGCAACCTGGGCTCGGTCAACCTGGGCGCCTTCGTGGCGAACGGCTCGATCGACTGGGACCGCCTGGACTCCACCGTCCGTACGGCCGTGACCTTCCTGGACCGGGTCGTCGACATCAACTTCTACCCGACCGAGCAGGCCGGGAACTCCAACTCCCGCTGGCGGCCGGTCGGCCTGGGCGCGATGGGCCTCCAGGACGTCTTCTTCCAGCTGCGGCTGCCGTTCGACTCGCCCGAGGCGCGCGCGCTCTCCACGAAGATCTCCGAGCGGATCATGCTCGCCGCGTACGAGGCGTCCTGCGACCTCGCCGAGCGCTCGGGCCCGCTGCCCGCGTGGTCCAAGACGCGTGCCGCGCGCGGGGTGCTGCACCCCGACCACTACGCCACCGAGCTGAACTGGCCGGATCGCTGGGACGCCCTGCGCGCCCGGGTCGCGAAGACGGGGATGCGCAACTCGCTGCTGCTCGCCATCGCGCCGACCGCGACGATCGCCTCGATCGCCGGTGTGTACGAGTGCATCGAGCCGCAGGTCTCCAACCTGTTCAAGCGCGAGACGCTCAGCGGCGAGTTCCTCCAGGTCAACGCCTACCTGGTCGACGAGCTGAAGAAGCTCGGCGTGTGGGACGCCCGCACCCGTGAGGCGCTGCGCGAGGCCAGCGGATCCGTGCAGGGCTTCGCCTGGATCCCCGAGGACGTGCGGGCGCTGTACCGCACGGCGTGGGAGATCCCGCAGCGCGGTCTGATCGACATGGCGGCGGCGCGTACGCCGTTCCTGGACCAGAGCCAGTCGCTCAACCTGTTCCTGGAGACGCCGACGATCGGCAAGCTCTCCTCGATGTACGCGTACGCCTGGAAGCAGGGGCTGAAGACGACGTACTACCTGCGTTCGCGCCCGGCGACCCGGATCGCCCGTGCCGCGTCCGGCCAGGCGTCGGCCGCCGCCCCCCTTCCCGTACAACAGGCTTCGGCGCCCGACGCGGACGCCATCGCCTGCTCCCTGGAAAACCCCGAGTCCTGCGAGGCCTGCCAGTAATGAGCTCCACCGAAGAGAAGAACCTGCTCGACCCGGGTTTCGAGCTGACCCTGCGTCCCATGCGCTACCCGGACTTCTACGAGCGCTACCGGGACGCGATCAAGAACACCTGGACCGTCGAGGAGGTCGACCTCCACTCGGACGTCGCCGACCTCGCGAAGCTGTCGCCGGGTGAGCAGCACATGATCGGCCGGCTGGTGGCGTTCTTCGCGACCGGCGACTCGATCGTCTCGAACAACCTCGTGCTGACGCTGTACAAGCACATCAACTCCCCCGAGGCGCGGCTCTACCTGTCGCGGCAGCTGTTCGAGGAGGCCGTGCACGTCCAGTTCTATCTGACGCTGCTGGACACCTATCTGCCCGACCCGGACGACCGCGCGGCGGCGTTCGACGCGGTCGAGGAGATCCCCTCGATCCGCGAGAAGGCGCAGTTCTGCTTCAGGTGGATGGACTCGGTCGAGAAGATCGACCGGCTGGAGACGAAGGCCGACCGACGTCGCTTCCTGCTGAATCTGATCTGCTTCGCGGCCTGCATCGAGGGGCTGTTCTTCTACGGGGCGTTCGCCTACGTGTACTGGTTCCGCTCGCGCGGTCTGCTGCACGGTCTCGCCACGGGCACCAACTGGGTGTTCCGTGACGAGACGATGCACATGAACTTCGCGTTCGAGGTCGTGGACACCGTCCGCAAGGAGGAGCCGGACCTCTTCGACGACGCGCTCCAGCAGCAGGTCACCGACATGCTCAAGGAGGCGGTCGAGGCGGAGCTGCAGTTCGGCCGCGACCTGTGCGGTGAGGGCCTGCCGGGCATGAACACCGAGTCGATGCGCCAGTACCTGGAGTGCGTCGCCGACCAGCGGCTCGCCCGCCTCGGCTTCCCGACGGTGTACGGCTCGGAGAACCCGTTCTCCTTCATGGAGCTCCAGGGCGTCCAGGAGCTGACGAACTTCTTCGAGCGCCGTCCGTCCGCCTACCAGGTGGCCGTGGAGGGCTCGGTCGGGTTCGACGACGACTTCTAGGAGTGACCCGGGAGCGGGGGCCTCAGACCCTGGCCCAGTTTCCGAGGTGAGGGCGCCGCGTGGCCGTGACAGGCCGCGCGGCGCTCTCCGTTTCCGGCGGTCCGGCCGGCCGTCGCCCGCGTTCCGCCTCCCGCAGCTGGCGGTCGATGCGGAGATCACGGGCGGCGCCGACGGCCACGGGCGCCAGGACGAGGGCGAAAAGGGCTACTACGACCAGGTAGTTCAGGAATGTGTTCATGCCTCTACTCTGGACCGCCGGAAGGAAGTTCAGCAGTGGCAGGACTGCCATGAGACATCAAATAGCTGCCACACTCGTTCCATGCTGACCAATGTCGCCGCCCTCCTCCTCGACGAGGTCCACCCCTTCGAACTCGGCGTCCTGTGCGAGGTGTTCGGCCTGGACCGCAGCGAAGACGGCCTCCCCGTGCACGACTTCGCGGTGGTCTCCGCCGAGGGCCCCGTCCTGAGGACCCACGCGGGCTTCACCATCTCCACGCCGCACGGTCTGGAGCGGCTGGAGGAGGCCGATCTGATCGCCGTGCCGGCGGGCAGCCACTTCATGCGGCGGGAGTATCCCGAGGAGGTCCTCGACGCGCTGCGCCGGGCCGTGGAGCGCGGCTCGCGGGTGCTGAGCGTCTGTTCCGGGGCGTACGTCCTGGGCGCGGCCGGGCTGCTGGACGGCCGCCGCTGCACCACGCACTGGCGGCACGCGGCGGAGTTGTCCCTGCGCTTCCCGAAGGCGATCGTCGAGCCGGACGTGCTGTACGTGGACGAGGGGGCGGTGATCAGTTCGGCGGGCACCGCCGCCGGGATCGACGCCTGTCTGCATCTGATCCGGCAGGAGTACGGCCAGGAGGCGGCCAACACGCTGGCCCGGCGGATGGTGGTGCCGCCGCACCGGGACGGCGGCCAGGCGCAGTACATCAGCCGCCCGCTGCCCCGGAGCTCCTGCGACACGGTCGGTTCGACCCTGGCCTGGATGGAGCGCCACCTCGACCAGGAGATGAGCGTGGAGCAGTTGGCGGCGTTGGCGCACATGTCGCCGCGGACCTTCGCCCGGCGGTTCCAGCAGGAGACCGGGACCACGCCCTACCGGTGGCTGCTGCGGCAGCGGGTGCTGCTGGCCCAGCACCTGCTGGAGACCTCCGAGCTGACGATCGACACGATCGCGGGGCGGACGGGCTTCGGCACGGCGGCGACCCTGCGGCACCAGTTCGTGCGGTCGCTGGGCACCACGCCGAACGCCTACCGCCGTACGTTCCGGGGGCCGGCGGCGACCTCCGTGCCCGACGTCGCCTGAGCGCCGCCGGGCACGGTCACCGGCCCCCGGTCGTCCGCGGGGTCAGATACCGCAGCTGGGCGCCGACCAGAAGCGGCTGGGTCCCTGGTTGACGTGCACGTGGTCGTTGTGGCCGACGTAGCCGGGGCCGAGGATGCCCCGGAAGCCGTGGTAGCGGGCCTGCTTCGCCAGCGTGCACAGCGAGTGCGGGGAGGCGCCGAGGTCCACCGCGTCGCCGTACATGTGGCGGCTGTTGGAGGCGCCGCCCACGGCCGCGTTGCAGGAGGCGGAGCGGAAGCCGCTGGTGACCCTGATGGATCGGTCGCCGAGCGCGTGGCGCAGCGCCTCCAGCTTCCACATGCTGCTCAGCGCGTTGGCCCTGGCCGTGCCCGCCGCGACCTTCCCGCCGGCCCAGGTGCTGTTGCACGTGTTCAGCTCGGGGTAGGTGAAGTGGATCGGCGTGCAGTCGTTGTCCTGGAGCGCGTAGAGCTTGGCCTGGGTGGCGGGTCCGGCGACCCCGTCGGCCGCCAGGCCGTAGGCCGCCTGGAACCGCTTGACGGCGGCGGTGGTGGCGGGGCCGTACGAGCCGTCGATGGCGAGCACGGAGTTGTAGCCCGGGTATCCGGCGACCCGGATCTGGAGCTGGGTGACATCGTTGCCGGTGGCTCCGGCCTTCAGGGTGCGGGTCCAGGTGTAGCAGCCGTCGGCCTGGGCGGTGCCGGCGGTCAGCACCGCACCCCCCAACGCGAACGTAATGGTCATGACAAGTCCGAGCAGAACGCGTGCGGTGCGTCTCAGCACAGGGGTCTCCCTCTGAACGTCACGGTCGATGTCCAGGCGAGCCTGGCTCAGACAGCTACGCGCGTCAACTCCCCCTGGGGAAACTGCAGTTATCTGCCAGGAGGAGGAAAAAAGGGCGGCGGGGACCCGGCGCCGGCGAACCGGTGCCGGGTCCCCGCCGAGCCGTTCTCAGGCGTTCGGGACGACCTCGTAGCGCGGCGTGCCCTCTTCCATCTGCCGCAGCGCGTCCTTGCGCTCCCGCTTGGAGAGCCGGTCGATGTACAGGTAGCCGTACAGGTGGTCCGTCTCGTGCTGGAGGCACCGCGCGAAGTAGCCGCTGCCCCGCACCTTGACCGGATTGCCCTGCGCGTCCTGCCCACGCACCACCGCGTAGTCGGGGCGGGCGAGCGAGGCGTACGCGGTCGGGACCGAGAGGCAGCCCTCGTTGGAGTCGTCCAGCACCCGCGCCTCGGGGGCCAGCTCCTCCAGGACCGGGTTGCAGATGACGCCGGTGTGGCGCACCCCGTCGTCGTCGGGGCAGTCGTAGACGAAGACCTTCAGGTCCACGCCGATCTGGTTGGCGGCCAGGCCGACGCCCTCGGCCGTCCGCTGGCTGGCGAACATGTCGTCGATCAGCCGCGCCAACGCGTCGTCGAACTCGGTGACGTCCTTGCACTCCTTGTGCAGCACCGGGTTGCCCACGACCGTGATCGGACGGGAGGTGCCGCGCTCGCGGTAAGCCGCCTCACGCTCCTCGCAGTCCTCCGTGTCGACGAGGAACCCCTCGTCGTCCACGCCGATCCGCCCGTCCGTCTCCTGCTGCGACATGTCCGCCGTACGCCTTCCTGCGAAACCTGAACTCGGTGATCCCGCCGCATCCCGTCGGAACCCGGGAAGCGCGGGAGGAGCAGCACCGCGATCGGTGCGCGTACAGCCTACGGGCACCGGTCAGCAGACTTCTTCGAGATCCCGCCACTCGCGGCTGTCCGGGCTGTCGGCGACCCAGCCGTCCAGCAGCCCGCGCACCAGCCCGGCGGGGGCCGCGAGACCGCACTCCCGCTCCGGGACCCACAGGTCCCCGGCGCCCGCGGTGCGATGGCCCAGCGGCCCGGGGTGGCCCGGCTCGCTGTGGTCGTGCGGGTCCAGGTGCTCCCCGTCGCCCTCGTCGCTCTCCATCCGGCTCTCCGAGCACGCCCGGCACAGCAGCCGCACGGACGAGGACCAGTCCTCGGCGGCGAACCCGGCGTCCGAGGCGAGCTTCTCCAGCGCGTCCCGGTCCTCCTCGGTCGCCGCCTCCAGCAGCACCACCCAGGTCGGCACCGGGGACGGGGCCCACAGCTCGATCTCGTCGAACACCGGATACGCCGGTCCGGCCGCGGTGACCCGCTCGCCGTTGGGCACCCCGTCGTGCAGCACGACCTCGCCCCAGCGCCGCCCGGACGACGGCAGCGGGATCGAGAGCACCTCGATCCGGGCCGGGTCGAGCCGGCGGCCCCAGACCACCTCGGCCTCGCCCTCCGGCGAGAGCCGCACGGCGGCGCTGCCCAGCTCCATGCCGGTCGGCTCGGTGGTGGCCGCGCTGTGCTGACCGCCGCCGGGGACCTTCAGGCCGTACGCCTGCCAGGCCCGCCGCGCCAGCGGCCAGTCCTGGAGCGCGGTGGCCGCGATCCCCACGTTCCACCAGTCCGGGGCGCCCGACTCCCGGTCGAGCAGCGCGACGGCCCGCAGGCCCGCCGCGCGCGCCTGCTCCCAGTCGTGCCGGAACTTGTGCAGCAGCGCCAGATTGAACCAGGACTCCGAGAGCCAGGGCTCCAGATCCGCCGCGCGCGTCAGCAGCGCCCCCGCGTCCTCGTACCGGCCGTCGCCGATCAGCGTGAACGCGCGGTCCGTGGCCTGCCGCCAAGAGGCGGACGGCCGATGCCGTACCTTCCCGAAGATCCTCACGATTCCCGCCTGTCCCGACTGGACACCCTCGTCATCCGCTCTGCTTTCGCATCCAACCATGCCCGGCCGGACGCCCGCTCATTACCCATGGGTTACCCAGCTCCGGTGGGGGTCAGACCGTCCGCGCGCGAGCGGGCCCCGGAGCCTCGGCCACCGGTGGCCGGTGGGCCCGCCCGGCGCCGGGGCCGAACCGCTCCGGCGGGGCCCCGGACATGCGTGGGCCGCTGCGCCCGGGCTGTCGGGGCGCAGCGGCCGTCCGGGCGGATCCCAGGGATCCGCCGGTGTTTTTGCGGGTGGACGGGGCTACTCGGCGGCGGACGCCGACCGGCCGGTGTCCTGCACGGTCAGATCCTGCTCGGGCACAGCCTCGCCGGCCCGGATCAGGTCGATCCGGCCCATCACCTTGGAGCGCAGGTCGGTCGGGACGTCGTCCTGCCCGCAGCAGCGCTTGACCAGCTTCTTCACGGCCTGTTCGAGGCCGTACTTCTCCAGGCACGGGGAGCACTCCTCGAAATGCACCTCGAACTTGGTGCAGTCGCCCTCGGGCATCTCCCGGTCGAGAAACTCGTAGAGATGGTCGAGGACCTCCGAGCAGTCCGTCTCGTGCGGCTCTCCGCAGCTCATGAGGCCGAGCCCTTCCGATCGTCCGCGTCACCGGCGCCGGCCGCGACGAGCCCGCGCTCGCGGGCGTAGTCCTCCAGCATGCCGCGCAGCTGGCGGCGGCCACGGTGCAGCCGGGACATCACCGTACCGATGGGAGTCCCCATGATGTCCGCGATCTCCTTGTAGGCAAAGCCCTCGACATCGGCGAGATACACGGCGATGCGGAACTCCTCGGGAATCGCCTGGAGCGCCGACTTCACGTCGGAGTCCGGGAGATGGTCGAGCGCCTGGGACTCCGCCGAGCGCAGACCGGTCGACATGTGCGACTCGGCCCGTGCCAGCTGCCAGTCCTCGATCTCCTCGGCGGCGCTGCGCTGGGGCTCCCGCTGCTTCTTGCGGTACGAGTTGATGAAGGTGTTGGTGAGGATGCGGTACATCCACGCCTTGAGGTTCGTCCCCTCACGGAACTGGTGGAAGGAGCCGTACGCCTTGGCGTAGGTCTCCTGGACCAGGTCCTCGGCATCGGCCGGGTTGCGCGTCATGCGCAGCGCGGCCGAGTACATCTGGTCGAGAAAGCCGAGGGCGTCCCGCTCGAAGCGCGCGTTGCGCTCGGCGGACGTCTCCGGTGCACGGCCGTCGTCGGTCCCTGTGTCGGTCCCAGTGACCGGACCCACCTCCTCCAACGATGTGGCGGAGCCGAAACCGGACCCGCTCGCATCGGAGAATAGTCGACCTTGCTTCGAGACGGGCTGTCGTTCCGCACCGCCCAGCGACCGCTCGTGGCCGGTCCTCGCCGCGGGCAGCACGGTCCACTCCAGATCAGCGGCGTTCGAGCGACTGGGGCAGATGGTCGAACCCATGCGACGGACTCCCTCTCCACGTTGTTCGGGGATACCACGTGTCTGTACCGACGTCCCGAACAACAGCTCCCCCGGGCGGAGCATTCCCGGGGCCCCGGCCACGTGCGTGAGGCCCCGGTCACCCCCGGGCGGATCCGGTCATCCGAGTGACGTGATCCACCCGGCCACCGCGTCGGTGAGGACGGCCATGGTCTGCTCCTCGGTCACCCCGGACCGCTTCGCCACCGCGAACCCGTGGTCGCCGTGGGGCACTTCGGTCAGCTCGTAGGGGCCGGGCGGGAACTCGTCGGGCCGGCCGAACGGGTCGTTGCCGCCCTGCACCACCAGCGTGGGCACGCCCGCCCCCAGGAGTTCGTCCGCGCGGGACTTCTCCGGCTTGCCCGGCGGGTGCAGCGGGAAGCTGAGCGCGAGGACGGCCGCCGCGCCCAGTTCGGTGGCGGTCCGGCAGGCGACGCGGGCCCCGGCGCTGCGGCCCCCGGAGACGACGGGGAGCCCGGGAGCGGTCAGCGCGGGCCACAGGCCCCGCCAGCCGGTGTCCAGGGTCTTCGGGGCGGGCGCCAGCTTCTTGCCGGCCACCCGCCAGGGCTGCTCCACCAGGGCGACGGTGACGCCGTGGCCGGGCAGGGTCGCGGCGAGGGCCTGGAGGTCGCGGGCCTCGATGCCACCGCCCGCCCCGTGGCTCACGGCCAGCACGAGGCGGGGCGCGGGCGAGGCGACCCAGGTGATCCTGGCCTCACCGGCGTCGGTGGTGACGTTCTGTGTACGTGGTTGACGGCTCACGGTGCCATCCTGCCCCTGCCACGGTTCAGAACAGCGTGGACTCCTCCGGCGCGGCCAGCTCCGCCGGCAGTTCGGGCCCGTTGTTGCGGACGTTGCTGACGGCGGTGGAGACCGGGTAGGCGCGCATCAGCCCGCCGGGCGGCGGCTCCAGCAGCGCGCGCAGTTCGTCGACGCCGGTGTGCGTGGGGTCCAGCCAGGCGTCCCAGCGGTCGGGGGTGAGCATCAGCGGCATCCGGGGGTGGATGTCGGCGAGCGCGCCGGGCCCCTCGGCGGGGGCGACGGCCAGCGGGGTGGTCTCCGCCTCGGTGGTGATCACCGAGCAGGTCACCCACCAGGCGTTCTCGTGGTCCGGGGGAAGGGTCGTGTCGCGCCAGAACTCGTACAGTCCGGCCATCGCGAAGACCGACCCGTCGGCCGGCGTGACGAAATAGGGCTGCTTGCGGGCCCGCTTCTTGCCCTTCTCCTCCTCCAGCTGCCGCTCCTGCGCTCCGGTGACCCACTCGTAGTAGCCGTCGGCGGGCAGGATGCAGCGGCGGTGGGCGAAGGCGCGGCGGAAGGAGGGCTTCTCGTGCACGGTCTCCGCGCGGGCGTTGATCATCCGGGCGGCGCCCTCGGGGGTCTTCGACCAGGACGGCACGAGTCCCCATCTCAGGGCGCGCAACTGGCGAACCGGACGCCGGTCGTCCGCGTCCTTAACAGGACGCTCCAGAACCGCGTAGACCTCTTTGGTCGGCGCCACGTTCCAGTCCGGCTCCAGGGCCTCGGTGGGTTCCCACTTCTCGACGCCGAAGAGGCCGGTCAGGTCCTCGGGGTTCCGGCTCGCCGCATACCGTCCGCACATAAGTGCCAGACTGCCACGACCGCCCACCCCGACCGCAAGGAGTCGCCCGGCCGATGAACAGCACCGAACTGGGCGATCTGTGGGATCGCGTGACCGGCACCCAGTCCGCTCCCGAGCAGTGGCTGGTGGTGGTGACGGCCACGCTCGCGCTGATCGCGGTCGTACCGAACCCGCTATGGCGCCTCGCCCGCAACACGATCACCATCGCGCACGAGGGCGGCCACGGCCTGGTGGCCCTGCTCACCGGACGGCAGCTCTCCGGCATCCGGCTGCACTCGGACACCAGCGGGCTGACCGTGAGCCGCGGCAAGCCGACGGGCATCGGCATGATCCTCACGGCGGCGGCCGGGTACACGGCCCCGTCGCTGCTGGGTCTGGGCGGCGCCTGGCTGCTCACGAACGGCCGGATCACGCTCCTGCTGTGGGTGGCCACGGCCCTGCTCGCGGTGATGCTGGTGATGATCCGCAATGTGTACGGGGCCCTCACCGTCATCCTGACCGGCACCACGTTCCTGCTGGTGTCCTGGCTGGCCTCCTCGGACGTGCAGTCGGCGTTCGCGTACGTGGTGGTGTGGTTCCTGCTGCTGGGCGGGGTGCGGCCGCCCTTCGAGCTCCAGTCCAAGCGGCGTTACGGGGGCGCCCCCGACTCGGACGCCGACCAGCTGGCCCGGCTGACCCACGCCCCGGCGGTGCTGTGGCTGTTCCTCTTCCACGCGGTGTCGCTGTCGTCGCTGATCGGCGGCGGGCGCTGGCTGCTGGGCTGGTGAGGGCGGGCCGGACCGCCGCCGCCCGCGCCGCTGACTGATTACGGGTGGGTTTCCGCCCCTTTGGCCAGGATCCGGGTCGGCGTGAACCCACTAAAGTGATGGCCATGACCGAGAGTTCCGTGCAGCCCGCCCTCTGGCCCGCCCCCCACGCGACCGGGGCCGTCGACGCGACCGTCACCGTGCCCGGCTCCAAATCGGTCACCAACCGCGCCCTCGTGCTGGCCTCGCTGGCCGCCGAGCCGGGCTGGCTGCGCCGCCCGCTGCGCTCCCGCGACACCCTGCTCATGGCCGACGCCCTGCGCGCCATGGGCGTCGGCATCGAGGAGACCGTCTCCTCCTCGTCCGCCTCCAGCCCGTCCGCGGCGGCCTCCCCGGACAGCTCGGGCGAGGCCTGGCGGGTCATCCCGGCGGGGCTGCACGGCCCGGCCGCGGTCGACGTCGGCAACGCCGGCACGGTCATGCGCTTCCTGCCGCCCGTCGCCACGCTCGCCGACGGTCCGGTCCGCTTCGACGGCGACCCCCGCTCCTACGAGCGCCCGCTGACCGGCGTCATCGAGGGGCTGCGGGCCCTGGGCGCACGGATCGACGACGACGGACGCGGGGCGCTGCCGCTGACCGTGCACGGCGGCGGGGCGCTGGAGGGCGGCCCGGTCTCGATCGACGCCTCGTCGTCCTCGCAGTTCGTCTCGGCGCTGCTGCTGTCGGCGCCGCGCTTCAACCAGGGTGTGGAGGTCCGGCACACCGGGGCCGTGCTCCCCTCCATGCCGCACATCCGGATGACCGTCGACATGCTGCGGGCCGTCGGCGCGCAGGTGGACGAGCCGGAGACGGGCGGTGAGCCCAACGTCTGGCGGGTCTCCCCCTCCGCGCTGCTGGGCCGGGACCTGACGATCGAGCCGGACCTCTCCAACGCCCAGCCGTTCCTGGCCGCCGCCCTGGTGACCGGCGGGCGGGTGACGATCCCCGACTGGCCCGAGCGCACCACCCAGCCGGGCGACGCGCTGCGCGAGATCTTCACCGCGATGGGCGGCTCCTGCGAGCTGACCGAGCACGGGCTGACCTTCACCGGCACGGGCCGGATCCACGGCATCGACGTGGACCTCGGCGAGGTCGGCGAGCTGACCCCGGGCATCGCGGCGGTCGCGGCGCTGGCGGACTCCCCCTCCACGCTGAGCGGCGTCGCCCATCTGCGACTGCACGAGACGGACCGGCTGGCCGCGCTGACCAAGGAGATCAACGAACTGGGCGGCGACGTCACCGAGACGGCCGACGGGCTGCACATCCGCCCGCGCCCGCTGCACGGCGGCGTCTTCCACACGTACGACGACCACCGCATGGCCACCGCCGGGGCGGTCATCGGCCTGGCGGTGAAGGGCGTGGAGATCGAGAACGTGGGCACGACCGCCAAGACCCTGCCGGACTTCCCGGACATGTGGACCGGAATGCTCGGGGCCTAGGGCATGCGCCGCTACGGGAAGAACCCCGACGAGGACGACATCCGCGTCCGCCCCAACCGCAAGGGCAACCGGCCGCGTACGCACATCCGGCCCAAGCACGAGGACGCCGAGGACGGCATGGTCCTCACCGTCGACCGGGGCCGGCTCACCTGCCTGGTCGAGGGCCGGACCGTGGTGGCGATGAAGGCCCGCGAGCTGGGCCGCAAGGCCGCCGTGGTGGGCGACACCGTCTCCATCGTCGGCGACCTCTCCGGCGAGAAGGACACCCTGGCCCGGATCGTGCGGATCTCCCCGCGCCGCACGGTGCTGCGGCGCACGGCCGACGACGACGATCCGTACGAGCGGGTGGTCGTCGCCAACGCGGACCAGCTGGCGATCGTCACCGCGCTGGCCGATCCGGAGCCCCGCCCGCGCATGATCGACCGCTGTCTGGTGGCGGCGTACGACGGCGGTCTCACCCCACTCCTGGTGCTGACCAAGTCCGACCTCGCGTCCCCCGACAAGCTGCTGGAGGCGTACACCCCGCTCGGCGTCCCGTACATCGTGACCAGCCGTGAGGAGCTGGAGAACGGGGACGCGGCGGAGCGGGTGCGCGAGCTGCTGGAGGGCAAGGTCACCGCCTTCGTCGGGCACTCCGGGGTCGGCAAGACGACGCTGGTCAACGCCCTGGTGCCGGAGGACCGGCGGCGGACCACCGGCGATGTCAACGCGGTCACCGGCCGGGGGCGGCACACCACCACCTCGGCCCTCGCGCTGCCGCTGCCCGGCGACCGGGGCTGGGTGGTCGACACCCCGGGCGTCCGCTCCTTCGGGCTGCACCACGTCGACCCCTCCCGGGTCATCCACGCCTTCCCCGACCTGGAGCCGGGCACGGAGAACTGCCCGCGCGGCTGCACCCACGACGCGAACCAGCCGGAGTGCGCGCTGGACGCCTGGGTGGCGGAGGGGCACGCCGACCCCGCGCGCCTGGACTCCCTGCGCCGGCTGCTCGCGACCCGGGAACGGCGCGAGGGCGACTGACGGTCCGTCCGGCCGGATTCGATCGGGGTGGCCCGGGCATGTTTGCGAGCTTCAACGACCGGTAAGGGCATAATCGCACCGAGTGATCGGTGCGCCGTGCCGTCCACCGGGCAGGTTCCCGAACCGAAGCCGTCACCTACGCGGGAGGCAACCGACGATGCCCTGGCTGCTGGTCGTGGTCGCAGGACTGCTGGAGACCGGCTTCGCCGTGTGTCTGAAGCTCTCCCACGGATTCACCCGGCTCTGGCCGACGATCGCGTTCGCCGCGTTCGCGCTGGGCAGTTTCGGTCTGCTGACCCTGGCGCTGAAGAAGCTCGACGTCGGTCCGGCGTACGCGGTGTGGACCGGGATCGGGGCGGCCGGGACGGCGATCTACGGCATGGTCTTCCTCGATGACGTGGTCTCCACGCTGAAGCTGGTGTCGATCTCGCTGGTGATCATCGGGGTGATCGGCCTCCAGCTGTCCGGCTCGGCCCACTGAGACCCGCCGGAACCGCCGCCCGCGTCCCTGCCCGTACGAGCCCGAGCGCCCGGCTGTCCGCCGCGTCGTCGCCCGGCACCGGAACGACCACACAGGACAGCGCGAGCCGTAGGGCGATCTCGCACCCGCCGGCGGCGACCCCGGGCGACACCGCCGCCATCCGGTCCCGCACGAGCGCGAGCAGTTCCTCGGGGGCCGGCGGTGGCCGCCCGCCGTCGCGCCCCCGCGGTCCGGGCCGGGGTTCCGGGCGGGGCAGCCCCTCCGCCCAGTGCCCCGTGAGCAGCGCCTTGACCAGCACGTCCTGCCGGGCGGCCCGCACGGTCCAGAGCGCGACGGCGGCCGGACGGTCGGGGGCGGGGGCGGTCAGGGCGCGGTCCACTCCGGCGAGATAGCCGTCGGCGGCCCGTCGCAACAGGGCCCCGGCCAGCCCGCGCTTGGTGCCGAACTCGTTGTAGAGGGTCTGCCGCGAGACGCCGGCGAGGGCCGCGACGTCAACCATGCGCACCGCGCGCCAGGGTTCCTCGTCCAGCGCCCTGAGGGCGGCGTCCAGCAGTGCCTGCCGCGCTGTCGGCATCGTCGCCTCCCCGCCCCGGGACCCTGCGGTTCAGAGTTGACGCGCTCCCGGGAGCTGTCAAGGGTCGCGGCCCGCGCGGGGGCGCTGTAGCCCGCCCCCGACGGCGCTGGATACTGTGACGCCATGCCCGACTACCACGATGATCTGCGCCTGGCCCATGTACTGGCGGACGCCGCCGACGCGGCGACGATGGACCGGTTCAAGGCTCTCGACCTGAAGGTGGAGACCAAGCCGGACATGACGCCGGTGAGCGAGGCCGACAAGGCCGCCGAGGAGCTGATCCGGGGCCACCTGCACCGGGCCCGCCCGAGGGACGCGATCCTGGGCGAGGAGTACGGGATCGAGGGCAGCGGACCGCGGCGCTGGGTGATCGACCCGATCGACGGCACCAAGAACTATGTGCGCGGTGTGCCGGTGTGGGCCACGCTGATCGCGCTGATGGAGGCCGGGGAGGACGGCTTCCAGCCGGTGATGGGCGTGGTCTCGGCGCCCGCGCTGAACCGGCGCTGGTGGGCGGCGAAGGGCGCGGGCGCGTTCACCGGCCGCAGCCTCACCTCCGCGACCCGGATGAACGTGTCGGAGGTGGGGCGGGTCGCCGACGCCTCGTTCGCGTTCTCCTCGCTGTCCGGCTGGGAGGCGCAGGGCCGCCTCGACGGCCTCCTGGACCTCACCCGGGCCTGTTGGCGGACGCGGGGGTACGGGGACTTCTGGCCGTACATGATGGTCGCGGAGGGTTCCGTGGACATCTGCGCGGAGCCGGAGCTCTCGCTGTGGGACATGGCGGCGACCGCGATCATCGTGCAGGAGGCGGGGGGCCGGTTCACCTCGCTGGACGGGGTCGACGGTCCGGGCGGCGGGAACGCGGCGGCCTCCAACGGGCCGCTCCACGACGAACTGCTGGGCTACCTGAACCAGCGGTACTGACCGCCGCTTCCGGGCCCGTCCGCAACCGCACGGTCCGCGCGGCGCGCCGGGGGCGCGTTGTGTGCTTTTCGGGCGCCCTCCCCGCGCTTCGTCCACCCCTTGTCGGCCCGCTCCGAGGGTGCGACTCTGAGAGTCCCCCCACTTGTGAACTTGTGAATCGACTCACGGAGTCGGCTCGCCGAGGAGGTGGCTCGTTTCATGCTCGTCCGTGACGCCATGAGCACGGTGGTCCTCACCATCGGCCCCACCCACACGCTCCGCCAGGCGGCCCGGCTGATGTCGGCCCGCCGCATCGGGGCAGCCGTCGTCCATGATCCGGACACCTGCGGGCTCGGCATCATCACCGAGCGCGACATCCTCGACGCGGTCGGATCGGGGCTGGACCCCGATCGGGAGACCGCGTCCGCCCACACCACCACCGACGTGGTGTTCGCCGCCCCGGCCTGGACCCTTCAGGAGGCCGCGGAAGCCATGACGCACGGCGGGTTCCGGCATCTGATCGTGCTGGACAGCGACGGCCCGGTGGGCATCGTGTCGGTGCGCGACATCATCCGCTGCTGGGCGCCCGCCCGGCGTACGTTCGCGGCCGCCGGCTGACCGCCCGGCCGTCGCGCGGCCGGCGCCGGAACGACCGGTGGGCCGGACCCCCGCGAGGGGATCCGGCCCACGGCCGACGGCAGGCGTCCGGTCAGCCGCGAAGGGCCTGGACCGCGGCTTCCAGCCGCTTGCCGAAGTCGCCGTCCGCCTGGCGGAAGTTGTTGATCGCGCGCTCGGCGATGTCGTCGCGCGAGACCTTGGCGATGAACCCGGCGAGGTTCTCGATCAGCCGGACCTTCTCGTCCTCGGAGAACAGCCGGTAGAGGTCGCCCGCCTGGACGAAGTCGCTGTCCTCGGCATGGGCGGGGGCCTCGGTGTTGCCGGTCGCCCCGGTGACCGGGAGCGGCTGCCACAGCGGGCGGTCCGTCTGGAACGGGCCGCCGAAGCTGTTCGGCTCGTAGTTCTTGGCGCCCTCGTGACGGCCGTCGTAGAGGAAGCCGTCCCGGCTGTTGGTCCGCGCCTCGGTCGCGTGCGGGCGGTTCACCGGCAGGTGGTCGGCGTTGATGCCGACGCGGTAGCGGTGGGCGTCGCCGTAGGCGAAGAGGCGGCCCTGGAGCATCTTGTCCGGGGACGGGCCGATGCCCGGCACGAAGTGCGCGGGGCTGAAGATCGACTGCTCGACCTCGGCGAAGACGTTCCGCGGATTGCGGTTGAGCTCCAGCTTGCCGATCTCGATCGGCGGGTAGTCCGCGTGCGGCCACACCTTGGTGAGGTCGAACGGGTTGAAGCGGTACGTCGCCGCGTCCGCCGCGGGCATGATCTGGACCTGCACCGTCCAGGACGGGAAGTCACCGCGCTCGATCGACTCGCGCAGATCGCGCTGGTGGCTGTCGGGGTCCTCACCGGCGAGCTTGTCGGCCTCCGCCTGGGTGAGGTTCCTGATGCCCTGGTCGGTCTTGAAGTGGTACTTGACCCAGAAGACCTCGCCGGCCTCGTTGTTCCACTGGTAGGTGTGCGAGCCGTACCCGTTCATGTGGCGCAGCGTGGCCGGGATGCCGCGGTCGCCGAAGAGCCAGGTGACCTGGTGCGTCGACTCGGGCGACAGCCCCCAGAAGTCCCAGACGTTGTCCGCCTCCTGCGAGCCGGTGTACGGGTCGCGCTTCTGGGTGTGGATGAAGTCGGGGAACTTGATGGCGTCCTTGATGAAGAACACCGGGGTGTTGTTGCCGACGAGGTCGTAGTTGCCCTCTTCGGTGTAGAACTTCAGCGCGAAGCCGCGGGGGTCGCGCACGGCGTCGGCGGAGCCGAGGTTGCCGGCGACGGTGGAGAAGCGCAGGAAGGTCTCGGTCTGCTTGCCGACCTCGGAGAGGAACGTCGCCCGGGTCCACCGCGAGACGTCGCGGGTCAGCGTGAAGGTGCCGTACGCACCGGCGCCGCGGGCGTGCACGACCCGCTCCGGGATGCGCTCGCGGTTGAAGTGGGCGAGCTTCTCCAGCAGCGCCTGGTCCTGGACCAGAACCGGTCCGCCGACGCCGGCGGTCTCGCTGTTCTGGTTGTCGGCCACCGGCGCGCCGGCCTCCGTGGTGAGCGGTCCCTGCGTCACGTGCGCCTCCTGCGTCATGTCCTGCACTTCCGAGATCGGCCGGCCTCGATCGCCGGTCCGATGTTCCGCACAGCCTGTCCCTTGGCGTATGCCGGTCCCGATCCTACAATGGACATTGTCTAAGTCAAACAAACATCCAAAGTCACACCCGATCGGGACTCGGTTCCCCCACTGTTAGGCTGGGCTGCATGAGCGACCTGCTGGAGAGACTTCGTGGACGCGGCTGGCGCATGACGGCGCAGCGGCGTGTCGTGGCCGAGGTCCTCGACGGGGACCATGTGCACCTGACGGCGGACGAGGTCCACGCGAGGGCCGTTTCCCGGCTGCCCGAGATCTCGCGCGCCACCGTCTACAACACCCTCGGCGAGATGGTGTCCCTCGGCGAGGTGCTGGAGGTCTCCACCGACCGCCGGGCCAAGCGCTACGACCCGAACGCGCACCAGCCGCACCACCACCTGGTGTGCGCCGTGTGCGGAGCCATCAAGGACGTGCACCCCGCGGGCAACCCGCTCGCGGACCTGCCGGCGGACGAGCGCTACGGCTTCACGGTCTCGGGTGTCGAGGTGACGTACCGCGGCGTCTGCCCGAACTGCGCCGCCACCGCCTGACCCGGAAGCCGCGCCCGCCTCCGGGCGGGCCCGGCTTCCGGGTGGCCATCCCCGGACATGACGAAGGCCCGGATCCTGATGGATCCGGGCCTTCGTCTTTCAGTAGCGGGGACAGGATTTGAACCTGCGACCTCTGGGTTATGAGCCCAGCGAGCTACCGAGCTGCTCCACCCCGCGTCGGTGAACGCAACATTACGTCAGCGGGTCGGGCGGCGCAAATTCGTTCAGGCCGGCCCGGGGGCACGACAGGGTTACGCGGTCAGCTCCTGGTGCAGCGCCTCCCGCAGCCGCGCGGCCCGTTCGGCCACCTCGGCCGGGCCGAGCTCCACCGCCCGCGCGCACCAGCGCTGCCCCTCGGTGAGCTCGCCCCGACGGGCGGCGAGGAGCGCCAGGCGCAGCGCCGCACGGCCGTGCCCGGCGGCGGCCGCCCGGGTCCACCACAGGGCGGCCTCGCGCTCACTGCCCTCACGGGCCAGCAGCAGCCCGAGGTTGAAGGCCCCGTTGCGGCTGCCCGCCTCGGCGGCCTCCCGGTACCAGTGGGCGGCGCTCTCCACGTCCCCGCGGGCGGCGGCGAGCATGCCGACCCGGACCTGGGCGCGGCGGTGCCCCTGCTGGGCGGCCCGCTCGTACCACTCCTCGCACTCGGTCTTCTCCGGCATCGCCTCGCCCAGCGCCGGCGGGCCCGGCGGCGGCTGGCGCGCGTCCAGCACCCCGGCCAGCCGGAACGCGGCCTCGGCGCTGCCGCCGCCCGCGGCGCAGCGCAGGTGCCGCTCGGCCTCCCGGTCCTCGCCGTCGCGCAGCAGGGCCATGGCGACCTGGAGCGCGGCGTCGGTGTGCCCGGCCGCCGCGGCGCGCTCGTACCAGCCGAGCGCCGTACGGTCCTCGTCGCGCCCGGCGTGCAGGATGCCGAGGTTGAAGGCCGCGTCGACGCTGCCGGCCTCGGCCGCCTTGGAGAACCAGGGCTCGGCCCCGGTGTGGTCGCCCGCCTGCAGGAGCAGGACCGCGAGCGCGTTGGCGGCCTCGCGGTGTCCGGCGTACGCGGCGCGGCGGTACCACTGCTCCGCCTGCGGGGTGCGGTCCTGGGCGGCACAGAGCAGCCCCAGGTTGTACGCCCCGTTGACGTCGCCCGCGTCCATGGCGGCCCGGTACCAGCGCTCGGCGGTCTGCGGCTCACCGCGTGCGGCGTGCAGCGCGCCGAGCGCGTTGGCGGCGTTGCCGTCACCGTCCTGGGCGGCGCGCAGCCACCACACGGCGGCGCTCTCCTCGTCGCCCGCGTCGCGCAGCAGGAAGCCCAGCGCGCAGGCGGCGCGCGGCTCGCCGTCCTTGGCGGCGGTGAGGTACCAGCGTCCGGCCTCCTTCAGCTCGCCGCGCTGCTCCAGGATCGCGCCGAGGTGCAGGGCGGCGCGCCGGTGGCCCCGGGCGGCGGCCTGGCGGTACCACTGCTCGGCCTCGCCGACCCGGCCGGTGGCGGGGCCGGCCACAGGGCTGTCGCCGTCGGCCGCGCTCCGGGCGCCCGCGGGGCCCGTCGGCCGTCCGCCGGCGGGTACGGGCGGGCCGCCGGGGAGGCCGAGGCGCGTTCCGGTTCGCCCGGAAGCGCCGCCCCGGCCCAGGCCGAAGGCCTCGTGCGGGTCCTCGACGGCCTTCCGCTCCAGAGCTCGGGCCAGCCGGTAGGCGGCCTCGCGGTGTCCCTGTTCGGCGGCGGCGCGCAGCCAGCGCTCCGCGCCGACGTCGCCGCGGTGCTCCAGCAGGTCGGCCAGCGCGTACGCGCCCAGCGCGTGGCCCTGCTCGGCGGACTGGCGCAGCCAGTACTCCGCGCCGGGTTCGTCGCCCCGCTCGCGGAAGTGCCGGCCGAGCGCGTGCGCGGCGGCGGCGGATCCGGCCACGGCGGCGATGCGCCACCATCCCGCGGCCTCGTCCGGGTAGCCGCGCTGGTGCAGCAGGACGCCCAGGTTGTTCGCGGCGGCGCGGTCCCCGTCGGCGGTGGCGGCGCGCAGGTACTTCTCGGCGCCGTCCAGATCGCCGCGGCGCAGCAGCAGCGCGCCCAGGACGCTCATGGACGCGGTGTCCCCCGCGTCGGCGGCGCGCCGGTGGCGCGCCTCGCTCTCGGCGCTGTCCGCGGCGTCGACCGCGTCCGTGGTGTCCTCGTCGGCAGCGGTCGCGGTGGAACTCGCGTCGACGGCGCCGGTCCGCTGGACCGGCGCGCCCGCTCCGGCGATGGCAGCAGCGAAAGCCGCGTCTACCGCGCTTTCCCCATCTTGGCCGCGCTGCTGCACAAACCGCCCTGTCTCCAACAGAGTTGCCCTGTCCCCCATAAATACCATCGTCGCACCACCTGTAACCCGCGTACACCTGGTATATCGCGGCCAGTGAGGTCACTACAGCGTTTTGTCGACATGCCCACAGGGAGACAAGTCAAACACGCCCGGATGCAACTGGTGCCCAGCGAAACGCACTTCACGCCCACGGATGGGGACCGACACGGCCCGGGCGCGGAACGGGCACGACGAAGGCCCGGATCCATCAGGATCCGGGCCTTCGTCTTTCAGTAGCGGGGACAGGATTTGAACCTGCGACCTCTGGGTTATGAGCCCAGCGAGCTACCGAGCTGCTCCACCCCGCGTCGTTGTGTTCAAACCGTACCACGACGCGGGGTGGAGTCTTCTCAGCTGCCCTGGTCGGAGCCCTTCTCGGCCCCGCCGGCCGTATCCGGCTCTCTCGCCGGATCCGTCCCGGCCGCGCTGGCGGGCTCGGCCGAGCTGTCCGGCTCGGCGCCGGCCGCCGGCTTCTCGGCGCCGTCGGCCTTGTCCCCCTCGCCGCCCTGCTTGGGCTGCGCGGCGGCGGCTCGCTCCAGAGCGTCCTGAAGGGCCTCCTGGGCCTTGCCGTAGGCCGGCCAGTCCTGCTCCTGCAGCGCCTTCTCACCGTCGGAGTACGCCTTCTGGGCGTCCGCGATGGCCTTCTTGAGCGCCGCGCTGCCGGTGGCCGGGGGCTCATCGGTCTCGCCCGGCGGCTCATCGGGATCGGGCGGTGTCGTGGTCCCGCCGTCCTCGACCCCGAAGACGGCGTTGAGCGCCTCCCCGAGGCTGTTCTCGAAGACGATCTTCGAACCGTACGAGGCGGCCACCTTGCGCAGCAGCGGGTAGTTCTGGTTGCCACCGCGCGTGTAGACCGGCTCGATGTAGAGGAACCCGCCCTCCAGCGGAACCGTCAGCAGGTTCCCGTACTCGATGTCCGAGTCGGTGCCCTTGAGGTTCCTCACGAACTCGGCGACGTCGTCGTTGCCGTTGAGCTCACTCTGTACCTGGCCCGGGCCCTTCACCGTGGAGGTGACCCGCAGCAGCCGCATCTCGCCGTAGTCCTTGCTGGCCGCGTCCGCGTTCACCGCCATGAAGGCACCCAGGTTGGGGCGCCCTCGGGGAGTGAACGTGGTGGTCAGTGAGAACTGCTGCTCGTCCTGGCCCGGCATCTTCATGCTCAGGTAGTACGGCGGGACGGAGCCGGGCTCCTTGTTGGTCGGGTCGTCCGGCACCTGCCACGCGTCACTGCCGCTGTAGAACTGGGCGGGGTCCTCGACGTGGTAGCGGGTGAGCAGCTCGCGCTGGACCTTGAAGAGGTCCTGCGGATAGCGCAGGTGGTCCATGAGCTCCTGCGGGATCTCCCCACGCGGCTCGACCGTCCCCGGGAACGCCTTGCGCCAGGTCTTGAGGACCGGGTCCTTGGTGTCCCACTCGTAGAGCTTGACCTTGCCGTCGTAGGCGTCGACGGTGGCCTTCACCGAGTTGCGGATGTAGTTGACCTGGTTCTGCTGGGCGACGACCGCGCGCTGGTTGGTGGTCAGCGAGTCGGCCGTGGTGTCGCCGAGCGTGGTCCGGGACGCGTACGGATAGCCGTTGCTCGTGGTGTAGGCGTCGACGATCCACTGGATCCGGCCGTCGACGACCGCCGGGTAGGCGTCGCCGTCGATGGTCAGCCACGGGGCGACCGCCTCGACGCGCTCCTTGGGCGTGCGGTTGTAGAGGATCCGCGAGCCCTCACCGATGGCTCCGGAGTACATGATCTGCGGCTCGCTGAAGGAGACCGCGTACGCGGCGCGGTTGAACGTGTTGGAGAGACTGACCCCGCTGTCGCCCTTGTAGCTGGTGGTCTTCTCGCCGTCCTCCTCGTAGTCGAGCTCCTTCTGGGGCCCGCCGACGATGGAGTACTGCTCGGTCTTCTCGCCGTAGTAGATCCGCTGCTCGTACTTGCCGAACTCACCGGTGGAGGGCAGCCCCGACTCGGTGAAGTCCGGGGAACCCGTCGGGTTGGTCCCGGTGGTCGTGCCCCGGGCCGCGATGGCGCCGTAGCCGTGGGTGTACGTGAAGTGGTCGTTGATCCAGTTCCGCTTGGGCAGGCCCTGAATGTTCAGCTCACGCAGACCGATGACGGTGTCCTGCTCCTTGCCGTCCTTGTCCTTGTAGCGGTCGACGTCCAGCGTCTTGGGGAACTGGTAGTAGTTCCTCCGCTGCTGGAGCTGCTGGAAGGCCGGGGAGACGACGTTGGGGTCCATCACCCGGTAGCTGGCGGCCGTGTTGGCCGCGGCCCGCAGCTTGCTGTCGTCCTCCGTCGTCGCCTGGCCCTCGTAGTCGTCCACCGTGGCGTCATCGATGTCGTACGCGTCGCGCGTGGCATTGATGTTCTTCTTGATGAACTCCGCTTCCTTGGCCTGCTCGTTCGGCTGGACCTGGAACTTCTGCACGATCGCCGGGTAGAGGCCGCCGATCAGGATCGCCGAGAGCACCATCAGGCCGAAGCCGATGACCGGGAGCTGCCAGGTGCGGCGCCACAGCGTCGCGAAGAACAGCACGGCGCAGATGGCCGCGATGCAGAACAGGATGGTCTTCGCCGGGAGGTAGGCGTTGGCGTCGACGTACCGCAGGCCCGTCCAGTTGTCCGCAGCCTTGAAGTCACTGGACTTCACCGCCAGCCCGTACCGGTCGAGCCAGTACGCCACGGCCTTCAGGGAGACGAAGATGCCCAGCAGCACCGAGAGGTGACCGGTGGCCGCCCCGGTGGCACGGGCGCCGGGGCTGGTGATGCGCAGCCCGCCGTACAGATAGTGGGTCAGCGCGGCGGCGACCAGCGACAGCACGGTGGCCGCGAAGCCGAAGCCCAGCAGGAAGCGGTACCACGGCAGGTCGAAGGCGAAGAAGGCGACGTCCAGCTGGAACTGGGGGTCCTTCTGGCCGAACGGCACGCCGTTGACGTACAGCAGCCACGTGCGCCACTGGCCGGAGGCGGAAGCTCCGCCGATCAGCGCGACGAGCGCCGTGACGGCGAGCAGCACCCACTTCTTGTAGGGGGCGATGCTCATCCGGTAGCGGTCCAGGCTCTGCTGCTCCAGCGACATCGCGCTCAGCGGCGGCCTGAGCCGGTGCGCGAGCCAGATGTTCACACCGATGGCGATCGCCATCAGCAGTCCGAAGACGAGGAACAGCCCGATCTTGGTCCACAGGGTGGTGGTGAAGACGGATGAATACGCGACCGACCGGTACCAGAGCCAGTCCGTCCAGAACCCGGCGAACATGACGAAGGCCATGGCGAGAACCGCCAGGACGCCCAATGTCATGAGCAGGGTACGGGCGCGCCGGGACGGGCGGCCGACTCTGATCCGTGGCCCGGTCGGGCCTCCGCCGCGGTCCGGCATCTGGAAAGCCAACGTGCGCACCTCGTAGTTCGCGGTCGTGTGGACGGGCCCAGCGATCCTAGGGCCCACCTATGCAACTTACTGAGGCTTTACCTAGTTCCCGTTCCCGGGGCGGAAGGAGGCAGGATGTTGCCCATGCCCAACGTTTCCCCCGCAGGACCCCCGATGGCAGCGAGTCCGCTCACCGTCGCCGTCCTCGAAATCGACGCCTACGCCTCCAACCTCGGCTGGGACCAGCCCGCCCGGCTGTTCGCCCTGGTCGACACCGCGCAGCTGCGGGTCCAGGAGCCCTCTCTCGCCGCTCAGCTGGGTCTTGAGGACCCCGGTTCGTCCGTCGCCGCGCTCACCCCGATCGAGCAGGACGAGCTTCCCCCGGGCACGGCTCTCGACGACTTCCTCGGCACCATCGCCTGGCCCGACGCCGTGGTCGGCTGCGCCATGACGGTGGAGCGGCTGATGCTGCCGCCGTCCGCCGAGGCCTCCGTGCCCGACGGTCTGAGCGACAAGCAGCTGACCCAGTGGGTCGCCAAGCACCCCGACCGGCAGGAGGTGCGGATGACCGTGGCCGTCCTGCGCGACGGGGCCCGCGAGTCCGCCGTACGGCTGCGCGAGAAGGACTCCCCCACCGAGGTGCTGACCGGCGCCGGTCTGGTGCCCGGCCTCGCCGAGGCGCTCGCGGCGACGTTCGAGTCCTGACCGGGCCGCCGCCCGGGGCCGCGTCGTGCGGCTCCCGGGCGGCGCGGCCGTCAGCCGGTCGAGCAGCTCGGCAGACCGGCGGTCTTCCCCGTGCGGATCTGCTCCATCGACTTCGTGGCGTCCTCGATGGTCTTGACCCGCACGAGGGTCAGCCCGTCCGGCGTGTCCGCGGCGGCCGACGCGCAGTTGTCGTCGGGCGTGAGGAAGTAGCGGGCGCCGGCGTTCCGGGCGCCGACCAGCTTCATGGTGATGCCGCCGATCGGGCCGACCGTGCCCGCGTCGTCGATGGTGCCGGTGCCCGCGACGAACTTGCCGCCGGTCAGGTCGCCCGGGGTGAGCTTGTCGATGATCCCGAGGGAGAACATCAGTCCGGCGCTCGGCCCGCCGACGTCCGCGAGCTTGATGTCGATCTCGAACGGGAACGTGTGGTCCGTCCCGGCCCTGATCCCGACGATCGCCCGGTCCTTGCCGCCCTCCTCGCCGTCGCCCTCGGCGGCGGGAGCCTTGGCGGTCCTGATGGTGATCTCCTCGCCGCCCTCGGGGGCCCGCCCGGCCTTCTCGGCCGCGGCGGCGGTCTTCGCCGGGATGATGGTGAAGGTGACGTCCTCGCCCGGCTGGTGCTTGGTGACGAGCTTCGCGACGTCGCCGGGCTCCTTGACCGCGGTACCGTCGACGGCCTTGATCACGTCGCCCGCGTGCAGCTTGTCCTCGGCGGGGCTGCCCTTGACCACCGTGGAGACCACGACCTGAGTGGCGACCGGGATGTCCAGCTCCTTGAGGGCGGCCACCTTGGCGCTCTCCTGGGACTGGCTGAACTCCTCGGCGTTCTCCTGGGTGGACTGCTCCTCGGTCTTGCCGTCCGGGTAGAGCGTGTCGTGCGGCACCACGACGCTGTCGTGGGCCAGCCAGCCGTAGACGGCCTCGAAGATGTTCATCCGGTAGTCCGCCCCGGTGACGCGGACCGTCGTCATGTTGAGGTGCCCGGACGCCGGGTAGGTCTTGCGGCCGGAGATCTGCAGGACGGGTTCGCCCCGTGCGTCGCCCAGCGTGTTCACCGTCGGTCCGGGGGACATCTCGGAGTACGGCACTTTGATCAGCACGCCTGCGCAGAGCAGCGCGATGAGGACGAGGGCGGAGGCGAGCATCGTCGCGGTGCTGCGTGGCATGGAACGACAGTACGGGAAGGGCCTGTCAGTGCACCGCCGGGGCCGGTCCGTACGAGGGGACCGGAACGCGGCGGAGTGGGGTCACGCGGCGTGCGTCGGTCCTCAGAGAGCCCCGGAACCGGAGTGCGACTTCTCCATCGCGTCACGGAACCTGGCGTAGCCGGCGAGTTCGGTGACATCGCCGGTCGTGCGATTGCGGGCAGCCCAACTCGCCCATATCGCACCACCGACAGCAGCGAAAAGTGGAATCAACAGCCAAGCGAGTACCGCCATCACGACCTCCCTACCCCATGAGCGACCGGGTGCCCGATCAGCAGATTAACGATCCGGAAGACCAACGCTCGTGGCGGGGGTGCGGTTACGCAAATCGGGGCTGATGCGCCCCGGTCCGGTTTGCGCTCAGCAGGCTCCGACCCACTCCTCCGTGCCGTCCGAGAAACGCTGGTGCTTCCAGATCGGAACCTGGTGCTTGAGGTCGTCGATGAGCTTGCGGCAGGCCTCGAAGGCCTCGGCGCGGTGCGGGCAGGCGACGGCGACGACCACGGCCAGGTCGCCCACCTCCAGTTCACCCACTCGGTGGACGGCCGCCAGGGCACGGACGGGGTAGTCGGCGACGACCTTCTCGGCCACCCGGCGCAGCTCGTCCTCGGCCGAGGGGTGGCAGGAATAGCCGAGCGCGCCGACGTCCTGCCCACCGTCGTGGTTGCGCACGGTGCCGACGAAGAGAGCGATGCCGCCCGCCGCGTCGTCGCCGACGGCACGGAAGACCTCGTCGACGGAGAGCGGGGTGTCCCGGATCGCCAGCAGCCGGACGGGGTCGGCCGCCGCGTGCTCGCCGGGGTGGTCGTGGGTGGGTGCCATGCCCCCATCGTGCCGTACGGCTCCGGCATCCCGGAATTGCCTGTTCTTCCGGCCGCCGGCCGGCCGCTTTGGAGCCTCCTACAGGACCTCCGGGCGGTCAGATGCGGCGGCGGGCCTTGCGGGCGCGGCGCACCACGGCGGCGGCGCCGAGCAGGGCGACCGTGGCTCCGGCGGCTCCGGCCGCGGTGGCGTCCTTGCGGCCGAGGCGGCGTCCGGCGAGCGTGTGGCGGCCCTCGGCCTCTTCGAGGAGGGCGCCGAGCACCTCCTCGTTCGTCCACTTCGGCCGCCAGCCCACGTCGTGCAGCCTGCTGACGCTGACCACCCAGGGGTGCATCGTGTACGCCAGGTCACCGGCCGGGGACGGGGTGAGGCCGATCCGGTGGAGCCGGGCGGCGGCCCCGAGCGCGACGGCGGAGGGCAGTTCCATCCGGCGCACGCCGCTGAGCTCCTCGACCTCCTCCTGCTCCAGCCAGCCGTCGCAGCCGACCGCGAACTCGCCGTCGATCTTCTCCAGGGCGGCGTACTCCAGCGCTGTCACCAGGTCCTCGACGTGGCAGAACTGCCAGGTGGGGCGGGATCCGGCGACGACCAGGAGGCGCGGGGACTCGAAGTAGCGGGTCAGGGCGGTGTCGGTGCCGCCGACCAGGACGGTGGGGCGCACGACGGTGACGTTGAGCCCGGGGTGGGCGCGGGGCGCCCGGCGGCCGAGCCGTTCGATCTCCAGCAGGTCGCCGACGCCGGTGGCCTCGGCGGTGGCGCGCAGCTCGGCGTCCTCGGAGAGCGGCACATCGTTGTCGGCGAGCGCCCCGTAGACCATCGCCGAAGTGCACAGCACGACCCGGTGGACCCCGACGGCCGCAGCGGCGGTGAGCACGGTCTGGGTGCCGCGTACGTTGTACGCGGTGCGGGCGGCGGGGTCGGTCTCCAGATCGAGGTCGAGGGCCAGGTGGACGACGACGTCCGCGCCGCGCAGCTTCTCCGCGATCGCCGGATCCCGTACGTCCAGGATGTGCCAGGTCGCCTCGGAGACCTCTCCACGGCGCTCGTCGATCGCGATGACCTGCTTGATCGCGTCGGACGCGGCGAGGTGGGCGGTCAGCAGCTCGCCGATGCCGGTGGCGGCGCCGGTGACCGCGACGACGGGACCCCGGTTCCCGGGGGACCTGGGGCGTTTGTTCTCGGGCGTGCTCTCGGGCGAGGGGTCGGTCAGGTTTCGCGCTGCGCGAACCTGCGGATCTGGGGAACTCACCGGGCGTCTCCAGCGGTTGTCTTCAGTACGTACCCGAATGACGCGTACGTACCAGGTGGCGTCCATCCTGCCGCAGGCCGGGAGTCGGCGGAGCACTGAGGCCCGAAGCGGGCGTGGTGTCTACGCTGGATGGTGATGTCGGGCAGTCGCCGTCGGTTCGAGCCGGCGGCCCTACGAGCCGAGGAAACCCGTGAGTGACACCCCATTCGGATTCGGCCTTCCGCCGGAGGAGCCGGAGAACGGCGACGAGGGCAAGAAGAAGGACCCCACCGAAGGTGGGCAGAGCGCGGGCGGGCCCGGGAGCCCGTTCGGATTCGGGCCGGGAGCGGGAGGGGACAACCCGTTCGCCGCGATGTTCGGCTCGATGAATCCGAACGATCTCGGCGCCGCCTTCCAGCAGCTCGGTCAGATGCTGAGCTACGAGGGCGGTCCCGTGAACTGGGACATGGCCAAGCAGATCGCCCGCCAGACGGTCTCGCAGGGCGCCCCGGACGGCTCCAAGGACGCGAGTGTCGGCCCGTCCGAGCGCACGGCGGTCGACGAGGCGCTGCGGCTGGCGGACCTGTGGCTGGACGGGGTGACGTCGATGCCGTCCGGTTCGGTCTCCACCGTGGCGTGGAGCCGCGCGGAGTGGGTCGAGGCCTCGCTGCCGGCCTGGCAGCAGCTGGTCGACCCGGTGGCCGAGCGGGTGGGCCTGGCGATGGGCGATGTGCTGCCCGAGGAGATGCAGGCCATGGCGGGCCCGCTGATCGGCATGATGCGGTCGATGGGCGGCGCCATGTTCGGCCAGCAGATCGGCCAGGCCGTGGGCGTGCTGGCCGGCGAGGTGGTCGGTTCCACCGACATCGGGCTGCCGCTGGGGCCGGCGGGCAAGGCCGCGCTGCTCCCGCTGAACGTGGAGAGGTTCGGCAAGGACCTCAGCGTCCCGCAGGACGAGGTCCGCCTGTATCTGGCCCTGCGCGAGGCCGCTCACCAGCGGCTTTTCGCCCATGTGCCGTGGCTGCGGTCGCATCTGTTCGGCGCCGTCGAGGCGTACGCCCGCGGTATCAAGGTCGACACCAGCAAGCTGGAGGACGTCGTCGGCCAGTTCGACCCCGCCCAGCCCGAGCAGTTGCAGGACGCCCTTCAGCAGGGCATGTTCCAGCCGGAGGACACGCCCGAGCAGAAGGCGTCCCTGGCGCGTCTGGAGACGGCTCTCGCGCTGGTGGAGGGCTGGGTGGACGCGGTGGTCCACGAGGCCGCGAAGTCCCGGCTGACCTCGTCCGACGCGCTGCGCGAGACGATGCGCCGGCGCCGCGCCTCCGGCGGGCCGGCCGAGCAGACGTTCGCCACGCTCATCGGTCTCCAGCTGCGCCCGCGCCGGCTCCGGGACGCCTCGCGCCTGTGGGCCTCGCTCACGGACGCCCGGGGTCTGGAGGGCCGGGACGCGCTCTGGGCCCACCCGGACATGCTGCCGACGGCCCACGACCTGGACGACCCGGACGGCTTCGTCCATCACGAGCAGGCCGACTTCTCCGAGCTGGACAAGATGCTCGGCGAGGCGGCGAAGGGCTCGTCGAAGCCCGCCGCGGAGGACGAGCCGAAGCCGAAGCCCGTCGAGGGCGGGGACGACGGCGGCGACGAGGGCACGAGCGAGGGCAAGGACGGCCGCGACCTGTGACCCTGCGCGACGACGCCGTTCTCGTACTGAAGGGCTATGCCCCCGGGGACGAGGCCGGTGACCAGGCGGAGCTGCGTCAGGCCTACCTGGACCACCTGGCACGGCACGAGGACGGCATGTGGAAGGCGTGCGGGGCCGGGCACGTCACGGCCAGCGCCCTGGTGATCGATCCGGAGCGGGAGCGGGTGCTGCTGACCCTGCACCGGAAGCTGCGCATGTGGCTCCAGATGGGCGGCCACTGCGAGGAGCGGGACACCACCCTGGAGGCGGCGGCGCTCCGGGAGGCGACGGAGGAGTCCGGCATCACGGGGCTCGCCCTGCTGCCCGGCGGGCCGGTCCGGCTGGACCGGCACCCGATTCCCGCCCCCTGCCACTGGCACCTCGATGTGCAGTACGCCGCGGTGGCCCCGCCCGGAGCGGCGGAGCGGATCAGCGAGGAGTCCCTGGAGCTGCGCTGGTTCGGGTACGCGGACGTGCCGGGGGTGGCCGACGCCTCCGTGGTGCGCCTGCTGGAGGCCGCGCGGTCCCGGTTGTAGCGGCGGGCCGCAAGGATGTGCGTAAGGGGCGGCCTCCGGGAGGCCGCCCCTTACCGCTGTGTTCCGCCGGACCCGTCCCGGTGCCGGTCAGCTCCAGGCGTTGTTCTGGTTCTGGCCGTGGGAGCCCTGCTGGCCCACGCCGAACTGGGCGCGGGCGCCCTGGCCGATCTGGGCGTTCTGCGGAGGCATGACCTCGCTCGGCTGGACCAGGGCGAAGCCCTGGCCGAGGAAGCTCAGCTCCCAGCCCTCCCCCGTGTTGCCACGACGCCGGAAGACGCCGGAGGAGTGCGTCTGGGCCTGCATCTGCACCCGCAGGGAGCTGGACCAGGCGACGATCGCGTCCGCGTCGACGTTGACGTACTTCTCGGGCGTGACCTGCATCATCAGCGGCTGGCCCGAGGTCATGAGGGCGACCTTGCCCGAGCCGGAGATGTTGAGCTGGTACTTGCCGCTGCCGGAGATCCCGTACTGGCTGTCCACGGCGATGACCTCGGTGTGCAGCGAGGAGTCGAGGGCGAGGACGTAGGAGCTGTCCACGGTCATCCCCTCGCGGTCGACGTCCACGACGTGGATGTACTGCGCGAGGTTGGCGAGGTAGACGGTGCCCTGGCCCGACACGCGCATCAGGTCGAGGCCCTCGCCGGTGTTCGCGCGGGCGCGGCGCTGCCCCTGGGACCGGTATTCGCCGTCGAAGTCCATCAGGCCCTGGTAGGCGACCATCGCGCCCTTGCGGGCGAGGACATCCTCGTGGCCGGTCAGCGAGACCCGCAGGAGCTGCGGGTTCTGGATCGCGTAGCGGTCCTGGGTCTGCTGCTCGGTGTGGCTGAAAAGCGGACTCTGCATGATGTGTTCTCCCTCCCCGTCAGTTCCGGATCCGCAGCCGGTCGGTGCTGTCCTCGCTCGGCTGGACGACCACGATGCCCTGGCCGGAGAAGGCCATCTGGTACGCCTCGCCGCTGCCGCGGCCGATCAGCGAGCCGGCCTTGAAGCTCCGCTTGCCCTTCACCTTGAGGTTCGGGGACCAGGCGACGAGCGCGTCCGGGTCGACGTACGTCTCGTCCTCGCCGCGTCCGCAGTCGACGACGATCGGGGTGCCGCGGGAGGTGATGGCGACCCATCCGGTGCCCTGGACGACGACGTTCCACAGGCCCTGTCCGGCGAACTTGGCGAGCCCCTTGACCTTCTCGACGCCCCAGGTGAGGTGGGCGTCGAAGGCGAGGAGGTTGGTGCCGTTGACGGAGATGGAGTCGTTGTCGAGGTTGACGACGACCACGTCGGCGCCGTAGTCGGCGAGGTAGAGCAGCCCGTCGCCGGAGCACTTCATGACGGGCGCGCCCTCGCCGGTGATCCACTGGGAGGCGATCTGCCGGGCGGCGGGCGGGTTGGGCTCGTACTGGATGAAGCCCTCGTACGCCACCATCGAGCCGGTGCGTGCGAAGAGGTCCTGCCCGGAGGCCATGGCGACCTTGAGCATGGTCTTGCCGTGGTTCTCCATCCGGGCCGTGACGGGGGTCGGGGCGAAGCCCGCGAGTTGCTGGTTCATGACGGGCTCCCTCAGACCTCGTAGGGCTGGACGACGATGAAGTTGCCGGGGGCTCCCCGGAACTGGAGGTTCACGGTCTCCCCGCTGTGCCCGGGGTAGGCGTTGCGGCGCAGCCGGACCTGGGTCGAGACGATCACCTGGGAGGCGGCCGACCAGGCGACCACCGCGTTGCAGTCGGCGAACGTGGTGGGGGTGACCGGCAGGACGACCGGGGTGCCGTGGGTCTTCACGATCACGGTGCCGGTGCCCTGGAACTGCATGGTGAACAGTGCCCCGCCGGGGATGCCGTGCCCCTCGACCCTGCGGACCTCGTAGTGGAGGGACTCGTCGAAGGCGAGGACGCTCTCGGCGGAGACACAGATGGCGTCGCCCTGGAGCTCGATCGGGTGCAGGTGCGAGCCTTCCTCGGCGAGGAAGACCTGGCCGCGGCCGGTACAGCGCATCAGCTGCATCTCCTGGCCGGTGGCATTGCCCACGGCACGGCCGACGAACCCGGCGCTCTTGTAGCCGAAGTCCACCTTGCCCTGGTACATCACCATGCTGCCCTGCCGGGCCAGGACCCCGGATCCGCCCATGGTCAGGTCGACCCGCATGAGCTGCTGGTTCTGCGGGGTCCAGCGCTGGCCGGTGGCGGTCTCCTTGTACGGCTGGAGGGCCGCCCGGAGACCCGCGCCCGCGGCCGGCACTCCCTGGGGAACGCCCTGGGGGACGCCCGGGGGCATGCCGACGGGGGGCTGCTGGCCGTACGGGGCCGGTGCGGGCTGGCCGTAGGGAGCCGGGGGCTGCTGGCCGAAAGGAGCGGCGGGCGGCGCGCCCTGGCCGGGGACCTGGCCGAACTGCGGCTGGTGCGGTTGGTGCGGCTGCTGGGGTTGGCCGTACGGGGACGGGGCCTGGGGTGCCTGCGGGGCCTGGGGGGCCAGCGGAGCCGCGATCGTCGGCGCCGCGTGCATCGGCTGCTGCGGCGCGGGCGGCGGCGTCGGCGCGGACGGCGGCGTCGGCGCGGACGGGGCGCCGAAGGCGGGTGCGGGCTGCGGAGCCGGGGGCGGCGCGCCGAACGCGGGGGGCGCGGCGGCCTGGGCAGGCGGGGCGAATCCCGGGGCGGCGGCCGGTGCGGCGGGCGGCGGCTCCTCCTCGGCGATCTCGCCTCCGAAGTTCTTCAGGAGCGCGTCGAGACCGCCGTCGAAGCCCTGGCCGACGGCGGCGAAGCGCCAGACGTCCTTCAGGTAGAAGTCACCGAGCATCACGGCGCGCTCGGTGGTGAACTCCGATCCGGTGAAGGAGTACCGCACCACTTCCTCGCCGCCCGCGACGATCCGGATGTATCCCGGGCCGATCTGGGACATCTGGCCGGCGCCGTCGAGCGTCGCGGTGAAGGAGAGCTTCTGGATGGCTGCCGGGATGGCGTCGAGCGTGACGCGGAAGGACTCGGTGTCACCGGCCTGCGCACCGAGGAGCTGGATGGACTCCTCGGGCGACTTCGGCTGGTTGAAGAAGATGAAGTACCGGTCGTCGGAGAGCTGCTCATGGGCGTCGAGGCCGAAGCAGCTGATGTCGAAAGTCAGCCCCGGCGCCGCGATCTGCACGCCCACGTACAGATCCGTCCCTGCCGTGAGGTCACTGATCTTGGCCTTGTGGCCGCGTTGGAATTCCCTGGCCATGCGTAACGACCGTCCCCCATCCCGAAGGTAAATGCGTCGCGTCAGGCTAACCGCAAACGACGACATCGGACCAAGCCGGTACACACCCGGTACAGAATCGGCGAACGCGACCGGTCCCGGTCACTCCTCGCGGGCGGCGGGCAGGTGGGGCAGCCGCTCGGCCGCCACGACGCCCTCCAGATACCCGCGGGCGCGCTCGGTGCGCGGGTACGCCTCCAGCAGCCGCCAGAAGTCGGGGCCGTGTCCGGGAACGAGCAGATGTGCCAGCTCGTGGAGGAGGACGTAGTCGACCACGTACTCCGGCATGCCCTGCAACCGGTGCGAGAGCCTGATGCTGCCCTCGGCCGGGGTGCACGAGCCCCAGCGGGTGTTCTGGTTGGTCACCCAGCGCACCGTGACGGGCCTGGCACGACCGTCGAAATACTGGGCGGACAGCCGGGCCGCACGCTCCGTGAGCTCGGTGTCGCCCAGGTGGCGCTTGCTCTCCTGGGCGGCGAGCTTGTCCAGCATCACGCCCACCCAGCGCCGCTCCTCCGCCTGCGACATCCGGGCGGGGATGAGCACGATGGTGCGATCGCCCTCGCGGTACGCGGAGACCGACTTCCTGCGCCGGGTGCTCCTGCGGACCTCGACCTCGACCGCGCTCGTCGCCGAAGCGCGGGCCGGGCGGGCTGCCGCGCCGCGCTGATGGCTTCCGGCGCTGGGCACGGGGGGCTCCTCGGCGAAGCAGGGCAACGGGTCGGCGGGCACGCCACGACGTTACCCGCTGTCCGTGGGGGAAGTCCCGCCCCCGGGGACGGTTCGCATCGATCCGCACCCGCCGCACGCGCTGCGGCACGGACCGCGGCACGGACCTTTGAGCACGGACCACACACCGGGCGAGCGGTCGAACACCCATCGAACGAATAGCGGCTTGTACGACTGATGGCCTGTGCCTGTGGACAACTTCGGGCACGGTTCGGCGCGGGCCCGCATTCTGGCGGAGGTCCTGCGGAAAGAGCCGTGGGTCAACGGGTCCGCGAGCACATCCGCGCCCGCGACACCGCTCGGGGGGAGAATTCATGTATCCGATGCTGAAGCCCGCACTGCGCCGCGCCTGGCGCGGGCGGAACACCGTGCAATTCGGTGTGACACCCGCACATGCGGTGACGCTCGGGCCGGTGGACCTCGCCACGGGGAGCTTTCTGGAACTGCTCGACGGCACCCGAGGGCTGCCGCTCCTCCACGAGGAGGCCCGCGCCCTGGATCTGTCGGAACGTCATGTGGACACACTGCTGGCACGGTTGACGGAGGCCGGACTCCTGGACGATCCGAGGTCGGCCGGCCAGGGAGCCGATGTCCTGTGCCGCCGCGCCGAGGTGATGGATCGCCAGCGCCCCGATGTGGCGTCCCTTTCGGTCGTCCGCCCCGAGCCGGGCGGTGGCACGCGCCGGATGGCGGCCCGGCGGGCGATGCGGGTCCAGGTCCGGGGAGCGGGCCGGGTCGGGGCGTCCATCGCCTCGGTGCTGTCGGGCGCCGGAGTGGGGCACGTGGAAGTGCTCGACGGGGGCCGGACCGAGCACGGGGACGTGGCGCCCGGGGGACTCCCCCCGGCAGCCGTGGGGGAACGGCGCGACGTGGCGGCCCGTCGGCTCGTCCGCCGGTCCGCGCCCGGGCCCGCTCCCCGGCGGGCGGGGACGGACGGGGCGGCGGCCGGCCCACCGGGGAGCGCCGGGCAGCCCGGTCTGTCCCTGATCGTCGTCGCTCCCCGGGACGGCCTCGCGGTGTACGCGCCCGTCGCGGACACGGCCGGTCCCTGGATCGCGTCGGGCACTCCCCATCTCTATGCGGGAGTGATCGAGGCCACCGGGGTGGTCGGGCCGCTCGTCCTGCCCGGGGGCACCGGGTGCGCGGGCTGCCTGGAGCTGCACCGTGCGGACCGGGATCCGCAGTGGCCCCGGATGCTGGCGCAGTGGCGTTCCGGGCGGCGGGGAGCGGTGCCCGCCTGCGATCTGGGGCTCGCGACGGCGGTCGCCGGTCTCGCCGCGGCCCATGCCCTGGCGTTTCTGGACGGGGACCTCCCTTCCTGTACCGGAGTTCGCTGGGAGGCGGCTCTGCCCTTGCTGGACTGGCGTTCCGAGCCGATCGGCCCGCATGCGGACTGCTCCTGCGGAGCGGCCGGAGGCGCTATGAGGGATCGGACCTCCGGCGCCCTTCCGGCGCAGGACACAATGGCGGGGTGACCGCCGTCGCCGGAGCGACACCGCCAGGCGCGAGCGGCACGGCAGTCTGGGAACTGGAGGGGCACATGTCTGATCTTCCCCGAAAGGCGGTTACGCGTACGGCCAAGCTGGCCGCGCTTCCGCTCGGCTTCGCCGGCCGTGCCACATGGGGTCTGGGCAAGCGGATCGGCGGAAAGTCGGCCGAGCTGGTCGCCCGTGAGGTGCAGCAGCGCACGGCGGACCAGTTGTTCAAGACCCTGGGTGAGCTGAAGGGCGGGGCCATGAAGCTGGGCCAGGCCCTCTCCGTCTTCGAGTCGGCTCTGCCCGAGGAGGTTGCCGGACCGTACCGGGCCGCGCTGACCAAGCTCCAGGAGGCCGCGCCACCGCTGCCCGCCCGCACGGTCCACGAGGTTCTGGCGACAAGGATCGGAGAGGACTGGCGGGAGTATTTCCTGGAGTTCGAGGACACCCCGGCGGCTGCCGCCTCGATCGGGCAGGTGCACCGGGCGGTGTGGCACGACGGCCGCCGGGTCGCGGTGAAGGTGCAGTATCCCGGTGCGGGCGAGGCGTTGCTCTCCGATCTCGGCCAGCTCAGCCGCTTCGCCCGGCTGCTGGGTCCACTGGTTCCGGGGATGGACATCAAGCCGCTGATCAAGGAGTTGCGGGACCGGGTCTCGGAGGAACTGGACTACGAGCTGGAGGCCCGGGCGCAGCGGGAGCACGCGGCGGAGTTCGCGGACGACCCGGATGTGGTGATCCCTCAGGTGGTGCACCAGTCCGACCAGGTTCTGGTGACGGAGTGGATCGACGGGATCCCGCTGTCCGAGGTCATCGCGGAGGGGACGGCGGAGCAGCGGGACCGGGCAGGACAGTTGCTGGCCCGCTTCCTCTTCTCCGGTCCGGCGCGCACCGGCCTGCTGCACGCCGACCCGCACCCGGGCAACTTCCGGCTGCTGCCACCGGCGGCGGAGGACGCGGGTCGGACCGAGAAGGGGGTGGGGACCGAGGACGTGGAGCGGACCGGGGACGCGGGGCTTCCGGAGGAGGACGGCGGTGCGATCGGGTCCTGGCGGCTGGGGGTGCTGGACTTCGGCACCGTCGACCGGCTGCCGGGCGGACTGCCGCGGAACATCGGCGACTCCCTGCGGCTGACGCTGGAAGGTGACGCGGCGGGGGTGTACGGGCTGCTGCGCGAAGAGGGCTTCGTGAAGGAGTCGATCGGCCTGGACCCGGACGCGGTGCTCGACTATCTGGTCCCGATCATCGAGCCCACGCAGGTGGAGGAGTTCACCTTCAGCCGGGGCTGGATCCGCGAACAGGCGGCCCGTATAGCCGATCCGCGCTCCCCCGCCCATCAGCTCGGCCGGCAGCTGAATCTCCCGCCGTCCTACGTCCTCATACACCGGGTGACGCTCAGCACGATCGGGGTGCTGTGCCAGCTGGGCGCGACGGTCCGGCTGCGCGACGAGCTGGAGGAGTGGCTGCCGGGGTTCCTCGCGGAGACCGCCGAGGACACCGGGGTGGCGGAGGCGGAGTACGCCGAGGAGAAGGGCGAGCCGGAGGGGGAACCCGAGGGAGAACCCGTCCAGGCGTAGGACAGGTCAGGAGCCTCGGTTACCACCGGGGGGCCTCGGTTACCACCGGGGGGCCTCGGTCACCACCGGGGGCCTCGGTCACCACCGGGGGGCCTCGGTCACCACCAGACGGAGTCGAGGCGGCTCTCTACAGCGCGGATGTGGAGGCGGGCGCAGCTCTCGCAGAAGAGGAGTCGGCGTCCGTCCTCCACGGAACAGAGCCAGGTCAAAGGGGCTGTGTCACCCTCGGCCACGGTGCCGCAGCGAGCACACACCGCGCCGTGGCCGGCGGCCTGTTCGGGGGGATGGGTCTCCTCGTCCACCTCCTGACGATATCCCCGCGGCCGGACGGGCGCAGGGGGTACAACGCACCGCGGGGCCGTCCGTGTCCGGACGGCCCCGCGGTGGGGTGATGCGTGCACGGTCAGTGCATGACCGCCATGGCCAGCGCGCGGCGGGCGCGCAGCGAGGCGCGCTCCGCCCGTCGCTGCATCCGGCGGGCGGTGATCAGGCGGGCCGACCTGCGGTCCTCCTGGGCCTCCCGCAGGCGGTCGCGCATATGCGCACGCGCCATGGCTTCTGGGATGAGTTGCATTTCGCGGGTCCTGTTCTGACGCGAGTCGTTCGCGCCGATGATGGTGACGTCGGGGGTGGCGGAGCCGACGGGCTCCTTCGTGGGGGTGATCATCGGTGCCTGATTCCGGGGGTCATGGGTCTGGGGACGGTCGATGGTTCCGAGGCGGAGCCGGCGTGTGGGGGCGGGGACCCCACAGGTCGCGGTCACGCTGCGACCGGGTTCTTGCGCGGGCGGCCACGCGGACGCTTGCGGGCCACGACGACGCCCTGGACGAAAAGCTCGCCGCCCCAGACGCCCCACGGCTCCCGGCGGTCCTTCGCCCCGGCGAGGCAGGCCTCGACGAGCGGGCAGGTGCGGCAGAGGGACTTGGCGTACTCGACGTCGGCGGGCGACTCGGCGAAGAAGACCTCCGGGTCGTAGGAACGGCACGGCACCGGTACGCCGAGGTTCTCGATGGCGTCGTCGAGCGCGGTGAGCGTGGTGAGCGGGGTCAAGGCGGAGTCCTCCGTGGAGCCGGGCGGCGAGATCGGGGTGGAAAGCGGTACTGACGGGGCGTGCGTTTCGGTGTGCACGGTGGGTGGTGTCCTCGTCTGGTCGTGCCGGCCTGTTGGCCGGTTGGCGGCTGCTGGTACCAGGTCCTGCTTGTCCCGAGGCTCCTTCATTCCGTCCCGTCCGTTCGGACAAAACAAAAGGGCCGCGGATCCCGAGTGGGGTTCCGCGGCCCTGAAGGCGCCGGCCTGATGCTGGATCAGGCTGGATCGCTCCAGGGTTCAGGCCCACGGAAGGCCCACATCGTGTGGTGCTGCTGCGTCTGCTTCTCGGCTCCGGCACCGGCTGCCGCAAAGGCATAGGCCTGAGCCTGCGCTGCCTTCGCTACTGCTGCCGCCGGTGCCTCGATCGGTCGCTCATTACGCTCCCGCGTCACGGGGAGGCTCGCCGGGGACAGCGGACGGACGGCGGAGACGCCGGACAGACCGGTGGCGCGAAGCGAGGCAACCGAGGAGCGGGTGAGGCCGAGCGAGCAGGCGGAGACGACCGAGAGATCGGTCATTTTCTGGGTTTCGATGATGCTGATCACTTCAATCGCCTCCTCTCGGCGTCTCAGGGGGACCGGCCGAAACCGGTCCTGCGTATTCGGATAAGTACAGCACGGCATCAGGGCTTCAGAGAAGCCGCCGTTCCCGTGGTTAAGAACCTATGGTGACGACTGGGGCGGGCGCAAACTATTTTCTGGACGAGTTTTCCTCAGGTCTCGTCCGGGCCCTCCTCGGACGCGCCATCAATCGCCTCACCTGCGCAGATCGCCAGAACATCGGTGCCGAAGCGGCTCAGCTTCCGGTTGCCGACGCCGGCGATGACGACCAGCTCGCCTTCGGTGGACGGCACGGCCTCGGCGATCGCCATGAGCGTCTTCTCGGTGAACACGCAGAAGTCCGGCTGCCCCAGCAGGGCCGCCTGGGCGGCGCGCCAGTCGTACAGCCGTCCGTAGAGCGCCTCGTCCATGTCCGATGGGCACTCCTCGCAGCGCATCAGCTTCATCTCGCCCGCGTCGGTGAGCGTGCGTCCGCAGACCCGGCAGCGCACCGGGCTCCTGGGTCTGCGCTCGACGGCCGGGGTCCGCCCGACGGCGGCCCGGCCGGCTCCCCGGTCGATCCCGCCGCCCCCACCGACGCCGCCCCGTGTGCCGGCCCCCGTCGAGCCGGGCCGCAGCCCGTTCAGGAAGCGGGTCGGCCGCCGGTTCGCCCGGCCGCCCGGCGACCGGGACAGCGCCCAGGAGAGCGAGAGGTGGATCCGGGCGCGGGTGATCCCGACGTAGAGCAGGCGGCGCTCCTCCTCGACCTGTTCGTCGGTCTTGGCGTAGGCGATCGGCATCATGCCCTCGGTGAGGCCGACCAGGAAGACGGCGTCCCACTCCAGGCCCTTCGCCGCGTGCAGCGAGGCCAGGGTCACCCCCTGGACCGTCGGGGCGTGCTGGGCGGCCGCCCGCTCGTCCAGCTCACGGACCAGGTCGGTCAGGGTCGCCCCCGGTTTCGCCGCCTCGAAGTCCTCCGCGAGGCGCACCAGCGCGGCCAGCGACTCCCAGCGGTCGCGCACGGCTCCCGATCCGGCGGGCGGCCGGCCGGTCCAGCCCTTGGTCGAGAGCACCGCCCGCACCTGGGAGGCCAGGTCCTCCGCCCCGTCGAGCAGGGAGTCGTTGCGCCCCGCGCGGGCCGCGCCGCGCAGGGCGGTGCCCGCCTCGCGGACCTCCGCCCGCTCGAAGAACCGCTCGGCCCCGCGCAGCTGGTAGGGCACCCCGGCGTCCGCCAGGGCCTGCTCGTAGACCTCGGACTGGGAGTTGACGCGGTAGAGCACGGCGATCTCGCCGGCCGGGACGCCCGCGGCGATGAGGTCGCGGATGCGCCGGGCGGTGGACTCGGCCTCGGTGGGCTCGTCCCCGTACTCCGTGTAGACCGGCTCGGGGCCCTTGTCGCGCTGCGAGACCAGCTCCAGACGGTGGTCGGCGGCCTTGCCGTGGGCCTGGCTCAGCAGACCGTTGGCGAGGTGGACGACCTGGGGGGTGGAGCGGTAGTCGCGCACCAGCTTGACCACGGTCGCCCCGGGGTGGCGGGTGCGGAAGTTCAGCAGATGGTCGGGGGTGGCGCCGGTGAAGGAGTAGATCGTCTGGCTGGCGTCGCCGACGACGCAGAGGTCGTCCCGGTCCCCGACCCAGAGGTCGAGCAGCCGTTGCTGGAGCGGGCTCACGTCCTGGTACTCGTCGACGACGAAGTGCTGGTACTGGCCTCGCACGTGCTCGGCGATGTCGTTCCGGTCCTGGAGGATGCCGACGGTGAGCAGCAGCACGTCCTCGAAGTCGATCACCGAGCGGTCGCGCTTGAGCTGTTCGTAGGTGGAGTAGATCTGGGCGAGGACCGCCGGGTCGCGGGGGGCGTCCCGCTGGGTCTTGGCGACCGCCGCCGGATAGTCGGCGGGGACGGTCTGGGTGACCTTGGCCCACTCGATCTCGCCGGTGACGTCCCGCAGCTCGTTGCGGTCGAGCCGGAGCTCGCAGCGGGCGGCGGCCTCGGCGACGAGCTGCACCTTCCGCTCCAGCAACCGGGGCAGCTCGCCACCGACTGCTTTCGGCCAGAAGTACTGGAGCTGGCGGAGGGCGGCGGAGTGGAAGGTCCGGGCCTGGACGCCGGTCGCGCCGAGCTGTCGCAGGCGGCCGCGCATCTCTCCGGCGGCCCGGTTGGTGAAGGTGACGGCGAGCACGGTGGCCGGCTGGAGGATGCCCGCACGCACCCCGTAGGCGATGCGGTGCGTGAGCGCGCGGGTCTTGCCCGTACCCGCTCCGGCCAGCACGCACACCGGTCCGTGCAGGGCCAGGGCCACCTCGCGCTGCTCGGGGTCGAGCCCGTCCAGCACGGCGTCCGGGGTCTCGGGGACCTGGGGGAAGAGGGTGGAGTGCGTTGCTGCTGTCACCCCGCCATGCTGCCAGGTCTCCAGGGGCGGATGCGGCGGTTGTCCACAGGGGTGGGGTGTTCGTCGTACCGGCTCCGGCGGTACGGGGGCCGGTGCGGGGACGGCAGGGGGCCGGCACTCGGGCGGCACGGGGGGCATGGTGGGAAGGTGGGAATGGCGGTCGCGCCCCGGACGTTGCCTATCCATGCGGAGGGGCCGCCGACGGCGGCCGACCGCGGGTGACGCTGCCGGCCGCGCAGCGTACGGACGAGACGAAGGAGCGCCAGCGACATGGCGGGCACTGTGACGATGTACAGCACCACCTGGTGCGGCTACTGCCGTCGGCTGAAGAGTCAGATGGACCGCGAGGGCATCGCGTACAACGAGGTCAACATCGAGCACGACCCGGAGTCGGCCGCGTTCGTCGAGAAGGCGAATGGCGGAAACCAGACGGTCCCCACGCTGCTGATCGTGGCGCCCTCGGGCACCGAGTCGGTCATGACGAACCCGTCCCTCGCCCAGGTGAAGCAGGCGCTCGCCGCCTGATCCCGGCCGATGGACGACCGCCCGTCGCGCATACCACTGCCCCCGGCACCGCCGGGGGCAGTCGTGTGTCCGGGGGCGTTCAGCCGTTCCGCTTGGCGCTGCCGGGCCTCGGGAGCGGCTTGCCGTACCAGAGCTCGATCAGCCGGGCCGCGATGGAGATGCCGAACGGGGGCATGACCTCGCCGGACTCGAAGGCGGCGGTGAGGTCCTCACGGGAGAACCAGCGGGCCTCCTCGATCTCCTCGCCGTCGACGGTGATGTCGAAGGAGGTCGCCCGTGCCATGAAGCCGAGCATCAGGCTGGAGGGGAACGGCCACGGCTGGCTGGCGATGTACTCGACCTCGCCGACGGTGATCCCGGCCTCTTCGTAGACCTCGCGGGCCACGGACTGCTCGATCGACTCCCCCGGCTCGACGAACCCGGCGAGCGTGGAGAAGCGGCCCTCCGGCCAGTGCACCTGGCGGCCCAGCAGGGCCCGGTCCTGATCGTCGGTGACCAGCATGATGACCGCCGGGTCGGTACGCGGGTAGTGCTCGGCGCCGCAGGCCTGGCAGCGGCGGATGTGGCCGGCCGCCGCGATGACGGTGCGCTCGCCGCAGCGGGAGCAGAAGCGGTGCAGCCGCTGCCAGTTCTCCAGGGCGACGGCGTGCACCATCAGCCCCGCGTCCCGGGGCCCGAGGAGCAGGCCCGCCTCACGGAGTCCGGCCGGCCGGGCCGACTGGTCCATGCGGCCGGGCAGCGAGTCCTTCTGGAGCGCGAAGTAGCTGACGCCGTCCTCGTCGGTGCCGAGGAAGTACCGGTGGGTCTCGGTGACCGGGGCCTCGAAGGCCTGGGTCATGACGATCCCGGTGCCCCCGTCGGGGGTGTCGTCGATCAGCACCTGCCCGCCGGAGACGACGAAGACGCGGGTCGTCGGGTGGCTCCACGCCACGGCCAGCCACGCCTCGTCGAGGCGGTGGTGTGCCGCGCGGTCGATGCCGCTCGGCGCGGTGAGGCCGATCGGGCGGTCTGCGGTGGCGTTGTCGAAGGTGCTCACAGGTGCTTCCTACTCCCCCTGGGTGGATCGGGTGGGCACAGGTACGTGGAGGGTGTGCAGAGGATTCAGCGGAGTTCCGGTTCCGGGCGCTCAGGAGTCCCGGGCGTTCAGCGCAGTGCCGTGGCCAGCTCGCCCCACAGGTGGGCGGTGGTCTCCACGCCCTTGAGCAGCAGATCCAGCTCGACCTTCTCGTCGGGGGCGTGCCAGCCGTCGGAGGGTACGGAGATGCCGAGGAAGAGGACGGGTGCGCCGAGGACGTCCCTGAGGTCGGCGGCGGGGCCGGAGCCCCCTTCGCGGGTGAAGAGGATCTTCTTCCCGAAGGCCCGGCCCATCGCGCGGGCCACCGCCTGGAGGGCGGGGTGGTCCAGCGGTGTGAGACAGGGGCGGGTGGCGGGCTGGAAGGCGATCCGGTGGCGGATGCCCTCCGGGACGCGGGATTCCGCCCAGGCGCGGACGGCCTGCTGTACGGCGTCGGGGTCCTGGCCGTCGACCAGCCGGAAGCTGATCTTCACCAGGGCCGAGGAGGGGATGATCGTCTTGCTGCCGGCGCCCTGGTAGCCGCCGCCGATGCCGTTGACCTCGGCGGTGGGGCGGGCCCAGACGCGCTCCAGCGTGGAGTATCCGGCCTCGCCCGCCGCCGCCCCGGACTTCGCGGTGCGCAGCCAGGTGGCCTCGTCGAAGGGCAGTTCGGCGAAGAGGGCCCGCTCGGTGTCGGTGAGGTCGGTGACCCCGTCGTAGAAGCCGGGGATCGCGACCTTGCCGTCCGCGTCGTGGAGGGCGGCGACGAGGCGGGCGATCTCGGTGGCCGGGTTGGGGACGGCTCCGCCGAACGATCCGGAGTGGATGTCCTGGGCGGGGCCGTACAGCTCGATCTCGCACTCCGCGAGGCCGCGCATGCCGGTGCAGACGGTCGGGGTGTCCTCGTCCCACATCCCGGTGTCCGAGACGATCACCGCGTCGGCGGCGAGCCGGTCGGCGTGCCGCTCGGCCAGGGCGCGGAAGTTCGGCGAGCCGGACTCCTCCTCGCCCTCGATCAGCAGCTTGAGGTTGACGGCGGGGGTGGTGCGCCCCGTCGCGGCGAGGTGGGCGCGGACCCCGAGGGTGTGGAAGAACACCTGGCCCTTGTCGTCGGCCGCCCCCCGCCCGTACATCCGGCCGTCCCGGATCACCGGCTCGAACGGGTCGGTCGCCCAGCCGTCCTCGCGGGCGGCGGGCTGCACGTCGTGGTGGCCGTAGACCAGGACGGTCGGGGCGCCGGGGTCCTCGCTGGGCCACTCGGCGAAGACCGCCGGGGCGCCGGGGGTCTCCCAGATCTCGGTGACCGGGAAGCCGGTCTCCCCGAGCTTGGCGCTCAGCCACTCGGCGCTGCGCCGTACGTCCCCGTGGTGTTCCGGCTGCGCGGAGACGGACGGGATGCGCAGCCATGCGGCGAGGTCGTCGAGGAAGGCTGCGCGGTGCTGTTCGGTGTACGTACGGACGGCGCTGTCCGGGGTCTCGCTCATACTCTTGAGCCTATCCGTCCTCGGGGGTGGGCTCGTCCAGCAGGATTCGCTCCAGCTCGGCACGGCCCGGCAGGTCTCGCGGACGGACGGTCTCCCCGCTGCGGACGTAGAGGAAGGTGGCGGAGACCTCGTCGAGCGGCAGGCCGTGCAGTTCGGCCCAGGCCAGCCGGTAGACGGCGAGCTGGAGCGGGTCGGCGGTGCGGTGCCGGGTGGTCTTCCAGTCGACGATCTCGTACCGGTCGCCCGTGCGGTAGACGGCGTCGATCCGGCCCCGGATCACACGGCCCGCCAGGGTGATCTGGAACGGGGTCTCCACCCGGTACGGCGTGCGCCGGGCGTACGGGGTGCGCTCGAACGCCTCCTTCAGCTCGGCGAGGTCCCGCTCGTCCGCGATCTCCGCGTCGTTCTCGTCGCCCCCGGGCAGTTCGTCGGGGCCGAGCATGGGCAGCGGCAGTTCCTCGTACCGCGACTCCACCCAGGCGTGGAACCGGGTGCCCCGGCGGGCGGCGGGCTGGGGCGGGCGGGGCATGGGGCGGGCCAGCTCCCGGGCGAAGGCGTCGGGGTCCTCGGCCAGGCGCAGCAGCTGGGTGGCGGAGAGCGCGGCGGGCACGAGGACCTCGCGCACGGAGGCGCGGGCGCGGCGCAGCTCCCCGGCGAGGGAGTCCAGGTCGCGGTCCCAGGAGGCCAGGGTGCGGGCCTCCTCGGGGGTGAGCCGCCCGGCCGCCGGATCCTCCCGCGGGTGACGTGCGGCCGGGATGTGCGGAACGGGGTCGGTGTCCGGTTCGGCCTCCGGCGGGCCCGGGGGGCGGTCCGTGGGGAGTGCGTCCCAGTCCCAGTCCTCGTCGGCCGGCTCCTCCTTGAAGGGTTCCTCCTCGAACAGTGGCTCGTCGGCCGGTACGTCGGCGGGCGCGGGCCCGTACGAAGGCTCACCGGCGGCCATCCGCTCCAGGTGGGCCAGGACCGTGTCCCGGGCGGCGCGGCGGCGGGCGAGGGCGTCGGCGTCCAGGGGGAGCGGCCAGGCCAGGTCGGCGTCCCGTTCCGCGAGGGCCGGGTTCTCCTCGTCCTCGGCGGGCTCGTCCACCCAGGCCTCGATCTCGCCGTGACCGGCCGCGCAGTGCTCGTACAGCGCCTCCAGGAAGGCGGACGGGCCCCGCGTCCGCTTCTGGGACGGCCCCCACCAGTGGCCGGAGCCGAGGAGCAGGGAACGGGGGCGGGTGAAGGTGACGTAGCCGAGGCGCAGTTCCTCCGTGTGCTGGTGCTCCTTCATCTCCGCCTTGAACGCCTTGACGGCCTTGGCGTCGAGGCCGTCGTGCGGGTCCAGGGCGGGGAGCGTCGCCGCGTCGCCGCGCAGGGCGTGCGGGAGCACCTGGGGCTGGGCGATCCACGCCTCCCGGCCCCGGTCGCTCGGGAACTGGCCGGTGACCAGCCCGGGTGCGGCGACGACGTCCCACTCCAGGCCCTTGGACTTGTGGGCGGTGAGGACCTTGACGGTGTTCTCGCCGCCGGGCAGCGCGTTGTCGAGGCCCTTCTCGTACTGCGCGGCGGTCCGCAGGAAGCCGAGGAAGGCGAGCAGCGAGGCCTCCCCGTCCAGGGAGGCGAACCGGGCCGCGATGTCCAGGAAGTTGGCCAGCGTCTCGCGGCGGCGGGCGGCCAGTGCCTGCGGGGAGGCCGACAGCTCGACCTCCAGCCCGGTGGTGGCCAGGACCCGGTGCAGGACGTCCATCAGGGGGTCGGCCAGGGAGCGGCGCAGGTCGCGCAGTTCCCGGGCGAGGCGGGCGAAGCGGACGCGGGCCTCGGCGGAGAACGGCAGCCCGTCGTCGGCGGCGTCCGCCACGACCAGGAAGGTGTCCAGCGCGTCCGCGAGCGATATCACCTCGGCCGGGTCGGTGCCCTCGACCGCGTCCGCGAGCCGCTGGTCGGCGTCGGCGTCGTCCGCGTGGCCGGCCCGGTGCACGAGGAGGCGGGCGCGGCGGCCCAGGAGCGCGAGGTCCCGGGGGCCGATGCGCCAGCGCGGTCCGGTGAGGAGGCGGACCAGGGAGGCGTTGGCCCCCGGGTCCTGGAGGACCTCGCAGACGGCGACCAGGTCCGCCACCTCGGGCAGGTGCAGCAGCCCGGCGAGGCCGACGACCTCGACCGGGATGTCCCGGGCGACCAGGGCCGCCTGGATCTCGGGGAAGTCCCCGGCGGTGCGGCACAGGACGGCGATCTCGCCGGGCGGGGTGCCGGTGCGTACGAGGTGGGCGAGGGAGTCGGCGAGCCAGGCGATCTCCTCGGTGTGCGTGCGCAGCAGGGCGCAGCGGACCATGCCGTCCCGCTCGGCCCCCGGGGCGGGGCGCAGCGCCTCGACGCCCTCGTGCATCGCCCGCAGGGGCTCGGCGAGGCCGTTGGCGAGCTGGAGGAGCCGGCCGCCGCTGCGACGGTTCTCGCTGAGGCTGTAGCGGGTGGCGGGGGTGCCGTCGGCGTGCGGGAAGTGCTCGGGGAAGTCGTCGAGGTTGGCGACGGACGCGCCGCGCCAGCCGTAGATCGCCTGGCAGGGGTCGCCCACGGCGGTCACCGCGTGGCCGGTGGGCGCCTGGCCGGGGGGCGGGTGGCCGGTGGGCGCCTGGCCGTCCTCCCCGGGCGCCGTACCGGCTCCGAACAGTGCGGAGAGCAGCAGCCGCTGGGCCACCGACGTGTCCTGGTACTCGTCGAGGAGGACCACCCGGAACTCCTCGCGGAGGATCCTCCCGACCTCGGGCCGGGTCAGGGCCAGCTCGGCGGAGAGGGCGATCTGGTCGCCGAAGTCCAGCAGGTCCCGGCTCCGCTTGGCGGCCCGGTAGCGCTCGGTGAGGCCGAGGAGCGAGCGGCGGGCCTCGGCGGCCTCGGGGATCTTGCGCAGGTCGGCGTTGCTGAGCCTGGCGGTGGCCAGGTCCCGCAGCAGCTCGGTGTCGTACGTCTCCAGCGTCCCGGGCCGTACGAGGTGTTCGGACAGCTCCCCGTCGAGCGCGAGCAGATCGCTGACCAGGGTGGAGAAGGACCGGGTGAGCGCCGGATACGGGCCCGGGGCCTCGCGCAGCACCTTCGCCGCCAGCTGGTAGCGGGTGGCGTCGGCGAGGAGGCGGGTGGAGGGCTCCAGGCCGATGCGCAGGCCGTGCTCGGTGAGGAGGCGGCCGGCGAAGGCGTGGTACGTGGAGATGGTGGGCTCGCCCGGCGGGTTGTCCGGGTCGATGACGTCGGGGTCGGTGACCCCGGCGGCGATGAGCGCCTTGCGGACGCGCTCGGCCAGCTCGCCCGCCGCCTTGTTGGTGAAGGTGAGGCCGAGGACCTGCTCGGGCGCGACCTGACCGGTGCCCACCAGCCAGACCACGCGGGCGGCCATCACCGTGGTCTTGCCCGACCCGGCTCCGGCCACGATCACCTGCGGGGCGGGCGGCGCGGTGATGCAGGCCGTCTGCTCCGGGGTGAACGGGATCCCGAGGAGCTCCTTGAGCTGCTCGGGATCGGTGATGCGCGGGGACACCCGGACAACGGTAACCGGGACCGCCGACAGCCCGGCACGAACCGGATGCCGCGGGACGCACCGGGGCCCGGTGGACGGATGCCGCGGCGGCACCACCTGACCCGCCGCTCCACCGCCGGGGACCGGATGCGGCGGCTACTCCACCACGTGGCGCCCCTCCGGCTGTGCGCTGCACGAGGCGCGGAAGGCGCAGTGGGAGCAGTGCGTTCCGGTGGTGGGCGTGAACCGTTCGTCCAGGACCTTTCCGGCGGCGGTGGCGAGCAGGTCGGAGACCCACTCCCCCGCCAGTGGTTCCTGGGCCTGGACCTTGGGGAAGGCGTCGCCGCCCTCCTTCTTGGGCGCGGGCTGCCGGAGCTGGACCAGTTCGGCGCCGCCCGGCTCGGGCCGCCGGCCGTCGAAGACCTCGTCGACCGCGCCCTCGCGGACGGCGAGCTGGTAGACGGCGAGCTGGGGGTGGGTGGCGACCTCGTCCTTGGTGGGGGCGCCCTTGCCGGTCTTGAAGTCGACGACGTACGCCCGGCCCTCGGCGTCCTGTTCGACCCGGTCCATGGAGCCCCGGATGCGGACGGCGTACTCGCCGGCCTCCAGCGTCACATCGAAGTCGTGCTCGCTCGCGGTGGGGGTCCGGCCGCCCCGGTCCAGGACGTGCCAGTGCAGGAAGCGTTCCAGGGCGGCGCGGGCCTGGTCCTTCTCCTGTTCGGACTTCCAGGGGGCGTCGAAGGCGAGGCCGTTCCACACGGAGTCCAGGCGTTCCATGAGCACGTCCAGGTCGGCGGGGGTCCGGCTGGAGGCGACCTCGTCGGCCAGGACGTGGACGACGTTGCCGAACCCCTGGGCGGCGGTGGCCGGGGCGTCGGCCTTCACCTCGCGGCCCAGGAACCACTGGAGGGCGCAGGTGTTGGCGAGCTGGTCCAGGGCTGAGCCGGAGAGGGTGACGGGCTGGTCGCGGTCGCGCAGCGGCACCGCGGAGCGGGTCGGCTCCTCCAGGCCCCACCAGCGGTACGGGTGGGCCGCGGGCACCAGTGGCTGCCCCTCGTCGTCGGTGAGCGCGGCGAGCCGGGCGAGGCGGTGGGCGGCGGCCTCGCGCAGCGCCTCGGAGGCGGCCGGGTCGACGGTGGTGGCGCGCAGTTCGGCGACGAGCGCGGCGACGGCGAGGGGGCGGCGCGGGCGCCCGGTGACGTCGCGGGGTTCGACGCCCAGCTCGGTCAGGAAGCGGGAGGGCTGGTCGCCGTCGTCGGCGGGGGCCTTCACCGCGGTGACGACGAGGCGGTCGCGGGCGCGGGTGGCGGCGACGTAGAAAAGCCGGCGCTCCTCGGCCAGGAGGGCCCCCGGCGTGAGGGGTTCGGCCAGTCCGTCGCGGCCGATCCGGTCGGCCTCCAGGAGGGAGCCCCGGCGGCGCAGGTCGGGCCAGAGCCCTTCCTGGACGCCGGCGACGACGACGAGCCGCCACTCCAGGCCCTTGGAGCGGTGGGCGGTCATCAGGCGTACGGCGTCGGGGCGGGCGGTCCGCCGCGAGAGGGTGTCCGCGGCGATGTCCTGGGCGTCGACCTCTTCGAGGAAGTTGAGGGCCCCGCGCCCGCCGGTGCGCTCCTCGGCACGCGCGGCCGTCTCGAACAGGGCGCACACCGCGTCGAGATCGCGGTCGGCGTTGCGCCCGCCCGCACCGCCGCGCAGCGCGGCCCGCTCCAGCCTGCCGGGCCAGGGGGTGCCGTTCCACAGGGCCCACAGGGCCTCCTCGGCGGTGCCGCCGCCTTCGAGGAGCTCACGGGCCTTGCGCAGGAGCGCGCCGAGGCGCTGCGCGCCGTGGGCGTACGCCGGGTCGTGGGTGACGAGTCGTTCGGGCTCGGCGAGGGCGCGGGCCAGCAGTTCGTCGGAGGGGGCGGGGACCCGGATCCCGGCGGCGCGCTCCTCGTCGCGCAGGGCGCGGCCGAGGCGGCGCAGATCGGCGGCGTCCATGGAGCCGAGCGGCGAGGTGAGGAGGGTGAGGGCGGTCTCGGTGTCGAGCCAGGACGACGTCCGGGCCCCCGCACGCCCCGCCCCGGCGGTCTCGCCCGGGTCAGCCCCGGCGGTGTCGCCTTGGTCAGCCCCGGCGGTCTCGCCCGGATCCGCCCCGTCCGCCTCGTCCCGGCCCGCCCCGTCCGTCTCGTCCCGGTCCCCGTCGAGGAGGCCTCGCAGCGCTGCCGTCGCCACCGTCCGCAGGGCCGTCAGCAGCGGGGCGACGGCAGGTTCGTGGCGCAGCGGCAGGTCGTCGCCGTCGACCTCCAGGGGGACGCCGGCGGAGGTGAGGGCGCGGCGGACCGCGGGCAGCGAGCGGCCTCCGGCCCGGACCAGCACGGCCATCTCCTGCCATGGCACCCCGTCCTCCAGGTGGGCGCGGCGCAGGAGGTCCGCGATGTTCTCCAGCTCCGTGGAGGCGGTCGGGTAGGTGTAGGTCTCGACCCGGCCGCCGTCGCGGACGGCGGCCGGGTCGCGGTGGGCACGGACCATGTCGGCGGGCAGCCGGGTCAGCGGCATCCGGCGGGTGAGCAGCCGGGTCGCCGCGAGGAGTCCGGCCCCGGAGCGGCGGGAGGTGGTGAGGACGCCCACGGGCGCGGGGTCCCCGTCCGCCCGGCGGAAGGCGTCCGGGAAGTCGAGGATGCCGTTGACGTCGGCGCCCCGGAACGTGTAGATCGACTGGTCGGGGTCGCCGAAGGCGATCAGCGTCCGCCCGCCGCGCGCGGCCTCGCTTCGCGCACCCCCGGCGCGCGCCTCCTCGCCCCGCCCGCCGTCGCCCCGCCCGCCGTCGCCCCGCCCCTCTTCGCCGCGCCCTCGGGTGTACTCCGGCGTGCGCCCCCGGTTGCCCGCCAGCGCGTGCAGCAGGCGCACCTGGGCCGGGTCGGTGTCCTGGTACTCGTCGACGTACACCGCGTCGTAGCTCCCGGCCAGCCGCTCCGCCACCTCGGGGCGCTCGGCGAGCAGGACCGCGCGGTGCACCAGTTCGGCGTAGTCCAGGACGCCCTGGGCGTCGAGGATGTCGAGGTACTCGGCGAGGAACTGGGCCGCCGCGCTCCAGTCCGGACGGCCGGTGCGGCGGGCGAAGGCGGCCAGCGCGTCCGGGCCGAGGCCCAGTTCGCGGCTGCGGGCCAGCACGGCGCGCACCTCGTCGGCGAAGCCGCGGGTGGTCAGGCAGGACCGCAGCTCGTCCGGCCAGCGGACGTGGGCCAGGCCCGCCTTCTCCAGGTCGAGCTGGCCCGCGAGCAGCTCGCGGACGGTGACGTCCTGCTCGGGCCCGGAGAGCAGCCGCAGCGGGTCGGCGAAGAGATCGGCGTCCTGGTGGGCCCGGACCAGGGCGTAGCAGAACGAGTGGAACGTGGTCGCCTGCGGGCCCCGCGCCGCCCCGAGACGGGCGGCCATCCGGTCCCGCAGCTCGACGGCGGCCTTGCGGCTGAAGGTGAGGACGAGGACGCGGGCCGGGTCGGCGCCCCGGTTCACCCGGGCGGCGACGGACTCGACGAGGGTGGTGGTCTTGCCGGTGCCGGGTCCGGCGAGGACCAGCAGCGGGCCGCCCGGGTGGTCAACCACCGCACGCTGGCCTGCGTCCAGGAGGGGGGGATCCACGGAACCCGGCGGGGTGCGGACCAGGCGGTACGCACCCGTGGTCCGCGGCCGTGACTCACGGTGCGGACTGTGCCGGGTGGAGGAGGTGCTCACGTGGATCGCCGGTCCTGGTGGATGTACGCGGGTGTACGGGTGATGAGGGACGGGGTCGGTGCGGACGGGGAAGCGGGAAGAGGCGGAGCGTGCCGCGCGATGACGACGCTACGCCAGCGACGGCGCGGGAGGCGGCGGCTGGGCCGCGCCCCCCGTCACGCGCGCGACGGCCGGCGCGGGCTCTGCCGCGTCGAGCCGTGTCCCCCGGGGGCCGATGGCGGAAGCTGTCAGGTGTGAGCTTTCTCGCCCCGACCGCCCGCGCCGCCGTCGCCGCCCCGACCGCGCGCGCCGCGGGCGTCACCGTCCCGGCCGCCCGGGTCACCCCCCGGACCGTGGCCTTCCCGAGGCGCGGTTCCCGGCCGCCCACCGGCGCCGCCGTCCGGTCGCGCACCGCCGTCCCAGCGGGCGCGGCGCATGTCGATGCGTGGAATGTGCCCCTCCGCCTGGTGCGACGCCTCGCGCAGCGGGGTGCCCTCGGCGCGGTAGTGGTCCAGTGCCCGCAGCTCGTGGGCGGGGAGGAGCGTCCCGTCGGCGCGGACGACGCGCCACCACGGCACGGCCGATCCGTACAGCGCCATGACCCGGCCGACCTGGCGGGGTCCCCCCTCGCCCAGCCACTCCGCGATGTCGCCGTACGTCATCACCCGGCCGGGCGGGATCAGGTCGGTCACATCGAGGACGCGCTCCGCGTATTCCGGCAGTTCGGCGCCGGTCGGGGCGGTGCCGGACCCGCCCCCGTCCGTCTGGTCCTGGCTCATCCGTCCCATCCTGCCGTACGCCACCGACAGCGCGGCCGAAACGGTACCCGTCCGGACACACCGCGTGCACACAGGTGCAAAGGGGCGTATGTTGCGCATCCCGCGCCCGTGCGATGCACCCTGATGCCCTCCTCCGTCTACGGGCCGTGCCACCATCATGCGGGCGGTGACCGGTGATACCAGAACACGAAGACGAACCAGAGGCGATGAAGGAGCAGGGCGTGCAGCCACCGAAGGCGGCGGACGCCTCCGATGCCGGGGAGCGCCCGCAGGGTGATTCCGAGTCCCCCGGAGCGCCCCGTGCCGACGGCCCCACGACGTCCACCACCGGACATCTGGCCGGTTCCACGCGGGCCTCGGCCGAGGCCGCGCTGACCGACCGCGTCTCCGGCGACGAGCCGCTGCTCCCCGCCCGGGTGCACCGCCCCTCGGACCTGATGCGGCTGCTCATCGGTGTGCTCGCGATCGGGGTCCTGTTCTCGATCGCCGCGTTCGCCCAGGGCACCACCACCGGCCTGGAGGACGACATCTCCAAGGGCACCGAACAGGCGCCCGATCTGCTGATCAAGATCGCCGGTCTGGTGTCCAGCATCGCCGTGCTGCTGGTGCCGGTCGCCTTCGCCATCGAACGCCTCATCAAACGCGACGGGCTGCGCATCGCGGACGGCGTGCTCGCGGCCGTGCTCGCCCACGGGGTGACGCTCGCCACGGACCTCTGGGTCTCGCGGTCCGCTCCCGGCACCATCCAGGACGCCCTGACCCAGCCGCAGACGGCCGGCGGTCTGACCGACCCGGTGCACGGCTACCTCGCCCCGGTCATCGCGTACATGACGGCGGTCGGGATGGCCCGGCGGCCGCGCTGGCGCGTGGTGCTGTGGGTGGTGCTGCTGCTCGACGCGTTCGCGATGCTGGTCGGCGGGTACACCACCCCCTTCTCGATCATCCTCACCGTGCTGATCGGGTGGACCGTGGCGTACGGGACGCTGTACGCGGTCGGCTCGCCGAACGTCCGCCCCACCGGCCAGCACCTGATGGCCGGGCTGCGGCACGTGGGCTTCCGCCCCGTCGCGGCGATGCGCACCGAGGACGCCCCGGACAAGGACAACGCCGACCAGGGGGACCGGGGGCGGCGCTATCTGGTCACGCTGGAGGACGGCCCCCCGCTGGACGTCACCGTCGTCGACCGGGAACAGCAGGCGCAGGGGTTCTTCTACCGGGCCTGGCGGCGGCTCACGCTGCGCGGGATCACCCAGCGCCGGTCGATCCAGTCGCTGCGCCAGGCGCTGGAGCAGGAGGCGCTGCTCGCGTACGCGGCCATCGCCGCCGGGGCGAACGCGCCCAAGCTGATCGCCACCTCGGAGCTGGGCCCCGACGCGGTGATGCTCGTCTACGAGCACATCGGCGGCCGGACGCTGGACTCGATGGAGGACGAGGAGATCACCGACGAACTGGTGCGCGGCACCTGGCGTCAGGTGAAGGCCCTCCAGTCACGGCGCATCGCGCACCGCAGGCTGACCGGAGACGCGCTCCTGGTGGACCGTTCCGGCCGGGCGTTCGTGACCGATCTGCGCGGCGGCGAGATCGCCGCCGGTGATCTGGTGCTGCGGATGGACGTGGCCCAGCTGCTGACCACGCTGGGGCTGCGCGTCGGCGCCGAACGGTCGGTCGCCGGGGCGCTGGCCGTGCTGGGTCCTGACGCGGTGGCGGACTGTCTGCCGCTGCTCCAGCCGATCGCCCTGAGCCGCTCCACCCGGGCGACGCTGCGCCGGATCGCCCGCGAGCGTTCGCAGCGCGAGCGGGACGCCGTGGTGGAGGCCTCGCAGGCGGCCAAGCAGGCGAAGGCGCAGGCCGCGGCGGAGGCCGCCGACGGCGCCGTCCCGGAGCAGGGCACGGGCCTGGGAGCCGAGCGGAAGCCGGGCCCGGGGACGGGCCCCAAGGGGGAAAAGGCGGACCACAAGGCCGAGCGCAAGACGCTGCGCACCGAGAAGCAGGCCGAGAAGCGCGCCATCGACGACGCGCTGGAGGAAGCCCGCGAGGAGGATCTGCTCGCCCAGATCCGGCGTCAGGTGCTGCTGATCCGCCCGCTGGCCCCGGTCGAGCCGGTCCGCCTGGAGCGCATCAAACCCCGCACCCTGTTCAGCTTCATCGCCGGGGCCATCGCCGCGTACTTCCTGATCTCGCAGGTCACCCAGGCCGACTTCGGGACGGTCGTGGAGCAGGCGGAGTGGGGCTGGGTGGCGGCCGCCCTCGGCTTCTCGGCGCTGAGCTACGTGGCGGCGGCGATGAGCCTGCTGGGTTTCGTGCCGGAGCGGGTGCCGTTCCTGAAGACCGTGCAGGCGCAGGTGGCCGGCTCGTTCGTGAAGATCGTGGCGCCCGCGGCGGTCGGGGGCGTGGCGCTGAACACCCGCTTCCTCCAGCGGGCCGGGGTGCGCCCCGGTCTCGCGGTGGCGAGCGTCGGGGCGTCGCAGTTGTTCGGGCTGGGTGCGCACATCATGCTGCTGGCCCTGTTCGGCTATCTCACCGGTACGGAGAAGACACCGGACTCGCTGACCCCGTCCCGGACGGTGATCGCGGGTCTGCTGACGGTCGCGGTGCTGGTGCTGGTGGTGACGGCGATCCCGTTCCTGCGGAAGTTCGTGGTGACCCGGGTGCGCTCGCTGTTCGCCGGGGTCGTGCCGCGCATGCTGGACGTGGTGCAGCGGCCCCAGAAGCTGCTCACCGGCATCGGCGGCATGCTGCTGCTGACCGGCCTGTTCGTGCTCTGTCTGGACGCCTCGATCCGGGCGTTCAGCGGCCCGGACGTGCCGCAGCTGAGCTACGCGAGCATCGCGGTGGTCTTCCTCGCCGGGAACGCGCTCGGCTCGGCCGCCCCGACCCCGGGCGGCATGGGCGCGGTCGAGGGGGCCCTGACGCTGGGCCTGATCGCGGTCGGGCTGCCGAAGGAGGTCGCGGCGCCCGCAGTGCTGCTGTACCGCGTGATGACGCTGTGGCTGCCGGTACTGCCCGGGTGGATCGCCTTCAACCAGCTCACCCGCAAGGGCGAGCTGTAGCCGGGCGGGAGCCCCGCGGCGGCGGCGCGCCCCCGGCCGCCACCCGCATGGACCGTGCCCGGCCGCGCTCCCCGGCGGCCCGCCGCACGATGGGGGCATGAGGACTTCCCCCGCTCTGCGCGCCGCCGCCCTCGCCGCCACCGCCACCGTGCTGCTGCCGCTGGCCGCCTGTTCGGACGACGGTGACGGGGAGGGGGCCTCGACGCCGACCGGGGCCTCGACCGCCTCGCCGTCCTCCACCGCCGACGACCTGGCGTCCCAGGAGCTCGACTGGTCCCCGTGCCCGCCCCCGAACGCGGCTCAGGGCGGCGGCGCGTCACCGTCCCCGCTGCCCGGCGGCGTGGTGTGGGAGTGCTCCTTCATGGACGTACCCCTCGACTACGCGAAGCCGGACGGCCGCACGATCGAGCTGGCGCTGGTGCGGGGCAAGGCCAAGGAGCAGAAGCGGCGGATCGGCTCGCTGGTGTTCAACTTCGGCGGGCCCGGCGCGTCCGGCGTCGCGACGCTGCCCGCCTTCGGCACCGAGTACGACAAACTCCGCACCCGGTACGACCTGGTGAGCTTCGACCCGCGCGGGGTCGGCCGCAGCGAGGGCGTCGAGTGCGCGGACGACGCCCAGCTCGACGCCTTCTACCAGGAGGACTCCACCCCGGACGACGCGGCCGAGGAGAAGCGGTTCGTCCAGGGGCAGAAGGACTTCATCGCGGACTGCGAGGAGAACTCCGGCCCCGAACTCCCCTTCGTGGGCACGACGAACGCCGCCCGCGACATGGACCTGATGCGTACGGTGCTGGGCGACGAGAAGCTGCACTACTTCGGCATCTCGTACGGCACCGAGCTGGGCGGCGTCTACGCCCACCTCTTCCCCGACAAGGTCGGCCGGGCGGTCTTCGACGCGGTGGTCGACCCCACGAAGGACGCCGAGCAGTCCTCCCTCGGACAGGCGCAGGGCTTCCAGCTCGCCCTGGACAACTTCACGAAGGACTGTGCGGAGCGCGACGACTGCGCTCTGCCCGGGGCCACCCCGCAGGAGGTCGAGCAGGGCATCGCCGACCTGCTGGCCGAGCTGGAGGAGCAGCCGATCGACGGGCTCGGCGACCGGGCGCTGACGCAGACGCTCGCCACCACCGGCATCGCGTCCGCGCTCTACTCCCAGGAGACCTGGCCGCTGCTGGAGCAGGGCCTGGACGAGGCGGGCGGCGGGAACGGCGGGTTGCTGCTCGCCCTGGCCGATTCGCTGAACGGCCGCTCGGAGGACGGCCGGTACGACAACTCCAACGCCGCCAACATCTCCATCAACTGCGCGGACAGCAGCGAGCGGTTCTCCCTGGAGCAGACGAAGGCGGCGCTGCCCGCGTTCCGCAAGGCGTCCCCGCTGTTCGGGGACTACCTGGGCTGGGGCCTGATGAGCTGCACCGGCTGGCCGGTGGCGGGCGCCTGGAAGACCCCGGACGTCAGCGCCCCCGGCTCCGCCCCGATCCTGGTCATCGGCAACACCGGAGACCCGGCGACCCCGTACGCGGGCGCGAAGGCGATGGTGGACCGGTTGGGCGAGGGAGTCGGCGTCGAGCTCACCTACCAGGGCGAGGGGCACGGGGCGTACAACAGCAAGGACGCGTGTGTGCAACGGACGGTCGACGGCTATCTGCTGAACGGCAGGGTGCCGAAGTCCGGCACCGTCTGCGGGTGACCCCGACCCCCGACTCCCCTGCCGCCCAAGGCGGTTAGCATGGCCGCACAGCACAGCCGCCCGACGCGTCACCACCGGCTTCGGGCCCGACGCCCCCAAGGGGAGGGAAGCCGGATCATGCGTGCGCACCGTCGTGCCCAGCGGGCCGCCGTCTCGACAGGAGCAGCTCTCCTCGCGGCGGGACTGCTCGCCGGCTGCGGCCTGTCGAGCTCGGAGCCGGACGTGAGCGATCCGGCGGGCGGCCGTCCCGCCGACCCCTCCGCCACGCCCGCGCCGACGGAGGCCGAGGACTCCCCCGGGACGCCGAAGCTGCCCTCCGCCCTCACCTCGCAGCGCCTCGACTGGAAGCGCTGCCCCGCCCCGCGGGGCGGCAAGGCACCCGGTTCCGCATGGCGTTGCGCGAGCGTGGACGTACCGCTGGACTACGCGCGGCCGTCGGGGGAGACGCTGTCCGTCGCGCTGGTCCGCAAGAAGGCCCGGGACAAGGAGCGGCGGATCGGCTCGCTGCTGTTCAACTTCGGTGGCCCCGGCGGCTCCGGCGTCGATACGCTGCCGCGCTCGGCCGACGCGTACGCGAACCTCAACTCCCGCTACGACCTGGTGAGTTTCGACCCGCGCGGGGTCGCGGCCAGTTCCGGGGTGCGCTGCCGCACCGACGAGGAGCAGGAGCAGGCCCACCGGAGCGTCGACCTGACCCCGGACACGGCGGCCGAGGAGAAGGCGTTCATCGAGGACGCCGCGGACTTCGGCGCCGGCTGCGAGCGCCGCTCGGGCGCGATCCTGCCGCACGTCGGCACGTCCGACGCCGCCCGCGACCTGGACCTGATCCGCGAGGTCCTGGGCGACGAGAAGCTGTCCTACCTCGGCTTCTCCTACGGTACGGAGCTGGGCGGGACGTACGCGCACCTCTTCCCGCAGCGGGTGGGGCGCGTGGTGCTCGACGCGGTCGTCGACCCGACGGCGGACGGGATCGGGCACGCCCGCAACCAGGCCACGGGCTTCCAGCGCGCCCTGGAGAACTACCTCAAGGACGGCGGCCAGGACCCGAAGGCGGGCTCGGAGCGCATCGCCCGGCTGCTCGCCCGCATCGACCGGAGCCCGCTGCCGACCGACTCGGGCCGCGAGCTGAGCGAGTCGCTCGCCATCACCGGCATCGTCACGCCCCTGTACTCCGAGTCCGGCTGGCCCGCACTGACGGCCGCGCTCGACGAGGCGGAGAACGCCGGCACGGGCAACGGTCTGCTCCGGCTCGCCGACTCGTACAACGGCCGGGACGAGAAGGGCCGTTACGACACCCAGAGCCACTCCCAGCGGGCGATCTCCTGCGCCGACTCGGCGTCCCGGCCGACCGTGGACGAGGCCCGTGCGCTGCTGCCGGAGTTCCGGAAGCTGTCACCGGTCTTCGGCCCGTTCCTGGCCTGGGACACCGCCGGCTGGTGCGCCCAGTGGCCGGTCGAGGGGGAGCACGAGACGCCGGAGACCAGCGCGCCCGGCGCGGGCCCGATCCTGGTCGTCGGGACGACCGGCGACCCGGCGACCCCGTACGAGGGGGCTCGGCGGATGGCGGACGAGCTGGGCCGGGGCGTCGGCGTCCTGGTGACCAACAAGGGCGAGGGGCACGGGGCCTACGGCGGCAACGACTGTGTGACCGCGACGACCGACGCCTACCTCCTGGACGGGAAGGTCCCCAAGGACGGGAAGACCTGCGGATAGCTCCCGGCACACGGAAGGGGCCGGTCCGCGTCGCGGACCGGCCCCTTCTCGCACCACTCCCTAGTACACCGGCTTCTCGGGCTCGATCTGGTTGACCCAGCCGATCACGCCGCCGCCGACGTGCACCGCGTCGGCGAAGCCCGCGGACTTGAGGACCGCGAGGACCTCGGCGCTGCGGACGCCCGTCTTGCAGTGCAGGACGATGCGCTTGTCCTGCGGAAGGTCCTGGAGGGCGGTACCCATGAGGAACTCGCCCTTCGGGATCAGCTTCGCGCCGGGGATCGAGACGATCTCGTACTCGTTCTTCTCCCGGACGTCGATGATCTCGATCTTCTCGTCGCCGTCGATCCACTCCTTGAGCTGCTGGGGAGTGATCGTCGCGCCGAGCGCCGCCTCCTGGGCCTCGTCGGACACGACGCCGCAGAAGGCCTCGTAGTCGATGAGCTCGGTGACGGTGGGGTTCTCGCCGCAGACCGCGCAGTCGGGGTCCTTGCGGACCTTGACCTGGCGGTACTGCATCTCCAGGGCGTCGTAGATCATCAGTCGGCCGACCAGCGGGTCGCCGACCCCGGCGAGCAGCTTGATGGCCTCGGTGACCTGGATGGAGCCGACGGACGCGCAGAGCACGCCCAGCACGCCGCCCTCGGCGCAGGAGGGGACCATGCCCGGCGGCGGGGGCTCCGGGTAGAGGCAGCGGTAGCAGGGCCCGTGCTCGGACCAGAACACGGAGGCCTGGCCGTCGAAGCGGTAGATCGAGCCCCAGACGTACGGCTTGTTCAGCAGCACCGCGGCGTCGTTGACGAGATAGCGGGTGGCGAAGTTGTCCGTGCCGTCCACGATCAGGTCGTACTGCGCGAAGATCTCCTTCACGTTCTCGGCTTCGAGCCGCTCTTCGTGAAGGACCACGTTGACGTACGGGTTGATGCCGAGCACGGAGTCCTTGGCGGACTCCGCCTTGGACCGGCCGATGTCGGCCTGGCTGTGGATGATCTGGCGCTGCAGGTTCGACTCGTCGACCTCGTCGAACTCCACGATGCCGAGCGTGCCGACACCGGCCGCGGCCAGATACATCAGGGCCGGCGAGCCGAGGCCGCCGGCGCCGACGCACAGCACCTTGGCGTTCTTCAGGCGCTTCTGTCCGTCCATCCCGACATCCGGGATGATCAGGTGGCGGGAGTACCTGCGGACCTCGTCGACGGTGAGCTCAGCAGCTGGCTCGACCAGGGGTGGCAGCGACACAGGAACCTCAACAATGCAGGTGGTCGGATTCTACGGAGACCGGCTTCTCACGGCCGACTACGTACGGTTGTTCTCCCCGTAACACTGCCACGCCCCTTCTCATTCCGAGATACCAGGTCCGATCCGCGAGACGATTTCGTCCCAGTAACTGGGCAGCGCGGCGAATGGGTCGCTTTGTCCGCTTCGTTCGTCCCGGTCGTTCCGGACGTTCCGGTCGGTGAAGAAGATCGTCCCGGCGCCCTGCCAGCGCGCGATGCGCATCGCCTCCTCCAGGTGGGTGCGGGGCACCCCGTGGACGAAGTGGGCGAAGCGCTCCGGTGGGTAGTCGGCCGTCCACTCGGCCACCTGGGACCAGCGGTAGTCGGTCCAGGGCCCCCGGAAGGTGACCAGTTGGTCGGCCGCCTCCGCGTACCCGGGATGCGGGTGCGTGCCGAGGCCCAGCACCAGACGGCCCCCGTCGTCGGCGCTGTCGCTCTCCGCCAGCAGGGCGTGGAGCGTCCCGGTGAGCCGGCGGACGGCCGGCAGCTCGGCCCGCTCGGCGGGGCAGCGGGCGAGGTAGAAGCCGCCGATCCGGTACCAGTCGATGAAGGACCGGGCGTCCGCGATCAGCTCCTCGAACGGCCGCTCGCCCCAGGCCAGGTCGAGGTGGCCGAGCAGCCTGCCGCCGGAGGCCCGGACCGTGTCGTCCGGGGCCTCACCGTGCAGGGCCCGTTCACGGGCGTTGCGCAGCCGGCCCGCGGCCTCCAGGCAGTGCGGGTCGGGCCGGGAGCCGGGGCCGTCCGCGATGTTGAGGACGGCCCAGTGCAGCGGGGTGCCGGGGCGGGCCAGTTCGGCCCATTCGGCGGGGGCGAGCAGCGGGTGGGCGTAGCCGGGGACGCCGAACCCGAGCTGTTCGCCGCCCGCGGTCCGCCGGGCGTCGGCGGGAGCGGTCAGATGCGGCACGCCGCCTCCATCCAGATGTCCGCCAACGACTCCTCCAGATTGATCCGGGGCCGCCAGCCGAGCCGGTCCCGCGCGGTGCGGACGTCGGCCTGCTGCCAGGCGCCGCAGCCGTCGGGATACGGGGACGGGGTGGCCGCGAGGTGCTCCATGACGGACTCGGCGGAGGTGCGCGGGGCCCCGATGGGCAGGCGTGCGGGGGGCGTGTCCAGCTCGTGGAGCGCGCCCGCGTACCCGGCGACCCTCGCCAGGACCGCGGCGGCGTCGCGGAGGCGGACGGCCCGCCCGGTGCCGATGTTGACGACGCCCTGGGCGGCGGAGAGCGAGGCGGCGTGAACGGCCCGCGCCACGTCCCGTACGTCGACGAAGTCCCGCTGCACGCCGAGCCCGCTGAGCTTCAGCTCGCCGTCGCCGGACTGCATGGCCCGGCGCATCGCCTCGGCGAGGCGGCCGAGCGGGGAGCCCGCGGGGGTGCCGGGGCCGACGGGCGAGAAGACCCGCAGGACGACGGCGTCGAGGCCGGAGCCGAGAACCAGTTCGGTGGCGGCGAGCTTGCTGACGCCGTACGGGCCGCCGGGGCGCGGGACCGCGTCCTCGGCGGTGGAGGACCCGGGCTGCGAGGGCCCGTACTCCGAGGCGCAGCCGACCTGGACGAGGCGGGCCCCGCAGCCGCTGCGGCGCAGGGCCTCGCAGACGGTGGCGACGGCGACGGTGTTGTGCCGGGTGAGGTCGCGCGCCCCGCCGCGCGTGGCGCCCGCGCAGTTGACGACGACTCCGGGGTGGACGGCGTCCAGGAAGCGGGTGAGCGCCCCGGGGCTGCCGCCCGCGAGGTCGAACCGGACGTCGGCGTCGTCGCCGCGGCCCAGAGCCGTGAGGTGGACGGCTGGATCGGCGAGCAGACGGTCGGCGACGAAGCGGCCGAGGAATCCGTTGGCTCCGAGCAGCAGCACCCTCATCGCGCACCGCCTCGGTGCCGACGGCTCACTGCCGGTGCGGGGGATTGGGGGGTCATGGCGGGTTTCTCCTAGGTCGTCGAGTCGGTCGTGCGGTTGCTGTACGGGCCCGCGGCGTCGGCTCCGCGGGAGGGGCGGTGAAGCGGTGGAACGGTCGGGGTGGCTGGGGCGGGGCGGTGGCCCGTGTGCGGGGCGTGCGGTGGTACGCCGGTGGGTCGTGCGGTGGTACGTCGGTGGCCCCGGCTCAGCTCCGGGTGTGCGCGGAGGCACGCGAGAGGGCGAACGCGGCGTGCAGCAGCAGTCCGACGGCGGCCCCGCCGCAGGCGAGGGCGGACACGGCTCCCGTCCCGCCCGTCGAGACGAGGGCGTTCACGGGCTGGGCGAGCGGTTCGAGCCCGGGGAGCCGGGCGGCGAGGACGAGCGCCGGGGCGCCCGCCTCGACGGCGCAGGCGGCGGCGAGCGCCGCGGTGCCCGGCTCGGGCAGCCCGTGCGCGGCGAGCAGCCGGGCGACGAAGAACAGGACCCCGAGGCAGGCCGCCGCGACCGGCGTGCCGCTGCCGCCGAGACCGAGGTCGGCCAGGAGGAGCAGGGGCAGCAGCGCGCCGAGGAAGAGGGTGACGGACGCCAGGAGCAGGGGCCGGACGCCCGCGCCGAACTCCTCCAGGGCGCGGCTTCCGGCCAGTCTGCGCTGGGCGTGGACGGTGAAGAGGTGGGCGCACCAGGCGGCCGGGGCGACGGCGGCGGCGAGCCCGAGCAGCGGAGCCGGGGTGCCGTCCCACGGACCGTCCGGTCCGCCGGTCATGACCTGGGCGAGCAGTTCCTCGCCGTACACCGCGTAGCTCAGCAGCCAGCAGCCGTACATCCCCGCGCGGCCCGCTCCTTCGGGGGCGCGCAGCGGGCCGCGGGCCAGGCACGCCCGGAGCGCCAGGCAGGCCAGGACGGCGCCGACCACGGTGACGAGGGCCCGCGTCCCGTCGCCGAGGACGCCCTCGGTGACCCGGAGCACCCCGGCGGTCGCCAGGCAGGCGGCCCCCGGGAGCAGGGCGAGGAGCGTCCACGCGGCCCGCGCATCGGCGTCGGGCCCGGGGACGGGGACGGAACCGGTGGTCGGGCCGGCGGCGGGTGCTCGCGTACGGGGCGGGACCCGGGCGTACAGCTCCTCGGCGAGGGCGAAGACGTCCCGGTGGCGGTAGCGGGCGGCGGTGCGGTCGGTGAGCCCGTGCGCTTCCAGTCCGGCGGCGATCTCCAGCGGGTCCACGGCCCGTTCGCACAGGTCGCGGTGGTGGTGGAGGAGGGTCTTCACCGGGTCGGCGGGGCCCCGGCGGGAGGCGCCGCCGGGCGTCCGGCGCGCCGTGGTGCGGGGCCGGATCTCCGCGGGGCGTTCCTGAGCGGACGCGGGGATCGCCGGGTCGTCCGGACGGGTCATCGGGGGGTCTCCGGGGTCGGGGCGGTCTCCGGGGCCGGGGAGGCCCGGTTCTCGGAGAGCCGGTTCGCGGGAGGCAGGTTCGCGGAGGGGCGATTCGTGAACGGCAGGTACGCGGAAAGCCCGTTCGTGGAGGACGGGTTCGCGGAAGGCCCGCTCGCGGGAGGCAGGTTCGCGGAGGACCGGTGCACGCGGGGTCGCTTCGTGCGGGCTCGGTCGGTGGAGGGCCGGGTGGTCACGCATCGCCGTCCCCCGCCGGCCCTGCCGCGACCGCGCAGACGCCCTCGGGCTCCGGCTCCCGCGCGTGCTGCGGCTCGGGCTCACCGGGCCGGGCCCGGCCCGGCTGTGCGCGCAGGTGCGGCCCGGGCTGGGTCCAGTGGCCGAGGAGGCGGGCCTCCGGCGGGGTGGCGAAGGGCAGCGGGTCGCCGTGGGCGTCCACGGTGTCGGCCTCGCGGCGCACCGGGGTGCGGGAGATCAGCTCCAGGTACATGCCGCGAAATGCCGCGAGGTTCTGTTCGACGGTGAAGAGTTCGAGGGCGCGGGCCCTTGCGGCGGCCCCCAGGCGTGCTCGACGCTCGGGGTCGCGCAGCAGCGCGACGCAGGCGTCGGCGAGCGCCTTGGGATTGCGCGGGGGCACCACCAGGCCGGTGCCGCCGATGACTTCGACGACCGCTCCGACGTCGGTGGAGACGGTGGCCCGACCGCAGAACATGGCTTCGACGAGGCTGACCGGGAAGCCCTCGACGACGCTGGACAGCACGATCACGCCACCCGCGCCGTAGGCCTCGGCGAGGTCGGGGACCTCGGGGCCGCCGATCTCCTCGAAGGTGACCGGGCAGACGCCCTCGGCGTGCGCACCGGTGGCCTCGTCCGGGAACAGCTGGGCGGCCAGGGCTTCGCAGTGGGCGCGGTAGGCGGTGGCCTCGTCGCCGTCCGCCGGGGCGCCGAAGAGGCGCAGCCGGGCGCCCGGCTCGGCGCGGCGGACCTCGGCGAAGGCGTGGAGGAGGGCGACGAGGTCCTTGGCGGGCTCGATGCGGCCGACCCAGACGAGCGTGTCGGGGCCGCCCGCGTCGTCACTGTCCCCGGCCGCGCCGAGGCGTTCGGCGTCCTCGCCGACCCGGCCGAACCGCTCGGCCGCCATGCCCGGGTAGACCGTGCGCTGCTTGGCGGGGTCGGCGCCGCAGCGCTGCTGCCAGCGGCGGACATGGGTGTTGCCGGGGGTGATGAGCGCGGCCTGCCGGTAGACCTCGGTGGCGAGCCGGCCGTGGAATCCGGCGAGGAGGGCCCGCACGGGGGGCGCGTACGGGGTGTCGCAGGCGGCCAGGTAGTGCGCGCGCAGCGGGACGCCGTGCTCGGTGACCAGCAGCGGCACCCCGAAGAAGCGTTTGGCCAGGAGTCCCGGGAGGGCGGCCGGGCCGCCGGAGGCCGCGTGACAGAGGTCGACGGCCCCGAGGCTCTCCTGGTCGTACCAGTCCAGCGAGAGGGGGCGCAGCGCGCGTTCCAGCTCGGCGGCGAAGGCGAGGTGGTCGGGGACGGTGGCGCTCTGCACGGTGCGGCCGGTGCCGGGGGCGCGGGAGGCGGCCTCCAGGATCCGGACGGTGTCCTCCGAGCGCAGGGCGAGGTGGAGTCCGCCGCGCTCGCGGGCGAGTTCGGCGAGGCCGTGGAGTCCTTCGGCGAACAGCTCCGCGCCCGTCCCCTCCCCCGCTGCCGTGCCGGCCTCGTCGCGGGTGCAGATCGCGGTGGCCAGGGCGGTGAGGCACTCGGCGAAGCGCCTGCGGTCGCGACGTCCGTAGGACTGTTCGCCGCCGGTCACCAGCCGGGCCAGCAGGCCGCGTTCGCCGCTGCCGCGCAGGGTGCCGTCCTCGGGGGTCCACAGCGGCGCGGTGCGCACCCGGCTGACCCGGGGCGGCAGCCGGACCCAGCCCTGGTCCTCCTGGTGGGCGGAGCGGCTCAGCGCGAACAGGTCGAACTCGTGCTGCGGCAGTCCGCGCACCAGTCGGTCGCACCAGAGTCTGGACTCACCGGTCGCATACGGATAACCACCGTCGGTGAGCAGTCCGATCCGCACGAGTACACCCCCGATCTCCCTTGTGGGGGGCCGCCGTTGAAATGGCGACCCGCAGCGGGACGACCGTAAGCGGATACGCCGGTGGCGCGACGGACGGTTGTCCGTCGCACCACCGAAAGGGGTGAACCGTCGTAACTTTCCCGCCCCGGTCGCGTTCCGTCGCGATACAGCGGTCGGTTGTTACGGAGAGTCAGGCCGGGGCCAGGTCCTCACGGGCCGCCCGGCGGGCCGCCGCGGTCCCGCGGCGAGGGCGTGCGGGAGTCGTCAGCCCTTGGGGTGCACCCAGGGATTGGGCTTGCACGCCACGCCGTCCAGCTTCAGGGTCTTGGTCTGCTGCTGCATGACCGGGGCCAGGGCGCCGGGGGTGCGGCAGCTCACGTGGTTGTGGCCCAGCCGGTGGCCGACCTCGTGGTTGATGAGCATCTGACGGTAGGACAGCAGCTTCTCCGGACCGAAGGTGGCGGCGCCCTGCGCCCAGCGATAGGCGTTGATCATGACGCGGTCGGTCGCGGCGGAATCGCAGGAGACGTTGTCGATCGTGGTGTCGAGACCGGATTTCGCGCACCATTCGCCGGTGGTGCCGGGGCTGGCGAGCGTGATCACGAAGTCCGGGGTCCCGGACGAGATGCGCTCGAAGGTCATCGCGCCGTTGTGCGCCCAGCTCCGGTCATCGTTGAGCGTCTTCTGCACGGCCTCGGCGAACAGCCCGGCGTCGAGGCCCAGGCCCTTCTCCACATCAATCCGGTAGCGGTGCTTCTGCCCCTTCCCGGGGGCTTTCGCGAGTCCGGGCACCGCCTCGAACGTGCCGCTCGCCCTGAGGTCCGCGGCGAGCGGAAACGGCTGCGCCATCTTGGCCGCGTACGAGAGGGGCTTGACCTCGGGCTTCACCGAGGGCTGCTCCGGGGTCGGGCGGGCGTCCGAGCGCGAGGCCTCGCCGCCCGGACCCTGCCGCTCCACGTCGGCGGCGCGTGCGGCGGCCGTACGGCCGCCGGAGTCCTCGGCGACCTGTCCGGCCACCACGACCGCGAGCACGGTGGTCACCGCGGCGGCAGCGATGCCGGTGAAGGTCCGCCCCTTGCCGCCCCGGGCCGCGGCGCGTTCGTCCGGCTCCCCCGCCTCGGTGTCGGCGTCGTCCACGCCGGCCGGGGTCCCGCCCGGCGGCGCGGTGGGCGCACCCGACGGGGTGTCGGTGTCGAAGGCGTCGACGAACTCCCGGCGCGGGCCCGGCAGCGGGGCGTCCGCCGGCGCCGGCTGCCGCGCGGCCCGGCCGTCCGCGGCGCGCTGGGCCGCCCGCTGGGCGGACACCTGACGGGCCACTGCCTGCTGACGGGCGGCGTCCTGGGGCCCGGCGGACCCGCCGGGATACGGCCGGGCGTCACCGGGACGGTTGTCCGGGCCGGCGTACCGGCCGGGGTGCGGAGAGGACGCCTGGGCGTGGGGGGCGCTGCGGGGCGCGGGGCCGCCGGACTCCTGGCCGCGACGGGGGGCCGGCCCGGCGCCCCAGCCGCCGCCCTGCTCACGCTGTTCGGGATGGCCGCCGCGCACCTGCGGGGCGTCGGCGGAGAACGGGCCCCGCCCGTCACCGGTGGGCGCGGGGCCGGTCCGCCTGCGCCGCCCGCCGCCGGGTGCGGGCCTCGCCGCCGGGCGCTCGCCGCCCGGTTCCGTTGCCGCCGTGTCCGGGCTGATCGCCCCGGACCCCTTTCGACTGTGTCGTCCCACGCCCCGGATCAGCTCCCGCCGCTATCGTCCAGCAGTTCCCGGAACGCCTGGGCGACCGCCTCCGGGTACTCCATCATCGCCACGTGCCCCGCGTCGGGCAGGGTCAGCAGCCGGGCGTCGCGGAAGGCCGCGGACGCCCTGCGCGCCATCCGGTACGAGACGAGCTGGTCCCGTCCGCCGTACACGAGCTGGGTCGGTGCGAGCACCCGCTCGGCCTGGCGCCACAGTCCGTGCTGGCCGCCCAGGGTGTACGCGTCGACGATGCCCCGGGCCGAACGCGTCATCGCGTCCCAGAAGTACGGCAGCTCCAGCCGTCGCTCCATCTCGGCCACCGCGTTGCGGAAGGCTTCGTCGGAGACCCGTGCCGGATCGCCGTAACAGAGTGCCATGACTCCGCGCGTCCGCTGCTCCGCCGTCCAGTCCTTCGTCAGCCGGGAGAACAGGGACGCGACCCCCGGCACCGCGAGGAGACCGGTCGGGACGGCGGGCCGCTGCACCCGCCACTCCGGCAGGGCGGGCGAGATCAGGGTGAGGGTGCGCACCAGGTCGGGGCGGACGGCGGCGACCCGGGTGGCGACGGCGCCGCCCAGCGAATTGCCGAACAGGTGGACGGGCCCCCGCTCCTCCGCGTCCAGCAGCCGGATCACCGCACGGGCGTGTCCGGTCACCGAGTAGTTGCCGTCGTCCGGCGGCGGCGAGTCCCCGAATCCGGGCAGGTCGACCGCCTCGCCGTCGACCAGGTCGGACAGCAGCGGCATCAGCGCGGACCAGTTCTGCGACGAGCCGCCGAGTCCGTGCACGTACAGCGCCGGGGGCAGCCCGGTCCGGTCGCCCGGCCGGCAGCGGAGGTTCAGGCCGATCCCCGGCAGCGACACGGAGCGCAGCCGTTCGCCGTCGGCGACCCGGACGGCACTGACCGTGGGAGCCACCGCGGCGGCGGCGGCCTGGACACCCGGCAGCTCGGTCGAAGACATGCGCCAATGTTACGAGACGATCACGCCACGATTCATGTGTTCGCCGTCACAGGCCGCATCGCGGGGCGGGCGGGTAGCTCCTACGCTTCAGGGAAGGAAGGGAGCGCACATGACGGTCGACCCGAGCGACCCGGACACCTTCGAGAACGCCGAACCGGAGGACGCGGGGCCGGAGGCTCCCGAGGCGGACGCCGCCGAGCAGCGGACGGACGTCCGCCCCGAGGAGGACGAAAGCGCCGGAAGCGTCGACCCGGGCGCCGCCAACGAGGCCGATGTGGCGGAACAGCGCAGGGTGATCCCCCTGGATGAGGACGATTACCGGTAGTACGCCCCGGTTTGCTCACCACCTGGGAGAACTGTGGCTTCCACAGCCGTCCGGTCCATGAAATTCTGCGTCCGCGCCGCGCACACCCGGGTTACCCAAAAGTACGATGGCTGTACGGCGCAGCGTGCACGGACCGGCTGTGCTGGAACACATATTTGGGAGGCGGCGTGACAGCCATCGAGCAGACAGAGGCCGCGCGCCCGCGGGGTACACGCCTTCCCCGCCGCGCCCGGCGCAACCAGCTGCTGGGCGCCGCACAGGAGGTCTTCGTCGCGCAGGGCTACCACTCCGCCGCGATGGACGACATCGCCGAGCGGGCCGGCGTCAGCAAGCCGGTGCTCTACCAGCACTTCCCCGGAAAGCTGGAGCTCTACCTGGCCCTGCTCGACCAGCACTGCGAGTCCCTGCTCCAGGCCGTGCGCACGGCGCTGGCCTCCACGACGGACAACAAGCTGCGCGTCGAGGCGACGATGGACGCCTACTTCGCGTACGTGGAGGACGAGGGCGGCGCGTTCCGGCTGGTCTTCGAGTCCGACCTGACCAACGAGCCCGCCGTGCGCGAGCGGGTCGACCGGGTCTCCCTCCAGTGCGCCGAGGCCATCTCCGACGTGATCGCCGGGGACACCGGCCTGTCCAAGGACGAGTCCATGCTGCTGGCCGTGGGCCTCGGCGGCGTCTCCCAGGTGGTGGCGCGCTACTGGCTCTCCAGCCGGTCCACCATCCCCCGCGACACGGCCGTCCAGCTCCTCACCTCGCTGGCCTGGCGGGGCATCGCGGGCTTCCCGCTGCACGGCGTCGAGCAGAGCTGAGCCCGCGGGCGGGGAGCGTCCGACGCCGTGTTCGCTGCGGGCGTTGCCGGTCGGGCCCTGAGCCCCGCTCCCGCCGGGCTAATGTGGCTGCGTACGGCGCGGTTCGCCGCGCAAGGACTGACCGTCGGAGGGACATAGCCGTGGAGGTCAAGATCGGGGTGCAGCACACGCCCCGCGAGATCGTTCTGGAGAGCGGGCTTTCCGCCGAGGACGTCGAGAGCGCGGTCGCCGCGGCACTGGGCGGCAAGGCGGAGCTGCTCAGCCTCACGGACGACAAGGGCCGCAAGGTCCTGGTGCCGGCCGACCGGATCGCGTATGTGGAGATCGGTGAGCCGACCACCCGGCGGGTGGGGTTCGGGACGCTGTAGTCCATCGGACGCGTGGATCACGGGAGCGGCCCGGCGGGGATTTCCCCGCCGGGCCGCTCCCGTCTTCCGTCCGCCTCTCCCGCACGGATCTCCCGTACGGGTCGGAACGGGCCGCCGGAGGGTTGTTCCGCGCAGGCCGGGGGTAGTACCGCCTACGACCGATTTGCCCGCCCCGCACACCCCCGCGAGGTGATCTTCCGTGATCTGGGAATCCTTCGGCGCCGCCGTCCTCGGACTCGCCCTGTCCTGGGCGGCGCTCCGATCACTGGCCGACCGACTGCCGTCGGGCCGTGCGGTCTGTCTCACCGGCACGCTGGGCGCCCTGTTCGGCGCGTATCTGACGCATGCGGCGCTGGGTACCGACCACATCGTCGGGACGCTGATCGGAGCCGTGTCCGTCGGGGCGGTGACGCTGTCGCTCCTGATCCGCCCACGCGGCCGCCGCCTCGCCCGGTCGGCGGCGGCTTAGGCCCTGTCGTCCGGAATCCGCGAGCCCGACATGATCCGGACGAAGGGCCCCGGTGGCCGGGTGTTACGCGGCCAGTCCCAGCGCCGCCATCCGCTTGGTGTGGGCCTCGGTGATCCGGGAGAACATCCGGCCCACCTCGGCCAGGTCGAAGCCGTCCGCGACGCCGCCCACCAGCATCGTCGAGAGGGCGTCGCGGTCGGCGACCACCCGCTGGGCCTGCGACAGCGCCTCGCCCATCAGCCGGCGCGCCCACAGCGCGAGCCGTCCGCCGAGTCGCGGGTCGGCCTCGATCGCGGCGCGCACCTTCTCCACGGCGAAGTTCCCGTGGCCCGTGTCGTCGAGCACGGACAGCACCAGCGACCGGGTGTCGGTGTCGAGCCGGGCCGCGACCTCGCGGTAGAAGTCGCTCGCGATCGAGTCGCCGACGTAGGCCTTGACCAGGCCCTCCAGCCAGTCGGACGGCGCCGTCTGGCGGTGGAAGTCGTCGAGCGCCTTGGCGAACGGCTCCATCGCGGCGGTGGGGTCCTCGTCCACGGCGGTGAGCCGCTGGTTGAGCTGCTCGAAGTGGTGGAACTCGGCGGCGGCCATCTTCGCCAGCTCCGCCTTGTCGCCGAGCGTCGGCGCGAGCTTCGCGTCCTCGGCAAGCCGCTCGAAGGCCGCCAGCTCTCCGTAGGCAAGGGCGCCGAGCAGGTCCACGACCGCGGCGCGGTACTGCGGGTCGGCTGCCGCGGTGGCCCAGTCCTGGGCGGCGATCCCGGTGGCTGCGGAAGCTTCGGCGGGGTTCTCAGTGGCGTGGTCAGGCGTCTCCATGAACGGAACGATAGCCCGCTCAGCCCAGGGCGGAAGGGCCTGGTCAGCCGGGGCCCTCATACCGTTCCGATGAATTCGTCCAACACACATGCGCGAATCCGGGGTACAGTGGTATTGCGCTTACTGAGCACTGTGCTGTGCCAGGGGCGCGCCCTTGAATGAGGATGCCCGGTCGGTGGCCCGATCGGCTCCGACCCGACAGCCCTCCACGCGGTGCGTACGACACGTACGACTGCAGATGAGGGGCCCCCTCAGCGGCACGAGCGCTCGAGCGACGGCAGTGGTCCCGCGCCACCCGGCCCATCCACGGCCGGATGACCAACCCCGGCACGGTACGACCCCCAGCGTTCGCCTCGGACCGCGTCTCACAGAAGAGGCAGCACCCTGACTACGTTCCGCGACCTCGGCATTCTTTCCGAGACGGCCGAAGCCCTTGAGGCTGTCGGCATCACGTCCCCCTTCCCCATCCAGGAGCTGACGCTCCCCGTAGCCCTCTCCGGCTCCGACGTCATCGGCCAGGCCAAGACCGGCACCGGCAAGACGCTCGGCTTCGGTCTCCCGCTCCTGGAGCGCGTGACCGTCCCCGCCGACGTCGAGGCCGGCCGCGCCAAGCCCGAGCAGCTGACCGACGCGCCGCAGGCGCTCGTCGTCGTCCCCACCCGCGAGCTGTGCACCCAGGTCACCAACGACCTGCTCACGGCCGGCAAGGTCCGCAACGTCCGCGTTCTCGCGATCTACGGCGGCCGGGCGTACGAGCCCCAGGTCGAGGCCCTCAAGAAGGGCGTCGACGTGATCGTCGGCACCCCGGGCCGCCTCCTGGACCTGGCGGGCCAGCGCAAGCTCGACCTCTCCCACATCCGCGGGCTCGTCCTCGACGAGGCCGACGAGATGCTGGACCTGGGCTTCCTGCCCGACGTCGAGCGCATCATCACCATGCTGCCGGCCAAGCGCCAGACGATGCTGTTCTCGGCCACCATGCCCGGTGCCGTCATCAGCCTCGCCCGCCGCTACATGTCGCAGCCCACGCACATCAACGCCACGTCGCCCGACGACGAGGGCACGACCGTGAAGAACACGGTCCAGCACGTCTACCGCGCCCACAACATGGACAAGCCGGAGATGCTCGCCCGCATCCTCCAGGCCGAGGGCCGCGGGCTCGCGATGATCTTCTGCCGGACGAAGCGCACGGCCGCCGACATCGCCGAGCAGCTGGAGAAGCGCGGCTTCGCCTCCGGCGCGGTCCACGGCGACCTCGGCCAGGGCGCCCGCGAGCAGGCGCTGCGCGCCTTCCGCAACGGCAAGGTCGACGTGCTGGTCTGCACCGACGTCGCCGCACGCGGTATCGACGTCGAGGGTGTGACCCACGTCGTCAACTACCAGTCGCCGGAGGACGAGAAGACCTACCTCCACCGCATCGGCCGCACCGGCCGCGCGGGCGCCAAGGGCACCGCGATCACGCTGGTCGACTGGGACGACATCCCGCGCTGGCAGCTGATCAACAAGGCCCTGGATCTGAAGTTCCCGGACCCGCCGGAGACGTACTCCACCTCTCCGCACCTGTTCGAGGAGCTGGGCATCCCGGCGGGCACCAAGGGTGTGCTGCCGCGTGCCGAGCGGACCCGTGCGGGTCTGCGCGCCGAAGAGGTCGAGGACCTCGGCGAGACCGGCGGCCGCGGCCGCAAGGCCGCCGCCGCGGCCCCGGCCCGTGAGGAGCGCGAGCCGCGCACCCGTACGCCGCGCCAGCGCCGCCGCACCCGCGGCGGAGCCGCCGCGGCGGAGGGCTCGGCGACGGTGCCCGCACCCGCCAAGGAGGCGGCCCCGGTCGCACCGGCCGGTGAGGCGGCGTCCGACGACGCGCCGCGTACGCCGCGCCGTCGCCGTCGTACCCGCGTGAGCGCCCCCGAGGCCGTCACCGAGGCGGCCGTGGCGGTCGCCGAGGCTCCGGCCGTCCCCGCTCCGGTCGCCGAGGCGGCGCCCGTGATCGAGGCCGCGCCGGTGGCCGAGCCGGTCGCGGAGACCGTGCCGGAGACCAAGCCGCGCCGCCGTCGCAGCCGCGCCGCCGTGAAGCCGGTGACCGAGGAGACGGCGTCGCCCGTCGCCGCGGCTCCGGCCGCACCGGCCCCGGTCGAGTTCCAGACCGTGGCCCTCGCCGCGGGCCTCGCGGAGCCGGTCGCCGAGCCGAAGGCCGTCAAGCCGCGCCGCCGCACCCGGATCGTGAAGCCGGCCGACGAGGTCGACTTCCAGATCGCCCCGGCCGCCGAGCCGGAGCCCGAGGTGAAGACGCGTCGCCGTCCGGCCCGCGCCACGACGAAGGCCACGTCCGAGCCGAAGGCAGCGGCCACGACGGCCGAGCCGAAGGCCCGGGCGACCAGGACGACGAAGTCGCGGGCCAAGGCGGAGACCGCCGAGACCGCCGCGACCACGGCGAAGGCCACCGCGAAGGCGGTCGCCGTCGAGCCGTCCCCGGTCGAGGCCCCGGCCGCCGAGGCGGCGGCCAAGCCGCGCCGCCGCCGTGCCACCCGCAGCGTCACCTCGACCGCGACCCAGGAGGCCGCCGTGGTCTTCGAGGCCGAGGCCGTGGTGAGCGAGGCAGCCGCCGAGACGAAGCCGCGCCGCCGTCGTGCCACCCGCCCGGCGGGCAAGGCGTCGGCGACGACGACCGAGAGCTGACGCTCCCGGCGACACCGCACCACACGTACGGCCCCGCACCCGTGGACCCGGTCCGCAGGTGCGGGGCCGTACGACCTTGCCGCCCCGTTCCGGGACCCGGCCGCCACGCAGCGTGGGGCCGGTGCCGCCGCGGGGTCTCCGGGCTCACCGGTTGCGCTGCCCGGTGGGGCGGGGACGGGGGCGGCGGGGATAGCCTCGCCGTATGAGCCGCCCGCCCACCTTCACCCCGCCGCCCTGTGCCCGCGCCCGTGTCCTCGGGACCGAGCGCGGCGACTTCGCCGTGCTGGACGCCGCGCCGCCCGCCCCGGTACGCGCCACCGTCCTGATGCTGCCCGGATACACCGGCAGCAAGGAGGACTTCATCGCACTGCTGGAGCCGCTGTGCGCGGCGGGCTACCGGGTGGTCGCCGCGGACGGCCGGGGGCAGTACGAGTCGCGGGGAACGGATCGCCAGGAGACCTACGCCCAGGGCGAGTTGGCACGTGACGTGCTGGCCCAGGCGGCGGCCCTGGGCTGCGGGGACGGCGAGCTGCACCTGCTCGGGCACTCGCTCGGCGGGCAGATCGCCCGCGCCGCCGTCCTGCTGGACGCCACTGCGTTCCGCTCGCTGACGTTGATGTCCTCGGGCCCCGCGGAGGTCGTCGCGGCCCAGCGGGACAAGGTGAAGATGCTGAGCGACGCGTTGTCGGTGCTGACCATGGGCGAGGTGTGGGAGGCGATGCGGGCGCTGGATCCGCCGCAGGACGCGGACACCGGCGACGGCGCGGACATGCGCCACCGCTGGCTCGCCCACCACCCGGCGCAGTTGATCGCGACCGGGGCCCAGCTGGCCGCCGAACCGGACCGGGTGGACGAGCTGGCCGCCGTCGGCCTGCCCGTCCACGTCCTGTCCGGGGAGCGCGACGAGGTGTGGCCGGTGGAGCTGTTCGACTCCATGGCGCGGCGCCTCGGCGCCCGCCGCACCACGATCGCCGGCGCCGAGCACTCCCCCAACACCGCGCGCCCGCTGGAGACAGCGGAGGCGCTGGCCGCGTTCTGGGACGGTCTGCCGGCCGTCTGACGCGCCGGTGGCGCCCCCGACGCGTCCCGTCGGCCGTCGAAGGCGCCGCCACCGGCCCCGCTTCCGTCAGTACTGCGCCTGGAGGTGCTGCCAGAAGCCGTCGCGGAGCGCCCGCCGCAGGTGCGCGTGGCCGCGCAGCGAGTGCTGGAGCAGGCGTTCGGCCTCCACCAGCAGGTCCTGGTCGACGGAGCCCGGCAGGTAGGGGTGGCCGGGCAGCAGGTCGGCCAGGGACTCCCGGCCGCGGGCGGCGAGCCAGGCGGCGGCGATCTGCGCTCCGACGAAGCGGACGTCCTCCCGGGAGGGGGCCGGGCTGTCGTCCTCGTACGTGGTGACGGGCCGCCGCGTGACGTAGGGGCGGCAGAAGTCGAGCTCGAAGGTGCGCTGGCTGTCGACCTCCCACAGCAGCGGTTCGGCCTGGTTGCGCCCTTCGGCGGCCTCGATGCCCCAGAGGTGCACGCGCGCCCCGTACCCCTGGGCCGCCTCGACGGCCGAGACCAGGTCCTCGTCCCCGCCGACGAGCGCCGCGTCGCTGATGGCGCGGTGCCGGGCGAGGGATTCCAGGTCGGTGCGGATGAGCGAGTCGACGCCCTTCTGCTGGTTGTTGGCGTTGAGGTTGCCGAGCCGCACCTTGACGTCGGGGAGTTCGGCGATGGCCTGCTGCTCGGTGGTGTGGATGCGGCGGCGGGCCCCGTCGTACCAGTAGACGCGCAGCAGCCTGCTGTCCGCGAAGATCGTGCGGGCCTTGTCGATGAAGGCCTCGATCAGCCCTTCGGCGTCGAGGTCGAAGGAGCGCCGGTCCTCGGTGCCGGTGACGAGCAGCCCGGCCGCGGCGTACACATAGCCGGCGTCCACGAAGATCGCGTGCGTCGACGGGGTCTTCGAGACCTCGGTGAGCATGCGCTCGAGCAGCTCGTTGGTGCGGTCCAGGCGGGCGGCGATACCGGCTCCGCCGAGGGACCGCGGGTCCGCCTCGTTCATGCGAACCCCATGGTCTGTGGTGGCGTGACTACCGACGGGTACTTAGACATCCAAAAAATTTCCTTAGCGTAGGGAATGTTTGTAGGAGGCAATCCGTTGTCACCCATGAGGAACGCGAGGGAAGCCTCGCGTTCCTGGTCTTGCCGGTGGGACGCCCCTACCGGCGCCAGCAGTTCTCCAGCAGGAGGATCAGACGAAGGGAAGCCCTATGCGCTTCGAGATCATGCGACTCGACGACGTCGACGGTACCGCCGTGGACAGCACCGTCGTGGACGCCGCCTCCGTCAACCGGATCGTGCAGCAGGCCGCGGCGACGGGCCAGCGCATCTACATCCGTCCGGCCGACAGCACGGCTTCGTAACGCTCATGGGCTCATGACGCCTGACGAGGCCTCGCGCCTCACCGCATCGCGCCGCTGAAGACGAAGCGCCCCCGCTCGGAACGTCCGTGCGGGGGCGCTGTGGTGCGCGGGGGTCACGAGGTCTGGATGACCTGGGTGACGCCGTTGATGATCTGCTGGACGGCGATGGCGGAGAGCATCATGCCGGCGAGCCGGGTGACCAGCACCACGCCACCGTCCTTGATCACCCGGATGATGACCAGCGAGTAGCGCATGGCCAGCCAGAGCACCACGTGCATGGCGAGGATCGCGGACCACACCGAGAGTTGGCCGCCCACGCCGTCGGCGTGCTGCACCGCGAGGATGACGGAGACGATCGCGCCGGGCCCGGCCAGCAGGGGCATCCCCAGCGGTACGAGCGCCACGTTGACGTCCTTGGTCTGCGTGGGCTCGTCCGTCTTGCCGGTCAGCAGGTCGAGCGCGATGAGCAGGAGCAGCAGTCCGCCCGCGATCATCAGGGCGGGCACGGAGACGTGCAGATAGTCCAGGATCTGCTGACCGAGCAGACCGAAGACGGCGATCACGCCGAAGGCGACCATGACCGCCTGGAGCGCCATCTTGCGCTGCACCTTGGCGGGGCGGCCCGCGGTGAGCGCGAGGAAGATCGGGGTGATCCCGGGCGGGTCCATGATCACAAATAGGGTGAGAAAAAGGGATCCGAAGACAGCGACGTCGAACACAGTGAGCCTTGCGAGAGAAGATCGGGTGGTACGGAGGCGGCGCGGGGTCCGGCGTGGCGCCGTCGCCGTGTCGGACACGCGGCGGTACGCACGGGGGCGCGCGGAGTGCGGAAAAGAGTGGTGCGGTGAAGTGGGCGGGGCCCGGGAGCTGTCCGGCCGTGTTGCGCCGGGCGCCCTCTAGCGGTGGCCGGGTCCGCCGGCGCCCGGCACCGGGAAGGCTCCCGTGGCGCGCCGGGTGATCTCGCCGTAGATCTCGGGGTCGGTGGTGAACGCGCCGAGCTCGACGGTCTTCCGGGTGCCGTGGTAGTCGCTGGAGCCGGTCGTGAGCAGCCCCAGTTCGCGGGCGAGGCCGCGCAGCCGGGCCCGGGTGGGCTCGTCGTGGTCCATGTGGTCGACCTCGACGCCGTCGAGGCCGGCTTCGGCGAGGGCGGCGATCGTGGACTCGGGGACCACCGCGCCGCGTTTCACCGCGCCCGGGTGGGCGAGGACGGCGACCCCGCCCGCCGCCTTGACCAGGCGGACGGCCTCGAAGGGGTCGAACTCGTGCTTCTCGGCGTATGCCCGGCCGCCGTTGCCCAGCCAGTCGGGCGTGAAGGCGTCGGAGACGGTGGGGACGACGCCGAGTTCGACGAGGGCGGCGGCGACGTGCGGGCGGCCGACCGAGCCGTCCCCGGCGATCCGGGCGACCTGCTCCCAGGTGACGGGGACGTCGAGGGCGCGCAGCTTGCGGACCATCTCCCGGGCGCGCGGCACCCGGTCGTCGCGGACGAGTTCCCGGGCGCGCTCCAGCTCCGCGTCGGCGGGGTCGAAGAGGTAGGCCAGCAGGTGCGTGCCGACGCCGTCGACCCGGCAGGAGAGTTCGGCGCCGGTGACGAGGGTGAGCCCGTCGGGCAGCGCGTCGATGGCCTGCCGGTGGCCGCCCACGGTGTCGTGGTCGGTGAGCGCGACGACGTCCAGGCCCGCGGCGGCGGCGTTCGCGACCAGCTCGGCGGGGGTGTCCGTGCCGTCCGACGCGGTGGAGTGGGTGTGCAGGTCGATGCGCACGACGGCTGACTCCGGGGCTCGCGGGCGGACGGGGGACCGCTCAAGGATAACCGTCGCCCACCGGGCCCCGGGCCGCGGAAGCCTTCCGCCCCGCGTGATCGAGGTCCTGTCGTCGAACTGCCGTCGTCGCCCGAAGGGCGGGCGGCGGTTCGACGACAGGACCTACCGCTCGCCCGTCCCCTGCCGGGGCGGCGCCTCGGGGGCGGTGAGGAGGCGGGGGGTGAGCGCGCCGCAGGGGACGAGGTCCACTTCTCCCCCGGCGTCCCGGAGGTCGGTGAGCACCAGTTCGTCGTACATGAGGAGCCCCGACTGCTCGGGCCACAGGATCGCCCAGAGCCAGAGCCCCCGCGCCTCGCCCGCGAAGACGGCGCGGTCCTCCGGGGCGTTCCTGACGTGCCAGAGGGGGGTGGGCCGGCCGGCGGCGTGGACCTTGGCGTCGGGGGCGGAGTCGATGTCCAGGTGGAGCCCGGGGTCCGGGCCGTCGATCCCCGCGTACCGGGCGCCGAGCCCGACCCCGATCTCCTCGGCCACCAGGAGGAGTTCGCCCATCCCGCCGAGCGGGCCGGGTCCGGCGCAGGCCACGGCGCTCGCCCGGCCGCCGCTGCGGTCGTCGCCCGCGCTGGCGACCCCGGTGAACAGCCAGCCCACGGGGAGCGGCCAGGGCATCCAGACGGGAACCTGGGTGCGGTGCACCACGACGCCGAGGCCTTCGACGCTCGGCGGGATGACCGGCTGCATCGGATGGACCTGGCCGTGCACGGAGCACTGCCAGGCGTCGGCGAAGAGACCGGGCGCCCTGACCCGGCCACCGCACTTCGGGCAACTGGGTTCGCCCCTCATAGGGACCAACCGTCCTCCCCGCCGGTCCTCGCGTCAAGGACGATCACCCGTCCGCAGCGTGGCCCTGACCGGCAAGAATAGGTGTAGGTTGCATTTATTAGCCCGCCTAACTTATTCTGTGCATAACGCATCGATCCGGAGCCGGAGAACTCCGGAGGGGCCGAGGGAGAAGGAGAGAACCCATGCGGGGAGAGGATCCGTTCGACGAAGGGGCCACGGGAGGCGGCATCCTGCGCCAGCCGAAGGCCGTCTGGGCCACGGCCGGCGCCTCGGTGGTCGCCTTCATGGGGATCGGTCTGGTGGACCCGATCCTGCCGTCCATCGCCCGGGGGCTGGACGCCTCGGCGAGTCAGGTGTCGCTGCTGTTCACCTCGTACTTCCTGATCACCGCTTTCGCGATGCTGGTCACCGGCTTCGTCTCCAGCCGCATCGGCGGCCGCAGGACCCTGCTGGCCGGTCTCGCGCTCGTGATCGTCTTCGCCGCGCTCTCCGGCACCTCGTCCTCCGTCGCCGAACTGGTCGGCTTCCGGGCCGGCTGGGGCCTGGGCAACGCCCTCTTCGTCTCGACCGCCCTCGCGGTGATCGTCGGAGCGGCGGCGGGCGGCAGCGCGGCGGCGATCCTGCTCTACGAGTCGGCGCTCGGCCTCGGCATGGCGTGCGGACCGCTGGTCGGCGCGCTGCTCGGGGACGCCAGCTGGCGCTACCCGTTCTTCGGCACCGCGGCGCTGATGGCGATCGGCTTCCTCTGCATCGCCGCGTTCCTCAAGGAGCAGCCGAAGCCCGCCGTCAAGACCTCACTGCTCGACCCCGTGAAGGCGCTGGGCCACGGCGGCCTGGCCTCGGTCGCGGCCTCCGCGTTCTTCTACAACTACGCGTTCTTCACGATCCTGGCCTTCACGCCGTTCGTGCTGGACATGACCCCGTACAAGTCCGGCGCGGTCTTCTTCGCCTGGGGCCTGCTGCTGGCCGTCTTCTCCGTGCTGGTCGCCCCGCGCCTCCAGCGCCGCTTCGGCTCGCTCAAGGTGCTCGGGGGCTCGCTGGTCCTGCTCGCCGCCGACCTGCTGGTCCTCGGGTACGGCAGCCACACCGCGGCGATCGTCGCCACGGTCGTCTCCGGCGCGTTCATCGGCATGAACAACACCGTCTTCACCGAGCTGGCCCTCGGCGTCTCGGACGCGCCGCGCCCGGTGGCGAGCGCCGGATACAACTTCGTCCGCTGGTTCGCGGCCGCCGCCGCCCCCTTCCTCGCCCCGAAGATCGAGGAGTGGACCGACGTCCACGTCCCCTTCGTGGTGGCCGCGCTCGCCGCCCTCGCCGGAGCGGCGGTCGTGGGGGTGCGGCGTACGGCGCTGACCCACGAGGCCGAGGAGCTGGCGCCGGTGCACGCGCGGGAGGACGGCGTGGCGGTCTTCGCCGACTGACCGCCCGGGACGGTCAGTCCAGCGGTACGGACGTGCGCAGCGGGTCGCGCAGGTCCGTACCGTGCGTCAGCCACCGCTCCTGGAGCTCCTGCGCGCCGCGCACCCGCTTCCAGGCGGCCTCGTTGCGCGTCATCGGCAGCAGCGGCAGGAAGCGCACCGGGTCCATCGGCTCGTCCAGCTCCAGGTCCTCCACCAGACCGCCGGACTCCGCGACCAGCACCGAGGTGAACGGCGCCCCGGTCCACAGCGGCTCCCCCAGGTCCAGCGAGGCGCCGGCGGCCACGATCAACCCCTCGACCTGCGGGGACGCGGCCAGCACGGCGAGCGGGCGCAGCACCTGGTCGGTGTCGGCGAGCCCGCCCCGTACGGAGAGGATCAGCTCGGCGCGGGGGCCCTTCACCGGGTCGGCGAGCGGGGAGGTGGGGTCGGCCATCGGCTGACCGGACATGCCGAGCGTCGCGTAGCGCACCACGTCGCCGTCGAGGAAGCGCAGCACCTCGATGCGGTCGGTGCCCAGGAACGTCACATCGGCGCGGGCGTCCGGTTCCCCGAGGGCGGAAACGAGCCGGGCCTCGACCAGAGCGAGAATTTCTGCCATGCCGCGAGCATAGATCGCGTAGGGAATGGGCAAAGTACGGGATTGGGTCTGTGGCGGCTGATAGCCTGGCCGCCGGTCGGGACAGCACGCAGAAGCGTCGCTCTTCTTCGTCCCGACGACACGTCGTCCCCCACGGGGGACCGGCCGGAGGAGGTGGGGACTGCTATGGATCCAAGTCGACCGTGCAGTACCAACCGCTCCTCCGCGCCTCGCATTTCCCGTTGATCCGACGCCTCGTCGGTCGCCCGGTGCCGACATCGCCGTCACCTCCGGACGACTCCTCGACAGCAGTTCGCGCGACGGAAGAGCCCTTCGTTTTTGCCTGTCTGTAGCGAACGCCGTCATCGCGCCCGCGCGGTGCCGCCCGCTTTGCGGACGTGCGCGCACGTCCTCGTTCCGGGCTGTTCCACGCCCTCGCCGACGGCCCTCCGTGAAGGAGCCAGCCATGTCGATGATCCGTGACCTGCGCGCCGCCGTGCGCCCGTCCCTGCGCCCGTCCCTCCGCAAGAACAACGCGCCCTACAGCGCGTACGACACCACCCGCGACCCGTCCGCCTCCAGCGCCGTCGTCGACTGCGCCGTCTACCGCGACGGCCGCAGGCTGGCGACGCCCTCGACCCCGACGCCGCACGAGGCGATGCTCCAGGTGCGGGAGGAGGGCGGCTTCGCGTGGATCGGTCTGCACGAGCCGACGGAGGCCGAATTCGCGGGTATCGCCCGGGAGTTCGGGCTGCACCCGCTGGCCGTCGAGGACGCCGTCCACGCCCACCAGCGGCCCAAGCTGGAGCGGTACGACGACACGCTGTTCACCGTCTTCAAGACCATCCACTACGTGGAGCACGCCGAACTGACCGCGACCAGCGAGGTCGTGGAGACCGGCGAGGTGATGTGCTTCACCGGCCGGGACTTCGTCATCACCGTCCGGCACGGCGGGCAGGGCTCCCTGCGCGCCCTGCGCCACCGGCTCCAGGACGATCCGGAGCTGCTCGCCAAGGGGCCGTCCGCCGTCCTGCACGCCATCGCCGACCATGTGGTCGACGGGTACATCGCGGTGGCCGAGTCGGTGCAGGACGACATCGACGAGGTGGAGATCGACGTCTTCTCCACCCCGGCCAAGGGCAGCCCGCGCGGTTCGGACGCGGGCCGGATCTACCAGCTCAAGCGCGAGGTGCTGGAGTTCAAGCGCGCCGTCTCGCCGCTGCTGCGGCCGATGCAGCTGCTGAGCGAGCGTCCGATGCGGCTGATCGACCCCGACATCCAGAAGTACTTCCGCGATGTCGCCGACCACCTCGCCCGGGTCCAGGAGGAGGTCCTCGGCTTCGACGAGCTGCTGAACTCGATCCTCCAGGCCAATCTGGCGCAGGCGACCGTCACGCAGAACGAGGACATGCGCAAGATCACCTCCTGGGCGGCGATCATCGCCGTGCCGACGATGATCTGCGGTGTCTACGGCATGAACTTCGACCACATGCCCGAGCTCCAGTGGAAGTACGGCTATCCGCTGGTGCTCGGCGTCATCGGGGTGGTCTGTTTCTCCATCCACCGCATCCTCAAGCGCAACGGCTGGCTCTGAGCGCGGTGGGTCTAAGCTCGCGCCCATGACTGACGCCGCCGCACCCGATGCCGCCGCCGATCTGCTGGAGCGGGCCCTCGTCGAGGAGGCCACGAAGAAGTCCGGTCTCGTCTGGGTGCGGGGCGACGGGCCGGCCCGCGCCGTGTGGCACGTCTGGCACGACGGCGCGGCGCTGCTGGTCGGCGGCGGGCCCGGCGAGCAGCCGCTGCCCCAGGGGCTGACCGACGGCGGGCGCGCCGAGGTGACCGTACGGAGCAAGGACAAGGGCGGCCGGATCGTCGCCTGGAGCGCGGCGTGCCGTTTCCTCCCGCCGCGCTCCGAGGAGTGGGAGGCCGCGGTCGCCGAGCTGAAGGGCAAGCGGCTCAACGCGCCGGACGCCGAGTCGATGCCGGAGCGGTGGGCGCGCGAGTGCACCGTGGTGCGGCTGGCGCCGGACACCGTGAGCACCGCGCTGCCGGACACCTCGCTGGCGGCCGTCCCCCTGCCGACCGGGGCCACCACCCGGCGGCCGGCCCCGGCGGCGCTCCCCCGGCTGCTGCTGAAGCGTCGCCGGAAGGGCTGAGCGGCCCCGCGAGGGGGCGTCGGCTCAGCCGGAGGACTTGGGGAGCTGGCCGCCGTAGTCGACGGTGTCGTCCTCCTCGGGCGCCTCCAGCGGGAAGGCCTGCCCCCAGTCGGCCAGGGTGACCGTGCCCCCGCCGCCGCCCCGGGCCACCCGGATCGGATACGGCTGGTCCTCCAGCGAGACGTCGAACGCCCCGCCCGCGCCCTTGCCGCCCAGGATCTGGATCGTGCGCTGCCCGGCGACCGTGTCCCGGCCGCCCTTGCTGACCTCGCCGTTCAGCGCGAGGAGCCCGTCGAGCAGGACCTTCTTGTCGGTGAAGCCGCGCAGCTGGCCGTAGCTGGGGTCGTCCTCGGGGACCTTGACGTACTTGCCGCCCAGCTTGTCGGCAGCCGCCACATCGGTGGCGCCGCCCTCCCCGGCACCGCTGCCCTCGTGGGTCCAGAACTCGGCCGGCGCCTTGAGATAGAGCTCGTCGTCCACCCGCAGCAGGGCGAAGCTCTGCTTCTTGGAGGTCACGGAGCCCATGCCGCCCTCCGCGTTGAGCTTCATCTCCAGCCGGTAGGTGCCGCCCTTGCTGACGAGCGTGCCCGACAGGCGTACGGCGCTCGCCGCCTCGGCCGCCGCTCTGGCCTTCGCGTCGATCTCGGTGGCGGAGAGTTTGGCGACGCCGTTGGTCCCCTTGTCCGGGTCCTCCTCCGTGCCGCAGGCGGCCAGGGCCGCGGTGAGCCCTCCGCACAGCACGAGAGCGAGGGCGGTCCGGCGATGGTTCCGCACGGCCGGGGCGAAAGAGGTCACGGGCGCACTGCCTCTCAACGGCGATCGGGGGTGGCAGACGGCAGCGTACCCGGGAGGCGCCTGCTCCCCGGCAGCCAGCCGTACGGACCGGTCCGCCGGGGCACGGCGCGGCGGTACGGGCTAGCCTGATCCCGGCGCACCGGCGGATTCGCCGGCCGGCGGCGCCGGTCCGGGGCGGTCGGGGCGCGGACGGTCACGGGACACGTGACGGCACAGTGGACACGGACGGACGAAGGAGGCCGAGGATGGCGGCGGTCACCCCCAGGGTCTTCGTATCGCACCTGTCCGGCGTCCCCGTGTTCGACCCGAACGGGGACCAGGTCGGCCGGGTGCGTGATCTGGTGGCGATGCTGCGGGTCGGCGGGCGCCCTCCGCGCATCCTGGGACTGGTCGTCGAGGTGATCAGCCGGCGGCGGATCTTCCTCCCGATGACCCGGGTGACGGGCGTCGAGTCCGGCCAGGTCATCACCACCGGCGTCGTCAACATGCGGCGCTTCGAACAGCGGCCCACCGAACGTCTCGTCCTCGGCGAATTCCTGGACCGAAGGGTCCGGCTGGTCGAGAACGACGAGGAGGTCACCGTCCTGGACGTGGCCATCCAGCAGCTGCCGGCCCGCCGCGACTGGGAGATCGACAAGTACTTCGTCCGCAAGGGGCGCGGCGGGGCGCTGCGCCGCAAGGGCGAGACCCTGACGGTGGAGTGGTCGGCGGTCAGCGGGTTCTCGCTGGACGAGCACGGCCAGGGTGCGGAGAGTCTGGTCGCCACGTTCGAGCGGCTGCGGCCCACCGACGTGGCGAACGCCCTGCACCACCTCTCGCCCAAGCGCCGGGCGGAGGTCGCCGCCGCCCTGGACGACGACCGGCTCGCCGACGTCCTGGAGGAGTTGCCCGAGGACGACCAGGTGGAGATCATCGGCAAGCTCGCGGAGGAGCGGGCCGCCGACGTCCTGGAGGCGATGGACCCCGACGACGCGGCCGACCTGCTCTCCGAACTGCCGGAGGAGGACAAGGAGCGGCTGCTGGCGCTGATGCGGCCGGACGACGCCGCCGACGTCCGCCGGCTGATGTCGTACGAGGAGCGGACGGCGGGCGGTCTGATGACGACCGAGCCGATCGTGCTGCTGCCCGACGCGACGGTGGCCGACGCGCTGGCCCGGGTGCGGCAGGCGGACCTGTCCCCGGCGCTCGCCGCGCAGGTGTACGTGTGCCGCTCCCCCGACGACACCCCGACCGGGAAGTACCTGGGCACGGTCCACTTCCAGCGGCTGCTGCGCGACCCGCCGTTCACCCTGGTCAGCTCGATCGTCGACAGCGACCTGGTGCCTCTGTCGCCGGACACCCCGCTGCCGACGGTCACCAGCTATCTCGCCGCGTACAACATGGTCTCGGTGCCCGTCGTGGACGAGACCGGTTCGCTGCTCGGCGCGGTGACCGTGGACGACGTCCTGGACCACCTGCTGCCGGACGACTGGCGCGAGACGGATCTGCACGGGGAGGAGGGGATCGGCCATGGCGGGTGACGAGCGGGCGAAGGCGGCGTCGTCGACCGGCGCCTCGGGCCTGGTGCGGCCCCCGCGCACGAGGCTGGACCAGCCGAAGGACCCGCGCCGGCGGCTGCTGCCGGAGTACGACCCGGAGGCGTTCGGCCGGTTCTCGGAGCGGATCGCGCGGTTCCTGGGCACCGGGCGGTTCATCGTCTGGATGACGCTGATCATCATCGTCTGGGTGCTGTGGAACATCTTCGCGCCGAAGGACCTGCGCTTCGACCAGTACCCGTTCATCTTCCTGACGCTGATGCTGTCGCTCCAGGCCTCCTACGCCGCTCCGCTGATCCTCCTCGCGCAGAACCGGCAGGACGACCGCGACCGGGTCACGCACGAGCAGGACCGCAAGCAGAACGAGCGCTCCATCGCCGACACCGAGTACCTGACGCGGGAGATCGCCGCCCTGCGCATGGGCCTGGGCGAGGTCGCCACCCGGGACTGGATCCGCTCGGAACTCCAGGACATGGTGAGGGACCTGGAGGAGCGGCAGGTGCGCTTCCCGTCCGAGAGTGACGAAGGCGACCGCTGAAGGGCTACCCGCCCGTAGCGCCGTGCGCCGTAACATCGTCTGTATGGCTACGGAAGACGCGGTGCTTGAGGCACTGTCGACAGTGAACGACCCGGAGATCCACCGCCCGATCACCGAGCTGGGCATGGTGAAATCGGTCGAGATCGATCCTGACGGTGTAGTGGCTGTCACGGTGTATCTCACGGTCTCCGGCTGTCCGATGCGCGACACGATCACCCGGAACGTGACCGAGGCGGTCGCCCGGGTCGAGGGGGTCTCGCGGGTCGAGGTGACCCTCGACGTCATGAGCGACGAGCAGCGCAAGGACCTGGCGAGCTCGCTGCGCGGCGGCACCGCCGAGCGGGAGGTGCCCTTCGCCCAGCCCGGCTCCCTGACCCGGGTGTACGCGGTCGCCTCGGGCAAGGGCGGTGTCGGCAAGTCCTCGGTGACGGTGAACCTCGCCGCGGCGATGGCGGCCGACGGTCTGAAGGTCGGCGTGGTGGACGCGGACATCTACGGGCACAGCGTGCCCCGGATGCTCGGTGCGGACGGCAAGCCCACCCAGGTCGAGAACATGATCATGCCGCCGTCCGCGCACGGCGTGAAGGTCATCTCCATCGGCATGTTCACCCCGGGCAACGCCCCCGTGGTCTGGCGCGGCCCGATGCTGCACCGGGCGCTCCAGCAGTTCCTCGCCGATGTGTACTGGGGTGACCTGGACGTCCTGCTGCTGGACCTGCCGCCGGGCACCGGCGACATCGCGATCTCGGTCGCGCAGCTGGTGCCGGGCGCGGAGATCCTGGTCGTCACGACCCCGCAGCAGGCGGCGGCCGAGGTGGCCGAGCGGGCCGGCTCGATCGCCGTGCAGACCCACCAGAAGATCGTCGGCGTGGTGGAGAACATGTCGGGCATGCCGTGCCCGCACTGCGACGAGATGGTCGACGTGTTCGGCTCGGGCGGCGGCGCACGGGTCGCCGAGGGGCTGACCCGTACGGTCGGCGCCGAGGTGCCGGTGCTCGGCTCGATCCCGATCGACGTACGGCTGCGCGAGGGCGGCGACGAGGGCAAGCCGGTCGTCCTGTCCGACCCCGACTCCCCGGCCGGCAGCGCGCTGCGCTCGATCGCGGGGAAGCTGGGCGGCCGTCAGCGCGGCCTGTCGGGCATGTCGCTGGGGATCACCCCGCGCAACAAGTTCTGACGCGCCCCCGGGGGCGGCACAGGGCGGGCCGGTGGTCATCCGGCCCGCCCTGTCGCGTCGCCGCGCGTACGTCCTGCCCTGTCGCGTCGCGCGTACGTCCTGCCGAGTCGCTCAGCCGCTCGTGCGGCCCGCCCGGTCGTGGCGTCGGCTACGCGTAGGTCCCGATGTCCTTGATGGCCGCGAAGCCGAGGCCGTAGGCGCTCATCCCCCGCCCGTACGCCCCGATGTGCACGCCCTCGTGGGCGGACCCGGCCAGCACCCAGCCGAACTCGGACTCGCGGTAGTGGAACTCCACCGGCACCCCGTCCACCGGGAGGGAGAGCGTCGACCAGGGCGCTCCGCCGAGGTCGTCGGCGAGGGTGAACGCCGTCTCGGTCTGCTGGTCCAGCCAGTCGTCGCGCAGGGTGTGGTCCATCTGCGGCGGCCAGGTGTACGCCAGCAGGCCGGAGCCCGCGAGCCAGGCCGCCGAGGACACCGTGGTGGCGTCCAGCACGCCCGTGCCGTCACCGCTGCGTCTCACCGGACTCGCGGCGACGGTGATCACCGCCGCGAACCGCTCCTTGTCGGCGGAGCCGTCCGACTTCACCGACGGCTCGTCGCCGTGCCCCGTCGCACCGTGCTGCACGGTGCCGTCCGCCGCGGTGGCCACCTGCATCAGCCAGCGCGGGCCGGTGAAGGCCTCGTCCAGCCCGTACCAGGGGAAGGTCGCTTCCCGGTAGCCGTCGACGGCACGCCGCGTCGCCGGCCCCTCCTCCGCCGTGGCCGTGCCCGGGACACCGTCCGTATCAATCCGACTCGTCGTCTCCATCTGCGCGGCCGCCTCCTCGATCAGTCAGGATCCGGAGCGGCCCGCCCCCCGCGGGCTTGGGCATCCTCGCAACCGGACAGATGGAGAATAGCCATACCGTCCGGACGAGCCGGGATTGACCGGGGTCAGGTGGCGTCTGCGTCGAACGGCGGGCGCTCGGGCTGTGCCTGCTGCGGGGCCTTCTTCAGCAGGTCAGGGGTGGTTTCGCCGGTCTTGGTGAGGCTGGTCGTCACCCCGTCGGCCGCAGCGCCCGCCGAGCCGTTCACCGCACTGTTGGCGGTATCGGACGCGGCCGGGGTGCGCCCGTTGACCGCGTCGGTGACGTCGGAGATCTCCTTGCGCAGGTCGAAGCTCTCGCGGATCTCCTTCAGCCCCAGGTCGTCGTTGCCGTCCATCAACTGCTTCCGGACGAACGTCTTGGGGTTGAGGTCCTCGAACTCGAAGTCCTTGAACTGCGGGCCGAGCTCCGAGCGGATGTCTTCCTTGGCGCTGTCCGAGAACTCGCGGATCTTACGGATGGTGCGCGTGACGTCCTGGATCAGCTTGGGCAGCTTGTCCGGGCCGAAGACCAGCACGGCCAGCACCCCGAGCGTCAACAGCTCCAGTGCGCCAATGTCATTGAACACCTTGTTGCTCCTCGTGTTCTCCGCGTGTTCTCCGTGCGATCGCGGCCCGGGTCTTCCAGCCGCCCGGACCGCTCAAAGGTACCTGTCGAAGGTGTCCGGGCGGTACCTCGCGGTGGACGTCACGTGCCGCTCGCCGAGCCGAGCGTCAGGGTCACCGTCCGCTCCTCGCCGCCGCGGGTCAGCTTCAGGTCGAGCTCGTCGCCGGGGCGGTGGGCCCGGATCTTCACGATCAGCTCCTCGCCGCTGTGCACCCGCTGCCCCTTGACATGGGTGATGACGTCGCCGGACCGGATGCCCGCCTCGGCCGCCGGGCCGTCCTTCGCGACGGCGGGCGCACCGTCGGCGCCCTCCGTGCCGACCTTGGCCCCGTCGCCGGTGTACTTCATGTCCAGCGTGACGCCGATGACCGGGTGAGTGGCCTTTCCGGTGCTGATCAGCTCCTCGGCGACGCGCTTGCCCTGGTTGATGGGTATCGCGAAGCCGAGGCCGATGGAGCCGGACTGGCCGCCCGCCTCGGGGCCCTTGCCGCTGTCGGCCGCGCGGATGGCGCTGTTGATGCCGATGACGTGGGCCCGGGTGTCGACCAGCGGCCCGCCGGAGTTGCCGGGGTTGATCGGGGCGTCGGTCTGGAGGGCGTCGACGTAGCTGATGTCGCTGCCGTCGCCCTTCTCGCCGCCCGCGGTGATCGGCCGCTGCTTGGCGCTGATGATGCCCGAGGTCACCGTGTTGGAGAGGTCGAAGGGGGCGCCGATGGCCACCACCGGATCGCCGACCTGGACGTTGTCGGAGTTGCCGAGCGGCAGGGGCTTGAGCCCGGAGACCCCGCGGACCCGGACGACCGCGAGGTCGTAGCCGCTGTCCTTGCCGACGAGCTCGGCGGAGGCCGTCTCGCCGCTGCTGAACGTCACGGTGATGTCCCCGCTGGAGCCGGCCGGGGCGACGACGTGGTTGTTGGTGAGGATGTGGCCCTGCCCGTCGAGGACGAAGCCGGTGCCCGTGCCCGATTCGGAGGTCCCGCTGACATGCAGGGTGACCACGCTGGGCAGGGCGCTGGCGGCGATGCCGGCGACGCTCTCGGGGGCCCGGTCACCGTTGTCGCGGCCCGCCTGCGGCAGCTCGACGGTGGTCAGGCCGCCGTTGCGCTCGACGTACGCGCCGACGCCTCCGCCGATACCGCCGGCGACCAGGGTCAGCAGGAGCACTCCCATGAACGCCCCGCCCCGGCGCTTCTTCCCGCGGCCGGGTTCGGTGCCCCCGAGGGGTCCCGGCCGGGTCAGCGGCTGGCCCGGCGCGCCCCACGGGTCGTACTGGAGCCATTGGGTGTGCTGCTGCGGGTGCTGCCCCTGGTGCTCGGGGGCTCCCTGGGGCGTCCCGGGGGCTCCGTGCGGCGGCTGCGGTACGTGGGCGGCGTGGGCGGTGAAGCCGTCGGCGGGCTGGGCCTGCGGGGCCGGGAAGCCGTCGGCGGGCGCGGGGTGCGGGGCCGGGGCTCCGGCGCCGTTCGTCGCGGCGTACTGCGGGGCCGGTGCTCCGGCCCCCGGCGGTACGGCCGTGCCGTGGGCCGGGGTGGGGTGCTGCACCGGCGGGGCGGGCGCCCAGGGGCCGGGGCCGCCGTAGGGCGGGGTGCTGTACTCGTCGGGCTCGTGGAGCGGGGCTCCGGCGGGGCGGGGGCGCGGAACCTCCTGGCCTCCGTGGACCGCCGGGCTGCCGGCGGCGTCGGAGGGCGGAGCCGACGGCGGGCCGGCCGGGGCCGGGGCCGGCGCGGCGTCCGGGGCAGGATCGGTGGCCGGGACGGGGGCCGTGCCGTCCGGGGGCGAGGTCGCCGTGGCGTCCGCGGCGGGGGTCGAAGAGGTGGCCGGGGCCGTCGGCCCACGGTCCTCGGGCGGTGCGGCGTCCGACGGGGCCGGCCCGCTGTCCGGCGCCGTGCGGTCGGCACGCCCCGCCGTGGGGCGGCTCCACCACTTCGCCTGCGGCCCGGTGGGCTTCCCGTCGTCCATGCTCTCCCCGCAACTGGCCTCTGTACGCCCCACCGAGGCGTCCTTCACCGGAATTCAACCAGGTTTGCGAATCCCCGCGCAGGGTCCGGTCAGGGCCGGGGCGAAAGAGGGCTCGCCAGATCGTTGGCGGGGGCCCCCGGGGGAGTCGGGGAGGGGACCGCCTTGGGCGCCGCACCACTGCCGAGCGCCGCCGCCAGCAGCGGGGTGCCGGAGACCGCCGGGCGTATCAGCGGCGACACGGACACGTTCAGCACGGGGAGGGTGAAGGGGTGGCCGCCCGACGCGTGGACGCCGAACAGCGGCGGGGCGGTCGGCGGCCCCTGCCGGTTCACCGGAGGGGTGACGGCCGGCACGACCGGTGTCGCACCGGTGAGGGTCGAGGGCACCCGGTTCGTCCCGGCGGTGGTCGTGCCGGCGGCGGGCCGCTCGGCCGCGCGGCCGTCGCCGGCCACCGCGAGGGCGCCGCCGCCGCGGCGGCTGACCGCCTTCGCCCCGTTCTCGGCGCGGGTCGCGGCGTCGAGCGGGGTGGCGTTGTTCCCGGCGCCCTCGGCGCGCAGGGAGGTCTCGGGGCCGGAGTCCAGCGGCAGCGTGCCGCCCAGCGCGATGGCCGCGAGGGAGACGGCGCTGGCCGCGGCGAACGCGAAGCGCCGGCCGCGCCAGGGCGAGCGGTCCGCGTCGCGGGCCACGTCGTGTATGCGGAAGACCGAACCGGAAGCGGGGCCGCCGGACAGCACGGCGGTGGAGCCGTGGGCGGCGGGGAGGTATCCGAAGCCGTCCAGGGGGGAGGGCGCGGTGTCGGCGCGGGTGCTGCCGCCGGAGGGCCGCAGCCCGGGGAAGATCTCGTCGGCGAAGGGCCCCCGGCCGCCGAACGGTCCGCCGGAGCCGGTGTCGTCGCCGCCAGGACCCCCGGGAAGGCCCTGGAGCCGGGCCAGGAACCCCTCGGAGGGCGAGGGTGAGGCCGACATGGCGAAGGCGCTCTTGAGGCGGCGCTGGGCGTCGGCCTCGGCCTTGCACTTGGCACAGGTCGCCAGGTGGGCCAGGACCCGCTCACGGGCGTCGTGTTTCAGCTCGCCGTCGACCAGCGCGGCGAGTCGGTCCCCCAGATGCGCTTCCGCGGGGGTGGGTCCTGTGCCGCTCACGCCGTTCCGCCCTCCCCCGCCAGGACCGCGTCCGCCAGGGAGCGCTGCTCGGCGCGGGCCTCGGGCGAACGGTGCTTGAGCGCCTTGCGCAGGTGCGAGCGCCCGCGGTGGATACGGCTGCGGACGGTGCCGAGCTTCACCCCGAGGGTGGCGGCGATCTCCTCGTAGCTGAGGCCCTCGATGTCGCAGAGGACCACGGCCGCACGGAATTCGGGCGCGAGGGTGTCCAGCGCCTGCTGCACGTCGGCGTCGAAGTGGGTGTCGTTGAAGACCTGCTGCGGGGACGGCTCGCGGCTGGGCAGGCGCTCGGCCGCGTCGTCGCCGAGCGAGTCGAAGCGGATGCGCTGCTTGCGCCGGACCATGTCCAGGAAGAGATTGGTCGTGATGCGGTGCAGCCAGCCCTCGAAGGTGCCGGGTGTGTACGTCGACAGCGAGCGGAACACCCGGACGAAGACCTCCTGGGTGAGGTCCTCGGCGTCGTGCTGGTTTCCCGTCAGCCGGTAGGCGAGGCGGTACACACGACCGCTGTGCGTGCTGACGATCTCTTCCCATGAGGGCGGGGTCCACGCCTGAGAATCCGCATCGGAGGCGAAGGTCGCGGTTGGTGCGGAGTCTTCGGAAGAACGGTCAGCAATGTTGGTCACGGATTTCGGCTCACCGGCCGACCTGAGGAGACGCCGCAGCATCCCTCCCCGGTCCACAGGCGCAGCCGCACCTCCCCTATCGGCTCTGGTGGTGTCCAGTGGAGCCCCTACCATAGCCACCTCGCCCGTTAGCTCCGGATAAGCCTTTTCCCTGCTGGGGCCGGGCGTCGTCCCGGATGATCCCGCAGCTCGCCGGCCCGATCCGCGGGCCCGGTCACTGCGCTTTCCCCACTGCTTGCACAACGCCCGGTCCCATCTGCGGGTTCCCGGGTCCAGCGGATACAGTCACCGTTGCGCCAACTACGGGGACAGGAGAGGGTCATTACCGCCAACCGGCAGACGAGCTGGGCGTTCGCCGACGCCTTTGTCGCCGAGGACGAAGCACTGCACGGGGCCCGGGAGCGGGCCCGCGAGCTGGGGCTTCGCTCGGTGTCACCGGGCACCGGCGCTGCGCTGCGCCTGCTGGCAGCCGCAGCGGACGCCAAAGCGGTGGCGGAGATCGGCACGGGCACCGGCGTGTCCGGCATCTATCTCCTGCACGGAATGCGGCCGGACGGGGTCCTGACCACGGTGGACCCCGAGCCGGAGCGTCAGCAGTTCGCCCGGGCGGCGTTCCGCGAGGCGGGCTTCGCCACCAACCGGGCCCGGTTCATCCCCGGCCGCGCCCTGGACGTCCTGCCCCGGCTCGCGGACGGCGGTTACGACCTCGTCTTCTGCGACGGCGACCGGCTGGAGAGTCTCGATGTGCTCGCTGAATCGTTGCGCCTGCTGCGGCCCGGCGGGCTGGTCTGTTTCGAGGGCGTCTTCGCCGACGGCCGCACGGTCGACTCCGCGGCCCAGCCGGCCGAGGTGCTGCGGCTGCGGGACCTGCTGCGGGCGGTGCGCGAGAGCCAGGAGCTGATGTCGACCCTGTTGCCGGTCGGCGACGGCCTGCTCTGCGCGGTCCGGCGCGGCTGACCGCGCAGAACCCGTGGTCGGCGCGGACGGAACGTCGGGGCGGCGCGTGGATCCCCAGCGATGCGGACCGAGGCAGGACGCACCACTGCCCGGCACGGAGTCCGTGCCGGGCAGTGGTGAAGGTGATGGGCGTTCCGCGTCAGCCGACGACCTTCTTCAGCGCGTCGCCGAGGGCATCGGCCTCGTCCGGAGTCAGCTCGACAACAAGCCGACCGCCGCCTTCGAGCGGAACGCGCATGACGATGCCCCGCCCCTCCTTTGTCACCTCGAGCGGGCCGTCGCCCGTCCGCGGCTTCATGGCCGCCATGCTCGTTCCCCTTCCTGAAACCAGCTCATCGCAACCGGCGGCCCCATGACAGGCGCTGCCTCACCGGCATCGAACACATTGCTTCTTCGCCATTATCCCGCATCAATGACCCCGATGACCAACATCGGTCTGCATCGCTTGCGCAACGCGCTCTCGCAAAACCACCCAATTCGGCGATCCGGCTGCGATACTGCGCCGCCCCGGACCCCCAGGTGAGAGCCAATTGTTAGACGCAGGTCACATATCTGCCCAGCTCCCGATCGGCCATGCTTGCCTGCAGTGGCAACGATGCCCGAGCAGCGAGGGGATACCGGAATGGCCGACGAGCCGGCGAACACCGTCCTGTACGACGTGAGCGAGGGTCTCGCGACGATCACGATCAACCGACCCGGCGCGATGAACGCCATGAACACGGCGGCGAAGGTCGCGCTGCGGGACGCGCTGCTGGCGGCGTCGGCGGACGCGGGGGTCCGGGCGGTGCTCCTCACGGCCACCGGGCGCGCCTTCTGCGTCGGCCAGGACCTCAAGGAGCACGTCGCCACGCTCACGGCCACCCGCGAGGCGGGCGGCGGGAACGCGCTGAGCACGGTGCGGGAGCACTACAACCCGATCGTGCGGGCGATCACCGGGATGGCGAAGCCGGTCGTCGCCGGGGTGAACGGCGTCGCGGCCGGGGCCGGGTTCGGATTCGCGCTCGCGGCCGACTACCGGATGGTCGCCGACACCGCCTCGTTCAACACCTCGTTCGCGGGCGTCGCACTCACGGCGGACTCGGGCGTGTCCTGGACGCTGCCCCGGCTGATCGGGCAGAGCCGCGCCGCCGATCTGCTGTTCTTCCCCCGGTCGATCTCCGCGCAGGACGCGCTGGAGCTGGGGATCGTCAACCGGATCGTCCCCGCGGCCGAGCTGGCCGAGCAGGCGGCGGCGGTGGCCCGGACCCTGGCAGAGGGCCCCACCGTGGCCTACGCGGCGCTGAAGGAGTCGATGGCGTACGGCGCCGGGCACACGCTCGCCGAGACGCTGGAGAAGGAGGACGAACTCCAGACCCGGGCGGGCGCGTCGCAGGACCACACCATCGCGGTGGAGGCGTTCCTGGCCAAGGAGAAGCCGGTCTACCTCGGGAAGTAGCCGGCGCTCAGCGCGGTGCTCCCCCGCCGCCGCGCGCCACGCAGTCCGCGAGGTGGTCGTCGACCAGTCCGCAGGCCTGCATCAGGGCGTAGGCGGTGGTGGGGCCGACGAAGCGGATCGAGCGCTTCTTCAGCGCCTTGGCGAGCGCGGTGGACTCCGGTGTGACGGCCGGGACGTCCGACAGCGTGCGCGGGGCGGGCCGGCCGGCCGGGTCGGGGGCGTGGGACCAGATCAGCTCGTCCAGCTCCCCCTCCGACCAGTCGGCTAGCACCTTGGCGTTGGCGAGGGTGGCGTCGACCTTGGCCTTGTTGCGGATGATCCCCGGGTCGGCCAGGAGCCGCTCGCGGTCGGCGTCGGTGAACTTCGCGACCGCCTCGATCCGGAATCCCTCGAACGCGGTACGGAAGGTCTCGCGGCGGCGCAGGATCGTGATCCAGGAGAGCCCGGACTGGAAGGCCTCCAGACAGAGCCGTTCGAACAGCGCGTCGTCCCCGTGGACCGCCCGGCCCCACTCGGTGTCGTGGTAGGCGAGGTAGTCCTCGGCGGACAGGCCCCACGGGCAGCGCAGCCCGCCGTCGGGGGCGGCCACGGCAGCGCCGCTCATCGCCCGTCCTCCTCGGCACGGTCCTGGGCGCCTTCCTGGCCGGCCCGCTCGGCGGGACGGTCGCCCGGCCGGTCGCCGGGCTGCTTGAACAGGTCGGTGCCGGTGGTCACCGCGGCGGCCTGCACGCCGGCCAGGGCGGATTCCAGCTCGGCGATCCGGGCGTCGCGCTCGGCCAGTTCGGCGCCGAGCCGGGACAGTGCCTCGTCGACGTCCGCCATCCGGTAGCCGCGGGCGGCCATCGGCAGACGCAGCGCCTCGATGTCGGCCCGGCCGACCGGGCGGGTCGCGGGCAGCGGATCGGTGAACCGGTCGGGCGGAACGTCCTGGAGCACGGCGCTCCCGCCGCCTCCGACCACCGCGAGGGTGACCGCGGTGACGACCACGACCATCGTGAGCAGCAAGAACCAGAACACGCGCATCTCCCCGGGGGCGGAAACCTCGTCCGGCTCCGATCGTGCCATGCGGCACCGACAGGTCGGGGCCGACCCGGTGAAGGCCTTAGGGTCGCAGGCGGGCTATCTGAGGAGGAGAGACGGGATGCGCAGCGGTGCACTCAGGCTGGGGCGGCGGGAATTCGGTCCGCACGAGCCGGTGATCATGGCGATCGTGAACCGGACCCCGGACTCCTTCTACGACCAGGGCGCCACGTTCCGGGACGAGCCGGCGCTCGCCCGGGTCGAGCAGGCGGTGGCCGAGGGCGCGGCGATCATCGACATCGGCGGGGTGAAGGCGGGCCCCGGCGAGGAGGTCACCGCCGAGGAGGAGGCGCGCCGCACGGTCGGGTTCGTCGCCGAGGTCCGCCGCCGCCACCCGTCCGTGGTGATCAGCGTGGACACCTGGCGGCACGACGTGGGCGAGGCGGTCTGCGAGGCCGGGGCGGACCTGCTGAACGACGCGTGGGGCGGGGTGGACCCGAAGCTGGCGGAGGTCGCCGCGCGGTACGGGGCGGGGCTCGTGTGCACGCACGCGGGCGGCGCGGAGCCGCGGACGCGCCCGCACCGGATCGCGTACGAGGACGTCATGGCGGACATCCTGCGGGTGACGGTGGGGCTGGCCGAGCGGGCGGTGGAGCTCGGGGTGCGGCCGGACGGGATCATGATCGACCCGGGTCATGACTTCGGGAAGAACACCCGGCACTCGCTGGAGGCGACGCGTCGGCTCGAGGAGATGGCGGATACGGGGTGGCCGGTGCTGGTGTCCCTGTCCAACAAGGACTTCGTCGGGGAGACGCTGGACCGGCCGGTGAAGGAGCGGGTCATCGGGACGCTGGCCACGACGGCGGTGTCGGCGTGGCTGGGGGCGCGGGTGTACCGGGTGCACGAGGTGGCGGAGACGCGGCAGGTCCTGGACATGGTGGCGTCGATCGCGGGGCATCGGCCGCCGGCGGTCGCGCGGCGGGGGCTGGCGTAGTCCCTGCCGCCCGCCCCGGCGCGCGGGGCCCGGGGCGCTGCCCCCGGACCCCGCTCCTAGGGCCTGGCGTCACACTGCCGTGGTCGCCCGAAGGGCGGCAGTTTGGACGACAGGACCTGGGCGCCGGAGTGCCCTCGTAGCGGAGCTACAGGGCATTTCGGCAACGCCGCGAGCGTGCGTGCCAGGCATCGACCGCCGGGCAGGCCGGGTTCGACCGGGCGGGCCCGGTGTCGCCCGACGGACCCGACGTCGCCGGGCGGGCTCGATCCGGGGAGATCAGCGCCCGACCTCCTTCGTGACCAGCATCACCGCTTCCTCCACGTCGTCCGTCACGTGGAAGAGGAGCAGGTCCTTCTCCGAGGCCTTGCCCTGGGCCACCACCGTGTCGCGGAGCCAGTCGATCAGACCGCCCCAGTAGGCCGTCCCGAACAGGACGATCGGGAAGCGGGTGACCTTGCCGGTCTGGACGAGGGTCAGCGCCTCGAAGAGTTCGTCCAGGGTGCCGAGGCCGCCGGGCAGGACCACGAAGCCCTGGGCGTACTTCACGAACATCGTCTTGCGGACGAAGAAGTAGCGGAAGTTGACGCCGATGTCGACGTGCGGGTTGAGGCCCGACTCGAAGGGCAGCTCGATGCCGAGGCCGACCGAGACGCCCTTGGCCTCCCGGGCGCCCTTGTTGGCGGCCTCCATGGCGCCCGGCCCGCCGCCGGTGATCACCGCGAAGCCCGCGTCGACCAGCGCCTTGCCGATCCGGACGCCGGCCTCGTACTCCGGCGATCCGTCGGGGGTGCGGGCCGAGCCGAAGACGCTGATCGCGCTCGGCAGTTCGGCGAGCGCTCCGAAGCCCTCGACGAACTCCGACTGGATGCGCATCACCCGCCACGGGTCGGTGTGCACCCACTCGGAGTCGCCCTCGGAGTCCAGCAGCCGCTGGTCGGTCGTGCCGGGCTGGACCTGCTCCCTGCGGCGCAGGACCGGGCCCAGCCACTGTTCCTCGGGGCCGACCGCTCCCTCGGGGACCTCCGCACCCTCGGGGATGCGTGCGTCTTCGGCGTTGCCCATGTTCCGCTCCCTCCACCGACCCGCGTCGCGCTGGGTCGTGTCGTACTGCGTCCGGCCAGCGTAGATCGGCGGAGGTTACACGCGGGGGAATGCCGTGCGTCCGGCGGTCAGCCGGTCAGCCAGGAGCGCAGCCGGTCCTCGCAGTGGGTGATCTTCGCGACCGCCACGTGCTCGTCGCGCTTGTGGGCGTACATCGGGTCGCCGGGGCCGTAGTTCACCGCGGGGACGCCGAGGGCGCCGAAGCGGGAGACGTCGGTCCAGCCGAACTTGGGCCGGGCCGTGCCGCCGACGGCGGTCATGAAGGCCTGGGCGGCGGGGTGGGAGAGGCCGGGCATGGCCGCGCCGGAGTGGTCGTCGACGACGATCTCGGCCACGCCGCAGTCGGCGAAGACCTCGCGGACGTGGGCGATGGCCTCCGCCTCGCTGCGGTCCGGGGCGTAGCGGTAGTTGACGACGACGGTGCAGGCGTCCGGGATGACGTTGGTGGCGACGCCGCCCTCGATGCCCACGGCGTTGAGGCCCTCGTGGTATTCGAGGCCGTCGATGACCGGGCGGCGGGGCTCGTACGCGGCGAGCCTCGCGAGGATCGGGGCGGCGGCGTGGACGGCGTTGGCCCCCATCCAGCTGCGCGCGGAGTGGGCCCGCTCGCCCGTCGTCCGCAGATGGACCCGGAGCGTGCCCTGGCAGCCGCCCTCGACCTCGCCGTCGGAGGGCTCCAGCAGGACGGCGAAGTCCCCGGCGAGCCACTCGGGGTGGGCGTCGGCGATGTGGCCGAGGCCGTTGAGGTGGGCGGCGACCTCTTCGTTGTCGTAGAAGATGAAGGTCAGGTCGCGGTTGGGCTCGGGGACCGTCGCGGCGATCCGGAGCTGGACGGCGACGCCGGACTTCATGTCGGAGGTGCCGCAGCCCCAGAGGATCCCGTTCCCGTCGAGGCGGGAGGGGACGTTGTCGGCGATCGGCACGGTGTCGATGTGCCCGGCGAGGACGACGCGCTCGGGGCGGCCCAGGTCCGTGCGGGCGACGACGTTGTTGCCGTGGCGGTCGACGGTGAGGTGGGGCAGGGCGCGCAGGGCCGATTCGATCGCGTCGGCGAGGGCCTTCTCCTCCCCGCTGACCGAGGGGAAGTCGACGAGCCGCGCGGTGAGCGCCGGTCCGTCCAGGGTGAGGTCAAGGGTGCTGTCGGCCATGGACCCGACCCTAAGGGACTGGGGTATCGGCCCCGGCCGTACCCTCCAGTACGGTGGGCCCGTGCCCAGGACAGCCAGCCCTCGCCGACGACGCCTCCTCCGCTACGGGGCCGCCCTCGCCGTGCTCGCGGCGCTGGGGGGTTATCTGGCCGTGCAGTACGACTCGTCCGGTTCGAGGAATGGGCCGCGCTGCGTGGTGGAGGCGAAGGACGGGGACGGGGGCGGGACGCAGCGCTACGAGATGAGCCTCGCCCAGGCCGTCAACGCGGCGACGATCTCCGCGGTCGGCACCACCCGGGGCATGCCCGAGCGGGCGGTGACCATCGCGCTGGCCACCGCGCTCCAGGAGTCCACGCTCCGCAACATCGACTACGGCGACCGGGACTCGGTGGGCCTGTTCCAGCAGCGGCCGTCGCAGGGCTGGGGCTCCGTGGAGCAGATCATGGACCCGGTGTACTCGTCGGAGAAGTTCTACGAGGGCCTGGCCGAGGTGCCGGGCTATTCGCGCCTCCCGCTGACCGTGGCCGCGCAGCGCGTGCAGCGCAGTGGGTTCCCCCAGGCGTACGCGAAGCACGAGCCGGACGCCGCGCTGCTGGCCGCCGCGCTGACCGGGCGCAGGCCGGCCTCGCTGAACTGCACCCCGTCGACGGCCACGGCGGACGGCCCGGGGGACGCCGCGCGGGTGCGGACCGAGCTGGTGCGCGCCTTCGGCAAGGACGTGCTGCCCGGCGCGGTGGCCGCGGGCTCGTCCGCGGCGTCGACCGTCTCGGTGCCGGTCCCGGTGGCCGCGGCGCGGTCGAACGACAAGGGTTCTCCGCAGCGCGGCTGGGAGCTGGCGCACTGGGCCGTGGCGCAGTCCGAGGCGTTGCGGATCGAGCGCGTGAGCTACGCGGACCGGGTCTGGGACGCCGGTTCGGGCTGGCGGACGGAAAGCGCGAAGGGTGCGGAAACGGGCACGACGGCGGTCAGGATCAAGGTCGTTCAGTAGTACGCCCCGTCACCCGTACGGACCCCGGGGGCCATGGCCGCCGGGGTTTTCCGCGCACCCCCTCACGACCTCGTGGACCCGCCCCGCTTCCCTTGCCGCCCAAGGGAAGTGACGGTTCGCCGGGCCGCGACGGTATGGATCGTTTGCCCGGATTCATGCACGGCGGATTATCGGACGCATTACTCAGCCTTTACCTTCGCCCACCGCAACCTCCCCCTCCCTCGAAACGGTTGTCAGTGCGTCCGATCACCGGACAGACGGATTCGTGCACAACCCGCTGAAGGAGCATCATGTCCCTCCCCCTGACCCGTCGGATCGCTCGTGCCGCGCTGCTGATCGCCGCAGGCGCGGCCCCCGTGGTCGGTGCGGCCGGCGCCGCGAGCGCCGCGGACCTCCCGGCGGCCCCCGACCTCGGCAAGCTGACCGCGCTGGACGGCGCCGGTCTCGGCAGCACCGTGGACAGCACCGTCCAGCAGGGCACCCAGGCCGCCGGCGACACCGGCGGCCGGCTCGTCGGCACGGCGGTACCGGCCGCGGGCAAGACCGTCGGCAAGTCGGCCGGGGTGGCCGTCCCGGCCGCCCAGGAGACCGCCGGCCAGGCCGCGGGCAACGCGGGCCAGGCCGTGGGCGGCGTGGCCGAGGCCGCGGGCGGCGGCCTGCCGACCGACGCGCTCGCGCAGGGCGGCCTGCCCACGGACGCGCTCGGGGGCGGCCTGCCCACCGACTCCCTGACCAAGGGCGGCCTCCCGCTGGGCGGTCTGCCGATCGGCGGCTGATCCATCGCGGAACGCGCGGAGGGCCTCGGGAGTGCGCACTCCCGAGGCCCTCCGCGCTTCGCACCGCCGGGCGGTGGCGCCGGCCGTGTCCGGCGGGTCAGGACAGCCGCTTGACCGCCGCCGCCACCCGCTCGTCGGTCGCGGTGAACGCCACCCGGACGAAGCTCGCGCCCGCCGGCCCGTAGAAGTCGCCGGGCGCCACCAGGATGCCCAGCTCCGCGAGGTACGCCACGGTGTCCCAGCACGGCTCGTCGCGGGTCACCCACAGGTACAGGCTCGCCTCGCTGTGCTCGATCCGGAAGCCGTGCGCCTCCAGCGCCGCGCGCAGGGCGAGGCGCCGGTCCGCGTAGCGGGCGCGCTGTTCGGACACGTGCACGTCGTCGCCGAGCGCGGCGACGGTGGCGGCCTGGACGGGGGCGGGCGTCATCATCCCGCCGTGCTTGCGGATGAGCAGCAGCTCGCCCAGGACGGCCGCGTCGCCCGCGATGAACGCGGCCCGGTATCCGGCCAGGTTGGAGCGCTTGGAGAGCGAGTGGACGGCGACGATTCCGTCGTAGTGGCCGCCGCAGACGTCCGGGTGGAGCACCGAGACCGGCTCGGCGTCCCAGCCCAGCTCCAGGTAGCACTCGTCGCTGAAGACCAGCACGCCGTGCTCGCGCGCCCAGGCGACGATCCGGGTCAGCTCGTCCTTGGGCAGCACCTTGCCGGTCGGGTTGGAGGGCGAGTTCAGCCAGAGCAGCTTCAGCCCCGCCGGGTCCAGCTCGGTCGGGTCGTCGTAGACGACGGGCTCCGCCCCGCAGAGCCGGGCGCCGACCTCGTACGTCGGGTAGGCGAGCCGGGGGTAGGCCACCCGGTCGCCCGCGCCCAGTCCGAGCTGGGTCGGCAGCCAGGCCACCAACTCCTTGGATCCGACGACCGGCAGCACATGGGCGTGGGTCACGCCGACCGCGCCGAGGCGGCGCTCCACCCAGCCGGTGAGCGCGTCCCGCAGGGCCTCGGTCCCCCACACCGTGGGATAGCCGGGGCTGTCCGCCGCGGCGACCAGCGCCCGTTGGATCAGCTCGGGGACCGGGTCGACCGGGGTGCCGACGGAGAGGTCCACGATGCCGTCGGGGTGGGCCTGGGCCGTCGACTTGTAGGGCGCGAGCTTGTCCCAGGGGAAGACCGGGAGGCGGGAGGAGACTGCGGACACGGAGCTCTGCTTTCTCGGGTGTTCTCGTGCGGGCGGCAAAACGGACGCGCGGCGGGGGCCCGGCGGGGCCGGGACCCGGCGACGGCCCTCGCACGGCCGGGCCCGGTGGTACGGGAGCCCCGCGACGGTCCCGGCGGTACGGGGAAACGCCTCGGTCCCGCACGGTGACAAGCCGTACGGGACCGGGCCGCGCGCGTGGTGGCGCCGCTTACTGGTTCTGCGGCGGCAGTCCGGCGACGAACGCGTGGTCGCGCTCGATGAGACCGAGCTTCGAAGCACCGCCCGGAGAGCCGAGGTCGTCGAAGAACTCGACGTTCGCCTTGTAGTAGTCCTTCCACTCCTCCGGAGTGTCGTCCTCGTAGAAGATCGCCTCGACCGGGCAGACCGGCTCACAGGCTCCGCAGTCGACGCACTCGTCCGGGTGGATGTACAAGGACCGCTGGCCCTCGTAGATGCAGTCGACGGGGCACTCTTCGATGCAGGCCTTGTCCTTCACGTCGACACAAGGCTGCGCGATGACGTAGGTCACGCTGTCGTTCCTCCTCGGTAGGGCGTTGGCTCTCGCGCGGGAGCGCGGCGTCGTCGATGCCCGCCTCTAGTATCTCCGTTCTTGGGCACGATCCGAACAGGAGGGGCGGACAGAGCTGTGGAATTCACCATCGGCGGACGGCTGGAAGTCAGCATTACCCCCGCTGACGTGGGCAAACGCGTGTCCGTTCGCCGCCGGACGGAGAGCGGTGGCACGGGCGCGCAGTTCACCGACGTCGTCGGGGTGCTCACATCATGGAACAACGATGTGCTCTCGATCACACGAAAGAGCGGGGAATCCGTCCACATCGTGGAATCCTCCTTGGTGGCGGGCAAGGTCGTTCCCGCCGCCCCGGCCCGCCGCCGAGGTCCCGCCGCCTCCTTCGGGGAACTGGCCGTCGTCACCGCGCGCGCCTGGCAGCCCGTGGAGAGCGAAGCGCTGGGCGACTGGCGGCTGCGCGCCGCCGGGGGCTTCACCCGGCGCGCCAACTCCGCGCTGCCGCTCGGCGATCCGGGGCTGCCGGTCGGCGAGGCGCTCGACCGGGTCCGGGAGTGGTACGAGGAGCGGGGGCTGCCCGCGTACGTCCAGACGGCGACCGGTGCCGAGGGCGCACAGGAGCTGCTGTGCGCGGAGTTGGAGCGGAACGGCTGGCGGCGCGAGGTCTCGGCGGAGGTGCGGATCGCCGCGCTGGCGCCGGTCGGTGACCTTCGGGCGGAGGTGGCGGCGGTGCGTCTGACCCGCGAACCGGACGCGGCCTGGCTCGCCCGCTACCAGCGTTTCTCGACCCCCGGCCCCCACGTGCTGCGGGTGTTGGGCAGCGGTCCTTCGGTCTGGTTCGCCACGGTGCCGGGGGAGGCGGGGGCCCCGGACGCGGATCCGGCCGCCCCGCCCGCCGCGATCGGGCGGTGCGTCGTGGACGGTCGGTGGGCCGGCTTCATGGCCGTCGAGGTCGCTCCGGAGCACCGGCGGCGCGGGCTCGCCACCGCCGTGATGGCCGCGCTGGCGCGCCGCGCGCTGGACGAGGGCGCCTCGGCGGCCTGGCTCCAGGTCGAGGAGGACAACGCGGGGGCGCGGGCACTCTACGACGGCATGGGCTTCGCGGCCCACCACCGCTACCACCACTACCGCTCGGCGTGACGGACGCCGGTGGCTCCGCGCCGGGCCCTCCGGCGGATCGACGCACGTGAGCGGGGACAGGAACATGGGTCGCATATGAGCGCGCTGGATTCCGGAACGGCCGAGCGGCGGCGGCAGTTCGCCGAGGAGGCCCGGTCCGAGCGGCCGGACCTCGCCCTCCTCTGTCTGCTGCTGGGCGCGGAGGCCGGACCGGTGGGCCCCGCCGAGGTCCGCCCGGTGGTTCCGGGGGAGGCCGTCCCCGACCCGTACGGCATCGACGCCGCCCTGATCGAGCTGGACCGGCTGGCCGGGCTGCTGCCGTACGGCTCCCGCTCCCCCGCCGCCTGGGCCTCGGCCCTGGCCGGACTGCTGGGCGGACGCTGTGGCTTCGGCGGCTCGTCCGTCGACTACCAGCGGCTGGACTCCTCGCTGCTCCAGCAGGTGCTGCGCCGCCGCAGGGGCCTGCCGATCCTGTTGTCGGTCGTCTGGATCGAGGTCGCCAGGCGGGCGGGCGCACCGGTGTACGGGGTGGCGCTGCCCGGTCACTTCGTGGTCGGTTTCGGCGATCGGGACCACCCGGTACTGGCCGACCCGTTCGCCGGGGGCGCGCCGCTGACCGGTCAGGACGCCGAGCTGCTGGTCACCGGGGTCACCGGGGCGGCCCTGGAGCCGTCGATGATGACGCCCGCGCGGCCCCTGGAGATCGTGCTGCGGATCCTGAACAACGTCCGGGCGTGGGCGGCGGCGCGGCCCGAGCGCACGGATGTGGCCCTGTGGGCGGTGGAGCTGTCGCTGCTGCTGCCCTCGCATCCGGCCAGGCTCCGCTTCGAGCGCGCCCAGCTCCTGGTCCAGCGCGGTGACTTCCTGCGCGGGGCCGCGGAGATGGAGGAGTATGCGGCGGTCCTCGACGGCATCGAACCGACGACGGCCGAGAACGTCCGGCGCAAGGCTCACGCCGCGCGCGCCCTGCTGAACTGAACCGGCCGTCCTGCGGGATCGCGGCCGGAATCCACCCCGTCGACGCCCGCTGCCGCCCTGCCGGTGCCCAGGGAGTGGCGAGACGGATGGGTCCGTGAGCGATGTGCGCTCCCGATTTACATCCGAACGCCCCCTTCCGCGCCCAACGGGAGCGGTATTCGGCCCGTTTGTCGGCGTACGCGAATGTCCATGCGCTCAACTGGATACCCGTCACCGGATGCGTACAGCCCGTCGCCTTCCGCGTCGGGCGGGCCGGAAGAGAAAAGCTGAGGGCAGACTGATGACTACCGTGCTGCTGGTCCACACCGTGCCGTTGTGGCGCGCGTCGCTGGCGTCGCTCCTCGGCACGGGGCGGGGCATAGACGTCCGCACCGCCGAACACGGGGCGATACGCGCCGCGCTGAGCGGGCCGAGTCCCGATGTGCTCCTCACCGACCTCGACTGTCCGGGCGCACTGGACGTCCTCGACGAGGTGAAGACCGTGACCGCACCGCACGGCGGACCGTGTCCGCTCGCCGTCCTCACGCGCAGCGACCGGCCGAGCGGTCTGCGGCGGGCGTACGAGGCGGGAGCGCTCGGCTACATCGACAAGTACCGGCCGGTCGACGACCTGTCCGAGGTCATGCACAAACTGGCGGACGGGGGACGGCACATCGACGAGTCGCTGGCCTTCAGCCTCCTCCAGGTGGCCGACATGCCCTTATCGCCGCGGGAACTGAGTGTGCTCTCGATGGCCGAGGGGGGCGACACCGTGGCCGGGATCGCCGGCCGGCTGCACCTGACGCCGGGGACGGTCCGCAACTATCTGGCCGCCGCCATACGGAAGTCCGGGGCTCGCAATCGGCTGGACGCGATCAGACGGGCGAAGGAAGCGGGCTGGATCTGACGCCGCTCCTCCCCGCCCCCACTGCTCCCCTCCTCCCTGCTCCTACCCCCTTCCGCGCTCCGCCCCCCTGCCGTTCCCCTCCCGTCTTCCGCTCCCCTCGCCCCTTCCGTCCGCCGGCTCCCAGAGGCCGGCCAGGTCCCGGTACAGGGCGCAGGAGTCCAGGAGTTCACCGTGGGTGCCGCACTGGGTGCGCGGGCCGTCCATCACCAGGGTCCGTCCGGCGCGGCGGGCCGAGCTGAGCCGGTGGGCGACGACGACGAGCGCGCCCGGCAGTGCCCCGAAGGCGTGCTCGACGCGGGTCTCGGCGGCCGGATCGAGCCGGCTGGTCGCCTCGTCGAGGATCAGCAGCGGCGGGGCGGCGAGGTAGGCCCGGCCCAGGGCGATCAGCTGCCGTTCGCCCTGGGAGAGCCGGTCCGGTTCGACGGCCGCGTCCAGGGAGCCGAGCCGGGAGAGCAGCGGGTCCAGGCCGAGCGTGTCCGCCATGGCCGCGATCTCCCGGTCACGGGCACCGGGGCGGTGGTAGCGGAGGTTGTCCCGCAGCGAGCCGCTGAACACGTAGGCGTGCTGGGGCAGCAGGACGCGTACGGCGGTGGCGTCGGCCGGGCGCACCGGCCGCCCCCGCCAGCGCACCGCTCCCCCGGTGGGCCGCTCGGTCCCGGCGAGGACGGCGGCGAGGGTCGATTTCCCGCTGCCGCTCGGGCCGACGACCGCGAGGTGCTCCCCCGCCTCGATCGTCAGGGAGAGCCGGTCCAGGACGGGTTGGGCGCCCGGTCCGTACGCGAAGCTGACCTCGTGGAGTTCGGCGACCGGGGTTCCGCGGTGCGGCGGGGCTGCCTCCCGGGCGGGCGGCGGGTCGTCGGCGGGCGGCGGCGGGGCGTCGGTGAACCGGTCCAGGACCACGACGAGCCGGCCCCCGGCGGTGCCGAGCATGGTCATCAGCGCCTGCACGGCGGGCGCGAGCGCCTGGGTGAGGTAGGTCAGCGCCCCCACCAGCGCGCCCGGCGTGAGCCCGTTCCGCAGCAGCCAGGGCGCGCCCAGGAGCAGCAGGAGCGGCGGAAACCGGCCGCAGACGGCGAGGGCCAGCACCCGGACGCCCGACCAGCGGGCCAGCGAGCGGGAGGCGGCCAGCTGCTCCTCGGCGAGGGTCCGGGACTCGGTCACCGTCCGCTCGGCGGCCCCGGCGGCGGCGATGTCGCGTACGGAGGCGGCGAGCCGGCCCGCGTGGGCGGCGTACGCCTCGTCGGCGGCGAGGTAGTCGCGCTGGCGGGCGGCCATCGGCGGCAGGGTGGCGAGGAACAGGGCGGCCCCGAGGAGCAGCGGGGGCAGGACGATCAGGAGGAGGGCGGGCGAGAGGGCCAGCAGACCGGTGACGGCCCCGGCCGCCGTGAACACGAACGAGCGCAGGGTCAGGACGAGTCCGGCCCAGCCGTCGCGGGCGATCTCGCTCTGATGGGTGACCTGCGACAGGGACCGGGTGCTGACGTCGCCGGCCCGGTCGAGCGCCCCGGAGAGCGCCCGGGACACGGCGCGCCGGACCAGTCCGTCGCGCAGTGGCTCCACCAGGTCCGCGAGCCGGCCGAACACTCCGCGGGCGGCGGGCACGGACGGCAGCACGGCGGCGGCGGCGACGGCCAGCCAGAGGAGGCCGGTCGTGGGGCGGCCGGCGAGGAAGCCGTCGTCGAGCGCGCGGGCAACCCCGAAGCCGCCGAGGAAGGTCTGGGCGAACTCCAGCAGGGACCAGCCGGCCAGCCGCAGGATCGCACCGGTCCGGGCCCGCAGGAAGGGCCGGGCCTCCCGGCCGACCCGCCGCAGCGAGGTGTCGCGCCGGCCGCGCGCGCCGTGCCGCTTGCCGTCGCGCGCGGGGCGTGCGTCGTGCCGCTGCCCGGCCTGCCGGGGGCGTGCGCCGGGGGCCTGCTCGTCGCGCCCGGGGGCTCGGCCGGCCTTCACCGCGCCTCCGCTCCGGCGGCGGGCGTCACCGTCGTACGGCTCGCCGGCGCCGCGATTTCGGTGGGCGCGGAGCCTGCGGCGGGCGCTGCGTCGTCGGATGGCGCGGGGTTCTCGGGGGGTGCTGCCTCGTCGGCGGGCGCGGGATTCCCGGCGGGCGCGGGATTCCCGGCGGGCGCGGGGTTCCCGGCGGGCGCGGGGCCCTCGGCGCGGGTGGCCTCCGTGCGGAAGACCGCCCGGTAGTCCGGGTCCGCCCAGAGTTCCTCGTGGCGGCCCGTCGCACGGATCCGGCCGTCCTCCAGCCAGGCGACCCGGTCCGCCCGCGCGGCCGAGGACAGCCGGTGGGCGACGACGATCCGGGTGCAGTGCCCCGCCCGCGCGTCGAGCGCGCGCCGGACGTGGTGCTCGGTCACGGTGTCGAGGCTGGACAGCGCGTCGTCGAGGATCATCAGACGGCCGGGGTGGGCGAACGCGCGTGCCAGGCCGAGGCGTTGGCGTTCGCCGCCGGAGAGCGGGGCGTCGGCGAGCGGGGTGGCGTAGCCGTACGGGAGCAGGGCGAGGAACCCGTCGGCGCGGGCCGCGCGGGCGGCGTCCCGTACGGCCTCGGGCGAGGCGGTCCAGGGCCCGTAGGCGATCGTGTCCTCGACGGTGGTGCCGGGGAGGGCGGGGCGGGCGAAGGCGTACGCCACCTCGCGGCGCAGCCGGTCCGGTTCCATGCCGTCCATCGGGACGCCGTCCAGCAGCACGCTTCCGGTGTCCGGGTCGAGCAGCCGCCCGGCGACCGCGGCCAGCACCGACTTACCGGAGCCGGAGCGCCCGACGACCGCCAGGGAGGTGCCGCCGGGGACGGTCAGATCGACGCCGGTCAGCAGCCGGCCGCCGTCCTGTTCGACGCCGACGTCCCGGAGTTCGAGGTGCCCGGGTGCGTCGGGCGCCGGGCCCAGGCCGCGGTGCGGCAGCGGGGGAAGGGCCAGGAGGGGGTCCAGGCTCCGGGCGGCGGCTCGGCTGCGGGCGAGGGCGCCGAGCGCGCCGGTGAGGGCGCCGATGCCGACGGCGAGGCTCGCGTAGCGGGAGGCGGCGACCAGGTCGCCGACACCGATCGCACCCGCGCCGAGCCGGAGGCCGGCGACCGCGAGGACCAGCAGCATGAGCAGGGGCAGCAGCAGCCCGCTGCGGCCGACCGCCCGCCCGTACACCGACCAGGTGCGCCTGCCGTGTTCGGCGAGCGCGGTCAGGGGTTCCAGGACGCGGCGGTGCTCGCGGGCTCCGGTGCGGGCGGCGCGGATGGTGTCGGCGCCGTCGAGGGCCTCGGTGAGCCGGTGGGCGATGAGCGACTGGGCGCGCTGGTAGTCGGCCCCGGCGTCGGCGGTCCTGCGGGTGAAGGCGCGCAGCAGCGCCACGAGGAGGGGGGCGCCGAGAAGGAGGGCGGCGGCCGTCCAGACGTCGATGAGGAGGAGGCCGGCGATCGCGCCGAGCGGGAGCAGGACGCCGGAGACGGCTCCGGCGGCGGTGACGGGAGCGGCGGCGGCGTCGGCGGTGCGGGCGGTGAGCCGGGCGGTGAGGTCGCCGGTGGGCAGGGCCAGGGCGCGGCGGGGTTCGGCGGCCAGGACCCGGGCGGCGGTGCGGGTGCGCAGCGACGCGGTGAGCCGGGCGGTGGTGGTCGTGCCGGTCACGGCGGCCGTCGCGTCGAACGCGGTCTCGGCGAGGATCAGTGCCGCGCAGAGCAGCAGGCCCGGCCAGGGCACGGGGCCGCCGGCGATGAGCAGGTCGACGGTGTGGCCGAGGGCGGCGGGCAGGGCGAGGGCGGCGAGCGCCCCGCCGGTGGAGCAGAGGAGGAGCCCGAGGAGGGCCGCCGGGTGCTGCCGGGCGAGCCGCCGGGTGCCGGACTCCGTGCCCGGGCGTGGGTGCAGCCGCACGGGGTGGCCCTTTCTGGGTGCACGTGGGCCGGCCGGCCCACCGGTGCGGAACACCGATGGGCCGGCCGGTGCGGGTCACGGGGTGCAGAGGACCACGCTGAGCGAGCTGTACTCACAGACCAGCAGCGAGACCTGGCTGCCCGTGGCGAGCTCGCCGAAGGAGTCCTCGGCCGGGGTGTCCATCGCCTGAAGGTCGAGAAGCGCCATGATGATGTCCTTTCGGGGACGTAGTGGTACTGAACGGTGTGTTGCTACGACCCCTGGTGGGGCCGGTCCGTGGGGCCGCTCGCGCGGCCGGGGCGCGCCGCCGGGGCGGCGGCCAGGAAGGGAAGTCCGGTGGTGCCGCCGAGCGCGGCGCCCAGGGCGAGGAGGGCGCCGGCGGTCCCGGTGGCCAGGTCCATCGACAGGCGCATCAACTGCTCGCCCGGGAAGGCGAGTCCGCCTCCGTGCGGGAGGGCGTGGCTGCCCAGCAGGTCGGTGTGGCGGGCGATGGCGCGCCGTCGGTCGGCCTCGTCGCACAGCGGGGTGGCCGCGAGGTGCAGCAGGAGCCCGGCGGAGCCCCGGAGCAGCCCGGGCTGGACGTAGAAGGCGGAGAGCGCGGCGGGCAGGAGGGCGCGGCCGGCCGCTTCGAGGCCGGAATCCGGGCGGTGGGCCAGGTAGGCGTCGATGACGGCCGCGATGCCGGCGCTGCCCGAACCGAGGTACGGCATGAGCCGCTTGCCCTCGACGACGAGGAGCTCGCCCTCGTCGCCGGGCCGGCAGCGGGCCAGGTCGCGGCGGAGCGCGGTGGCCGCCAGATCGAGGAGGGCGGGGTCCCCGGTGGTCGCGTACCGGCGGACCAGGAGCAGGGCGATGCCGCTCGCGCCGTGCAGCAGCCCGGTGCGGGGCGAGGGCGGTCCGTCGACGAGCGCCCGGACAGCGAGCGCGGTGCAGCGGGCCGCCGCGGCGGACAGCGCGGGAGCGTCGGTGGCGGAGGCGGTGCGGGCCAGGTCGTCGAGGGCGAGGCCGATGCCCGCGTACCCGTTGTGGAGGCCGGGCGCGAGGCCCTCCAGCGGTTGGTCGAGGATGATCCGGAGGAGGTCGGCGGCCTCGGCGGTGCGGCCGATCCGGTGCAGGGTCCAGGCGATGCCGGTGAGCCCGTCGTAGAAGCCGAGGGGGCTGCCGGACGCCGGGTCCTTGGCGTGCCGCAGGAGCCGGTCCTCGGCCTCCTCGCACGGCGGGGCGCCCGTCTCGTGGAGGGCGTAGAGCACGCCGGCGGTCCCGTACGCGAAGGAGTGGCCGCCGGTGGCCGTGGCGAACTGGGCGATGTCCCCGGGGAAGCAGCGGTCCTCGCGCTCCGGCGTGGCGGCGGCGGTGATGGCCCGGACCATGGCGTCACGGCTGCGCGGCCAGTCGCCGGGGTCGGGAAGGTCGGCGGGAGCGGCGGCGCCGGCCCCGGGCCGCCCCGTGTCGCGCAGGATCTCCGCGACCGCGGGCCGCAGCGTCTCCTCGTCGACCGGGAAGACGCGGGCGATGTCCCGGGCGAGGCCGGCGGCCTTGGCGCGGTCGATGCCGAACAGGGTGGTGAGCGGCAGGTACAGGGCGAGCCGGAGACAGGCCAGCGCATAGCGGTCGATGTCGGCGCCGCGCCGGTCGGGCGGGGCGACGAAGGCCGGGTTGGCGACGATCTGGCGGCGGCGTTCGGCGGCCGGGGAGGCCGCCTCGAAGTCGAGCAGGACGATCCGCGCGTTCTCCTCGTCGACCATGACGTTGCTCATGTGCAGGTCGCTGATGACGATGCCCCGGCCGTGCACCGCCTCGACGGCGCGCTCGACCTTTCCGTACAACTCCGCCGCCCAGGCCGCGTGTTCGGCGAGCAGTTCGGGTGACGGATGCTGCCGGGCGAGCGGGAAGCGGCGGGCGAAGACGGTGTTGAGGGTGGTGCCGGGTATGTACTGGAGGACCAGGAAGCGGTGGTCGCCGACCTCGAACGCGTCGCGGACCGCGGGCACGCAGTCCAGCCCCGCCAGCTGCTCCAGGGCGGTCCGTTCGCGCTCCAGCCGGGCCACGGCGTCCGCCCCGTCGGCGGCCAGACCGGCGTGGGGCCGCGCCTCCTTGAGGACGACCTGTTCGCCGGTGCGGGTGTCGCGGCCGAGGTAGACGCCGCCGCCGTTGGAGAAGTGCAGCGCCTTCTCCACGGTGTACGGGAGGTCCGCGAGGCCCACGGCGGCGCGGGCTTCGAGGTGCGGCGTCAGGAAGCCGGGCGGGGTCACCCAGGAGGGGACGCGGAAGGCGGGGCCCCGGTCGTCCGGGACGAGCCGGCCCTGCGGGTCGGCGACGGCGGGCACGGGCCGCCCGTCCGGGCCGGAGCAGAAGCGGGCGGCGAACGCCCCGTACCGGGTGTGCACGGGCCCGTCTCCGCACCGCAGGTCGCTCAGGATGTACGGGCCGTGCTCGCCCTCCAGCAGCGTCATCAGGGCGCCGCACACCTCGGGGAACGCCTCGTCGGACGGCGGGTAGACCGTGATGAACTTCCCGCTGCCGGCCCGGTCCGCGTACTTGGCGTTCCGCAGGGCCAGCAGCCCCGCGCTGGGAACGCACTTGAAGGCCAGCCGGTGTTCGAGACAGTGGGCGACGACCCGCTCCAGCACGGAGACGGCGTTGTCGAGGGCGGCCGAGACGTGGATCTTCCAGCCCTGGGGCGGCAGCCGCAGCCCGTCGGGGCTGTACGAGAGCCAGTCACCGCGCCGGGTGCGCGTCCACCCGGCGGGTACGGCGGCGCGGAGCGGCGCGTAGTACGAGCGCTCCTCGTCGGCGGCTCCGTCCGGTCCGAGGGAGCGGTGGGGTGCGTCGTAGAAGCGGCGGTCCGCCTGACAGTACGCGGCGTACTCCGGATTCACGCACGGTCCCCTCGCTCGGTTCTTTCGCGGCGAGAGAGAAATTGTCATAACGATGAGCGGTGCCCATAGTCACTGTTGTCACGACTCGTACATGCGCGCCAACCATGCGGAGTGCACGCCGTACTGATGGGTATTGGCTTGCCGCCCAGCCCGGGGCGGGTGCGGCCGGGGGGCGCGTGGGGGCGTGCGGGGAGCGCACTCGTCCTCTCCTCAGCCTCCCCGCGCGCCAGGAAGTCCGCCTCGGCCGGCTCCGCGCACCACGCGGTCCGGCTCGGCCCGCACCGCGCACCGCGCACCGGGACGTCGGTGTCGGTCCCGTCCGCACGTCCGGGTCGGTCCCGGCAGCCCGTCGGACGTCCGCGTCAGTCCCCGCAGCCGGCCAGGACGTCCCCCGCCTCCGTGCGGAAATAGAGCACGGAGCGGCCCGCGCGGCGGCGGCGGACCAGTCCCGCGTCCAGCAGGACCCGCAGATGGCGGCCCACCGAGCCCAGCCCCTGGCCGGTCAGCGCAACAAGCTGCGTCGTGCTGAGCGGGGAGGCGAGCAGCAGCAGGACGGCCGCGCGCGCCGGCCCGATCAGCGCCCCCAGGGCGGCGGGCACGGGGCGGCTTCCGGCCTCGGTGAGCGCGCCGGAACACGGGTACACCAGCCCGTACCGGCGGGGGATGTCCCAGCAGACCCAGGACTGGTACGGCGTCACGGGCACGAACAGCAGTTGGGCGACGCCCAGTTCGCGGGGCGGGTGGTCGTGGGTGTTGATCTGGAGCCGGCTGCCGCCCAGCCAGCGGACCCCGGGGCGCATGCCGTTCACCGCTTCGGCCCAGCCGCCCCGGCCCAACTGGGCAGAGCGGGCGACCACATCGGCTTCCAGGAGCCGCCGACGGCGCGGCCAATCGGGCAGCACGGTGTGGGTCCAGACCCACTCCACGGCGTCGGCGGCCCGTTCGGCCAGGTCGTCCCGGTCCAGCGCGGCGGGCAGCGGCCCGCGCCCGGCCGCCTCGGCCAGGTCGGCGCGGGCCCGGCCGGGCGGGGTGGCCCGGACCCGCGCCAGTTCGTCGGCGAAGGAGGGCGGGGCCTGTCCGGGCGGGGCGGGGACCGGCGCGGGGACGAGGAAGTCGGCGATCCATCGAGGTGCGAGGGCGGCGCCGATCACCAGCGCGGAGACCGGATGGCCCGCCTTCCACCGCCGGTACGCGGGCAGCCGGCTCTCCAGCCAGGCGCGCTCACCGGGGTGCGCGGCGGTGGCCCGCTCCAGGACCAGCAGACCGGCGACGGCCTCCGCGAGGGGCGAGACGACGAACCGGCTGTCCGCGAGCGTGTCCGCACCGACCTGCCACCAGCCCACGCCCCACCGCCCGCTCTCCGTCGCCGCCCGGACCCGTCGGCCCCTCCGGCCGCTCTCCGTCGCCCGCCGGACCCGCCGGCCGCTGCTGTCCTCTGTCCTCAGGCCGCTCCGGCCCGTTGTCCCGGCACTGGGCCGAACCGCCGCCCCGCCCGTCCGGGGCTCTCGCAACCGTCCGCGCTTCCGTATCCGTTCCGTCCGGGCTCACGTATCCGCCCGGGCTCCCGCTCCCCTCCGGGCTTTCGCCTTCGTCCGGGCTCCCGCTCCCCTCCGGGCTTTCGCGTCCGCGCGAAACAGTAACGGTCCCGGCGACCGGGTCCGGAGACTCCACCCCATGCGCACCTACCGCGAACTGTTCCGGACCCCGCAGTTCTCCCCCTTCTTCACCGCCGTCTCCGTGCAGACGGCCGCCCAGACCGCGACCGGCCTGGCGCTGGGCACCCTCGTGTACACGCGGACGGGCTCACCCCTGCTCTCCGCCCTGGCGATGTTCGGCCCGTCGCTCGCCCAGGTGGCCGGGGCGCTCACCCTGCTGTCGGCGGCGGACCGGCTGCCGCCGCGCGCCGCGCTGACCGCCCTGGCCCTGTTCTCCGCCGGGGCCGCCTGCGTCCAGGCGGTCCCCGGCCTGCCGCTGTGGGCCGTGTTCGCCGTCCTGCTGGCGGTGGGCGCGGCCTCGTCACCGGGCGGGGGCATACGGTACGGGCTGCTCAACGAGATCGTTCCGCGCGAGGGGTTCCTGCTCGGCCGCTCCGTGCTGAACATGACCGGCGGCGCGATGCAGATCTGCGGGTTCGCGGTGGGCGGGCTGCTGGTGACGGTGTTCTCGGCGCGCGGCACGCTGCTGATCGGGGCCGGTCTCTACGCCGTCGCGGCGGCCGTGACCCGCTTCGGACTGACCGCCCGGCCGCCCCGGGCCACCGGCCGCCCGTCGGTCCGGGAGACGCGGCGGACCAACGCGCTGCTCTGGTCGTCCACGCCCCGCCGCTACGTGTTCCTCGCGCTGTGGGTGCCCAACGGGCTCGTCGTCGGGGCCGAGTCCCTGTACGTCGCGTACGCGCCCGGGCACGCCGGGCTCCTCTTCGCCGGCGGGGCCCTGGGCATGCTGGCCGGGGACGCACTGGTCGGGCGGTTCGTCACGGCCCGGTGGCGGGTGCGGCTCGGGGCCCCGCTCCGGCTGCTGCTCGCCGCGCCCTATCTGATCTTCGCACTGCGCCCGGGGCTGCCCCTCGCGCTGGCGGTGGTCGTCCTGGCGAGCGTGGGCTTCGCCGCGAGTCTGCTGCTCCAGGAGCGGCTGATGGCCCTCACCCCGCAGGAGCTGAGCGGCCAGGCGCTCGGGCTCGGCTCCTCGGGGATGCTCGCGATGCAGGGAGTGGGGGCGGCCGTGGCGGGCGGCATCGCCCAGCTGACCTCCCCCAGCACGGGCATGGCGGCGGTGGCGGGGCTCTCGGTGGCGGTGACGCTGGCGCTGGCGCCGGGGCTGCGTACCCCGGTCGGCGCCGACGGGGGCAGACTGCTCGGAGCGGACGGATCACCGCGAGCGTCCCGCACAGGCCCCGCCCCACACCCCGCACCGGAAGAGACCACATGAGCGACGAGACCAGCCGCAGCCAGAAGGAAGCCATGCTCTCGGGCGAGCTCTACATCGCCGACGACCCCGAACTGGCGGCGGAGGCGCGGCACGCGGCCGTGCTGAGCGAACGCTTCAACGCCACCTCGGCCGCCGACCCCGAGGCCCGGCGCGCCGTCCTCGCCGAGCTCATCGGCGAGCTGGGCGAGGACGTGGAGGTCCGGCCGCCGCTGCGGGTCGACTACGGCTACCAGATCACCCTCGGCCGCGGGACGTTCATCAACTTCGGCGCGGTCCTCCTGGACGTCGCCCGGATCACCGTCGGCGCGGACGTCCAGATGGGCCCGAACGTCCAGCTGCTCACCCCGACCCACCCCATCGACCCCGAGCAGCGCCGCGCCAAGTGGGAGGCCGCGCAGCCGATCACCATCGGTGACAACGTCTGGCTGGGCGGCGGGGTGATCGTCTGCCCCGGAGTGGCCATCGGCGAGAACACCGTGGTCGGGGCGGGAGCCGTCGTCACGAAGGACCTGCCGGCCAACGTGGTGGCGGTCGGCAACCCGGCCCGGGTGATCCGCAGGATCGGCGAGGCGGAGGCGTGACCCGGAACGGCCTTACGCCGCCCGCCAGGCGTCGGTGACGCAACTGACCTCGAAGTGCCACCAGCCCTCGTCCCGGCCCCGGGCGAGCAGTTCCTTCACCCCGCGCAGGTCAGCGCCGCCCGGCACGGTCAGGGCGATCAGCGGGAAGTCGGCGCTGAAGACCTCGCCGGTGAGCCCGTAGGCGGCGAGCCGCTCGTGCACGGCCCCGGCGTCGCGCCCGAGCGGCCCGTCCGGCAACGGCAGCACCCGTACGGTGCAGTTGCCCGAGCCGGCCGCGCGGCCGACGGCCCAGTGGACCCCGTCCGCGTCCGTGCGGAACCGCACGGTCTCGCCCTCGGCGACCCCGTCCTGGAGGAAGGGTGCGTTGTCCACCCGCGCGGTGTCCGGGCCGAGGCGCGTCGCCCACAACCCCTCGGTGTCGTAGGGCGGCCGGCCCTCGCGCGGGGCCGGGCGGAACCAGACCTTGATCCGGTCGGCTGCACGGGGCGGGCGTTCCGGACCGGCGGGGGAACTCATGACCCCATGGTCCCCCGCGTGCGGCGCCCCCGCCTGTCCACCCCGGCGACCGGGCGCGACGTCAGGTTCTGAAGCGGCGACCGCCCGCGGCGCACCCGAACCAGCGATTTCCCACCGCCGAACGCCAGTTGTTGGATTCAGGGGCGTCCCCCGAGGCTCCTGATGCACACCTCTTGACGCGTACAGGCCCACAAGGGAAACATCACCGTAACGAGAGAGCGCTCTCCCAGCACCTCCCCCCATGGCTCTCTCGTCCGTTCGTCGTGCACGCGTACCACGACCCAGGAGACGTACCTCATGCATGCTCCCCCCACCGCACCACGCCCCCGCCGCCGCACCCGGGCCCTCGGATTCGCCGCGCTCGCCGTGGCGATGCTCATGTCCGTACCGACCGCGCAGACCGCCTTCGGCGAGGAGGCCCGGGCCGTGCCGGGCGGCGGCGACCTCGGTCCGAACGTCCATGTCTTCGACCCGTCGACGCCCGACATCCAGGGCAAGGTCGACGCGATCTTCAAGAAGCAGGAGTCCGCGCAGTTCGGACTCGACCGGCACGCGCTGATGTTCAAGCCGGGCACGTACGACGACATCAACGCGCAGATCGGCTTCTACACGCAGATCGCGGGTCTCGGCCTCAACCCGAACGACACCACGTTCAACGGAGACGTGACGGTCGACGCGGGCTGGTTCGACGGCAACGCCACCCAGAACTTCTGGCGTTCGGCGGAGAACCTGACCCTCAACCCGGTCTCCGGCACCAACCGCTGGGCGGTCTCCCAGGCGGCCCCGTTCCGCCGGATGCACGTCAAGGGCGGCCTCAACCTGGCACCCGACGGCTACGGCTGGGCGAGCGGCGGCTACATCGCCGACAGCAAGATCGACGGCGAGGTCGGGCCCTACTCCCAGCAGCAGTGGTACACCCGTGACAGCTCGGTCGGCGGCTGGGTCAACGGTGTCTGGAACATGACGTTCTCGGGCGTCGAGGGCGCACCGGCCAACAGCTTCCCCGAGCCGCCCTACACCACCCTCGACACCACACCCGTCTCGCGCGAGAAGCCCTTCCTCTACCTGGACGGCGCCGACTACAAGGTCTTCGTCCCGGAGAAGCGCGAGAACGCGCGCGGCGTCTCGTGGGCCGACGGTACGCCGGCCGGCGAGTCGATCCCGCTGGAACAGTTCTACGTCGTGAAGGAGGGGGCGGACGCCGCCACCATCAACGCGGCCGTGGAGCAGGGCCTGCACCTGCTGTTCACTCCCGGCGTCTACCACATCGACGAGACGATCACGATCGACCGTGCGGACACCGTGGCCCTCGGCCTCGGGCTGGCCACGATCATCCCGGACAACGGGGTGACCGCGATCAAGGTCGGTGACGTGTCCGGCGTGAAGCTCGCGGGCCTTCTGGTCGACGCGGGTCCGGTGAACTCGAAGACGCTGATCGAGGTCGGCCCCGAGAACGCCTCGGCGGACCACTCGGCGAACCCGACCTCGCTCCAGGACGTGTTCGTGCGGATCGGCGGCGCGGGTCCCGGCAAGGCGACCACGAGCATCGTCGTCAACAGCGACGACACGATCATCGACCACACCTGGGTCTGGCGTGCCGACCACGGTGAGGGCTGGGGCTGGGAGACCAACCGGGCCGACTACGGCGTGCGCGTGAACGGCGACGACGTGCTGGCCACCGGCCTGTTCGTCGAGCACTTCAACAAGTACGACGTGGAGTGGTACGGCGAACGCGGACGCACGATCTTCTTCCAGAACGAGAAGGCCTACGACGCCCCGAACCAGGAGGCGATCCAGAACGGCGACACGAAGGGCTACGCCGCCTACCGCGTCGACGAGTCGGTGGAACAGCACGAGGGCTGGGGCATGGGCAGCTACTGCTACTACAACGTCGACCCGACGATCATCCAGGAACACGGCTTCGAGGCGCCGGTGAAGCCCGGCGTGAAGTTCCACAGCCTGATCGTCGTCTCGCTCGGCGGCAACGGCCAGTACGAGCACGTGATCAACGACGTCGGGTCCCCCACGTCCGGCCCGGACACGATCCCCTCCCAGGTCGTGAACTTCCCGTAGCCGGTTCGGGCGCGGGAGAGATACGGGAGCGGGGCCCGGCCGCTGATGAGCGCCGGGCCCCGCTCCGCCGTCCGCGGGAGGCCGCCTGCGTGTGCGGCGCCACCGCCCCGTGGGCCGGGACCGTGATCGTCGCCGTGCGGTCGTCCGCGACCGTGGTCCCGTCGCCGTCGCCGTCGCCGTTGTTGACGGCGACGAAGCCCTTGCCCCGCTCAGCCCGCGCCCACGCACCCACGCACCCACGCACCCACGCACCCACGCACCCACGCACCCACGCACCCACGCACCCACGCACAACTCCGCCCCCGGCCGGAGGCGTTCCCGGGCGGGGGCGGAGAGTGGCGCGCTGTACGGTCCGGGCGTCAGCCCTGGCCGGTGAGGTCGATGGTGACCGTGCGCTCGGCGGGGGTCTTCCCGGCCAGGGCCGTCTTCATCGCCTGGGCCACGTCGTCCGCACCGACCTGGTGCTCCTTGCCGTCGCCCTTGACCGCCATGATGCCGTCGAAGACGCCGTCGAGGAGCTTGTCGATCGCCTGCTTGTCGTAGACGTCGACCAGCCGGCCGTCCACGGGCTTCATGGACAGGATCTGCGGCAGCGACCGGGCCGGGCCGAACTGGATCTCCTTGGGACCGGCCTTGATGGTGATCAGGCCGGACATCGCGGGCTCGGCGAACTCCTTCATCGCCCGGTCCAGTTCGGCCTGGGTGATGGTGGGCTCGCTGGTGGTGACGGGGAGTTCGACCAGCCGGGCCTGCCCGGTCTGGACCTGGGCGCGGTAGGCGTCCCGGACCGAGATCAGGGACTGGCCGGCGTCCAGCCGCTTGCCCGGCTTGCCCGGCACCGCCACGGCCTTGTTCGGCTCGAAGCGGATCGTGCCGTCGTTGGACGAGCCGGAGACGCCCGCCAGGTCGGTCAGCGCCACGCCGAGCTTCTCCTCGTCGACCGGGATCACCGGGTCGGCGGGACGTTCCCCGCCGAACAGCGAACCGATCACCGAGACGGGGTTGTAGTCGCTGCCCGCCGCCCCGCGCACGGTCTCCTGGCTGTCCAGGGTGAGACCGGCCTTCTCGGGGTCGAGCTTCTCCTCCTTGCCGTCCACCGACAGGGTCATGGGCGTCTTGGCCCGCTCCCCGAGTGCGGCTTCGAGCTTGGTGACCGCCTCCTCCTTCGTCCCGCCGCCGATGTCGACGCCGAGCACCGTGGTGCCCTTGGGGACCTCGGAGTGGTTCAGCAGGAGGCCCGCCCCGTAGGCGATGCCGAGCAGGACGACCGCGGCCACCCCGAGGAGGACCAGCTTGGAACGGCCCTTCTTCGCGGGAGCGGGGGCGGCCTGGGACGCGGGACGCGGGGCCGCCGGGCCCGGAGCGGGAACACCGGGTCCCCCGGCCACCGGGCCGCCGGGGGTTCCGGGGCCGCCCGGGAACGTGACCCGGGGCTCGCTGGGCACCACGGGGATGCCGCTGGTGAGCGTGTCGCCGGAGACGTGGCCGGGCTCGGGCGCCGGGGCCTGCGGCGTGAGGATCGCGGTGTCGTCGGACATCCGGGGCGGTACGCCGCCGGGGGCGCCCGGGACCATCGGGCCGGGGCCGCCGAGGCCCGGGACGCCGTCGAGGTTCGGGGTCAGCGAGGAGCTGCCGGTGGCCGGTCCCGTGGTGGGTCCGGACGGGCCGGGCGGGCGCACGCCGAGGCCCGGGGTGGAACGGGGGCCTCCGCCCGGGGGCTCCGTGCCGTAGCTGTCGAGCGCGCTGCGGCCGGGGCCGCCCGGTCCGCCCGGCTGCGGGGCGTCCGAGAAGTACGGCAGGTCGGGGCGCGAGCGCCCCGCATCGCCGTCGGACCCGCCCGCGCCGGGACCCTGGGCCCCGCCCGGGCCGGCGGGAGCGCCGCCGGGCGCACCGGTGCCCTGAGCGGCCGCTCCCGGCCCGGTGGCCGGGGCCTTGCGCGGGGCGAACCAGTCGCTGCCGCCCTTCTCCCGGGCGGGCTTCTCGCCGGGGGCCGGGTCGGCGGCGGGGCCGCCGTCCCGGGGGCGGTCCGCGGCCGCCGTGCCGTTCGGGCCCGCGGAACGGTCCGCGGGTCCGGGCGCGGGCGGCGGCGTGCCGGGGCGCGGGGTGGCGCCGGTGCGCTCCGCGTCGGAACGGCCGCCGGAGATGTCGCTCTCCGCCATGGGCGTACGCATCACGACCGGCGGGATGGGACGCGACCCGGGGATGTTGATCCGGATCCGCGTCGTCAGCGTCGTCTCGGTCTTCGGTTCCTCGGGCCGGGGCGGAGCCACGGATTCCGGGTTCTCGTCAGAGCCGTCCTGCGACGGGTGGAGCGACGGATACTGGCGGGATCCGTACGGCGGCGTACCCGAGGGGTACGCGGCTCCGCCGCGGCCCTGGGGCCCGGAGGACGAACTGTCAGTTTCACGACTCAAAGCAGGTTCTCCCGATTGGCTCCGCCGCCCGTACTTCCCCCATGCCGCAGGCCAGGGGACGGCTCGGCGCGCGCACCACCATACTGGCCGCCGCCGTCGGACACTCCGCGACCGGGTGAAACCTCCACCCGCGCGTCACACCTGTGGGGGTCTTTCCCGACCCGGACTTGGCACTTCACGTACCGGACCCGCCGCTGCGGATGGCTGGTTGCGGCACTTTGGACGTGGTGGCGCACATCACAGCGACGGCCGTCCCGCCGAGCATGAACAGCACCAGGCCGAGTTCGTCGCCGAAGACGTAGTCGCCCTCCGGCCGCCCGCTCAGCAGGAGGAAGACCGTGATGAACCAGCCCGCCGCCGGGGCGAGCGCGCCGATCTGGGTCCGGGTCAGGATCCGGCCGCCGTAGAAGAGACCCGCGGCGGCCCCCAGCGCGATGATCAACCCGCCCGGGAACCAGGCGGGTTGGATCAGCGCGCCGGCCATCGCGACCAGGACGCCGAGGACGGCGAGGCCCGCGTAGGCGGCGATCCGGACCGGGTTCGGCCGGGCCGCGAAGCCGGTGGGCTCGGGCTCCCTGGGCGGCGCGTTCCGCCGCGGCGCGTGCGAGGATCCGGCGCGGCCACGGCCCTGGCCCGGCTTCCCGCTCATGCCGCGCCTCCCTCGGCGTCCGCGGGGTTCGCCGCGCCTGTGGCGCTCGGCGCGCCCGCGGCGCCCGTCCCGTCCGTCGCGGGCGGCAGGCCCGCGAAGAGGTCGCTCTCGCGCTCCCCCTCGGGCACACCCGGTACGCCGCGCACGAGTTGGTAGCACTCGGTCGTCAGGAGGGGCTGGCCGAGGTCGTTGGAGAGGGCGAAGAACGGGCCGTCCACCGCGATCTGGGTGGCATGGGCGCGCATCGCCGCCGACTTGGCCCCGGCGTACGCCGATCCGTCGATCTCCGCGGTGATGTGCTCCCGGTCGGTCACGCCCGGGACGTCGTCCACGGAGGCGATGCCGGGGAAGGCCCCGGGTGCGGTGGTGCGCAGCCGCTCGAAGCCGGCCTCGGCCGCGGCCCGCTCCACCCGGTTCCAGTAGACCTTCGCGACGGTGTGGGGCGCGTCGGAGCCGTACGCCGGGTCGGCGGCCAGGTCGGCGGCGCGCATCGCGACACGGTGGGCCTGGATGTGGTCGGGGTGGCCGTAGCCGCCGTCCGGATCGTAGGTGACCAGGACCTGGGGGCGGACCTCGCGGATCACCTCGACGAGGTGGGCCGCCGCCTCGTCCACCGAGGTGGACCAGAAGGAGCCGGGGCGGCCGTTCTGCTCGGCGCCCATCATTCCGGAGTCCCGGTAGCGGCCGGCCCCGCCGAGGAAGCGGTGGTCGTCGACGCCGAGCTCCCGCATCGCCGCGGCCAGCTCGCCGACGCGGTGGGGGCCCAGCGCGTCGTCGCGGTCGGCGGTGAGACGGGCGAGCGCGGGCGGGATGACCTCGCCCTCCTCGCCGAGCGTGCACGTCACCAGCGTGACGTGGGCGCCCTCGGCCGCATACCTGGCCATGGTGGCGCCGTTGTTGATCGACTCGTCGTCGGGGTGCGCGTGCACCAGCAGCAGACGGCGGGCGGGGAGGTCCTTCATGGGGACCACCCTACGAGCCCGGAGGCCCCCCGCGCCCCCGCGCCCCCGCGCCCCGCGCTTCCTCGGCCCCCGGGGTCAGAACTTGATGCTGCCGATCATCCCCGCCACGTTGCTCGTCAGATCGGAGATGGTCGGCGCGATGGACGAGCTCGCGATGTAGAACCCGAGCAGCATGCAGACCACCGCGTGTCCCCCCTTCAACCCGGATTTCCGGATCAGCAGGAAGACGATGATCGCCAGCAGCACTACCGCCGAAATCGAGAGCGCCACGGCGGTTCACCTCCATCGGTACGTTCGGACGGTCGGAACGGGGGTACACGAAGTCAGCAGGTTCCTACCCACCGAGCGCTACGGATCATAACTTTCCGTGCCAACGCATTGTTCGGGGCACAGCAGCACGAGGGGCGCACGAACCGCTGCGCGAGGCTAAGTTCGGAGCCATGACCTCGCAGAAGCTGTCCTTTCCCCGCCAGCAAGCACGGACCCAGCGCTTCACTCTCGGCGCACCTCGCGCCTTCACCGTCTCACCGGATGAGACGCGCGTGATCTTCCTCCGGTCGATGTCCGGAACGGACCGCACCACCCGGCTCTGGGTCCTCGACCCGGCGACCGGCGAGGAACGCGTCGCCGCCGACCCCGAAGTCCTGCTGGGCGGTGCGGCGGAGAAGCTCTCGGCGCAGGAGCGGGCCCGGCGCGAGCGCACCCGGGAGGGCTCGTCGGGCATCGTCACCTACGCGGTGGACGCGGCGGCGGAGCTGGCCTCGTTCGCCCTGTCCGGAAAGGTGTACGTGGCCGAACTGCGGGCCGGCACCGCGCGGGCGCTGCCGGTTCCGGGCCCGGTGATCGACCCCCGCCCGTCCCCCGACGGCCGGCACATCGCGTACGTGGCCAAGGGCGCCCTGCGGGTCGTGGGCGCGGGGGGCGAGGGCGACCGGGCGCTGGCCGAGCCGGAGGACTCCCATGTCACCTACGGGCTGGCCGAGTTCATCGCGGCCGAGGAGATGCACCGCTACCGGGGCTTCTGGTGGTCGCCGGAGTCGGACCGGCTGCTGGTCGCGCGGGCCGACGACAGCCCCGTACAGCGGTGGTACATCGCCGATCCCGCGCACCCCGGACGGCCGCCCGCCGAGGTCGCCTACCCGGCGGCGGGCACGCCCAACGCCGAGGTGCGGCTGTTCGTCATGGACCTGGAGGGGGCCCGTACCGAAGTGGTCTGGGACCGGGCCGCGTTCCCGTACCTGGCTCAGGTGCACTGGTCCGCCGCGGGCGCTCCGCTGCTGCTGGTGCAGGCCCGGGACCAGCGCAGCCAGCGGTATCTGGCGGTGGACCCGGAGACCGGTGCGACCCGGATCGTGCATGTCGACGAGGATCCGGTGTGGCTGGATCTCTTCCCCGGGGTGCCCGCGTGGGCGCCCGACGGGCGGCTGGTGCGGATCGTCGACGAGGGCGGCGCGCGGGTGCTGGCGGTCGGCGACCGCCTGCTCACCGGCTCCCAGCTGCACGTCCAGTCGGTGCTGGACATCGGGGAGTCCGACATCCTGGTCTCGGCGGTGGCCGGTGAGGACGCGGTGGAACCGGAGATCGGGCAGATCCATGTGTACCGGGTGAACGAGCTGGGAATCGAGCGGGTTTCCGAAGGGGTGGGCGTGCACTCCGCGGTCCGCTCGGGCGCTCTCACGGTCCTGGTCTCGGCCGTCCCGGAGGAGCCCGGAGCCGCCGCGTGGGTGGTGCGGGACGGCAAGCGGCTGACCCGGATCCCCAGTTCGGCCCAGCAGCCGGTGATCTCCGCCCGCGTGACGCTCACCGAGGGGGGCGCACGGCGGATTCCGTGCGCCGTCCTGCTCCCCTCGGACTACCAGGAGGCGGATGGTCCCCTTCCGGTCCTGATGGATCCGTACGGCGGTCCGCACGGCCGCCGGGTGGTCGCCGCCCACAACGCGCACCTGACCTCGCAGTGGTTCGCGGACCAGGGCTTCGCGGTGGTCGTGGCGGACGGGCGGGGCGCGCCGGGCCGCTCGCCGGGGTGGGAGAAGGCGGTGCGGGACAACCTCGTGATGACGATGGAGGACCAGGTCGAGGCGTTGCACGGGCTGGCCGGGCGGTTCCCGCTCGACCTGTCCCGGGTGGCGATCCGCGGCTGGTCCTTCGGCGGCTATCTGGCGGGGCTCGCGGTGCTGCGGCGGCCCGACGTGTTCCACGCGGCGGTGGTGGGCGCCCCGGTGACGGACCAGCGGCTGTACGACACCCACTACACCGAGCGCTATCTCGGCGACCCGGCGGCGCAGCCCGAGGTGTACGCGTACAACTCGCTGCTCACCGACGACGGTCTCTCCGAGCCCGCGGCCGAGGTCCGGCCCATGATGATCGTGCACGGCCTGGCCGACGACAACGTGGTGGTCGCCCACGCCCTGCGGCTCTCCTCGGCGCTGCTGGCCGCCGGGCGTCCGCACGAGGTGCTGCCGCTGAGCGGGGTGACGCACATGACGCCGCAGGAGCAGGTGGCGGAGAACCTGCTGCTGCTCCAGGTGGACTTCCTCAAGAGGTCGCTGGGGATGACCGGGGCCTGAGCCGCATCCGCCCGGCCGGGCCCGTCGTCCCCGTCACCCGCCCGCCGGCGGGGACGGCGGCCCCTGGGGCGGGGGCCCCTGGGGCGGGGGCCCCTGGGGCGGGGGCCCCTGGGGCGGGGGCCCCTGGGGCGGGGGCCCCTGGGGCGGGGGCCCGAAGCCGCCGTCCCGCGGGGGCCCGAAGCCGGGGGCCGGCGGCTGCTGCCCGGGGGGCGCCTGCGGAGGCGGGTAGCCGGGGGCCACGTGCGGGGGCGGGTGGCCGGGGGGCCGGGCGCCCCACGGCCCGCCGCCGCCCCAGGGGCCGGGGACGCCACCCGCCGGGATCCGCTCGACGTCCTTGCGGGCGAGGACGATGATCACCACGGGTCCGGCGATGAGCGCGGCGACGGAGGTCAGCATGTTCAGCTGCGCTTCCAGGTCCGCGTCGAAGAACCGCTCGTACATCTCGTAGTGGACGACGCGCGCCGTGCCCAGCACGCCGGAGGAGAGCACGAACCCGCCCGCGATCAGACCGAGCGGTCGCGCGTGGGCCGCACCGGTGAGCGCGCCGCCGGCCGCCGCCAGGAACATCAGGACGTGCGTCACCGCGACCCAGCCGGGCGGCCCCTCGGTCAGCGGGAGGGACAGGGGTCCCCCGCCGATGAACCACGCGGGGTAGAGCTCGGACGGGTAGACGAACGGCTGTCTGATCTCCCAGGCGGCGACGATCAGCGCCTGGGAGCCCAGGAGCAGGAAGACGGCCGCACCACCGCGCCGCGGACCGACGGGGCGCACCGCGCCCTCCGGCGCCGGGCGCCGGCCCGCCACCCCCGCGACGACCAGGCCGATCCCGGCCGCCAGGGCGACACAGGTGGTGATCAGGGCCCGGTCGCGGAGGTGCTCCGGCGCGGAGGCGTCGGCCACCGTCCAGACGCCGGGCAGCCGCAGGGCGAGGGTGACCGCGCCGGTGACGACGAGGACCAGGGCGGCGGAGGCGGACCGGAGTGCCGCCACGGCGGCCGCGGCGTAGGCCGCGAGCAGGACGAGGGCGGCCGCCGAGGTGGTCGTCAGCGGCACGTCCCGGAGGTCCCCGGTGCCAGACCAGTGTTCCCAGACCGCCACCGGCCCGTCGGCGGCCCGGATGTCCCGCACCAGCCAGACGATGACGAGCAGTGCCGACACCGCGCACAGAACGGCGCCGGTGATTCTCGCTCCCCGTGTAAGCGTCACCCGGCGATACTCCACCCGCCCGAACGGATGAACAAGCCCGCGCGGGGGACGGAGCGGGCCGCACGGGACGGGCGTCGGGGAACGGGAGCGGCGGGCGTCCGGCCGGAGCGACGAGACGACGCTCCGGCCGGACCACGGCACCCGCACGGCCGTACGCTGTCCAGCATGGAGCGTTCGTATATCGGTGCGGCGACGGTGGAGTTGCCTGCTTGTTAACGCGTCTGACGCGGCCTCATCAGGCTTCGCCGCCGGCGCTCCCCTGCTGTCCGGGGCCCGGCCCGGCGCTCCCCGGCTTGTCCCCGGGCTCCCGCACGGTGCCCCCCGGCTGCTCCCCGGGCTCCCGCTCGGTGCTCCCCCGTTCCGCGGGCCCCGGGACCTCCAGCTCGCCCTCCGGCGGCACCACGCGCTTCTCCTCCGCGAAGTGGCACGCGGAGTCGTGCCGGGCCGGGGTGTCGACGAGCCGGAACTCCGCGGGGACCGCCAGCAGCGGGACCTCCAGTTCGCACCGCTCCCGGGCCTTCCAGCACCGGGTGCGGAAGCGGCAGCCCGAGGGGATGTTGGCGGGCGAGGGGACGTCCCCGTGCAGGATGATCCGTTCCCGGTGGTCGCGGGCCGTCGGGTCCGGCACGGGCACGGCGGAGAGCAGCGCCTGGGTGTACGGGTGGGTCGGGTGGTCGTAGATCTCCGCGTCGGAGCCGATCTCCACGATCCGGCCCAGGTACATCACGCCGACCCGGTCGGAGATGTGCCGGACGATCGAGAGGTCGTGGGCGATGAAGACGAAGCTGAGGCTGAACTCCGCCTGGAGCCGGTCCAGCAGGTTGACGACCTGCGCCTGTACGGAGACGTCGAGCGCGGAGACGGGCTCGTCGGCGACGATGATCTCCGGGTTGAGGGCGAGGCCGCGGGCGATGCCGATGCGCTGGCGCTGCCCCCCGGAGAACTGGTGCGGATAGCGGTTGATGTACTCCGGGTTCAGCCCGACGACGTCCAGCAGGTCCTGCACCTTCTGGCGGCGGCTGCCCTTCGGGGCGACCTCGGGGTGGATCTCGTACGGCTCGCCGATGATGTCGCCGACCGTCATCCGCGGGTTCAGCGAGGTGTACGGGTCCTGGAACACCATCTGGATGTTGCGGCGCACCGCCTTCAGCGCCCGGCCGGACAGCTTCGCGATGTCCTCGCCCTTGTAGCGGATGGCGCCGGCGGTGGGGCGTTCCAGGTGGACGAGCATCTTGGCGACGGTCGACTTGCCGCAGCCCGACTCCCCCACGATGCCCAGCGTCTCGCCCGCGTACAGGTCGAAGTCGACGCCGTCGACGGCCCGGACCGCGCCGATCTGGCGCTTGAAGAGGATGCCCTGGGTCAACGGGTAGTGCTTGGCGAGGTCGCGGACCTGAAGGATCGGATCGCCCTCGGTGTACGGCGTGACGGCGTCCTGCCGGGCCTTGGACAGCAGGGTGGAGCCGGCCGCGCCGCCGGTCCCCGCACTCTCGTCGCGGTCAGCGTGCATCGAGCGTCTCCTTCCAGAAGTGGCAGGCGCTCCGGCGCCGCTCGTCCACCTCGTAGAGCGGCGGCACGTCGCTGCGGCACACGTCCCTCGCCATCGGGCAGCGGGGGTTGAAGGCGCAGCCGGGCGGAATCCGGGTGAGGTTGGGCGGCAGGCCCTTGATCGCGTAGAGCTCCCGGCCCTTCTGGTCCAGGCGCGGGATCGACTGGAGGAGGCCCTTGGTGTACGGGTGGGCGGGGGCCTTGTAGATGTCGTGCACGGGGGCGGTCTCGACGATGCGGCCCGCGTACATGACGGCGATCTTGTCGGCGACGTCGGCGACGACGCCGAGGTCGTGGGTGATCAGGATGAGGCCCGTGTTCAGCTCGCGCTGGAGTTCGGCGAGGAGCTCCATGACCTGGGCCTGGACGGTGACGTCGAGGGCGGTGGTGGGCTCGTCGGCGATGATCAGGGAGGGTTCCAGGGCCATCGCCATGGCGATCATGATGCGCTGGCGCATCCCCCCGGAGAACTGGTGCGGGTACTGGCCGACCCGTTCCTTGGCGGCGGGGATGCGGACCCGGTCCATCAGCTCGACGGCCTTGGTTCTGGCGTCCTTGCGGGACATGCCGCGGTGCACGACGAACATCTCGCCGAGCTGCTGGCCGACGGTGAGGACCGGGTTGAGCGAGGACAGGGCGTCCTGGAAGATCATGGCCATCTCCTGGCCGCGGATCCTGCGCCGCTCCTCCGGCTTGAGCTTCAGCAGGTCCTGGTCCTTGAAGAGGATCTCCCCGCCGGCGATCTTCCCGGGCGGCATGTCGAGGATGCCCATGATCGCCTGGGCGGTGACGGACTTGCCGGAACCGGACTCGCCGAGGACGGCGAGCGTCTCGCCCTCGGCCACCGAGTAGTTGACCCCGTTGACGGCCTTGGCGACGCCTTCGCGGGTGTGGAACTCCACGTGCAGATCGCGCACTTCGAGCAACATGGCAACCGGCTCCTCAGCGCAGCTTGGGGTCGAGGGCGTCGCGTACCGCGTCGCCGAGCATGATGAAGGCGAGCACGGTGATCGCCAGGGCTCCGGCGGGCCAGAGCAACATGTGCGGGGCGTTGCGGATGTAGTTGGAGGCGGCGGAGATGTCGATGCCCCAGGAGACGGCCGGGTCCTTCAGGCCGACCCCGAGGTAGGAGAGGGTCGCCTCCAGCGAGATGTAGGTGCCGAGCGCGATGGTCGCCACGACGATGACCGGGGCGATGGCGTTCGGGGTGATGTGGCGCAGCATCATCCGGGAGTTGGAGGCGCCGAGCGCGCGGGCCGCCTGGACGTAGTCGTTCTGTTTGGCGGTGATGACCGAACCGCGGGCGATGCGGGCGATCTGGGGCCAGCCGAGCAGGACGATGAAGCCGACGACGGGCCAGACGGTGGAGCTGGTGACGACGGAGAGGAAGACCAGGCCGCCGAGGACCACGGGGATGCCGAAGAAGACGTCGGTGAGGCGGGAGAGGATCGAGTCCCACCAGCCGCCGAAGAAGCCGGCGAGGCCGCCGAGCACGCTGCCGAGGATCGCGACGCCGAGGGTGGAGCAGATGCCGACGGTCACCGAGGTGCGGGTGCCGTAGACGACCCGGGTGTAGACGTCCCGGCCCTGCGGGTCGAAGCCGAAGGGGTGGCCGGGCTCGGAGCCCTTCTGGGCGTCGTCCAGGTTGGCCTGGAGGGGGTCGCCGCTCGCGATGAGCGAGGGCCAGATCGAGATGATCACCAGGAAGAGGATGACCAGCGAGGAGATGATGAAGACCGGGTTGCGCCGCAGGTCGCGCCAGGCGTCCGACCAGAGGCTGCGGGGCTTCCCGGCGGGTCCGGCGCCGTCGGGGCCGCCCGGGTTCTTCTCCAGGCTGGTGCCCTCCTCCAGGGCCAGGTCCATGGGGCCGCCGGCGCCCGCCGGGGAGATCGCTTCGTCCGGGGTCTGCGGCTCAGGCATAGCGGATCCTCGGGTCGAGTACGGCGTACAGGAGGTCGACGATCAGGTTGGCGGCCAGGAAGACGAGGACGAGGATGGTGACGAACCCGACGACGGTCTGGGAGTTCTGGCGCAGGATGCCCTGGTAGAGCTGGTAGCCGACGCCGTGGATGTTGAAGATCCGCTCGGTGACGATGGCCCCGCCCATCAGGGCCCCCACGTCGGTGCCGATGAAGGTGACGACGGGGATCAGCGAGTTGCGCAGCAGGTGCCGGACCACGACCCGGCGGCGGGGCAGGCCCTTGGCGACGGCGGTGCGTACGTAGTCGGCGCGGGCGTTCTCGGCGATCGAGGTCCGGGTGAGCCGGGTGACGTAGGCGAGCGAGACCGAGGCGAGGACCAGTCCGGGGACGAGCAGTTCGTCGAAGGTGGGGTCCGGGGAGACCGAGGGCTTGATGATGCCCCACTTGACGCCCAGGAGGAGCTGGAGCAGCAGGCCGGTGACGAAGGTCGGGATGGCGATGACGACCAGCGTCAGGATGAGGACGGTGGTGTCGACGGGACGGCCGCGCCGCAGCCCGGTGACGACGCCGAGGCTGATGCCGATGACGACCTCGAAGACGACCGCGACGACGGTGAGCCGGATCGTGATGGGGAAGGCGGTGGCCATCAGCTCGGTGACCTTCTGCCCGTTGAAGGCGGTGCCGAAGTCGCCGGTGAACACGTTGCCCATGTAGGTGAGGTATTGCTGCCAGACCGGCTTGTCGAGGCCGAACTCGGCGCGCAGCTGGGCGGCGGTGGCCGGGTCGCACTGGCGGTCGCCGCAGAGGCCCGCGATGGGGTCGCCCATCACGTTCACCATGAGGAAGATCAACAGCGTGGTGCCGAAGAAGACCGGGATCATCTGCAGCAGCCGCCGGATCACATAACGTCCCATGAGGGGCTCCGGGGGTCGGGGGGCGCCTGGTCGGTCAGGCCGGATCGGGGAGCGGGGTCCGGGGCCGCGGGTTCGCGGTGCGGGCCCCGCGAGCCCGGCGTGACCGGGAGGGCGCCCCCTGGGGCGAGCGGTTCCTGGCGGGCGGTACGGGTGCGCGGACGGCCGGGGCGCTGTGTCGGGCGTCCCGGCCGTCCGCGTCGCTCAGCGCGTCACTTGACGGTGATCTCTTCGTAGACCGGGACGCTGAAGGGGTTCAGTTCCACGTTGTCGACCCGGTCCGAGTAGCCGGCGCTGCCGTTCTGGTACCAGAGCGGGATGACCGGCATCTCGGTGACGAGGATCTTCTCCGCGTCCTGGAAGGTGGTGACGGCCTTCGCCTTGTCGCTCTCCGCGTTGGCCTTGTCGACCAGGTCGTCGAACTGCTGGTTGCTCCACTTGCCGTCGTTGGACGGGGCGTTGGTGTAGTAGAGCGGCTGGAGGAAGTTCTGGATCAGGGGGTAGTCCATCTGCCAGCCGGCCCGCCAGGCGCCGGTGAGCTTCTGGGTGGAGACCTGGGCGCGGAAGTCGGCGAAGGTGCCGACGGGGCCGCCGACGCAGGCCTTGTTGTTGCCCATGACGTTGTTGATGCTGTTGCAGACGGCGTCGACCCACTCCTTGTGGGAGCCGGTGTCCGCGTTGTACGAGATCTTCAGCTGGCCGCCGGGGATGCCGCCGCCCTCGTCGATCAGCTTCTTGGCCGCGGCCTTGTCGTACGTGCACTCCTTGCCGCAGAGGCCCTTCTTGAAGCCGCCGTCGTCGCCGAGGACCGGGGAGGTCCAGTCGGAGGCGGGGGTGCGGGTCTTCTGGAAGATCTGGTCGGTGATCTGCGGCCGGTTGATCGCCATGGAGAGGCCCTGGCGGACCTTGCGGGCGTCGTCGGTGTCCCATTCCTTGTCGTAGAAGGGGAAGGCCAGGGTCTGGATGATGCCGGCGGGGGTGTTGATGTACCGATTGCCGAGGTCCGCCTCGACGTTGCGGAGCTGGGAGGCGGGCACGTCGTCGACGAGGTCGAGGTTGCCCGACGTCAGGTCGGTGTAGGCGGTGTTGTTGTCGGTGAAGACCTTGAGGTCGACGCCGCCGTTCTTCGCCTTGTCGTCGCCGGGGTAGTCGTCCCACTTGCGCAGGTTCATCGAGGAGCCCTTGGCGTACGACTCGATGGTGTACGGGCCGTTCCCGACGGGCTTGGAGAGCCAGGCGTCGTGGTCGTCGTAGAAGGCCTTGGGCAGGGGGACGAAGGCGGAGTAGCCGAGGGTGTCGGGCCACAGCGAGAACTTCTGGGTGAGCTTGGCGGTGAAGGTCAGGTCGTCGACGACCTTCAGGCCCGACATGGTCTCCGCGGAAGCGGAGCCGGACTCCGGGTGGACCTTGTCGTAGCCCTCGATGTACTGGAAGAAGTAGGCGTTCTTCTGGTTGTTCTTCAGCGCGGCGCCGTAGTTCCAGGCGTCGACGAACGACTTGGCGGTGACCTTCTCGCCGTTGGAGAACGTCCAGCCGTCCTTGAGCTTGATCGTGAAGTTCTGGGAGTCCGTCGAGTCGATGGACTCGGCGATCATGTTCTTGGCCTCGCCGGTCTTCGGGTCGTAGCGGATCAGTCCGCGGAAGACCATGTCGAGGACCTTGCCGCCCTGGACCTCGTTGGTGTTGGCGGGTTCCAGCGGGTTCTGCGGGTCTCCCCAGGAGGAGCTGACGATGCCGTCGGCGCCGCCGCTGCCGCCGTCGTCACCCCCACCGCCGCCGCAGGCCGTCGCCGCCAGGGCGACGGCCACCGCACATGCGGCCCACCTGACCTGTGTGGCTCCGCGCATGAAGTGCCTCCTAGAGAGTCATCGAGTAGCTCAATGCCTCATATCACCTCATAACGCCATGCATCGCATGCGGGCTTACCCCGTACGGGCGGGGGCGGGGGCGGACGCGACGATGCCCGGCCCCCACCGGGGACCGGGCATCTGCCGTTCGGGATCGAGAAGCGACTACGCCGCGTGCACGACGTCGCGCTCCTCGGCGAAGTGGCACGCCGACTCGTGCGTGGCGGGCGTGCTGCCCGCGACGAAGCGCTCGGGGATCGCCAGCAGGGGCTCCTCCGTCGCGCAGCGCTCCTCCGCCTTCCAGCACCGGGTGCGGAAGCGGCAGCCGGAGGGCGGGTTCGCCGGTGACGGAACGTCACCGGTCAGGATGATCCGGTCGCGTCCCTCACGGGCCGACGGGTCGGGGACCGGGACCGCCGACAGCAGCGCCTGGGTGTAGGGGTGCGTCGGGTGGTCGTAGATCTGCGTGTCCGTGCCGATCTCGGCCATCTTGCCGAGGTACATGACGCCGACGCGGTCGGAGATGTGCCGGACGATGGACAGGTCGTGCGCGATGAAGACGTAGGACAGGTTGAACTCGTCCTGGAGCTTCTCCATCAGGTTGATGACCTGGGCCTGCACCGACACGTCGAGCGCGGAGACCGGCTCGTCGCAGATGATGATCTCCGGGTTGAGCGCCAGGCCGCGGGCGATGCCGATGCGCTGGCGCTGACCGCCGGAGAACTGGTGCGGGTACCGGTTGATGTACTCCGGGTTCAGCCCGACGACGTCCAGGAGGTCCTGGACGCGGCGGCGCCGGTCGCCCTTCGGGGCCACCTCGGGGTGGATCTCGAAGGTCTCCCCGATGATGTCGCCGACCGTCATGCGCGGGTTCAGCGAGGTGTACGGGTCCTGGAACACCATCTGGATGTTGCGGCGCACGGCCTTCAGCGCGCGGCCGGACAGCTTGGTGATGTCCTGGCCCTTGTAGAAGACCTCGCCGGCGGTGGCCCGCTCCAGCGTCATCAGGAGCTTGGCGACCGTGGACTTGCCGCAGCCGGACTCGCCCACGATGCCGAGGGTCTCACCGGCGTACAGGTCGAAGGAGATGCCGTCGACGGCCTTGACCGCGCCGATCTGCTTCTTGAAGAGGATGCCCTGGGTCAGCGGGAAGTGCTTGACGAGGTTCCGCACCTGGAGGATCGGCTCGCCCTGGCTGACGGGCGCGTCGATGGCGGCCACGGCCTCCGCCTCGGTCGCGACGTCCACGGTCTCCACGGCGGAGACGTTCGGGGTGGCGTCCACGGGCTCCTTCTTGAGCTCAGCCATGGATCGTCTCCTTCCAGAAGTGGCACGCGCTGCCGCGGCCGACGAGCTCCAGACCGTCCTGCTCGGTCACCGGGACGAGCGGCGGGACGTCGGTGCGGCAGATGTCCTGTGCCTTGGGGCAGCGCGGGCTGAAGGCACAGCCCGCGGGGATACGCGTCAGGTTGGGCGGCAGGCCCTTGATCGCGTAGAGCTCCTGGCCCTTCTGGTCCAGGCGCGGGATCGATTCCAGCAGACCCTTGGTGTACGGGTGCGCCGGACGGCTGTACAGCTCGTCGACCGGGGCCGTCTCCACGATCCGGCCCGCGTACATCACGGCGATCTTGTCCGCGACGTCGGCGACGACGCCGAGGTCGTGGGTGATCAGGATGAGCCCCATGTTGTACTCGCGCTGGAGCTCGGCCAGCAGGTCCATGACCTGGGCCTGCACCGTCACGTCGAGCGCGGTGGTCGGCTCGTCCGCGATGATCAGGTCCGGCTCCAGGGCCAGCGCCATGGCGATCATGATGCGCTGGCGCATACCGCCGGAGAACTGGTGCGGGAAGTCCGAGATACGGGCCGCCGCCGCCGGGATCTTGACCTGGTCCATCAGCTCGATGGACTTGGCCTTGGCCTCCTTCTTGGAGAGGCCCTGGTGCACCCGGAACATCTCGCCGAGCTGGTAGCCCACCGAGAGGACCGGGTTCAGCGAGGACAGCGCGTCCTGGAAGATCATCGCGATCTTCCGGCCGCGGATCTTCCGGCGCTCCTCGTTGGACATCTTCAGCATGTCCTGGCCGCGGAAGAGGATCTCGCCCTGCGTGATCTTCCCCGGCGGCATGTCGAGGATGCCCATGATGGTCTGCGCGGTCACGGACTTGCCGGAGCCGGACTCGCCGAGCACCGCGAGCGTCTCGCCGGCGCTGACGGTGTAGTTCACACCGTTGACCGCCTTGGCCACACCGTCGCGGGTGTGGAACTCCACGTGCAGGTCACGGACGTCGAGCAGTGGACCGTCGCCACTCACGGACTCCCGCGGTGCGGGGACGTGAGCCGTCTTGTCGATGGTGGTCACGAACGCCTCCCTCAGCGCATCTTGGGGTCGAGGGCGTTGCGGACCGCATCGCCGAACATCAGGAAGGACAGCACCGTGATCGAGACCATCACCGAGGGGATGACCAGGACGTACGGCGCGTTGCGGAGCTGGTCCTTCGCAGCGGACACATCGATGCCCCACGAGACCGTCGGCTCGGCGAGGCCGATGCCGAGGAACGACAGGGTGGCCTCGGCGGCGATGTAACCGCCGAGCGCGATGGTGGCGACCACGATCACCGGAGCGATGGCGTTCGGCAGGATGTGCCGCGTCAGGATCCGGGTGGTGGAGGCGCCGAGCGCCTTGGCGGCGACCACGTAGTCGGACTGCTTGATCGTGATGACCGAGCCGCGGGCGACACGGGCGATCGACGTCCAGCCGAGGAAGGCCAGCGAGAGGATCACGACCCACACCGAGCGCTTCTCGAAGCTGGTCAGGATGACCATGGCGCCGACGATGAAGGGGACGCCGAAGAAGACGTCGGTGATGCGCGACAGGATCGTGTCGATCCAGCCGCCGAAGTAACCGGCGAGCATGCCGATGATCAGACCCGTGATGGTGACCGCGAGGGTCACCACGACGCCGACGGTGATCGAGGCGCGGGCGCCGTACACGAGACGCGCGTAGATCGAGCGTCCCTGACCGTCGTAGCCGAGCCAGTCGGGGGCGAAGAAGTGGCCCCAGTTCGGGTGCTGGAGGTAGTGCTCGGCCAGGTTGGCTTCCCTCGGCGAGGCGCTGGTGAACAGCCCCGGGAAGATCGACATCACGGCGAGCAGCAGGATCAGCACCATCGAGACGATGAAGAGCGGGTTGCGCCGCAGGTCGTGCCAGGCGTCCGACCAGAGGCTGCGCGGCTTGCCGGGCGCCGGACCGGTGTCCGTGGCGGGCGGCGCGTCGACAGCGGTGGCCGAAGCGTCGGTGCTCTTGAGTGCGGTGGTGTCAGGCATACCGGATCCTCGGGTCCAGGACCGCGTAGAGCAGGTCGACGAGCAGGCTGCAGATGAGATAGACGACGACGAGCAGCGTCACGACGCCGACGACGGTGGCACCCTCACGCTTGCCCAGAGCCTCGAAGACGAGCGATCCGACGCCCTTGATGTTGAAGATGCCCTCGGTCACGATCGCGCCGCCCATCAGGGCGCCGATGTCGGTGCCGAGGAAGGTCACGACCGGGATGAGCGAGTTGCGCATCAGGTGCACGCCGATGACGCGGCGGCGCGGCAGGCCCTTGGCGACAGCCGTACGCATGTAGTCGGCGCGCATGTTCTCGGCGACCGAGGTACGGGTGAGGCGGGCGACGTACGCGAGCGACAGCGATGCCAGCACGATGGCCGGCATGATCAACTCGGTGTTGGTCGGTTCGAGACTCACGTTCGGCTTGGCGATGCCGAGCTGGAACGCGAAGAAGTACTGAACGAGGAAGCCCAGCACGAAGGACGGCATGGAGATCAGCACCAGCGTCAGACCGAGCAGACCGCGGTCCCGGAGGGACTCGGCCTTGAGGCCGGCGACGATGCCGAGCGAGATCCCGGCGACGACCGTGAAGACGAAGGCGAAGATCGCCAGTCTGACGGTGATCGGGTAGGCGTCGGAGATGACTTCGGCGACCGGACGCTGCGTTCCGATCTGGTTGCCGAGGTCGCCCTGGAAAAGATTGCCCAGGTAGTTCAGGTACTGCTGCCAGATCGGCTGGTCCAGGCCCAGATCTGCCTTCATGGACGCGATCTGCGCCGCGTCCACGTGCTGTTCACCGGCAAGTGCTCTGACGGGGTCGCCGGGCAGTGCGTACATCATCAGGAAGACCAGCAGGGTCGACCCGAGGAAGACCGGGATCATCTGGAGCAGTCGTCGTGCGACATAGCGCCCCATGGGTGCCTCCGTGTGGGGATAACTGCGGCGCGGGGGCCACCTCTTCGCAGAGGCGACCCCCGCGCCTCCGGCCGTGCTGAGGGGCAGCACGGGCGGATGACGGCCAGTTGGGGAATGACCCGCAGGCGTTACTTGGTGGTGACGCCGGTCAGTTCGAGGTCACCGTGGAAGTCGACAACGACGTTGTCGACGTTCTTGCCGTGGCCGCCGTTGATGCGGTAGTACCAGAGCGGGATCGCCGGCATCTTCTCGACGAGCGCCTTCTCGACCTCCTGGTAGGCGGCGACCGACTCCTCCAGGGAGTCCGCCTTGTCGCCCTTGGCCATCAGCTCGTCGATCTCCTTGTCGGCGAACCGACCGTTGTTCGACTCGGCCTTGGAGTGGTAGAGCTCCTTGAGGAAGTTCACGTTGACCGGGTAGTCGGCGACCCAGCCACCGCGGTACATGCCCTTGACCTCGTTGTTGTCACGAGCCTCGAGGTCGGTCGGGAAGTCCGGCTTCGCGTCGCCCACGCAGTCGACCCCGGTGGCGTTGCGGATGGACTCGCAGACAGCGGTCACCCACTCCTTGTGCCCGCCGTCGGCGTTGTACTGGATGGAGAACTTGTTGCCGGGAACACCGCCGCCCTCCTTGATGAGAGCCTTCGCCTTGACCGGGTCGTACTTCAGGAAGTCCGACTCGAGCTGCTGGTTGCCCTTGACCTGCGGCGGCGTGAAGCTCGTCGCGGGGGTACGGGTGTTGTTCAGCACGGTCTTGGTGATCGTGTCACGGTCGATGCCCATGGACAGGCCCTGGAGGACCTTGGGGTCGATGTCCTTGAACGTGTCCGTGTAGAAGGCCGGGACCAGCGTCTGGATCGCGGCGTAGGGCTGCTCGATCGCGCCGTCGCCCAGGTCCGTCTTGTACTTGGGCAGGTCACGCGGGCCGACCTGGCGGATCATGTCCAGGTTGCCGGAGAGGACGTCCGAGTAGGCGGCCTCGACGGTCGAGTAGTTCTTGAACTGGATGCCCTTGTTGGCAGCCTTGTTCGGGCCCTGGTACTCGTCCCAGGCCTTGACCTGGATGAGCTTCTTGTGGGTCCACTTCTCGAACGTGTACGGACCGTTACCGATCGGCTTCTGGCCGAACGCCTTCGGGTCGTCGTAGAAGACCTTCGGCAGCGGCGCGAACGTCGCGTAACCGAGCTTGTAGTTGAAGTACGGGACCTTGTCGGTCAGCTCGATCGTGAACGTGGTGTCGTCCACGGCCTTGAGACCCGACATCTCCTTGGACTTGGCCGCACCCTTCTCGGGGTGGACGTCCGCGTAGCCCTTGATGTCGGAGAACCAGAAGGCGTTCTGCTGCTTGTTGTCGACGTTGGCGTACCAGTTCCACGCGTCGATGTACGACTGCGCGGTCACGGCCTCACCGTTGTGGAACTTCCAGCCGGCCTTGAGCTTGACGGTCCACGTCTTGGAGTCCTCGGTCTCGACGGACTCGGCGTTCGTGAGGACGATCTCGCCCTTGCTGTCGAAGTCCAGCAGCTGGGTGAACAGCGACTGGATGACGTAGGAGCCGTTGCTCTCGTTCGTGTCGGCCGGCATCAGAGGCTTCTGGGGCTCGCCGACGTCGATCGAGACGTAACCGGCGGGCTGTCCCGACGTGTTCTTCTTGCCTTCGTCGCTGCTGTCGCCGCCGCCACAGGCAGTCGCGGCCAGGGCGATGACGGCCGCTCCCGCGACCCACTTGGCGCTCTTGGCACCGCGCATGGGTTTCCTCCTCATGAGTCCACTTTTGACTACAAGAAGGGCACTGGAGAGATTCACCGACACCCCTGACGGTGATCGTTCAGTGCCCCGAGTGTGCTCGTGAGTCGGCACTCCCCACAGTGCGTGACCCATTGACCCGAGCTCAATGGAGCCAACTATTGAGTACGGCCGGGCTGTAAACCACACTTAAAGGGTCTCGGTTTGACAACATCAGCACCCTCTGCGTGCCCGAAATCCGGACAAAGCGATCCCAGACAGACACGCCCGAAACGGACTGTTAACACATGTTCCGGAGAGCGACCCCCGATATCCGGACACCTTGGTCATAAAAAGAGATTGACGAAGGCCCGGCCCACCTCAGTGTCCGTGGTGGGCCGGGCCTTCTGTCAATGGCCGCGCTGACGGGCCGTCGGACGGACCCGGGAGGGCTCCGGGCGCCTCCCCATCCGGAGTCTTCCGCTCCGGCGCAGGTCGGGGCCCGGCGGGCGTCCGGGGCGCCGGGCTCTCGAGCCGCCCCGCCGGGCACACAGGACCGCCCGGAAGCCCTTGGGGGGCGTCCGGGCGGTCCTCACGGCCCAGGGGGCCACGTGTCAGCCGTACGGGACCGGCGCCGACCCCGGGAGGGGTGCGCCGGCCGTCCGCTCGGGCGGGGTGTCAGCCGTGCTTGGCGCGCGAGGCCGTGCGACCGCGCTGCTTGGCGTCCAGGACGACCTTGCGGATGCGCACGGTCTCCGGGGTCACCTCGATGCACTCGTCCTCGCGGCAGAACTCCAGGGACTGCTCCAGCGACAGCTTGCGGGCCGGGACCACGTTCTCCGTGGTGTCCGCGGAGGCCGCGCGCATGTTGGTGAGCTTCTTCTCCTTGGTGATGTTCACGTCCATGTCGTCGGCGCGGCTGTTCTCGCCGATGATCATGCCCTCGTAGACCTCGGTGCCGGCCTCGGTGAAGATGACACCGCGCTCTTGGAGGTTGACCATCGCGAACGGCGTGACGGAGCCGGCGCGGTCGGCCACCAGCGAGCCGTTGTGACGGGTGCGCAGCTCGCCGAACCACGGCTCGTGGCCCTCGAAGATCGAGTGCGCGATGCCGGTGCCGCGGGTCTGCGTCAGGAACTCCGTACGGAAGCCGATGAGGCCGCGGGAGGGGACGATCCACTCCATGCGGACCCAGCCGGAGCCGTGGTTCGTCATGGTCTCCATACGGCCCTTGCGGGTCGCCATGAGCTGCGTGATGGCGCCGAGGTGCTCCTCGGGCGAGTCGATCGTCATGCGCTCGATCGGCTCGTGGGTCTTGCCGTCGATCTGCTTGGTGACGACCTCGGGCTTGCCGACGGTCAGCTCGAAGCCCTCGCGGCGCATCTGCTCGACCAGGATGGCGAGCGCGAGCTCGCCTCGGCCCTGGACCTCCCAGGCGTCGGGGCGCTCGGTGTCCAGGACGCGGAGCGAGACGTTACCGATCAGCTCCCGGTCCAGGCGGTCCTTCACCTGGCGGGCGGTGACCTTGTGGCCCTTGCCGCCCTTGCCGACGAGCGGCGAGGTGTTGGTGCCGATGGTCATCGAGATGGCCGGCTCGTCGACCGTGATCAGCGGCAGCGCGATCGGGTTCTCCGGGTCGGCCAGCGTCTCGCCGATCATGATGTCCGGGATACCGGCGATGGCGCAGATGTCACCGGGGCCGGCCACCTCGGCCGGCTTGCGGGTGAGCGCCTCGGTCATCATCAGCTCGGTGATGCGGACGTTGGACATGGTGCCGTCGCGCTTGATCCAGGTGACCGTCTGGCCCTTGCGGAGCTCGCCCTGCTCGACGCGGCAGAGCGCGATGCGGCCGAGGAAGTTGTCGGCGTCCAGGTTGGTGACGTGGGCCTGGAGCGGCGCTTCGGCGTCGAACTCCGGGGCCGGGACGTGGCTGAGGATCGTCGAGAAGAACGGCTCCAGGTTGTCGCTGTCCGGCGGGACGGTGCCGTCCTCGGGCTTGGTCAGCGAGGCGACGCCGTCACGGGCGCAGGCGTAGACGATCGGGAACTCGATCTGGTCCTCGTCCGCGTCCAGGTCCAGGAACAGGTCGTACGTCTCGTCGACGACCTCGGCGATCCGGGAGTCGGGGCGGTCCGTCTTGTTGATGCAGAGGATGACCGGCATCTTGGCGGCCAGCGCCTTGCGCAGCACGAAGCGGGTCTGGGGCAGCGGGCCCTCGGAGGCGTCGACGAGCAGCACGACCGCGTCCACCATCGACAGACCACGCTCGACCTCGCCACCGAAGTCGGCGTGGCCGGGGGTGTCGATGATGTTGATCGTGATCGGGTCCCCGCCGTCCTTGGGGTGATACTTCACCGCCGTGTTCTTGGCGAGGATCGTGATGCCCTTCTCACGCTCCAGGTCGTTCGAGTCCATCATCCGGTCGTCGAGCGACTCGGCAGCGTGCGCGGCGAAGGAGCCGGCCTGCTTGAGCATGGCGTCGACCAGCGTGGTCTTGCCGTGGTCGACGTGGGCGACGATGGCTACGTTACGGATGTCGTGGCGCGTGGGCATGGGTGGCTTGCGCTTCTCTCGGATCGTGGGATCAGGCGTCTCAGTCGGTCTTCGAGTCCTCGTACGCCCGCCGGGCGGCACGCCACGGCTCGTCCCATCGTACGGGCCCGGGGCCCACCGGGCTTCCCGGACCGATCCGCGGACGCGGTCTTCCCGTGTGATTCAGGCGATATTCAGCCGCTGTCAAGGAACTGCCGGGCCATTTTGGGTGGCCGGATTCAGGCGGAGCGGTGGTGGAGCGTGTGGGGGGTGAGGAGCGGTGACGCGATGAACGGCCCGGGTCAGGGCAGAAACCACCCTGCCCGCCGGGCGAACCGGCGGGCAAGGGTTTTGAGGTGCATCTGAGCTTGGCGGCGGGGCCCTGTGGCGGTTCCCCGCTACTTCTTGCGGTCTGCGGGGGAACCTGCCGCTTGCCGGTTCTTGAACCCGATGTCCTGGTACCGGGGGGCCGCGAAACCGAACGCCCCGACGTTGGCGAGCTTCTTGTCGACCGCGACCAGTTGCGGCCGCTGGAAGAGGGGGATCGATCCGGCGGCGGCCCAGATCCGGGCGTCCGCCTGCTTCATCAGCTCCCGCGCCGCCTTCTCGTCGAGTTCGGCGGCCGCCTGGTCGAACAGCTGGTCGATGTGGTCGGTGCCGACCCGGGTGTAGTTCTGCTCCACGAGGAGCGACCCGTCGGTGGCGGGCTCCGGCTTGGCGTAGATCGGGCGCCCGTCGGTGGCCGGGTAGGCGGTCGCGGGCCACGAGTAGAGCGCCAGGTCGTACGCGCCGGAGGCGACGTGGTCCTTGAAGTAGCTCTCGTCGGGGACCTTGATGATCTCCGTGCCGATGCCGATCTTCTCCAGCATCACCGCGATCTTGTCGCCGACGCTGCGCAGCGACTGGGAGCCGGGCCCGGAGGGGAGGACGAAGCGCAGGGTCAGCGCCTTGCCGTCCTTGCCGAGCTGTCCCTTGGCGGCGGCGGGCGCCGGGGCGGCGGTGCCGACGGGCGCGTACGCCCCGGCGGCTCCCCCGGGCCGCTTGTCCTGGGCCGCGACGGCGCCGTCCTCGCCGAGGGCGCCGGCCTGACGGCGCAGGGCGGCGCTCTGGGCGGCGGCGGCCCGGCCGGGGGCCAGGACGTGGATGGCGGCGGCGCCGCCGGTGGAGGCGGCCTGCGCCGGGGCGTGGGCGCCGGGCTTGTTGTCCTGGCCGACGATGTAGAGGCCCTCGTCACGGGAGGCGGCGCTGTCCTCGGAGGCCCGGTCGGCCTTCTCGCCCTCCGCCTCCTTCGTGTCGCTCTCCTCCTCCTCCGCCTTCTCGGTGCTCCCGGCCTTCCCGGCCTTCTCCTCCTCGTCCGTCTTCTCGGCCTTCTCCTCGGAGCTCTGTCCGGCCTTCTCGCCCGTCGCGCCCTCGGAGGGCTTCTTCTCCGCGCCCTCGGCGCCGCCCCGGTCGCCCTTCTTCTCCGCTTCGCTGCCCGCCTTGGTGTCCTTGGGCGGCTCGGCCGCGCCGCCCCGCGTCCAGCCGGCGTCCGCCAGCAGGGCCTGCGCCTCCTCGGTGTTCTGGTCGCCGAGCGCCCCGCTGCCGTCCTTGTAGCCGGGCTGGCCCGCGAGGGCGAGGTGGCTGCCGAGCGGCTTCGCCGGAAGGCCCAGCGGCCCCAGGACCGTCCGGGCCAGCTCCTCGCGGTCCAGGGCGCGGGCCACCGCCCGCCGGACCCGGTCGTCGGCGAGGGGGCCGGACTCGCCGTTCAGCGCGAGCTGGGTGTAGGCGGGTTCCAGGGACTTGCGGACCGCGAAGTCGCGCAGGGCCTTCTGCTCGGCGGTGTACGCGACGACGGCCTTGCGGTTCTTCTCCCGGGCGGCCTGCGCGATCTCGGCGGCCTCCTCGTCGGACCCGTGCGCCAGGGCCCAGGAGCGCAGGGCCGCGGCGGGCGTGGTCGTGGAACCCGGGCCGTGGGCGAGCGGCTGGCCGTTGCCGCCCCGGTCGCGGCGGGCGAGGGTGATGCGGTCGGCGGTGGCGGCGTCGATGTCGGCGACGTCCACCGTGCCGTCGGCGAGCGCCCGCGTACGGTCCTTCGCGGCGACCGCGCGGAAGACGAGGGTGTCCAGCTTGGCCTTCTCCCCCCACCAGCGCGGGTTGCGGGCCAGCGTGACGGTGCCCTCGGACTTGCTGACGCCGCGCAGGACGAAGGGCCCGGCGGTGTTCTTCAGGGTGGCGCGCGCCCCGTCGTTGAAGGCGTCCGGCGAGCCGGTGACCTCCTTCGGGTAGAGCGGCGAGAACAGCGAGCGCCAGTCCGCGTACGGCTTGGCGAACGTGACCCGCACCTGGAGGTCGTCCGCGCCCCGCTCGATCTTCTCGATCCGCTCGTAACCGGAGTTGCGGGCGGTCCAGAACGCGGAGTCCTTGCCCCGGAGCGCCCGCCACTGGGCGACGAAGTCGGGGGCCCCGATCTCCCGTCCGTCGCTCCACACCGCCTGCTGGTTGAGCTTGTAGAGCACGACCTGCTTCGGCTCGCGCTCGATGATCTCGGCGGACTCCAGGTAGTCCGGGTTGAGCTTCGGCTGCCCGGACTTGTCCATCGGGAAGAGCGTCGGGAGCAGGGCTCCGGTGATCCGGGTGGTGGCGCTGTCCGCGTCCGCCTGGAAGGCGTTGAAGGTGGCGGGCAGCGCGTCGACCGCCCAGTTCACCGTGGACCCGTCGGTGACCGCCTGGCGGGCGGCGGGTGCGATGTCCTGGGGCACGCCCCGGGAGGTCTCCTCGCTGCCGGAGGTGCAGCCGGCCAGCACCGGGATCGTGAGCACCCCCGTCGTGAGGAGCGCGAGCGATCGGCGCTTTCGGACCGTCCCGCGCGGGACGCCGACGTGGGACATGGCTGATACCTCCGGGGCCGGCCCGGACCACCCCGTACCGGAATGGACCGGATAGTGCGTATGTGGTGGCATTTACTGTTGATCACACTGATTCCTTCCGCCCACTGAAAACGCCCCCTCGCGCGAGGGGGCGCAGACACGGCGGGCGGCGGGCGCAAGCTCACCCGGCCGGAGGAACGTTTCACTTCCGCGGGGTGCGGGGCCCCCGGCGCGGCTCCGGGCGGCCTTGCTCCCCCCGCGGCCCACGATCTAGGGTGAATGCGCTTTCACGGGCCTCGTGATCGCATCGGCAGGCGAGCAGGCCGCCGGCCCGGTACCAGCACACGCGCCAGGCGCGGCGCTACGGATGAAGAAGCGGACGGTCGGTCGAGTGAGCGCCCCCACGGTGTACGACGTCGCCGAGCGGTCGGGCGTCTCCATTGCCACGGTCTCCCGGGTCTACCGGAACCCCGATTCCGTACGCGCCCAGACCCGCGAGAAGGTCATGGAGGCGGCCCGCGAGCTGGGGTACGTGCCGTCCGGCAGCGCCCGGGGCCTGGCCAGCCGGACCACCGGCGTGCTCGGGCTCTGCTTCCCGGACTACGCGGACCCGGACGCCGAGACCGCCGCCGCGGCGAGCGACGCGGACGACGACCAGGCCGTGATGCTCTACTCCGACCAGATCATCCGGGGCATGGAACGGGCCGCCCGGCGGCACGGCTACGCCCTGCTGATCGCCGCCTCGCTGGACGGCGGCCCGGAGAGCCTGGTGGCGAAGGTCGCGGGCCGGGTCGACGGGTTCGCCGTCCTGGCGCGGACCGTGCCGACCGAGGACCTGGAGGTGATATCGCGCCGGCTGCCCGTGGTGATGCTCGCCGGGCCGCGCGAGATCGACCACCTGGACCACATCGTGGTGGCCAACACCGAGGGCGAACGGGAGCTGACCCGCCACCTCATCGAGGACCACGGGCTGCGCAGGCTGGCGTTCATCGGCAGCGAGGAGAACTCACCGGACGCCGAGGCCCGGTTCCGGGGCTTCCAGGAGGGGTGCCGGGACGCGGGTCTGCCGGTGCCCTCCCGGCCGGAGCTGCGCGCCGGGATGATGACGCAGGCCGAGGGCGCGCTGGCGGCGGGCACCCTGCTGGACCGGTCGGAGGGTACGGGGGTGGAGCGCCCGGAGGCGATGCTGTTCGCCAACGACCAGATGGCGGTCGGCGCGCTCCAGGCGCTGGAGCGGCGCGGGGTGCGGGTGCCCGAGGACATCGCCGTGACCGGCTTCGACGGGATCCCGCTGAGCCGGATCGTCCGCCCGCCCCTGACGACCGTCCGGCAGCCGATCCGGCAGCTGGGCGAGCAGGCGGTGGAGCTGCTGGTGCAGCGCCTGGCGGACCCGGGCCGCGCCCCGGTCTCCCTGGAGCTGCCGGTCTCCGTGACCCGCCGCGCGAGCTGCGGCTGCGGCTGAGGGCCCCTGCCGCGGCGAGTGCCGGGGGCGTCGAGCACCCGCGGCTCCCGCCGGGCGGCCGGGGCCGGGCGCGGTCGCCCCGCAGCCGCCGTCACCGCGCCGCCGTGAGCCGCTCCGCGAAGAACCGCGTCCGGTTCGCCTCCAGCTCCGCCGCCTCGGCCGCCATGCCCCGGTACGCGAAGTGCCCCGCCGTCAGCACCTGGAGCTCACGCTCACCGGCCAGCGCGTTGTGCACGGCGAACTGCCCGGGCGGCGGCACGGACGGGTCGAAGAGGGCGGCCGCGATCAGGGTGGGCAGCGTCAGCCGGGTGGCCGCCGTCGCCGCGTCGAAGTAGCCGAGGACCTCCGTGACCCCGGGGTGCTCGCGGTGGTGCGCCCGGACCGCCTCGCCGCTGCCCGCGCAGGGCAGGGTCAGGCGCAGCGGGTGGTTGCCGAAGGTGGGGACCGTGAGCTGGGCAGCGCCGAAGCGGTCGTCCCAGGGCAGCGCGAGGGCCCCGAGCCCGCCGCCGAAGCTCTCGCCCAGGTAGCCGAGGCGGGGGCCGCCGGGCCGGCCGGCCGGCTCCAGCTCCGGGACGAGGGCCGTGAGGGCGGAGGCGGCGCACCAGAGGTCGGCCACGCAGTCCCCGATGACGTACGACGCACGGGATTCGATGCCGTGCAGGACGTGCGCGTCGGCCACGTCCGGGATGCCGTCCACCCGGCCCCGCTCCCCCATGCCCCGGACGCACGGCAGGAGCACGGCGGCCCCGGGCAGCGGCGGCGGCAGGTCGCGGCCGGGCTCCTGGCGTCCGCCGTAGCCGTGCCCGACGACGAATCCGTACCGGACGGGCCCCTCGGCGGGCAGGGCGAGCCAGCCGCCGAGCCGGACGCCGCCCACGGAGGTGTAGGTCACGCCGTGGATCCGCAGGCCGTCGCGCTCCTCCTCCACCGGGCCGAGGACCGGCCGCGGGTCGACGGCGCGGGCGCGGGCGTACCGGCCGCGCCAGAAGGCGTCGAAGCCGTCGGGGGCGGGCGGGGCGGGGATGCCCAGCAGGGCGTCCGGCGCGTCGTACCCGTAGGCCGGGTCGAACGGGAAGTCGTGGGCGAGGGCGACGGGTGAGGCCATGCCGCGAGGGTAGACGCCGACCACGACGCCGACGCGGGCACGTCCCCTCCGCCGCCGCCCGGCCGTCGGCCGTCGCGTCCGCCGCCGCCCGACCGGAGACGAATCGGTCACATCGCCTGTTGCTCCACAAATTGTGCGTTTACGGTTCAACCACAAGGCGCCGGGATGTCGAGCACGTTGCACGAGTGTGACCCAGCACCCTCTTGCGGATTGCCGAAGGACTGGCGCAGAGTGATGTATGCGCTTACAGGCAGCGCATACATCGCGCCGCATTCGGATTGCTCAAGGAGGAGCCCTCCCATGTCCCGCATCGCCAGAACCGCTCCCGCAGGCATAGCGCTCGCGCTCGCCGTGACCCTTTCCGCCTGCGGCTCCTCCGGCGGCGGCGACGTCGCGGCGGACGAGAAGCAGACGCTCACCGTGTGGGCGATGGGGGCCGAGGGCGAAAAACTCGCCGACGTGGCCAAGGTCTACGAGAAGGCCAACCCGAACATCACCGTCAAGGTGACCCCGATCGGCTGGGACGTCGCCCACCAGAAGCTCGTCTCGGCAGCCGCGGCGGGCACCCTGCCCGACGTGGCGCAGATGGGCGGCAGTTACATGGGCGAGTTCTCCGAGCTCGGTGTGCTGGAGCCGGTGGACACCAAGGTCTTCGACAAGAAGGACTTCTTCCCGGCGGGCTGGGAGCAGGGCGAGGTGGACGGCACCGCCTACGGCGTGCCGTGGTACGTCGACACCCGCGTCCTCTACTACCGCACGGACCTGGCCGAGAAGGCCGGCGTCACCGAGGCCCCGACCGACTGGAAGGGCCTGAAGGACCTGGCGGGCGCGTACCAGGAGAAGGCCGGGACCAAGTGGGGGCTGTCCATCCAGCCCAGCGGCCTGGACACCGTGCAGAACTTCTACTCCTTCCTGTACTCGGCCGGCGGCGAGATCGTCAACGACAAGGGCGAGGCCGTCGTCGACAGCCCGGAGGCCGTCAAGGCGCTGAAGGAGTACGGCTCGTACTTCGACAAGGGCCTCTCCAACAAGTCCGTGCAGCCCGGCTACGACGTGGTGAAGGACTTCGGCAACGGCCGGGTCCCGATGTTCTTCGGCGGCCCCTGGCACGTGACGCTCCTCAACGAGGGCCAGCCGCAGATCAAGGGCAAGTGGGCCATCGCCAACGTCCCGGCGGACGCCTCCTCCACCTCCATGGCCGGCGGTTCCTCCCTCGTCGTCTCCAAGGACAGCGAGCACAAGGCCGCGGCCACCGAGTTCATCACGTACCTGACCGACACGAAGGGCCAGGCCGACTGGTACGAGCGGACGAAGGACCTGCCCGCCAACACCTCCGCGTGGGAGTCCGGCGCGCTCGCCGACGACGCCGACCTCCAGATCTTCAAGAAGCAGATGGACACCGCCAAGTCCTCGCCGTCCCTGGCCAACTGGACCGAGATCACCGACAAGGTGGACCAGGCCATCGCCAAGGTGACGCAGGGCAAGGCTTCCGCCGAGGACGCGCTGAAGACCGCGCAGTCCGAGATCGAAGGTCTCGTGAAGCAGTAGCCATGAGCACCACGACCGAGAAGGCCCGAGGGCCCCGGAAGGCCGGGGCCGCACCGTCCCCGGCCTCCGGGGGCAGCCGGGGACGCAAGCCGTCGATGGGCGTCCAGAACGCGGCGGGCTGGCTGTTCTCCACCCCGTTCCTCGTCCTGTTCACCGTCTTCATGGCGTTCCCGATCCTCGCCACGCTGGTGATGAGCTTCACGGACTTCGGGCTGCGCAACGTGACGCGCCCGTGGGAAGCGGAGTTCATCGGGTTCGAGAACTACGTCAACCTCTTCGGCGACGAGAAGTTCCTCAAGTCCCTCTTCAACACGGGGTACTTCGTCGTCGTCGGCGTGCCGCTGACCATCGGCATCGGACTGGTCGTCGCCGTGCTGCTGAACAACGGCATCGACCGGGCGCGGACCTTCTTCCGGGTCGGCTTCTACGCCCCGGTGGTCACCACGATCGTGGCGGTGGCCGTCGTCTGGCGGTTCGTCCTCGATCCGAGCGACGGGCTGATCGCGGGCCTCTTCTCCGAAGTGGGCTGGACGGCTCCGGACTTCCTCGGCTCCGAGACGCTGGCGATGCCGTCGCTGATCGTCATGGCGGTCTGGCGGAACGTCGGCACGGTGATGGTGCTGTTCATCGCGGGCCTCCAGGCGATCCCCACCGAGGTGCGGGAGGCCGCGAAGCTCGACGGCGCGAGCGTCTGGCAGGAGTTCCGGTCCATCACGGTCCCGCTGCTGCGTCCGACGGTCCTCTACGCCACGGTGATCACGACGATCGGCTACCTCAACGTGTTCGAGGAGCCGTTCGTGATGACCCAGGGCGGCCCGTCCGACTCGACCCTCACGGTCTCGCTGAACATGTACCGCGAAGGGTTCAACTTCTTCCACATGGGCTACGCGAGCGCCATGGCGTACGTCCTCTTCGTGGTGATCATGGGCATCACGGTGCTCCAGCTCCGACTGCTGAAGGACAACACGAAATGAGCGCCAACAGCGGGAACGCACCGGCCGGGCTCCTGGAGAAGAAGGGGAGCGCCGAGCCGCGGACGAAGCGGAGCGCCTCCCGCCCCCTCGTCTACGTCCTGCTCTCGCTCGGTCTGCTGGTCATGTCGGCGCCCTTCCTCTGGATGGGGCTCTCCGCCTTCAAGACGCAGAGCGAGCTGTCGGCCAGCCCGCCCGTGTGGATCCCCACCGAGTGGACCCTGGAGAACTTCCGGCAGCTGCTCGACAAGCTGGACCTGCCGCTGTACTTCATGAACTCGGTGATCGTGGCGGTCCTGGTGACCGTCTCGAACCTGGTCTTCTGCTCGATGCTCGGCTACGCCCTGGCGAAGCTGAACTTCGTCGGCCGCAACAAGATCTTCGGCCTGGTGCTCGGCGCGCTGATGGTGCCCGGCAACCTGATGCTGCTGCCGCTGTTCGTGCTGATGAGCAAGCTCCAGCTGATCGACAGCTACGCGGGTCTGGTGCTGCCGTTCGCCGCCGGAGCCTTCGGGGTCTTCCTGATGCGCCAGTTCATGCAGTCGATCCCGGACGAGCTGCTGGAGGCGGCCCGGATGGACGGCGCGAGCGAGTGGTACATCTTCTGGCGGATCGTGATGCCGCTGGTGAAGCCCGCCCTCGCGACCCTGTCGATCTTCACGTTCCTGGGTTCCTGGAACAACTTCGTCTGGCCGCTGATCGCGACCAACGACCCCGACAAGTACACCCTCCCGGTGGCCCTGGCGACCTTCGCCACCGACCCCAACAAGGCCGGCGGCTCCAACGGGATGCTGATGGCCGGGGCCTTCCTGATCGTGCTGCCGGTGCTGGTCGTCTTCATCGCGCTGCAACGGCACTTCACGCAGGGCATCGCCACGGCGGGCATGAAGTAGCGCGTCCGCCCGGGCACCTCTCGTACGAGGCCGCACCCCACCCCGCAACAGAGCGCGGCCACACCCCTCACCACCACCAGAAAGACATGTCGCGATGACACACACCCCTGCTTGGGACCAGAAGACCCCCGTCCCGTTCCCCGAGGGATTCCTCTGGGGCGCGTCCACGGCCGCCCACCAGATCGAGGGCAACAACACCGACAGCGACTGGTGGGTCAAGGAGCACGCCGCCGGCACCCACATCGCGGAGCCGAGCCTGGACGCCTGCGACAGCTACCACCGCTGGCCCGAGGACATGGACCTGCTGGCCTCGCTCGGCTTCACCGACTACCGCTTCTCCGTCGAGTGGGCCCGCATCGAGCCGGTCGAGGGCCACTTCTCGCGCGCCCAGCTCGCCCACTACCGGCGGATGGTGGAGGGCGCGATCGAGCGCGGCCTGCGTCCGATGGTGACCCTGCACCACTTCACCGTCCCGCAGTGGTTCGAGGCGCGCGGCGGCTGGACGGCCGAGGGCGCGGTGGAGCTGTTCGCGCGGTACGTGGCGGCCTGCGCCCCGGTGATCTCCGAGGGCGTCTCCCACGTCTGCACGATCAACGAGCCGAACATGATCGCCGTGATGGCGGGCCAGGCCAAGCGCGGCGACAACAGCTTCCCGCCCGCCGGCCTGCCCACCCCCGACGACGAGACGACCGCGGCCGTCATCGCCGCCCACCACGCGGCCGTCAAGGAGGTCCGGGCCCTGGACGCGGGCATCCAGGTCGGCTGGACCATCGCCAACCAGGTCTACCAGGCGCTCCCCGGCGCGGAGGACGTCACCGCCGCCTACCGCCACCCGCGCGAGGACGTCTTCATCGAGGCGGCGCGCGGCGACGACTGGATCGGCGTGCAGTCCTACACCCGTACGCGGATCGGCCCCGAGGGCCCGATCCCGGCGGCCGACGACGTCGAGCGGACCCTGACGACGTGGGAGTACTACCCGACGGCGGTCGGCGAGGCGCTGCGCCACACGGCCGCGGTGGTGGGCGACGTCCCGCTGATCGTCACGGAGAACGGCATCGCCACCGCCGACGACAGCCGCCGCGTCGACTACTACGCGGGCGCGCTGGACGAGGTCGCCTCGGCGCTGGCCGACGGCCTCGACATCCGGGGCTACCTGGCGTGGAGCGCCCTGGACAACTACGAGTGGGGCACGTACAAGGCCACGTTCGGCCTGATCGCCATCGACTGGGAGACCTTCGAGCGCACCCCCCGCGACTCGGCGAAGTGGCTGGGCTCGCTCGGCCGCACCCGCGAACTCCCGCGCACGGCAGCCTGACCCGCCCCCGGGCTGCCCCTCTGTACGGGGAGCCACCTGACGGCTCCCTCGGGTGGGCCGGGGGCCGGCGGATCCTGACGACCGCCGGCCCCCGACCCCCCGGTCCCGCCCGCCCCGCGCGACACCGCGCCCGGCTCGGCGCGACATCACCCGCCCCAACGCGCGGCGCGACACCGCCCGCGCCCGGACGCAGGGCACGCCCCCGTACGCCCGGCGCGCCCGCACGACCCCCGCACCACCTCGGATGCCGGGACGCCCCGCACGACCACGCATCCCCGCACCACCCCGCACCACCCCGCACGGCCGAACACCACGACTTGCCCTTCCCCTCCCCCTTCTGCCACCAGGAGCCGGAACGATGGACCGTCGCACGTTTCTCACCGCCGCAGGGACCGGGGCCGCGGCCCTGTCGCTCGGAGCCGTAACCGCCCCCGCGGCAGTCGCCGCCCCCGCCGGACCACGCCTTCTCACCACCTGGTTCCGTGACACGTACCGCTCGATGGAGGCGATGACGACCGACTTCGGCCTCGTCACCGACAAGATCGACCTGAGCGGCCCCGGAGCCCCCGTCCAGTCCGCCCAGACCTCGCCGACCAACATCGGCTGCGGCCTGTGGTCGACGGTGGCCGCCGCGGGCCTCGGCGTGATCCGCGAGAGCACGATGGTCCGCGCGCTGTCCCGTACGGTCGCGGCCGTCGAGAAGCTGGAACGCCACCACGGCTTCTGGCTCAACTGGTACGACGCGCACGACGGTTCGGTGCTGACCGAGTGGCCGGGCACCGGCGACCCGGTCCGCCCCTTCCTGTCCTCCGTCGACAACGCCTGGCTGGTGACGGGCCTGCGGATCGCCGCCGACGCGGCCCCGAGCCTGCGCCCCCGTATCCACCGCATCCTGGCCACGGCGGACTGGTCGTACTTCTACACCCCCTTCGACCCGGCCGACCCGGTCGCGGGCCCCGGCCAGCTGCGCGGCGGCGTCTGGACGGACACGGACGAGCCGACCCCGCACCACTACGGCGCGCTCAACACCGAGCCGCGCATGGCCAGTTACCTCGGCATCGCGGACGGCTCCCTCCCCTCTGACCACTACTGGCACATGCTGCGGACGATGCTGCCGGAGCACGAACAGGAGCAGAAGCCGGGCGGCGGATACGTCACCGTCGACGGCGTACGCGTCTGGAACGGCCACTACACCCACCGCGGCCGCAAGGTGGTCCCCACCTGGGGCGGTTCGATGTTCGAGGCGCTGATGGTGCCGCTGTTCGTGCCGGAGCCGCAGTGGTCGCCGCGCGCGTGGGGCGAGACCCACCACCGCTACGTGCGCGGCCACATCGACCACGGCCTGCGGGAGGCGGAGTACGGCTACTGGGGCTTCTCCCCCTCCAACGTCCCCGAGGACGGCTACCAGGAGTACGGGGTCGACGCGCTCGGCATGGCCGTCGACGGCTACGCCTCCAACACCGACCGCACGCACACCACGGACGGCGAACCCCTGCCGCCTCCCTCGGCGTTCACCAACGGCGTGGTCACCCCGCACGCCTCCTTCCTGGCCCTGCCGTACGCCGGCCGGGAGGCGGTGGCCAACCTGCGGGCCCTGGAGCGGGACTTCGGCGCGTACGAGGACGGGCTCGGCTTCCGGGACTCGGTGAACGTGTCGACGGGCCGGGTCAGCGACTTCATGCTCGCCCTGGACCAGGGCATGATCGTCGCCGCGCTCGCCCAGGAGCTGCGCCCCGGCCTGCTCCAGCGGCCGTTCCGCACGGGCGGCTTCCGGTCCCGGGTGCAGCCGCTGCTGGAGCGGGAGCGGTTCTCGATCTGAGGCCGCAGATGGGCCGGGCGCGCCACCCGAACCGCCCCGCGCGCCTCCGGTGGCGCGCCCGGCAATCCGGCGGCCCCGGCCCGTCCGCCGCCTCGACGGCCCACGTGGACACGGGATTCAACCGGGAACCCGGGGGCACGCTGAACTCCATGAGCCGTGGGGGAAAAGCCGTCACCACGACGCGCTTTCCGACGACCGGAGAAAGGGCAGGCGATGATGCGCGAGGTTCTTCTTTTCGCCGGAAACCGACCCGATGGGCCGTCCTGGTCGCCCTACCTGGCGGTAGGTCTATTCATCGTGTTCGGGGCCATCATCGCTTTCCTGTACGTACGCGATCGTGCGAAGTAGAAGCATCGGGCCGCGGGAAGGAGTGGGAATGAGTATGCCGGAGCCGCACGTCGGATGGACGGTGGAGCAGCGCGCCGCCGTCAAGCGGTATCTCCGGTTCGCCGCCGCATTCGGCTTCGTGGGTATCGTCCTCTCCGTCTTCCTGATCGCGTCCGGCAACAGCGGAGGGTGGGCACTGCTGGGGATCATCGGATGCGTCTCCGTCACCGGCTGGTTCTTCATCCGCCGAGGGAAGAACGGCCCCGCCTGACAGCCGGGTCAGTCCGACGCATTCGAGAAAGGACCGCGCGTGACCAACGAGAAGGCAACGATCAACAAGGTTTTCGGGATCCTGATACTCGCCATGACCGCGCTCATGGTGATATCGGTCGTCGTCATGCTGGCCACTGGCGCGAAGTTCGTTCCGATCATGGCCGCTCCCGTCGTCTTCCTGATCATCGGCGCGCTGATGTACAGGTCCGGGAGGAGGAGGTCCGCGTAAGCCGCCGGCCTCCCGCTCCACCCCCTACCCCACCCCGGCCCCCTCCAGCATGCGCCGCTGATGCTCGCGTCCGATCGTCTCGTAGCCGACCACGGTCACGAAGGGCGCGAGCATCACCACGATCAGGCACACGGCCAGCGGCGCTCCCGTCACGCCCAGCAGGCAGGCCGCCAGCAGGACCGCCAGGGTCAGGCCGATCAGGAGCAGGTGGAAGCGGTCCGCCGCCGAGAGCAGCAGGGTGTGCAGCAGGTAGACCACCAGGAGGTAGAGGGTCACCGGGAGGGCCAGGGCGAGGACGACCGTCGTCCGGGAGATCTCCGCGTGGTGTTCCAGGGAGAGCCCCGCGACGTGCAGCCCGGCCCCCGCGCCGGCGACGCCGATGAACAGCGGGATGTGGCCGTATCCGAAGAGGTAGCCGCGGTCGCGGCGCCGCTCCAGGACGTCCCCGAACGGGGTCGTGAAGTAGACCCACCACATGCCGAAGGTCAGGCCGACCCCCGCGACCACCACGGCGATCGCGTTGCCGGTCCAGGCCGTGCCGTCGGCCCCGCCCAGCAGTTCGCCCGACGAGGCGACCGTGCCGACCACGCTCTCCCCGAGCACGATGATCGCGAACAGGCTGTACCGCTCGGCCATGTGGTGGGGGTGCCAGGGGGTGCCGCCCGCCGCGCCCTGGGCGAAGACCGGGAGGGCCAGTTCCAGCGCGCCGAGGACGACGAACGCCGCGAACACGACGTACACCGGCAGTCCGACGAAGGCCAGCACGACCCACCCGACCTGGGCGATCACCGTCCAGCGGATGTTGGCCAGGCCCACGCCCCGGAACTCGGGAGCCTCCCGGGCCGCACGGGCCCACTGGAACACCATCGCGACCCGCATCACGACATACCCCGCGACCATGGCACGCAGTTCGAGATGGCCGCCCTCGTCGACGGAGTGGAACATCGCCGGCAGGCCGAGCGAGAAGACGACGACCCCGATCATCTGGAGCATCGTCAGGACCCGGTAGAGCCAGTCGTCGGTGGCGAAGGCCGAGGCGAACCAGCTGAAGCTGATCCAGGCGACGCTGATCGCGAACATCGCCATGACGAACGCGGTGACCGCGTGCCCCAGGTGTCCCTCGGCCAGGAGCTCGGCGAACCGCGACGACGCCGTACCGACCGCGACGACGAAGGTCAGGTCGAACAGCAGCTCCAGCGGTGAGGAGACCCGGCCGTCCTCCCCGGGGTCACGTCCGGTCATCGGGGCGAGCCGACGCCGCAACCGGCCGACCCCGCCGGTCCCGCCGCTTTCACTGCTTTCGCCGCGCATATCGCTTTCGGGGTGTTCTGGCATGCGCGCCATCATTCCGACGCGGGGGCGCCGCGCCGGGGAGTCACACGCCGTAGCGTGGCGTGAGGTGCGGGTGCTCCCCCACGAGGACGGCGTGAACCGCCGCGAGCGCCGGATCGGTGACGGCACGGTCGTCGACGGGGTGCCCACCACGGCACATGCGCACCGCCGGGGGCAGGAAGCTCCACGCAGTCCGGTGCGAACCGGGCTCGACGCAAGGAGAGGCTATGCGTTTACGGTTCGTCGGAAGGGATCCTGAGTCCGGGGATCATGGCTGTCCGGCCGTGTGGGTGGATGAGCACACGAAAGAACTCGTCATCCGGGGGGTGACGGCCGACTCCGACACGACTGCCCGGACAGTCCAGGACAGCCCGTTGCCCGGTCACGAGAGTGTGGTGCGGCTGCCACAGCGCATGATTCCGTTGCTGAGGGAGGCACTTGATGGCGCAGAGCTTGAGCAGCTTCACCGACCTGATCCGGTCGGCCGAGCGGTCCGCCGTCCATCTGGAGATGCGTGACGTCTATGCCGTCCCGAACGAGAACGAACAATTCGCGGCGTGGCGACAGGGCCATCAACTCGACCCGGACGATCGTGATTCCTGGTGGCGCCCCTGGCTCGACGTCGTGCAGGAGATCACCGCCAAGGGCGTCCGCATCCGCCGCGCCCGTATCGCTGGCGCCAGGACCGCCCCCTCGGACTCCGACATCCGAGCGTGGTGCGAAGCCTGTGGAGCGGGGGACCAGGCAACCGATCAGATCGGCTTGCGGTAGCGGACGTGCTCGTTCTGGCGCCGGAACCCTACGTCCTCGTAGAGGTCGTAGGACCGGTGCGGATTCGCGGTGCCGGTGTACAACCGAGCAGTCTCCGCACCGTGCTCGCGAAGGCATCGCAGCCCGTCCAGTAGCAGGGCTCGCCCGAGTCCGAGACGCCGTGACTCTTTCCGGACGCTCAGTTCTTCGATTTCGCCCACGGTGGCATTCCGGCGACGGATGGAGCACAGGGCGACACCGGCCAGGGCCTCGCGATCCCAAGCAGCCCGCCAGCAGGTCGGGTCGGCCGCCGAGGCGAGGAAGCTCTCGAACGTCCACCTCTCGGTGAAGGCGGCCTCCGCATAGGAATCGACGACCGTTTTCCAGGCCGCGCGGTAGCTGCTCGGATCAACGGCTCCGACGCGGACGCCGTCCGGCAACGGCTTGCGGTCGGGGAGCTGTCGGAGATCGGCCAGCTCCAGCTCCACCAAGCTGAAGACACGCCGGTATCCCGCATCGAGCAGGAGCGCCGTTGCATCCTGTTCAGAGACCATGGCGTTCGCGCCGAGCACGGCCGTTCGTGCGGTTCCATGCTGTTGCACGAGCTGACGGATACGGCTCTCTGCCCAGTTCAGCATGGCTGAGCCGATGCCCTGGCCGCGGTGCTCGGGCATCAGGTAGCCGCGGTGCAGGTACAACCACGTCCCGTCCCGCTCCTGCCACCGCCTGATCGTCGCGTAGCCGACGACACCACCGCTGTGCTCCACCAGTGCCTGGTTCTCGGATGGGTCGTCGAGCTTGGCGGAGGCTTCGGCGATCTCGGCTGCCGTCGGGAGACCTTCCACGACCGAACGGGCGTCGACCCGGTCTCGCTCCGCACAGCCGAGCCGCACAGCGGCCATGGCGCCGTCGTCTTCGTGGCCGTGATACGGCCGGAGGACGTAGCCAGGCAACTGTTTCAGCGATGCGAGTCCGTTGCCGCTGTTCACACTCACACCAGGACCCCCGTCAGTTGAATATGCGGTGTCATCGATCACGGAAGCGTAGGACGTGCCGATCGAACGGCAGAACTCGTTTCTCCGCGAAGGTCCCTGCGGCGGCCGGTGCGGCGGGTGAGGTGGACTCGGCCGCTGCCGCCCACTGCCTCTCTTCACGGCCTCGCGCTCCGCCCGCCGCCACCGGGATCACGCAGACAGGGACGATCTCCTCACTCCCGGCCGCCGCCGCGCCGACTGTCGAACAGCACCGTATGCGCGGGAGTTCACGCACTGTCACGTGGTAGGAGGTGCGGGTGCTCCCCCGCGAGGACGGCGTCCACCGCAGCGAGCGCCGGATCGACGATGTCCCAGTCGTGGGCGGAGGGGTGGTCGGCGAACAGCCCGCAGGCGTCCTCACCCCGGGGGTCGATCGCGCCGCACCAGGCCAGCTCGCCCAAGGTCGCCCGCTCGCCCTTCCACCGGGCCCACACGGCGGTGCGGTTCACGTCGTCGTCCCACAACGCCATCGCGTGGTCGCCGTCGTGGTGGGCGGCCAGCTCGCAGAGGAGGTGCCCGGCTTCCGGACGGCCGGCGCCGCCGGCGGCGGCGAGGCGGATCACGAACTCCGGGGGCGGCAGCAGGGTCACGGCGGTGCACTGGTTCATGGGGCGGGAATCCTCTGGTCGTCGCCCTCAGGGCGCGTCGGTGTCGGGTACGTCGGGGGCATCGTCCGAGACCAGCCGCCGGACCTCGCTGTGGACGTGGTCGGCGATGAGGTCGCCGAGCGGATCGGTCACGGAGAAGGAGTGCGGCCCGGGGTGATGGTCGAAGAACGCGCACGTCGTCACCGTGCGGGTCGCCAGCTCGCGGAGCACGGCGGGGCAGAGACGGAGTACGTCGAGCCGGTGGACGCGGTGGGCGCCGGTGCCCGACCAGAGGAACCACAGGTCCCGGTCGTCCGGTACGTCCGCCGTCCACAGGTGCGCGGCGTGCTCGGCCGACTCGTCGTGGTCGCCCAGCTCGCACAGGACGAAGTCCTCCGGCTCCACGACGTCGGGCGGGTGCTCCGGCCCGCCCTCCATGGTGGCGAGCGCCAGCAGCGTTTCCGCGTACGGGACGTGAGTCACGGCGGTGCATTGCAGCACGAGGTCAGGCCCCTTCCGTACGGGGCGGGTACGGGTGGTTCGCCGGGGCCGCCGCCGTCGCCCACCCGCACAGGTCGACGGGCCACGCGCCGAGGGTGACCCGCAGCCCCACGAAGGGGTCGACCACGGTGAGCAGGGCGGGGAGCCCGGATGCCAGCGCGCTCATGGCGTGCTCCTGGCTGCCGTGGTCGCCCGCCCACGCCCGGAGCGCCTCGGGGGCGTCGGCTCCGTGGAAGGTCACCGGCAGGACGTCTCGCGCGCCGTGCCACGCTGCGGCCTCGACCGGATCGCGCCCGTGCCCGTCCGCCAGGCGCAGCGCCTGCCGCCGGAGCCAGCGGAGGACGAGCCGGCGGTTCGGCAGGGCGACTCCGCCGAGCGGAAGATTTTGCCCGTCGGCCTTCACGGTGACGGCCGCGACGTAGTCCAGCACCCTCGCACGGCCCGGGGCCGCAAACGCCGCCTTCACAGCACTTCTCCCCGGCTGCGGGCGTTGAGCCGCGCCGTACGGGCCCGAAGCTGCTCCATGAGCAGCGCGGGTCGTACGTAGCGCGGTTCGACTTCCCACTCGCGCCCACCGCCGACCGGCCGGAGGGACCAGTACGGGCCGGCGACGCCCCGGAACTCCGCAACACCGCCTCCACGGCTCGTGTCCACCATGAACGCGCCCACAGCGGGCAGCAGCGGCTCCCTGTCCACCCAACCCTCTTTCCTCCTCGCAACCGACCGGTCACTACAGGTAATCGCGCGAGCGCGCCCGGCGGTAGTGTTGAGACGTGGGCAAGGGTTAAGACCGTTAAGCGCTTGATGTCGTCCCGCAGGGGGAGTTGACGGAACTTGGGTACCGGCGAACCGAACACAGGCCTTGCTCGGCTGTTCCGCGAGACCGGGTGGACGCTCAGACAATGTGCGCAAGCGGTCAACCGCATCGGGACGGAGCGCGGAACTCCCCAGCAGTACCGCGCCCCTTCCGTGCACCAGTGGTTAAGCGGGGGCGTTCCACGCGAGAATGCCCGGTTCCTGATCCTGGAGGCATTCGCCCGGAGGCTCGGGCGGCCGATCACGGCGTCGGAGGCCGGGTTCCCCGTCCCGGATCCCGAGCACGGAACGGAGGCGGGACCGGTCAGCACGGTGGACGGAATCATCGACCTCGGAAGGCTGGACATGGACCCTTCCCGGCGCAGCGTGCTGGGAGTCGCCCTGTTCTCCGTAGCCCTCACGGTGTCGGACTGGCCGGACGTGGTGGGACGAATGGAAGCCGCCCAGATGGGCGTCCGATCGCGCCTAGGCATGTCCGACGTGCACACGGTGACCGCGATGACCGAGCAACTCTCGTCAATGGACGATCAGTTCGGCGGCAGAACGGCCCGACCGCTGGCCGCCAGCTTCTTGGTGAACACCGTTGCGCCCTTCCTCAAGGCCAGCGGGCGCGAGGACGTACGCAGGGCGATGATGTCCGCCGCGTCGGACCTCTGTTACCTCACGGGTTACATGGCGGTCGACGAAGGACTCCACGGCCTGGCGCAGCGCTACTACCTCAAGGCCCTGGAGCTGGCCGGAGCGTCCGAGGATCACCTGACGTTCTGCACCACTCTCCGTGGAATGAGCGTGCAAGCGGTGGATCTGCGACAAGGACCGGTGGCGATGCGTCTCGCCGATGCCGCTGCGGCGTCATCCCCTCAGGCCGGCCCTCGAATGCGCGCCTTTCTCGCAGGCCAGCAGGCGCATGCGGCGGCGCAGACCGGCAATCGCCGCTCAGCCCTGATGTATTTGCAGGAAGCCGAAGTCGCCATGGACAAGGCAGAGGCACGTGGGAAGGTCTTCGGCTCCTACGCTCCGGCGTCCTTGAGCTATCACACCAGCCAGGTGCGGTACGAAATGGGCGACGTGCACGGTGCGGTAGCGGCCATGGAGGAATCGGACCGTCTGCGGTATGGCATCTACCGCCGTACACGCGTCAAGGAGCGGGCCATTCTGGCCGAGCGCCAATTGGCGACGGGTCATCTGGAGGCGGCCTGCAAGACGTGGTGGCTGGCGCTGGACGACTATCCGCTGGTGAATTCGGGCCGTATCGACCAGCGTGTGACGGACATGTTCCGTCTCCTCGCCCCCCACCTCAAGAACCACGATGCGCAAGCCCTCTACCAACGCGCCCGGGACATCGTCCGCCCCGAACTGATCCCGGCGTAGAAGAGGCCGACGCGAGCCGAACACGGCCCGCAACCGGCGTGCGGCCGGCGCACTTGGCGCCTGTGGTCGGCCGGGGCGGGGCCGGGTCGCAGGACCGCAGGGCCCCCGCCCGGGAGGTTACTGTCGGACCCTCGTGTCATCCTGGCCGCGATCAGGCCAGCGGGCCGAGAGGAGACAGAGCGATGCCAGCCGAGTACTACCGGGCCGACAGCGAGAACGGCGACCACATCGAGGACCCGTCCGAGGACGCGCTGTACATGCTGTTCGACGACCTCAACGATTCGGACAACACCTTCGTCGTCATCCGGCCCGACGAGGCCGCCCCGGTCTGGTCCGCCTCCGTCACCGTCCTGGACGAGGGCGGCTACGAGGTCGTCCGCCGCGACTCCACCCGCCGGGAACACGAGGTCGTCACCGAGACCAGCATCGGCCGGATCGCCCTCGACCTGACGATCTGGATGGCCGCCCGGGACCATCCCGAACGCGCCGCCCGAGCCGAGCGGTAGCCGCCCTCCCGCGCTGTGGACGCCGGGGGCTCTGATGGACTCCCCTCATGACGGCCGTACTCCCCCGCCTCCTGCGCGCACTCGACCGGTTCCACGCCACCCACCCGTGGGATCACAACGCCCACTACCACCGCTGGATCCTGCGCCGGCTCCCCGGACGTTTCACCGGCGCCCTGGACGTCGGATCGGGCAGTGGCGACCTCGCCCGGCTGCTGGCCACCCGGGCCGAGGCGGTGCACGGCATCGACATCGACCCCACCATCGTCGAACGCGCGCGGGAACGCACGGCTCCCGGGGCTCCGGTGACGTTCTCCGTCGGGGACGCGCTGGAGGACGTACCGTCCGGGCTCTACGACGTCATCACCTGCGTCGCGACCGTCCACCACCTGCCGTTGGGCGAAGCACTCACGCACTTCCGCCGACTCCTCGCTCCCGGGGGAACGCTGATCGTCGTCGGCCTCTACCGCCCGCGGTCCCTGAGCGACCACCTGATCGACGCCGTCGCCCTTCCGTCGAACATCGCCATGGCCTGGATCAAGAACAAGGGCCGCCGAGCCCCGCGCCCCGTCGCCATGACCGCCCCGACCCGACCAGCGACGACGGCCTTTCCGGACATCGTTCGCGACGCCCGGCACGTGCTGCCCGGCGCGCGGCTGCGCCGACGGCTGTTCTGGCGCTACACCTTGGTCTGGAAGCGGGGCCCGTCCCCCGCGGAGTGAACCTCGCCGAACTCCGGGCCCGTCCGTGCCTGGCCGCCCGTCCCTTCCCCGGCGGTCCGGGCGGCCAGGCCGTGTTTCAGGTACCGGCTGCGTCCCGGGCGGAGAGTTCTTCGGCCAGTTCCCCACAGCGCAGGCGGGCCGGGGAGAAGTCGTAGGGCATCTTGCCGACGGCCTCCACCACACTCATCGAGTCGGCCTCCCGTCTCCGCGAGGCGGGATCCGCTCCCTCCTCGCCGCCCTCGGCGGTCTCCGGGTGCGCGGCCTCCCAGGCGTCGAAGAGGGCCTCGTCCTCCTCGCTCAGGCCGGACTCCTCGATGAAGGCGTGCAGGGCGCTCTCGAAGGCGTGCCGCTCGGCGGCCACACGGGCCACCCGCGGATCGTCGACGGCCACGCTGTCGTCGAGTGCCTCCTCGGCGTCGTCCACGCGGTCGGACTCCTGCCGCAGAGTGGGATTCCTGGCCAGGGCGATGAAGCGGGTGGCCTGGACCGCCGCGCCCAGGGGGCCGAAGATCCGCTCGGTGACCAGCAGGGTGTCCAGGTCCGCCGGGCGCAGGGAGCCCTCGGGGAGGGACGTGAGGCGGCCGGTGACGAGGTCGGAGAGCAGGCCGGTCCGGCTGCCCTCGGTACGCATCCGGCGCACGGCGGCCCGCTGCCGCCGCAACTCCGCCTCCTGCTCGGCGAGCGAGTGCTCCAACCGCTCCAGGACGCCCGCGATGGCTTCCCCGCCGTCCGCGTCGGCCGAAGCGGCCCCGGTCGCGAAGGCGTCGCGGATGTCGTCCAGGGCGATCCCGGCGTCGGCCGTCCTGCGGATCCACAGCAGGCGGATCATGTCCTCGTACCCGTAGCGGCGGCGGCCGTCGCCGCCTCTCCCGGGCTCGGGGAGCAGGCCGATCTCGTGGTAGTGGCGAATCGCGCGAGGAGTGCTGCCGACGAAGGCCGCCGCGTCACCGATCTTGATCCGGCGGGGTGGCACGAAGGACGGACTCATGGGCGGGGACCTCTTCTCCAGGGACCGGGGCGTGGCTCCACCGGACCACATGCCGCTACGGAAGGTGCAACCGCGCCCCCGTTCCGCGCCCTGTCCCCCGCCTCGCGGTTCTCGGCCTCGACGGAGGCGGTATCCGGCCGGAGTTCCACGGTTCGGGGCGCATCCGCCCTCGGTGACCTAGCGTGTCGATCATCGCGACGGTGGCTACGTGTGGTCACGAACCAGGGGCGCGGAGTGCGGAGGAGTCTGATGGTGACGGAGACCGATTGGCGACGGCGGTCCGTGGTCGTGACGGGCGCGACGCGGGGCATCGGGCGGGGCATCGCGGAACTGTTCGCCCGTCGCGGGGCCGCTGTCGTCGTCACGGGGCGGGAGGAGGAGACCGCCCGCGCCGTGGCGGACGAACTCGCGCGGGTCACCGGATCCCGGGTTGCCGGGCTGGGTGTGGATCTCCGGGACCCGGGAGCGATCGAGGCGATGGCTCACGAGGCCGAGGCGCGCCACGGGCATGTGGACGTGGTGTGCGCGAACGCCGGGATCTTCCCCGAGAAGTCCCTGAGGGAGATGACGGCCGCGGACGTGGACGACGTCCTCGCCGTCAACCTGCGGGGCTCGATCCTGACGACGAAGGCGTTCCTGCCGGCCATGGAGCGCGCGGGGCACGGACGCGTGGTGCTCACCTCCTCGATCACCGGGCCGACCACGGGTTACGGCGGGTGGTCGCACTACGGGGCGAGCAAGGCGGGCCAGTTGGGATTCCTGCGGAGCGCCGCACTCGAACTGGCCCCGGCGGGAATCACCGTCAACGCCGTCCTGCCGGGAAACGTCCGCACCGAGGGGCTGAGCAAGCTGGGTGAGGACTACCTGCGCCGCATGGCCGCCACGATCCCGGCGGGCCGGCTCGGCGAGACCGCGGACATCGCCCACGCCGTGCTGTTCCTCGCCTCCGACGAGGCCTCGTTCGTCACGGGTCAGACGCTCACCGTCGACGGCGGCCAGACCCTGCCGGAGTCGCTGGACTCCTTCGTCCCGCTCGCCTGAGACCGGCGGCCCGGCGGCCCGGCAGCCCGGCGGCCCGGCGGCGCGGCAGTACGACGCCGTCGGGGCTTCGCTCCCGTCGCGCGGCGGGCCCGCGCGGAGGCCGGGGCGGTCAGTGGCGGTGGATCAGCGCGAGCCCGACGCCTCCGCGCCCGGCCGGTGGAGCCCCCGGGCCTGAGGCCCTGCCCAGGGTCGATCTGTCGCCATACTCCCCTCCTGTCACCCCGGTACGGGGGTATCCCTTGGCAGCATGTTGACATGACCTTGACACTCCCGGCGTCCCGGTCGAGGCTCGGATTCCCCCCATGGACAGCCTGACGACAATGAGGTGCAGCCCCCATGCGATCACGCCCCATCGGTTTCCTCCTCTCGGCCCTCGCGGGCGCGGCCCTCGCGTTCGGCGGCACCGCGACCGCCTCCGCGCACCCGTCCGCGACCCCGGCCCCCGGTTCCGCGTCGGCCGGTGACGTCGGTACGGCCGACGCCTGTTACACCTGGAGCGGCACGCTCCAGGAGGGCTCCAGCGGCGAAGCCGTGCGCCAGCTCCAGATCCGGGTCGCCGGCTATCCGGGCACCGGAAACCAGATCGCCATCGACGGGGCGTTCGGCCCGGCCACGAAGGCGGCCGTGCAGCGCTTCCAGGCCGCGTACGGGCTGGCCGCCGACGGCATCGCCGGAGCCCAGACGTTCAACAAGATCTACCAGTTGCAGGACGACGACTGCACCCCCGTCAACTTCACCTACGCCGAACTGAACCGCTGCAACTCCGACTGGTCCGGCGGCAAGGTCAGCGCCGGCACGGCACGCGCCAACGCCCTGGTGACCATGTGGAAGCTCCAGGCCATGCGGCACGCGATGGGCGACCGGCCGATCACCGTCAACGGCGGCTTCCGCAGCGTCTCCTGCAACAGCGCGGTCGGCGGAGCCGCCAACAGCCGCCACATGTACGGCCACGCGGCGGACCTCGGCGCGGGCTCCCAGGGCTTCTGCGCCCTCGCCCAGGCGGCGCGCAACCACGGCTTCACCGAGATCCTCGGCCCGGGCTACCCCGGCCACAACGACCACACCCACGTCGCCGGGGGCAGCGGCCGCTTCTGGTCCGCGCCCAGCTGCGGCATCTGAGGCCCCGCGCACCCCGTCTCTCCCGCGCCGCCGTCGCCCCGCCCGCCCGGCGGGGCGACGGCGGCGGTCAGCTTCCGGGGCCCCCGGCGACGGCGATCGTGCCCTGGGCCACCGCGCAGAGCGTCTCCACGCCTTCGGCGTCGACCATCAGCAGATCGCAGCGGCAGACGACCCGGGTGCGGCCGGGGCGGACCACCTCGGCCCGCGCGCGCAGCACCTCGCCCCGGGCCGGGCGCAGGTAGTCGATGGTGAAGCCGGCGGTCAGGACCGACGGGCCGACGGCCGCGCCCGCCGCGAAGGTGAGGGCGTTGTCGGCCGCGTAGCTCAGGACTCCGCCGTGGACGAAGCCGTTCTGCTGGCGCAGCTCGTCCCGTACGTCCAGCTCCAGGACCGCCGCGCCGTCGCCGAAGGCCGTCAGCCGCGCGCCCAGCAGGACGCTGAAGGGCTGAGCTTCCAGAACCCGCTGCCCGAGCGCGAGTCGCGAGGCGTTCGCCTCCATGTTCCACCCACCTGTGATCCGTCGTCGTTGACGCGTGAGCGTCGCTCTCCGGGCACCGATCCGTCAACATCGGCCCCGCGGGGTCCCGTCGGCACCGGCCCACTACTGTCTGCCGGATGGAGAACTCGATCCCCCGGGGCCGCTGGCTCGACGACGACATCTTCCGCGAACAGGTGCGCGAGGTCGCCCCGCTCCGGTTCGGCTCGTGGAGCCTGTCGGACTTCGAGCACACCACCTCGGCGCTGGGCTGGGAACTCCGGGAGCCCAAGGAGATCGGCGACCGGGTCTGGCGCAGGTTCACCGCCCGCAAGGGGCCCCGGGGCGGCTACGGCACGGTGATCTCGGCCGCCTCGGCACCCGAGCAGGTGCGCAAACTGAACGTGCGGGTCGTCGACCTGCCCGCCGAGGACAGGGCCACCGCCGCCGACCTCGTCCGCGCCGCCTGGTGGGTCGCGGAGGACGAGCTCGGCCCGCCCACGACCTGGGGAGGCGACTCCGGCCCGTGGATGTCGTGGCGGCTCCCCGGCGTCCGCCTCCTCGTGCACACGCACGACGGGGGCGAGGTGAGCCTCGAACTCCTGCCTCCCGACGCGGGCACCGACGCCGCCGGAAGCGGCTACTCCCGTGGCCGCTGGCGCGCGGCCGACCGGTCCGCTCTGCCGGTCGCGCCCGCCGCGCCGCACACCCCCGGCACCACCTGGGCAGACGTGGAGAAGCGCCTGTCGGAAACGTTGCGCTCCCTCGACCGCGACACCCCGTTCCTCCCCGGCCGATTCATCCTGCACCTGGGATCCGCCGCCGACCCCCGGCGCTTCGTCCAGTGCTGGAGCCAGGACCTGGGCCTCGTCGTCGAGGCAACCGGCTATCTGCACCAGCCCGGTGCGGCCGACCCCGCCCGGCTGACGGGGAACGGCTGGGACGGCTCCCGCCAGGTCTGGCAGCGCCGCTTCACCGGGGCCGGGGACGACCCCGCGCGCGCCGCGACGGGGGCCCGCATGCTCGTCGAGGAGCTGCGGCACCTGGGCGTCGGCCTGGCCGACCTCTCGTACGACGGCACCATGACCGGCCGCGGGCGCGGCTTCCACCTCGACCTGCCGGACCTGGGCATCCCCCGCGTCCACCGCGACCCCGCCGTCTGAGAACGGTCGCGGTTCCCCGGGCCCCGGGTCGGGGGAACCGCTGCCGGACTCATTGACACGGGGGTGCGCCGCTGTCACCGTCTGGTCTGACGACGGCAGTCGCGGTCCGAAGCCCCACCCGGTCCGCCGTACGGACTCCGCACCGCCCCCGCGCCTTCCCCTCCCCCCATTCCGCGCTCCCTTCCCCAGCCCGTCTCCTCGCCGTCGTCGATTGGGAGCGCTCCCACAGAAGGGCCGCAGCCATGAGAAGACTCCTGCGTACGCTCGCCGCATCGGCGTTCGCCTGCCTCCTGCTCCCCCTCGGCGCCGGGCAGCAGGCCACCGCCGCCACCGCGCAGGCCGACCCGATCGGCATGACCAGCGGGTTCTACACCGACCCGCATGCGGCCCCCGCCGCCTGGGCCGCCGCCAACCCCGGCGACGGGCGGGCCGCCGCCATCCGCGACAACATCGCCTCGCGGCCCATGGCCCGGTGGTTCGGGGCGTGGAGCGGGGACATCGGGGCAGCGGTCGGCTCCTACGTCGGTGCCGCCGACGCCGCCGACAAGCTGCCCGTCCTGATCGCGTACAACATCCCCGGCCGCGACGCCTGCGGCGGGCACTCCGGCGGCGGCGCGGGCACTCCGAGCGCCTACCGCGCCTGGATCTCCGCGTTCGCCTCGGCGATCGGCTCCCGGCCCGCGCTGGTGGTCATCGAGCCCGACTCGCTCGGCGACTTCAGCTGCCTGGACCAGGCGCAGATCGACGAGCGCAACGGGATGCTCAAGGACGCGCTCGCCCGGTTCGCCGCCCACGCTCCCAACACCTGGACCTACCTGGACGCCGGGAACCCGGCCTGGATCAGCGCCGCCACCATGGCACAGCACCTCGACGGCGCGGGGGCCCGGCAGGCGCACGGCTTCTCGCTGAACATCTCGAACTACTACGGCACCGGCGAGAACTCCGCGTACGGCAACGCCGTCAACGCGTCCCTGTCGGCGTCCTACGGCTACACGAAGCCGTACGTCATCGACACCAGCCGCAACGGGAACGGCTCCAACGGCGCCTGGTGCAACCCGGGCGGGCGCAGGACGGGGGCGGTCGGCCAGACGGGCGGCGGCGCCGAGATGCTGCTGTGGCTGAAGACCCCCGGGGAGTCCGACGGCGACTGCGGAGTCGGCGCCGGCTCGGTGGCCGGGCAGTTCCTGCCGGAGGTCGCCTACAAGATGATCTACGGGTACTGAGGGCCGGCCCGTCCGGCGACCGGACGGGAGGAGGGAGGAGTTCCAGCCAGCCGCAGATGATCGTTCCGGTGGCCGAGGGCGGGCCGGATACCGAAGATCCTTCACAGGCTGGGTACATGGACGGCAAGACCTGCGCCTTCCGCCCCCTCCGGCACCGACGCCGAGCGGCGGGCGGGGGCGGTGGCGGCGCTGTGGCCGTGCATACGTGTCCATATGAGAGCCAACCCCTTTTCACCTCCTTATGCGGAGACAAACCCCCGTGTACACATGATCACGGCGGCCCCGAACAGCCTGGGGGGACGCCTCAGCCATGTGTATTTGGGGGTACATCCGTCATGCCCGGACCCACCCGTCGGCAGGCCCTCGGGGCCGCGATCGGCGTCGCAGCGGGCGGCGCGCTCATCGGCGTCACCACCGCGTCCGCGGACACCGTTCCAGCAGGAACCGGCAGCGAAGGCAGCGCGGCCGGCCTCGCCGGGACCCCCTCCTCCTTCGACGAGGTCTTCGAGGGCCGCCGTATCCAGGGCACGCCCGCCGAGGCCCGCGCGAGCGCCCACGCACACGGGCACGCCGGGCACGGCGCCGGCTACCGCGTGCTGATCGACGGCCGTGAACTCCCCGTGATGCAGCACGGGAGAAACGGCTGGAGCAGCACGATCAACCACTACGAGAGATTCGCGACCCCGCTGGAGGCCGCTCGCACCGCGGTCATCTCGCTCAAGGGCGCCGTCGTCGTCCCGTTCGACCCCACCGCCTGACCCGGGAGCAGCCAGCCATGACCGTACGGAAGAACCAGGCGAACCTCACGGCGGCCGAGAAGAAGGCCTTCGTCGACGCGGTACTGGAGGTCAAACGCCTGGGTGTGTACGACGAGTTCGTGCTCGCCCACCGCACGCGGTTCTCCATAGACATGAACACCGGCGTGTACGTGGGCCACTTCGGGCCGTCGTTCCTGCCGTGGCACCGCAAGTTCCTCATCGACTTCGAGAACGAGCTGCGGAAGGTCGACGCGTCGGTCTCGATCCCCTACTGGGACTGGACCGCCGACAACACCGTCGGCTCCTCGCTCTGGGCCCCGGCCTTCCTCGGCGGCACCGGACGCCCCCTGGACGACCAGGTGATGGACGGGCCCTTCGCCCACTCCGGCGGCAACTGGACGATCAACGTCTCGGTCGACAGCCGCCCCTTCCTCGCCCGGAATCTCGCCCACCGCGTTCCCACGCTCCCGCCCCGGTCCGACGTCGACGCAGCCCTCGCCATGCCCACGTACGACTCTCCGCCCTTCCGCGACGGCTCGACGGGGTTCCGCTCCGCGCTGGAGGGCTCCGCGGGCTACATGAGCATGCACAACCGGGTGCACACCTGGGTCTGGGGCCACATGGAGACGAGCGTCTCCCCGAACGATCCGGTGTTCTGGCTGCACCACGCGTTCGTCGACAAGCTCTGGGCCGACTGGCACGCGCTCCACCCGACGAGCGCCGAGTACCTCCCCGCCGGCGGGACGGTCGATGTGATCGACCTGAACGACACCATGCCGCCCTGGCCGAACACGACCCCGCAGGACATGCTGGACCACACGCAGTTCTATACGTACGCCTGAGTACGCGTCACGCCCCCGGGTGTGACCCCCCGGCGCCCTGCCGGCCTGCCGACCGGGTGGAGGCGGTCGGCAGGGATGCCGTGAACCCCGGAACGCGATACGGCCCGACCGTTGCGGTCCGTATCGACCGGGCACCGCGTGTCGGCGGCCCCCACCGGCCGTGCCAGGCGGCGGACCCACGGTCCGGGCCGGCGTGAACCGGCCGTTGTCGACCGGCCCCGGCGCGTCCGGCGCACCGACGATCAGGAGCCGCGCCCCGCGCTCCCGTCCGTGACCCGGTCGAGCCCGTAGAAGTCGGCGACGCACCCGCCGGGCCAGTACCGGCGCCCGCCCGCGCTGAACGGCTCCAGCATCCGGCTGATCACCAGCCGCTCGTAGGGCAGCACCCGTTGCCCGGCCTCCGCCCCCTCCCGGAGCCGGCGGTCCTGGGCGTCCCACTTCTCGGCCCGGGCCCGCATCGCGGCGTCCAGGTCGGTGAGGGCCACGGCCGGGCCGACGCAGACCAGGACGCAGAGCGCGGCGCACACCGCCTTCGCCGGGGCGGTGCGGCGGGTGTGCCGACGGAGGGTCAGACCCAGCAGGGCGCCCGCGCCGACGAGCAGGATCACGTACAGCAGGAGGTAGTCGTTCCACAGCCGGTTGGCGCTCGGATCGCTCACCCGGTCGCCGAACACCGGGTAGGCGATGACCGTGCAGAGGTAACCGGAGACCAGCAGCGTGATCAGCCCGGCGGCGGTCAGCAGCGGCCGGTGCGCGGGCGGGCGGGGCATCGTCCCGTCCGCCCGGCGGCACAGCAGCCCCAGCAGGACCCCCACCGCGACCGCGCCCACGTACTGCCAGGTCGTGACCACGGTGACGGTGATCTCCGCGAACGCGCGCAGCGACGCGGCGAGGGAGTCGGGGGCGAGCAGGGAGGTGGAATCCGCCCCGAAGCGCTCCCTGCGGGTCATGGAGCCGGGTGAGGTGACGAGGACGACCGCACCGGCCGCCGTCCCGGCGATTCCCGCCGCGCACCACCGCCGGACGAACCCCCGTTCACGGGCCGGGACGACCCGGCCGGAGACGAGGAGCGCGGCCACCAGCACCATCACCACGACGATCGCCGTCTCCTCGGACAGCGTGGCGAGGAAGGCGCCCATGAGCGCCGCGACGACGATCGCGAGGGCCCGCCCCCGGCGGGTGCGGGCGAGGAGGAACGGGATCAGGGCGGCGCAGGCCAGGACCGGCGGCAGCGTGTGCGAGACGGACGCGGCGGGCCAGAAGAAGGTCTTGTACGTGTTCGGCGTGACGAACAGGAACAGCGCGGTGGTCAGGGCCGCGAGCAGCAGCGGCAGCCCGCGCGGGGTGCGCAGCCGGGCCCGGCGCAGGGCGAGGACGGCCACCGCCCAGAGGACCGCGAGCACCAGGACCGCACTGACCAGGGGGAACCACTGGTGTCCCGCGACCTGGAACTCGGCGTACGCGCCGACCAGGAGGGCGTTGGCGACCCGCCCGTTGTCGTCGAGGTAGAACTTCCCGACGAGTCCGGTGATGCCGTCGTCCCGTACGGCGGGCAGGAAGCACCAGTCGTCGGCGCCGGGCCGCACCCACCGCCCGGACCACGAGGCGGTGGCGAGCAGGGCGAGGGGCGGGAGGGCGAGGGCGCTCACCCAGAGAGCCGTCCAGGGACGGTCCGTGGGGCGGCCGGCCGGGTCCGGCCTCCTCTCGCCCCTTCCCGGCCTCTCCGGGGCGGCGGTCACGGGGCGGTCGTCGGGCATCGCGGGCCTCACCCTTCCCGGGAGGAGCGGGTGGGCAGCGGTTCGGGCGCCGGACGGCCAGGCGGCGGTCCGGCGGTCCGCACCGCCGTGTCGGCCTTGCGCCGCCCCGAGGTGATCGCCCAGCGGGCCAGCAGGAACGAGACCGGGGTGACGAGGACGCCCGCCGCCAGCGCGGCGAGGTTCTTGTCCATCCCGAGAACGCCGACCGCCCCGTAGAGCAGCGCTCCGGACGCCACCAGGTTGACCAGGCTGGAGATCGGATAGCGGACGAACGCGTGCCAGGTCGGCCGCGTCCGGCAGGTGACGTAGGAGTTGAGCAGGAACGAGCACACGATGCTGACCGCGTAGCCGATGACATGGGCCGTCAGATACGGGATGAAGCGGTTCAGCGAGGCGTAGATCCCGAGGTAGACGGCGGTGTTCACGCAGCCGATGAGGAGGAAGCTGCCGAACTGGCGGACCGTACGGGACCGTGACGGAGCGCCGGTCCCGGCGGGCGGGGCGGGGGCGAGGGTCACCGCGGCCGGGGCGCAGGCGGCGGCGCCTCCGCCCGGGTCCTCGATGGGTCGCGGGCCCGGCGGCGGGCCGTCCGGCAGCGCCCGCCGCGTGGCGTCGGTCTCCCGCACGACGTACGGCGGCCGGTGCTTCGCCTCGTGGTAGATGCGGCCCACGTACTCGCCGATGACCCCGAGCGTCACCAGTTGGATGCCGCTGAGGGCGACGACGGCGGTGAGGAGGGTGGCGTAGCCGGGGGTCTCGGTGCCGTGCAGGACGACGCCCACGACCGTCCACAGGGCGTAGGCCAGGGCCGAGACGAAGACCCAGAAGCCGGTGTAGATCGCAAGGCGGAGCGGGCGGTTGTTGAAGGAGAGCAGTCCGTCGATGCCGTAGTTCAGCAGCCGTCTGCTGCCCCATTTCGACCGGCCCGCCATCCGCTCGCTGTTGTGGTAGCGGAAGGTGACCGTGTCGAAGCCGATCCAGGAGAAGATCCCCTTGGAGAAGCGGTTGCTCTCGGGGAGGGACAGGACGCTCTCCACCGCCCGCCGGGACAGCAGCCGGAAGTCCCCCGACCCGTCGATGAGCTCCACGTCCATGCAGCGGCGGACGAGCGCGTAGTAGGTGTGGCTGAGGGTGCTGCGGAGAACGCCCTCGCCCGCGCGGTCGCGGCGCGGGATGACCTGGTCGTAGCCGTGCCGGTGCAGTTCCAGCATGCGGGGGATCAGCTCGGGCGGGTGCTGGAGGTCGGCGTCCATGATCACCACGGCGGCTCCCCGCGACATCCGGAGGCCGGCGAGCATGGCGGCCTCCTTGCCGAAGTTGCGGCTGAAGGCGGTGTAGTGGACCCGTGGGTCGCGCCCGGCGAGGGAGCTCAGCAGGAGGCGGGTGCGGTCCCGGCTGCCGTCGTCCACGTAGCAGATCTCGAAGCCGTCCCCGAGGGGGTCCAGGACGGCTACCAGCGCGGCGTGGAAGGCCTCGATCACCTCGGCCTCGTCGAAACACGGCACGACGACCGACAGCTGAAGGCCAGTCACTCGCCACCTCCGGACTTCGGGCCCCTCGTGGGTGCCGGGCCTCACCCGCGCGGCACCGTCGGCCTCCGGCACCGGGCCCCGGAACGCGCCACGTCCGCCCCATCTGACGACGGTCGGCGGCCTCCGTCCCTCCGTACACGCGCGGGGGCGCCCCTTTCCCGCGCCCTTTCATGCGAACAGCCGACGCGGATCGGCAGAACGCCGGGTCGCGGGGGCGAAAAAGCCCACATAGCCTCACAAAGGTGACATCTCCTCGACTGCTCACCGGGCTGCTCGCCGTGCTGTCCGCCGTGTGCTGGCTGGTCCTTCCCGCCGCCGCGACCGCACGCGCCGACGACCCCGTCGAGCTGTCCCGGGACGGGCAGATCACCGACCGGGTGGGAGCCCTGGGCGACCGGACGGGGCAGGTGGAGGACGCGCTCGACCGGTTGTACGCCGACGAGCGCGTCCAGCTCTTCGTGGTGTACGTCCGTGATTTCTCCGGCCGGTCCGGACAGGCCTGGAGCGACGAGACCGCCGACCGCAACGGCCTGGGCCAGGACGACGTGCTGCTCTCCGTCGCCACCCACGACCGGCAGTACGCCTACTCCGTGGACGTGGACTCCCGGCTCACCGATGCCCGGCTGCGGGAGGTGGCGGGGACCGCGATCGAGCCCGCGTTGCGGGAGAACGACTGGGCGGGGGCCGCGATCGGCGCGGCCGACGGCTACGCCTCCGTCCTGGCCGGACGCCCGGTGACCGCCCCCGCCATCACCCCCGGGCCCGCCGACCCGGGAACGGGCGGCTCCGACTCCACCGGCGCCCGTGACGTCATCCTGCCGGTCGCCGTCGTCGTGGGCGTCGGCGCTGTCGGCGCCTACGCGTACGCCCGGCGCAGACGGCGGACGACGACCCGCACCACCCCGGCGGCCACCGGCTGGGGGCGGGGCGCGGGGGCAGGCGGTGCGCCGGAGCCGCCGACCCCGCTGCCGGAGCTGGACGGGCAGGCGAAGCAGGTGCTGGTGGACACCGACGACGCGGTGCGCACGAGCGAGGAGGAACTCGGTTTCGCCACGGCCAGTTCGGAGAGGAGGCGGCGAAGCCCTTCACCGAGGCCGTCGCGCGGGCGAAGGACGAGCTGACGCAGTCGTTCCGGTTGCGCCAGCGGCTCGACGACGCCTTCCCCGAGGACGACGCCACCCGCCGCCGGATGCTGGAGGAGATCCTGCGGCGGTGCGCGACCGCGAACGAGGGCCTGGACACCGTCGCCGAGGACTTCGACCGGCTGCGCGCCCTGGAACGCACCGCTCCGCAGGCCCTGGCCACCGTGGAGGCCACCCACCGCACCCTCGCCGGCCGGGTCGAGGCGGCCGAGTCGGGCGTCGCCGGGCTGCGCGAGCGGTACGGGGAGGGCGCCGCCGCCCCCGTGGCGGCCGGCGTCGAGCAGGCCGAGGACCGGCTCGTCTTCGCGGCCTCGGCCGTGGAGGAGGCCCGTACGGCGGTCGAGGGCGGCGAGAACTCCCGGGCCGCGGTGTACATCCGGGGCGCCGAGGGCGCGGTGGGCCAGGCGGGCACACTGCTGGACTCGGTGGACCGGCGGGCGGCGGAGCTGGGCGAGGCGGCCCGGAAGCTGCCGGCCGCGCTGACCGAGACGGAGACCGACCTCGCGGACGCGGGCGGGCTGCTCGCAGGGACCGCCGAGGGCGCGTCGACCGCCGATCTGCGCGGCCGGACCGCCCGCGCCGAGGCCGTGCTCGCCGATGTGCGGGGCGCGATGGCGGCGGGACCGTACGACCCGATCGACGCGCTGCGCCGGGTGGAGGAGGCGGACGCGGCCCTGGACGAGGCGCTGGCCGGGGCCCGGGACCGGGAGCGGGGCGAGGCGAAGGCCCGCTCCCTCCTCGACCAGGCGATGCTCACCGCCCGCTCCGCGATCGGGGCGGCGGCCGACTACATCACCACCCACCGGGGCGCGGTCGGCAGCCAGGCCCGTACCCGGCTCGCGGAGGCGCAGCGGCGGTGGGAGCGGGCCCGGGAGCTGTCGGCCGCGGACGCGCAGGGGGCGCTGGCCGAGGCGCGGCAGGCGGACGCGCTGGCCGGGCAAGCGAGGAGCCTGGCCGAGCAGGACGTCCGCGGCTTCGGCGCCACGCAGGGGCCCGGCCCCATGGGGGGCGGGGGCGGCGGCATGGGCGGGGCGGTGCTCGGCGGCATCATCCTCGGCGGGCTGTTCGGGGGCGGGGGCCGGGGCGGGGGCGTGGGCGGCGGCTTCGGCGGCGGCCGGGCCGGCGGTTTCGGGGGTGGGCCGGGCAGCTTCGGCGGGGGCGGGACCAGGGGGCGCCGGGGCGGTGGCGGCCGCTTCTGACCCACCGCCCCTCCTTCCTCACCCGTATCGGCGATCACCACTTCCAAGGAGCCATCCCATGTCGAAGCAGACCGTCCTCGGCCGTGTCACCCAGCTCGCGAAGGCCAACATCAACGCCCTGATCGATCAGGCCGAGGACCCGCAGAAGATGCTGGACCAGCTGATCCGGGACTACACGAACAACATCGCGGAGGCCGAGCAGGCGGTCGCGGCCACCATCGGCAACCTCCGGCTGATGGAGCAGGACCACAAGGAGGACGTCGAGGCGGCGGCCGAATGGGGCGGCAAGGCGCTGGCCGCCAGCCGGAAGGCCGACGAGCTGCGCGGGGCGGGGTCGGTCGCGGAGGCCGACAGGTTCGACAACCTGGCGAAGGTGGCGCTGGGCCGCCAGCTCCAGTCGGAGCAGGAGGCGAAGGCGGCCGGGCCCACGATCGCCTCGCAGAGCGAGGTGGTGGACAAGCTGAAGTCGGGGCTCGACCAGATGAAGGCCAAGCTCTCCCAGCTGAAGGCGAAGCGCGACGAGTTGGTGGCGCGTTCGAAGTCCGCGCAGGCGCAGAACCGGATGATGGACGCCGTGAAGAACATCGACGTCCTGGACCCCACGAGCGAGCTGAGCCGCTTCGAGGACAAGGTGCGGCGCGAGGAGGCGAAGACGCTGGGCAAGCAGGAGCTGGCGGCCTCCTCGCTGGACGCCCAGTTCGAGGAGTTGGACGGCTTGGGCGACAGCGCGGAGGTCGAGGCCCGGCTGGCGGCCCTGAAGACGGGCGCGTGACGCGGGGCCGGCCGGGACGGGTTCGCGCAGCCGCCGCACGCACAGCACGATGAAGACCGGCCCGGACAGGGCGAGCAACGTGGTGCTCAGTACATGCTCAGGAGCTGCTCCACGGAGAGTTCGGCGGCCGGGGCCCCGTCCGGCAGGGCCAGCTCGAACCAGACGGTCTTGCCGCGCGGGGTGCGGCGCGAACCCCAGGCGGCGCTGAGCAGGCCGACCAGCTGGAGGCCGCGCCCGCCCTCGTCGGTGTCGCGGGCGCGGCGGCGGCGCGGCTGGACGAGACCGGCGTCCCACACCTCGCAGACCAGGGTGCGGTCGCGCAGCAGCCGGAGCCGGATCTCGCCCTCGCCGTAGCGCAGGGCGTTGGTGACCAGCTCGCTGACGAGGAGTTCGGTGGTGTCGACGAGGTCGTCGAGGTCCCAGGCGAGCAGCTGGCCGCGGGCCAGCTCGCGGGCGCGTCCCACGGAGCGGGGTTCGCGCGGCAGCGTCCAGTCCCCGACCGCCTCCGCGGGGAGCCCCTGGATACGGGCCATCAGCAGGGCGATGTCGTCCTCGCCGTGCTGGGTGTCGAGGGTGGAGAGGACGTGGTCGCAGGCGTCCTCCAGCTCCATCTGCGGACCGGTGAGGACGGCCCGCAGGGCGGCCAGGCCCTCGTCCAGCGGCTGGTCCCGGGACTCGACCAGGCCGTCGGTGTAGAGGGTGAGCAGGGCGTTCTCCGACAGCTCGACCTCGACCTCCTCGAACGGCTCGCCGCCGACGCCCAGCGGCATGCCCGGGGGCACCTCGATGAGCCGGGCGGGCCGGCCGGGCTCGACCACGGCCGGGGGGAGGTGCCCGGCGTTGGCGAACGTGCAGCGCCGGGTGACCGGGTCGTAGACGGCGTACACGCAGGTCGCGAGGTACACCTCGGAGAGGTCGGCCTCGCGGGACTTCTGTGCGGCGCGGGAGGGCCACTGGGCTCCGCCGCTGCCGCCGAGGCCCTCGCTGCGCTCGCCGCCGCTCGGGGAGCCGAGGCCGCGGGCGACCTCGTCGAGGGCGGAGAGCACTTCGGCGGGCTCCAGGTCGAGCAGGGCCAGGGTCCGCACGGCGGTGCGCAGTTCGCCCATGGCGACGGCGGCGCGCAGACCGCGGCCCATGACGTCGCCGACGACGAGGGCGGTGCGGTGGCCGGGCAGCTCGATCACGTCGAACCAGTCGCCGCCGACCTCGGTGGCGGTGTTGCCCGGCAGGTAGCGGCAGGCGATGTCGAGGCCGGCCGCCTCGGGGTCGCCCGGCGGCAGCAGGCTGCGCTGGAGGATCAGGGCGCGTTCGTGCTCGCGGCGGTAGAGCCGGGCGTTGTCGATGCAGACGGCGGCGCGGGCGGCCAGCTCGGTGGCCAGGCCCCGGTCGCGCTCCCCGAACGGCTCGCTGCCCTTCGTGCGGGAGAACTGGACGAGACCGACGACGGTGTCGTGCGCGACCATCGGCACGGCGAGTGTCGACTGCACGAACCCCATCTCGTCGCCGGGGACGTCCTCGACCCGCCCGGAGCGCAGCGCCATGGCGCAGGCCGAGCCGAAGGGGAAGCGGTGGACGGAGCCGAGCGCGGGCGGCAGATCGTCCGGGCCCGGGGGTCCGCTGCCGGCCACGGCGGTGGGCAGGGCGTCGGCGACCGCGCTGGCGTGGGCCACCCGGCGCAGCTCCGCCGAGCCGCCGGCGGATTCGCGGTGGGCGGGCGCCCAGCTGCCGGGAGCGGCCTCCTCGCCGGTGAGCAGCCCTTGGTAGAGGTCGACGGCGGCGAGGTCGCAGAAGCCGGGGACCGCCACGTCGAGCAGCTCGCGGGCGGTGGTCTCCAGGTCCAGGGAGTTGCCGATGCGGGCGCTGGCCTCGTTGAGGAGGGCGAGGTTGCGGCGGGCGCTGGCCGCCTCGCGGGCGGCGATGTGGCGGCGGGTGACGTCGGTGGCGAGGCCGGCGACGCCGACGGGGCGCCCGGCCCCGCTGTGCACCCGGTAGAGGTTCATGGACCAGTGGCGGCGCTGGGTGCCGCCGGGGGCGGGGCCGACGAGCTGGAGGTCGGTGACCGACTCCCCGGTCTCCAGGACCCGTTTCAGGGTGGCGGACAGCCGGTCGGCCTCGGCCCGCGGCAGGTAGTCCTCCACCGTGCGGCCGCGGTGGTCGTCGGCGGCGCCGCCAAAGACCGTGGCGAAGCGCTGGTTGGCCCGGACGACGGCGAAGTCCGTGCCGAACAGCACGAAGCCGAAAGGAGATTGGCCGAATATGGCCTGAGAGGCGGCGAGGTCCGTCTCGATGCGCCGCAGGGCCCGGACGTCCACGACGATACAGAGCGCGGCCCGCTCGCCCCGGCCGGTCAGACTCGGCATCACGTAGACCTCGGCGAGGCCGTGCGCTCCGCCCTCGCCCGGCATCCGGAACGGGACGAGGCCCGTCCACTCCTTGCCGTCCAGGATCTCGCCGACCCGCCGATGGCCGTCCGAGCGCAGCTCGGCGGGCATGAACGCCTCCACCGGGTCGCGGCCGACGGCCTCGGTCGAGGACATGCCGAACAGACCGGCGGCCCGGCTGCTCCACTGCTCGATCAGACCGTCGGGGCCGATCGAGAAGGAGGCGACCCTGATGTAGTCGTAGATCGAGCCGGGTGGGCTGCTCTGCCACACGACGTCGCCCGTGGTCCCGACGACATCGCCGACATCACCCGTTGTCCCAGGTATTTCGCTCACGCGACCGTCCCCTCCAGCTCACACACCGGACCGGTCCTGCCCGCAGTATTCAGCACTACGGGCCCGACCGACACGGCGTTCACGATCACAGCACGGTCTCAGTCCCTTTCAGCCAGGTTCTGCCCGACCTCTGGTGATCGCTGTGCGTCCCTCCACTCTCCTAACCAGGGAGAGCCAGCTCGAACCACACCGTCTTGCCGGTCTTTCCGCGACGGGTCCCCCAGCGACGCGCGGAACAGGCCACGAGCTGGAGTCCCCGGCCGCCCTCGTCGTCGGGTCCCGCACAGCGTTCGGTGGGTGGATCCGGAAGCGGATCGGAGACTTCCACCAGCAGTACCGGGGGCGGGGGAGCGAAGTCGGCACTCGGCGCGCCCCCGTCGGCGTGCGACTGCACCAGGCGTACGCCGATGGGTCCGGAGGCGTACCGGAGGGAGTTGGTCACCAGCTCGCTGACGAGCAGGACCGCGAGGTCGCCCACGGCGGTGTCGAGCCCCCAGGAGCCCAGCGCACCCCGGACGGCGTGGCGGGCGCTGCGCACGGAACCCGGTTCGGCGGGGAAGGCCCACTCGGCGCGGTCGCCTTCGGTACCGATCACGCCGATCACTTCCCAGGGACGACCGCGGGGTCACCCCTTGTACAAATGGTGACTAATCAGCCCATACCCACCATTTGTTGCTCACTACCGCACAACGTGCTGTTTGGTGCAGACGGGTGGAGTGGCGGGACGGCTCTCACGCGCACCGCGGCCGGGATTCGGGGCGGCGCGCCCGCCCCGGCCGGCTCGGCGTGCCCGTCCGCCGCCCCGGGATTCAGCTCAGCGCACCCGCCGCCCCGGGATCAGCTCAGCGCGCCCGCCGCCCTGAGGTCGTCGAAAAGCAACTGGTCGACGGGCGGAACGAGGGCCCGGTCGGCGAAGGAGAACCACGCCATCTCCTCGATCTCGCCGCTCGTGGCGAGCGTGCCGCGGTAGTCGCCGTAATAGCAGCTCATCCGCACGAGGGCGGCGTCCGGCCGGTCGTCCACGGGGGCCTCGTACGTGCCGGCGTGGACGACGGTCTCCCGGATCAGGCCGACCGTCAGCTCCTCCTCGATCTCGCGCAGGAGGGTCTGCAGATCGGTCTCCGCACCCTCGCGCTTGCCGCCCGGGATGTAGAAGACGTCCTTGCCCCGGGGGCGCGCGCAGAGGATCCTGCCGCCCTCGATCCGCACCCACGCCACCGTGTCGATCAGCATCGTCACCGCTCCGCCCCGCTCGCCGCACGTCCGGCGGCTTCCGTGCCCCCGGTCCGGGCGGGACCCTACCGCCCCGACCGCCGGACGCACGGCACGGCCGCCCGGAGCCCCCGCGGGGCCCCGGGCGCCGCGTCAGGGCGTCAGGGCGTCAGGGCCTGGTGCCCTGCCCGACGCGCTCCACCCGGTAGACCTGGTGGCGATGGCGGTCGTCGAGGCCGTCGGCGACCTTCCGCGCCTCGGCCTCCGTGGCGTACCTGCCCACGCGGTAGCGGTTGCCGCCGTCGTCCTGCCGTACCACCTGCCAAGGAAGCACGGCGCCGCTGTCGCTCATCGTGTCGCTCCCCCGCATATCGCCCCTCTTCCCACCGGCGTGCACGTCTCTAAGGATCCCCAGGAAACCGCAGTACGCATATGCCCGAGCGTACGCCTGACCTTCACTCAGCGCAGGCGGGTTTACACAAAGAGATACACATCCGGCCATCACGAAAGGGGCGCACCCACAGAATGCGCCCCCTCATGACGCGACGCCCCCGGTCGGCGCCCCTCGACCGCGCCGACGGGGCGTCATCCCGGCTCATCTCACCGGCAGGTGGTACGCGACCCGGTACCGGTCCGCCGGCACCACCACGTCGGCCGTCTCCACGGCCCGGCCCGAGGCGTAGTACGTCCGCCCGATGACGATGACCACATGGCCGGGGACGCCGCCCAGCGCCAGGAGCTCCTCCGCCAACCCCGGCCGGGCGCCGACCTCCTCGGCGACGTTGTCCACGACGACGTCGATCGCAGCCATCCGGTCGACCACCCCGCTGCCGCCCAACGGGCCCTCCTCCGGCAGCATCACGGGCGTCCGCCCGGTGACGGCGAGCGGCTCCCAGGAGGTGGAGAGCATGACCGGCTCCCCCGCCTCCCGGAAGAGGTAGTGCGTGCGCATCACGCGGTCTCCCGGCTCGATGCCCAGCCGCTCGGCGATCTCGGGGCTCGCCCCCTCCTGCTCACTGCGGGACTCCCAGGTCCCGCGCGCCCCCTCCGCGGTCTGCTCCTGCCGGAACGGGCTGGCCCCCTTGTCCGGGCGGTTGCCGGAGCGGGCGATCCTGCGGGGCACGGGGCGCTCGCGCACATAGGTGCCGGAGCCGGAGCGCCCCTCGACCAGCCCCTCCGCCATCAGGACCTTCCTCGCCTCCAGGGCGACGGTGTCCGAGACCCCGTACTCCTCCCGGATGCGGGCCTGCGACGGCAGGCGGGTATGAGGCGGCAGCGCGCCGTTGACGATCTTCTCCCTGAGATCGCTCGCCACGCGCAGATAGGCGGGCTGCTCACCGAAAGTCACAGGCCACTCCCAACAGGTTGACAGTCTGCGACAGCCTGACAACCGTGGGTTGTGCACCGCAAGCATAGGCCAGAGTTTCACTCAATGTGATGACCTTGTGACGATCCCTGCATACATCGCACGCGGACACCAGGCCAGTCCCGGACGTTCTCCGAGTCCACCCTGCCCAGCGCCGTACCGGCCGACACCCCGCACCGGCGCCACCACCTCCTCGCCCCAAAGTCCGGCAGCCCACAGGCTCTTGAACATTTATGGTCCAGACCAATACATTCCTGTGCACAGCACGGCCCCGCACTTCCTTCCGCTGTCCTTCTGCTTCCTCCTGCCTGCCTTCTGCCTTCCTTCCGCACCGGATCACGCACAGGAACGAGCCTCATGCGCCGAAGAAACCTGACCCGACTGACCACCGCCGCCGTCGCCCTGGCCCTGCTGGGAGGCATCGCACCCGCGGCCACGGCAAGCTCCGGCCACGACCGCGACAACGGCGGCGACCGCGACAAGGGCCACCACCGCCCCGCGTACAAGAGCGTCGGCTACTTCACCCAATGGGGTATCTACGGACGCGACTTCCAGGTCAAGGACCTGGACACCAGCGGGGCCGCGGCCAAGCTGACCCACATCAACTACGCCTTCGGCAACGTCAACGCCGAGGGCAAGTGCTTCACCGGCAACATCCCCGGCCAGGCCGACGCCTGGGCGGACTACGCCCGTCCGCTCGACGCGGCGGGATCGGTCGACGGCGTCGCCGACACCGACACCCAGCCGCTCGCGGGCAACTTCAACCAGCTGCGCGAGCTCAAGGCCAAGCACCCCGGGCTCAAGGTCATGATCTCGCTGGGCGGCTGGAGCTACTCCACCCACTTCTCCGACGCGGTCCGCACCGAGGCCTCGCGCAAGGCCCTCGTCGCCTCCTGCGTCGACCTGTACATCAAGGGCAACCTCCCGGTGGACGGGGCCCGCGGCGGCCAGGGCGCGGCGGCCGGCCTCTTCGACGGCATCGACGTCGACTGGGAGTGGCCCGGCTCGCCGGGGAACGAGGGCACGGTCTACCGCCCGGAGGACAAGAAGAACTTCACCGCCCTGATCCACGAGTTCCGCACGCAGCTCGACGCCTACGCGAAGAGCCGGGCGAAGGCGGCCGAGGGCAAGGGTCACGGTCACGGAAAGCCGAAGCCCAAGCACTACGACCTGTCGGCCTACGTGGCGGCCAACCCGAAGGCGATCGACGCGGGCTTCGACGTGAAGCGCCTCATGAAGGACTTCGACTTCGTCAACATCCAGGGCTACGACTACCACGTCTCCGGCGAGAAGAAGACGGCCCAGCAGTCGGCCCTGTACGCGAAGAACGACTTCAGCGTCGATCAGACCGTGCGCGACTGGGTGCGCCGCGGCGCGCCCAAGCACAAGATCGTGGTGGGCATGCCGACCTACGGCCAGGGCTGGACCGGCGTGACCGGCGGCGGCACGGGCATGGGCCAGCCGGCCACGGCCCCGGCTCCGGCGACCTGGGCGGCGGGCTACGAGGACTACAAGGTCCTGAAGCAGCTGGCCGCTTCCGGGACGTACAAGATCCACCGTGATGTGAAGAACGGCCACGCGTGGCTGTTCGACGGCAAGACGCTGTGGACGTACGACGACCCGCAGGTGCTGCGCACCAAGGCCTCGTACATCCGGGACAAGGGTCTCGGCGGGGCGATGTTCTGGTCGCTGGACGGCGACACCGAGAACGGTGAGCTGATCACCGCGGTCGACCGCGGGCTCAACCGCCGCTGACCCACCCGTGCGGGGACCGGCGCGCGACACTCTCGCGCGGGCACCCGTACCGACGGGCGAAGGGGCCGGGGCGACCGCGTGACGCGGCCACCCCGGCCCCTTTCCTGGACTCAGCGGTTCAGTGGTGCGGAACCGGCGTGCCGGAGCGTGTTCAGAACTGGAGCGCCCAGCTGTTGATCCGGCCGGTGTCGGCGCTCGCGTTGTCGCTCACCCGGAGCTTCCAGGTGCCGTTGGCGACCTCGGACGAGGCGTTGACGGTGTACGTGGTGACCACGTTGTCGCTGCTGCCGCCGGAGCCGTACGCCTTCAGGTTGTAGACCGAACCGTCGGGCGCGACCAGGTCGATCTTCAGGTCGCCGATGTAGGTGTGCGAGATGTTGACCGGGACACTCAGCGCGGCCGGGGCGTTACCGGTGACCCCGGTGACGGTGACCGGCGCCTCGACGGTGGCGTTGTCGTTGATCGCGTACCCGGTGGTGTTCTCGAACTTCTTGCCGGGGGGCGGTGTGGTGCCGCCCGGACCGACGTACAGCAGCCGGTTCGGCGAGCCGGTGCCCGGGTTGGTGACGACCCCGGGGGTGGAGGCCGCGACCAGTCCGGCGGAGACCTGGGCGGGGGTCGAGGCCGGGTTGTCGGCGAGGTAGATCGCGGCGGCGCCGGCGACGTGCGGGCTGGCCATCGACGTACCGGAGATGGTGTTCGTGGCGCTGTCGCTGGTGTTCCACGTCGAGGTGATCGAGGAACCGGGCGCGAAGATGTCCACGACCGCGCCGAAGTTGGAGAAGCTGGAGCGGGCGTCGGTGTTGGTCGTCGAGCCGACCGTGATGGCCTCGGCGACACGTGCCGGGGACTTGGTGTTCGCGTTGGTCGACTCGTTGCCCGCCGCGACGGCGTAGGTGATGCCGGCGGCGATGGACCGCTGGACGGCCGCGTCGAGGACCGCGTCGGCGCCACCGCCGAGGCTCATGTTGGCGACGGCGGGCTTGACGGCGTTGGCCGTCACCCAGTCGATGCCGGCGACGACCTGCGCGGTGGTGCCGGAGCCCTGGTTGTTCAGGACACGGACGCCGACGATCTTCGCCTTCTTGGCGACGCCGTGGGCGGTGCCCGCGACGGTGCCCGCCACGTGTGTGCCGTGGCCGTGGCCGTCCTGCGCGACGTTGTCGTTGTCGATGGCGTCGTAGCCGTTGGCCGCCCGGCCGCCGAAGTCGCTGTGGCTGATGCGCACCCCGGTGTCGATGACGTAGGCGGTGACGCCCTCGCCGGCCTTGTCGGGGTAGGTGTAGCGCTGGTCCAGCGGCAGGCTCCGCTGGTCGATCCGGTCGAGGCCCCAGGAGGGCGGGTTGGTCTGGGTGGCGGAGACCGTGAACGTGCGGTTCTGCGAGACGGACGCGACGGCCGGGTCGGCGGCGAACTTCTTCGCCTCGGCGGCCGTCGCCTCGACCGCGTAGCCGTTGAGGGCCGAGCGGTAGGTGCGCTCGATGCTCGCGCCGTACTTCTTCGCGAGGGCCTTGCCCTGGGCGGAATCGGACTTCGCGGCCGAGTCCTTCAGCGTCACGATGTAGCTGTCGCTGATGGTGCCCGGGGCGCCCGCGTTCAGAATCACGCCTTCGGGTGCGCGCTCGGCCGCGGTCGCCGGAAGCGCGGCGGTGGCGAGCGCGACGGCTGCCGCGGTGGCTATGACGGTCGCCGCGGCGAGTCTTCGACGGGCCTGGGGGGTGTGACGCGTCACTGACATCTGAGGGGTCCTCCTCATAGGCGGTGCTCTGGTGGGGGGTGGTGCCGGAGCCCGGCGGACTCCCGACAGGGGCATGACAAATCAGCCGGTCGAGCGCCCCGTTTTCTGCGTCGTCCGATGAGCGGCATGCCCTGCTGCCAGCGAAAGATTGACCGATCCATGGCGAACTCACAAGGGTGCCTTGGCGTGCGCCATACGCGCGCCATTCATCTGCCATACGCCTGACATGCTGGTGACCATGACGGTCTATCACTGCCCCGTGGACGGGACCCGGTCCGAGATCACCGCCCTGACCTGGTGCTGCCCGGTCTGCCGTGGCCCCTGGGACCTCGACTTCGCCCCCGAGCGGGGCGTGGCGCCGAACGCGCTTTCCGGGCGGGTCGATTCCTTGTGGCGTTACGAGGAATTCCTGCCCCTCGCCGCCCCGCCGATCTCCCTGGGCGAGGGCCGCACCCCCCTCGTCCCGCTCACGGACAGCGTGTCGGCGAAGCTCGACTACCTCATGCCGACGCTCTCCTTCAAGGACCGGGGCGCGGTGATGCTGGCGGAGCTGGCCCGCCGGCTGGGTCCGGACCGGGTCGTGGCGGACAGCACGGGCAACGCGGGCACCTCGGTCGCCGCGTACTGCGCGCGGGCGGGACTCCCCTGCACGGTGTTCGTCCCCGAGGGCACCTCCCCGAAGAAGACCGAGCAGATCCGGGCCCACGGCGCGCACCTGGTCACCGTCCCGGGCGGCCGGGAGGCGACCGCGCTCGCCGCCCGCGCGGCGGCGGACGGACCGGGGGTCTTCTACGCCTCGCACGTCTTCAACCCGTACTTCCTGCACGGCACGAAGACGTACGTGTACGAGCTCTGGGAGGACCTGGGCGGCCGGCTGCCGGACGCGCTGGCCGTCCCGGTCGGCAACGGCACCCTGCTGCTGGGCGCGGCGCTGGCCGTCGCCGAACTGCACGCGCTCGGCCTGATCGCGACCCGCCCCCGGCTGATCGCCGTCCAGGCCGAGGCGGTCTCCCCGCTGGCCGGGGCCTTCCGCGCGGGCGCGGACGACCTCCCTCCGGCCGATCCGTCCGACCCGGCCGCCGTGGTCTCCCCGACCCTCGCGGAGGGCATCGCCATTCCCCGCCCGCCGCGCGCCCGGCAGATCCTGGCAGCCGTGCGAGCCTCGGGCGGCACGTTCCTGACGGTGTCGGAGGACCACGTCCGCGAGGCCCAACGGGATCTGGCCGCGCGCGGCTTCTACGTCGAGACGACGGGCGTGGCCTGCTGGGCGGCGGTACGGGAAGGGGGCGAGGCCGTGCGGGGCAGCGTGGTGGTGCCGCTGTGCGGGGCGGGTCTGAAGACGGGCATGGCGGAGTGAGGGAGCCCTGCCTGGTGGCCGGCCCGGGACCAGGCACGACGGGGAGAGCGGGCCCGCCCCACAGCCGGCCCCGGAACCGGCCCGGCGGGGTGAGGGCGGGGCGCGGGGATCTGCTCCATCCGGCGGTCCGACGGGTGCCCGGCGCGGTGGGCGTGCGTGCCGTGACGGCCGCCCGCACCCGCCCGTCCCTACCTTCGTCCTGTGAGCCTCTCGCGCATCTCCGTCCTCGCACCCCTCGTCGCGGCCGCCCTGATCGCACCGCTGCCGCCCCTCGCCGGCGCCACCGGGACCCCCGGCGGCCCCGTGCCGCCGACGGGCCCGGCCCACCCGTCCGGCTCCCCCGCACCGCCCTCTCCCCCGCCGCCGTCCCCGGCCGTGCCCGCCTGCGGCGCGACAAGCGGCCAGGGCGGTCCCGGGACCTCCTGGGCGCCGACATCCACCCGCTTCGGGGAGGCCGCCGGCTACGACCCGTACATCGGCAACGGCTACCTCGGCCACCGGGTCCCCCCGGCCGGAGCCGGTTACGCGGCCACCGGCGAGAAGACCGGCTGGCCGCTCTACACCCCCCGCTACGACGGCGCGTTCGTCTCCGGGCTCTACGCCCGGGACAAGGCCGTCTCCGAGGGCCGCGAGGTGATCGCCGCGCTGCCGAGCTGGACGAACATCGATGTGGGCGTGGGCGAGGAGACCCTCGGCCCGGACACCCCGGCGGGCCGGATCTCGCACTACCGGCAGACGGTCTTCCTCTCCTGCGGCCTCGTGCGCACCTCCCTGCGGTGGACGACGGCCGACGGCCGGGCCACCGACCTCGTGTACGAGGTGCTCGCCGACCGGTCCGACGTCCACACCGGAGCCGTACGCCTGCGGATGACGCCGCGCTGGAGCGGCACCGCGACCGTCACCGGCCGGCTCGACGACCGGGGCGCGCGCCGGATCGCGCTGCGCGAGGACGGCACGTTCCGGACGCTGGGCACCGGGATCGAGGGGGCCGTCGCCCAGACCGTGCGGCGCGGCTCGGGCGTGGTCGAGACCCCGCGGCCGGGGGCCCGTACGACCCCGGGGGCGACGCCGGTCCGCGCGGGCCGGACGTACACGTTCGAGAAGTACGTCGGCGTCGACACCGCCCTGACCTCCCGCGCCCCGGCCGAGGACGCCCGCGAGGCGGCGCACCGGGCGGCACGGCGCGGCTGGGACCGGGTCTTCGCGGCGAACGAGGCCGCCTGGCGGGAGGCCTGGTCCGCCGATGTGCTGGTCCCGGGAGACCGGCGGCTCCAGGGCTGGCTGCGCTCGGCCCAGTACGGACTGCTCGCGAGCACCCGTCGCGGCTCCGCCGACAGCATCGCCCCGGCCGGCCTGACCAGCGACAACTACGCGGGCATGGTCTTCTGGGACGCCGAGACGTGGATGTTCCCGGGCCTGCTCGCCACCCGCCCGGAGCTGGCGCGTTCGGTGGTCGAGTACCGCTACCGCACCCGGGGCGCGGCCCGCGCGAACGCCGAGGAGTACGGCCACCGGGGCCTGTTCTACCCGTGGACCAGCGCGAGCCGGGGCCGTATGGACTCCGAGTGCCAGAGTTGGGACCCGCCGCACTGCCTGACCCAGAACCACCTCCAGGGCGACGTCTCGCTCGCCGTCTGGCAGTACTACCTCGCCACCGGCGACCGCGACTGGCTGGCGGCGCGGGGCTGGCCCCTGCTCCGGGGCATCGCCGAGTTCTGGGAGTCGCGCGCCACGGCGAACGCGGACGGCAGCTACTCCGTCAACGACGTGGCGGGCCCCGACGAGTACAGCAACGGCGTCGACGACGGCGTCTTCACCAACGCGGTCGCCGCCACCGCCCTGCGCCACGCGACCCGCGCCGCCCGGCTCCTCGGCGAGCGCCCGCCCGCCGCCTGGAACGAGGTGGCGGACGGGCTGCGCATCCCGTACGACGCGGAGAGGAAGGTCTTCCTCCAGTACGCGGGCTACAACGGCTCCACGATCAAGCAGGCGGACACGGTCCTGCTGACCTACCCGCTGGAGTGGCCGATGGAGCCGGGCGCCGCGGCGGCCACCCTGGACTACTACGCGGCCCGCACCGACCCGGACGGCCCGGCGATGACGGACTCGGTGCACGCGATCGACGCGGCGGAGATCGGGGAGCCGGGCTGCTCGACGTACACGTATCTCCAGCGCTCGGTGCGGCCGTATCTGCAGGGCCCGTACGAGCTGTTCTCCGAGGCGCGTGGCGACAAGGCGGGCGCCTCGGACCCGCTGTCCGGCTTCCCCGCCGACGACTTCCTGACCGGGAAGGGCGGCTTCCTCCAGGTGTTCACGCACGGCCTGACGGGGCTGCGCCTCCGCGAGGACGGCGTGCGCCTGGATCCGACGCTGCCGCCCCAGCTCCACGAAGGCGTCACGCTGAAGGGCCTGCGGTACCGGGACGCGACGTACGAGGTCGGGATCGGCCCCCGGACGACCACGGTCCGCCTGACCTCGGGCGCCCCGTTCACGGTCCACACGCCCGAGGGCCCGCGCCGCCTCGCCTCGACGCTGGAGGTGCCCACCCGGCGCCCCGACCTGACCCCGACGGCCGACGCGGCACGCTGCCGCCCGGTGACGGCGGCCTCCGAGGCGCAGGGCCTCTACGCGGAGGCGGCGGTGGACGGGGCCCCGGCGACGTCCTGGTCCCCCGACGGCGCGGCGGGATCCCTGACGGTGGACCTGGGCGCGAAGCCGCTCCGGCTCGTCTCCGTCACCCCGGAGTGGAGCGACACGGCCCCCGCCTCGCACACCGTGGAGACCTCCCTCGACGGCCGCTTCTGGCGCCCCTATCTGGCGGGCGACTCGGCACGCAAGGTCCGTGTGACGGTCCGTTCGGAGGACCCGGAGAAGCCGGCCGGACTGGCGGAGCTGCGGGTGGAGGCGAACGACCGGTAGTGCCCGCCGGGCCACCGGTCGGCGCGTGCCGTCGCACCGCCGGCCGACCGGTAGCCCGGCTTCAGGTTGTCGAAGTTCCGTGAACAGGGCCCCCGGGCGGAACAGGGGGTGTTACGACTGCTGCATGGCCGCAGACTTTCGTACCAAGGACGGCCACACCGTGGGCCTCGGCAGCACGGTGTGGTCGATCAACGGGGAAGGCCCCTTCACCCTCGCGAAGCCCGGTTCCGCGCCGTCCGGCTGGGTCTGCGCCGTGAGCGCCGACGGCGAGGACATACGCCTGCACGCGCCGGAGGACATCGGCATCTACTACAACAAGGTCCGCCGCACCGAGGTCTGAGCCGGCCGCACGGACGCAAGGTACACAGGCACGGGCCCCACGGACACGGGATCCACGAACGCGAGGTACACGGCCATGGGAACCACCGGCGCCGTCGACGGAACGGACACCTTTCACGAGATCGTCGTGACCGTCTCCGAGCCGGCCGGTGTCGGCCCGCTGTCCCGACGCCTCGGCGCGATCCCGGGCGCCGACGTCACCCGGCAGCGGTCCCGCCCCGGCGCGGGCGAACTCGGCGCCGCCGAGGTGATCCAGCTGCTGGTGCCCTCCTCGGCGGTGCTCGCCGTCGCGATCCGGACACTGCCGGCGTTCATCAAGTCCCGGAGGTCGTCCGTGACCGTGAAGCTGACCCGGGAGGACCGGACGGTCACGATCTCCGGCGGGAACCTCGACGACCCGCAGAGGGTCCTGGAGATCGTCGAGCGCCTGCTCGGCGACGATGAACGTGCCCGCGACGAAAGAGCCCTCGATGAGTGAGCCCGCGACGGGTGAACCCGCGAACCGGGACTACTCCCGGTCCCGCGCGGTCCTCATGGGCACCTGGACGTACGCGGACGAGTGCCTCGACGACGTGCCCGCGGTGAAGCGCAGCTTCGACCGGATGAACGGCCTGCTCCGCGATCCGGTGTGCGGCCCCTGGCCCGACGCCTCCCTCGTGACCTTCGCGAACATGACCACGCTCGGCACGATCCATCGCGATCTCATCTCGACGCTCAAGGAGGCCGAGGACGTCGCGTTCTTCTACTACGTCGGACACGGGATCTACGACCATCGGGAGCGGCTGTGCCTCACCGTGGTCGACACCCTGCGGGACGCGGACCTCACGGCCGCCACGGGGCTCCCGTTCGACGCGGTGCGGGACGCGTTCCGCGCCAGCCGCGCCCGGGTCAAGATCGCGGTGCTCGACTGCTGCTACGCGGGGCTCGCCACCGAGGAGTACGGCCGCCTCTCCGTCGACCACCTGCCGCCCGGGCCCGGCGCGTACCTGATGATGAGCAGCGGCGCGTTCGAGACCTCCTGGCACGAACTGGAGACGGTCGCCGACGCGCAGACGTACTTCACGAAGGCCCTCGTGGACACCGTGTACGAGGGCCTGAGCGGCGCACCGGCCGGCCTCACGTTCGACCACATCTTCGGCGCGGTCTCCGACCACCTCGTGGCGAACGGGAGGCCCGAACCGGGCCGCCGCGTCGAGAACCACGCCGCCCGCTGGGTGTTCGCCCGGAACAACGCCCCCGAAGCCCCGCCCGAGCCGGGCGCCGATCCCGAGGCCGTCTACCGCGAGGCGTACCGGCGGGAGACCAAGGAGGGCGTCGAGCGGCTCCCCGCGATCGCCGCGCTGTACGAGGGCCCGGCCGCGACCGGGCACACGCCGTCGATGAACCGGCTCGGACAGATCGCCGAGGGCCGGGTCCGGGCGAGGATGCAGGGGATCAAGCCGGGTCCGGTCGAGGGGAAGGCCCTCCAGGAGGCGACCCAGTGGTACGTGCGGTCCTCCGAGGCCGGCGATCCGGTCGCCCCGCTCCACCTCGGGCAGCTCTACGAGGAGCAGTACGGCAACCAGGACCGGGCGCTGTACTGGTACGCCCTCGCCGCGCGCCGGGGCAACACGGCGGCCCAGGAGCGGCTGACGGGGCTGGAACAGCGCATCCGCCTGGGCATCGGGCCGCCTCGGCGGACCGGGGAGGAGGAGACGGAGCCGCCCCGCCCCGATCCACCGGCCCCGGCGCCCGGGCCCACCCTCGCCGTCCTCGCCGCCGTCGCCGCCCTCGCGTCCGGCGTACCGCGCGAACGCTGGCTGGCCGCGTGGGACGGATCGGATTCGCTGGCGCTGGCGCAGTGCCTCGACGTCCTGGTCGATGCCTGCGGCGGCGCCTACGGGGAGTGGTCGACGCTCGACGAGACGGAACAGGCGCGTGTCCTCTCCGACTTTGCCGGACTGCGGCCGCTCAGGTCGGACCTGGCGAGCACGGCACGCCGCTACTACGAGACCGTCGGCCGGGGGAGGCTCCGCGCCTACGCGGCCGGACTGGACGGCCGCCGCCCCTGACCGACCCCGCCCCGCCCCTTACTCCTCCCCCCTTTCCCTCCCCCTCCCCCCAGCTCCTGCGACGCACGGCACAGACAGGGAGTGCGACATGTCGATCCCCGATATCAGCGAGGCGCTCGGGCAGTCGCTGCGACGCCACCGGTTCGTGCTCCGGGCACAGCCCGGCACGACCCCCGGCGAGGAGACCGTCCACGTGATCCTTGACCAGGGCGGGGAAACGTTTCACGCGGGCCATCTGGACCACTACCTGGGACTGTGGAGCGCTTTCGCCGTCGTACGCCCCCACGGCGTCTTCCGTTCGGACGAGGTCGGCCGGCACGCGTCGTTCGAGGACGCCGTGCTGGCGGTGCTCATGTCCTTCACCCACGTCGAGTAGCCGCACCGTGGCGAAGCGGCCGATCAGCCCAGTTGTCGAGCAGGAGGTGGGAAAGTGCGCGTAGAGCCGCGGTTCCGCGACCAGATCAGGTGCCTGGTCCTCAAGGACCGCCGGGCGAAGGCGCTCGACGAGGCACTGTCGCCCGGCGACCGGATCGCCTTCAACGGATTCCTCGTCACGGTGATCGCCGTGATGCTCGCGCCGCGCCTGGGCGACCGGTGCGGCATCGAGGACCTGGCGGCGTTCAGCGACGAGGTCGCCGCCGCCCACCGCGTCGAGCGGCGGCCGGTCAACGAGTTCGTCGTGGAGGAGATCCTCCGCGAGATCTACGGGGTGCCACCGCTGTTCCACAGATTTTCTGTCCCTCCCCCGGCGATCTCATGGGCGGGCGCGGCGATCGTGCGGCACGTGAACAACACCAACCCCACCGTCGCCGGCGGCATCGACCGCACGCTGGACACGGCGGCGGACCTGCACCACCGCCGTACCGGAACCTGACGGGGCACGACGCCGCCGGGGGGCGGTACGGGGCTGCGGATGGCCACGCAGGCCGTACGGGACCGTACGTGCTCACCGCCGGGGCCCAGGTGCTGCCCGGGCCGTACGGGACTGCCGGGCCGCACGCGCGCCACGCGGGTCGCACGAGCAGGGGTGGCGCGCGAAGTCGCACGAGCAAGGCTGCCACGCGAGGTCGCAGGAGCAGGGCTGCCGCGCGAGGTCGTGCAAGGAGGGCTGTCGGGCGCTCGGGAGCCGCCCCCGTACCGCTGCTGCCGCTCAGTCGCCGGAAGCCTGCTCCCGCCCCGGCAGCCGTGTCTCTCCCGCGGCTTCCGCCTCCGCCTTCGCGTCGCTCACGGCGACGGCGGCCTGCTTCGCGGCCTCGTCGGCTGCCGCGACGGCGTCCAGCGCGAGGGTGGAGTTCGCCTCGACCTCCGGGGCCCCCACGTGGTCCTTGTCCGAGGCGTCGGCGTCGGTCGCGTCCTCGCGCTGCGCACCGGGCGGGGGCGCGGTGCCCGACGCCTGGTCGCCGAACGCGGTGGTGACGGTGCGGATCGCCTCGGTCAGCTCGCCCGGAATCACCCAGAAGGTGTTGTTGTCGCTCTGCGCCAGATGCGGGAGCGTCTCCAGGTACTTGTAGGCCAGGACCTTCGCGTCGGCGTTGTTGCGGTGGACGGCCTGGAAGACGAGTTCCACGGCCTTCGACTCGCCGTCCGCCCGGAGAATCATGGCCTGCTGCGTACCCTGCGCCTCCAGGATGTCCTTCTGCTTCGTGCCCTCCGCGGTGAGGATCTTGGCCTGCCGCTCACCCTCGGCGTGCAGGATGGCCGCGCGCTTGTCGCGCTCGGCCCGCATCTGCTTCTCCATCGCCTCTTTGATGGTGTTCGGCGGATCGATGGCCTTGATCTCGACGCGGTTGACCCGGATGCCCCACTTGCCGGTCGCGTCGTCGAGGACGGCCCGGAGCCGGGCGTTGATCTCCTCACGCGAGGTGAGCGTCCCCTCCAGGTCCATGCTGCCGATGACGTTGCGCAGGGTGGTCACGGTGAGCTGATCGATGGCGTGCAGATAGTCGGCGACCTCGTAGGCCGCCGCCCGCGGATCGGTGATCTGGTAGTAGAGCACGGTGTCGATGTTGACCACGAGGTTGTCCTCGGTGATCACCGGCTTGGGGTCGGAGGAGTACACCTGCTCACGCACGTCGAGCTTGGTGTTGACCCGGTCCGCCACCGGCAGGACGAAGTTCAGGCCCGGCTGGAGCGTCCGGCGGTACCGGCCGAACCGCTCGATGTTGTAGCGGCGCGCCTGCGGAACGATACGCACGGTGGCGGCCACGAGGAACACGACGACGATCGCCGCCACAAGAATCGGGATGACAACCGGATCCATACTTCCTCCTCGGTCCTCCCGCGCTGCGAGCCGTTCACGGAAGGAGTTCGCGGGGATACACGACGGCGGTGGCGCCCTCGATCTCCATGACGTCCACCAGAGCGCCCACCGGAATCACCAGGTTTTCATCGAGAGCGCGAGCCGACCACTCCTCGCCGGAGATCTTGATCAGCCCGTGGGTCGCGGTGACCTCCTGCACGACCTCGGCCCGCTTGCCGATCAGCGCGTCGCTGCCCTCGTAGGTCAAGGGCCCCTGCGTCATCTGCCGGAGCGCGACAGGCCGGACGAGGGCCAGACCCGCCACCGCCGCCAGCCCGAGCGCCACGAGCTGCCCCAGCAGACCGACGCCCACTCCGGCCACGACGGCAGCGACCAACGCCGCGCCGGCCAGCAACCCGAAGACGAGCGTGAGAGTGAAGAACTCCGCAGCTCCGAGCGCCGCGGCGGCGAGCAACCAAGCGAACCACGGCATCGAATCAGCCTCCCCAAGGGGACTTACCCAGCTTCTTACCCCTCCGGGCCACGAACGGAACCGTCCGACGTGCCCGACCTGCGACCGGGGGCCGTGGGCGGGCTGCGGAAGCGCACAGCGGCGTAGCGGCCGAGGCTGGAATCTCAGGATGAGAGGAGCACCTCGTCAGGGTCTTTCCCCATCCGGACAGGACGACGGCGGCGACTTTCGCCCAAGAGATCGCGTTCACGTGGGACTCCGGTCCCGTTTACGGCACCCGATCAACCGCCGTCCATACGTCGTCGGAATATGCGCCACTCATCGCGCACAGTGACGCCGAAGGGGTCGAACCCGGCAAAGGCTCGACCCCTTCTGATGTGCACATTCCGACTCATCATGCAGAGTATGCGCACGCCTACACGTTGAAGCGGAACTCCACCACGTCCCCGTCCTGCATGACGTAGTCCTTGCCCTCCATGCGGGCCTTGCCCTTGGCGCGGGCCTCGGCGACCGAGCCGGTCTCGACCAGGTCGGCGAAGGAGACGATCTCCGCCTTGATGAAGCCCTTCTGGAAGTCGGTGTGGATCACACCGGCCGCCTCCGGGGCCGTGGCGCCCTTCTTGATGGTCCACGCGCGGGCTTCCTTCGGGCCTGCCGTGAGGTAGGTCTGGAGGCCCAGGGTCTCGAAGCCGACGCGGCCGAGGGTGGCGAGGCCGGGCTCCTCCTGGCCCATGGACTGGAGGAGTTCGAGGGCCTCGTCGTCGTCGAGCTCGATCAGTTCGGACTCGATCTTGGCGTTCAGGAAGATCGCCTCGGCGGGGGCGACCAGGGCGCGCTGTTCGTTCTTGAAGTCCTCGTCGACCAGCTCGTCCTCGTCGACGTTGAAGACGTACAGGAAGGGCTTGACGGTGAGGAGGTGCAGCTCGTGGAGGAGCTTGCCCTTCTCGGTGCCGGCCGTGATGCCCGCGGCGAAGAGGGTCTGGCCGGTCTCCAGGATCTGCTTCGCCTCCTCGACCGCGGCGAGGACCGCGACCTTCTCCTTCTGGAGGCGGGACTCCTTCGTCAGGCGCGGGACGGCCTTCTCGACGGACTGGAGGTCGGCGAGGATCAGCTCCGTGTTGATCGTCTCGATGTCGTCCTTCGGCGAGACCTTGCCGTCGACGTGGACGACGTTCTCGTCCTTGAAGGCCCGGATGACCTGGCAGATCGCGTCGGACTCGCGGATGTTCGCGAGGAACTTGTTGCCCAGGCCCTCGCCCTCCGAAGCGCCCCGGACGATGCCGGCGATGTCGACGAAGTCCACCGTCGCCGGGAGGAGCCGCTGGGAGTTGAAGATCTCCGCGAGCTTGTTCAGGCGCGGGTCCGGGACGCCGACGACGCCGACGTTCGGCTCGATCGTGGCGAACGGGTAGTTGGCCGCCAGCACGTCGTTCTTGGTCAGGGCGTTGAACAGGGTCGACTTGCCGACATTCGGCAGACCGACGATTCCGATCGTGAGCGACACTTTGGCGACTTCCTGGAGTGAGGAGGGGGTCAGGGGCGTCCGGGGCCGGCTCGGCTGTCGGGCCGGGTCCGCCGAGTCCCGGAGTGGGACCGATTCTCCAGTTTACGGGGCCGCCCCTCGCGCTCGTACAGGGCGGTTTCACGGGCCCCTCGCGCAGGTTCGGACCGTGCCGCCCGAGTCGGGCCCGCCCCGGTTCGGACCGTGTCCCATCACCCGGGTCCGCCCCCGGTTCGGATCGTGTCCCCTCATCCGGGTCCGCCCCCGGTTCGGATCGTTCGCCTCACTCGGGTCCACCCCCCGGTCAGCACCGTTCCGCCTCCCGCGCTCGTACCCGGTTCGAACAGTGCGATCGCCCGGGCGCCGTCGGTCCGAACACTCCGCCTTTCGGCGGTGTGACATCGAACGCAACGCCAAGGTCGGCCAAAGCGCGTGTCCAACGCCTGATTCCCCGCCCCCCGCGACCTACGTTGTCCAGGTGGAGCAGCACAGGACACGTCCCCCGCAGCGCAGTCAGCCCCCGCAGGCCGCGACCGCCCCGCCCTCGCCGGGTGGTTCCGCCGTGTACCGGGTGCGGGTGCGCAGGGTGCCGCCGGTGGTTCTCGCGTTGCGGCGGTTTCCCAACCCCCGGCTCACCGGGATCGGGGCCGGGCTGTTCGCCGCCCTCACCATGTTCGTGCTGGCCTGTGTCGACCGGCTGCTGTTCGACGGCTCGGAGTTCGTCTACGGGCTGCTCTTTCTGCCCGTCTCCGCTCTGACCGCCCTCTGGGTCCGGCCCGCCGACCTGGTCACCGCTCCGATCAGCGTGCCCATCGCCTTCGCCGTCGGGGTGTTCCCGATCTCCGGTGGGTCCGAGGGGTTCGGCGGGCAGACCATGGGGCTCGTCACCGCCCTCGCCGTGCACGCCGGCTGGCTGTACGGGGGGACGCTGGTCGCCGGGCTCATCGCCACCGTGCGCAAGGTGCGGCAGATGCGGGCCCGGCGGCGGTACGTGCTGGCCCAGGGGCGTGGCACCGCACCCGAGCGGGCACCCCGGGCCTCGGCCGCCGGGGCCGTGGCGGCGAAGCCCGTACGGGCCGGGGCCGCGGGCGCGGGCGGCGCGGGTGCGGGGGCGCGGCGTCCTCAGCGGCCCTGAGCGGCGCTCGGCCCGCCCTCACCACCGCTCGGGCCCGCCCACCACACCGGCGCTCGGCTCGCCCACACCGGCGCTCGGCCCGCCCCCACCGGCGCTCGGCCCGCCCCCACCGGCGCTCGGCCTGCCCCCACCGGCGGTGGGGGCGGACCCGTGGTGCCGTCCGGTCCGGTCAGTTCTCGGCGTGCGCCTGGCCCGCGGCCGCCATCGCCGCTCCCACGATCCCCGCGTTGTTCTGAAGCTGGGCGGGGACCATCTCGGCCCTGACCTTCTCGATCAGCGGCAGGAACTTCTCCGCCTTGCGGCTCACGCCGCCGCCGATGATGAACAGCTCGGGCGAGAACAGCATCTCCACGTGCAGCAGGTACTTCTGGACCCGGTGCGCCCAGTGGTGCCAGCTGAGGTCCTCGTCCTCCTTGGCCTTCGTGGAGGCGTGCTTCTCCGCGTCGTGGCCGTGCAGTTCCAGGTGGCCCAGCTCGGTGTTGGGGACGAGCTTCCCGTCGGTGAAGACCGCGCTGCCGATGCCCGTACCGAACGTCAGCAGGATGACCGTGCCCGTACGGCCCTTGCCCGCGCCGAAGGTCATCTCGGCGACCCCGGCCGCGTCCGCGTCGTTCAGGATGGTGACAGGCTGACCGATCCGTTCGCCCAGCAGGGTGCGGGCGTCCACGTCGATCCAGCCCTTGTCGACGTTGGCCGCGGTGCGCGTGACCCCGTCCGTGACGACTCCGGGGAAGGTGATGCCGACGGGGCCCGTCCAGTCGAAGTGGCCCACGACCTCGGCGACGCCGTCGGCCACGCCCTTGGGCGTGGCCGGGTGCGGTGTCAGCACTTTGTGGCGCTCCCGCGCCAGGTCTCCGCGGTCCAGGTCCACGGGAGCGCCCTTGATCCCGGATCCGCCGATGTCCACGCCGAAGATCTCCATGGGACCCACGGTACGGGCAGGCCGGGCCCGGTGCGCGGCTACTCGGCGGAAAGGGCGGCGGCCTCGGCGCGCAGGTCGCGGCGGAGCTCCTTGGGGAGCGAGAAGGTGATCGACTCGTCGGCCGTCTTCACCGTCTCCACGTCCGCGTAACCGCGCTCTCCGAGCCATTCCAGGACGCCGTCGACGAGGACGTCGGGGACGGAGGCGCCGGACGTCAGGCCGACCGTGGTCACGCCCTCCAGCCAGGCCTCGTCGATCTCGCTCGCGAAGTCGACCAGGTGGGCGGCGGGGGCTCCGGCGTCCAGGGCGACCTCGACCATCCGGATGGAGTTCGAGGAGTTCTTGGAGCCGACCACGATGACCAGCTCGGCGTCCTCGGCGAGCTTCTTCACCGCGATCTGGCGGTTCTGCGTGGCGTAGCAGATGTCGTCGCTGGGCGGCGAGAGGAGGTTGGGGAACTTCGACTTGAGGGCGTCGACCGTCTCCATCGTCTCGTCGACGGACAGGGTGGTCTGGGAGAGCCAGACGACCTTCGACTCGTCGCGGACCTCGACGTTCGCCACGTCCTCGGGGCCGTCGACCAGCTGGATGTGGTCGGGGGCCTCGCCGGAGGTGCCGATGACCTCCTCGTGGCCCTCGTGGCCGATCAGGAGGATGTCGTAGTCGTCCTTGGCGTACCGGACGGCTTCCTTGTGGACCTTGGTGACCAGCGGGCAGGTCGCGTCGATGGTGGCGAGCTTGCGCTCGGCGGCCTCCGCGTGGACGGTGGGCGCGACTCCGTGCGCGGAGAACATCACGATGGAGCCCTCGGGCACCTCCGCGGTGACGTCCACGAAGATCGCACCCTTCTTCTCCAGGGTCTGCACGACGTACTTGTTGTGCACGATCTCGTGGCGCACGTAGATCGGGGCCCCGTACTGCTCCAGGGCCTTCTCGACGGCGATCACGGCACGGTCCACGCCCGCGCAGTAGCCACGGGGAGCGGCGAGCAGGACACGGCGGGCAGGAGTTGCAGTCATGCGTCCCATCGTAAGGCCGTGGCGAACAGGCGCGAGGACGGCCGGGTCGGGAGACTGGTCGCGGTGCGTTCGTGAGTCATGACGGATGGTGATGGAGGGGCTATGGCGTCGGTTCCGGAGAGCGGCGGTTCGGGCAGCGGGACGGGGGGCGGCGCGGGAAGCGGGCATGGCGGCGGCGCGGCAAGCGGGCCTGGCGGCGGCACGGGGGGCGGTGTCGGAAGCAGTGCGGGACCGGGCCGGCTGCGGCGGACGCTCGGGTTCCGGGATCTGGTCGTCTACGGGCTCCTCTTCATCGCCCCGATGGCTCCGGTCGGGGTGTTCGGCACCCTGGACGCCAAGTCCGACGGCGCGGTCGCGCTCGTCTACGTGGTCGCCACGGTGGTCATGGGGTTCACCGCCTTCAGTTACGCCCAGATGGTGCGGGTCGCCCCCTTCGCCGGTTCGGTCTTCACGTATGCCCGCAAGGGGCTCGGGGAAGGGCCGGGGTTCATCGCCGGGTGGATGGCCATGCTCGACTACCTGCTGATCCCGGCCGTCGCCTACCTCTTCTCGGGGATCGCGATGAACGCGCTGGTCCCGGAGGTCTCGCGGTGGGTGTGGACCGCGGTCGCCGTGCTCGTGACCACGCTGCTCAACCTGTGGGGGGTGCGGGCCGCCGCCCGGGTCGGCTTCGCGGTGCTGGCCATGGAGATCGTGGTGCTGCTGGTCTTCGTGGTCTCGGCCGTGGTCGTCCTCGTACGGGACGGGGCACAGCGCGGCTGGCTGACGCCGCTGACCGGGGACACCGGGTTCTCCATGGCGGCGGTACTGGGAGCCGTGTCGATCGCCGTGCTGTCGTATCTGGGCTTCGACGCCATCGCCTCCTTCGCCGAGGAGGTGACGGGCGGTTCGCAGAAGGTAGCGCGGGCGGTGCTGTTCTGTCTGGTGCTGGCCGGTGTCCTATTCGTGGCGCAGACCTATCTGGCGGCGCTGCTGGAGCCGGTGAGCTCGGCGGAGCTGGCGGCGGACCCGGCGGCACAGGGGTCGGCGTTCTACGACGCGGTGGACGCCTCGGTGGGGACGTGGCTGCACGACCTGGTGGCGGTCAGCAAGGCGATCGGCGCCGCGTTCGCCGCGCTGGCCGGGCAGGCCGCGGCCGGCCGGCTCGTCTTCGCCATGGCCCGGGAGCGGCGCCTGCCGCGCTTCCTCGCGCGGGTCGACCCGTCGTCGGGCGTGCCGCGGGTGGCGATCCTGGGCGCGGCGATCGTGACCCTGGTGGCCGCCGTGTGGGCGGCCCGGCGCGACGACGGCCTGGACCATCTGGTCTCCGTGGTGGACATCGGCGCGCTGACGGCGTTCATCCTGCTGCACGCGTCGGTGGTCGGCTGGTTCGCCGTACGCCGGATGGAGGGTCCGCCGGTGTGGTGGCGGCACGTTCTCGTGCCGGTGGTCGGTGCGGGGGTGCTGGTCGCGGTCATCGTGGAGGCGACGACGTCCGCCCAGGTGGTGGGGCTCTGCTGGCTCGGGGTGGGGCTCGTGGTGCTGGCGGTGCAGGGGACGGGCCGCCGGGGCGGTGGCGAGGGGCCGGGTGGGGCCGCGGAGAAGGGGGTCCCGGTCCCGTAGGCGAATCGTGGGACTCCGTGCGCCGCGGCGCTGCGCGGCGTACGGCTTCGCGCCCCGCGTGGACACGGACCTCCGCGCGGGGCGGGGGGCCTGTCGGTGGCTGCCGATACGCTCGCCCGTATGGCTCTCAACACGTCCGCGGAAGCGCCGCTGCCCGTCGGTGAGGTGTCGCGGCTCATCGGAGGCTGGATCGACCGGCTCGGCGCCATCTGGGTGGAGGGGCAGATCACCCAGCTGTCGCGGCGCCCGGGGGCCGGGGTCGTCTTCCTGACGCTGCGCGACCCGTCGCACGACATCTCGGTGAGCGTGACCTGTTTCCGGCAGGTGTTCGACCGGATCGCCGACGTGGTGACGGAGGGCGCGCGCGTCGTCGTGCTGGCCAAGCCCGAGTGGTACGCGCCCCGGGGGCAGTTGTCGCTGCGGGCGACGGACATACGGCCGGTCGGCATCGGCGAGCTGCTGGTGCGGCTGGAGCAGCTGAAGAAGTCGCTCGCCGCCGAGGGGCTTTTCGCGCTGGACCGCAAGAAGCCGCTGCCGTTCCTGCCGCAGCTCGTCGGGCTGGTCTGCGGGCGTGCCTCCGCCGCCGAGCGCGATGTCCTGGAGAACGCCCGCCGCCGCTGGCCCGCCGTGCGCTTCGAGGTCCGCAACACCGCCGTGCAGGGGGTGAACGCGGTCGCCCAGGTGGTGCAGGCCGTCGAGGAGCTGGACGCCCTCCAGGAGGTCGACGTGATCGTGGTGGCGCGGGGCGGCGGCAGCGTCGAGGACCTGCTGCCGTTCTCCGACGAGCAGCTGATCCGGACCGTGGCCGCCTGCCGTACGCCGGTGGTCTCCGCGATCGGCCACGAGCCGGACTCGCCCCTGCTGGACCTGGTCGCCGACCTGCGCGCCTCCACGCCGACGGACGCGGCCAAGAAGGTCGTCCCCGACGTGGGCGAGGAGCTGGAGCGGGTGCAGCAGTTGCGGGACCGGGCGCTGCGGACCGTACGGGGGCTGCTGGACCGCGAGGAGCGGGGGCTCGCGCACGCGCTGGGCCGCCCCGCGATGGAGCGTCCCCACCGGCTGGTGGACGAGCGGGAGGCCGAGGTGGACGCCCTCCTGGGGCGGGCTCGCCGGGTGCTGGGGCATCTGCTGGACCGGGCCGATTCGGAGTTGTCGCACACGCTCGCCCGGGTCGTCTCGCTGTCGCCGGCCGCGACTCTGGAGCGGGGCTACGCGGTGCTCCAGCGGCCCGACGGACACGTGGTCCGCTCCCCCGAGGAGGCCGGGGCGCCCGGCGAGCCGCTGCGGGCGCGGGTCTCGGAGGGCGAGTTCACGGTGCGGGTGGACGGATGAGGCCGGGGGGCGGGGCGGCCGAGTCCGCCGGGACGGGGTGGCCGGCCCCGGAGGGCTCCACGCCCGTACGGGCCGGGAGACGGGCGGCCGGGCGGCCGTGTCGCAGGGGCCTCGGTGCCCACGAAGTCGTTACAGCTGACATCTAGGGTGGATCACATGACGGACGACGACGGGACGACGGCGGCTGCCGCCACGGGCACGCTCGGGTACGAGCAGGCGCGGGACGAGCTGATCGAGGTCGTACGCCGGTTGGAGGCGGGCGGCACGACGCTGGAGGAGTCGCTGGCCCTGTGGGAGCGGGGCGAGGAGCTGGCGAAGATCTGCCGGCACTGGCTGGAGGGCGCCCGCGCCCGACTGGACGCGGCCCTGGCCCGTCCGCGGGACGGCGACGACCAGGGCTGAACCGGCGCTCCCGGGCGTGGCGGGCGGGGCGGGCCCGCCGGGCCCGCCGAGGGGGGTCCCATGCGGCGCGGGCGCCTCGGGGCGACCGGCGGGGTGCGGGCCGGGGGCCGTCGCGCAAGACAGATGTACTGTGCAATGGATCACTCCCGGCCGACTTTAGTTGAAACTTCACCTACCTCTGGCGTACGTTCGGGTCTTCTCCCCACCGCGTTCGCTCGGAAGGTTTGCACCAGATGTCCCTCGTTCTCGACCCCGCCGCCCAGGACCTCCTCTTCCGCGAGGCCCGTACCGCCAACACCTTCACCGACGAGCCGGTGACCGACGAGCAGGTCCAGGCGATCTACGACCTGGTCAAGTTCGGGCCGACCGCGTTCAACCAGTCGCCGCTGCGCGTCGTCCTGGTCCGTTCCGCCGAGGGCCGCGAGCGCCTGGTGCAGCACATGGCCGAGGGCAACCGGCCGAAGACCGCCACCGCCCCGCTGGTCGCGATCCTGGCCGCCGACAACGAGTTCCACGAGGAGCTCCCGGCGCTGCTCCCGCACTTCCCCCAGGCCAAGGACCTGTTCTTCTCGGAGCGTCCGGTCCGCGAGTCGGCCGCCGGCCTCAACGCCGCGCTCCAGGCCGCCTACTTCATCATCGGCGTCCGCGCCGCCGGCCTGGCCGCCGGCCCGATGACCGGCTACGACGCCGCGGGCATCCAGAAGGAGTTCCTGGACGACGACCACACCCCGCTGATGGTCGTCAACATCGGCAAGCCGGGCGACGACGCCTGGTTCCCGCGCAGCCCGCGCCTCTCCTTCGACGAGGTCATCACGACCGTCTGAGTCCCGTCACACGCGAAGGGGCCCCGGAACACCAGGTGTTCCGGGGCCCCTTCGCGCACGCGGTCGGAAGCGGGGCCGCGTCAGGAAGCCGGGGCGGCGGGCGGCGCCGTCTTCAACGCGGCGGCCATCTCGACCAGGCTCTCCTTCGGGGCCGAGCCGGTCACCACCGTGGTGTGGCCCTCTCCGGGCAGGACGAGGGCGTCGTACTTCGCACCCTCCCAGACCTGCCACTCCCGGCCCGCCACCGTCTCGGTGCGCCCGGTGTCCTTGGCCTTCCGGCTGACCTCGGGGACGTACGTACCCGCGGCGGTGGTGGACTGCTCGACCGCGACGTACCGGCGGTCCGCGTCGAGGAAGCCCAGGTGCCAGGCGTCGCCCGCGACGTCGTCGTACCGGACGGAGGTCGCCTTCCACTCCTTCGGCAGCCCCTCGGGAGCGGCCACCGGATAGGGGGCGGCGGTGCGCACCGTCGCCAGCTCCACGGTGAAGTCGACGGCCTTGATCGGGTCGGCGTGCTCGTCCTTCGGGATGAACAGGTAGATGACGCCCGCGCAGGCGGCGATCACCAAGGTCGACAGGATCATGTCCCGGACTGTCTGCTTGCCTCGCTTGCTTGCCACGGCATCCATGGTGGCACGCGGCCTGACACGCCCGGCCGCAGGGTGCCCGTCACGGCCCCGGCACAGGGGCGCTCATGCGTGACCCGGCCTGCTCATTTTATCGACCTACCGATAGAGTCACAGCACCCTCATATCCGGTCGTCGCCGTACAGAAAGGTGCGCTCCGATGTCCGAGCATCATCTGCCGTCCCAACTGGAGGTCTCCCCGGAGGCCCCCGACCGCAACCTGGCCCTGGAGTTGGTCCGGGTCACCGAGGCCGCCGCCATGGCTGCCGGGCGCTGGGTGGGCCGCGGCGACAAGATCGGCGCCGACGGCGCCGCCGTGAAGGCCATGCGGACCCTCGTCTCGACCGTCTCGATGAACGGCGTCGTCGTCATCGGCGAGGGCGAGAAGGACGAAGCCCCCATGCTGTTCAACGGCGAGCGGGTCGGCGACGGCACCGGCGCCGAGGTCGACATCGCGGTCGACCCGATCGACGGCACCACGCTCAACGCCAAGGGCATGCCGAACGCCATCGCCGTGCTGGCGGCGGCCGACCGCGGCGCGATGTTCGACCCGTCCGCGGTCTTCTACATGGACAAGTTGGTGACGGGGCCCGAGGCGGCGGACTTCGTCGACATCAACGCGCCCGTGTCGGTCAACATCCGGCGGGTGGCGCGGGCGAAGAACTCCATGCCCGAGGACGTCACCGTCGTCATCCTCGACCGGCCCCGGCACGAGGGCATCGTCAAGGAGATCCGGGAGACGGGCGCGCGGATCAAGTTCATCTCCGACGGCGATGTCGCGGGCTCGATCATGGCGGCCCGCGAGGGCACCGGCGTCGACCTGCTGATGGGCATCGGCGGGACGCCCGAGGGGATCATCTCGGCGTGCGCCATAAAGTGCCTCGGCGGCGTCATCCAGGGCAAGCTCTGGCCCAAGGACGAGGCGGAGCGGCAGCGGGCGCTGGACGCGGGCCACGATCTGGACCGGGTGCTGTCGACCGACGACCTGGTCAGCGGCGACAACGTGTTCTTCGTGGCGACGGGGATCACCGACGGTGAGCTGATGCGCGGTGTGCGGTACCGCGCGGAGACGGCGACCACCGAGTCGATCGTGATGCGTTCCAAGTCCGGCACGATCCGGACGATCTCCTCGTCCCACCGGCTGTCGAAGCTCCGCGCCTACAGCGCCATCGACTTCGACCGGGCGAAGTAGGAAGCGGCCGGCGACAAAACGGGGAGGGGCGGGAAACGGTGGTCCGTTTCCCGCCCCTGCCCGTAGGCCGTGCGCGTCCCGCCGGTGCGCGGCGTTCAGCCCGCCGCCGCTATGTGCTCGGCCGTCGTCGCGGCGGCCGTGAGCTCGATGTCCCGCCGTCGCCGCCGGGCCAGCGCCACCCGGCGCTCCGCTGCGGTGAGCCCGCCCCACACTCCGTACGGCTCGGGCTGCATCAGCGCGTGCTCCTGGCACTCCACCATCACCGGACACCGGGCACAGACCCGCTTGGCCGCCTCCTCGCGGGCCAGCCGGGCGGCGGTCGGCTCCTTCGACGGGGCGAAGAACAGGCCGGCCTCGTCGCGGCGGCAGGCCGCATCGGAATGCCAGGGGCCCGCGTCGTCCTCCCGTGCGGGGGTCCGCTGGGCCGGAACGGCGGCGAACGGCAGAGGCTGATGCGGCGGTTGCAGCACGGTCTACTCCTGACGACGGCTACGGCTTCGCGAGGATGAGTCGATGCAGCTCTCCCTACCCGCTGTGCGTACGCCTAAGCACGGAGCGCCACCAGCGCGCGGGGTACCGGAATGCGCCCCCGCGGCCTTTTGGCCGATTACCGGAGGTCGCGCGCCCCGCCGTATACCGTGCGCACCACCGTATTCAGTGGCCGAGGTGTTTGCGCAGCCGCTGCTGGAGGTCCGCCACGAACTTGCCCCGCTTCGGCCTGGCTTCCACGCTGCCGAACACGGAATAGCCGTTGACCACGACGACCGGTGCTTCCGGGTCCGCCGATTCGAGCGTCCGCACGTCGAAGGTGCCGAAGACGCCCGTGCCGCTGCCGCGCAGGGAAATGTTCTCCGGCACCCGGACGTCGACGCTGCCGAAGATGGACGTCGCATTGATAACGGTGAGGCGTTGGCCGAAAAGCGCTTCGGTGAGATCGATCTCCACGCTGCCGAAGAGTGCGAAGGCGTTCGTCCGTCCGCCGACCCGCCAACGGCCCTTGCGGTTGGCGCTGCTGAAGACCGCGACGAGATTCTCCGCGGGGCCGTCGGGGCCCTCGGGTCCGTAGGCGTACGGCTGGGAATCCGGACGGGCCGTGGGACCGGAGGCGGCGGGCAGGTCCCGGACCAGCGGCTGGAGTTCGCCGACGGTCTTGGCCCGGTAGACCAGGTCGATCCGCTCCGCGTGCTCGTCCGCCGTCAGACGGCCCTCGGCCATCGCCTCCCGCAGGATGTCCGCGATCCGGTCGCGGTCGGCGTCGGAGGCGCGGATGCCATCGCTGTCCAGGGCTTCGGCGGGCGGCCGGGCGGCCGGCGCGACGGGCTGCTGGGGCTGCTTCTCTAGGTCCACCGCCCCAGCGTACCCAAACGCGATAGATCGCGACTACCCCTCCAACCGGCGCGCCCCGGCCCCGCACCCGCCGTCCGGCGGGGCGCTGTCGAGGTGAGCCTTACCTCACAGGATCCTCCCGGGGGCGGCGCTCTACCCTGGTGGGTGCGCTGCCCGAGGGAGGTCAGCCGCCGTCGCCGAGTGAGGAATGGCCGTCATGGCAGAGTTTGCGTACTCCGATCTGCTCCCCCTGGGGGAGGACACCACGCCGTACCGTCTGGTGACGGCCGAGGGTGTGTCCACCTTCGAGGCCGACGGCCGGACGTTCCTCAAGGTCGCCCCGGAGGCGCTGCGCACGCTGGCCGCCGAGGCGATGCACGACATCTCGCACTACCTGCGCCCGGCCCACCTGGCGCAGCTGCGGCGGATCGTCGACGACCCGGAGGCGTCCTCCAACGACAAGTTCGTGGCGCTGGACCTCCTGAAGAACGCGAACATCGCCGCCGCGGGCGTCCTGCCGATGTGCCAGGACACCGGCACGGCGATCGTCATGGGCAAGCGCGGGCAGAACGTGCTGACCGAGGGCGGTGACGAGGAGGCCCTGTCGCACGGGATCTACGACGCGTACACCAAGCTCAACCTGCGGTACTCGCAGATGGCCCCGCTGACCATGTGGGACGAGAAGAACACCGGCTCCAACCTCCCGGCCCAGATCGAGCTGTACGCCACCGACGGCGGCGCGTACAAGTTCCTGTTCATGGCGAAGGGCGGCGGCTCGGCCAACAAGTCGTTCCTCTACCAGGAGACGAAGGCCGTCCTGAACGAGGCCTCCATGATGAGGTTCCTGGAGGAGAAGATCCGTTCGCTGGGTACCGCGGCCTGCCCGCCGTACCACCTGGCGATCGTGGTCGGCGGCACCTCGGCGGAGTTCGCGCTGAAGACCGCCAAGTACGCCTCCGCGCACTACCTGGACGAGCTGCCCGCCGAGGGCTCCCCCACCGGGCACGGCTTCCGGGACAAGGAGCTGGAGGAGAAGGTCTTCGAGCTGACGCAGCGGATCGGGATCGGCGCGCAGTTCGGCGGCAAGTACTTCTGCCACGACGTGCGCGTGGTGCGGCTGCCCCGGCACGGCGCCTCCCTGCCCGTGGCCATCGCCGTGTCGTGCTCGGCGGACCGCCAGGCCACCGCGAAGATCACCGCCGAGGGCGTCTTCCTGGAGCAGTTGGAGAAGGACCCGGCGCGCTTCCTCCCCGACACCACCGACGAGCACCTCGACGAGGCGGGCGACGTGGTGGAGATCGACCTCAACCGGCCGATGGACGAGGTGCTCGCCGAGCTGACCAAGTACCCGGTCAAGACCCGGCTCTCGCTGACCGGCCCGCTGGTCGTGGCCCGCGACATCGCGCACGCGAAGATCAAGGAGCGGCTGGACGCGGGCGAGGAGATGCCGCAGTACCTGAAGGACCACCCGGTGTACTACGCGGGCCCCGCGAAGACGCCCGAGGGGTACGCCTCCGGCTCCTTCGGTCCGACGACGGCGGGCCGGATGGACTCCTACGTCGAGCAGTTCCAGGCGGCGGGCGGTTCCAAGGTGATGCTCGCCAAGGGCAACCGCAGCAAACAGGTCACCGACGCCTGCGGCACGCACGGCGGCTTCTACCTCGGCTCGATCGGCGGCCCGGCGGCCCGGCTCGCCCAGGACTGCATCAAGAAGGTCGAGGTCGTCGAGTACGAGGAGCTCGGCATGGAGGCGGTCTGGCGCATCGAGGTCGAGGACTTCCCCGCGTTCGTCGTCGTCGACGACAAGGGCAACGACTTCTTCACCGAGCCCGCCCCGGCTCCGACGTTCACCAGCATTCCGGTACGGGGGCCGGGTCTCGGCTGACCCGCCCCGCAGTCGTCACCGGGAGGGCCCGTCCGCGCGGACGGGCCCTCCCGCATGTCGTGGCCCGGCCTTCCCCGGCCTTGCGGCCCGGCCCTCCGGTGCACCGCGGACGGTCCTCCCGCACCGGGCCGGCCGGGCCCTCCCCCGGCCCTGTCGTCGAACTGCCGCCCGACCCCGCAGGGCCGCCCTTCGGGTGACGACGGCAGTTCGACGACAGGACCTAGCGGCCGTCCAGCAGGCCCGAGGTGGCGACCAGATACCCCAGCTGCGCCCGGCTGTTGCTGCCCAGTTGCTCCGAGACCTTGCGCATGTGCTCGGCGACGCTGCGGCGGCTCATGCCGATCCGGCGGGCGATCGCGGCGTCCGTCTCGCCGTTGACGACGGCCTGGAGGATGGCGCGCTGGAGGTCGGAGGTGACGACGGGGGTGCGCAGGGGCGCGCGTTCGGGGCGGACCGGGACCGCGCGGGACCACGCCTCGTCGAAGTGGCGGACCAGGAAGCGGACCAGCGACGGGTGCTGCACGCGCAGAGCGGTGTGCGGTTCGTCGGAGAACGGGATGAGGGCGAGGTCCCGGTCGAACACGATGAAGCGGTCGGCGACCTCGGCCAGGGTCCTGATCTCGGCGCCCTCGGCCGTCACCTGCTCGATGTAGGCGAGCGTGGTGCGGTCGGAGCGGACGGTGTGCTGGTAGAGGGTGCGCTGCCGGATGCCCCGGCGCAGGTTGCCCAGGTCGCGCGGGAGCGACTGCTCCAGGACGTGGGCGGGGCGCCCGCCGCCGGGGTGGGCCGTGCGGACCTCGGCGCGGCAGCCGCTGACCCCGGCGTCCAGGGCCTTGCCGATGACGGCCGTGCCGGAGAGCCGGGTGAGGGCGGGGCGTTCCTGCCGGTGCATCTCGGCGTAGAGGCCCTCGAAGGCGGCGAGGGTGGCGCGGGCGGAGCGCAGGGTGCGGCGCTGCTCGACGATCGCCTCCTCGATCGGGGCGAGCGCGGCGAACGAGGCGGTCTCCGGCGGTACGGGGATGAGGTAGCCGGGTGACTCCTGGTCGGCCACCATCAGGTGCAGGGACCGCAGGCAGGGGGGCGCGGCGCCGGCCGGGAGGCAGCCCTCCGTCAGCGCACGGCGATAGGCCGCGAGCGCCGCCTCGCAGGGTTGTTCCGGTATCGACCGGTCCGAGGGTGATTCACGGCAATCACATACCGGTGAGGGGGAATGATCGTCCTTCACAAGGATGCAGATTACCTTTGTGCAATCGGGAGTCCCCCCGTCCGGCGTCCGTGCTCGACGAGTATGTCCGGGTGAGATCTGGAATGGGCAGTGCGGACGGGCCGAAGACGGGCGAGGCGGAGGGCGACGCCCGGAAGGCCCGGGAGGCCCGGGATACGGCTGTATCGGAGCGCCGTTTCCGATTCCTCGTCGCCGGATACGCGGTGTCTTCCTACGGCACTTTCCTGAATATGGTGGCGCTGAATCTCTTCGTCTACGAGACGACGGGCCGGGCGCTGGCCATGGGGCTGTTCATGGCGGTGCGGCTCGCCTCCGGATTCGTCGCCGGTCTGGTCGTGGGCGGTCTGCTCGCCCGTTTCAGCGCGAAAAGCATCATGCTGTGGGCGAATGTCGGACAGGGCTCCGTGATGCTGGTGCTCATCCTGGCGCCGGACGGTCTGCTGACCGGGGCGCTGATGGCCGTCTCGGTGGTGATCGGGGCGTGCGGGACGCTGTTCATGGTGGCGTTGCGCAGTTCCATCCCGGAGATGGTCGGGGAGGACCGCAGGGCGTGGGCGAACTCCCTCTCGATCACCGGCCGTTCGCTGGCCATGGTGGCGGGGTTCGCCTCGGCCGGCATCGTGGTGTCCCTCGTCGGTTACACGGCGGCCTTCGTGGTCGACATGGCGACGTTCGTGGTCTGCGCGGTGACGGTGGCCCTGTTGCCGATCGCCGGAGGCAAGGGAGCGAAGGCCGGGGAAGCGGACGCCGAGGGCACGGGCGGTGCGAGCGCGGACGCCGAGGGAGCGGCGGGCGCGGACGCCAAAGGCTCCGGGGCCGGGAAGGACGCCTCGTCCGCGAAGGGCGGCGGGCGCTGGCGGCCCGTGGCCCTCCTCGCGCTCGCCGCCGCACCCGGGATGGGCCTGATGGTGGCCCTGCGCGGGGTCGACGCGTTCGGTTCCTCCTCCCACAACGCGGCGCTGCCGATCTACTCCACGACCCTCGACGCGTCGAATCCCGCGGTGTTCGTGAGCGCGTTCTGGTGTGTGTGGGCGCTCGGCAACATCGGGGCCCAGCAGGTGATCCAGCGGTACGCGCAGCGCACCGGACGCTCCGTGGGAGCGCTCGGATTCGGCTACGGCACGGTGGTGATGTCGGCGGCGTTCATCGCGGCGTTCGCCGGGTTCCCGCTGGCGGTGACCGCGGTGATCGCGCTGATCGCGGGGGCCGCGGACGGCCTCACCGAGGTCGCCTACACCTCGCACCTCCAGACACTTCCGGCCACCTTGCGTGGCCACGCCTTCGGTCTTTCGGCCACTTTCGAGAACCTCGGCTTCGGCGTCGGCATGATCCTTGTGGCGGCGGCCCTCGACCGGTTCTCCCCGCTGGCCGTGGTGGGCTGGTCCCACGGCGCCGCCATCGTCGTCGCCGTGGTGTTCCTGCTGAGGGTGGCGGGAGTGCGGCGGGCGGAGCGTGCGGGGCGGGCTGGGCTGCGAAAGGAAGAGGCCGTTGAGGGACGACCGGATCGCGGTGATCGGGACGGCGCTGAGGTTTCCGGGGGCTGACACCCCGGAGGCGTACTGGCGCGACGTCCGGGCGGGGACCGGCCACGTGCGCCGGTTCACCCGGGCCGAGTTCGCCGCGGCGGGGGTCCCGGCGGCGGAGTACGAGCGGCCGGGGTTCGGCGGGGCGAGCGCGCTCCTGACGGACGTGGACGGCTTCGACGCGGGGTTCTTCGGGATGAGCGGGCGGGAGGCGGAGCTGACCGATCCGCAGCAGCGGCTCTTTCTGGAGTGCTGCTTCCACGCCCTGGAGGACGGGGGGTACGCGGGCGGCGAGGACCGCCGTACGGGCGGCGCCGTGCGGATCGGGGTGTACGGCAGCTCCGGCTACCGCCTGTACTCGCTGCACGGTTATCTGACGGAGAACCTGGCGGCGGAGGCCGGCTCGGGCGACTGGATGACCGCCAAGCAGGTCCAGGTCGGCACCTACCCCGACTTCACCGCCACCCGGGCCGCCTTCCGACTCGGTCTGACCGGGCCCGCGCTGACCGTCTCGACGGCCTGTTCCAGTGCCCTGGTCTCGGTCCACCTGGCCTGCCAGGCGCTGCGCGCCGGGGACGCGGAGCTGATGCTGGTGGGCTCCGCGGCCCTGCACCTGCCGCAGGTCAGCGGCCATGTCCCGGTGAAGGGCTCCACCCTCTCCCCCACCGGCACGGTCCGGGCGTTCGACGCGGACGCGGACGGCACCGTCGGGGGGAACGGGGCCGCCGCCGTCCTCCTCAAGCCGCTGGCCCGGGCGCTGGCCGACGGCGACACCGTGCACGCGGTGATCCTGGGCTCGGCGGTCACCAACGACGGCGCGGACAAACGGGGGTTCGCCGCCCCCGGGGTCGCCGGGCAGCGGGACGCGGTGCTCGGGGCGCTGCGCGCGGCGGGTGTGGACGCGGCGTCGATCGGTTACGTGGAGGCACACGGCACGGGCACGCTGAAGGGCGACCCGATCGAGTTCGCGGCCCTGACCGAGGCGTTCCGCGCGCACACCGACCGGACCGGCTTCTGTGCGCTGGGCTCGACGAAACCGGCCATCGGCCACCTGGACAGCGCGGCGGGGCTGGCGGGGCTGATCAAGGCCGTCGAGGTGCTGCGGCACGGGGTGGTCCCCGGGCTGGTGAACTTCACCCGGCCCAACCCGGCGCTGGCGGTGGACGACAGCCCGTTCCTGCTGCCGGTACGGGAGCGGCCCTGGCCGCTGGCGGGGGTGCGGCGAGCCGGTGTGCACTCCATCGGCATGGGCGGTACGAACGCTCATGTGATCCTGGAACAGGCGCCGGAGACGCCGCACGCCGCGTCGGTCTCCGACACCGTGCCCGCGCCCGCCCTGCTGCCGCTCTCGGCGGCGGACGGCGACGCGCTGCGGGCGTACGCCGTCCTGCTCCGGGACCTTCTCGCGGGCGGGTCGCCCCCGTCCCCCGCCGACCTGCTGACCACCACCGCACTCGGCCGGCGGCATCTCCCGCACCGGCTGGTCGTCACGGGGGCGGACCCGGTGGCCGGTCTCGACGCGTTCCTGGCCGGGGCCCCGGCGGGCGGGGCGTACACCACCGGGGTGGCGGACGGCGTACGGGAGCGGCGGCCGGTGTTCCTCTTCAGCGGCCAGGGCGGCGGGCACCGGGGCATGGGCGCCGAACTCGCCGCGCGCTTCCCGGTGGTGGCCGAGGTGCTGGCAGCCTGCGCCCGGGTGTACGCGGAGGAGACCGGCCGGGAGGACTTCCTGGACCGGATCGTCGGGGGGCAGGGCCCCGAGCGGTGGGACACCGCCTTCGCGCAGCCCGCCCTGTTCGCCCTCCAGATCGCCCAGGCCCGGCTGTGGGAACGGCTCGGGATCACCCCGGCCCGGGTCGCCGGGCACAGTGTCGGCGCGTACGCGGCGCTGTGCGTGGCCGGGGCGCTGGAGACCGAGGACGCGATGCGGCTGGTGTGCGGGCGCGGGCGGCTGATGCTGGAGCGGGCGGCCCCGGGCGCGATGGTCTCCGCGTTCGTGCCCCGGGCCCGGGCGCGGGAGCTGCTGGCCGCCGTTCCCGGTCTTGAGCTCGCCGTGGTCAACGGGGCCACGCACCAGGTGCTGGGCGGCACCCCGGAGGCGGTGGACGCGGCCCGGGCGCTGCTGGCGGCGCGGGGGGAGGCGTACGAGGTGCTGCCGGTGGACCGCGCGTTCCACACGGCGCTGCTCGACCCGGCCCTGGAGGATTTCCGGGTGCTGGCCGACAAGGTCGAACTCCGGCCGCTGCACACCGAGTTCGTCGACGGGATCGACGGCACGGTCCGCCCCGCGGGGTGGCGGCCAAACGCCGCGCACCTGGTCGCGCAGGCCCGCCGCACGGCGGACTTCGCCGCCGTGCTGGACCGGCTGGCCGGCTCCCCGCTGCTGCTGGAGCTGGGGCCGTCCGCCGTGCTGACGGGTCTGGTCCGCCGGGCGTTGCCGGACGCGGTCTGCGTCCCGACGCGGCAGTGGGAGCGGGCGGTGGCCGCGCTGCACTGCGGCGGGGCCGGAGTGGACTGGGCGGCGCTGCTCGACCGGTGCGGCGGCCGGCGCGTCCGGCTGCCCACGTACCCCTTCCAGCGCCGGTCGCACTGGCGGGGGCCGGCCCCGTACACGGCCCCGGCACCGCCCGCCCCGCTCATGGAGCAGCCCGCCCCGATCGGCGGGGCCGCTCCTTCACCGACACGCTCCACGGAGGACCGCATGACCGAACAGGCCGTACTGGACAGGGTGCTGGAGCTGACCGCGCGCCATCTCGGCCATCGGCCCGACGAGGTCGGCGCCGACCGCACCTTCGTCGGCCTCGGCGCGGACTCGCTCCAGCTCATCGGGATGGTGCGGCAGTTGGAGGCCGAGTTCGGCACGGAGATCAGCATGCGGGAGGTGCTGGAGGAGGCGGGCACACCCCGGCTGACGGCGGCCCTGATAGCCGGGCGGGCGGCGCCCGCGACGCTGCCCGTGGCGGTGGATCCGGCACGGGTGGCCAGGGAGCAGGCGTCGGTGACGGTGAGGCCGGCGTCGGTGACCGGGGAACCGGCACAGGTGAGTGTGGGGCCGGCGGCGACGGGGGGCACGGACACGACCGTGTACGCCACCCGGGCCGAGGTGGCGGCCCTGTCCGAGCAGCTGCGCCAACTGGCCGAGACCCAGGCCGCGATGATCACCCAGCTCACCGAGGCCGTCGCGCTGCTGACCGCCCGCACCACCGGGAAGGACGGGCGATGAGCGCGGGGATACCCGGAGCGGACGGGGTCGGGACCACGACCGCCACCGCGAACGCCGCCGGATCGGCCGCCGAGGCCGTGGCCCGGGCCGCCGAGCTGTCCCGCGCGCTCACCGCCCGGCTCGCGGAGGCCCGCCGGGTCGCGACGGAGGACACCGGGCCCGGCGCGGGGGAGGCCGAGGCCCCGCACGGGCCCCGTCTCGTCGTGGACGCGGCGGGCGGGATGGCCGGGGCGGGGGCCGACGAGGCCCAGCGGGCCCACACCGCATCGCTGATCCGTCGGTTCACCGAGCGCACCCGCACCTCGAAGGAGCTGGCCCAGCGGCACCGTCCGGTGCTGGCCGACAGCCGCGCCGTCGTGGGGTTCCGGGACGCCACCAAGGAGATGCTGTACTCGGTCGCGGCCCGCTCGGCGCACGGCTCCCGGCTCACCGACGTGGACGGCAACACCTACACCGACATCACCATGGGCTTCGGCGCGCTGCTGCTGGGCCATGAGGCGGAGCCCGTCACCGACGCCGTGCGCCGCCACCTCTCCGACGGGCTGCGCTTCGGCCCCCGGTCCCCCGACACCGGGGAGGCCGCCGCCCTGCTCGCCTCGCTGACGGGGATGGACCGGGTCGCCTTCGCCTCGTCCGGCACGGAGGCGAACTCGGCGGCGATCCGGCTGGCGCGGGCCGCGACCGGGCGCGACAAGGTCGTCATGTTCCGGGGCTCGTACCACGGGCACATCGACTCCGTCCTCGGCCGGCCCGGCGGTCCCGGGCAGCACGCCGTGCCCGTCTCCCGGGGCATCCCCGCCAGCGCGGTGGCGGAGCTGATCGTGCTGGAGTACGGGTCCCAGGAGTCCCTGGAGACGATCGACGCCCTCGGGGACGCGATCGCCGCCGTGCTCGTCGAGCCGGTGCAGTGCCGCAACCCGGGGCTGCGGCCGGTGGAGTTCGTCCGCGCGCTGCGCGACCTCACCGCCCGCCGGGGCATCGTGCTGCTGTTCGACGAGATGCTCACCGGGCTGCGCCCCCACCCGCGCGGCGCGCAGGAGCACTTCGGGGTGGTGCCGGACCTCGCCACGTACGGCAAGGCGCTGGGGGCGGGCTTCCCGATCGGCGCGGTGGCCGGGCGGGCGGATCTGCTGGACGGGGTGGACGGCGGCTTCTGGCGGTACGGAGAGCCCGGCGGGCCCTCGCGCGAGACCACGTTCATCGGCGGCACGTACATGCAGCACCCGTTGTCGATGGCGGCGGCCCGCGCGGTGCTCACCCATCTCACCGAGCGGGGGCCCGGACTCCAGAGCGGGCTGAACGTCCGCACGCAGGCGCTCGCCGACCGGCTCAACGCCTTCTTCCGCGACGAGGAATTCCCGCTGGAGCTGGCGCACTTCGGGTCGATGTTCCGCTTCCGGCACCGCGCCGACCTGGAGCTGCTCTACCACCACCTCCAACTGCGCGGCGTGTACGTATGGGAGTGGCGCAGCTTCTACCTCTCCACCGCCCACACGGAGGAGGACGTGAACCGGGTCGCGGAGGCGGTGGAGGGATCACTGCGGGAGCTGCGCGACGGCGGGTTCTTCCCCCGGACCGCCCCCCGCCCGGCGAGGACCGCGCAGCCGGCCGACGCGCCGCGCCCCGCACCCGACTTCGGCGTCTACTTCTTCGGCGACTACCCGGAGACCGGGGAGGCCGGCGTCCCCGAGGCGTACGCCACGGTCCTGGAGACCGCGCGCTTCGCCGACGAGCACGGCTTCTCCTCGGTCTGGCTGCCCGAGCGGCACTTCGACTCGTTCGGCGGGATCTTCCCGAACCCCGCCGTGCTCGCCGCCGCCGTGGCCCGGGAGACCGGGAGCGTCCGGATCAACGCGGGCTCGGTCGTGCTGCCGCTGCACGATCCGGTGCGGGTCGCCGAGGAGTGGTCGGTGGTGGACAACCTCTCCGGCGGCCGGGTCGGCGTCGGCTGTGCCACCGGCTGGCACGCCCGGGACTTCGCCCTGCACCCCGACAGGTTCGCGGACCGGCGGAGGATCGCCTTCGACCATCTCGACGAGGTGCGCCGGCTGTGGCGCGGGGAGGCGGTCCGGCGGCGCACGGGCGAGGGCGCGGAGGCGGAGATCCGGATCCGGCCGCGCCCGGTGCAGGAGGAGCCGCCGTTCTTCCTGGCCACCTCCGGGCAGCGCGGCTCGTACGAGGAGGCGGCCCGGCGCGGCCTCGGGGTCGTCACCAACCTGATGGGCCAGACCGTGGACGAACTGGCCGCGAACATCGCCCACTACCGGCGTACGCGTGCGGCGTGCGGGCTCGACCCGGCCACCGGACGGGTGACGGTGCTGGTGCACACGTACCTCGGCGACGACCACGCGACCGCGCGGGCCGAGGCGCTGGAGCCGATGGTGCGCTACCTGCGTTCCTCGCTGCTGATGCGCTCGGCGGCGACGGCGGCCGGGCAGCGGCGCGAGGACGTGGCGGCGGCGAGCGAGGAGGACCTCGACTACCTCTTCCGCCGGGCCTACGACCGCTACTGCGACCAGCGGGCCCTGATCGGTACGCCCACGAGCGTCGCCCCCTTCGTGGCCGCGCTGCACGGGGCCGGGGTGGACGAGATCGCCGCACTGGTCGACTTCGGGATGGACCGGGAGCGGCTGCGGGCGGGGCTGGAGCGCCTGGACGTGCTGCGCCGCCGGACGAAGGCGAGCCACGCCCGGCCCGAGGACACCGTGGCGCCCGCCACCTCGGCCCAGCGGCGGCTGTGGCTGGCCGCGCAGTTGATGGAGAACCCGGCGGCGTACAACGAGACGGGCGCGGTACGGCTGCGCGGCCCGCTGGACCTGGCGGCCCTGCGGGCTGCGGTGGACGGCCTGGTCGAGCGGCACGCGGGGCTCCGGACGGTGTTCCGGGGCGAGGAGGAGGGCGTCGTCCAGGTCGTGCGGAACGGGCTCCGCATCCCGTTGACGGTGACCGACGCCCGGGGGCAGGACGCCGAGCGGGCGATCGGGGCGCTCCTCGCCGAGGAGAGCGGCCGGGCCTACGACCTGGCCCGGGGCCCGCTGTTCACGCCCCGGCTGCTGCGGCTGGCCGGGGAGGACCACGTCCTCGTCCTCGGTACGCACCACATCATCACGGACGCGCACTCGGCCGCGCTGGTCGCCGGGGACCTCCAGGAGCTGTACACGGCGGCCCGTGCCGGGCGGACGCCGGTCTTCGACCGTCCCGCCGGGACGACCGTCGGCGCCCCCGAGCCCCCGGCCGACGCGGCGGACCTGGCCTGGTGGCGCGCGTCGCTGGGCGACCGGCCGCCGGTGCTGGTCCTGCCCACGGACCGGCCGCGCGGTCGCCGGGTGGCGGGGCGCGGCGGGGCGGTGGCCCGGACCGTCGGCCGCGGGCGGGCCGACCGGCTGCGGGAGTGGAGCGGGCGGCAGGGTGTGACCCTGTTCGCTACCCTGTGCACGGCCTGGCAGCTGGTGCTGCGGAAGCGGTCGGGGCAGGACGCCTTCCTGCTGGGCACGACGTTCGGGCGGCGGCCGGCCGCGACGGCGGACACGGTCGGGTTCCATGTGGCGCTGCTGCCGCTGCCGCTGTCCGCCACCGACGCGACCTCGTCGCCGGAGGCCGTACGGGCCACCGGGCGGGTGCTGTTCGCGGCGGACGAGCACAGCGGGGTGGACCTGGACGCGCTGCTGGCGGCCGTCCATCCGGACCCGGGCAGCCCGCGCCCGCTGGTGACCGTTTCGGTCGACCTCGACCGGGCGGCGCTGGCCGGAATCGACCTGCCCGGCCTGCGCGCCGAGGCCGTGGCGGCCGGGACGGAGTCGGCGCCGCTGGAGCTGGCGCTGATGGCCACCCATATGCGGGACGGGGGGCTGCGGCTGCGGCTGCGCTACGACGCGGACCTGTTCGACGCGGCGACGGCGGAGGGGTACCTCGCCGAGCTGGAGCAGCGGTTGGACGCGATGCCGGACGCGGTGGCGGAGGGCGCGGCGGGGGCGGGGGGAACCGGCGCGACCGCCGCGGCGGAGCCGGGCGCGCGCACGGCCTCCGACACCGCCGCGCTCCTGCGCGAGGTCTGGGAGTCCGTCCTCGGCCTGCGCGGCTTCCCCGCCGAGGGCAACTTCTTCGACCTGGGCGGCAACTCGATCGCCGCGATCCGCCTGGTGAACCGGGTCCGGGACACGCTCGGCGTCGACTACCCGCTGGCGGACTTCTTCGCGGACGCCACCCTGCGGGCCATGACCCGGCAGTTGGCCGGCGGGGCCGAGACGGACCACGAGGGGGCGGGCGGGGCGGAGACGGACCCGCCGGGGCGGGGCCTGCCGGAGGAGGACCTGGAGGACACGGAGGACACGGACCGCCCGGAGCAGAGCCTGCCGGAGGAGAGCCTGCCGGACACCGACCGGCCCGGGGCGGGCATCGCGGCCGTCGTCGACCGCGCCCCCGTCAGCGACCAGCAGGACCGGATGATCGCCGGGCACCACGTCGTGCCCGACCCCGCCGTGTGGAACGTGCCGACGCGGATCACGTTCACCGGGGCGCTGGACCCGGCGGCCCTGCGCTCCGCCGTGTCCGAGCTGGTCGCCCGGCACGACGGGCTGCGGACCAGGTTCACACAGGAGGGGGCGCCGGACGGGCCGTGGTGGCAGGAGATCCTGGCGGCGGAGCCGGTGGCGCTGCCGGTGGAGGACCTGACCGGGCTGCCCGCCGGGGAGCGGCGGCCCCGGGCGGACGCCCTGTGCCGGGCGGACGCGGCGGCCCCCTTCGACCTGGGGCGGCCCCTGCTGCCCCGGACCCGGCTGCTGCGGGTCGAGGAGGACCGCTGGGAGCTGATGTTCGTCCTGCACCACATCTGCGCCGACGGCTGGTCGCTGTCCGTGGTGCTCGCGGAGATCGCCGCGCTGTACACGGCTGCCGCCGCGGGCGTCCCGCACGGCCTGCCCGAACCGGCGATGCAGGCGCCCGGCTACGCCCGGTGGCAGCGCGCGCACCACGACCCCCGGGCCGAGGCGGAGCGGGCCGCGTTCTGCGCCCGCTATCTCGACGGGGTGCCGTCCGCCGTCCCCGTACCGACGGACCGGCCGCGCCCGCAGAAGCTGAGCGGGCACGGGGACACCGTGCGCGGGGTCGCCTCCGGTGAGGTGCGGGCGGCCGTGGAGAGGCTCGCGGCCGACCGGCGCACCACCTCGTTCGCGGTCGCGGCCGCGGCTCTGGGGGTGTTCCTGACCCGGCTCTCGGGAGAGGAGGACACCCTGCTGAGCGTGCCGTACGCCCATCGCGAGGGCACCGCCTCGGAGTCGCTCGTGGCGATGACGTCCACCGCCGTGATGGTCCGCGTACGACTGGATTCAGCCAATCTCGACGAGACCTGCGCGGAGCTCGCGGTCCGAACGGGCGAGGGCGCGCTCGGTGCCATGGCCCATGTGCTGCCCACCGCGCGCATCATGCGGGCGATGCGGGACGCGGGCGCTGTCAGCGTCCCGGACCGGGTCCCGCACATCCTGGCGTTCCAGAACTCCGTCGACACGGACATCGAGATCCCCGGGCTCCGGGTCGAGGTGGCCGATCTGGCACCGCCGCTTTCCCGCAGCGAGCTGTGCTTCGGACTTGCGCCGCGCCGGGACGCCGCGAAGGGTTATCGAACGTTCCTGGAATTCTCCACCGACCTGTGGGACCACACGACCGCCCACGACCTCCTCGCGTCGTACACCGACGTGCTCGCGGAGTTCTGCGCCCGGCCCGACCGGCCGGTGCGGGAACTCCTCGGGGAGCGCCCCTCGCGGGGGCTCCCGGGCCTCGGCTCCGGGGGCTCCGCCGGGAACGCCAGCGCCGGGCCCGACCAGCCCGGCGGACCGTCACCCTCCCAGTCACTGCCGAACACCGGAAAGGCGGACGCCGTATGACTCCGGCCCCCCACCGCAGCCACACCGACGACCTGCTCTCCTTCATCGCCGCCAGTCCCTCCCCGTACCACGTGGTGGCCAGTGCCGCCCAGCGCCTGGAGAAGGCCGGATTCCGCGAACTGCGCGGCACGGACGACTGGACGGGGGCGACGGGCGGCTGCTTCGTCAGCCGCGCCGGTGCGCTGATCGCCTGGTACGTGCCCGAGGGCGCGCCCGCCCACACCCCGTTCCGGATCGTCGGCACCCACACCGACTCCCCGAACCTGCGGATCAAACCGGCTCCGGACACCGGGACTTCGGGGTGGCGGCAGATCGGGGTGGAGATCTACGGCGGGGTCCCGCTGAACACCTGGCTCGACCGGGACCTGGGCATCTCCGGCCGGCTCGCCCTGCGCGGTCCCGACGGCGCACCGCGCAGCCGGCTCGTACAGATCGACGAACCCCTTCTGCGGGTACCCCAGTTGGCCATCCACCTGGACCGTACGGTGAACGAGGGCGTGGCCCTGGACCGGCAGCGGCACATCGCGCCGATCTGGGCGCTGGGCGAGCCGCGGGAGGGCGAGCTGCTCGGCCGGGTCGCGTCGGCGGCCGGGGAGGACCCGGCGGACGTGCTGGGCTGGGACCTGATGCTGCACGACGTCCAGCCGCCCGGATACCTGGGCGCGGACCAGGAGTTCGTGGTGGCGTCCCGGCTGGACAACCAGGTCTCGGTGCACGCCGGGGTGACCGCCCTGGTGGACGCGGCGACGGGGGCCGCCCAGCCCTCCTTCGTCCCGGTGCTGGCCGCGTTCGACCACGAGGAGGTCGGCAGCGGCTCCGAGACGGGTGCGCAGAGCCCGCTGCTGGAGCGGATCCTGTCCCGGTCCGTCGCGGCGCGCGGCGGCAGCGACGAGGACTGGTCGCGGGCGCTGGCGGGCGCGTTCTGCGTCTCCGCCGACATGGCGCACGCGGTGCACCCCAACTACGCGGAGCGGCACGACCCCGACCACCGTCCGCTCCCCAACGGCGGCCCGACCCTCAAGGTGAACGTCAACCAGCGCTACGCCACCGACTCCACCGGCATCGCGGTGTTCACCGCGGCGGCCGAGCGGGCCGGGGCCCCCTGGCAGCCGTTCGTCTCCAACAACGCGATGCCCTGCGGCACGTCGATCGGCCCGCTCACGGCGGCCCGGCTCGGCGTCACCACGGTGGACGTCGGGGTGCCCGGCCTGTCGATGCACTCGGCGCGCGAGCTGTGCGGGGTGCGCGACCCGGGCCACCTCGCCGCGATCCTCACCACGATCATGGTCGGGGACTGACCGAACTCCGGGTAGCCCCGAACTCCGGTAGCAGAGAAAGAGAACAGGAACGACCGTGGCCGACGAAGAGACCGTCCTCATCTGCCTGCCCTTCGCCGGGGCGGGTCCCTCCTTCTTCACGCCCTGGCAGAAGCTGGCCCCGGAGGGTCTGCGGATCCTCCCGGTGTCGCTGCCCGGCCGTGAGAAGCGGTTCCCGGAGCCCGCTCACACCTCGGCGGCCCCGGCCGTCGACGACGCGTACGCGCAGGTGGTGGCGGCCCTGGGAGGAGGGGACGGGAGCGGCGGCGGCCCGGTCGTGCTGTTCGGGCACAGCATGGGCGCGGTCCTCGCGTACGAACTGGCCCACCGGATCGAGCGGTCGGGCGGGCCGGTCCGCCTGGCGGCGCTCGTGGTCAGCGGTGCGCCCGGTCCGTGGACGCCGCGCACGGACCGGGCGCACGGACTGCCGGACGAGGAGTTCGCCACCCGGGTCCGGGCGTTCGCCGGGTACGACCACCCGGCGCTGGCCGACCCGGAGATGCGGGAGCTGCTGCTGCCGACGCTGCGGGCGGACGTCCGGCTCCACGAGACGTACGCGCCGTCCACGGATCGGCCGTTGGGTGTTCCGGTGATCTCCGTCCGGGGGCGGGAGGACACCCTGGTCGGGGCGGCGGAGGCGGCCGAGTGGGGCCGGGCGACGACGGGGAAGCTGACGGTGGCCGAGCCGGCCGGCGGGCACATGTACCTCACCGAGCGGCCGGGCGAGCTGCTGGAGCTGGTGGCCTCCGGGGTGCGTGCGGCGAGGGGCCGGTGACGGGCGGCGACCGGGGGCCGGCGGCCGACGGCGGTACGGGGCCCCCGGCCGGTGGCGGCGCCCGGCTCGCCGGGCGGACGGCGCTGGTCACGGGGGCGGCGCGCGGCCTCGGCCGGGCCTGTGCGCTGGCCCTCGCCCGCGAGGGTGCGGACCTGGTGCTGCTGGACGTGGCGGGCGAGCTGCCCGGGGTGCCGTATCCGCTCGGATCGGCCTCGCAGCTCGCGCACACCGCGGCCCTCTGCCGTGAGGCGGGGGCCGCCGTGCTGACCCGGCAGGCCGACGTCCGGGACCTGGCGGCGCTGGAGGCGGCGGCCGATGCGGCCGAGGAGCGGTTCGGGCGGATCGACGTACTGGTCAACAACGCCGGCATCGCCGCCCCTTCGGGCCGTCCGGCGCACGAGATCACCGAGGCGGAGTGGCAGCTGATGATCGATGTGGATCTGGGCGGTGCGTGGCGGGCGATCCGCGCGGTCGGCGGCCGGATGGCCGCCCAGGGGTCCGGCTCGATCGTCAACATCGCCTCGACGGCGGGCCTGGTGGGCTACCGGCACTTCGCGGGGTACGTCGCGGCCAAGCACGGGCTGGTCGGCCTGACGAAGGCGGTGGCCCTGGACTACGCGCCCCGGAAGGTCCGGGTCAACGCGGTGTGTCCGGGCTCGGTGCGGGACGACGCGGCGATGGAGGGCCGGATGCTGGCGGAGATCGCCCGCTCGCTGGAGGTGCCGGTCGCGGAGCACGAGGCGGCGTTCGTCCGGGACCAGCCGATGAACGCGCTGGTGGAGCCGGGCGATGTGGCGGACGCGGTGCTCTGGCTGGCGTCGGACGAGTCCCGGCGGGTGACCGGCAGCGTGGTCACCGTGGACGGCGGGTTCACCGCCCGCTGACCGTCGTTTTCCCCTTCCCCTGCGAGGAGTCGCGCCCGTGCCGCCTGCCCATCACACCCTGACGGTGAGCCTGCCGCCGACCGTCACCGACACCGCGCTCGCCACCGCCCTCGCGGCGGCGGCGGAGCTGTGGTGGCCGGGGGGCCGCCACCCCCGGCTGTGGTCGGAGACCGTGCCCGCGCCGGCCGGGTCCGACACGGCCGCCCGGCGGCGCGCGGCCGAGGCCCGCCGCCCGGTCGCGCCCGGCCACCGGCTGCGCGCGGTGCTGCTGCGGTACGCGGACGGGCTCCGGGCAGGGGCCGCCGCCACGGACGGTGACCTCGTCCTGACCGCCGACGGGTCCGCGCTGGACGCCCGCTCGCTGCGGCTGGTCGCCCGGGTGCTGCGGGGCGAGCTCGCGGCGGACGCGGTGACGCCGTTGGACGGGCCGCTCGCCCCGGACCTGCGCCTGGACGAGGAGACCCGGCGGCTCGCCGCGGCGCTCGCGGTCACCGTCGGCCGGTACACGGGCGAGCCCGCGGTGCGCGTCGCCGTCCCCGTACCGGCCCTGGACCGGCCGCCGTACGCGCTGGGAGCGCTCGACGGATACGCGGTCCTCACGGCGGACCTGTCACCCGGCCGTACGGTCGCGGAGCTGCTGGCCACCGAGCCGGTCGCCCCGGCCGGGGCCCCGGGTCCGCTCCTCGCACCGGCCGAGGGCGCGGAGCCACCCGCTCTGGAGCTGGCGGCGGGCACCGGGGCCGGTCCCGCCACCCTGCCGACCGCCCCGGACGCTCTCCCCGTACCGGCGCACCAGGTGGAGCACGTACGGCGGCAGTTGCTCGACGGCCCGCCCGGCACACCGCTCCACCGCCTGGATCCCCTCACCGCGTCCGAGTCGGCGGAACAACGGGCCCTGGGCACGACGCCGAAGGCCCCGGCCCCGCTCCGTATCGACGAGGCCCTCGCCGCCCAGGTCGCCGCCCGGCCGGACGCCGCCGCGCTCACCGCCGGTGCCGTCACCCTCTCGTACGCCGAACTGAACGACCGGGCTGAGGAGTTCGCCGACGGTCTGTACGCCCACGGCGTCCGCCCGGGCGACCTCGTCGGACTCTGCCTGCCCCGCTCGGCCGACCTGGTGGTGGCGATGCTCGCCGTCCTGAAGGCGGACGCCGTCCACGTACCGCTGGATCCGGAGCATCCGGCGGACCGGCGGGAGCGCACCGCCCGGGACGCGGGCGTCCGGCTCACCGTCGGGGACCCGGCCGCCCTCACCGGCCACCCGCCCCGCCCCGCCGGGGAACGGCGGGTGGCCGGCGCCCCCGCGTACGTCATCCACACCTCGGGCTCGACCGGCCGCCCCAAGGGGGTCCTCGTCCCGCACGCCAACGTCACGGCCCTGGTCGACGCCGTCCGCGACGACTTCGGCCTCTGCCCCGACGACACCTGGACGTGCTTCCACTCGGCGGCGTTCGACTTCTCGGTGTGGGAGATCTGGGGGGCGCTGCTGACGGGCGGCCGGCTGGTCCTCGTGGACCACTGGACCTCGCGCTCGCCGGAGGACTTCCACGCGCTGCTGGTCCGGGAGCGGGTGAGCGTGCTGAGCCAGACCCCCTCCGCGTTCACCCAGCTCGCGGCGGCCGACCGGACCGGCGGTGACCTGTCCGCCCTGCGGCTGGTGGTGCTGGGCGGCGAGCCGCTCGACACCCGCCCGCTGCTGGGCTGGTTCGACCGGCACCCGGAGGACCGCTGCCGGCTGGTCAACATGTACGGGATCACCGAGACGACGGTCCATGTCACGGCGGCCACGGTGACCCGCCGCGAGGCGCTCGCCGGGTCACGGTCGGTGGGACGGCCCCTGCCGGGCTGGTCGGTCCGGGTCCTGGACGCGCACGGGCGGCCGGTGCCGCCGGGTGCGCCCGGGGAGATCCACGTGGGCGGGGCGGGCGTGGCGCTGGGCTATCTGAACCGGCCCGCGCTGACCGCCGAACGCTTCGTCCCGGACCCCCTGGACCCGGCCGGACGGCTCTACCGCAGCGGCGACCTGGGACGGCTCGGCCCCGACGGGGCGTTGGAGCACCTGGGCCGGATCGACGACCAGGTGAAGGTGCGGGGCTTCCGGATCGAGCCGGGCGAGATCCGGCACGTCCTGCTGGAGGACCCGGCGGTGTCGGCGGCGGCGGTCACCGTGACCGGCGGCCGGGACGGCGACGCGGCGGCCGTGCGGATCGACGCGTACGTGGTCCCGGCCCCGGGAGCGGGCGAGGACCCCGGGCCCGTCCGGGAGCGGGCGGCGCGGCTGCTCCCGGCGCACATGGTGCCCGCGACGGTGACCGTGCTGCCGGTCCTGCCCCTCACCGCGAACGGCAAGCTGGATGCGGCCCGGCTGCCCGCGCCCGGCACGCGCCGGACGCCGGAACCGGCCGCCGCTCCCCGGGAGGCCGCGCCCGACGGGGTCCTCGCCGCCATCTGGCGGGACGTCCTCGGCGTCGCGGAGATCGGCCCGGACGACGACTTCTGGGACCTGGGCGGCAATTCGCTGTACGCGATCCGGATCGGCACGCTCGCCCGGGAGCGCGGGCTGCCCGGCATACCGCTGCGGCAGCTGTATCTGACGCCGACGCTGGGGGCGCTGTCCGATGCGCTGGCCCGGGAGGCGTGAGAAGGGGCGCCCGCCGCACGACGGCCGCCCCTCGCCCACGGTCCGGCTACACGAAGCGCTGGTTCGCCCCGCCGTCGCACCTCTGGAGCCTGAGCGGGTCCTTGCCCCCCGCCAGCGTCAGACACAGCCCGGTCGCGGCGGCCGGGCGCAGGGTGCCCGCCTGCCGGACGAACTTCTGGTTGGCCGCGCCCGAGCAGTCCCACACGACGAGCGTGGCGCCGGCGTCGTACTTCGCGCCCGGCACGTCCAGGCAGCGGTCGTGGCTGAGCGCGGTGCGGGCCGTCTGCGTACCGGCGTCGTACCACCAGTTCTGGTTGCGTCCGCCGTGGCAGTCCCAGCCGCCGACCGCGGTGCCGTTGCGGGTGACCGAGGCGGGCACGTCCACGCAGGTCCCGGTCGCCTGGTTCTTCAGCGGGGCGAACAGGTCGTCGAAGGCCGCTCCGGTCAGGACCGGGTTCCCCGTGCTCGCCGGGTCGGCGCAGCCCGCCTCGCGCAGCCCGGAGTCGTACAGCTGGGTGAGGCAGGAGGCGAAGGCCCGGTGGCCGGCGGCGTTGGGGTGGAAGGACTGGCGGACGGAGTTCTCGTCGGGCAGGCCCGGCTTGGTCACGTCGATGAACAGCCCGCGCGCCCACGGGTTCTCGGTGCAGACCTCGCGGCCGTGGAAGAGGCGCGAGTTGTCGAGGTAGGTGGCCCCGGTGGCGGCGGCGGCCTTGCGCATGCCGACCTGGAAGGCGGGCACGGCGGTGTCGCGGCCCCAGACGGTGTCGGAGTCGTAGCCGAGTCCGCCGCAGGCGAGCTTGCCCGGGAACTTCGGGTTGTCGCGGAAGTCCGGGCCGATCGGGCTCGGGTAGCCCATCAGGACGAGCTTGTAGTCGCCGTCGGCGTATCCGGCGCCCGTCATGACGGTGCGCAGGTCGCGGACGGTCTGCTCGACCTTGGGGACCAGCGCGTCGACGCGGGCCTGCCAGCCGCCCGCGTACTTCGGCTCGCAGGGGCCCTGGAGGCTGATGTAGCGGACCACGCAGTCGGTCATGACCGGGCCGAACTGGAGGTCGTCGTTGGCCCCGGCGACCAGGACGATCATCTTGATCCGGGTGTTGCGGGCCTTGATCGCGAGGCTGTCGCTCTGCACGAGCTCGTCGGCGTACTGCTTGTTCCCGCCGATTTTGATGTTTCCGGTAGAGGCGCCGGAACACGAGACGTTGTACGTGACGTCCGCCGCGATGCCCGTGCGGTGGATGGCGGCGTCCGGTGAGCGGTGGCACCAGTTGTCCGGCCCGTTGGTGCCGGGGTCGTAGGTGCCGACGCCCTCGCCGGAGATCTCGCTGTCGCCGAGCGAGATCAGCCCGGTCTTGCGGTCGCCGAGCGGCCGCTCGGCGGGGCTGCCGTACAGCTGGGTGGCCTCGGCGGCCCGGACGGCTTCCAGTGCGGGCGGGAGAGGGGTGGATGCGATAGAGCTGGTACCCGGCTCCGTCGCGCCCGCGGGTCCGGCGGCGGCCATACCGCCGACGGCGGCCGCGAGAGCGACGGCCGCCGCGACGGTACAGCGGAGCCGGCGAAGGCTTCCGAGCCCTCGAACTCTGGTGCTGGTGCGCCTCATTGCGCCTCCCGGTAGTGGTTACCCCCGGTATTTACTGGTCGGTAGGCGACTTGGGAATACATAGAACAAGAGAAGTGCTCATCTTTTTCAGGAGGTTTAAACACCATGGTCGACACGTCGGGCGAGCAGCCCCGTGACAGCGGTTTCCGGATCGAGCACGACTCGATGGGTGAGGTGAGGGTCCCCGCGGACGCCAAGTGGCGTGCCCAGACCCAGCGGGCGGTGGAGAACTTCCCCGTCTCCGGGCAGCGGCTGGAACGCGCCCACATCGAGGCGCTGGCCCGGATCAAGGGCGCGGCGGCCAAGGTCAACGCCGAGCTGAAGGTGCTGGATCCGGACATCGCCGCCGCGATCCAGGAGGCCGCCGCCGAGGTCGCCTCGGGCCGCTGGGACGCGCACTTCCCGGTCGACGTGTTCCAGACGGGTTCGGGCACCTCGTCGAACATGAACACCAACGAGGTGATCGCCACCCTCGCCACCGAACGCCTGGGCCGCGAGGTCCACCCCAACGACCATGTGAACGCCTCCCAGTCGTCCAACGACGTCTTCCCGTCCTCCATCCACATCGCCGCCACCGCCGCCGTCACCGCCGACCTGATCCCCGCCCTGGTCCACCTGGCGGAATCCCTGGGGCGGAAATCGGCCGAATTCGCGGAGGTCGTGAAGTCCGGCCGCACGCATCTGATGGACGCCACCCCGGTCACCCTCGGCCAGGAGTTCGGCGGCTACGCGGCCCAGATCCGCTACGGCGTGGAGCGGCTGCGCGCCTCGCTCCCCCGGCTCGCCGAACTGCCGCTGGGCGGTACGGCGGTGGGCACCGGCATCAACACCCCGCCCGGCTTCTCCGCCGCCGTGATCGCGGAGGTCGCCGAGGCCACGGGGCTGCCGCTCACCGAGGCCCGCGACCACTTCGAGGCGCAGGGCGCGCGGGACGGGCTCGTGGAGACGTCCGGCCAGCTGCGGACCATCGCGGTGTCCCTGACGAAGATCTCCAACGATCTGCGGTGGATGGCGTCGGGCCCGCGCACCGGTCTCGCCGAGATCGCGCTGCCCGACCTCCAGCCCGGTTCGTCGATCATGCCGGGCAAGGTCAACCCGGTGATCCCGGAGGCGGTCCTGATGGTCGCCGCCCAGGTCACCGGCAACGACGCGACGGTCGCCACGGCCGGCGCCGCGGGCAACTTCGAGCTGAACGTGATGCTCCCGGTCATCGCGAAGAACCTCCTGGAGTCCGTACGGCTGCTGGCCAACGCCTCCCGGCTGCTCGCGGACCGCACGGTCGACGGGATCACCGCCGACGTGGAACGGGCCCGCGCCTACGCCGAGTCCTCCCCGTCCGTGGTGACCCCGCTGAACAAGTACATCGGCTACGAGGAAGCGGCGAAGGTCGCCAAGAAGTCCCTCAAGGACGGGACGACGATCCGCGAGACGGTTTTGGCCTCGGGGTACGTCGAGCGCGGCGACCTGACGATGGAGCAGCTCGACGAGGCGCTGGACGTGCTGCGGATGACACGCCCGTGAGCGCGGGGGGCCCGTCGCCGACGTCCGGGTGACCTGAGTCGCAGCGGGCGGGCGGGAGCGCTCCGTAAGATCTCTCTATGACAGGTACGGGAGAGTACGCACGCTGGGCGCCGGGGGACCAGATCCTCTGGCGCTACCGCGACAACGGCCGGGCCCACCGGACGGCCGGGGTCCCGCCCGTGCACATCTGCCGTCCGGTGACCGTCGTCCAGGACACCGAGGAGCTGCTCGCCGTCTGGATGGCGCCGGGCACCGAATGCGTACGGCCGGTGCTGGCCGACGGCACCCAGGTGCACGCCGAGCCACTGGCCACCCGCTACACCGCGCCCCGCACCACGGCCCGCTCCACCTGGTTCGGCTCCGGGGTGCTGAAGCTGGCCAGGCCCGGGGACCCGTGGTCGGTGTGGCTGTTCTGGGACCGGGGCTGGATGTTCCGCAACTGGTACGTGAATCTGGAGGAGCCCCGCACCCGGTGGTCCGGAGGGGTGGATTCCGAGGATCACTTTCTCGACATCTCCGTGAACCCGGACCGGAGCTGGAAATGGCTCGACGAGGACGAGTTCGCCCAGGCCCAGCAGGTCGGTCTGATGGACCGGGAGACCGCGGCCCGGGTCCGCGAGGCGGGCCTCGCGGCGGTCGAGGTGATCACCGGGTGGGGGGCGCCGTTCCGGGACGGCTGGGAGCACTGGCGGCCCGATCCGCGGTGGCAGGTGCCGCCGCTGCCGGATGACTGGGACCGCACCCCTGCCCGTATGCCGTCGTGAGACCCTGGAGAGATCCTTCGGGCGGCCCGGTCGGCAGGTCCGGACGCACGGAGGGATGATCGCCGCAACCAGCGGGCGCCACACCGGAACTGACCACAAGTCACCACACCGGTCGCGCGGAGGTACGGGCCACGGACCCGGACGTTCCGCTCGGTCGCGGAAACCACTACGAGGGGGTGGAGACGTGCACGCTGTCCGCTGCCCTCTCGCCGCGCCCACCGCCGGAGAGGTCGCCCGTCGGCCATCTCCGATGCGCTCGGTTTCGGCCCCTTCATCAAGGGCATCCGGTGACAGCCGTTGTTCTTCCCGCGCTTGCCGGGGCACAGTAGCGCCCCACGAGGTGACTGCCTCATACAACCGGCCCGGCCGGACGGAATCCCACGCGTGACGGAGCACCCCACCTCCCACGAAGGCCGGCAGCCCCTGGCGGCCCGGCAGCAGGAGCGCACCCGGCCCCGGCAGCAGGACGCCGCGGCAGCGGCCGCCGCCGCCGCGGTCCCGGCTCCGGCCGCCGCGCCGGCCCAGGGTCCAGGAGCGCCCGCCGTCGCCGAGGCGCAGGCGGCCACCCGCCGCGAGGGCGACCGGCTGCGCTTCGTCGGCGCGGCGACCCGGCGGATCGCCCGGGGCATAGACCTGGACGAGATCGTCCTCGGGCTGTGCCGGGCCAGCGTGCCCACGTTCTCCGACGCGATCCTCGTCTATCTGCGCGACCCGCTCCCGGTGGGCGACGAGCGCCCGGTGAGCCCGTTCGTCCTGCGGCTGCGCCGCAGCGACCGGCTGCGCGTCAGCGACGAGGAGGCCGGCGAGGCGACCGGCTCCGAGACCGAGCGGCTGCGTCCGCTGATCCTCGACCCGCAGGCCGACCTGATGCCGGCCGCCGAGCTGTGCGAGGTACGGGCCGGCGGTGCGCTGGCCGAGGTGCTGCGCGGGGTGCGGCCGGTCTTCGGCGACTCCGCGGCGGCACGGGCCGCCCTGCCGGAGCTGCTCGGCCCCGGCCGCTCCGTCCCCACCGGGCACCGGGCGATCCTCGCCCCGCTGCGCGGCCGGCGCCGGGTCATCGGGGCGGCGGTGTTCGTGCGCGGCACCGAGCGCACCCCGTTCGAGGCCAGCGATCTGCTGGTCGCGGCGCAGCTGGCGACGCACACCGCGCTCGGCATCGACAAGGCCGTGCTGTACGGGCGCGAGGCCTACATCGCCGACGAGTTGCAGCGCACGATGCTGCCGGACTCGCTCCCGCAGCCCACCGGCAGCCGGGTCGCGCTGGTCGTCGGCGATGTGATGGGCCATTCCATGACGTCGGCGGCGATCATGGGCCAGCTCCGGACGACGGCGCAGACCCTGGCACAGCTCGACCTGCCGCCGCAGGAGGTCCTGCACCACCTGGACGAGCAGGCCCAGCGGCTGGGCAGCGACCGGATGGCGACCTGCCTGTACGCGGTCTACGATCCGGTCGCGCACCGGATCACCATCGCCAACGCCGGACACCCGCCGCCCGTGCTGCTCCACCTGGGCGGGCGGGCCGAGGTGCTGGTGGTGCCGCCGGGCGCCCCGATCGGGGTGGGCGGCGTCGACTTCGAGGCCGTCGAGCTGGACGCCCCGGCCGGCGCCACGCTGCTCCTCTACACCGACGGCCTGGTGGAGTCGCGGCTGCGGGACGTGTGGACGGGCATCGAGCAGCTGCGGGAACGCCTCGCGGCGACGGCGCAGCTCACCGGTGACGACCACTCACCCCCGCTGGAAGCCCTCTGCGACGACGTGCTGGACATGCTCGGCCCGGGTGACCGGGACGACGACATCGCGCTGCTGGCCGCCCGCTTCGACGGGATCGCGCCGAGCGACGTCGCCTACTGGTATCTGGAGCCGGAGGACGCGGCCCCGGGCCGGGCCAGACGGCTGGCCCGGCGGGCGCTGAGCCGCTGGGGTCTGGACGACCTGGCCGACGAGGTGGAGCTGCTGGTCAGCGAGGTCGTCACCAACGCGGTGCGCTACGCCGAGCGGCCGGTGACGCTGCGGCTGCTGCGGACGGACGTCCTGCGCTGCGAGGTCGGCGACGACTCCCCGCAGCTGCCCCGGCAGCGCCGGGCGCGGGAGACGGACGAGGGCGGGCGCGGCCTGTTCCTGGTCAACCGGCTGGCCCGGCGGTGGGGTGCGACGCGGCTTTCGACGGGCAAGGTCGTCTGGTTCGAGATGGCGGCCCGGGGGCAGTAGGGGCGGCACCGGACGCGTGAGGGGCGGACCCGGGTGGGTCCGCCCCTCACCTGCGTGCGCCCGGGCGCCTACTGTCCGGGCAGCAGCCCGTTGCCGCCGGGCCGCTCGCCCGGCTGGCCGTCGCCGTCGCCGGGCTGCGGCGGGATCTCCGGGCTGGTCGGCGGCGTGGTGACGGGCGGGCTGCTGCTGGTGGGCGGGGCCGGGGTGGTCGGGGTCTCGGTGGGCGTCTCGCTCGGCGTCTCGGAGGGGGTGTCCGACGGGGTCGGGTCCTCGGTGGGGGTGGGCTCCTCGGAGGGCGTGTCCGACGGGGTCGGCGGGGCGGGCACCTCGCCGCGCTCCACGTCCTGGAGGTCGAACGTCTTGCCGGACTCGCCGTCGAGGGCGCCGAGGGTGTAGTCGGCCCAGATCCTCGCCGGGAAGCCGCTGCCGCTGGCGCGGCCGGAGTTGGCCGTGCCGGTGAGGGAGACCTGCTTGCGGCCGCCGTCGCCCTCGCCGAAGAGGGCCACGACCGTGCTCAGCTCCGGGGTGTAGCCGGCGAACCAGGCCGACTTGTTGTCCTCGGAGGTGCCGGTCTTGGCCGCCGCGTCGTAGGCGGGGCTGTTGGCCGCGCCCCCGGAACCGGCGTCGACGACCCCGGTGAGCCCCTTGGTCACGGTGTCGGCCGAGGCGCGGCTGATGACCTGCTCCCGCTTGGGCTTCTCGGCGTTCACCGTGCGGTCGCGGTGCTCGGCGGACTGGAGGATGTGCGGGGTGACCTTCCGGCCGTGGTTGTCGAGCGTGGCGTACACGCCGGCCATGTCCCAGGTCGAGGCGTTCATGGTGCCGAGGGTGACGGCGGGGCGCTCGGGGAAGTTCTTGTCCGGTACGCCGAGGGCGAGCGCGGTCTCCTTCACGGCGGCGGGCGTCACGTCCACGATCATCTGCGCGAAGACGGAGTTGACCGAGCTGTTCAGGGCCTTCTGGACGGAGACGGGACCGTAGCTGCGGTCGTCCTGGTTCTGCGGGGCGAACGGGGTGTCGCTGCCGACGACGGGCCGCTTGCTGGTGCCGTCGTAGACCGTGTTGAGCCCGATCAGGCTGCCGTCCTGCGTCTTCGACTCGTTCTCCAGGGCCGAGGCGAGCACCAGCGGCTTGAAGGTGGAGGCGGGCTGGTAGTCCTGGCGGGTGGCGTTGCTGATGTAGTGCTTGATGTAGTCCTCGCCGCCGTACAGGGCGACGACCTTGCCGGTCTTCGGGTCGACGGAGGTGGCGCCGGCCTGGACGGTGGCGTCGACCTTGTTGCCCTCGCGGTCGAGCTTGGACTCCAGCTGGTCGTCCACCGCCTTCTCCAGCTCCTTCTGGCGCTTCTTGTCGACGGTGAGGGTGAAGGTCCAGCCGCCGGCGTCGCGGTCCTCGGCGGTGACGCCCTGCTTCTCCAGCTCCTTGTTGGCGGCCTCGACCAGATAGCCGGCCTGGCCCTCCATGCCCTGGGCGGGCTTGGGCTTCTGGGGGACGGGGAACTCCAGGCCGGCCCGCTCGGACTCGGTCAGCCACTTCATCTCGACCATGTTGCGCAGGGTGTAGGCCCAGCGCTCCTTGACCAGCTTCTTGCCGGTGTCGGTGGCGGAGTTCCAGTCGTACTGGCTGGGCGCCTGGAGGACGGAGGCGAGGTAGGCGCCCTGCGAGACGTCCAGGTCCTTGGCGTCGACGCCGTAGTACGCCTGGGCGGCGGCCTGGATGCCGCTCGCGCCGCGGCCGTAGTAGGCGGTGTTGATGTACCCGGCGAGGATCTCGTCCTTGGACTTCTGCTGGTCGATCTTGAGCGAGATCACCAGTTCCTTGAGCTTGCGGCTCACGGTGGGGTCCTGCGTCAGGTAGAAGTTCTTCACGTACTGCTGGGTGATGGTCGAGCCACCCTGCTTGCCCTTGCCGCTGACGGTGTTGAGGAGGGCGCGGGTGGTGCCCTTCAGGTCGACGCCGTCGTCCTTGTAGAAGGTCTTGTTCTCGGCGGCGACGAACGCGTGCTGGACCTTCTGGGGCACCTCGTCCAGGTCGACGATCTGGCGGTTGACGCCCTTGCCGGTCCGGGCGAGGACCGTGCCGTCGCTGTACTTGTAGACGTTGCTCTGCCGCTCCGCCGCGGCGTTGGCGGCGGGGACGTCGACGTACACGTAGAGCGCCCCGAAGGCCCCCATGCCCAGCAGGACGATCCCGAAGAACGCGCCCAGCAGCTTCTTCCACGTGAAGAGTCTGCGTATGCCGCCGCTCTTCTGGCCCCCGCGCGACTCCCGCGCCTGGGCTCGTCGCGCATCCGCTCGACCCATTGGTGTGTTGCTCCCGCTTCTCTGCTCGACCGGCTCGCTCGGTTTCCTCAGTCCGCTCAGACCTGCCAGCTAACACCGCCGACAGGGACAAAAGACAAGTGATCCGGTCTTTTGCGGACGTGAGAATCAGCACCCGTTCCCTAGGAACCGACTCACCAGGGCTGGACAAGGTTGCGAGAACCATTAATGTGTAATCACATTGATAGCGCGGTGAACGGCCGCGCCGAACGGGGGATCCCATGACCGCACAGCACGACGACCACCGCCCGGGCGCGCCCTCGACCGACCTCCCCGTCGACGCCCCGGACCTGCCCGCGCCGCAGGTCAGGGAGGTCACCGCGCACTCCATCCCGGGCGGCGTCGGCCTGCTCCTGACCGTGGTCGGGGTGTTCGCGGGGGTCGGCCTCGCCATCGTCGGCGGGGTGACGGGGACCGGCGGCAACAACGCGGTCGGCGTCCCGCTGCTCATCCTCGGGGTGCTCCTGGTGATCACCTCGTTCTTCTGCATGAGCGGTGTGAAGATGGTCGCTCCGGGCGAGGCCCGGGTGATCCAGCTCTTCGGCCGGTACGTCGGCACCATCCGCACCGACGGGCTCCGCTGGATCAACCCGCTGACCTCCAGCCGCAAGATCTCCACCCGGGTCCGCAACCACGAGACCGCCGTCCTCAAGGTCAACGACGCCTACGGCAACCCGATCGAGCTGGCCTCGATCGTCGTCTGGAAGGTCGAGGACACCGCCCAGGCGCTGTTCGAGGTCGACGACTTCCGGGAGTTCGTCGCCACCCAGACCGAGGCGGCGGTGCGGCACATCGCCATCGAGTACCCGTACGACGCCCACGAGGAGGACGGCCTCTCGCTGCGCGGCAACGCGGAGGAGATCACCGAGAAGCTGGCCGTCGAGCTGACCGCCCGGGTGAAGGCCGCGGGCGTCCTGATCATCGAGTCGCGCTTCAGCCACCTCGCGTACGCCCCCGAGATCGCGTCCGCCATGCTCCAGCGCCAGCAGGCCGGCGCGGTCGTCGCGGCCCGCCAGCAGATCGTCGAGGGCGCGGTGGGCATGGTCGAGATGGCCCTGGCCCGGATCGCCGAGCAGGACATCGTGGAGCTGGACTCCGAACGTAAGGCGGCCATGGTCAGCAATCTGATGGTGGTGCTGTGCGGCGACCGCGCGGCCCAGCCGGTCCTCAACACGGGCTCCCTCTACCAGTGACCGACCAGACGCCTCCCCGGCCGACACCGGCGGCCCGGTCGCGGCAGCGCAAGCAGATGCTGCTGCGGCTGGACCCCGCGGTGCACGACGCGCTCGCCCGCTGGGCCTCCGACGAACTGCGCAGCGCCAACGCGCAGATCGAGTTCCTGCTGCGGCGGGCGCTGGCGGAGGCGGGCCGGCTGCCGGGGACCGCGCGTCCGATCGCCCGCCGCGGGCGGCCGCCCAGACAGTCGCCGGAGGGGCCGGAGAGGCGGCCGGAAACCCCGCCCGAGCCCGGGACGGGCACACCGCGCCCCCCGCCCGCGACCGGCGCCCAGGACACCCCGTAGCACCGCGACCCCGGTCCACCCCATGGGCCGGGGTCGCTTTCCGGACGCGTATACACGGCAGGTATACACCCCGTGTACAGTTCTGCTCATGTCTATCGGTCACACCCTCCTCGGACTCCTGGAGTCCGGCCCCCGACACGGCTACGACCTGAAGCGGACCTTCGACGAGAAGTTCGGCCAGGACCGCCCGCTCCACTACGGCCAGGTCTACTCGACGATGTCCCGGCTCCTGAAGAACGGACTCGTCGAGGTCGACGGCGTCGAGAGCGAAGGAGGCCCCGAGCGCAAGCGGTACGCCATCACCGACGCCGGGATCACCGATGTCTCGCACTGGCTGGCCCAGCCCGAGAAGCCGGAGCCCTACCTCCAGTCGACGCTCTACACCAAGGTCGTCCTGGCACTCCTGACCGGTCGCAGCGCGGCCGATCTGCTGGACACCCAGCGCTCGGCGCACCTGCGGATGATGCGCGTCCTCACCGACCGCAAGCGGCAGGGCGACCTCGCCGACCAGCTGATCTGCGATCACGCCCTGTTCCACCTGGAAGCCGATCTGCGCTGGCTGGAACTGACCTCCGCCCGTCTCGACCAGCTCGCCAAGGTGGTGGCTCCGTGATTCCCGAAGGCTCCCTCCTCGCCGCGCACGATCTGCGCAAGACCTACGGTTCGACCCCCGCCCTGGACGGCGCGTCGTTCTCCGTGCACCCCGGCGAGGTCGTCGCCGTGATGGGCCCCTCCGGCTCCGGCAAGTCGACCCTGCTGCACTGCCTGGCCGGGATCATCACGCCCGACTCCGGCACCATCACCTACGCGGGCCGCGAGCTGTCCGCGATGTCGGACGCCGAGCGCAGCGCCCTGCGCCGCAGCGACTTCGGCTTCGTCTTCCAGTTCGGCCAGCTCGTCCCGGAACTGACCTGCGTGGAGAACGTCGCCCTGCCCCTGCGGCTGAACGGCGTCCGGCGCAGGGCCGCCGAGCGCACCGCCCTGGAGTGGATGGAGCGCCTGGAGGTCGACGACCTCGGAACCAAGCGCCCCGGCGAGGTCTCCGGCGGACAGGGCCAGCGGGTCGCCGTGGCCCGCGCGCTGGCCGGCTCGCCGAAGGTGATCTTCGCCGACGAGCCGACCGGCGCCCTCGACTCCCTCAACGGCGAGCGGGTGATGCAGCTGCTCACCGAGGCCGCCCGCTCCGCCAACGTCGCGGTGGTCCTGGTGACCCACGAGGCCCGCGTCGCCGCCTACTCCGACCGGGACGTCACCGTGCGCGACGGCCGGGCCCGCGACATGGAGCACGCCGTATGACGCTGCTCGAAGAGAAGCGCCCCGTGGCACCGCCGCGGCCGGCCGCCCTCCCGCGGGGCGCGGTGACCCTCCGCGACCTCGGCCTCGGCATCCGGTTCGCCGCCGCCGGGGGCCGCGAGGGCTGGATCCGTACGCTGCTGACCGCCGTCGGCGTCGGCCTCGGCGTCGCGCTGCTGCTGCTCGCCTCCTCCGTACCGCATCTGCTCGACGAGCGGAACGCGCGCGAGCAGGCCCGCAGCGAGACGCGGATCTCCGCCTTCTCCGACGCCAACGCCCCGAAGTCGGACAGCTCGGTGCTGCGGATCAACACGACCACCGAGTACCACGACCGGACCGTCGCCGGTTATCTGATGCGTCCCGACGGCTCGACGCCCGCCCTGCCGCCGGGGATCGACCGGATGCCCGCGCCGAACACGATGGTCGTCTCCCCCGCCCTGCGGGAGCTGCTCGACGAGCCGGGCAACGAGCTGCTCCGGGAGCGGCTGCCCTACCGGATCACCGGCACGATCGGGGACGCGGGGCTGCGCTCCCCCGGCGAGCTCCTCTACTACGCGGGCAGTGACACCCTGACGACGTCCAACGGCGGCCACCGGATCGCCGGGTACGGCGACAACCGCCAGGGCGACCCCCTCCCGCCGCTGCTGATCGTGCTCGTCATCATGGTCTGCGTCGTGCTGCTCGCGCCGGTCGCGATCTTCATCGCCACCGCCGTGCGCTTCGGCGGCGACCGCCGCGACCGGCGGCTGGCCGCGCTGCGCCTGGTCGGCGCGGACATCCGGTCGACCCGGCGGATCGCCGCCGGGGAGGCGCTGTTCGGCGCGCTGCTCGGGCTGCTGTTCGGCCTGGCCTTCTTCCTGGTGGGCCGGCAGTTCGTCGGCGCGGTGGAGATCTGGGACGTCAGCGCGTTCCCGGCCGACCTGGCGCCCGACCTCCGGCTGGCGACGCTCATCGCGGTGGCCGTGCCGCTGACGGCCGTCCTCGTCACCCTGGTGGCGATGCGGTCCGTGGTGATCGAGCCGCTCGGCGTCGTGCGCCGAGGGCGTGAGCGCGGACGCCGCCTGTGGTGGCGGCTGCCGGTGCCGCTGGCGGGACTGGCGGTGCTCGCGCTCTGGGGCCGGGTCGAGGAGTACGCCCCGGTGAACCCGTTCCCGATCACCGCGGGCGCCGTGCTGGTGCTGTTCGGGCTCGCCCTGCTGCTGCCCTGGCTCGTCGAGGCCTGCGTGAACCGGCTGCGCGGCGGGCCGGTGCCCTGGCAGCTCGCCACCCGCAGGCTCCAGTTGAGCAGCGGGGCCGCGTCCCGCGCGGTCAGCGGGGTCACCGTGGCGGTGGCGGGGGCGATCGCCCTCCAGATGCTGTTCGCCTCGATGAACGCCGACTTCAACCGGATGACGGGGGCGGACCCCACCCGGGCCCAGTTCGCCGGGTACTCGGAGGACGTCACCGGCGAGGCGGCCACCGCGGCCATCGAGCAGTTCCGTGCCACCAAGGGCGTGGAGGTGGTCATCGGATCGGTGGCGGCGTACGCGTCCAAGCCCGGCGACTACGCGGAGGACGAGGTGCCGCCCACCACCGCACTGACCGTCGGCACCTGCGAGACCCTGCGCGAGCTGGCCCGGATCGGCGCCTGCGAGGACGGTGACACGTTCGTCGCCCACCCGCCGGGCGACAAGGACATGACCGCCTGGATCGACGAGACCGCCCGCAAGGGCGAGGAGGTCGAGATCGGCTACGGGGACAAGGTGATGCGGTGGACGCTGCCCGCCGACGCCCTGACCGTGCAGGGCCGCAAGGACCCGATGGGCGAGATCCACTACGGGATCATGGCGACCACCGGTGCGATCGACGCGGGCAAGGTGCCCGGAGCGACGATCACCACCCAGATCCGGGTCGACCGCAGCGTTCCGGACGTCGCCGAGCACCTGCGGAACACGGCGGCCAGGATCGACCCCGGGATGCGTTTCGTCACGATCGAATCGGTCGAACGCAACCGCCAGTACGCCAGCATCCAGACCGGGCTCCAGGTGGGCGCGAGCGCGGTGCTGCTGCTGATCGCCCTGTCGATGCTGGTCGCCCAGCTGGAGCAGTTGCGTGAGCGCAAGCGGCTGCTGTCGGTGCTGGTCGCCTTCGGCACCCGGCGCTCCACGCTCGGCTGGTCGGTGCTGTGGCAGACCGCCGTGCCGGTGGTGCTCGGTCTGGTGGTGGCGGTGGCGGGCGGCCTGGGCCTCGGGGCGACCCTCGTCCACCTGATCGAGAAGGAGGTCTCCGACTGGTGGCTGTTCTGGCCGATGGCGGGGGTCGGGGGCGCGCTGATCCTGCTGGTCACCCTGCTGTCGCTGCCGCCGCTGTGGCGCATGATGCGTCCGGACGGACTGCGCACCGAGTGACACCTGCACGACCGCGTACGGCAGGGGCTCCTGGAGACAGGGGCCCCTGCCCGCGTTCCGCGCTACGGGCCCTCCGCCACCGGCCGTACCGGCAGGGGGCGCATCGCCTCGCGCAGGGCGGCCGCGAACTCCTCGAACTCGCCGCCCCGCGCCGACCCCGTCCGCATCGCCAGCGCCACCCGCCGGGTGGGCGCCGGGTCCGCGAAGTACCCGGTGGCCAGCGCCTCGTTGCGGCCGGTCTCCACCGTCACCGCGGTCCGGGGCAGCAGCGTCACCCCGAGCCCGCCGGCCACCAGCTGCACCAGGGTGGAGAGCCCGGCGGCGGTCGTGGTCACCGGGGCGCCCTCGGTGCGGCCCGCCTCCCGGCAGATGTCCAGGGCCTGGTCGCGCAGGCAGTGCCCCTCGTCCAGGAGCAGCAGCGGCAGTTCGCGCAGCGCGTCGCGCGGGATGTCCGCCCGGCCGCCGAGCCAGTGGTCCTGCTCCATGACCAGCACGAAGTCCTCGTCGAACAAGGGGATCTCGGAGACGCCCGGCACCCCGAGCGGCACGGCGAGGAGCAGGAGGTCGAGCCGCCCCGCGGCGAGACCCTCCAGCAGTGAGGAGGTCTGCTCCTCGTGGACCTGGAGGTCGAGGTCCGGGTAGCGCTCGTGGACGAGGCGGAGCACGGTGGGCAGCAGGTACGGGGCGACGGTCGGGATGACACCGAGCCGGAGCACTCCGGTGAACGGGGCCCGGACCGCCTCGGCCTCCTCCATCAGCGCGGCGACGGCCTCCAGCACGGCCCCGGCCCGCACCGCGAGCCGCTCCCCCGCGGGCGAGAGCAGCACCTTGCGCGTCGTACGCTCGATGAGCTGGACACCCAGTGCCTCCTCCAGGGTGGAGACGGCTCCGGAGAGTGCGGGCTGACTCATCCCGATTGCCGCCGCCGCGTCCCGGAAGTGCAGATGCTCCGCCACGGCCGTGAAGGCACGCAACTGCGACAGGCTGGGCTGCTTGCCGGCCGGCCTGCCGGACTGCTTGGGGCGTATGCCCTGATTACCCTGGCCCACTGATAGGCACCTCCGATCATCTCGACCGAGTGTAGCTATTTCCGTGATCAATGCACTCTGTGCCAAGGTGGAACTCGTCCAACCCTCAGGAACGCCCCCAAAAGGGGAATTCCAGACGTTGCAAGGAGAGCGCGTGCTCACTGTCGGTGACAAGTTCCCCGAGTTCGACCTGACTGCTTGTGTCTCGCTGGAGAGCGGCAAGGAGTTCGAGCAGATCAACCACAAGACCTACGAGGGCAAGTGGAAGATCGTCTTCGCGTGGCCGAAGGACTTCACCTTCGTGTGCCCCACCGAGATCGCCGCCTTCGGCAAGCTGAACGAGGAGTTCGCGGACCGCGACGCCCAGATCCTCGGCTTCTCCGGTGACTCCGAGTTCGTGCACCACGCCTGGCGCAAGGACCACCCGGACCTGACCGACCTGCCCTTCCCGATGCTGGCCGACTCGAAGCACGAGCTCATGCGCGACCTCGGCATCGAGGGCGAGGACGGCTTCGCCCAGCGCGCCGTCTTCATCGTCGACCAGAACAACGAGATCCAGTTCACGATGGTGACCGCCGGTTCCGTGGGCCGTAACCCCAAGGAGGTCCTGCGGGTCCTCGACGCCCTGCAGACCGACGAGCTGTGCCCGTGCAACTGGACCAAGGGCGAGAACACCCTCGACCCGGTCGCGCTCCTCTCGGGCGAGTGAGCTGATACCGACATGGCTCTCGACGAACTCAAGTCCGCCATACCGGACTTCGCCAAGGACCTGAAGCTGAACCTCGGCTCGGTCATCGGCAACAGCGACCTCCCCCAGCAGCAGCTGTGGGGCACCGTGCTGGCCTGCGCGATCGCCTCGCGTTCGCCGAAGGTGCTGCGCGAGCTGGAGCCCGAGGCGAAGGCCAACCTCTCCGCCGAGGCGTACACCGCGGCGAAGTCGGCTGCCGCGATCATGGCGATGAACAACGTCTTCTACCGGACCCGGCACCTGCTGTCGGACCCGGAGTACGGCACGCTCCGCGCGGGCCTGCGGATGAACGTCATCGGCAACCCGGGCGTGGAGAAGGTCGACTTCGAACTGTGGTCGCTCGCCGTCTCCGCGATCAACGGCTGCGGCCAGTGCCTCGACTCCCACGAGCAGGTGCTGCGCAAGGCCGGCGTGGACCGTGAGACCATTCAGGAAGCCGTCAAGGTCGCTTCGGTGATCCAGGCGGTCGGTGTGACCCTCGACGCCGAGGCCGTACTCGCCGAGTAGTGACACCGCACCACCCCTGGTACGAGAAGGGCCCCGAGGACGACCGACCGTCCTCGGGGCCCTTCTTTTCTCGCCTCGGCGCTCCGCGGCGCCCCGTTCCGGCGTCCGGCCGGCGTGCGGCTACTCCTCCGGCGGCCGCTTCTCCAGCGCGGGTTCCCCCGGAGTGTCCTCCGGCTCCGGTGGCGCCGCGGAGCCCACGGGACCAGCGGGACCTGCGGATCCTGCGGGGCCCGCAGGTGCCGGGCTCATCGACAGGGCGGTGGCCCCGTGATGGCCGCCCCGCTCACCCGGCTCCCCGTACGAGCGCAGATAGCCGACCACCGTGTTGACCACGGCGACCAGCGGTACGGCGACCACCGCGCCGCCGATGCCCGCGACCAGACCGCCGGTCGCCACCGCGAGGACCACCGCGAGCGGATGGACCCGGACGGCCCGGCCGAGGATGAACGGCTGGAGGATGTGGCCCTCGATCTGCTGCACCGCCAGGACCACCACCAGCGCCCACAGCGCGGTCCAGACTCCCTCGGTGACCAGGGCGACGACCACGGCGAGCGCCCCGGAGACCACGGCGCCGACGAGCGGGATGAAGGCGAACAGGAAGATGAAGACAGCCAGCGGCACGGCGAGCGGCACGTTGAGGACGTAGAGGCCGAACCCGATGAAGATGGCGTCGATCAGGGCGACCAGCACCGTGCCGCGGACGTACGCGGTCAGGGTGCGCCAGGCGCGCGGCCCGGCGCCGGCGACCCCGGGGCGGGCGGCGGCGGGCACCAGCTTGAGCGACCACTCCCAGATGCGCCGGCCGTCGTAGAGCAGGAACAGCGTGGAGAACATCGCCAGCAGCAGCCCCGTCAGGAACTCCACCATCACCGTGACGCCCTGGAGCCCGGCGGAGGTGATCTCCTCGGTGTTGGTCCCGATGGTGTCGCTGAGGTTCTTGGCGATGTCGTTGATCTGCGACTCGGTGACGTGGAAGGGGCTGTCGAGCGCCCAGCGCTTCAACTCGTCGATGCCGTCGCGGACCCGGTCGGAGAGCGTGTCGAGGTTGTCCATCACCTGCCAGACCACGAACCAGCCGACCAGGCCGATGATGACGAACCCGAGCACGGCGGTCACGGCGGTGGCGAGCCCGTGGGGCAGCCCGAACCGCCTGAGCCGGACCACGGTCGGCTGGAGCATCGCGGTGACGAGCAGCGCGGCGGCGAAGGCGAGCACCACGAGCTGGACCGCGCTGATCACCCGCATCAGCACCCAGAGCGTCCCCGCGAGGACGAGCAGGCGCCAGCCCGCCTCGGCGGCGACCCGCATCCCCCACGGAATCGCCGCCACCGGATCCGGCTTGGCGGCGACCGAGGGGGCGTACGAGGGCGGCGCGGGCACCTGCCCGGTCCCGTCGTCCGGGACGACGGGGGCCCCGCGCACGGCGAGGGGGTCATCGTCCTCGGCGGCGGCGCGCGCCCGCCGCTCGTCCAGTCGCGCGCCCAGTTCCGTCAGTTCGGACCCGAAGCGGCCCAGCCAGCCCGGCAGTTTCGACATGCTTGCTTTCCTTCCCCCATATTCGCCACCCAGCGCTCCGCGTATTTCCTCACGCTCCCCGGGACCGCCGGATGCGACCGTACACGCGCGAGGCCCCTCACCGTTCGGACGGTGAGGGGCCTCGCGAGGTTGAGAGGGCGGTCCGTGGACCTCGCCCGCTCCCTCTAATACCAGTTGTTGGCCTGCCAGAAGGACCAAGCGCCGCACGGGCTGCCGTACCGGCCGTCCATGTAGCTGAGGCCCCACTTGATCTGGGTGGCCGGGTTGGTCTGCCAGTCGGCGCCGGCGGACGACATCTTGTGACCGGGGAGCGCCTGCATCAGACCGTACGCCCCGGAGGACGGGTTGGTCGCGCGGTAGTTCCAGGTCGACTCGTGGTTCACGATGTTGCTGAAGCACTGGAACTGGTCCGCGGGGACCATCTGACGGGCCATCGCCTTGACGTCGGCCACGCTGTAGGAGCCCTGCGCGGAGAACGAGGAGGCGTCGCGGACGGAGGACCGGCTGGCGCGCTCGGCCTCTTCCTTCTTCTTCTGCTCCGCCTTGCGCTCGGCCTCGACCCGGTCCTCGGCGGCCTGCTTCTTGGACTTGGCGTCCTTGGCTGCCTGGAGGCGGGCGGATTCCTCGGCCGACTTCTTCGCGGCGGCGTCGGCGGCGGATGCCTGGGCATCGGCCTGCTGCGTCAGCGAAGCGGTCTGGACCTGGGCCTGCTGGCCCGCGGGGATGTCTGCGAGCAGCGTGGTGTCGGCTGCGGCCGCCTCGAAGTTGTTGTCGTCGGGGGCAGGTGTGCCGCCCGCAGCAACGCCTACGACGGCGCCAACGGTGGTGACCGCGGTGGCGGATGCCACGGCGAACCCCCGGACCGAGATCCGGCTCACATGGTGTCCTTCCAGCATCGCCCGCTTAGGTGACCTCGCGAGCGCGTTCGTGCCCCTGACACTGGCCTCCCTACTGCGCGGGTCACGGGAGGCACGGGCCCGATGGGCAACCCCGGCGAGGGGCTGCCGCGTGGTGCTCGCGGGCGGCATACGGGCGTCTCGTGTGGAGTTGTGTGGTGCGTGGCGCCTCTGGAGGTGCCCAAGTGCCGTATGCGGGGCCTGACGGAAGCAAGACTCTGCCGGAAGGGAGCGCCGAGAGGCAATTCTGTCTTACGTGGGAAAGGTCACACCCCGTTTGGCCCTCCGGTTTTTCGGAAATGACGGCGCAGCACAAGGCCGCCCGGCTAAGCTCCTTGGCTCGCCGGGCGGCATCAAAGGGACACACAGGTCAGATGTGGCCTTCCTCCAGCATTTCGGTCACCAGCGCGGCGATCTGCGAGCGCTCCGACCGCGTGAGCGTGACGTGGGCGAACAGCGGATGGCCCTTCAGCTTCTCGACGACGGCGACGACTCCGTCGTACCGGCCGACCCGGAGGTTGTCCCGCTGGGCGACGTCATGGGTGAGCACGACACGCGAATTCGCCCCGATGCGGGACAACACGGTCAGCAGGACGTTCCGTTCGAGCGACTGCGCCTCGTCGACGATCACGAACGCGTCGTGCAGGGACCGGCCGCGGATGTGGGTGAGCGGCAGGACCTCCAGCATCCCGCGCCCGAGCACCTCCTCGATGACCTCGCGTCCGGCGACCGCCGAGAGCGTGTCGAAGACCGCCTGCGCCCAGGGGCTCATCTTCTCGGCCTCGCTGCCGGGGAGATAGCCGAGCTCCTGCCCGCCCACCGCGTACAGCGGCCGGAAGACCATCACCTTCTTGTGCTGCTGCCGCTCCAGCACCGCCTCCAGGCCCGCGCAGAGGGCCAGCGCCGACTTGCCGGTGCCGGCCCGGCCGCCGAGCGACACGATGCCGACGTCGGCGTCGAGGAGGAGGTCGAGGGCGATCCGCTGCTCGGCGCTGCGCCCGTGGATGCCGAAGGCCTCCCGGTCGCCGCGCACGAGCCGTACGTTGCCCTCGGCCGTCACCCGGCCGAGCGCCTTGCCGCGCTCCGACTGGAGGACCAGACCCGTGTGCACGGGCAGTTCGGCGGCCTCGGGGACGTACAGCGTCTCCTCGCTGAACAGCAGGTCGATCTGTTCCCCGGCGAGGGACAGTTCGCTCATGCCGGTCCAGCCGGAGTCCGTGATGGCGAGCTCCGCGCGGTACTCCTCGGCGAGGAGGCCCACGGAGGAGGCCTTGATGCGGAGCGGCAGGTCCTTGGAGACGACCGTGACGTCGTACCCCTCGGCCTGGAGGTTGCGTGCGACCGCGAGGATCCGGGAGTCGTTGTCCCCCAACCGGTAGCCGGCGGGCAGGACGCCGGGATCGGAGTGGTTGAGCTCGACACGGAGCGACCCGCCCAGGTCCCCGAGCGGGATCGGGGCGTCCAGCCGGCCGTACCGGACCCGGAAGTCGTCCAGCAGCCGCAGGGCCTGCCGGGCGAAGTAGCCGAGCTCGGGATGGTGCCGTTTGGCCTCCAGCTCCGTGACCACCACGATCGGCAGCACGACTTCGTGCTCGTCGAAGCGGGCCATGGCGCCTGGGTCGGCCAGCAGGACGCTGGTGTCGAGAACGTATGTGCGCCGGTCGGGCATGCGGCGCTTGCTGCTGGTCACCACGGAAGGACGTACCCCCTCGGACGAGGTCGGGGAGTGCGACGGACGGTCGCGGAGCTTCCCGAAGGGAGAGGACGGACCGGGATCGGGCCCCTGTGCGCGGGCCGGACCACGGCCACCGCGTCGGCCGCAGACTGTCTACGGTCCTTCGTGTGCAAAGGGCCTCCCGGGCGAGCGGTCTTGGCGCCGCTCACTTGGATGCGACGTCCGCCTGGTTGATGACCGGACGTCGACCTGACAGGGGTATTCCCTTTTCGGCGCGAAGCCATGCCGCCGCATATGACACGGTGCGGAGAAGTCCCGGTGGACGCGCGGTGACACCTTCACAGACGCGATGGCTCCCCTCTCTGTAGAGAGGGGAGCCATCGGCCGGACGGGCGACAGGGGGTGTTCAGGCGCCGTAGCGGCGGTGGCGGGCGGCGTAGTCGCGCAGCGCCCGGAGGAAGTCGACCTTGCGGAAGGCCGGCCAGAACACCTCGCAGAAGTAGTACTCCGAGTGGGCGCTCTGCCAGAGCATGAAGCCCGAGAGCCGCTGTTCCCCGCTCGTCCGGATCACCAGGTCGGGGTCGGGCTGGCCCCGCGTGTAGAGGTGCTCGGAGATCAGGTCGGTGGAGACGACCTCGGCCAGCTCCTCGAAGGTCGTGCCCTTCTCCGAGTGCTCCAGGAGCAGGGAGCGCACCGCGTCCGCGATCTCCTGGCGCCCGCCGTAGCCGACCGCGACATTGACGATTATCCCGTCGATGTCGGACGTCGCCTCCTGCGCCTCCTTGAGCACCGTCTGCGTCTCCGGCGGAAGCAGGTCGAGCGTGCCCACGTGGTGGACGCGCCAGCGCCCGTCCGCGGCGAGGTTGCGCACGGTGTTCTCGATGATGCCGAGCAGCGGTTTGAGCTCGTGCTCGGGCCGGTCGAAGTTGTCCGTGGACAGCATCCAGAGGGTGACGACCTCGACATCGGTCTCGTTGCACCAGCCGAGCAGCTCGGAGATCTTGTCCGCACCGGCCTGGTGGCCCTGCACGGCCGAGCCGCCGGACGCCTTGGCCCAGCGCCGGTTGCCGTCGAGGATGACCCCGATGTGCTTCGGCACCTGGTCGTGGTCCAGGCGTCCTCCTACCCGGCGTGCGTAGAGCCTGTACACCAGGTCGCGGAAGTTCACTGCGTTCACCCTCTCGGTTCCGTACGGGCCCGTGGCCCGCCCTCCCCGTCGCCGGGGGTCCGGGGGCCGTCCCCCGCAGGGGATCGCTGCACGGTCTGCGCCGCCCGCACGATCCCTCGGCGGTCCGCACCCCTACCACTGGCACGGCCGCGCGGGCCTTCGCCGCGCCGCACATCGGCATTCCCCGAAGCCGCCACATTACTGCGATCGGGTCACAGGGGCCCAACCCGGTCTGTCACAACTCCGTGATAAGGAATGAAACGTGACTGATTACCTCTCCCCCGACCTGCGCTTCCGCGCCGCCGGTTCGCGCTACGACTCCATGGAGTACCGCCGGACCGGGCGCAGCGGTCTCCAGCTGCCCGCCCTCTCGCTGGGCCTGTGGCACAACTTCGGCGACGACCGGGCCCTGGACTCCCAGCGCGCGATCCTGCGTCGCGCCTTCGATCTGGGGGTCACCCACTTCGACCTGGCCAACAACTACGGCCCGCCGCCCGGCTCGGCCGAGCTGAACTTCGGCAAGCTGTTCGCCCAGGACTTCACCCCGTACCGTGACGAACTGGTCCTTTCCACCAAGGCCGGCTATCTGATGCACCCCGGCCCGTACGGCGAGTGGGGCTCCCGGAAGTACCTGCTGTCCTCGCTCGACGCCTCGCTGAAGCGGATGGGCGTGGACTACGTCGACATCTTCTACTCGCACCGCTTCGACCCGCACACCCCGCTGGAGGAGACGATGGGCGCCCTGGCGTCCGCCGTCCAGCAGGGCAAGGCCCTGTACGTGGGCGTCTCCTCGTACACCGCGGAGCAGACCGCCGAGGCGGCCGGGCTGCTCAGGGAGATGGGCGTGCCGGCGCTGATCCACCAGCCCTCCTACTCCATGATCAACCGCTGGATCGAGGACGACGGGCTGCTCGACACGCTGGAGGCGGCCGGAATGGGCTGCATCTCCTTCGTGCCCCTCGCCCAGGGCCTGCTCACGAACAAGTACCTGAAGGGCATCCCCGAGGGCTCGCGCGCCACCCAGGGCAAGTCCCTCGACCCGGGCCTCCTCTCCGACGAGGTGGTCCGCCGGCTCAACGGGCTGAACGACATCGCCCGAGGCCGCGGCCAGTCGCTCGCCCAGCTCGCCATCGCGTGGGTGCTGCGCGACAGCAGGATGACCTCGGCGCTGATCGGCGCGTCGAGCGTGAAGCAGCTCGAGGAGAACGTGGCGGCCCTCGCGGGCCCGGCGCTGACCGCCGACGAGCTGCGGGAGATCGACGCCTTCGCCGTGGACACGGCGGGCACGAACATCTGGGCCGGTCGCAGCTGACATCGGCTCAAGGGGGCCCTCACGCCGGGAAGAACGGGCGCGCCCCGGGCGTCGCGCGGCGGGCCGCCGTCGGCCCGTGAAAAAACGGGCCGGTCCGTGGGGGGGGATACGGACCGGCCCGAGGGGGGGTTTCCACCATAACCCTTCGTAAGTAGTGCCGCGTGCCGCGCCACTCCACAATCACTCTCCGAATTCACCGGACTGCGCTACGGGCAGGGTGGGCGGAGCTGTCCGTGGGGGCCGCGCGGTGTCCGCGGTGCCGCGCGGCCCGGTCCACCCGGGTCAGGGGCGGGGCTCGAAGCGGATCGCCAGGGTGTCTCCGGCGACCACCACGAAGTCCCCCTCCTCGCACCGGATGACGGCCTGGAGCACCTCCCCGCCGTCGTCCCTCAGCTCCCGGGTGCCCACGACCGTCCACGCTCCCCCGCACGGCACCGGCGGGAGGAGGGCGGGCGGGGCGTGCTGCCACCGGCTCACCGGAACGCACCAGGCGGGCAGACCCGGCCAGGCGCCCGGGGTGACGTGCAGCGTCCGGTCGGAGGCGCAGGTCAGCAGGACGGACTGGTCGTCCGAGAGGACGAACTCGACGGCCTCCGGCTCGCCCGCCCGGCCCTCGGGCCGGTAGTAGACCCCGAGGACGGCGGTGATCCTGGCCCCCGTGAGCCAGTCGGCGTTGCCGTGTCGCGCGCGCCCGGCAGGCGCCACGCAGTCTTCCTTCTCCAGGGTCATGACCGCTCCCCCTCCTTCGCTGTGCCCTTCGCTGTGCGTGCGTCCCGTCGAGTAGGACGGCCGGCCGGTCGATCCCGTTGCCTGCTGGGCATGGCTGAACTGGCGTACGGGGTAGGCGGGTTGACGCACAATCCGGTGGCGGCCGGCGTCATCGGGGCTTGCGGGCCTCGATGAGGAAGCGGGTGGTGCGGGCGCGGAAGGGGCCTTCCGTCTCGATCCGCCGGTGCAGCGCGGCCAGCTGGGGCCGGTACCGCTCGACGGTGAAGCCGGGGACCATCCAGATCACCTTGCGCAGGAAGTAGACCACCGCGCCGATGTCGTGGAACTCGGTGCGCAGGGTCTCGGAGCGCAGGTCCACCACGTCGAGTCCGGCCGCCGTCGCGGCGGCCCGCGCGTCCTCCGGGTGCCGGGCGCGGCGGACCTCGGGCGGCTGGGGGCCGAGGAAGTGCTCGACGAGTTCGAAGACGCTGGCCGGGCCGACCTGTTGCGAGAAGTACGTGCCGCCGGGGGCAAGGACCCGGGCGATCTCCTCCCACCACGTGGTGACCGGGTGGCGGCTGACCACGAGGTCGAACGCGGCGTCCCCGAAGGGAAGCGGCGGCTCGTCCTCGTCCGCGACGACGACCGCCCCGAGCGGGTGCAGGAGGGCGGTGGCGCGGGCGATGTTGGGCGGCCAGGCCTCCGTGGCCACGGTGACCGGCGGGAGCTTCGGCGCGGCGGCCAGGACCTCGCCGCCCCCGGTCTGGAGGTCGAGCGCGGCGTGCGCCCGGCCCAGCCGGTCGGCCATCGCCCGGGCGTACCCCCAGGAGGGGCGCTCCTCGGTGGCGCGGCCCGCCAGCCAGGAGAAGTCCCAGCCGTCCACGGACACGGCGTCGGCCTCGGCGACGAGGGCCTCGAACCGGTCGCGGGAGGCCGCGGAGTCGAAGGGGAGCGGTGCGGGAGCGGGGGCGGGTTCGGATGGTTCGGACATACGGGAATCGTGTCAGGCGGGCCCGGAGCACGCGAACGGATTCCGCGCCCGTGCGGGCGCCCGCGCGGGGCGGGGCGCCCTCACCCGGCCAGGGCCCCCAGCAGCAGGCCGGTCAGCGCCCCGCCGATCATGAACGGGCCGAACGGGATGCCGGTCCTGCGGCCGGCCCGGCGCAGGAGCACGAGGCCGAGTCCGTAGGCCGCCCCGAACAGGAACCCGGCGAACCCGCCCACGAACAGCACGGTCCAGCCGTACCAGCCCAGCGCCACGCCCAGGGCGAGGGCGAGCTTCACATCACCGAAGCCCATGCCGTTCGGGTTGATCAGGAACAGCAGGAAGTAGAAGCCGCCCAGGGCCAGACCGCCCAGCAGGCCGGAGGTCCAGGAGCCGGCGTGCCCGGGAAGCAGTGCGGCGGCGCCGAGGAGCAGGACGGCCGCGGCCGCCAGGGGCAGGGTCAGCGGGTCGGGCAGCCGGTGGACCCGCCGGTCGACGACGGCGAGGAGCACGGCGACGGGGGTCAGCGCCAGCCACCCGACGAGCTCGGGCCTGGCCCCGGTGGCGGCGGCGAGCGCGACGCAGGCGACCGCGGTGACCAGGGGGGCGAGGACGCCGGGCGCGTAGGCGGCCGAAGGGGCGGGGGGTTCGGTGTCGCGGCCCGCCTCGACGGGGGCCGCACCGGGGCCGGCGCCCGTGCCGACGTTCGTACGCGTGCCGGTGGGGGCTCCGGGCGCGGCCGGTGTTCCCGGGGCGGCGGCGCAGGGCGCGCACCGGGCCGGTCCCAGCCAGCCGCGGACCGGGCCGGTGAGGGGGTGCCCCGCGGGGCACGCGGTACGCCAGGGCTCCTCCGGTTCGACGGCGAACCGGTAGGCGGCACGCGGGATCAGCAGTCCGGTGACGGCACCCCAGACCGCGGCGAGGGCGAGCAGCGCGGCGTCCACGGGACGACCCTAGGGGACCGTGGGAACGGGGGTCATGGGTCCGGGGGCCCAAGCGTGGCCGTACCGGACCCGGACGGGCCCGCCGGGGGCTACGGTCGGTGCCCATGAGGACATGGCGCGATGGCGACGGGACACTCACGGTCGGCACGGACTCCGGGACGCGCGAGGTGCCGCTGCGGATAGCGGCGTCGTACCGGGCCCGTACGAAGGGGCTGCTCGGGCGGGACGGCGTCGAGGGGGCGATGATGCTCACCCCGTGCGGGAGTGTGCACACCTTCCGGATGCGGTTCGCCATCGATGTGGCGTATCTGGACCGGAAGTTCACGGTCCTGGCCGTCCGCACGATGAAGCCCGGCCGCCTCGGGCTGCCCCGGCTCCGGGCCCGGCACGTGGTGGAGGCGGAGGCCGGGGCGATGGAGCGGTGGGGGGTGCGGCCGGGCGTACGGGTGGAGCTGAGGGCGGCGTCGGCCACGGCGCCCGAACCGCTGGACAGCCCTTAGGGCGTGTTCCGAAAGGAGTGCCGTCCGCCCGGAGGGCGGGCTACGGCGGGCCCGGGCCCAGCAGGGTCCAGGCCCCGTAGGCGGCGGACGCGCAGGCCAGGACGGTGAGGACGGCGGCCGTACGCCCGGTCGTGCGCAGCCGCAGGAGGGCGGCGGCGGGCGGGAGGAGCAGGGGGAACGCGGGCATCATCAGACGCGGCCGGGAGCCGAAGTACCCGGCGCCGATCAGTGAGATGACGACGATGGTGAGGGCGTAGACGAGCACGGGGAGCGGCTGCCGCTGCCGCACGCACAGCACCACCAGCCACCCCAGCAGCCCGAGCGCCGCGCAGAGGCCGAGGGCGGCGGGCCACGGGAGGCCGGCGATGAAGGCGGCGAGCGCCCGACCGCCGTCGATGTTGTTGCCCCACTGCGCCTGGACGTCGAAGTAGGCGAAGGGGCCGCCCTCGCGGACGGCCACGAACACGACGTACGCCAGCCAGCCCAGCGGTGCGAGCGCCACGCCCGCGATCATCCGGGCGTTGCGGCGGAGGACGGGACCGAAACCGTCGCCCGCACGGCACTCCCGTACGAGGGTGACGGCGGCGGTGATCGCCAGGGCCGCGATGAGCGCGGCCGCCGTGGGCCGGGTGAGGCCCGCCAGGACGCAGAGCGTGCCCGCGACGATCCAGCGGCCTGTGAGGACGGCGTACAGCGCCCAGGCGGCGAGCGCGGTGAACAGCGTCTCGGTGTACGCCATCGACTGGACGAAAGCCGTCGGGTAGACGCCCCACAGGACGGCCAGCACCACGCCCGTACGCGGTCCGCGCAGCTGGGCGCCGACGGCGAAGACGCCCCAGGCGGCGAGCAGTCCGGCGGTCCAGGCGACCAGGAGCCCGGCGCCGCCGAGGGTGAGCGGGGTCACGGCGGAGACGGCGCGTTCCAGGGCCGGGAGCAGCGGGAAGAACGCCAGATCGGAGTGGACGGAGCCGTCCGGGAGGGTGACGGTGTAGCCGTAGCCGTTCTCGGCGATGCGCTGGTACCAGACGGAGTCCCAGCGTCTGCTGAGCGGCCCCAGGGGGTCCTTGCCGGCGGCGGACGCGGCTGCCCAGAAGGTCAGGAGCCCCAGGGCCCGGGCTGCGGCGTAGACCGCGAGCGCGGGCGCGGCGGCCCGGAGCGCGGTCGCGGCCCGGGACCCGGGGGTGCGCGGGGCCGGGGCCGGACCGGCGGGCGGCCGGGTGCGGAGCTGGTGATCGGACATACGGCCGATTATGACCTCGGCGGCGGGCGTCGCCCCGCACCGGGGCCGGGGCCCGGGGAGCACACGGGGGCGTTCGGTGGCTTCGCGGCGGCCCGGCTCAGACGCCGAGCACCTCGTTCCCGTACACCTTCCACGGCGACATCTCCACCCCGTCCATGACGGCCAGCTGGGGGTGGCGGGCGGCCGTCTCGTCCCGGACGGCGACGGTGTCCGGCCAGGAGTGGAGGTGCGCGTCGCCCTCGATGACCACGCCGTCCCAGTCGGTGGCGGCCGTCGCCCCGCTGCGGTCGACGACGAAGCCGATGCAGAGCACGGAGGCCCGTCCGACGGTCCGCCGGATGGCGCTCACCGCGTGTTCCCGCTCCGGCTCGGGCAGCTCTCCCACGGAGAACTCCACGGCGACGACGCCGGCCCGGGCCTGCCGGATGCGCACCAGGAGGTCGAGGCCTCCGTCGGTCCACAACCGGAATCCGACCTCGCGCAGCCGCTGGAGCCCGGCGATGGACAGCAGCTGTTCGCGGGTGACGGGTGAACGGGCCCCCAGGGAGGCCGCGTCGAGGTTGACGAGCACGGTGCGGCCGGACACCGGGTGCGTCGGGCGGAGCCCTTCGGCCTCCAGGTCGCCCAGCAGCGTCCGGGCGTCCAGCCGGGTCCAGCCCAGGTGGTACGAGTAGAAGAATCCGGCATCCATCGACGCCCCCCATCGCGGTTCTTCGCGGCGTCGTGGTCGGCGACCACCGGCACCGGCACATCCGAGCGTACTGAGCCGCGGCCGGGGCGGCGTGGGCCCACGGGCCCACGGGCGGCCCCAAGCGGAACAGCCGGAGCAACGCGGCACCGGGACAGCGCACTTGGGCCCTGGTTTGGGACCGGGGGCCCGGGCCGGGGCCGCTTTTCGGCCGTACGCTCCCAGCCGTCGGGGCAACACGCGCGGGGTCGAGGAGAGGTGCGCCGTGAACGGTGGCGGGGGCTGGGGAGACCGGGGCGCGGGCCGCGTACCGCCGGGAGGCCACGGCATCGCGGGGGCCACCGCCCCCGGCCACCGGCGGGGCAGCCGGTTCTTCGCGCTGACCCGGAGCTGGGTGACCGGCGGCCTCGTCTATCTCGCCCTCGGGTTCGTCATGAGCCGGGTCCTGGTCGATCTGCTGGCCACCGAGGAGCGCCTGGAGTCCTTCGGCTGGCGGCTGGCCCTGCTCCATCTGCCGGCTCTCGTCGTGACGCTCCTGACGGTCCTGGCCTCGGCCCGGATCCTCCCCGAGGAGTACCGCGAGTCCTCCCGCCTCACGTACCTGCTCGCCGCCCTCGCCGTACCGTCGGCCGGGCTGCTGTACGGCTTCGCCGTCGCCGGGGACGTCGTCGGCATCGAGGGCGTCCTCATGCCCGGCGTCTCGCTGGCGGCGGGCGCGGCGTCGGGGGTGGCCGTCGACCGGCTCCTGGAGGAGCGCGCCACCCGGGCCCCGGAGCCGCCGCGGTACGCGTACAACTGGCGGGACGGCGGCGCGACCGCGACGGAGTACCTGGGGCTCGTCGTCCTCGTCACGATGCTGATCGGCGCGATGGCGATGGCCGGGGTCGGCGGGAAGATCGGGGAGCGGCTGCGGTGCGCGATCAGCTCGCTGGCCGGGGGCGGCGGCTCGTGCTCCGCCGGCGGCCCGGACCCCGAGGCGAAGCCGAGGACGGACGCCGACTACGAGCCGAGGATGTGCCAGGTCTCCAGCGTCACGGACACGGCGGGCGGCAAGGTCAGGATCGGCTGGTTCGAGTGGGGCGAGGAGTACGGCTTCCAGCAGAAGGTCTCGCAGGCGAGCACCGATGTGAACGGCGACGGCACGGTCGACGGGAAGGACAAGGTCGTCTCGATGACCTTCACCGACGCCGCGTCCGCCGGGGCCACCGCCGGCACGCCGGGCGTGAAGCTCGGGAGCCTCGGCAAGGCGGACGTCGACATCGGCGGCGGCATCAAGATCACCAACGGTGACACCTGGATCTTCGCGAGCGAGGAGGAGGCGCAGAGGATGCGGGACGACATCGAGGAGATGAAGATGTGGGAGACCTCCACCAGGCACAGCGGCGGCTACGGCGGCGGCTGGTACTCCGCGATGAAGTGGGCGGAGAAGAAGGAGGACATCGAGCGGAAGATCGGCGACAGGAAGATCTCCTACTCGACCGTCGGCCTCAACGCCTACGCGGACGGCGGGCTCTCCGTGAAGGGCGGCGACGAGGGCGAACTCGGCGCGAAGCTGGGCGGGAAGGCGAAGTTCTCGCCCGAGGTGACGATCACCCGGGACGACGTCAACGGCAACGAGTCGTACACGTACACCGCCAAGCTCGAACTGGAGGGCAAGGCGGGCGGGAACGTGGGGCCGGTCAAGGGGACCGTCGGCGGCAAGCAGAACCGCACCGGCGCCATCACGGTCACCCGGGACCAGAGGACCGGGAAGATCGTCCGCATCGACATGACGCAGACGGTGGAGAGCGGTTCGACCTCCGGCAAGGTCGAGGTCGGCGGCGACAACGGCGAGAGCGGCCGGGACAAGCGCGGCGGCAAGGGCAGCGCGTCGGACTCCTCGGGCGACACCGGCATCGACGTGGTGACCGACTCGATCGTCTTCGGCAAGGACACGGACGCGGAGACGGAGGCCCGGCGGGGCGTCGCCGAACAGTGGCTGGACGGCTCCGGGAACAACACCGCCCCGTTCGAGTACCTCTTCGGCGACCGGGGCATGGAGCACCGCCCGGAGGGCAACGACCCCTTCCAGCAGCTGATGTTCGAGAACGGGCTGTCCAGCTCGCTGCGCTACACCGGCGAGAGCGACGCCCAGGACTTTGGTTTCGAGGTCTCGCTCGGCATGAGCCTCGGCTTCTCCCTCTCCTCGGAGGAGAAGAAGGAGTCCCTGACGGACGCGCGGTTCCTCGGGGCCCCGCGGGGTGACGCCCGCGCGTATCTTCCGTACAGCTACTGCGCGAACTGAACGGGAGGCGGGACGAACGATGAGCGTCAGGAAGCGCGGGACGCGCGTGGCCCGGCGACGGGTGACGGCCGGCACGGCGGCCGTCGTGGGAGCGGCCCTCCTGCTGACCGGGTGTGGCGACGGCGGGGGCACGGCCTCCGTGCCCGAGGGCTGGGGCACGCTGGAGACCGCCGGCCTGAGCGTCGGCTACCCGAAGGCCGAGGGCTACGCGGAGCAGCCGGCGGGCGAGCGGGCCGAGGCCAACGCCGCCGTCGCGCTCAAGGAGGAGGGCGGCATCCGGACGGGCATGATCTCGGTCCAGCTGGACTTCGCCACCGGGGTGAGCGACGCGGCCGGGGCAGCGGCGGCCGCGGGCGCCGGCATCGGCATGAACTCCACCCGCAGGGCGACCGAGGACGTCCGCCTCGCGGGCCCGGACGACGCGCACGAGGCCCGCGACGCCCGCCGGATCGACTACGACTTCACGGCGGACGGCCGGGACGACACTCCGAACGCGGGGACCCCCATGACCGGGGTCCTGGTCGCGGGCGTGGACGCGAAGGGCGTTCCGTTCGTGGTGCGCCTGAACGCGGTGAAGGACGCGGTCGACGCGGAGGACCTGGACGCGTTCGTGGAAACGATCACCGTCAAGTAGGGGATGGGATGCGGGGCTTGTGGTGTTGTTCGGTCCGCCGCCCACTCCGGAGGAGATCCCCGCCATGGCAGAGCTGAAGATCGACGCCGTCGTGTTCGACGTGCTCGGCACCCTCGTCGACGAACCCGCCGGGCTCCGCGCCGGCCTCCGCGCGCTCGCCCCGCCCTCCGACACCCCGTCCCCCGGAGCCGGTGGCCCCGGTGCCGGTGGCCTTGGTGCCGGTGGCGCTCCCGGAACGGCCGGTGCCGCGGGTCGTGCCGGGAAGGCCGACGGCGCGGAGAGTGCCGGCCCCGGGACCGAGCGGCTCCTGCTGCTGTGGCAGCGGCACATCGAGCGCGAGCAGCGCCGCGTCCTCGACGGCGACCGGCCCTACCTGCCCAGCGACCTCCTCGACCGGGAGGCCGCCGGGGTCGTCGCGGAGGCCGCCGGGGTGGAGGACCCGGCGGCGGTGGAGGCGCTCGCCCGGTCGGCCCGCCGGCTCCCGCCGTGGCCCGACACCGTGGCGGGGCTCGCCCGGATCGGTGGCGGCTTCCCGCTGATCGGCCTCTCCAACGCGAGCCGGACGGCCCTGCTGCAACTGAACGCCCACGCCGGACTGCGCTGGCACCAGGCGCTGTCCGCCGAGGACGCCCGCACCTACAAGCCGGACCCCGCCGTCTACCGGCTGGCCGTCACCGGATCCGGCGCGCCGCCGGAGCGGCTGCTGATGGTCGCCGCCCACGCCTGGGACCTGCGCGGCGCGCAGGCGCTGGGCCTGCGCACGGCCTACGTGGCCCGCCCGGTCGGGGACCCGCCCACGGCCGCGGACCGGTTCGACCTGCACGCGCGGGACCTGACGGACCTGGCGGAGCAGCTCGGGCTCTCCTGACCCCCGGCCCCTACGCGCTCCGCGCCGGTGCCCGGAAACCGCCGATCCGGCGCTCCAGCAGCTCGGCCAGCCGCAGCGTCGTACGGTCCTCGAACATGGGGCCGACGATCTGCACGCCGACCGGCAGCCCCTCGGGCGACCGGCCCGCCGGTACGGCGGTGGACGGCAGTCCGGGCATGGTGGCCAGACCGGCCCAGACGAGCTGGTCCAGGTACGGGACGTCGACGCCGTCGATGTCGATCCGGCGTTCCATCGGGTCGAGCTCGTGGTCGTGCGGGAACGCGGGGGTGGGCGTGACGGGGCACACCACCGCGTCGAAGTCGGCGAAAAACCGCCGCCAGCCGTGGCGGTGGAGTTCCCGGCCGTCGTGGGCGGCGGCCCATGCACGGTGGCTGCACACCGAACTGCGCAGCCGCACCGCGCTGAGACTCCGGTCGTCGGCGCTCAGCCCGGCGGCCCGGGCCCGCAGCCGCTCGTACTCCTCGGCGGAATAGCGCGCGGCGGAGGCCGCGATCAGCAACCGGTAGTAGAGCGTGGCGGCTTCGGCCAGGTCGGGCAGCAGGGCGCTGTGCCGCTCGACGTGGGCGCCGCCGTCGGCCAGGGCGTCGGCCACCCGGCCCACGCCCGCCCGCACGGCGGCCCCGGTCGGTAGGAGCGGATGCTCGTCGAGCACCAGGACCCGGAAGTCCTCCAGCCGCTCGTGTCGTGCGGGCGGCAGTGTCATCGTGTGGGCCACGCCGAAGGTGAGCGGGTCCGGCCCGGCCATGACATCGAGGAGGAGCGAGAGGTCGCGGGCGCTGCGCGCCATCGGGCCGACGACGGCGAGGTCGGGTCCGTACGGCAACGCGGGCGTGGCGGGCGGGATCATTCCCCGGTCCGCCACGAGCCCGAGGGTCGGCTTGTGCGCGTGGACACCACAGAAGTGCGCGGGGGTGCGCAGCGAACCTCCGATGTCGGAGCCGATGGACAGCGCGCCGAACCCGGAGGCCAGGGCCGCCGCGGAGCCCCCGGACGACCCCCCGGGCGTACGGTCGTGATCCCACGGGTTGTTGGTGGTGCCGTAGATCTCGTTGAAGGTCTGTATGTCCTGAAGCCCCAGGGGCACGTTGGTCTTGCCGAGCACCACCGCACCCGCGTCCTTCAGCCGCGCCACCTGCACCGCGTCGTCGGCGGGCAGGTGGTTGCGATGCTCGGGCATGCCCCAGGTCGTGGGGAGTCCGGCGACGTTGTAGGACTCCTTCACCGTCACCGGGATGCCGAGCAGCGGCCCGTCCTCGCCGCGTGCCCGTGCCCGGTCGGCGTCGCGGGCGGCGGCCCGGGCCCGGTCGAAGTCCGGCACGCAGACGGCGTTGATCGCGTGGTCGTCCCGCTCGATGGCGCTGATCGCGTCGTCGGTCAGCTCCGCCGAGGTCACCTCGCCGGTGCGCAGGGCGGTCGCGAGTTCTTCGGCTGTCAGAAAGTTCCACTCCATGACCGCGAACGTATGCGCCTCGTCGAGAGGGCAGGAAATGCCGGTGGCCACAAGGGGATCGGGCGCCCCGGTGGGCCCGGTTCCCGGTACGGGACGGATCGCGCTCCGCCGGGGGGGGCGGACCGGTCGGCGCGCTCCGCCGGGGGGCTCGGTCGGCGCGCTCCGCCGGAGGGCTCGGTCGGCGCGCTCCGCCGGGGGCGGCGGCCCGGTCGGCGGGGCCGCCGCCCGGCCGGGCGTACGCCTCTCAGGTCAGCGGGCAGCCGAGCGGGAGCACCCGTTCGGTCAGCCGGCCGGTGAGGAGGGTGTCGGTGACGGCCGCCTCCGCCAGCCAGTCCGCCGCGGTCAGCCGGTCCACGAGCTCAGGCAGTTCGCCGGGGCCGACCGCGCACCAGGAGGACAGGGACCCCAGGTCGAGGCCCTGCCCGCCGGGCCCCAGCCGTCCCTCACCGTCGGCGCCCGTGGCCAGGGCCAGGGCGAGCAGGCGGGCCTCGGCCGTCGTCCTGGCCTTGCGCAGCTTCTTCTCACCGACGACCCGCTGGGCCCATCCGCTGAGCTTGGGGCGCATCTTCCTGCCGAAGGTGAACGGGCCCGGGTCGCTCTCGTCGGGCGTCAGGGACGGCACGTCGACGCGGGTGGGGTTCTCCGGGCGGGAGGCCATCAGCTCCTCGGCCGTACCGGCGATTCTCAGCCAGCCGGACTCCACCAGTCGCTCCACGAGGTGTTCGGGTTCCGGCAGGGGCAGCCCTTTGAGGTCCTGCCCGACGAGATTGCCGGTGCCGGAGTGCGCGGTGCGCAGCGTCACCAGCAGCACCAGCAGGCGGGCCTCCGGCCCCGGCAGGGGCGCGTGGCCGGCCACGTGGGCGAGGACGGCCCGCGCGTGGTCCCACTGGACGGGCGCGGGCAGCAGCCGTGCCACGGCGGGCCCCTCGCCCTCCGGGGCCTCACCGATGCGGTGCAGATGCTGGAGCCGGGCGGTGGCGGCGGCCTGTTCGGCTCGCTCGGCCTCGCGTCGCAGTCCGGTGTCCGCGCTCACGTCGGCCCAGGCGCCGAAGGCCTTCGCCTTGCGGGCGTGGAGGTCGGCGAGGAGCGCGAGGTCGGGTTCGGCGCGCTGCTGGTAGGCGCGGAAGGCCTCGCCGAGCTCGGTGAGTTCGTCGCGCAGGGAGACGGGCCGCAGCTCGTAGGGGACGAAGCGCTGTGCGATCCTCCCCCGCCGGGCACGCTTCCGCGTCGGCCTCGCGGGCCTCTCGGGCCTCTCGGGCCTCTCGGGCCTCTCGGGCCTCTCGGCCCGGGGGGCCGGCACCTCGTGGGGGGCCGCATCCCCGGAACCGGTGTGCGAGAAGTGGGGGCCGAAGGCGGACACCGTCGGCGTGGGGGCCGTCGCGGACCGGGAGGCGTCGGCCGGAGCCGGCCGGTCGGGGGCCGGGGCGGTCGCGGCGATCTTCGCGGTGGGGTGGGCGGCGGCACAGCGGGAGCAGCACTCCATCACCTGCCACCAGCGCCCTTCCCGGTCCGTGATGACGGCGAGGACGACCGGGCCGCCGCACCTCCAGGGCGCGGGGCGCTCACGCGGTCCGGCGGGGCGGATGTGGGTGTGGCACTCATCGGCCCGGCAGGCGCAGTACGCCAGGGGGCGGGGGGCCGGGCCCGCGCGCAGGTGGGCCTTGAGGTGCTCGACCGCCGCCGTGCGGCCGACGGCCGCGGAAGGCAGCACCCGCGCGGCGCAGGCCGGGCGGCTGCACGAGACGCGTACGTCCGCGCGGCCACGGCCGACCGGGTCGAGCCGCACCGTCCATGTGCGCCCCGTCACCCGCTCGTTCGTCGCGTGGGCCTCCACACCCATCACCCCTTCCGCCCTTCCTCGGCGCCTGCTCGTCCGTGCGCCCCGGTACCCCCGTTGACGCATGGGGCCCTGGCACACGGCGTGTTGCGCCCCGGCGCGCCTGCCGCCGGCCCTGATCCCGGCCGTCGCACACCGGACGCCGCCAGGCTCCCGTCCGTACGGGATGCGTTTGATCCACAACGCAAACGACGGTCCGCCGTTCGGGTGACGGGTCCGCAGAAGATATGGCCGGTTTACGGCGCTGCCTGGCCTCCGGACGGTCCGTCCGCCGGGACGACGAGCGGCCCGGCGCGCGATGCTCGTCGCGTGCCGGGCCGGGCCGTCTCCCGTGGGGTGCGGAGGAGGTCAGGACCCCGCGCCGCGCGGGAAGGAGACCTCCACGCGGCGGTTCTTCTTGCGGCCCTCTTCGTTGCTGTTGCTGGCGATCGGGTACTGCTCGCCGTAGCCCCGGATCTCGTACGTGATCGTGGCGCCGAGCTCCTTCGACAGGACCCCGTGCACGGCGTCGGCGCGCTGCTTGGACAGGACGTCGCCGTGGGCGGCGGAGCCGAGGTTGTCGGTGAAGCCGAAGACGCGGACCTTGGTCGCGTTCTGCTTCTTGATCTCGGCGGCGATCGCGGCGATACGGGCGTTGGCCGCCGAACCGAGCTTGGCGCTGTCCTTGCCGAAGAGGACTTCGGCCTGGAGCGCGAACTTGATGTCGGCGTTGCTGTCCTCGCGGCGTTCCTCACCGCCGAGGTCCTCCACGACCTGGACGATGTCCAGGACCCGGCCGGGGGCGAGGGTACCGCCCTCCGGCATCTTCAGGTCCGGGTCGTTCGGGTCGACGGGAACGGGCGGCTCCGAGGTCGCCTCCGTCCCGGGCGGGACGCTCGGCCCGTCGTCGGCGTACGAGGGCGAGGCTCCGAGCAGCGTGGTGCCGGCGATCAGCACGGCGACCGCGACGGCTTGCCCCACGCTGTGGGCCGCCCGGGGGCGCTTGGTGGTCTTCATGGCCGCACTCACCCAGAAATCTTCAGCGAGGTGGTGGCGAAGGTCGGAAGGCTGAAGTCGACCTCGGTCGTGCCCTGCGGCGGGGCGGGGAACTGCATGAAGACCGAGGCTGTCTCACCCGGGGCCAACGGGGCGATCGCCGTCGTGCACAAGCACCTGGCGTCGGTGTCCCTGAGGACGTAGTAGCGCTTCTTGCCAGTCTTGTCGACCAGCGTCGCACCGGCGACCGAGTTGGGGTTCTTCTGGACGATCGATTGTTCCTGTCCACCCCAACTGGCGCTGTTGCGGGTGCCGTCGCCGTCGTTCTTGATCGATGCCTGCACGGTGACGAAGCCACCCGCGTCACGCTTCACCTGGGTGACGACGAGGGTCAGCCCCTCTTCACCCCGCGCCTCGGCCAACTTGGCATCCGGGTCCACGTTCTCCCCCGCAGCCGTGTCCTCCTGCTGCGTCTCGCCCTTGTCCTCCGCGGAGGGGCTGGCCGGGGCGGACGGCGCGCTGGAGCCCTCGCTGCCGGACTCCTCGCCTCCGTCGTCGCCACAGCCGGCGAGAGCAAGAGCCAGGGCGGCCGTCATCGAGACAGCCGCCATCGCCCTTCTGGTCGTCGTGGTCCGCCGCACGCTCATGGTCCGATCCCTCTACTCGTCGTTCGCTTCGCTGTCACTGGTCGACCAACCGCACGTCGAAGAGAGTCCTGCTCACGCTCTCCCACAGCCCGGGCCGCCCGATTTCGGTTGTCGCGATCTTGATGACGTCGCCGCTCCTGCACGTGAAGATGAATGCCTCCGGGGAGCCGTCGCTGTTGGCGTCGATGACCACCGGATTTGGACAGCGGAACTCGATGAGCGCGGTGGCCTTGGCCGTGGCCTTCTTGCTCTGTGAACCTGGGATCACCGGCGAGTCCACCGATTCGTGCCCCTCCACCTCGACCGTGATCTTGTCGCGCAGGTATCCGGGGGTCGGATAGCAGAGCTCCTTCTTCGCTTCGTTGGCTTCGGCAAGTCTCTGGGCCTCGGCGCAGGGCGGGGCGAAAGGCGCGCCGAGGAAGGCGTCCAGCGTGTTGCTGGGCAGCGAACCGAGGAATCCGGGACCGAAGTTGGCACGCGCCTTCTGTGCGGCGGCCAACGCGGCGGCGTCGGCGGCACCCTGGGAGTCATTGCGCAAGGCCGCGGCCTTGCCCACAGCGAAGAAGGCCAACGCAAGGAAGAGCAGGCCCGCCACCATCATCACGTAGATGGGGAAGGCCTGCCCTCGGTCTGACCGTGGCTGCTGAATCACTTCGAGGTGATGGAGGTCACCAGTCCGTCGATGCGGCTGGAGATGTTCCCGCCGATCCCGGAGGCCGCGATCGCACCGATGATCGCCACGACCACCAGGATGATGCCCAGGTACTCGAACGCCGTCTGTCCCCGGTCCTTCGCCGCGTAACGCTTCTGGATGCTGCTGACGGCGGTGTTGGCCCAGCCGTTGACGTGGACGGCGGTCTTCAGGGTGATGTCCGACATGGTGTTCCCCTCCTGGTTCGGCCGACCGATTGCCGGCCGACTCGCACGTTTCTGCGGTGCCGCCCTCGATACCGGCTTCCTCCCGGCCGGTGCCGTTGGCGACGTGAGAAACATAGGGGGGAACCGACACCGGCCCAGAGGGCCCCTGGGCCCATTCCCGGGCCCAAAAGGCTCCCTGGGTCCGCTCGTCGCGCGATCGCTCGGTCATGGCTGCCGCCCGGGGTTCCGGGGCGCGGTGCCGAGCCAGTGGGCGATCGCCTCGCTGCGGGAGGTGCTGTGGAGCTTCGTGAAGATGCGGTTGATGTGGTTCTTGACCGTCTTCTCACTGATGAAGCAGGTGGCGGCGATCTGCTGATTACTCATTCCGGACGCAATCAGGTCCATGACTTCCACCTCCCGCGAACTCAGCCTGTACTGCTGCCTGTTGGGGGCGGGTGTCGACCCCCCGGACAGAGAAGACTGTCCCACAGAAGGTTGCAGTTGCGAAAGACTTTCCGAAGTTTCGCGAGGGTGTGGCGCCGGGTGCGTCGGGAGGGGCGCCGCCGTCAGGGCCGATCCGAGCCCCTCCGGCAGGGGGCCCCGGGGCGTGGCCGGTCCCAGGCGCATGTGGGCCAGCAGGGCGTCGGCGGCCGTGGCGGTGAAGTTCGCGCGGCCGTCCTTCGTGTCGCGCACCGCCCGGACCAGTTGGTCCGCCGTGAACTCCCCGTGCACCAGATAGCCGCCCGCGCCCAGGCGCAGCGCCTCGTGGACGATCTCGCTCTCGCGGCTGTACGTCAGCATCAGCACGGGCGCGAGGCCGACCAGGTGCGGCAGGGCCGAGATGCCGTCCACGCCGGGCATCCGGACGTCGAGGAGGACCACGTCGGGGCGGTGCTGGAGGGTCCTCTCGTAGGCCTCGCGGCCGTCCGCCGCCTCCGCCACGACCTGGATGTCGGCCCGGCCGGAGAGCAGGACGCCCAGGCCCGCACGGACCACCGGGTTGTCGTCCGCGACCACCACCCGGAGCCGGTCCGGTCCGGGTGGAGCGGGGGCCGGCGGGAAGGGGGAAGCGGTGGGCCCCGCGAACACGGGGGGCGGGGCGGGTCGGCGGGGTGCTGGATCGCCGTGTGCTGGTGTCGGGGGTGTCCGCCGGGGTCAGGGGCCTGGGCGAGCGGGACGGGCGACGACGCGTACCGGGGGGCGTGGTGGTCGGCCGACGCCCCGGTGCGGTTGGGCGCGGGGAAGACATCGTCCGGCATGCTGCGACCTCCTCTCGGGTTCGGGGTCATGGGTAGGGGGTCGTGACGTTCTCGGTCGCGAGCGGTGGTGAGGTGCGCGGCGCGAGCGGCGGCGCGGCGGCGGGCGGCGAGGAGGAAGAGGAGGAGGACGGGGTGTTCTCCTCATCGGTGGCCGGGCCGGTCAGCGCCGCCAGGGGAAGCTCCACCCGCACCTCCGTGCCCTTCTCCGCGTTGCCGCGGCCGATCCGGATGCGGGCCCCGATGGAGGCGGCCCGCTCCACCATGCCGAGGAGGCCGAAGTGGCCGGCCCGGCGGAGGGTGTCGAGCGTCGTCCCGGCGGGGAGGCCGCGCCCGTCGTCGTACACGCTGATGCGGAGCACGTCGCCCTTCACGCCCGCGAGGACAATCAGGTAGGAGGGGCCCGCATGGCGGTGGGCGTTCTCCAGCGCCTCGGAGGCCACGGTGAGGAGCTGCCGGGCGACGGCCTGCGGCACGGGCGGGACCGGGGTCTCCTCGGCGAGGCGGCGGAAGGTGGCCGTGACCGGGTGGCGGTCGGTGAAGTCCTGGGCCTGGGCCGCCAGTTCCGCGACCAGGTCGACGCCGCCCTCCAGCCCCTGCTCCCGGCGCAGGTCGCTGAGCAGTTCGCGGGATTCGGCGGCGGCCCGGCGGGCGGCGCGGGCGACCAGTTCCGCCTGGAGCTTCACGGTGGCCGGTTCCATGCGGTCGGCCGAGCCCGCCAGCCCGTCGGCGGCCAGGGCCAGGCCGTGCAGGGTCTTGGCGACCGAGTCGTGCATCTCCCGGGCCAGGCGGGTGCGTTCGCCCTCCACCGCCTCGTTCACCGCCAGCCGCGCCCGGGTCTCGGTGAGCGCCTGGGTGGCGGCCCCGAAGCGCAGGAGGAGATTGCGCAGGGTCACCCCGACCGCTCCGGCGATCACGCAGAAGCCGGGCAGGAGCAGGGCCGGCGCCCCGCCCGGGTCCAGCTTCGGGACGCTCGCGTACACGCCGAAGACGATGACCACCTGGAGCGCCGCGAAGACCGCCGCACCGCGCCAGCCCTGGACCAGGCCGGCCAGCAGCGGGGTGCAGACGGTGACGTAGGCGAGGGTGGACTCGGGAGTCGCCGTGATCAGCAGCAGCGCGCCGAAGAACACGTCGACGGCCAGCAGCCAGGGGTGCCGCAGCAGCACCGGGCCGAACCGCTCCCAGTCCCGGAACAGCAGGTACGAGCCCATGAAGGTGACCAGGATCGCCGAGCCGATGAACCAGGTGGGCAGGCCGGGGGCGGTGTGGCCGATGGCGTACGGAGTCGCTATCGCGATCATCGCCAGGCGGAAGCCGAAGACCTGGCGGCACATCGCCTGGAGGGCGTTGACCTGGATGGCCAAGGCCGGGCGGGCCGGGGTGCCGGTGTGGGCGCGGGCCAGTTCCGGTGTCAGTCCGGGCTGGGCCCCGCTGAGCTGGAATGCCATGTGCCTGTCACCTCCGTCTCGTTCCCCGTAACGCGGTCGCTCCACTGCGCGGACGCGTCACCTCAGCGACCGCTCCGGAACGTACGGGTTCCGTCCCCGTCCGGCCCCTCGTTCATGTCGCCCGGCCCCTCGTTCATGTCGTCCGGCCCGCCTTCATGTCACCCGCCCGTGAGGGACGTGAGGTCGACGTCGGCTCCGTACACGAATCCGACGGTGAGGAGGAGCAGCGTGCCCGGGAGGAGGAACGTGGTCACCGCGAACGTGGCCTTCGGGACCGCTCTGGCCGCCTTGCGGCGGGCGTTCTGGGCGTCGGTGCGGCGCATGTCGTTGGCGATCTGGATGAGCGTCTCGACGATCGGCGCGCCCAGTTCCTCGCCCTGCTGGAGCGTCGTGACGAACATGGCGACCTGTTCGGAGTCGTTGCGCCTGCGCAGTTCCTCGAAGGCCTGGCGGCGGCTGACGCCCATGTCCATCTGCCGCAGGGTGATGCGCAGTTCGTCGGACCAGGGGCCCTCGTACTTCTCGGCGACCCGGTCCAGCGCCTGCCGGAAGCCGAGTCCGGCCGAGACGACGACGGCCAGGACGTCGAGGAAGTCCGGGAGGGTCCGCTCGATGTGCTCGCGGCGCACCCGGATCGCCGACCAGATCCCGGCCTCCACCCAGAACAGGCCGAAGGCGACCATCAGGAGGGCCAGGAACAGCTGGCCCCGCAGGAGCATCGAGAACGCGCCGAGGACGCCCAGCGCGCCGTAGACCGCGCGGCGGGCGGCGTAGCGGTCGAGGGTGAGGCCGCCGGGGTTGCCCGCGAGGTCGATCTGGCGGCGCTTCTTGTTGACGGCCTTGGGGCCCATCATGCGGAGCACCGCGGGGGCCCAGCGGATGCCGAGGCGGTCGATGCCGGAGCCGACCGCGCTGGTGCGGGAGGCCCCGGACTCCAGGGCCACGGCCAGGTCGCCGGGGAGTTTGGCGTCGGCCCGGTACATCCGGATGCCGTGGATGGCCCCGTAGACGGCGAGGCCGATGACCAGGGCTAGCAGCAGGTCCATGTCCGTCCCCTTCCTTCCTGGTTCCTGGTCTCAGACATCGATGCGGGAGAAGCGGCGGATGACGACGAACCCGATGGCGTAGAGGACGATGGAGACGACGACCGCCACCTGGCCGAAGAAGGCCCCCGTCATGCGGTCGAGGGCGCCGGGCATGACCGCGTTCATCAGCAGCATCGCGCCGATGCCGAAGAGGGGCACCGCGTAGGCGGTCACGGTGACCTGGGAGAGCTGGGTCTTGACCTCGCGACGGGTCTCCTTGCGCTCCTCCAGGGTCTCGGTGAGGTTGCGCAGCGAGCTGACGACCGTACCGCCGGCCCGGTTGGACAGGACCAGCGTGGTGACCAGGACGACGAGTTCGCGGGAGGGCAGGCGGTCGGTCAGCTCGCTGAGCGCGTCCTCCAGGGGCTCCCCGACGGCCAGCCGCCTGGCGACCCGGGCCAGCTCCTCGCCGGCCGGGTCCTCCAGCTCCTCGGCCGCCATGGACAGCGAGGTGCGCAGGGCCAGGCCCGCCTGGGTGGCGTTGGCGAGGATGCGGGAGAGCTCGGGGAGCTGGTTGATGAAGCGCTCGGTGCGCTTGATCCGCTGCCAGTTGAGGAACGCGTTGGTGCCCCAGAGGCCGATCAGGGCGGCGACCGGGCCGAAGAACGCGGCGAGCAGGGAGGAGGCGACCATCCAGAGCCCCGCCATCGCGACGAGCGCGTACACGAAGAACTCGCCGGGGGTGACGTCCATACCGGTCGCCGCGAGCTTCATCTCCAGCTTCCGGCCGAGCGCGGTGGCGCGCAGTCTGCGGTCGAACCCCTTGAAGCGGCGGCGGCGGCCGGTCTCCGGGATCTGCCCGACGTGGGAGAGCCGGTCGACCAGGGCGTCGCGGTCGGCCTTGCCGCCGGAGTACGCGTGCAGCCCGATCACGCCGAGCACGCAGGCCAGCAGCGTGACGCCGACGGTGACCAGGGGGAGGTTGACGTTGTCCATGGCTCGGTACCTAGTTGGCCTCTCGGGTGGCGAGCTGTTCGGCGGACTGGGCGACGCCGAACGCCTGCGGAATGGGCTGACTGGCCAGGTAGAGGCGCTCGGCGAGCTTCCGGGGCAGCGGGAGGTACTGGAAGTCGCCGTAGATGCGGCCGTCGGGGGCCATCGGCTGGGCGTTGAACCGGGCGACCGTGACGATGCGGTACGGGTCGCGGCCGTGCGAGTCGAGGACGGCGATCTCGGTGATCTTCCTGGTGCCGTCGGCGTGCCGGGTGAGCTGGACGATCACGTCGACGGCGCTGTTGATCTGGTCGTGCAGCGCCTCGAAGGGGATCTCGACCTCCGACATGGAGGCGAGGGTCTGGAGCCGCATCAGCGCGTCCTCGGCGCTGTTGGCGTGGACGGTGGCCAGCGAACCGTCGTGACCGGTGGACATCGCCTGGAGCATGTCGAGGGACTCGCCGCCTCGGACCTCACCGACGACGATGCGGTCGGGGCGCATACGCAGCGAGTTGCGGACCAGGTCGCGGATGGTGATCTGGCCCTTGCCCTCGACGTTCGCCGGGCGGGTCTCCAGCCGGATCACATGGCTCTGCTGGAGCTGGAGTTCGGCGGAGTCCTCGATGGTGACGATGCGCTCGATGTTGGGGATCAGCCCGGAGAGCGCGTTGAGGAGCGTCGTCTTGCCGGTGCCCGTGGCCCCGGAGACGATGATGTTGAGTTTGGCCTGCACCAGTCCGGCGAGCAGGACCAGCATCTGCTCGTCCAGCGAACCGAAGCCGATCATCTCCTGGAGCGTGAAGGAGCGGGGGAACCGCCGGATGGTGAGCGTCGCGCCGGTCAGCGAGAGCGGCGGGATGATCACGTTGACGCGTTCACCGCTGGGCAGGCGGGCGTCGACCATCGGGTTGGACTCGTCGACACGGCGGTTGACGGTCGACACGATGCGCTCGATGGTCTGCATCAGCTGTTCGTGGGAGCCGAAGCGCATCGGGAGCTGTTCGACCCGGCCGTTGCGCTCGACGAAGATCTGGTCGGGGCCGTTGACCATGATCTCGGTGATGGACGCGTCCTCCAGGAGCGGTTCCAGGATGCCGAGTCCGAGCGCCTCGTCGACGACGCGGCGGATCAGCTGCGAGCGCTCGACCGTGGAGAGGACCGGGCCCTCGCGGCTGATGATGTGGCCGAGGACGCGTTCCAGCCGGGCCCGCCGGTCGGCGGCGGCCAGCGAGGACATCTCCGCGAGGTCGATCTCCTCCAGCAGCTTGGCCCGGTAGGTGGCCACCATGTGGCCGTCCTCCCGTGCCCCGCCCTGTTCCTCAGGAGCGGTCATGCGTGCCCGCAGGCTCATCGGCGTAGCTCTCCTCGGTGTTCGCGGACGGTGCTGGTCCGGCAGGGTCCCCTCCCGGCCGGATCAGGGCCCGGAGGCGGGGTGGGGGTGGGGGCGGTGGGGGTCAGAAACCGATCCGGGATCTCTCGTTGGGCATGGTCGTGCTCCGCTCGGCCCACCAGTCGTTCAGGCCCGGCACGACGGAGGGCACCTTGACCCGGACCGTGACCGTGATGTCCCTGCCGCCGCTCTTGCGGTAGCGGAATCCGCCCTCCTCGACCCAGTCGCTGACGGCCTCGCGGGCGTTGGCCCGACCGCTGCCCCGGGCGTCCACGCTGGCTTCGGTACGGGCCCCGGCGCGCGCGGCGGTGCCCGCCTGGTTGGCCGCGTACGCGGCCAGGCCGAGCTGGATGGCCGCCATCGCGACGAGGAGCAGCAGGGGGAGGAAGCCGAGGTACTCCATGGCGACCTGGCCCCGGTCGCCCCTCGCGCGGGCGGAACGGGCGCGTCCGCCGTACGGATGCGTCGTCATCGCTGGTCCTCCCTCGGGGAACCGGCCTTGCCAGTGATCTCGGTGTCGAGGTCGAACAGGCCCGGCACCAGCACCGGGACCTTCAGCTTCACCGTGGCCTCGTACAGGCCGCTGCCGCCGCCGCACCGCACCGACGCCTCGTCCGCCCAGGCGTCGGGGAGGTCCTTCATCGCCCCGGCCCGGCACGCCGCGCTCGCCCCGAACTCCGCCCCGCTGCCCTTGCGCGCGCCCACGTCGGCCGCGTTGCCCGCGAGGCTGAAGGTGTAGCCGATCAGGGCGCACTCCCAGAGCACGAGCATGATCAGGATGATGAAGGGGGTCATGCCCAGGAACTCGATCGCGGTCTGGCCGCGGTCGCGGTCCCGCTTCCCGGGCCAGGGGTTCCCGGACCCGTGCCCGCGGTTGCCGGTCCCGGTCCCGTCCCGGCGGTCACGTAGGGCGGTGGCCCGCCCCCGTATGCCGCTTCGTGCCGTCCTCGTGGTGGTCATCGCTCAACGTGTCCCCTCGGAGTCTCCGAGTCCGCGGCCGGAGCCGTCGCGCCGGCGGCGCGGGCGTCCGATCGAGCCCCGGTCGTTCTTGGGAGCGCCGCTGTTCCGTTTGACCAGGGCGCTGCCGCTCTTCTTCGCCGTCGCGCTCTCCTTGACGATGCCCAGCTCTCCGGCCAGGCCCCAGAGCGCCTGCTTCACCGTGCTCTTGGCGTCCAGTTCGTGCAGGCGTCCGGAGTCGATGGACGCCTGGAGCTCCTTGAAGTTCGCGGGGATCGCCGCCGAGGCGACCCGGGTGCCGGTGATCTTCTGGATCAGCGGCGGCTGGATCTCCGTGTTGCGGGTGAAGCGGTTGACGAGGGTGACGGTCTCCTCGGCCTTGCGGATCTGGAGCCGTTCCCACATCCGTACGATGCGCTTCGCGCCGCGCACCGCGATCACGTCCGGTGTCGTGACCAGCAGGGCCACGTCCGCCATCTCGATCGCCGCGGCGTTGGCCCCGTTCATCTGCCCGCCGCAGTCGATGACGACGATCTCGTAGCGGGTGCGCAGCGCGCTGACGATCTGGCGGGCCGACCGGTCGCTGACCTCCTCGCCGCGTTCGCCCTCGCCCGGAGCGAGGAGCAGGGCGAGGCCGGTGGAGTGGGAGAACACCGCGTCCGACAGCACCCGGGGCGAGATGTCGGTGATCAGGGCGAGGTCGACCAGCGAGCGGCGGAACTGGACGTCGAGGAACGAGGCGATGTCCCCGGTCTGGAGGTCCATGTCCACCAGCGCCACGGTGTTGCCGGACGCCTGCGCGGCCAGCGCGAGCTGGATGGCGGTGACGGTCGCGCCGACGCCGCCCTTCGCCCCGGTGACCGTGACCACCGTGCCGCCGGGGCCGGTGAAGACGTCGCTCGCGGAGGTGAGGTGGCGGCGTACGCCGGAGGACCACTGGGCGGCCGCCTGGACGCGGTTGGCCAGCTCCTCGTAGCTCAGCGGCAGGGTGACCAGGCCGCGCGCCCCGGAGTCCATCGCGTCGGCGAAGAGGCTCGGGCTGGCGTCCGCGGTGATCATGACGACCCCGACGGACGGGAACCTCATCGACACCTCCCGGATCAGCTCCAGGGCCGGCACCGGGCCGATCCGCTCGTGGACCAGCACCACCTCGGGCAGCTCGTCGATCGCCTCGCCCGCGAGCCGGGCCAGGGTGTCGATGAGCTGCGTGGAGTCGCCGACCGGGGGCGCGGGTTCGGCGTCGGGCAGCTGGCTGAGCAGGGTGGTGACGGAGCGGGCCGCGTCGAGGTCACCGACGGCGGGGAGGATTCTGGTGGTCATCCCATCCTCACTTGTCCTTGTCGAGCGTGTAGGTGCGGTCCCCCGGGCGGATGGTGCCGTCGCTGCCCGGGGCGACGAGCGCGAGACGCACGTGCTCGGCGAAGGACTCGGCATAGGCGACGCGCTGGGTGTCCAGCGTGTTCAGGGCGAACGTGATCGGCACGGCCTCGGTCGCCCGGGTGCCCCGGTCGTCCGCGCTCGGGTCCAGGGCGGTCAGTTCGCCGACGTCCAGCACCTTGGCGTTCGAGACGATGACCTTGGACTGGGCCGGGTCGCCCTGCTGCTCGCCGGCGAACGTGGCGTAGATGTTGACCGTCGCGCCCGGTGTGATCTTGCCCGCGACGCCGGTGGAGGCGTCGATCATGATGGCGATCTCCTGCTCACCGGCCCGCAGTTCGGGCTTGCGGACCATCATGTCCGACTGGAGCAGGGAGCCCTGGCGGAGCTCGGTGACGGCGATCTTCGACTCGACCTCCCGAAGGTCGGTCACGGCGTTCTCCGAGAGCCAGCGTTTGGGCATCTTGATCTTCTCGAACTGGCCGCTGTTCAGGGCGGTGTACGGAGCCACGTTGGACTTCAGCTGGTACGCCGTCACCTCGGGTCCGACCTTCGAGTTGACGTCGCTGATCACCGAGAGCACGCCGGCGAAGGCCGCGAAGGCACACAGGACCGACAGGAGCAGGAGTATCACGCCGCGGCGCTGGCGGGAGTTCATGGTCCGGACAACCTCGTTCGATTCGGATGCGTGGGACGGACTGCGGACAGGGAGAGCGGTGCGGTGCAGCGGTTACGCGCATACATCTGCGGTGGGGCTATCGGGCGGTGGAGAGGTGAAGCGGTGGAGAAGCGGAGCGTTGGAGCGGTTACGCGCTTACATCTGCGGTGGCGCGCTGCTGCGGGCCGACCGGAACGGGGACGGTGTCGTACGGGCGGTGCGGGGAGTGCGGGCGGTGCGGGGAGTACGGGCAGGAACCGGGAGGAGCGGGTCCTGCGGGAAGGAGCGGGTCCCGTCAGGGGCCCGGTGATTCGCCGGCCCCATGGTGGAGGACACCGGTGGGGAGCGCGCGGTTCTCCGAAGCCGCGAGAGGAGCGGAACAGAATGCGCAACGGTCGCCGATGAGTTCCATGGCGCACCAGTGGCACTTCTCCCGGCGTACGGAGGAGACCAACTGGTAGAGCACGGAGAGGTCCGGGAGATGGGCAGCGAACTCCACCAGCTTTCCCGTGCCCCACCAGCGCGGTGAGTCGGACGGAACCGTGGCGTCGTGAATGGCCTGGACCTTCCAGGCGGGCGCAAGGGTCTCCTGTACCCAGTCCGACTGCAGATTCCCTTGGGCGACCAGAAGATGCGTGCCGAAATCGGGTCCCGCCGGGGGTTCGACGTTCGGGCCGACCTTCACCAACCGCGACTCGGGTCCGGCGAGCACGGCGAACTGGGATCCGGGCACCCAGGACGTGGCGTGGCTCTTGAGGCTGACCGGGACCCGGTCGAGCCGGGCGACGGAGTTGAGGAGTGCACCCGCGTAGATGTAGTGCGAGAGCAGCCGGGCGGCGGAGGCGACCACCCCGGGGCTGAAGTCGCAGATGGACAACTGACGGAGCTGGCGCACCAGAACGGCCAGGCCGAGGGGCGGGAGGTCCACCTTGACCAGGGCGATCCGGTCGCTCTCCAGCACCGAGCGGATGGAGTGGAGGCGACGCTCGTGCTCGGGCCGGATGCCCGACGGATAGAGGGCGATCACATACCCGTGCTGTTCCAGCAGCAGGTGCATGTCGCCGATCGCCAGCTCCAGCGCCTGGGCCTCGGGGGCCTGGAGCAGAGCTGCGGTCGGCGTCTGCTGGTCGGTGGGCGGCAGCACCAGGTCTGCGCTCGTCACTGCTATTGCGGTCGGCACGCTCTTCCCCGTTTCGGCTCCGGTCGACGTGGGGACGTCGGCCGCAATCGCTCCTGCTCCGTGCTCCTGACCCAGCACTTTAGCCACGTCTCATCAGGCAGAGAACAGTTATCGGAGACCAGTACGGCATCATGCGAACACCGTTCCTACGGGGACCGGGTGCTAAACGGGACGAAATCGATTCTCTCCAACTCGGGTGCCACTGCGGAGCGTTACCGAAGCCCGCGTCCGGCCGTCGATCACGCATCCATTCGCGCACGTCAGACCGGATTCCCGGACGTCGACCTCCTTTTCGTAAGGGCGTTTGTGTGACCGTCGGAAGATCCCCCGCAAGATCACCCGTGCGGGGGGCGATGTGCGGTCGGGGGGCGGTTCCGGGCGGAAAAAACCCCGGCCCGGCACCCGCCGCGGACTCCTCGCGGACGCCCCGGCGCCCGGCGGCCGAGCCCGCGGCGCGACCTCGTACGCGCGTTCGCTGGAGGCGTTTTACCGCCAGAGGTCTTGACAACTTGATTGGTCTGGACCAGTTTATGCGCCAAGCGGTGGCCACCGCCCCCGGCCGGACACCCCGTGTTCAACGTCCCCGGTTCAGCACCCCCGCACCACCGCCGCACGGCATCCCCGCTTCACCGTGAACCCGCTTCACCCCGATCCCCGCTTCACCGTGCTTCATCGTCACGGACCCCCGCCTCGCCCGGCCCACCCGTGCGGACCCGGCCGCCCCGTCGTCCGTCCGGCCCTCCCGCACGACCCCCGCCAGGCCACCAACTCCCCACGGAGGAACCAGTGGAACGCTCCGCAGGCAGCAGTCGCAGAAGGCGCCGTCGCTCCCGTCCCGTCCTCGGCGGCACCATGGCCGTCGTCGCGGCCGCGGCCCTGACCGTCACCGGACTCGTCAGCACCGCCCAGGCCGCCGACGTCAACAACGCCAAGAACGCGGGCTTCGAGTCGGGCCTCGCCAACTGGACCTGCGCCGGGAACAGCGGCACCGTCGTCTCCTCCCCCGTGCACGGCGGCACGTCGGCGCTGAAGGCCACCCCGGCCGGCCAGGACAACGCCAAGTGTTCGCAGGCCGTCAAGGTGAAGCCCAACTCGACGTACGCGCTCAGCGCCTGGGTGCAGGGCGGCTACGCCTACCTCGGCGTGAGCGGCACCGGAACCACCGACGTCTCCACCTGGACGCCGGGCTCCACCACCTGGACCAAGCTGTCCACCAGCTTCAAGACCGGCGCGAACACCACCTCGGTGACCGTCTACACCCACGGCTGGTACGGGCAGGCCGCCTACCTGGCCGACGACTTCGAGGTGACCGGCCCCGACGGCGGTGGCGGCGAGGAGCCCGGACCGGTCATCCCCGGGGCCCCCGCGGGCCTCACGGCGGGCGCCACGACCACGTCCTCCGTATCCCTGTCCTGGAACGCCGTCTCCGGCGCCACGGGCTACAAGGTGTACCGGGACGGCGTGCAGGCCACCACCTCCACCGGAACCTCGGCGACCGTCTCGGGTCTCACCGCGGACACCGCCTACCAGTTCTCGGTGTCCGCCACCAACGCGGCCGGCGAGTCGGTCAAGTCGGCCGCCATCAGCGCCCGTACGGCCAAGAACGGCACCGGCCCGGTGACCAGCGTGCCCAAGCACGCGGTGACCGGCTACTGGCAGAACTTCAACAACGGCGCCACCGTCCAGAAGCTGAGCGACGTCCCGGCCGACTACGACATCATCGCGGTCTCCTTCGCGGACGCCACGGCCACCCAGGGCGCGGTCACCTTCAACCTGGACACCGCCGGCCTCAACGGCTACACCGACGCCCAGTTCCGCTCGGACATCAGGGCCAAGCAGGCGGCGGGCAAGAACGTCATCATCTCGATCGGCGGCGAGCTGGGCACGGTCCGCGTCGACAACGACGCCTCCGCCACCGCGTTCGCCAACTCCGTGTACGCGCTGATGCAGGACTACGGCTTCAACGGGGTCGACATCGACCTGGAGAACGGCCTCAACGCCACCTACATGACGAAGGCCCTGCGCCAGCTGTCCGCGAAGGCCGGCCCCGGGCTGGTCCTCACGATGGCCCCGCAGACCATCGACATGCAGTCGACGTCGGGCGAGTACTTCAAGACGGCCCTCAACGTCAAGGACATCCTGACGGTCGTCAACATGCAGTACTACAACAGCGGTTCGATGCTCGGCTGCGACGGCAAGGTCTACTCGCAGGGCTCGGTGGACTTCCTCACCGCGCTCGCCTGCATCCAGCTGGAGGGCGGCCTCGACCCGTCCCAGGTCGGCATCGGCGTCCCCGCCTCCACCCGCGGTGCGGGCAGCGGCTACGTCTCCCCGTCCATCGTGAACGCGGCGCTGGACTGCCTCGCCAAGGGCACCAGCTGCGGCTCGTTCAAGCCGTCCAAGACCTACCCGTCGCTGCGCGGCGCGATGACCTGGTCGACGAACTGGGACGCGACGGCCGGGTTCGCCTGGTCGAAGGCGGTCGGACCGCACGTCCGCAGCCTGCCGTAGCGACACCGCACCACCCGGAAACCCGCAGCGCCGCCGCTCCCCCGGCGGCGCTGCGGCGTTCTGCCGGCGACCGCCCGGTCACGGCCCCGTAGTCCTAGCTCGGACACCAGGGAGCAAGTAACCCACCGGTAGATATCAGTGGGTCAGGCCACCCGTTTCTCGTCGTCATGCGCCTCGTTGGGCTGAACGAGCGAATCCCAGGGTGGGGCGATGAAATGGGGCGGGTGTGCGGCAGGAGTGGTCGCCGGAAGACGTGGTGGCGTGTTGGACGCTGGTGGACGGCGACTGGGACCTGGTGGCGAACAAGACTGGTCCGACCCGGCTCGGCTTTTGCCTGATGCTCAAGTTCTTCGAGATGGAGGGCCGATTCCCGGAGTTCATCGAGGAGTTCCCGCAGCCCGCCGTCGAGTACGTTGCCGGCCTGGTGAAGGTCCCTGCGACCGAGCTTGCGAAGTACGACCTGGCGGGGGCGAAGCGGCACCGTAAGCAGATCCGGGAAGCTCTGCACTTCCGGCCTGCGACGCTGGACGACGAGGAGCGTCTGACCGCGTGGCTGGCGGTGGAGGTGTGCCCGGTAGAGCTGGTGGAGGACCGGCAGCGGGAGGCCTTGCTGGTCGAGTGCCGGGCGAGGAAGATCGAGCCGCCGGGCCGGACCCGGATCGAGAAGGTGCTGGTCGCCGCCCGCAACCGGTGGGAGAAGGTGTTCTGTGCCCGGACCATCGAGCGCCTGGGCGATGTCGGGGTGGCCCGGCTGCTTGCGCTGGTCGCGGAGGACAACGAGGACGGGGCCGGCCTGCTGGCCTTGCTCAAGCGTGATCCCGGCGCGGTCGGCCTGGACTCGCTGCTGACGGAGATCACCAAGCTGAACGACGTACGCAGACTCGGGCTTCCGGAGGGACTGTTCGCGGACTGCTCGGAGAAACTGCTGGCAGGGTGGCGGTCGAGGGCGATCAAGATGTACCCCTCGGACTTCCGGGACACCGCCGAGGACGCCCGGATCACACTGCTCGCGGCCCTGTGCTCTTCTCGTCAGGCGGAGATCACCGATGCTCTGGTGGAGCTGCTGGTTGCACTGGTCCACAAGATCAATGCGCGTGCCGAGCGGCGGGTGGAGAGGCAGCTCACCGCGGAGTTGAAGAAGGTCCGGGGCAAGGAAGGGATCCTCTTCAAGCTCGCTGACGCGGCGATCGGCAAGCCCGACGACGTGGTACGCGAGGCCCTGTACCCGGTGGTCGGGGAGAAGACGCTGCGCGACCTGGTCGCGGAGGCGAAGGCGAACGAGAAGGTCTTCAAGGCCAAGGTCCGCACCACCCTGCGGTCCTCCTACAGCTCGTACTACCGGCAGATGCTGCCGCCGCTGCTGAGGACGCTGGGCTTCAAGTGCAACAACACCGCCTACCGGCCGGTGATGGACGCGATGGCGCTGCTGGAGAAGTACGCGGAAGTCGACGGCAAGACCCGCTTCTACGACGCCGGCGACACGGTGCCGATGGACGGCGTCGTACGCAAGGACTGGCGCGAGGCCGTCGTGGACGACAAGGGCAAGGTCGAACGCATCCCGTACGAGCTGTGCGTCCTGGTCGCGCTGCGGGACGCGATCCGGCGCCGGGGAGATCTACGTCGAGGGAGCCTTGCGCTGGCGAAACCCGGAGGACGACCTGCCGGGCGACTTCGAGGCCGCCCGCACCGTGCACTACGCGGCGATCCGCCAGCCCCAGGACCCGCAGGCGTTCATCACGAGCCTGAAGCAGCGGATGACCGACGGCCTGGACAGGTTGTCGGCGGCGCTCGCGGACGGCTCGGCGGGCGGGGTGAAGGTGACCACGCGGCACGGCGACCCGTGGATCACCGTGCCGAAGCTGGAGAAGCTGGACGAGCCGACCGGCCTCCAGGCACTCAAGGACGAGGTCGTACGCCGATGGGGAGTCCTCGACCTCCTGGACGTGCTGAAGAACGCCGACTTCCTTTCCGGCTTCACCGACGAGTTCACCTCCGTCGCCGCGTACGAGCGCATCGACCGGGCCACCCTCCAGCGCCGTCTGCTGCTCGCGCTGTTCGCACTGGGCACCAACATGGGCATCCGCTCGATCGTCGCGACCGGCGAGCATGGCGAGAGTGAAGCCGCTCTGCGCCATATCCGGCGGCACTTCATCACCGTCGACAACCTCCGCGCTGCCGTCACCCGGCTGGTCAACGCGACCTTCGCCGCCCGCGACACCGCTTGGTGGGGGCAGGGCAACGCGTGTGCCTCGGACTCGAAGAAGTTCGGGTCCTGGTCCAGCAACTTCATGACCGAGTACCACGCACGCTACGGCGGCAACGGCGTGATGATCTACTGGCACGTGGAGCGGAAGAACGTCTGCATCTACTCGCAGCTGAAGTCCTGTTCGTCGTCCGAGGTCGCGGCGATGATCGAGGGACTGCTGCGGCACTGCACGGACGCCGAGATCGAGTCGAACTACGTGGACACCCATGGCGCGAGTGTGGTCGGGTTCGCCTTCACCGAGCTGCTCAACTTCCGCCTGCTGCCCCGGCTGAAGAACATCGGCAGTATCCGCCTGTACCGCCCGGACGACGACCCGCCCGGCTGGCCGGCGCTCGGCGCCTCCCTGACCCGGGCCATCAGGTGGGACCTGATCGAGCAGCAGTACGACCAGATGGTCAAGTACGCCACTGCGCTCCGGCTGGGGACGGCGGAGGCGGAGCAGGTGCTGCGGCGCTTCACCCGCGGCGGGCCCAAGCACCCCACGTACGCCGCGCTCGAAGAACTCGGCCGCGCGGTCCGTACGGTCTTCGCCTGCGACTACCTCGCCGCTCCCGGCCTGCGCCGGGAGATCCACGGCGGGCTCCAGGTCGTGGAGAACTGGAACTCGGCGAACACCGTGCTCCACTACGGCAAGGACGGCGCGCTCACCGGCCCGGACAAGGAACACGCCGAGACCTCCATGCTCGCCCTGCACCTGCTCCAGTCCGCGCTCGTGCACGTCAACACGCTGCTGCTTCAGCAGGTCCTCGCCGAACCGGCCTGGGCGAAGAAACTCTCGGACGAGGACCGGCGCGGGCTCACCGCGCTGTTCTGGTCCAACATCAACCCGTACGGCACCTTCCGCCTGGAGATGGACAAGCGACTCGACCTCGCGCCGCTTCTCTCAGTGCCCCGTCCCCGCACCCCGGCGGACGCCTCCGACCAGGCCCCGGCGGAGCCGAGTTGAGCCCCGTGCCGACGGGCCGGTGCCTGCACCGGCCTTGGGCCACAGGGACAGCCGATACCGGCGAGCTTGATCTTGAATGGTGAGAGGACCCTGCCGAGTCCGGGAGGGGCGGCCGGGTCCCGGCTGCCCCTCCCGGCTGCTCCTGTAATAGGGCTTGCGCCTGTCAGGTCACTCGGCGGCGGATCCACCAGGCGCAGAACCCGGTCAGGGCCAGGGCGAGGCCGAGATAGAGCCCGGTCTCGGCCCATTGAAGGGCCCAGAAGTTGCCGGCGGGCTGGTACGTCACCTGCTGCTTGTAGCCCAGGGCGCCGAGGTCGGCGACGCAGCGGTCGACCTGCTGCAGGGTGGGCGGGCCCGACTCCGTGCGCAGGCAGTCGGCGAAGGACGACGGCACCGGGGTCGGCTGACCGGCGGCGTTCAGCGTCTGCTGGGAGGTGACCCAGGCCCCGGGCACTTCTTCGGGGTGCGCGACGATCTGCCTGGCTCCGTCCTGGATGCTGATAGGGGCGCCGTCGGGCTCGATCGGCAGGATGGTCTGGTCCGCGGCCGTCAGGTGAGACCGGATCCACATCGGTACGGCGATCTGGACGGCGGTGTAGAGGGCGAACGTAGTGGCCATCGCGGGCAGGGTGCGGCGGATGACCAGGCCGAGGGCGACGCCCAGGACGAAGGCGAAGGCAGCGTGGGCCATGGGGACGACACCCCGTGCGGCGAAGGCCACGGGGTCGAGTCGCGGGAAGTACGTGTCCGTCGCGCCGCCGCCGTTGACAGCCCGGTCGATGGGGCTGCTCCACCAGCTCACCGCGAGGCTGGTCAGTCCGGCGGCGGTCATGGAGGCCGCCGCGCCGAGGCCCAGCTTGGTCGCCAGCCAGCGCGTGCGGGTGACGCCCTGGTTCCACGCGAGGTAGTGGGTACCGGTCTCCAGTTCGCGGGAGATCAGCGGCGCGCCCCAGAACATCCCGATGACCGCCGGCACGGCGAGCACGACCAACAGTCCCGTGTAGTAGAGGGTCTGGTCCGAACTGGAGACCTGGTCCACCAGGCCGCTGCCGGCCGTCCGGTAGAGCTCGGCCAGCTGCGGGCCGGTAACCGCGAGGGTGGCGGCGAGCGCAGCCACGGCGGCGAACATCACGGCGGCCTGAGTACGGAACTGGCGCCAGGTCAGCCAGATCATCGAAGTACCTCCAGTGCGGGTCGGGTGTCACGTACCGCATCGGCGGGCCGGGTCATGTAGGCCAGGACGATGTCTTCCAGACCGAGCGGGCCGACGGTCCAGGACGGATCGTGGACCGCGGTGTCGGTACGCACCAGGAGAGTGGTCTGCCGATCGGTGTGGCTGGCGGTGATGACGTGCTGACCGGCCGGGAGCGTGCCCGGGTCCCGGCGCGGTCCGGTGAGCCGGTGGTGGCAGGCGACCAGGTCGTCGATCTCGCCGGCCACCTGTACCCGGGAGTCGACCAGGACGATGACGTAGTCGCAGGTTCGCTCCACGTCGGAGACCAGGTGGGAGGAGAGCACGACGCTCAGCTCGTGCTCGGCAACAGCCTCCATCAGGTCCTGCATGAACTCCCGTCGGGCAAGCGGGTCCAGAGCCGCGACCGGCTCGTCCAGGATCAGCAGCTCCGGGCGCTTGGCGATGCCCAGGGTGAGAGCGAGCTGCGCGCGCTGGCCGCCGGACAGCTTGCCGGCCCGCTGCTTCGGGTCCAGACCGAGGCGACGAATCCGGTCGCGCGCCACGGCGTCGTCCCAGTTCAGGTTGAGACGCTTGCCGAAATCGAGGTGGTCGGCGACGCTCAGCGCGGCGTAGATCGGGGTGTCCTGGGCGACGAAGCCGACCTTGGCCAGCTGTTCCACACCCTCGGCAGGACGGCCACCGCACACCTCGATGGTGCCGGCCGTCGGGGTCAGCATGCCGGAGGCCAGGTTCAACAAGGTCGACTTGCCGGCGCCGTTGGGGCCGACCAGGCCCACCACCCGGCCGGCCGGGACGTCCAGATCGCAGTTCTGCAGCGCCCAGCGCTGCTTGTACCTCTTGCCCAGGCCCTGGGCTCGCAAGACAGCGCTCACGCTACGTCCTCTCCGGCGGCGTTACGAAACGTGCTCACGAACAGCGCCTCGATGCTCTCGTCGTCGAGCCCGGCCAGGCGGGCCTTGGTCAGCCAGCGCTGCAGCTCCTTGCGCAGTGGTCCCTGCGCGGCGAGCGTGCCGTCGGCCAGCGTCCGGGTCACGAACGTCCCGACGCCGGGACGGGCAGCCACCAGGCCGTCGTGCTCCAGCTCCCGGTACGCCTTGAGCACCGTGTTCGGGTTGACCGCCATCTGCTTCGCCACGTCCTTGACGGTCGGCAGCCGGTCCCCCTCCTTCAGTAGACCCAGGCGCAGTGCATGCCGAACCTGCTGGACCAGCTGCTGGTACGGGGACAGGCCGGACCGGCTGTTCAGGTGGAACTCAATCACCGGTTCCTCCATTTATCTAGTTGCCTAGCACTATAGTCCTCTACGTCGACCATTACGCAAGGCGTGCACTCCGGCACCAGCCGCCCGGCACCGAGGGGACCCAGCCGCGCAAGGTTGGCGCTCCTCAGACCTCGTTCGGGTGTCGAGAAACGACCGTCTACCGACACTCGTGACCGTGATCACGAACCCGCAGGTGGGCACTGTCGGCAACTCGCGTCGGGAATCAACGTCGGTGAACGGTCTGGCCGATAGATTCCGACACATGCTCATCGGCTACGCGCGGGTCTCGACCGCCGACCAGAACCCCGACCACCAGATCGACGCACTGCTGCGGGCCGGCGTCGACCGCGACCACATCCACGTCGACAAGGCGAGCGGCGCGAAGGCATCCCGCCCGAAACTCGACCTCGTCATGCAGCTGCTGCGCGAGGGCGACACGTTGAAAGTCACCCGGCTCGACCGACTCTCCCGCTCCGTGCTCCACCTGGTGACCCTCGGCGCCGAGCTGCGTGGGCGCAGCATCGGGCTGCACGTCATCGAGCAGGGCATCGATACGTCCACAATGGAGGGGAGGGCGATGTTCGGGATGCTGTCCGTACTCGCCGAGCTCCAGCGCGAGCTGATCGTGGCGAACACCAACGACGGGCTCGCCTCCGCACGGGCCCGCGGCCGGGTCGGCGGGCGCCGGCCGCGCCTCACCGAGGACCAAGCCGCGCTCGCCCAACGCCTCTACGACGAGCGGGAGAAGACCGTCCAGCAGATCGCCGACATGTTCGGCGTGCCCCGCTCCACGGTGTATGGACACCTCGACAAGACCAGGACCGTCCCACGCCAACCGAAGAAGAGCACGGTCACGAAGCCGAGATAGCTACCGATGGGTTACTTGTTCCCTGGTGTCCGGGCTAGGACTCCGAGGCCGTCACCAGGGCAGTTCGCGCACCTGTTGGACGCACAGCACGACGAACAGCAGCCCGGACAGGGCGAGCATCAGGTTGCTGACGACGCCGTTGCGCCATTGCGCGGGCGTACGGGAGGAGTTGAGCAGCCAGAGCAGGGTCAGGGCGAGGAACGGCATGAAGAACGCGCCGAGCACCCCGTAGGCGATGACCAGGCCGAAGGGCTCGTCCAGCCAGAGGAGGGTCATCGGCGGGAAGGTCAGCCACAGGAGGTAGGCGCGGAACGGCAGCGACCGCTGCCTGCGCTCGGCGGATCGCGCCCCCTCGTGCTCCTCGGTCTTCGCCGCACCGGCCGCCGGGGCCCGGAACCGCTCCACGAAGTCGGCGAACATCAGGCTGACCCCGTGCCAGACGCCGATCAGCGACGAGAACGACGTGGCGAAGAAGCCCACCAGGAACAGCTTGGCGGTGCCCGTGCCGAAGCGGTCCTCCAGCACCTCGCCCAGATCGACCAGGCCCCGGTCGCCGGAGGTGAGGGCGACCTGGGAGGCGTGCAGCAGCTCGGCGCCGACGATGAGCATCGCCACGACGAACACCCCGGTGGTGATGTAGGCGACCCGGTTGTCGAGCCGCATCACCTTCATCCAGGAGGCGTTGCTCCAGCCCTTGGCGTTGACCCAGTACCCGTACGCGGCCATGGTGATCGTGCCGCCGACGCCGCCGATCAGCCCGAGGGTGTAGAGGAGCGAGCCGTCCGGGAGCACGGGCAGCAGCCCGGCGAACGAGGCCCCGACGTCCGGCACGACCCGGGCGGCCACGTACACGACCACCACGAACATGATGCCGATCAGGACCGTCATGACCTTCTCGAAGACGGCGTACCGGTTGAACCAGACGAAGGCCAGCCCGATCAGCCCGGTCACGATCGCCCAGAACTTCAGCCCGGGACCGTCGGGGAACAGCGCCACGATGGGCAGGGCGCTGGAGGACATCGCCGTCGCCCCGTAGATGAAGCCCCAGACGACCACGTAGATCGCGAAGTAGACCGTGGTCCAGGGGCCCAGGCTGCGCCACCCGTCGAAAAGCGTCCTGCCGGTCGCCAGATGCCAGCGGCCGGCCGCCTCGGCGAGCGAGATCTTGACGACGCAGCCGATCACCGCCGCCCACATCAGGGTGTACCCGAACTTGCTGCCCGCGATGAGCGTCGCGACCAGGTCCCCGGCCCCGACCCCGGTCGCCGCGACGACGATGCCGGGCCCGATGTACTTCCAACTCGACCGACGGGGCCGGGAGGCCGGCTCCCCTGTCCCTGTGGTTGCGCTTGTCTCCGCCATGCCGATCAAGGAAGCGCAGTCGGCGGGGGCAGCACAAGGGGTGTGCACGGCGGTAAAATCTTTGGTGGACCCATCGGCCGGCGGCGAGCGGCGGACCGGGGACGAAGCGGGTGCGATGCCCGCCGCGCGCCGTGACCTTCCGAAGGAGGCGCCATGTCGCACACGATCCGGCGGACAGGGGACCCGGCCCGGCAGGAGGAGTTCGCCGGCCGGATGGTGCGGGTGCTGAACGATTCCTGCCTGGGGTATCTGTGCAGCCTCGGGCACCGGACGCGGCTCTTCGACGTGATGGCGCGGCTGCCGCCGTCGACCAGCGAGGAGATCGCCGGGGCGGCCGGGCTGCACGAACGCTATGTGCGCGAGTGGCTCGGCGGGGTCACCGTGGGCGGGATCGTCGTGTACGACCCGGCGGACCGCACGTACCGGCTGCCGCCCGAGCACGCCGCCTCCCTGTGCCGCGACGCCGGGCCCGACAACCTCGCCTCCTTCCTCCAGGACCTCGCGCTGATCGGGCTGGTCGAGGACGAGGTGGTCACGGCGTTCCGGGACGGGGGCGGGGTGCCCTACTCCTCGTACCCGAGGTTCCAGGAGCTCCAGGCCGAGGAGACGGCCCGCGTGTACGACGCGGCGCTGGTGGACGCGATCATCCCACTGGTGCCGGGCCTGCCGGAACGGCTGGCCTCGGACGCCGGGCTGGACGTGCTCGACGTCGGGACGGGCCAGGGGCACGCGGTCAACCTGCTGGCGCGGGCGTTCCCGGCCGGCCGGTTCACCGGGGTGGACATGTCGCGGAGCGGCATCGCGGCGGCCCGGGACGAGGCGGAGCGGCTGGGCCTGCCGAACGCGCGCTTCGAGGTGGCGGACGCGGCCGGGGTGACCGGCGGGTACGACCTGGTGACCGCCTTCGACGTGATCCACGACCTGGCCCGTCCGGCGGAGACCCTGGCGGCCGTCGCCGGTGCGCTGCGGGACGACGGGGTGTTCCTGATGGGCGACATCGCGGCCTCCAGCAGGCTGGAGGAGAACCTCGGCCTGCCGCTCGGCCCAGCGCTCTACACCTTCTCCGTCTTCTACTGCATGACGGTCTCGCTCGGCGAGGGCGGTGCGGGGCTGGGGACCGTCTGGGGCCGGCAGACCGCGCTGCGGATGCTGGCGGAGGCGGGCTTCGGGGAGGTGGCGGTGCGCGAGGTGGAGGGCGACATCCTGAACGTGTACTACGTGGCGCGCAAGGGGAGTTGAGGGGTCTCCCGAGGGCGGGGCGGGGTGGCCCCGCCCTCGGTTGCCCTAGACGACCAGGCTCAGCAGCGCGGCGACGACGAAGCCGGCGACCGAGAGCACCGTCTCCAGGACGGTCCAGGACTTGAGGGTGTCGCGCTCGCTGATCCCGAAGTACTTCGACACCATCCAGAAGCCGCCGTCGTTGACGTGGGAGGCGAAGATCGAGCCCGCCGAGATCGCCATGATGATCAGCGCGAGGTGGGCCTGGGACAGGTCCTGGCCCTCGACCAGCGGGACCACGATGCCCGCGGTCGTGACGATCGCCACCGTGGCGGAGCCCTGGGCGACGCGCAGCACGACCGAGATGAGCCAGGCGAGCAGGATGACCGGCAGGCCGACGTCGTTGAAGGTGTCGGCGAGCGCGTCGGCGATGCCGCTGCCCTTGAGGACCGCGCCGAAGATGCCGCCCGCGCCGACCACCAGCAGGATGTTGCCGACCGGCTTCAGCGAGGACGTGGAGACGGACTCCAGGGACTTGCGGGACCAGCCGCGCCGGATGCCCAGCAGGTAGTAGGCGAGGAACAGGGCGATCGTCAGGGCGACGAACGGGTTGCCGAAGAACTCGATGACCGAGCGGAGCGTGGACGGGTCCAGGGCGATCGAGGAGAACGTCGCGGCGAGGATGAGGATCAGCGGGGTGCCGATGATCGCGAGGACCGTGGCGAGCGGCACCGGCTTCTCGTGCGGGGTGACCCCGGCGGCGCGCTGTTCGGCCGCGACGGCGGCCTTGGCCTCCTCGGCGGCCTCCACCATGTCCTGCGGGACGTCGACGAAGACGCGCTTGCCGATCCAGGCGGAGTAGCCCCAGGCGGCGATGACGGACGGGACGCCGACGACGACGCCCATCAGGATGACCCAGCCGAGCGAGACGTTGAAGAGTCCGGCGGCGGCCACCGGCCCCGGGTGCGGCGGCAGGAACGCGTGGGTCATCGACAGGCCCGCCAGCAGCGGCATCGCGTAGAGCAGGATCGATTTGCCGGAGCGCTTGGCGGCGGCGTACACGATCGGCGCGAGGACGAAGATGCCGACGTCGAAGAAGACCGGGATGCCGAAGACGAGGCCCGTCATCCCCATGGCGAGCGGGGCGCGCTTCTCGCCGAAGGCGTTCAGCAGACGCGCGCTCAACACCTCGGCCCCGCCCGAGACTTCGAGGATCGCGCCGAGCATGGTGCCGAGCCCGATGATGATCGCGACATGGCCGAGGATGCCGCCCATGCCCGACTCGATGACCGAGACCGCGGCGGATTTCTGCACGGTGCCGAAGAGTTCGGTGACCGACAGACCGGCGCCGAGGCCGACGGCTATGGAGACCGCGAGCAGCGCGACGAACGGCTGGAGCCTGACCTTGATGATCAGGAAGAGGAGCAGGGCGATGCCGAGGGCGGCGACGGTCAGCAGACCCGCGGTGCCGTCGATCAGGAGGAGCAGTCCACCGGTGTGCGGTGGGGCTTCGGCCGGCGGTGGGGTGGCGGCGAGCAGCATGGGGACTCCGGTGGTGCTGGAGGGCAGGGGGGAGCGCGGCACGGCGCCCCCGGGGAGCGGGGCGCCGTGCCGTACGGCGTGCGGAAGGGGTTACGCGGGTGGGGCAAGGCGATCCGTGGGACGCGGCGTTCGGGGGGAGGGAACGGCCGGGCGGCCGGAACGGGTCAGCCGAGCACCGCGAGGGCGTCGATCTCGATGAGCAGCCCCTTGGGGAGGCCGACGTAGACCGTCGTGCGGGCGGAGGGGGCCTCCTTGAGGTTCTGCTCGGCGAAGTACGCGTTGTAGATCTCGTTCATCTCCGCGAAGTGGTCCACGTCCGTGAGGTAGACGCGCATCATCATCACGTCGTCCCAGCTCGCGCCGCCCTCCTCCAGGATCGCCTTGACGTTGGCGAAGGTCTGGAGGGTCTGCTCGCGGAGCGTGGGGCCGGCGGGCGTGGGGGCCTGGCCCTCCACGGCGGGGAGGAAGCCGACCTGGCCGGCGACCTGGAGGATGTTCCCCTTCTTCACGCCGTGCGAGAACTTCGCGGGCGGGGTGGTGTGGGTGGAGGGGGTGAGCGCGGTCTTCTCGGTCATGGCTGATCAGGCTTTCTTGGGTCGGGTGGTGCCGGAGTACTCCCGGCTGATGGTCTCGGCGGTGCGCCGGACCAACGGGAGGAGGGTGAGGAGTTCCTCGGCGGTGACGACCACGTTGGGCGCGGAGACCGACATGGCCGCGACGACCCGTCCGTCCGCGCCGCGAATGGGGGCGCCGATGCAGTTGATGGACTCCTCGTGGCCACCGAGGTCGGTGGCCCATCCCTGTTCGCGGACGACGGCGAGCTCCTTGAGGAACGCGGCGGCGCCCGGCGTCGAACGGGACGTGTACATGGGGTAGTCGAGCTTCTCGGCGATGGCGCGCCGCTCGGGCTCGGGGAGGTCGGCCAGCAGCAGCTTGGCGACGGCCGCGACGGTGATCGCGACGGGCTTGCCGATCCGGGAGTACATCCGGACCGGGTAGCGGCTCTCGACCTTGTCGATGTAGAGGACTTCCTGCTCCTCGTACACGGCGAGGTGGACGGTGTGGCCGCACCGGTCGTTGAGTGCGACCAGGTGGGAGTGGGCGATCTCGCGGACGTCGAGGTTCTCGACGGCTTCCTGGGCGAGCGCGAACAGCCGGGCGCCGAGGCGGTAGCGCTGGTCCTCCTGGCGGTAGACGAGGCCGTGCTCGTGGAGCGTACGCAGCAGGCGCAGCGCCGTGGACTTGTGGACGCCGAGGCGCTCGGCGACCTGGCCGAGGTCGGCGGGTCCCTGGGCGAGCAGCGGCAGGATGCTGAGTGCCCGGTCGACGGTCTGGCTCATGGTGTGCGTACCTCCTCGGGGGCCCGGTCGGCTGCGGTCCAGCCGGGGCCGAGACGAAGTCTCCCCCAGGCCTCGTCGTCGAGAGCGGCGAGGCGGTCGGCGTGGTCGCGGGCGGGCGGGTCGGTGAGGTCGCCGGGGACGGTGAGCACGGCGGCGGCCATGAGGTGCCCGTGCCGGGCGCGCTCCCGCACGGGCAGCCCGCGCAGGGTGGCGGAGAGGAACCCGGCGGCGAACGCGTCTCCGGCCCCGACGGCGGCCACGACGTCGACGCGGAGGGCGGGGACGAGGGTGACGGTGTCGGCGCCTCCAGCCCCTCCGGCTCCCGCGGATCCGGCTCCGGCGGCGTCTCCGGCCCCTCCGGCGGCCGAGGAGCGGGGTCCGGCGGCCCCTCCGGCGGCGAAGGAGCGGGGTCCGGGGCGGAGCCCCGAGGCGAACACCGTCGCGCCGGCGCTCCCCCGCTTCACGACGACCACGGCCGGCTCCGGCAGCGCCGCCCGGATCGCCTCCGCGCCGACGATCCCCCAGGCCTCCTCCGCCTCGTCCTCCCCCACGAACACGAGGTCGGCGCGGCGGGCCAGCTCCAGCAGCACGGACGCGTCCGCTTCGCCGTCCCGCCACAGTCGCGGCCGGTGGTTCACGTCGAACGACACCAGCGGGCGCCCCGGCCGCGCGGCCGTGAGGTCCCGCAGCAGCGCGAGGCAGTCGGCGGACAGCGCGGCCGTGATCCCGGACAGGTGCAGGACGCGGCCCGCGAACAGTTCCTCGTACGGCACGTTCGACGGGGACATCGCGGAGGCGGCGGACCCCGCCCGGTAGTACGCGACCTCGTGGGTGTCGGTTCCCCGGTCCGTGGCCGTGCGGAAGTAGATGCCGGTGGGCCGTGCCGGATCCCGGCGGACCGCCGACGTGTCGACCCCGTACGACGCGATGGTCTCGACGAGGTGGTCGCCGAAGCCGTCCGCGCCGACGCGGCCGACCCAGGCCGCCCGGTGTCCGGCGGCGGCGAGGGCGCAGGCCACGTTGGACTCGGCGCCGCCGATCCCGCGCCCGAAGGAGGGCACGTCGGCGAGGCGGCCGGGCTGCGAGGGCAGGAACGTCACCATGGACTCACCGAGGCAGACGACATCGGTGCTCGTGGCGGCGTCGGCCGTCCCTGCTGCGGGTCCGGACACTGGAGGGCTCCTCGCTGTTCGGCGTGCGGGCCGGTGGTCACCATTGACCGGGCATCGGCTCGGATGTTAGACAGCGTTGAGCGATATACGCAATGGGTGTTGCATATGTTGCAACGAACTTCGAGGAGCCCCCCTTGGCAGCCGTACGCCCCACCGGCCACACCGCCGTCCCCGCGCCTTCCGCCCCCGGCGCCTCCCCCGCGTCCCTGGCGTCCGGCCTCGCCGACGAGCGCGTCGACCACCGCTTCAAGGCCCTGCCCCCGGACGCGGCGGGACTGACCGTCGGGGCGCTGGCCGCCGAGCGGCGCAACCTCTTCACCGGCGGGTTCACCACCCCCGTCCTCGCGCTCTCCGCCGAGTCGGTCGCCCACAACCTCGACCTCCTGGAGACGTACGCCGAGCGGCACGGCCTCGCGTTCGCCCCGCACGGCAAGACGTCCATGTCCCCGCGGCTTTTCGTGGACCAGTTGAAGCGCGGCGCGTGGGGCATCACGGCCGCCGTGCCGCACCAGGCGCGGGTCTACCGGGCGTACGGGATCGGCCGGATCTTCCTCGCCAACGAGCTGGTCGACGCCGTCGCCCTGCGCTGGCTGGCCGGCGAGATGGCGGCCGACCCGGAGTTCCGCTTCGTCTGCTACGTGGACTCCGTGCGCGGCGTCGAGCTGATGGAGGAGGCCCTCGGCGCGGCGGGCGCCACCCGCCCGGTCGACGTGGTCGTGGAGCTGGGCGCGGGCGAGGGCGCGCGCACCGGGGCCCGCACGGAGGCCGACTGCGCGGCGGTGGCCGACGCGGTGGCGGCGGCCGGTTCGCTGCGTCTGGTGGGCGTCGCCGGGTACGAGGGCGAGGTGCCGGACGCCGACCCCGAGCGGGTACGGGCGTGGCTGCGGCGGCTCGTCGCGCTGGCGGCCTCCTTCGACGGCGACGGGCGGTTCGCCGGGGTCGAGGAGATCGTCGTGAGCGCGGGCGGCAGCGCCTGGTTCGACGCGGTCGCGGACGTCTTCGCGGAGATTCCCGAACTGGGCGCCCCGGTCCTGAAGTTGCTGCGCTCCGGCGCGTACGTCTCGCACGACGACGGGCACTACAAGCACCTCACCCCGTTCAACCGCGTCCCCGAGGAAGGTGCGCTGGAGCCCGCCTTCCGGCTCTGGGCGCAGGTCGTCTCCCGCCCCTGTGGCGAGCAGGCGTTCCTGAACGCGGGCAAGCGCGACGCGGCGTACGACCTGGATCTGCCCGAGGCGCAGGTGGTCCGCTCCGGCCGGGACGGCTCGGTGCGGCCCGCCACCGGGGTCACGGTCACCGGCCTCTCCGACCAGCACACCTGGGTGCGCACGGAGGAAGGGGCCGAGCTGGAGGTGGGCGACTGGGTCGGCATGGGCCTCTCGCACCCCTGCACGAGCTTCGACAAGTGGCAGCTGATCCCGCTGGTCGAGGCGGACGGCACGGTCACCGACTACCTCCGCACGTTCTTCTAGGGACACGGCCCAGAGCCGCGAGCACCACCACCCCGATCGGAAAGGCGACCCATGGACCTGGTCCTGCGTGACGCGCTCGTCGTCGACGGCACCGGCGCGCCCTCCTACCGCGCCGATGTGGCCCTCGACGGCGGCCGCATAGCCGAGATCCACCCCGAGGGCTCCCCCGGCCCCCGCCCCACCGCCGCCCGGACCGTGGACGCGGACGGTCTCGCGCTGGCCCCCGGCTTCATCGACATGCACGCCCACAGCGATCTGGCGCTGCTGCGCGACCCCGACCACAGCGCGAAGGCGGCGCAGGGCGTCACCCTCGAAGTCCTGGGCCAGGACGGGATGTCGTACGCCCCGGCCGACGACCGCACGCTCGCCGAGGTCCGGCGCTCCATCACCGGCTGGAACGGCGACGGGAGCGACATCGACTTCGACTGGCGCACCGTCGGCGGCTACCTGGACCGCCTCGACCGGAACTTCGGCGGCCAGGGCATCGCGGTGAACGCCGCCTACCTCGTCCCGCAGGGCACGGTCCGGATGTACGCGGTGGGCTGGGACGACCGGCCCGCCACCACCGCCGAGCTGGCCCGGATGAAGGAGCTGGTGGACCAGGGCATGCGGGAGGGCGCGGTGGGCCTGTCGTCCGGGCTGACCTACACGCCCGGGATGTACGCGGACGACGCCGAACTCACCGAACTCTGCCGGGTGGTGGCCCGCCACGGCGGCTACTACTGCCCGCACCACCGCAGTTACGGCGCCGGCGCCCTGGAGGCGTACGAGGAGATGGTGCTGCTCACCCGGAACGCCGGGTGCGCGCTCCATCTCGCCCACGCCACCATGAACTTCGGCGTGAACAAGGGCAGGGCGCCCGACCTCCTGGCCCTCCTGGACGGCGCGCTGGCCGCCGGGGCCGACATCTCGCTCGACACCTACCCGTACACCCCGGGCTGCACCACCCTGGTGGCCATGCTGCCGAGCTGGGCGAGCGAGGGCGGGCCGGAGTCGGTCCTGACCCGGCTCGCGGACCCGGCGAGCGCGGAGAGGATCCGGCACCACCTGGAGGTGCTGGGCTCGGACGGCTGCCACGGGGTGCCGATCGAGTGGGACACCATCGAGATCTCCGGCGTGAGCGTGCCGCACCTGGGCGAGTACGTCGGCCGTACGGTCGAGGAGTCGGCGCGGCTGCGGGGCGAGGAGCCCTGGGTGACCGCGCGGCGGCTGCTCACCGAGGACCGGCTCGGGACGACGATCCTCCAGCACGTGGGCCACGAGGAGAACGTCCAGCAGATCATGCGGCACCCGGTGCACACCGGGGGCAGCGACGGCATCCTCCAGGGCGACAAGCCGCACCCCCGGGCGTACGGCACCTTCCCGCAGTATCTCGGCAGGTACGCCCGGGAGTTGGGGATCCTCTCGCTGGAGGAGTGCGTCGCCCACCTGACCTCGCGCCCGGCCGCCCGGCTGCGGCTCGCGGACCGGGGCCTGGTGCGCGAGGGCTACCGCGCGGACCTGGTGCTGTTCGATCCGGAGACGGTGGCGGCGGGCTCCACGTTCGAGGAGCCGCGCACGCTGCCGGTGGGCATCCCGCACGTTCTGATCGACGGCCGGTTCGTCATCGAGGACGGCAAGCGGACGTCGGTGCTGGCGGGCAAGGCGGTCCGGGGAGCGGGGGCGGCGGCCACGGCCTGAGCCCACGAGGCCCCGGGGCTTCCGCCGCCCGAAGTCCTAGGCGGTGTCCGCGGCGCGCTCCGCCGCCCAGGCGAGGTCCTCCTCGGTGGGGGCGTCGTCCTGGGTGAGCGCGCGCCGCCAGTAGCCGCTGAACTCGACGGCCGCCTTGGGCAGTTCGCGGTCCTCGACCAGATGGCGGCGGAGCGCCCGCACGGCGGACGCCTCGCCGGCCACCCAGGCCGCGTCCACCCCGGCGAGGTCCGCTCCGGCGCCCCGCACGGCGTCCACCAGCGAGCCGCCCCGGTCGCGGTGCACCCAGCGGACCTCGGCTCCCCCGGCCGCGGGCGGCAGCTCCCGTTCCTCCGCCGCGTCCGCGACCTCGGCGTACACCACGGCCCCGGTCCCGGCGGGCAGCGCCGCCAGCACGGTGGCGATGGCCGGGAGCGCGGTCTCGTCCCCGGCGAGGAGCATCCGCCGGGCGGCGGGCAGCGGGCGGGCGTAGAGGGAGGACGGGCCGACCATGCCGAGGACGTCGCCGGCCCGGGCCACCGCACCCCAGCGGGAGGCGGGCCCGTCCTCGCCGTGGAGCACGAAGTCCACGGTCATCACGTTGCGTTCGCGGTCGTAGGCGCGGACGGTGAAGCCGCGCATCCAGGGCCGCTCCGCCTCCGGGATCGCGAGGTACGCCTCGTACCAGCGCATGCCGTGCGGGTCGTCGGCGTCCCGCTCCGGCAGCCGGGGCACGGCCTGTCCGGCGCGGGGCAGACAGAGCTTCATCTGCTGGTCCGGACGGTCCTCCATGAGCCCGGGCAGTTCGTCGGCGGTGAAGCCGATCCTCGCCGTCCCCGGGGTGACCCGCTCGACGTCCACGACCCGTACGTACGTGACCGGCAGCGCCTGACTCATCGCGACCCGACCCCTTTCCGCTGGTGACCGCCGCGGCCGACGACGACCGCCGTCCCGGCGGCGCTGATACCTTACGGCGTAATGAATTACCCGCCGGACGTTACTTTACGCCGTAAGGAGTCGCAAGTGGTGGTCTTCGCCGGGCAGGGCGATCCGCGCCGTTCCCTCTCCCTCCTGTGGCGCGCGGACGCGCCGCCGACGCGCGGCGGTCCGGGGCCCAGACCCCGGCTGAGCGTGGACGCGATCGTGGCGGCGGCGGTGGCGCTCGCGGACGAGGAGGGGATGGGGGCCCTGTCGATGCGCGCGGTCGGCGACCGGCTCGGGCGCACGGCGATGGCGCTCTACACCTACGTCCCCGGCAAGAGCGAGCTGCTGGACCTGATGTACGACGCGGTGCACGCGGAGCTCCCCCGCCGCGAACCGGACCCGGACGACTGGCGGGGGGCGCTCACCGCCTGGGCCGGGGAGGTCCTGGAGTTCTACGTCCGGCACCCCTGGGTGCTCCAGGTCTCGCAGGCGCGTCCGGTGCTGGGGCCGCACGAATACGCGGGTCTGGACACCTTGGTGACCCTGCTGCGGGCGACGGGACTGCCGGCCGGGGCGGTGCGGCGGCTGGTGGGAACCCTGTTCCCGTTCGTCCGGGGCTCGGCGCAGGCGGTGGCCGACGCCCGGCTCGCCGCGGCGGCGACCGGGAGCTCCGACGAGGAGTGGTGGGCGGCGCGCTCGGCGGCCCTGCTGGAGCTGGTCCCGGACTTCGCGGAGCGCTTCCCGGCGGTGAGCGGCCTGGAGGCGGAGGGGCCGGTGGAGCCGTACCCGGGAAACGCTCCGGAGGGCGCCGAGGCGGTGCCGTACCCGGAGCGGGAGGCGCGCGAGACGTTCCGGGTGGGGCTCGGGGTGCTGCTGGACGGCATCGAGGCGGCGCGCGCGGACCGGCCCTGACCGGGGTCGGGACCGGCCTGCGCGCTCCTGGGGCGGAGGGGTTTACGGCTTGGGCAGCGCGCAGCCCTCACGGTCGAGGTCGATCTTGCTGCCGGCTCCGATGCACGGGACCATGGTGTACGTCTGCTGGGCGTAGTTGATGCCTTCGCGGACGGTGACCTCGCCGTTCTCGTCGACCTCGCACGGGTTGTTGTCCGTGCACTCCTGGCCGCTCTCGTTACCGGTGTTGTTGACGGCGACCACCTTGCCGGTGGCGTCGTCGATCACCGGCGAGCCGGACGTGCCGCCGATGGTCCGGCACTCCGGGGTGTAGCGGACGGAGTCCTTCCAGGTCCACCGGCCCTCCTTGAGCTGGTGGACGAAGCCGTCGATGTCACAGCTGTAGGTGCGCTTCCAGTAGCCGGAGGCGACCGTGATGGCGGTGCCCGCCGTCGGGTGGGCGGTCTCCAGCTCCAGCGCCTGGATGCCGTAGCTGTCCTCGATCTGCTGGTAGGTGGAGGTGGTCTCGTAGAGCGAGAGGTCGGTGTCGGTCATGGTGCCGTACGCGACCTTGCTCGCCTTCAGGGTGCCGACACCGCTGCCCGAGGCGTTGAGCAGGGTGAACGTGCGGGAGGACGGCTGGTCGACGACGACCTCACCGGGCCCCGGGAAGCCGGACTCCAGGCAGTGCCCGTTGGAGAGCACGAGGGCGGGGTCGGTGGGGGCGGCGTCGGGCGAACGGACGACGGAGCCGGAGCAGTTGCTGAGCGCGACGGTCCCGGCGAAGGTCACGGCCTTCGCGGCGGGATCGGCCTGGGGCGCGGCTTCCCGGGTCTGCGGCTGCGGCGCGGGGGCGGCTTGGGCGACGGGCGCGGCGCCGGCCCCCAGGAGCAGGGCAGCGAGAAACGCACCGACGAGAGGCTTGTTCATGTGGGGGGTACCTCCAGTGATGCCAAGGGCCGGAGATCTTCCGGCTTTTGACATGCGCATGCTTGCGCAGATGGCGGGCCATCACAAGGGGTCCCCTCACCGGGGGCGGCTTCCGGACGGGGCCGCGGCGGTGGCCGCCCCAGCCCCGCAGCCGCCGCTACCTCACCCCCGCCACCGCCTGGGCACCGGCACCGGCTCCCGCTCCGACTCCGGCCGCAACTCCCGCTGCGGCTCCGGCTCCGGCTCCGGCTCCGGCATCGTCCGGGACAGCGACCGGCGCGTCGGCACCGGCCCGCTCCGCGCCGAGGGGCCCATCGGCTCCGGTCTCCTCCTCACCGCGGCTGATGTGGTCGCGCCCCCACTGCCCCAGCGGTTCCAGCGCCGCGTTGAGCGAGAGGCCCAGCGGGGTCAGCGAATACTCCACGCGCGGAGGCACTTCGGCGTACACCTCGCGGTGCACGATGCCGTCGTCCTCCAGCTCCTTGAGATGGGAGCTGAGCACCTTCTCGGTCACCCCGGTCACGGCCCGGCGCAGCTCACCGAAGCGGCAGGTCCGCTCGTTCAACGCCCACAGGATGAGCACCTTCCACTTGCCGCCGATCACGTCCATCGCCGCGTCGATCCCGCAGACGAAAGCCCCCGGCCTCCGTACGATCCGCATCGTCCGCCCTCCCCTGCCCGGTCGCCGGCCGCGAGGCGACCACCCACCGCGCAGTGGGTTCTCGACCGCCTCCGGCACTTTCGACCAGCCTAAGCGGGAGCTCCGACAACCATGCCGCTCCCGCCCCGACCACCTCAGGCCGCCGCCCCCTCACCGCCCTCCGACGCCTCTGTTTCCTTCGCCTCCTTCGCGTACGTCACCGCCTGGAGCAGCGTCAGTCCGGGCTCGGCCCGACGCAGGATCTTGATGGCCTCCACGGAGTCCGCCGGGCCCTCGTGCCCGGCGGCGGTGAGCCGCTGCCGCACCCACCGGCCGCGCAGCTCCGCGTCCGGGCGCGCGGCGGCGTCCTCGGCCAGGGCGAGGGCGCGCTCCAGTCCGGGGCGGTCGGAGTCCGTGGCGCTCTCCAGCGCACGCCGGAGCCCGGCGACGAGTTCGGGGGCGTCCCGGAGGACGTGTACGGCGAGGGGCTGGGGCTTCCGGAACAGGCTCATGTGACCACCGCTACCCGGCCCGGCCCCGCTCTCACCCGAGTTGAGCAAGATCTGAGCGAGCCGCACCCCGCGCCACCTGCGCGGACCCGGGGCATCGGTCCGTGGACCGAGGCCGTCGGGTCGCGCACTTCGGTCCGCGGTAGGAGGCGCGCCCGCGCCCCGGCTGCGTACGGTCGGCGTATGACTCTCGACCTCGACGCGTACTTCGCCCGCATCGGCTGGACCGGAAATCCCCGCCCCACGCTGGAGGTTTTGCGGTCCCTGCACCGCGCCCACCTGATCGGCATCCCGTTCGAGAACCTGGAGCCGGTCCTCGGCTCCGCCCCGTCGCTGGCCCTCGACGACCTGGAGGCGAAGCTCGTGCACGGCGGGCGCGGCGGCTACTGCTACGAGCACAACACCCTGTTCTCCGCCGTGCTGCGGCAGATCGGCTTCTCCGTGACACCGCTGACGGCCCGGGTGGTGCTGGGCGCCGCGCCGGGCGACATCCGGCCCCGTACGCACATGCTCATGCGGGTGGACGTGGCGGGCGAGCCGCACCCGTACCTGGCGGACGTCGGGTTCGGGGCGGTGGGCGCCCTGCTGGAGCCGATCGAGCTGGTGGAGGACGCCGAACTGTCCGACGCGCCGCGCCGCCACCGGCTGGTCCACGCACCGCACCACGGTCCGCTGCCCCTGTGGGAGCTCCAGGCCGGCCAGGGCGGGTCCTGGGAGCCGCAGTACGACTTCACGCTGGACCCGTACGAGAAGCCGGACTACGAGGTGATCAACTGGTTCATCGCGACGCACCCGCGCTCACCGTTCCGGCAGGCGGTGTACGCGCAGCGCACCCGGATCGGCTCCCACCTGGCGCTGTCGGGGCTCGACCTGGTGGAGACGGCCGACGACGGCACGATCCGGGAGCGGCGGCTGGAGGACGGGGACGAGGCGCTGCGCGTCCTGACGGACGACTTCGGCATCCGGCTCCCTGAGGGCGTCCGGCTGCCGGAGTGACGACCCCCGAGGGCGTCGGGCTGCCGGAGTGACTCCCCGAGGGCGTCGGGCTGCCGGAGTGACGACCCCGAAGGCGCGTCCGCCGGTCTCCGTGACGCCCAGGAGGCTCGTCCGCCGGTCTCCGTGACGCCCTCCGGCCGCCGGAACCCGCGTGGCGCATCTCACCCGTTCCGGCCGCCCACGCCCCTTTCCAAGCCGCGACGCCACCCCGACCGGGCGATCCCACGGTCCGGGGCGGCGGCGGGCATGGCGATGGAAGACGGGGCGGGGCGCGGAGGGGCCCCGGAGGGAGTACGCCGGGAGCAATCCCCGCGCACCTCGCGAAACGCCGCCGTAAGCTCGCGGACATGCAGGTCATCCAGTCCACGAAGCTCTCCAACGTCTGTTACGAGATCCGGGGTCCCGTGCTGGAGGAGGCGATGCGGCTGGAAGCGGCCGGTCAGCGCATCCTCAAGCTGAACACGGGCAACCCCGCCGCCTTCGGGTTCGAATGCCCGCCGGAGATCCTCGAGGACATCCTGCGCAACGTCGCGGGCGCGCACGGCTACGGCGACGCGAAGGGCCTGCTGTCGGCGCGCCGCGCGGTGGTGCAGCACTACCAGACCAAGGGCATCGAGCTCGACGTCGAGGACATCTACCTGGGCAACGGCGTCTCCGAGCTGATCCAGATGTCGATGCAGGCGCTGCTGGACGACGGCGACGAGGTCCTCGTACCGGCTCCCGACTATCCGCTGTGGACCGCGTCGGTCTCGCTGGCGGGCGGGACGGCCGTGCACTACCGGTGCGACGAGCAGGCCGACTGGATGCCGGACCTCGCGGACGTCGAGCGGAAGATCACCGACCGCACCAAGGCCCTGGTGATCATCAACCCGAACAACCCGACCGGTGCGGTCTACGACGACGAGATGCTGCGCGGTCTCACCGAGATCGCCCGGCGGCACAACCTGATCGTCTGCTCCGACGAGATCTACGACCGGATCCTCTACGACGGCGCGACCCACACCCCGACCGCGGCGCTGGCCCCGGACCTCATGGTGCTGACCTTCAACGGGCTCTCCAAGAACTACCGGGTCGCCGGCTACCGCTCCGGCTGGATGGCCGTCTGCGGCCCGAAGGCGCACGCCACCTCGTACATCGAGGGGCTGACGATCCTCGCCAACATGCGGCTCTGCGCCAACATGCCCTCGCAGCACGCGGTGGCCACCGCGCTCGGCGGCCGGCAGTCGATCCAGGACCTGGTGCTGCCGGGCGGCCGGATCCTGGAGCAGCGGGACGCGGCGTACGACCTGCTGACCTCGATCCCCGGGGTGAGCTGCGTGAAGCCGAAGGGGGCGCTGTACCTCTTCCCCCGCCTCGACCCCAAGGTCTACAAGATCAAGGACGACCGGCAGATGGTGCTGGACCTGCTGCGGGCCGAGAAGATCATGGTGGTGCAGGGGACCGGCTTCAACTGGCCCGAGCCCGATCACTTCCGGATCGTCACGCTGCCGACGGTGGAGGACCTGACCGACGCGGTGACCAGGATCGGCACCTTCCTGGACGGTTACGGACAGCCCTAGCGGTTGTCCGAGGGGGACCCTGGGACCCTAGCGGCTGCCCGGCGGCGGCCTTGCGGCCGAGGCCGGCGGTCCGCCGTCCCGGCCCGAGGGCCACCGGCACGCCCCGGAAGCCACCGGCACGCCCCGAGGGACCCACCCGTCCGGAACGCGCACAACTTTAGACTGATTCCAATGTAGGATGGTCCCACGCACCTTCGGGAGGCCATCCATGTACGAGCCGATCCGCAGCCCCTCGGTCCACAGCACGGCCGATGAGGCGGACTTTCCGCACCGCAGTCGCGAGGAGGAGCTGGACATCCAGCTCGCCGGCCACCTGGCCGCGCTCCTCGCGGTCACCGACGAACTGGGCCTCACCGCGGCGGGCGACCGGATCGCCGAGCAGGTGGCCCGGCTGCGCGGCGCTCCGCCCGCCCGGCACGCCGGCCTGACCGACGCCGCCCCCGCGGACCTCCACCGCCGCGCGCACGCCCTCGCGGGCCGCGCCCTGCTGGTGGCGGCGTCCCGCGCCGACACGACCGCCGCCATCCTCTCCGCCGAACGGATGGACGCCCACACGGCGGCCCTCGCCGACCCCGCCCTCTCCGGGCACCTGGTCGGCGCCCACTGACGGCCCCGGTCCGCGTGCCGGCGAGGCGCGCGGACCGGGTGCCACGGCCGACGCCCCAGCCGGCGGCGGCGCCCGTCGCACTCCGTCCGGGCCGGTCGGGCCGCCCGATACGGGTCGGCCCCCGGAACCACGAGGGGTTCCGGGGGCCGGGAGGGGCGTCCTTGGTCGGGGACAGGCCCTCCGGGGCTTCTGTCGGCACGAGCCGGCGAGCGGCGGCTGCGACAGGCCCCGTACCGCGGCGGGTCGTTCGGCCCCACAGGTCAGGGCGGATGTCCGACGGACCCGGCCGCGGGGTCCAAGAGGAGCGCCGGGCTCAGCCCAGGCGCTCGACGAGCGCGTGGTACTCGTCCCACAGCTCCTTGGGCGTGTGGTCGCCGAAGGTGTTCAGGTGCTCGGGGACCAGGGCGGCCTCCTCGCGCCAGACCTTCTTGTCGACCGTGAGGAGGAAGTCGAGGTCGGCCTCGGAGAGGTCCAGGCCCTCGGTGTCGAGCGCGCCCTTGGCCGGCAGGATGCCGATCGGGGACTCGACGCCCTCGCCCGTGCCCTCCAGGCGCTCCACGATCCACTTCAGGACACGGCTGTTCTCGCCGAAGCCGGGCCAGACGAACTTGCCCGCGTCGTTCTTGCGGAACCAGTTGACGTAGTAGATCTTCGGGAGCTTCGACTGGTCGGCCTTGTCGGCGCCGACCTTGACCCAGTGGTTCATGTAGTCGCCCATGTTGTAGCCGCAGAACGGCAGCATGGCGAACGGGTCGCGGCGCAGCTCGCCGACCTTGCCCTCGGCGGCGGCGGTCTTCTCGGAGGCGACGTTGGCGCCGAGGAAGACACCGTGCTGCCAGTCGAAGGACTCGGTGACCAGCGGGACGGCGGAGGCGCGACGGCCGCCGAAGAGGATCGCGGAGATCGGCACGCCCTTGGGGTCCTCCCACTCGGGCGCGATGGTCGGGCACTGTCCGGCGGGGACGGTGAAGCGGGCGTTGGGGTGGGCGGCGGGGGTGCCGGACTCGGGGGTCCAGTCGTTGCCCTTCCAGTCCGTGAGGTGCGCGGGCGCCTCCTCGGTCATGCCCTCCCACCACACGTCGCCGTCGTCGGTGAGCGCGACGTTGGTGAAGACGGAGTTGCCCCACATGGTCTTCATGGCGTTGGCGTTGGTGTGCTCGCCGGTGCCGGGCGCGACGCCGAAGAAGCCGGCCTCCGGGTTGATGGCGTAGAGGCGGCCGTCCTCGCCGAACCGCATCCAGGCGATGTCGTCGCCGATGGTCTCCACGGTCCAGCCGGGAATGGTCGGCTCCAGCATGGCGAGGTTGGTCTTGCCGCAGGCCGAGGGGAACGCGGCAGCGACGTACTTCGACTCACCGCGCGGCGGCGTGAGCTTCAGGATGAGCATGTGCTCGGCGAGCCAGCCCTCGTCGCGGGCCATGACGGAGGCGATGCGCAGGGCGTAGCACTTCTTGCCGAGCAGGGCGTTGCCGCCGTAGCCGGAGCCGTACGACCAGATCTCGCGGTCCTCGGGGAAGTGCGAGATGTACTTGGTGGTGTTGCAGGGCCACGGGACGTCCTTCTGGCCCTCCTCCAGGGGAGCGCCCAGGGTGTGGACGGCCTTCACGAAGAAGCCGTCGGTGCCCAGCTCGTCCAGGACGGCCCGGCCCATGCGGGTCATGGTGCGCATGGAGACGGCGACATACGCGGAGTCGGTGATCTCGACGCCGATCGCGGAGAGCGGCGAGCCGAGGGGCCCCATGCAGAAGGGCACGACGTACATGGTCCGACCGCGCATGGACCCACGGAAGACACCGTTCCCGCCGGTGAAGATCTCCCGCATCTCGGCGGGGTCCTTCCAGTGGTTCGTGGGGCCGGCGTCCTTCTCCTCCTTGGAGCAGATGAACGTACGGTCCTCGACGCGGGCGACGTCGCTCGGGTCGGACGCGGCGTAGTACGAGTTCGGCCGCTTGATCTCGTCCAGCTTGGTGAACGTGCCCTTGGCCACGAGCTCCCCGCACAGGCGCTCGTACTCGGCCTCGGAACCGTCGCACCAGACCACCCGGTCCGGCTGGGTGATGGCTGCGATCTCGTCGACCCAGGAGACCAGCTCCTGGTGGTGGGTGGGGACAGTGAGGGGAGCCGCGATGTCGCGCGCCACGATCGCTCCTTGTTGAGGGTGTCAGTTGTCTTAAGGCCCCGTGGGGGCTGCGACCCGGATGCTTCGTACCCTTCGAATTCCCCTGGCGCTCATCCGGTGCCGACTGCACTCATTTGATCATCCGACCGTTCCGCCCATATGTCCAGGGGGGCTCACACGTGAGCATCGCCACTCATTTGCGCCCCAAATCCTGTACTTACGGTGGCGTAGGTAGCATGCGGGTCATGACTGACGTTGCCGCTGACGCCGCGACCCCGGGCCCCGTCGTACTCGACCCCACCCCCGTCAAACCGAGGATGCGCGGCTGGCTGCACGCCGGGATGTTCCCGGCGGTCGTGATCGCCGGCATCACCCTGATCGCCCTGACCGACAGCACGGCGGCCCGGATCGCCTGCGCGGTCTACGTCCTCAGCGCCTGCCTGCTGTTCGGCGTCAGCGCGGTCTACCACCGCGGCACCTGGGGGCCGCGCGGCGAGGCGGTGCTCCGCCGCCTGGACCACGCGAACATCTTCCTGATCATCGCGGGCACCTACACCCCGCTGACGCTGCTGCTGCTCCCCGAGTCCACCGCCCGGCCCCTGCTGTGGGCGGTCTGGGCGGCCGCGGCGGCGGGCATCGCGTTCCGGGTGTTCTGGGTCGGCGCTCCGCGCTGGCTCTACACCCCGTGCTACATCGCGATGGGCTGGGCGGCGGTCTTCTTCCTCCCCGACTTCATGCGGGCCGGCGGCATCGCGGTCCTGGTCCTCGTCGTGGTCGGCGGACTGCTGTACAGCGCGGGCGGCGTGATCTACGGGATCAAGAAGCCGAACCCGTCGCCGCGCTGGTTCGGCTTCCACGAGGTCTTCCACTCGCTGACCCTGGCGGCCTTCGTCGCGCACTACGTGGGCATCTCGATGGTGGCCTACCAGCACGGGTGACCACCCGGGCGTCACACACGAGGGGCCGGCCGCACGCGACGACCGGCCCCTCACCCCGGTGCGGGCCTCACCCGCCCAGCTTGGCCGCCAACTCCCCCGCATCCGTCGTCGGCGCGTCGCAGACGAAGTGGCGGCAGACGTACGCGGTCGGCTCCCCGCCCACCAGCGGCCGGTCCACCAGCAGCGGGAACTCGGCCCCCGCCCCCGGCCCCTCCCCCGCCGCGACCACCGCACCCGGGGCCCGCCCCAGCAGCGCCGTACGGTGCAGCTCCCCGCCGACCGGCCCGGCGACGGCGACCTCACGGGGCCCGTCCAGCAGCGCCTCGGCCACCGCGAGCCCCCAGCCGACGAACCGGGGCACGCGCGGCCCCAGCGCCTTCACCACACCGAGCGCGCCCTCGGCGGCCGTCCGATGGGCCTCGGAGCCGGTGTACGCGGCGTAGGAGAGCAGCGCGCCGGCGGCGGCCGTCCACCCGGACGGGGTGGCGCTGTCGGTGGGGTCCTGGGGCCGCCGGATGAGCTGCTCGGCGTCATGGGCGGTGTCGTACAACTGACCGCCCTCCCCCGTGAACTGCTCCAGCACGATGTCCAGCAGGAACCCGGCGAACTCCAGCCAGGCGCCCTCCCCCGTCACCGCGGCCAGCGTGAGGAAGCCCTCGGCGACATCGCCGTAGTCCTCCAGCACCCCGGCGTTGTCACCGGCCTGCCCGTCCTTGGAGGTGCGGGCCAGCCGGGCCACCTCGCCCAGGTGCACCCGGACCAGCAGGTCGGCGGCCTCCGTGGCCCGCTCCACGAGGTCGGGCCGGTCGAAGTAGGCGCCGGTCTCGGCGAGCGCGGCGATGGCGAGCCCGTTCCAGGCGGCGACCACCTTGTCGTCCAGCCCCGGGCGCGGCCGCTCCTCGCGGGCCGCCAGCAGCCGGCCCCGTACGTCCGCGACCCGGGCGGCGTCCACGGGCCCCGTGTCCCCCGGCAGCCGGAGCACGGACGCCCCCTCCTCGAACGTCCCCTTCTCCGTCACCCCGAAGTACGCGGCGGCGAAGGCGGCGTCGTCCTCGCCCAGCACCTCACGGAGCTGGGCGGGCGTCCACACGTAGTAGGCGCCCTCGACATGCCTGCCGTCCGCGTCCTCACTGTCCGCGTCCAGCGCGGAGGCGAAGCCGCCCTCGGCGGTCCGCAGCTCCCGCACCATGAAGTCGGCCGTCTCCAGGGCGATCCGCCGGGCCTCGTCCGACCCGGTGGTCCGCCACAGATGGGCGTACACGCGGCAGAGCAGCGCGTTGTCGTACAGCATCTTCTCGAAGTGCGGCACCACCCACTCCCGGTCCACGGAGTAGCGCGCAAAGCCCCCGCCGAGCTGGTCGTAGATCCCGCCCCTGGCCATCGCCGAACAGGTGTCGGCGGCCATCTGGAGCGCCCCCTCCGACCCCGTACGGGCGTAGTGCCGCAGCAGGAACTCCACCACCATGGACGGCGGGAACTTGGGCGCGCCCCCGAACCCGCCGTGCTGCTCGTCGTACTCCCGGGTCAGCCCGAGCAGCGCCTGGGCGATCTCCGACTCCCCCGGCACCCCGTCCCCGCCATGGACCAGCGACCGCCCCGCCAGATCGGCGACGATCCGCTCCGCCACCTCGGCGACCTCCTCACGCCGGTCGGTCCAGGCGGCCACCACACCCTCCAGGACCTGCTGGAAGGAGGGCGAGCCGTGCCGCGCCTCGGGCGGGAAGTAGGTCCCGAAGTAGAAGGGTTCGGCGTCCGGCGTGAGGAAGACGGTCATCGGCCACCCGCCGTGCCCGGTCGCCGCCTGGACGGCCTCCATGTAGACGGCGTCGATGTCGGGCCGCTCCTCGCGGTCGACCTTCACGGGCACGAAGTGGGCGTTGAGGTAGGTGGCGACGGTCTCGTCCTCGAAGGACTCGTGGGCCATCACATGGCACCAGTGGCAGGAGCTGTAGCCGACGCTCAGCAGCACCGGCACCCCCCGTTCCCGGGCCTCCGCGAACGCCTCCGGGGACCATGGCCACCAGTCGACCGGGTTGTCGGCGTGCTGGAGCAGGTACGGCGAGGTCTCATCAGCAAGGCGATTCACGACGCCACCCTACTCATGGCGGGCAGCGAGGCAGTTGCCGAAACGGCGGGATGCTCCGGTGTCCCGCCTCCCGGTCGCCGCCGCGCCGAGGGCGCACGTCGGGCACGCGCCTCCCGACAGGGCGCTCGTGCCTCGGCTCCCCGCCGCACGACGTGGCGGGCACCGGCCCGGCGGCGGGTCCTGACGCGGCGCCACGAGGCCGCGGCGAGCGGCCGGGACGCGGTCCGGTGCGGTGGAGGAACGTGCAGGTGGAACAGGGTGGGCGGGTCGCGAACCCGGTGGCGCGCGGTGCTACCGTTCCGGCACCCCGGCCCCACACGGACTCCTGCGCTGCTCACCTCGGACGAAAGGGCACAGGACCATGACCGTGCCGCCGCCTCCCTCCCCCGAACCTGCCGGGCCGCCTTCGTCGCCCGCGGTGGGGCCGTACGGTCCCGGGGGCGGCCGGGTCCCGCAGCCTCCGCTCAGCGGCCTCGCCGTCGCCTCGCTCGTGCTGTCCTCGCTGGTCTGCCTCGCCCCGCTGGGGTTGGTCCTCGGGATCGTCGCTCTCGTCCGGATACCCGGCAACGGCAGGCGCGGCAAGGGGATCGCCGTTGCCGGGACGGCCGTGGGCGGGGCCGTGGTCGCGCTGGCCACCCTGCTGCTGGTGGTCGGCGGGGCACGGTTCGACACCTGGACGGAGGAGGCCGAAGGGCTCATCGGCGCCCGGGACGCGAAGGCGGCCACGCTGGTCGACCTGAAGGCCGGGGACTGCTTCGCGCCTGCGGGCGGGCTGTTCTCCGGCCGGGAGGGCGAGCACGAACGGATGACGGACCCGTCGGTCGAGATCATGCCGTGCGACGGGCCGCATCCGGCCCAGGTCTACGGAACGTTCCGGCTGAAGGGCGACCACGCCGTCTCCGACCCCGCGGCCATCGCCGCGCAGGCCTTCGAGGGCTGTGTGCCGCTGCTCCACGACTTCGCGCCGGACACCTGGGTCCTGCCGGCCGTCGACTTCTCCTCCTACTACCCGGAGTCGGTCAGCGCGACCGGCGGGGACCGGACCGTGCGGTGCTGGCTGGGCGCGGAGGCCGGCCTGCCGGAGGCTTCGCTGCGGCAGGACCCGGGCGCGTGGGACGCCCGTCAACGGGCCTACCTGAAGGCGATGCGGCCCTCGTCCGAGGCGTGGTTCAGCGCCTCCGGGGAGGAGGAGACCGACCTGGCCGCGGCCACCGCGTGGGCCGGCCGGCTGGCGCGGGGCGAGGCCGAGTCGGCGAGCCTGCTGCGCGAGATCGACGGCCTTCCGGAGCGGGCGCGCGGCCCGGTCGTCGCGCTCGCGAACCGGCTCGACGCCCTGGCCGGCGTCCGGCGGTCCGCGTCGAGGGCCCCCACCCTGGCGGAGTTCGACAAGCGCTGGGACAACGACGGCGACGAGGACGCGTCCGGCGAGGAATGGGAGGCCCGGCTCGCTCTGGGGCTGCCGGTGGAGGACGAGGAGGAGGACGGCAGGGGGCAACAGGGGTGAGCCCCGCGGCCCCGGCTTGACCCGCCCCTTGCCCCGCGGCCCCGGCTTGACCCGCCCCTTGCCCTGCGCCCCTCGCGCCGGAGCGCGCCACGCAGGACACTTGACCCCGACGCTCGGTATCCGACGCTTGGTATCCGGCGCTCCGGAACCCGAGCTCCGGAGCGCGGCATTCGGAGGGGGACATATATGCGGGACAGCCATCGGGCAGAAGCGGAGAGGCTGTTGGTGCGCGCCGTGGAGGAGGAGACGCGGCGGACCGGCGGGCGGACCGATGCCGGTGCGCTGATGTCACGGGCGCGGGCCGCGCTCGACACCATGGCCGCCAGCGCGGGCGAGGAGTACGCCGCGTACACGCGGGCGCTGGACTCGGTGGCGGCGGGAGAGCGTCCGCTCTCGGAGCGGTTCAGCCGAGCGACGCTCGGAACGCCCATGCTGGTGACGGGTGTTGCCGCCGCTGCCGCGTTCGGCGCGGATCTGGCGCTCGGCGCGAACACCGGCCTGGCGCTCGGCGCGGGCGCGGCCGTCGCGGTGGCCGGCACGGCGACGACGGTGGCGAAGGCGACCGCCTCGCACTGGCCGGCCGCCCACCGCCGCGCCGCAGCGGCCGGACAGCCGGGCGGGGCCGAGCAGTTGCGGCTCCAGTGGCTGACCGCCCTGGAGGTACGGGGCATCCGCCCGTACCTCGACCAGCAGCGCATGCTGACGCCCGCCGCGCGCACCCCGAAGAAGCAGGCCGCCCCGGTGGGGCGGCAGTTGCGCGGCGGGAACCGCAGCGCGGCGGCCCGCACCCGGGTGGTGCTGGAGCAGTCCTTCGGGCATCTCCCCAAGACGGAGGGGCCGTTCACCGGGCGGCGGGCCGAGCTGGCGCAGATCGCCCAGTGGGTGCACGCGGCCCGGGCCTCCACGCGGACCCGGCCCACCGTCGTCGTGCTGCACGGTGAGCCGGGGGCGGGGCGCACGGCGCTCGCGGTGCGGGCCGCCCACGCGCTCAAGGACCAGTTCCGGGGTGCGTGCGTGGTCGATCTGCGCGGCCAGGTCGCCGGGGAGAACCCGCTGCCGACCCGGGACGCCCTGCTGCACCTGCTGAACCGGCTGGGCGCCCCGCGCGAGCAACTGCTGTTCCGGGAGGGCGCGTCGGCGGAACAGCAGGTGCGGCGGCTCTCCGAGCTGTACCACCAGCACCTCACGGGAACGCCGGTCACCATCGTGCTGGACGACGCCACGGACGCCGTGCAGGTGCGCACCCTGGTGCCGGAACGCTCGGACAGTCTGGTGATCGTCACCTCCCGGGAGCCGCTGGAGCTGCCCGACGACCTGCCGGCCTGGGTGCACCAGCTGCCGGTCGGCCCGCTGGACGCCGCCGGCGCGGAGGAACTGCTGCGCGAGGTCGCCGAGGAAGAGGAGGCCGGGCCCTACGACTACCCGTCCACGGAAGCCGTGGTGGAGCTGTGCGGCGGGCTGCCGCTGGCGCTGCGGTTGGCCGGTTCCGCGCTCGGGGCCCGTAGCCGCCACACGCTGGCGGAGGATCTGGGTGCGGCGGGGCCGGCCCCCGCCGCCGCGCACGGGCCCGCGGGCGCGGTGGAGAGGGCCCTGTGGCTGCGCTACACCGACCAGGGCGATCAGGCCCGTCGGCTGCTGCGGCGGCTCGCGCTGGCGGGGCGGGCCAGCCTGGGGGCGGCGGCGGCCGCTTCGCTGCTCGCGGCGGAGGAGCAGGAGGCGGAGCGGCTGCTCACGGTGCTGACCGGGGCGGGGCTCCTGACCCGCGTACGGGGGTCGCGTTACCGGCTGCACGATCTGGTGCGGGCCTTCGCGCTGGCCCGGCTGCTCGATGAGGAGGAGCCGGCCGAGCGGGCGGCGGCGCAGGAGCGGCTGCTGACGAACTACGCGGAGTTGGCCGACGCGGTGATCCGGATGGTCGACGGGAAGATGTCGACCCGGGCCGGGCAGTTCGGCTCGCACGGTTTCGGTTCGCTGGACTCGGCGCTGCGCTGGCTGGACGACGAGTCGAGTTTCATCACGGCGGCGCTGCGGCACGCGGAGGGCGTCGACCAGGCGACGGTGCTGCATCTGCTGGGCGCCCTGTGCGACTACTGCCTGCTCCGCGGCGACCTGTACCGGCTGGGTGAGATCAGCGAGCTGACGCAGGCCGTGGACCAGGGGCTGCTGGAGCGGTCGGTGCAGTGGCGTACGGGGATCGCGGCCCGGCAGCTCGGCGAGCTGGACAAGGCCCGCACCACGCTGTCGTCCGTCGTCGGTCTCTACCACGAGGCGCAGAACGACGCGGGCGAGGCGCTGGCGCTGTGCTCGCTCGGCATCACCCTGCACCACCAGGGCAATCTGACGGAGGCGGCGGCCCGGCTCGGCGAGGCGCTGGCGCTCCAGTCGTCCGACGCGCAGGCCGAGGACCGGGCCTGGACCCTGCACGCGCTGGCGGCCGTGGAGCGTGACCGGGGCGATCTGGCGCGGGCGCTGGCCCTGCTGGCGGACGCGCTGCGGCTGCACCGGGAGGGCGAGTCGCTGCACGGTGAGGCCTGGACGCAGTTCCAGCTGGGGCAGGTGCGGCTGCGTACGTGCGAGGTCGCCCCGGCCGAGGAGGCGCTGAACACCGCCCTGGAGCTGTACGGGCGCACCCGCGACGGGCGCGGCGAGGCGTGGGCGCTCACCCAGCTGGCCCGGGCCCGGCTGCTGGACGAGGACCCGGCCGCCGCGCTGGAGCAGTTGCGGGACGCCTTGGCCCGGCACCGGGACAACGAGGACGCGCGCGGCGAGGCGTGGACCCTGTTCTACCTGGGGCAGGCGCTGGAGGAGGACGGGGACATCGATCAGGCGGTGCGGGAGCTGGAGCGGTCCCGCACGATGTTCTCCCGGATGCGGGACGTGTACGGGCTGGCGTGCGCCCGGCACCATTCGGGCCGGGTGACCCGGGACCAGCGGGCCGGGCAGACGGGCAACCTGCGCAATTCGGGGTTCGCCCGGCAGTTGCTGATGGACGCGCGGGCCGACTTCCGGCGGATCAAGGTGCCGTACGGGGAGGCGTGGGCGTGCGTGGAGCTGGCGTTGATCGACGCGGGCAACGGGCGTGCGCCGCAGGCGCTGGAGCTGTGCGGTGAGGCGGCGGAGCTGTTCGCCTCGTACGGGGACGCGCGGGGCGGCGACTGGGCCCGGTTCCTGCGCTGCACGCTGCTGCCGTACGCCTCGCCCGGGGGCAGCGAGGTGGGCACGGTGGTGGCGCAGCAGGAGCTGGCCGAGCTGGTCGAGGCCCGGCATCCGGCCCGGGACGCCAAGCTGGAGCAGTCGGCGGCGGCGTTCGCGGTGGCCCTGGAGCGGGGCGTGAACCTGGAGGACGGCTGGCAGGCGTGGCGCCTCGGGCTGACCCCGACCCGCGCGGCCGGCCAGATCATGGGCGTGGCGGTGGAGCCGGCCGGGCGGTGACCGGCCGGGCGGTGCGGCGGGCGGGCGGTGCGGCGGGCGGGCGGGCCCGACCGCACCGTAAGGAACCCGGCCCGACCGGGCCGGACCCGACCGGAAGGAGAGCTCGGCCCTGCCGGACAGGGAAACGGGAGCGAGGCGTCCGGCAGCATGGCCGGACGCCTTCCCGTCCCCGTACGCGCGACGTCGGCGCGCTACTTGCCGGGCGAGGCCGCCTTGTCCCCGCCGGGCTCGGCGGCCACCGCGTCCGGGTCGGGGGCCTCCTCGAAGTTCACCCGGCCCATGTGGCGGTTCATCGACTTCATCAGGGCCCACACGCCGACGGCGAGCGCGGCGAAGACGAGGAAGCCGAGGACGCCGGGGGTGACCTTGTTCTTGTCGAGTTCTTCGGCGGCGAGCGGGACGAGGTGCGTCAGTGCCTGGGTCGCGTACATATCAGGCATTGTCGCGGATGCCCGCGAAGAGGTCGCTCTCGGGGAGGGAGGTATCGACCAGAGACTTCGCCAGCTCGTACTCCTCGGTGGGCCACACCTCGCGCTGGATGTCCATCGGGACCCGGAACCAGCCGCCCTCGGGGTCGATCTGCGTGGCGTGCGCGATGAGCGCCTTGTCGCGGATCTCGAAGAAGTCGTCGCAGGGGATGTGCGTGGTCAGCGTGCGTTCCACGCGCTCGAACTCCTCCCAGCGCGCCAGCCAGTCGCCGTACGGGGACTCCAGGCCCCGGGCGAGGAGCGCCTCGTGCAGGGCGACGGTCCGCGGCCGGTTGAAGCCCTGGTTGTAGTAGAGCTTGCGCGGCGTCCAGACCGGGCCGAACTCCTCCTCGGGGAACCGCTCCGCGTCGGCCGCACCGTCGAACGCGATCATCGAGATCGTGTGCGTCATGATGTGGTCGGGGTGCGGGTAGCCGCCGTTCTCGTCGTACGTGGTGATGACCTGCGGCCGGAACGCGCGGATCTTCGCCACCAGGCGCCCCGCGGCGGCCTCGGGGTCCTCCAGGGCGAAGCAGCCCTCGGGCAGCGGCGGCAGCGGGTCGCCCTCGGGCAGCCCCGAGTCGACGAATCCGAGCCACTCCTGCTGGACGCCCAGGATCTCCCGGGCCTCGTCCATCTCCTTCTTGCGCACCTCGTGGATGTTCTTCTCGATGTACGCGTCGCCCTGGAGCTTCGGGTTGAGGATGGAGCCGCGCTCGCCTCCCGTGCAGGTCACGACCAGCACGTCCACCCCCTCGGACACGTACTTGGCCATGGTGGCCGCGCCCTTGCTCGACTCGTCGTCGGGGTGGGCGTGAACGGCCATCAGTCGCAGCTGCTCAGTCAAAGCTCGATCCTCAGTCATTGGTCGCTCTGGTCGATCAGGGTCGGTCGTGGGTCGGTCAGGTCGATCCGGGTCTCCGTCGACGGAGACCCGGCTCCGTCCCGAGAGGTGCCGCGCCCGCGCGGCATCGCTGTGGGGCGCGGTCGGATGCGTGTCGGGCGGCTTCTATAGTGACTGAACGGAGGGCCGGAAAATTCCTCGATGCCCGGTCCGGAGGGAACGATCATGACGACGGTTCGTGAGGCCCTGCCCGAGGGGCGGTACGGCCGGACCGAGGATCAGCGTGCGGACCGCAAGCTGAAGATCGTCGGATCGGTCCTGGGCGTCGCCCTGCTCGGCGTGATCGGCTGGATCGGCTTCGACTACGTCGGCGGCCAGGGCATCAGCGCCGAGATGATCAAGTTCAAGGTCGTCTCCGATGCTCGGGCCGACGTCCACCTGGAGGTCCGCAAGGACCGCGACGGCCACGGCTACTGCGTGGTGCGGGCGCTCAGCGAGGACGGCTCCGAGGTGGGGCGCAAGGAGGTCCGCTTCGACCGGGCCGCGGACCGGATCGACGAGGTCGTGACCGTGGTGACCCGGTCCCGGGCGACCGCGGTCGAGCCGATGGGCTGCACCGCCGACGGCGGCCCGACCGGCTGATCCCCGCCACACCCGCTGTGACCTGCGACGATACGGGTCACCTCGGCCGTGTGAGGGGTGTGACGGTTTACCTTCTCCCCCTTTTCCTGCGGAATTGTTAGGCTCGTGGTTTCGCCCACCCGCAGAGGCACATGCTTCTGGGTAGGGCGATGCTTTGTATTCCCGACACTTCCCAGCATTCCCAGCACTTCCCAGCACCGACGAGGAGCACCTGTGACCCAGACCAGCGAAAACGTCACCTGGCTCACGCAGGAGGCGTACAACCAGCTCAAGGCCGAGCTGGAGCACCTGTCTGGTCCCGCGCGCACGGAGATCGCCGTCAAGATCGCGGCGGCCCGTGAGGAGGGTGACCTCCGGGAGAACGGCGGGTACCACGCGGCCAAGGAGGAGCAGGGCAAGATGGAGCTGCGGGTGCGCCAGCTCACCCAGCTCCTGGAGCACGCGAAGGTCGGCGAGGCGCCGGCCGACGACGGCGTGGTCGAGCCCGGCATGGTCGTCACGATCGCCTTCGACGGCGATGAGAACGACACGCTGACCTTCCTGCTCGCCTCCCGTGAATACGCCAGCACGGAGATCGAGACGTACTCCCCGCAGTCCCCGCTCGGCCTCGGCGTGAACGGCAAGCGGACGGGCGACGACGCGGACTACGAGCTGCCGAACGGCAAGACGGCGTCGGTGAAGATCCTGGCGGCGAAGCCCTACACCGGCTGAGCGAACCCCGCGCCGGCCGACCGGCCGCGTCTCGACCGAACGGCACGATCACGGCACAACGCCACGGGAGCCCCGGCCACGGACGGCCGGGGCTCCCGTGCGTCACCGGCCGCGTCCCGGCCGTTCCCGCGGGGCGGGTCAGGAGCAGTCGCCGGTGCGGCCGAGCGTCTTCTCGGGCGTCGCTCCGGGGCGGGTCCACTGCGGGGTGGGGCGGCTGGCCGGGCCCCAGCTCGCGGTGGAGTCGGCGTCGGTGCGCCAGTACCAGCAGACCTGGCCGCCCTCGCCCGGGTAGCCGTCGCGGACGCGGCCGATCGCGGGGCGGCCCTCGGGCCGGTCCTCCCACGCCTCACCGCGGCCGTAGGGCGTCAGGTCGAGCAGGCCGAAGGAGCCGTTGGCCGCCTCGATGCCGCGGCCGATCGTGGAGTAGGTGAGGAACGCCCGCTCGCCGTCGCGCAGGAAGCAGGCGAGGTGTCCCATCGCGCCGCCGATCGGCGCGTCCAGGCCCCGTACCGAGTACCAGGGCTGGGTGTAGCCCATGAACGCGGTGTAGGCGGCCACCTCGTCCCAGGCCCCCGTGGTCAGGATGGCGAACGAGACGCCCCGGGCGTTGAGGTAGACGGCGTCCCTCATGTGCCAGACCGCGTCGGTGCAGCCCTCGCACTGGCCCTGGTGCGGGGCGCCGTCGTACCACATGTGCTGGTAGACGACGAGCTCCCGGCGGCCCTCGAAGAGGTCCAGGAACGGGACCGGGCCCTCGGCTCCGACCACCTCGGCCGTTGCGTCGATCTCCGTCATCGGCAGCCGGCGGCGGGCCGCGGCGATGGCGTCGCCCTGGCGGGTGTGGGCCTTCTCCCGGACCAGGAGCTCGTCCCGGGCCGCCTGCCAGGTGGCCGCGTCGACGACGGGCGGGGCGCCGGGCAGCCCGGTGGCCGGTTCGTCCGGTGTGCTGGTCATGGCTGCCTCCGTGGTCTCGCGTGGGTGTCAGACGGCGGCCGAGCGGTACTTGCGGACCGCGAGGGTGCGGAAGACCACGATGATCAGCACGGACCAGATGACCGAGGCGAGGATCGGGTGCTCCATCGGCCAGGCCCCGGTGACGGATTTCGGCACGCCCGGCATCGTGTTCCCGAACAGCTCGCGGGCGCCCGCGACCGTGGCGCTGAAGGGGTTCCACTCGGCGACGTGCTGGAGGAACGTCGGCATGCCGGTGACCGGCACGAAGGCGTTCGAGATGAACGTCAGCGGGAACAGCCAGATCAGTCCGCCGGAGGTCGCCGCCTCCGGGGTGCGCACGGACAGGCCGATCAGGGCCCCGATCCAGGAGAACGCGTAGCCGAGCAGGAGCAGCAGCAGGAAACCGCAGATCACCTTGCCGATGTTCTCGTGGGTGCGCCAGCCGACGAGCAGGGCGACGCCCGCGAGCACGACGAGGGTGAGCGTGGTCTGGACGAGGTCGGCGAGCGTCCGTCCGGTGAGGACCGCCCCCCGGGCCATGGGCAGCGAGCGGAAGCGGTCGATGAGCCCCTTGTGCATGTCGTCGGCGATGCCGGCGCCGGCGCCCGCCGTGGCGAAGGTGACGGTCTGGGCGAAGATGCCCGCCATCAGGAACTCCTTGTACAGCTGCGGGTCGGTGGAGCCGCCGATGCTGATGGAGCCGCCGAAGACGTAGGTGAAGAGCACCACGAACATGATCGGCTGGATCAGTCCGAAGATCACCATCTCGGGGATCCGGGTCATCCGGATCAGATTCCGCTTGGCGACGACGAGGGAGTCCTTCACGGACTGCGTGACGCCCCCGGCGGGGCGGGGGACCAGCGAGGGGCCGTCCTTGGCGATCGCGCTCACCGGGTGTCCTCCTTGCTCCGGGGGTCGGGGGAACGTTCCGCCGGGGCCCTGCCGGGCTCCTCGTCGCCGTTCTCGTGCGCCTCGGCCGCGTGGCCGGTGAGGGAGAGGAAGACGTCGTCCAGGGTGGGCCTGCGCAGGGCGATGTCGTCGATCTCCACGCCCCGGGCGTCCAGGTCGCGGATGATCTCGGCCAGCAGCTTGGCCCCGCCGCTGACCGGGGCGGTGAGCTTGCGGGAGAGCCGGACGACGGTGACCTCGCCCTTGCCGAGTGAGGTCAGGACCGACCGGGCGGGCTCGATCTCGTCGGGGCGGTGCACGACGACCTCGACGCGCTCGCCGCCGGTGCGGGCCTTGAGCTCGTCGGAGGTGCCGCGGGCGATGACCCTGCCGTGGTCGATGACGCAGATGTCGTTCGCGAGGCGGTCGGCCTCCTCCAGGTACTGCGTGGTCAGCAGCAGCGTCGTGCCGCCCGCCACCAGGTCCTCGATCACGTCCCAGAGCTGCTGCCGGTTGCGCGGGTCGAGGCCGGTCGTCGGCTCGTCCATGAACATCACGGGCGGCGACACGACGAGCGCCGCCGCGAGGTCGAGGCGACGGCGCATGCCTCCGGAGTACGTCTTGGCGGTGCGGTCGGCGGCGTCGCCGAGGTTGAACCGGTCCAGCAGGACGCCCGCCCGGGCCTTCGCGTCCCGGGCGCTCAGCTGGTAGAGCTGTCCGACCATCTGGAGGTTCTCCCGGCCGGTCAGATACTCGTCGACCGCGGCGAACTGTCCGGAGAGCCCGATCGAGCGGCGTACCTCGTTCGGCCTCTTCAGGACGTCGATCCCGGCCACGACCGCCGTACCGCTGTCCGGGCGCAGCAGCGTGGTCAGCACGCGTACGGCGGTGGTCTTGCCCGCGCCGTTGGGCCCGAGCAGCCCGAGGACCGTGCCTTCGGGGACGTCGAGGTCGACGCCGTCGAGGGCTCGTACGTCGCCGAACGTCTTCACCAGACCTTCGGCGTGGATCGCACCTGGCATGGAGGGGCTCCCCCGTCACTCGCGGATGGTGATGTGTCGCCGGTGGCGGCCTTCCGGTCCGATCCTAGGATCGGCGGGCCGCCACCGCCCGGCGAACGGGCGCACCCGGGCCGTGCCCCGGCCCGACCGGTCCTTCCGCGACGGGTCCCTCAGCCCATCACCCGGAAGCCGGCCGCCCGCAGCTCCGCCTCGACCTCCGCGCAGTGCTGCGGCCCCTTGGTCTCCAGGTGCAGGTCGACCTCCGCCTCGGTCAGGCCGAGGCGCGGATCGGTGCGGACATGGCTGATGTCGAGGACGTTGGCGTCGGCCACGGTCAGCGCGGCCAGCAGGGCGGCCAGCGCCCCCGGGCGGTCGGTGAGGCGCAGCCGCAGGCTCAGGTAGCGGCCGGCGGCGGACATCCCGTGGCGCAGGATGCGCTGCATCAGCAGCGGGTCGACGTTGCCGCCGGACAGCACGGCCACCACCGGGCCCCGGAACGCCCCCGGGTCGCTGAGCAGCGCGGCCACCGGGCTGGCCCCGGCCGGTTCGACGACCAGTTTGGCCCGCTCCAGGCAGAGCAGCAGCGCGCTGGAGAGCTCGTCCTCGGTGACCGTGCGGACCTCGTCGACCAGCTCCTCGATCAGCCGGTACGGTACGTCGCCGGGCCGGCCGACCTTGATGCCGTCGGCCATCGTGGCCGGGGAGTCGAGGGAGACGGGGTGCCCCGCGGCCAGGGAGGGCGGGTAGCAGGCGGCCCCCTCCGCCTGGACGCCGACGATCCGGACGTCGGGGCGCAGGGCCTTCACCGCGACGGCGACGCCCGCGGCGAACCCGCCGCCGCCGATGCCCAGGACGATCGTGCGGACCTCGGGGCACTGCTCCAGGATCTCCAGCCCGACGGTTCCCTGGCCCGCGATGATGTCGGGGTGGTCGAAGGGGTGGATGAAGACGGCGCCGGTCTCCTCCGCGTACCGCTGGGCGGCGGCGAGGGTCTCGTCGACGACCTGGCCGTGCAGCCGCACCTCGGCCCCGTACTCCCGGGTCGCGGCGACCTTGGGCAGGGGCGCCCCCACGGGCATGAAGACGGTGGAGCGCACGCCGAGGAGGGACGAGGCGAGGGCGACGCCCTGGGCGTGGTTCCCGGCGCTGGCGGCGACCACCCCGGCCGCCCGTTCCACCGGGGTGAGGCAGGAGATGCGGACGTAGGCGCCGCGCAGTTTGAAGGAGCCGGTGCGCTGGAGGTTCTCGCACTTGAGGTGCACCGGGGAACCGACCAGCTCGGTCAGGTGGCGGCTGCCCTCCAGGGCGGTCACCCGCGCCACCCCGGACAGCATCTTCTGCGCGCCCCGGACGTCGTCGAGGATCAGGGCCGGATGGCGGGCGGTCGCGCGGAAGCTCATGTCCGCAAGTCTTGCAGCTCCGACCGGGCGCGGCAGACTTGTCTCATGGCGGCCTGCGGTGGTGTCCGCAGGTTTGTGCGGCACTGGTACGCGTTGCCCCGGGGCCGCGTACTCTGTCCCCCACCCATCCGACACCGCACGAAGAGAGCCCCCGGCCATGCCCCCTCAGGACATGACGACTGCTGCGTCTCCTTCCGGGGGCGCCGTCCCCGAACACCCGGGCCCCGACCGCCTGCTGGACTCCCTCCAGCACCAGGTGGCGGTCTTCGCCCGCCGTGCCGAGCAGACCCGCCTCGGCGGTGTCGGCCAGGTCCGCAACTCGATGGACCGGGCGGCCTATCTGCTGTTGAACCGGCTGGACCGGGAGGGCCCGATGGGCGTCAAGGCGCTGGCGGCCGGGATGGGCATCGACTCCTCGACGGTGACGCGGCAGGTCGCGCCGCTCGTCGACACCGGTCTGGTGAAGCGCACGTCGCACCCGGAGGACGGCCGGGCCGTGGTGCTCCAGCTCTCGCCGCGCGGTCAGGCCCGGCTGGAGGAGGTCCGCGCCTCGCGGCGTGAGCTGATGTCCCAGGTGACGGACGGCTGGACGCAGGAGGAACGGGACACGTTCTGCGCCCTGCTCACCCGCTTCAACGGGTCGTTGGCCGCCCGGCAGGCCGCGTACCAGCCGCCGCAGCCCGACTGACCCGGCCGCCGCGGTCCGGCCGGCCCGCTCGTCGCATCCGTTGGAGGCCCCTGCCCGCTCGGCGTGGTGGGGGCCTTGCCGTACGCTTCGAGAAGAGTTGCCTGATGAATACTTTTTAGAAGTAAAGGGGCGGGACGTGGCGAAGCAGGTTAGTCCGAGAGGTCCGGTGGAGCTGCTGACCACCGACCGGGAGAAGGTCACCGCCGACTGGATCGACACGGTGGCCGGGTCGCTCCAGGGCCGCATCAGCAGGGCCGAGGTCGACCGGGAGCTGCGCGAACTCTACGGGGCGCTCGTGGAGGGGCTGCGGGAGGGGGGCGACGACACCCGCGGCGAGAGCCTCTCCGAGGCGCGGGCGCTGCTCACCGAGCTGTCGCGCAACCGGGCCCGGCAGGGCTTCACGCCCAGTGAGACCGCGATCAGCGTGCTGGCGCTGAAGCAGGCGCTGGAGCCCGCGCTGCGGAACGACTCCGCCGACGACACCACCGCCTACCTGCGGCTGGCCCGCGTCCTCGACGACCTGGCCCTGTTCACCGTCGAGGCGTACACCCGCACCCGCGAGGAGATCATCAGCTCGCAGGCGGCCCAGCTCATGGAGCTGTCGACGCCCGTGGTCAAGCTCTGGAACGGGGTCATCGCCGTGCCCCTCGTGGGCACCCTGGACTCGGCGCGTACCCAGGTCGTGATGGAGAAGCTGCTCCAGGCCCTGGTGGACACCGGCTCCGAGCAGGCCATCATCGACATCACCGGGGTGCCGGCCGTCGACACGCAGGTCGCGCAGCACCTGCTCAAGACGGTCGTGGCGGCCCGGCTGATGGGCGCGGAGTGCACGGTCTCCGGCATCCGCCCGCAGATCGCCCAGACCATCGTGGCGCTGGGCATCGAGTTCGGCGACATCATCACCAAGGCGACGCTCGCCGACGCCCTCCAGCACGCGCTGCGCGCGTCCGGTGTCGACCTCGTCGCGCACCAGGGCGTCGGCCGATGAGCGAACGCGTTCCGGTCCTGCGGATCGGTGACATCCTCCTGGTCTCGATCCAGGTGGATCTGGAGGACCAGACGGTGCTGGACCTCCAGGAGGACCTGGCCGACCAGATCGTCGCCCGGTCGGCCCGCGGGGTCATCATCGACATCACGGCGGTCGAGATCGTCGACTCCTTCGTCGGCCGCATGCTGGCCACGATCGCCTCCATTTCCCGGCTGCTCGACGCCGAGACCGTCGTGGTGGGCATGCGCCCCGCCGTGGCCATCACCCTCGTCGAACTGGGCCTCTCCCTGGGCGGCGTACGCACGGCGCTCGACCTGGAGAAGGGACTCGCGCTGCTGCGCCGGTCTGCGACCGGCGCGGAACTGCAGTGACCGTCCCCTGGGCGGCCGAGGCCCCGCCGCAGACACAGCCGATCACCCAGAACGATGACGTCGTACGCTCGCGGCAGCAGGTCCGCGCGCTCGCGCAGGAGTGCCGGCTGTCACTGGTGGAGCAGACGAAGTTCATCACGGCCGCCAGCGAACTCGCCCGCAACACCCTGGTGTACGGCGGCGGCGGGGAGATGCGGGCCGGGCTGGTGGAGCGGCACGGCCGGCGCGGGGTCGCCGCGGTCTTCGCGGACTCCGGGCCCGGCATCCCCGACACCGAGCTGGCCCTGACCGACGGCTGGACCTCCGGGGGCGGGCTGGGGCTCGGGCTGAGCGGGGCGCGTCGGCTGGTCGACGACTTCGTCCTGGACACCGAGGTGGAGCGCGGCACCACCGTCACCATCGTCAAGTGGGCGCGATGACCGGGCTGCCCGTCGTCGACTGCGAGGACGTGGCCTGGTTCCGGGACGGCGCGGAGATGCCCTCGGCGGCGCGGGGCGCGGCCGCCACCCTGGCCCGGCGCATCGGGCTGGACGGCTACCGGTCCTCCGAGGTCGCCCTCGCGGTCAGCGAGGCCGCGACCAACCTCCAACGGCACGCGAACGACGGCGCTCTGCTGCTGCGGGTCCTGCGCACCCCGGACCGGGCCGGCGTCGAGTTCCTCACCATCGACGGCGGCCCGGGCATCCCCGACGTCGGGGCGGCCCTGTCGGACGGGGTTTCCTCGGCGGGGACCCTCGGCATCGGGCTGGGGGCGGTGGCCCGGCTCGCCGACGCCTTCGACATCCACTCCCTGCCGGGCCGGGGCACCGTCGTGGCCGCCCAGTTCTGGGCGCGCGGGGCCGGTGCGGGCCCCACCGGCGGGGCTCCGTCGGTCGCCTCGGGGCTGACCCGGCCCATCAGCGGGGAGACGAGCTGCGGCGACGCCTGGGCCGTACGCGTGGACGACGGCGGGCAGGAGGACCCGCGGTCGGCCGCCTCCGCCCGCGGGGGCTCCCGCTCGGCACCGTCCCCGGAGCCGGCGGTCCTGGTCGTGCTGTGCGACGGGCTGGGCCACGGGCCGCTCGCCGCGCTCGCCTCCGAGGCCGCGGTGGCGGCGTTCCGCCGGAGCACCGCACGCCACCCCGAGGGCCTGCTGCGGGACATCCACGCCGCGCTGCGGGGCACCCGGGGCGGCGCCGTCGCCGTCGCCAGGATCGAGCCGGCCAGGGGGCGCGTGCTCTACTGCGGCATCGGCAACGTGAGCGGGATCCTGCTGGGGCCCGGCTCCCGCAACGGCCTGCTCTCGGCACCGGGCATCGTCGGGCAGCAGATGCGCGGCCTGCGGACGTTCGAGCTGCCGTGGAAGCCGGGCGGGGCCCTCGTCATGCACTCCGACGGGCTGACCGAACGGTGGAAGGCCGACGACCTGCCGGGGCTGCTCCGGCACACCCCGGCGGTGCTGGCCGGGCAGCTGCTGCGCGAGGCCGGGGTCCGCCGCGACGACGCCGGGATCGTGGTCGTCAAGGAGGCCTGGTGAGCGGGGGTGCGACGGCCCCGGACGTGCTGGCGACGTACGGCCTCGCCACCCCGCGGGACGTCTTCGCCCTGCGGCGCATCGGGCAGGGCGCGGCCGAAGCGCTGGGCATGGAACGCCAGGACCAGGTGCGCTTCGCCACCGCGCTGAGCGAGCTGGGACGCGACCGGCTGGGCTGCGAGGGGCTGACCGTGGACTTCGCCCTCCCGGCGGGCCCGGAACGCGTCCTCGCCGTGGTCTTCGCGTGGACCGGCGGTACGAAGCCGGACCCCGATCTCGAACCGGCCTCCCGGCTCCTGCTCCGCGTCCGCCACGAGCCGGGCGCCGGCCGGGAGCGGATCGTCGCGGAGCATCCGTTGCCGGCGGGCTGGGCCGACGGCCCGGACGCCCGGCGCCGGGTCGTGGAGGCGCTCGGCCGCCGCGCGTCCCCGTCCCTCGCCGACGACCAGCGGGCGCAGACCCGCGACCTGATCACCGCCCTGGAGGAGACCCGGGCCCAGCGCGAGGAGCTGCGCCGGCTCAACGAGGAGCTGGAGGAGACCAACCGCGGCGTCCTGGCGCTCTACACCGAGCTGTCGCGGGAGCTGGAGGAGACGAACAGCGGCGTCGTGGCCCTCCATGCCGAGCTGGAGGAGAAGTCGGCCCGGTTGCGCGAGACCAGCGAGGCGAAGACGCGGTTCTGGCGCAACATCAGCCATGAGCTCCGCACCCCGGTGAACGCGGTGGTGGCGTTGACCCGGCTGATGCTGGCCCCGGACTCCGCCCCGCTCACCGACGAGCAGCGCCGGCAGCTCTCCCTGATCGACGCCTCCGGGGAATCCCTGCTGGCGCTGGTGGGCGATC
>NZ_UAVD01000013.1 GCF_900460065.1 Streptomyces griseus | reverse complement strand
GGGTACCGCAGGACATCGATAGTGAGGTGGTCTCCGGTCAAGCAACCGCGATCCCCGCAGCCCTCGGCCTCTCCCGGGGCGGGCATGCGGAAACAGAAGGCCGGCACAGCCGATCATGGCCGGCCGATGGTGTAGCAGTTCCTTCGGGGCCCTGGTGCCATATGGCACCAGGGCCCCTCCAGCGTGTTCTACAGAGAGGTGCCAGTGACAGCAAACGACTCCTTCGGGCGACTCGACGACGACGACTACCCCGCCTACACCGTGGGCCGGGCCGCGGAAATACTCAACACCACACCCGGTTTCCTCCGCGCCCTCGGCGAAGCACGACTCATCACCCCCCTCCGCTCGGAGGGCGGCCACCGCCGCTACTCCCGCTACCAGCTGCGCATTGCCGCCCGCGCCCGCGAACTCGTCGACCAGGGCACCCCCATCGAGGCCGCCTGCCGCATCGTCATCCTCCAAGACCAGCTCGAAGAAGCCCGACGCATCAACGCCCAACACCACCGCAACGCCCGGTGACCCCACCTCGCGCAGCCTGAAGGGGAAGGCGTCCTACGAGCGTTGGCGGCCCCGACTGCTCGCCGGGACCGCCGCGGCTTCAGCGCCGGCGTGGCCCTGCGGCCTATTGCTTCCCCCCGGCGCAGCTGAAGTCGTCTGTCGTCCTTCGGCAGCAGCTGGTCCGGCTTCGTTGTCAAGGGGCCGGGGTCTCTGGCGGGCCTTCAGGCGGCGCGGGCCGCGTGGAGGGTGGGGTAGATGTGGAGGACTTGGTCCACGCCGTAGATGCTGAGGAGACGGGCGAGGCGGGGGGAGGGGTTCACGATGCGCAGAACGCTGCGCTGATGGGTTGCCAGGAGCATCGTGAGGAACATCGAATCGGTGAAGGTGATGTCCGATGCGTCCAGGATCAGGCCCTTGTGGGTCGCCACCGCAGCGTCGATCTGAGTCTGCAGGAGCGGCACTGTCCGGTAGTCGAACTCGCCGCGAGGTGTGATCACCGGCAGGGACCCGGGGCCGCTGTCCTGGAAGGCGGGGGACGTCATCCCCCGATTATGGTCCCTGCGGCCTGCTGGTATGACGGTCGGGCCGCAAGGGAAAACGGCCGGTTTTCGGGGAGGTTCGCGAAAGCCTTGCGACGCCCCGGCCGGGAGGGCAGGGGCCCGGGGTTTGAGCGCTGCGTTCCGAGAGACCTGAAGACCCGTCGGCATGTCCTCCCGCGCCGAAGGAGCCACGGCTTTGCTCGATAGGCTCAGGGGCGGACCGCGCCGTATGGGTGTGCGGGACAGGCCCGTGCCCCCGGAGTACGGCCCGGGCCCCTGGTGCCGGTGGCGGCCCTGCCACCGGCACCAGGCCCCCGGTATCAGTGACGGCACCTCAGGCGCAGCCGCCCGGCGAGCACGACCAGAAGCACGGGCACACCGCGGAGCCGGCCGCCCGGAGCGCGGCGCCTACTCGCCGCAGTGGCACCCCACGCTGACCACGGTCCTTGGCTTGCGGACCACGAGACGTTGGCCGTACTCGTCGGTCTCAGCCGACAACTCGGCTATGTACTGGTTGACTTCCGCTCCCAGCGCGGCGGCCGGCATCCGGCGGGCACCTTCCCGCACGATCTCGTCAGTCAGGGAGCCAGACTGTGTGGAGCCGTCGTCGGTGACTACGCTGAGCATGGGCGTACCTCCTCGGCCCGCGCTGCAACGCGGTCCTACTCGGAGATCTTAAGGATCAGCCGCACGCTTACGAAGCTGCGCACCTGCATGCTCACGCAGAAGTGACCCAACCGGTCTGTCACCCGGCGGCGGCGCGGGTGCTCGCGCCGGGTCCCGGATCATCAGGACGGGCACCCGGTCAGCCGGTCCCGACCTGGGGGCACCGGGCAACAAAGCGACGTCTGCGCGGCATTGTCCAGCCCTCCGCCGGTCAGGTCTATCGCCCTGCGGAGGTGACCGCCCGGAGCGCGTTGACACCCGCTCGGACGTCCGGACGCCCCTCCCGGTCGCCACGACGGCCGGGAGGGGCGTCCGGACGTCCGAGCCCGGCGGCTCTCCAGACGTTCGCTCCGCTTGGGCAGCGACGCGCCCCAGCCGTCGGGGCCGGTCTGCCGGGTGTCCCGGGTGCCGATGTCGACACCCTTCACGGTGACCCCGGAAGGGGGCTCGATCCGGCTTCGTTCCTCACCGCAGGCGTACTCCTCTGTGGCCTCCGCCTGAGCGGAGGTGAGCCGCCGTTCTCCGAGCCCCCGGCTCGGGCTACTCCGTGCGTAGGCCGTCCGGGCGCATCAGGCGGAGCAGCGGAGGGATGCTGAGAGCTGTCACGGCCAGGACTGCTGCTGCGCCGATGGCCGTCATGGCCAGCACGCTCGTCCAGTCCACCCGGATCGCGGTGTCCGTCATCTTCTGAAGGACGCCGCCCAGAGTGAGGCCCACGACCAGGGCCAGGGCCAGGCCCAGGGCGACGGGGATCGCGGTCTGCCAGAGCACCGAGAGGCCTAGTGTGCGGCGCCGGGTGCCGATGGCGACCAGCGCCGACAGCAGTTTCCTCCGTTCGCGCAGTTGCTCCAGTTGGGAGACCAGCAGGCTCGCTCCGATCAGTGCGAGGACGCAGGCCGCGCCGACGAACAGGCCGGTGCGGATGGTGTCGTAGTTTTGCGACCGTTCGTTCGGCGCGTGCATCGTGGGGATCGCGAGGGGGTGGATCTCCGCGACGGTGTTGCGCACCATCTCGAGCGCCTCCGGGACCGATGGGTCGAGTCCGGCGTAGATGATTCCGCTGATGTCGGAGGCGACCGAGGTGGGCAGCGCCTTCGTGGTCATCAGGAAGCCGTTCCGTTCCCAGCCCGTCGGGTCCTTGTACGGGACGGCCTTCTTGATGTCCTGCGGTACCGTCCATGCCGCCTCTGTACCCTTTCCGGAGCCTTCGAAGGTCGGGTTGACGAAGAGTTTCCGGCCGGGTTCGGCGAGCTTCACGGTCTCCCCGTCGGGCCAGGAGCCGTGGAGGGTGAACGCGTCTCCCTCGCGGCATGAGAGCAGTTTCGCGAGCTCGCGCAGGGCGGCGCAGTCGCCGACGGTGAGTCCCACGGACGACTCGGGGTTCTTCCGGCTCATACCGATCACGGTGGTGGACACCGCGACGGCGCGGCGCACTCCAGGGGTGCCGGCGAGCTTGCGCTGTGCGTCCGCGAGGGAGACGGGAGCCGGTAGGGAGACTTCTACCCGGGCGCGCGAGACGTCCTGGGCGGTGGGCTCCGTGAAGTCGTCCTGGACGCCGGAGAACAGCATCTGCAGAGCGATGGCTCCGGCCACCGCCACCGCGATGCCGTTGACCAGGCGGGCCGCGGTGCCGCTGCTCAGCTGGAGCCTGCGCACGGCCAGCTGCCAGGAGACCGGGCCCGAGTTCAGGCGGGCCACGACGTTCTCCACGACCCACGGCAGCAGCGCGGTGACACCGACGAGGAGCAGGGTGACACCGCCGGCGACCATGTACTCGTTGAACGTGCCGTTGCCGTTGCCCTGGCCGATCATCGGGGTGAGCAGGCCGAGACCGCCCAGCGGCAGCAGCAGCCGCCACCACAGTCGGCGTCGTGCCGGCTTGGCCGTGCGCACCACGCCGAGCGGCTCGATGACCACTCCGCGCAGGGCCAGCAGCGTCACCGCGACCGCGGCCGCAGGGACGGCGACGGTGATCAGGAGGGCGAGCACGGGCGCCGGGTCGAGGTAGCTCGGGAAGACGCTGATCCCGAAGAGCTCGACCGAGCCGGCGATCTGGCGGCCGATCAGGAAGAATCCGATGCCGAAGGCCAGCCCGAGGAAGGCGCCGCCGAGTGCCTCGCCCGCGGCGATCCGGCGGGTCATCCGGCTGTCGGCGCCGACGAGTCTGAGCGCGGCGAGCCTGCGGTCGCGTCGTTCGCCGCCGAAGCGCACGCCCGTGGCGATGAAGATGCCGACCGGCATGAGCAGCACCACGAAGACGAGGAGGACGAGCAGGAGAAGGACCGGGTCCGTCTCCTGGGAGGGCCCCTTCGTCGCCTGGAAGGTGTCGATGCGTGAGATGGCGGAATCGTCGACGAACTCGGCCAGGCTCTGGCCGCCCGTGTAGTAGGCGAGTTCGGCCGAGCCGATCAGACCGCTCTCACCGATGCTGCCGGTGATGCGGTAGGGGATCCGTTCGCGCAACAGTCCGGCGTCCTTGGACTCCAGCAGTCTTTTCAGCGCGGGGGACACGAACATCTCGCCGGGCGCGGGGAACTTGTCGATCCCCGGCGGCAGCGGTGCCCGCAGGCCCTCGGGCTCCAGCTGGCGGCCGCGTACTTCCCGGTCGCGAAACTCGGTGTCGACGTGCGCGACGAGCACCGTGTTGCCGGGCTTGGCCGGCTCGGCGTCGCCTATCGCAAAGTCCATGCGCGCGTACTCGCGGTCCTCCCGCGCCTGCATCGCGTTCGGGATGGCGGCGGTGAGCAGCAGCAGCGCCACCCCGAGCCCCACGCCGACACCGGTGAGCAGGACACGTATCCAGCCCTCGCGGCCGCCGCTGAACGCGAACTTGAGGCCCATGGCCAGGTTTTCGGGCCACTGCCGGAGCTTGGACGCCTTGTCACCGGGCCCCTCCCCGGCGCACAGCTCCGGGGGATCCTCGGGCGGGGCGGCCGTGGGCGATGCGGGGATGCTCATATGACGCGCTCCATGGTTTGGGACTTTCCGTCCCGCACGTGGATCTCGCGGTCGGAGTACGCGGCCACCCGGGTTTCATGCGTGACGAGGACGACGGCCGCGTTGGTGGACCGGGCGGCGTCCGTGAGCAGTTCCATCACGCGCTCGCCGTTGAGCGAGTCGAGTGCGCCTGTGGGCTCGTCCGCGAACAGCACCCGCGGGCTTGTGACCAGGGAGCGGGCCACGGCGACGCGCTGGCCCTCCCCGCCGGAGACCTCGCCGGGCCGCTTGCCCGCCAGGAGGTCGACCTCCAGGCGCTCCATCCAGGCCAGGGCGGTGCCCTCTGCCTCCTTGCGCCGGACGCCGTTCAGCCGCAGCGGCAGAGCCACGTTCTCGATACAGGTCAGCTCGGGCACCAACTGGCCGAACTGGAAAACGAACCCGAATTCCGAGCGCCGCAGCGCGCTGCGCTGGGACTCGTTCATGGCCGCCATCTCCCGGCCACCGTAGGTGATCGAGCCCGAGTCGGGCGTCGCGATGCCGGCGAGGCAGTGCAGGAGGGTCGACTTGCCGGAGCCCGAGGGGCCCATCACGGCGACGACCTCGCCCGGGTGGATGGAGAAGCCAGCGCCGTCGAGGGCGTTGGTGGGGCCGTACGCCTTCCGCAGGTCGTGGGCCACGAGCAGGGAGCCTGCGGGGGTCACCGGGTCACCGCCTCGGCGAGCTTGCCGAGGCGCGCGGCGGTGAGCTCGAGCCATCGCAGGTCTGCTTCGAGATGGAAGAGAGCGTGGTCGCAGATCAGCTGGTCTGCGAGATCGCCCTTCAGTTTGCGGTGGGTGAGGGTGCGCATCATGCGCAGGTGCTCGGAGCGCTGGGTGTCGAGGATCTCGGCCGCGTCGCGGTGCGTCAGGAGGGCGAGGACGACCTTTGTGTAGAGCGTCGACTGTAGGTAGAGGTCGGGCTTCTCCGGTGTGGCGAGCCACCGTTCGACGTCGGTGACGCCCTCCTCGGTGATCGCGTAACGCTTGCGCTCGGGGCCTCCGCCCGTCTCTATCCCGTCGACCTCAACGAGGCCGTTCTTCAGCAGCCGGGACATCGTCGAATAGACCTGGCCGTAGTGGAGCGGCCGGTCGTGACCGAACTTCTCGTCGAAGGCCCGCTTCAGGTCATAGCCGTGTCGGGGGCCGGACTCCAGGAGCCCTAGGAGGGTGTAAGCGATAGGCATACTCGAGGACTCTACACCGTGCGTATACACGTCATGTATACGCACGGTGCATACTTCCTTTCTGGGGTGCAGCTCTGACGGGCCGCTCGGTCATGGTCCGAACCAGCCTGGAACGGCTTCATGGTCGCCGTGCACAACCGGACTTCGGGGCGCCGAAGTCCCTGATCAAGGACTTCGGCCGCGATTGCGGTTTGTCCCGGCACACTTGCAGGAGTGCGTGGTCGCGCTGGAATGTCCGCTGTTGATCATGGCTAAGGACGGTGAGGCCACCCCCCCCCGGAGCCATCGAGAAGTCCGCCCCGCCGCTGGAGGCAGGCGGACAGGATGATCGACGGTGACAACGCCAACTTCACTGACACTCAGCGCCGCGAGAGCGTGGCCTGCATTTCGTCATCCTCCAGGACGACGCGAAGCAGAAGGGCATCACACACTGGACCGTGCAGACCGCCCTCGATCTCGCTTCCCCCGTCGCCGCCATCGTCATCACCGAGGCCGCCTTCACCCCCGTCACCTCTTCAGGACCGGGCTGCGCACGGCCAACTGGCTGCTGCCCGGCGGCCGTGCCTGAATTAGGTGCGGCGGAGCTGTTCATGAAGGATGCCAGGCAGGCCCCGCACGCCTCCGAGGTGATCGAGGCATCCCCGACGAGGGCTGGCTGCGGATCTTCGAGGTCAACGTGCTCTCTGACGTGCGCCTGGCCCGTCACTACGCGCCGCGGGTGATAGGGCGCGGGTGGGGCCGCGTGATCTTCGTCAGCAGTGGAGCCGGCGTTCAGGCGCCGTCTGACTGGATCCATTACGGGATGTCCAAGACGGCGCAGCTGGCTGGGTCGCGCGGCATGGCGCAGGAGGTCGCCGGCGCCGGGTCACGGTGACCTGCGTGTTGCCCGGACCGACCATGAGTGACGCCTTACTGGCCGTGCTCGACGAGCTGCCCCGGTCTCGGTCCCGTCGAGCAGGAGCGGCGCTACCCAGCCGCGAACTTCCGACCGACCGCCGCGGCGTCTACACCGACGTCACTGAAGCCGGCCTGAAGCTCGTTGGGGAGGCCGGCCGGCGAGCGACGCCGCCCTCCGGGGGAGCGTTCGACCAGGCCGCCGCGAACCCGGAGCTGGCATCGTGGTCGAGGCGGTGAAAGCGGTGAAGCCCCTGGCGCTCAGTTACTGACGACCCACTCTTCTCCCCCCACCCCCCTCCTGCGGTCACTCAGTCCCCGGCCCGCGACACCAACCAGGGCTGAGGCGGTTCTGAAGCGTCCTGCCGCGCCGAAATCCGAGCGTGCTTCTGAACCTCGGTGATCGGCAGGTTCGCCTTTCGAATTGAGGGTCGATCGTCAACAGGCGGGGTGCGGGAACGCCTGGTGGGGGCCGTGGCGCGGGTCTGGGGGAGTTCAGGGCTTGAGGACCACCTTGGTCCAGCCGGGGTCGCGGTTGTCAAAGTGGCGGTAGGCGTCGGCTGCCTCGGACAGCGGCAGTTCGTGCGACACGATGAAGGACGGTTCCGCCTTGCCGCGGTGGATGAGGTCACCGAGACGGCGGTTGTACGCTTTCACGTTGGCCTGCCCGGTTCCGATGCGTTGTCCCTTGAACCAGAACTGGCCGAAGTCGAAGGGGAGTTTGCCCTGCCGGGTCAGTTCGGTCGGGGCTCCATCGTCCTGCGGAAGGAAGACGCCGACGACGCCGATTGCGCCGGTCGCCTTCACGGAGGCGACGAGGTCGTTCATGGTCGCTTCCGGGCGCTCTTGGCCCTGCGGGTCGTGAGCCTGGTAGCCGACGCATTCACAGCCCTTGTCGGCCCCGCCGCCGGTGAGTTCAAGTATCTGCTCGACGTGGTCTCCCTGGGAGTCGTCGACCGCGGTGGCGCCGGCTTCCTCGGCCAGCCGCAGGCGGTCGCTCTGGCGGTCCACGACCAGGACCTGGCTCGCCCCGCGCAGGTTCGCCGAGTACGCGGCCATCAGCCCCACTGGACCGCCTCCGTAGACGACGACGGATTCGCCGGGTGATACGGCCGCCAGTTCGGTGGCGTGATAGCCGGTGGGGAAGATGTCCGCCAGCATCACGTAGTCGTTCTCCTTCTCCACTGCGTCCTCGGGCAGGACCAGGCAGTTGAAGTCGGCCCACGGCACCCGCAGATACTCCGCCTGACCGCCGGCGTACGTGCCCATTTCCGCGAAGCCGTAGGCCCCGCCAGGGGTATCGGAGTCGACCGAGAGGCAGAAGCCGGTGAACCCCCGCTCGCAGTTGGCACAAAATCCGCAGCCGACGTTGAACGGAAGGCAGACCCGGTCGCCGGCCTTCACCCGGTCCACCCCGTCACCGACCTCAACAACCTCACCGAGGTTCTCGTGACCGAGCGTCCGCCCGGTCTCCATCGTCGTGCGCCCTTCGAACATGTGCAGGTCGGACCCGCAGATGTTGGTCGACGTGACCTTAACGATCACGTCCGTGGGACGTTCGATCCTCGCGTCGGGCACGTCGAGGACTGCGACATCGTGCGGACCCTGGTAGACGAGCGCCTTCACGCAGCTCACAGCCTTCCGGTAGAGCGCCCCCGGCTAGGTGCAGCCAGAGGGCGAGGGAATCGAGCTCCTCTTCCACCATGCACGCCAGTCGTGGCACGCGCAGAACCACTGCTCGTGAGCCCTACCGTTGTCTACGCGGTCGCGGCAGCACAGCCACCCAGCCAATCAAACTCTCGTGAGACCGATCAACCTTCCGTACGACAGCAGACCGACAGCTGGGGCCCGGTGAACGCTCGGGCTGGCATCAAAATTCGAACAGAAGTTCTAATAGGGGGATGGAGTCCTTCCCCTTCCCCGACGACCTTGTCCGAGCCCAGCGGGACTGGCACGCCGCCTATCGTGCGCTCGCCGTGCCGCGACCGCGCGGTGTCACCGAGCTGCGCCGCCGCCTGCTGGCCCTGTCGGTCCGGATCGAGTGGCATCCGTTCTGGTCGACCCCGGACGGGTGGAGCCCTGCGGCCCGGGTGGAGCTGCGGCGGCTGGCCGGCGGGCAGCGGCGGTCGGACGCGGCGTGAGCCGGCTGACGGGAAGGGGCTGATCGGCATGGGCGATCTGCCGCCCGACGTGGACCGTCTCCGGACCCTGGAGACCTGGCTGGCCCTCTCATTGAAGCGGGTCCGGGAGGAGATCGCGGCGACCGAGCGCCCAGCACAGCCCTGGCGGGCACTGCGGCCTCCGGTCACCGCGCGGGCCGCTGCGCCGCGCCGTGAGCGGACGCCCGACTGGGGTATCTCCTCCGCCGGTATCGGGGCGCCCGTTGCTGAGGTCCACCGGGGCGACTGCTTCGCAGGGGGGCGATGCAGTCGCTCAGTGCTGAGCGGGCGCGTGCGGAGCTGGCCGACGGGGTTCAGGCGTGCGGCGTGTGCCGCCCGGACCGGGTGCTCAACCGGTTTCTGTGATCTTCACCCTCCTCGAAAGGCTACTTTAAGTAATCCATCCCGCGCATTCAGTTACTCTGTGTATATGGTCGATGTGGCTTTGTTCCACCTGACTCTGGAGTTGCTGTGGCTCGCTTCTGTACCCGTTTCGCTTTGCTCGGCTCTGCTGTTGCTCTGACCGCTGGGGTTGCCGTTCCCGTCCAGCTCGCCGGTGCCTCGTCCGCTTCCGCCGCTGCGGAGTACCAGTGGGTGGCTCTGGGGGATTCGTACACGGCCGGGGTGATCCAGGCTGCGGGTGACGTCTTCGAGGTACCGCGTGACGGCTGCGAGCGTACCGACCGGTCCTACCCCCAGGTCATCGACCGTGATCTGGGCGGCCTGTTCGACCTGACCAACATCAGTTGCGGTGCCGCCACCATCGCGAACGTCACCGACGCTGCCCAGGAGCCGATCGGCCGCAACCTGCCACCGATTTCGCAGGACCCGGACTACCCCTTCCCCGCCGTTCCCCCGCAGTCGCAGGCCGTGGACGCCGACACAGATGTGATCACGGTCGGCGTCGGCGGGAACACCTTCGGCTTCGCGGAGATCCTCACCCGGTGCCAGGAACTCGGCGGTGGGAGCGACGGCGAGGGCACCCCCTGCAAGGATGCCCTGGGCTCCGGTGTTCGGGCCCGGCTGAACAAGGTGAGCACCGAGTACGACCGGATGCTCGCCGTGCTCCACGAGCGTGCCCCGAAGGCCAAGATCCGGGCCGTCGGCTACCCCACGATCGTCCCCAACGACACCACGAAGTGCACCTACGGCGACGTGACGCAGTTCGGCAACATCACTCGGGGCGACCTGGCGTGGCTGCGGACCAGCGTCCTGGAGCCCCTGAACAAGACCATCGAGAGGTCGACCACCACGCAGGAGACGGCCGGCTTCGTCGACCTCTACACCTCGTCCCGGGCGCACAGCGTCTGCGATGAGAACAAGTGGGTCGAAGGCTTCATCACCCTTCCCGACCAGCTGTCCTTCGTCCACCCCAACGCGGCCGGGCACCGCAACGCCGCCGACCACGTCGAAGAGGCCCTGCTGAACGCCATCAGCGGAAGCTAGCCACCCGAACCCAGGTCGGCCGTACTGGCTGGCAGCGCACTCTCACGGGAGTTCCAGCGGACACTCCAAGGGGCCCCGGACCGATACGCGGTCCGGGGCCCCTTGGAGTGTCCATACGTGTGGATAGGGTCGGGGGCGGACCGCGCCGTATGGGTGTGCGGGACAGGCCCGTGCCCCCGGAGTACGGCTCGGGCCCCTGGTGCCGGTGGCGGCCCTGTCACCGGCACCAGGCCCCCGGTATCAGTGACGGCACCTCAGGCGCAGCCGCCCGGCGAGCACGACCAAGAGCACGGGCACGCCGCGGAGCCGGCCGCCCGGGGCGCGGCGCCTACTCGCCGCAGTGGCACTTTACGCACACCGTGCAGCACCGGCACGCAAAGCACTGCTCCCGCCTCGCATCCCCGCACGGCTGGTAGGCGTCGTCGGCGGGCGCATGGCAGTAGCCCTCACAAGACGAGCCGCACATGGTCGACGCGGCGGTCCTCCAGGACGAGACTGCCCCGGCCCCTGCAGTCCGGCAGCGGCGCGGCACCACCGGAGCAGGCTCCGGCAGCCTGGCTCTGTCCGCGAGAACGGGCTCTGGCTCAACTTCTGTGACCTGGCGTGGTCGCCTGGAACGGCCAACCTGAAGCGAGGGGAATCGGCAGCTCAGTGCGTCACGCGCACCCGAGCGGGCAAGCACCTGACCCGACAACCACAGAAGCTGGGCCAGAACTCGAGAACGGACAGCACTTCGACGCGCCAAGGGCTGACGTCGGGACCGGAATGTTCACGAGTCTCGACAGCGCGCGGTCCTTCGGCACGGCTGGACACCGCACGGTCAGTGAAGGATCTGGACTGCATAGAGGGCGCCGATGCCAGCGGCGAGGGTTCCGAGCAGGAGCCGGAGGGCTGTCTCGGGCAGGTGCGGCTGGAGGTGCGCGCCCAGGTATCCACCGAGGAGGCCGCCGGCACCGCAGGACAGGCCCAGCAGCCAGTCGGGGGCGACCTCGCCAGAAGCCGCCAGGGAAAGCAGCGCGTACGTGGCGGCGCCGACGACGGAAGTAACGAAGGTGGACGCCAGGGCGGCGGGCGCGACGGTGGCGACCGGTGCTCCCCTGCCGACGAGTATCGGGCCGAGAAGCGAGCCACCCCCGATTCCGTAGATGCCTCCGGCCACGCCGACGGCCAGGGCCAGCGCCGTCGTCGCGCGGGCCGACGGCAGGTCCCTGGCCCGGGGCGGGGTCGGGCGTACGGTCCGCAGCCACAGCCACACCCCGAGCGGCAGCAGCAGCACCGCGATGAGGAGGCGGAAGACCTGCGGGCCGGGAACGGCGAAGACGCGGATCACGGCGCCGACGATGACGCCAGGCACAGTGCCCGCGATCAGCAGCCGGGTCAGCGGCCCGGCCAGCCGTCCGGCCCTCCAGTAGCGCAGGAGGGCGCCGGGGCCGGCCACGACGTTGTAAAGCAGGTTCGTGGGTGTCACGGCCGGGCTCGGCACACCCAGCACACTGACCTGGACGGGCAGCAGGAAGACCGCTCCGGAGACGCCCACGGGCGCCGTGACGACGGATATCAGGAGCCCGGCGGTGAGCCCGAGCAATCCCATCGACCACTCCACGACGTCCCCCTCGGCACTCTCTATCCGGCACCCGGAACAGGCTCCGGATCAGGTGCCTCCCGTTCTCGTGAACATCGACCCCGCCCGATCCAACCGCCTCCCGAGACGATGAACAACTGCCGTCCATACTCGTGAACACAGCCACTGAGCCCCCACGAACTTGAAGCCGCAGGTCAAGGGGCTGGTGTGACTGGTTCTCGGAACACTCACGCTTGTCGTGGGCGGAGGTCTGGCGGGGGATTGCTTGACGGGACCCGGTCTCGGTCAGCGATCTGACACGGGAGCAGGGGGAGGACTGAGAGGCCGTGTCGATCAACGGCCCCTCGCGTCCTCCCCTTTCAGCAGGGGCTGGTGGAAGACCCGGGCGAAGGCTTCTCACTGTGCCGGAAGGGGAGAGGGATGCCGGAGGGCATCGCCTTGACTGCTGCGACCAGGGGGGCGAGGTCGGGGTTGACGGCAGCTTCGTCGAGAGCCTGTCTGAGGGCGGTGTCGTTGGTGGGCCGGGCTTCATCCAGGAGCTTCAGGCCGGTTTCGGTGACGTCGGTGTAGATGCCGCGGCGGTCGGTCGGGCACAGGTAGCGGGAGAGCAGGCCACGGCCCTCCAGGCGGGCGACCAGGCGGGTGGTGGCGCTCTGGCTGAGGACGACCGCGTCGGCGACCTGCTTCATCTGCAGATGCCCTCCCTCACTGTCGTGCTGGCGGCTGAGTACGTCGAGCAGCGAGAACTCCCGCACGCTCAGATCGTGCCTGGCTTGCAGGGCACGCTCGATGTGCGCCTCGATCCTGCCGTGCAGCAGGGAGAGGGCTGCCCATCCGTTGGCGAGGGCGGTCAACGCGGGATCCGTGGCGGTCATGGGTCCGGTCTCCTTCCGGATGAGACTGAAATCCAGGATAAGCCCTGAACGAAATTACCCGCTTACTCCTGTATCCGGCGTATGCAAGTAAAATGGCGGTCGATGGCTGGAAGTTGCGAGGTGCGAGCCCTGCCATTTCGCCGAAGAGTCTTGTCTGCCCTGGTTTACCCCGGAGGATTCGATGCTGGCAGCGCTTGACGGTGCGAGGCGGGCGGCTTCCCCGCGCCGGGAGGGCTGAGATGGCGACCGGACGCGGCCCGCTGCCCGGCGGGCCGCGTCACTTCTGGGAGGTGCTCGCTCGATGCGCATCTATATCAGTGGGCGTGCCGAACTGGTCACCGGGCCGACGGCTCAGGCGCTGGCCGATGCCGGGGCCGACGTGGTGGTCAACGGCCGCGACGCCGACCGGGTCGCCCAGGCGGTGGAGCGGCTCGGAGCGCGCGGCGGCGCGGCAGACGTCGGGACGGCGGGAGGAGTGGCCGAGCTGGTCCGGCAGGTGCCCGACGTCGATGTCTTGGTCAACAACACCGGCGTGTTCGGCCCCCGGCCTGTCTTCGAGATCCTCCACGGGGAGTGACTACGGTTCTTCGAGGTGAACGTGCTCTGCGGCGTGCGTCTGGCGCGCCATTACGCGCCCCGGATGGCGGGGCGCGGGTGGGGCCGGGTGATCTTCGTCAGCAGTGAGGCGGGTGTCCAGCCCTCGACGGGCATGGTCCATTACGGGATGGCCAAGACGGCGCAGCTCGCCGTGTCGCGAGGGATGGCCCGGGAGCTGGCCGGTAGTGGGGTCACGGTGAACTGCGTGCTGCCCGGGCCGACGGTGAGCGGCAGGGTGCTGGCCATGTTCGACGAACTGCATCCCGGGCTCGACCCGGCGGAGCAGGAGCGGCGCTATCTGGCGGAGAACCGCGCGGCCGCGTCTCTGCTCAAGTGGCTGATCCGGCGTCATGAGGTGGCCAGCATGATCACTTATGTGGCGTCGGAGCAGGCTTCGGCGACCACGGACCGGGCACTCGGCGCGTACGGCGGCCTGGTCCCCACGATTGTTCCCTGGCGGGCGAGTGGTAGCCCTTACTTGCATTAGCCCGCGTCTGCAATTATTGTCTTAGCATGTAAGGCGCTAGCACAAGTAAATGCGGGACCGCCTGCACCGCCCAGTCGGGTGACCCCCGCCCCGTGCCCCGGCCCTCGTTCAGGCGGGCCGCCGCACCGGGGGCATCTGATCTTCCACGCCTCATCTCATACCGAGGCATCGATCGAAAAGGCACCATCCATGTCTCTGAAGAACATCCTTCCCGGCCGTCTCGGCTTCGGCACCGCCCCGCTCGGCAACATGTTCCGCGCGATCCCCGACGAGGACGCCCGCGCCACCGTCGAAGCCGCCTGGGACCAGGGCATCCGCTACTACGACACCGCCCCCTTCTACGGCGCCGGCCTCGCCGAGGAGCGCCTGGGTCAGGTCCTGTCGGCCAAGCCCCGCGACTCCTACGTGCTGTCCAGCAAGGTCGGCCGGGTCATCCTCGACGAGATCGAGACCGACGTCCCCGACTTCGGCGAGAAGGGCGGCCTGTTCGAGCACGGCAACGCCAACAAGGTCCTCCACGAGTGGACCGCCGACGCCACCGAGCGCTCCATCGAGGGCACCCTGCGCCGCATGGGCGTCGACCGCCTGGACATCGTCTGGGTCCACGACATCGCCCAGGACTTCCACGGCGACGCCTGGGTCAACAAGTTCGAGGAGGCCCGCACCGGCGCCTTCCGCGTCCTGTCCCGCCTGCGCGACGAGGGCGTCATCCGGGCCTGGGGCCTGGGCGTCAACAAGACCGAGCCCATCGAGATGACCCTCGCCCTGGACGAGCCCAAGCCCGACGGCTTTCTCCTCGCCGGCCGCTACACCCTCCTCGACCACTCCCACGCCCTCCAGCGCCTGCTGCCACTGGCCCAGGATCAGAACGTCGACATGGTCGTCGGCGGCCCCTACAGCTCCGGCATCCTCGCCGGCGGCACAAACTTCGAGTACCAGCAGGCCCCGCCGGAGATCATCGAGAAGGTCAAGCGCATCAAGGCCCTCACCGACCAGCACGGCATCTCCATCAAGGCCGCTGCCCTCCAGTTCTCCCTGGCTCACCCCGTGACCGCAGCCGTCATCCCCGGCGCGACCCGTCCCAGCCGCATTGCCGAGGACACCGCCGCCCTGAGCGAGGACATCCCGGCCGCGTTCTGGACGGACCTGCGCGCCGCGGGCCTGGTCAGCCCGGCCGCCCCGCTGCCCCACGGCGCCTGACCAGCACCCTCACCCGAACCCCCACTCCCAAACCCCCACGCCAGTAACACCATCCGGAGAAACGCCATGGCCTCGACATCCGTCAGCCGCATCGTCCCCGCCTCCCCCGACAAGGTCTGGAGCCTCATCGGAGGCTTCGACGCCCTGCCCGACTGGCTCCCCTACATCCCCGAGAGCACCCCGCTCGAAGGCGGCCGAGTCCGCCGACTGAAGAACAGCGACGGCGAGGTCATCATCGAACGCCTCGTCGACTTCAACGAGACCGAACGCCACTACAGCTACGCCATCCTCCAGGCCCCCTTCCCCGTCAACGGTTACGTCTCCACCATCCGCGTCCACACCGTCCGCGAACAGGAGAACGCCACCGAGGTCCAGTGGTCGGGACGCTTCAACCCTGACGGCGCCACCGAGCAGGAGGTCGTCGACCTGTTCACCGGCATCTACGCCGACGGCCTCGACGCCCTCCACCAGACCCTCACCGCCTGACCGGCACCGGCCTCACCCCAGGGAACCGGTCCCCGCACGGCCCGGGCACGCACCCCGCGTACCCGGGCCGCGGCGCGCCCTGACACAAAGCCGCCCGTGAGCCGGACCATGTACGCGACCGGATCCACCCCCCGCCGCCCACCGCAGTGCCGTGTACCGTCGACGGATCCTGAACCCGCCCCGACACACCACCAGCTCCGAGGACGGGCTGCCGACGACAGCCTGAAGTCCGTCAGCGGTTGACTTCGAGATTCGTCAGGACGAGGAGGGCGCACAGTAGGTGGCTAGCGCGGGCGGGATCGGTGCGGGCTTGGTCAGGCTCCGTCAGCTATTGAGGTGGGCGAAGCCGTGCTCGACCGGGGCGCGTCCAACGACGAGGACGCGGCTTGCGGTCTTCTGGCCGACGGTGAGCTTGTGGGTGCGGGTGGCGTGGTAGCCGGTGACGATCACGGGTTCGAGTACGCCGATGTCCAGCCCGCGAAAGCCCAAGTCCGCCAAGGCCCTGAGGCCGGCGGCACGCAAGTGGGCCAGGACGTGATCGTCCCGGGCGGCGGTGCTGTCGTGGGTGCCGCCGTGCCGGGCGGCGGATATCCAGATCAGCTGACCCCGCTTGTCGGTCAGGGCGAGGAAGTGCAGGCCGTGCCAGTGGCGCTTGCCTCAGTAGTCGCGTCGGTCGGCCTTCCCGGTGCGGCGCTGGGCGGCAATGAGGGCGCTGTCGATCAAGACCACTTTCTCACCCTGCCCAGCGGCCTTCTCCAGGTGTGGTCTAGGCGCGGTGCCTGCACGGCGAACAGGCGATCAGCTCGTCGCGCCAGCGCCGCACAGTGGACTCGGACACGTTGTTGCCGTCGGCCATGTCAGCCCGGCGTCGGTCACGGCGCAGCACAGCCAGGACGATCACCGCGATCTTGCCAGGCGGCAGGATCCGCCACCTGGACCGGATCACTTTCAGGTGACCTCGCAGCAGATCGGCGAGGTGGTTGACGGTGCGCGTGGGCAGCGGTAGGCGGCACTGGTAGACAAGCAGGCCGATGTCCTCAGCATGCTTCTTGGCTTTCGTCACGCAATTCCAACAGCCACCGGGGGCAGCGCAGTTACGCCCGCGCCGCGAAGTCCCTACCGGCGGAGCAGATCACAAGCGGGTGGTCCACGGGCCGTCGGGCAGTTTGCGCAGCCAGCGGTCGACGAGTCTGACCAGCTTCCCGCGCAGCGGCTCCAGCTTGGACCGCACACTGACATCGATTCCCAGGCGTCGCCGACCTGCCGAGCCATGACCGGTCCGGCCGCCTGCCGCACGGTGGCCAGGATGCGCTGGTAGGCCGGCGGGAGCAAATCCTCCCGCATGTCCGGCGCGCGGTGCGGGATCAGCATCACCGCTCGCCCGCCCACCTGCCCGGGCGCAGCGCAGCTGCGGCGCGTTCGTTGGCGAGCTGTTCGCTCACCTGCTCAACAACCCGCTCCGCGACGGCGAGCTCGTCCCGCTCGTCCCGCACTTCCGCCAGTTCCTCACGTGCGTCCAGCTCCGCACGCCGCGCGGTGATCCGTTCCAGCAGCTTGGGTCCATGCATCGGATGGTAGAAGGCGCCTGACCCCAGCGAGCAGGAATCAGCGAACCGTCCGGCTCTGGCAAACGACCTACTGCGCAGACTGTCGCCGACGCCCAGCACGAGCACCCCGAGAGTCAGTCACACCAGCCCTTCAACCTGTTCTTTCAAGTTGACGGAGGCTCACTGCTGGGCACTCGCGGCCCTGGTGCGGTTTCTGCCCGCTGCGGCCCCCGGCCGCCGTCCGGCCCGCCTGACCGCGCCGTCCGTCGACGCGTGACGGGGGCATCTCTTCCTCCGGCATCGGGGCGCCCGTCGCTGAGATCCACCGGGGTGACTGCTCCGCCGGGGGCGTGATGCAGACGCTCAGCGCGGAGGGCGCGGGGCGAGCTGGCCGAAGGGGTCCAGGGCTGCGGGGTGTGCCGCCCGGACCGGGTGCTCAACCGGTCGTGAGCCCGGGGGCAGGTGGCTGCTGGTCCCGGTCGGGGTGGGCCGGCTGCCGGGTGATGGCTGGGCTGTACGGGGCGGTCTGTGCGGGAGGCCGGTGCGGCGTGCGCGCGGAAGCCGTTCTCGCCGAGATGCTGCGTGCCCGTAGGGGCCCTGGGAAGGCGTCTTGGTGCGGGGGCCGACGCAGAGGAGTGAAGGGTATGGACTGGCAGCGGTTCGCGGAGCGGATAGGTGTCATGGCGCATGATCTGCTGGAGCAGCCTTCGGTGGACGCGACGCTGGGGCGGATCACGGGTTCGGCGACCGAGCTGGTCGCGGGGTGCGATTTAGCGGGGATCCTCGTTCTGAGCGGGGCGGAATCCCACTCGCTGGCGCCCACGGATCCCCTGGCGGAGGAACTGGACCAGCTCCAGCGCAAGCTGGGGCAGGGCCCGTGCTTCGACGCCGCCCGCCGCTCGACGGGGGAGCGGGTCTTCCGGATCGCCGACCTCACCGAGGTGGAGCCGCGGTGGCCGGACTTCGTGCCCGAAGCCAGGGGGCTGGGGGCGGGCAGCATGATGGGTTTCCTGCTGTACACCGACGACGAGGACTTCGGCGCGCTGAACTTCTACTCCCGCAGCCCCGGAGCGTTCAGCGAGGAGAGCGAGCGGGCCGGTGTGCTGCTGGCCTCCCACGCCGCCGTCGCCCTGTCCGCCGCCCGCACCCACGCCCAGATGGAACAAGCCGTCGCCACCCGTCACCAGATCGGGCAGGCGATGGGCATCCTCATGGCCCGTCACCGCGTCCCCGAGAACGAGGCGTTCAACCGGCTGCGTGCCTACTCGCAGAACAAGAACGTCAAGCTCCGCGAGGTGGCTGTGCTGGTGTGTGAGCAGGGGGCCCTGCCGTAGTGCTGGCCCCAGGCCGCGGGGCCAGGACTACAACAACGGGCGGGCCCCCGGCAGCCGCTCTGTAACCGGGGCCGCCCCCGGGTCCGGCTTCGTTGTCAGGAGGCCGGGATCTCTGGCGGGCCTTCAGGCGGCGTGGGCCGCGTGGAGGGTGGGGTAGATGTGGAGGACTTGGTCCACGCCGTAGATGCTGAGGAGACGGGCGAGGCGGGGGGAGGGGTTCACGATGCGCAGAACGCTGCGCTGATGGGTTGCCAGGAGCATCGTGAGAAACATTGAATCGGTGAAGGTGATGTCCGATGCATCCAGGATCAGGCCCTTGTGGGTCGCCACCGCAGCGTCGATCTGAGTCTGCAGGAGCGGCACTGTCTGGTAGTCGAACTCGCCGCGCGGTGTGATCACTGGCAGGGACCCGGGGCCGCTGTCCTGGAAGGCGGGGGACGTCATCCCCCGATTATGGTCCCCGCGGCCTGCTGGTATGACGATCGGGCTGCAAGGGAAAACCGCCGGTTTTCGGGGAAGTTCGCGAAAGCCTTGCGACGCCCCGGCCGGGAGGGCAGGGGCGGGGGTTTGAGCGCTGCGTTCCGGGAGACCTGAAGACCCGTCGGCATGTCCTCCCGCGCCGACGGGGGCTGGCCGGCTGGCCGTGGCTCCTTCGGCGTGACGTAGCCCGCCGAAGGAGCCCTGGCTGTGCTCGATAGGGTCGGTGGCAGACCGCGCCGTATGGGTGTGCGGGACAGGCCCGGGTCCCTGGAGTACGGCTCGTTCCCCTGGTACCGGTGGCGGCCCTGCCACCGGCACCGGGCCGTTCAGTCGTCGTCGGGGGCGGAGCCGATCCAGGCCACCGGCCCGTCGGGGGTGATGCCCCAGTGCGAGGTGCGGGTCTCGTGGCCGGCGCTCTGTACGCAGATCCGGCCCCACCGCCCGTGTTTCCCCGGGCAGAGCACGGCGAGCGCGGCCACGTCGCCGGTCTGTACGGCGTGGTCGTACCGGTCCTGGAATGGCTGGAGTTCGTCGCGGAGGTCGCGGCCGGCCGCGACCTCCTCCTGCTCGATCAGGGCCTGGAGCCGCTGGACTTCCGGATCGGCCAGCACGGCGCTGATCGCTCTTTCCGCCTCGCGCCAGGCCCGTTGCCGGGCCCGCCCGGCGACTGTCGTGCGGATCTCCTCGGCCTTGCCGTCGGTGGTCACGGGGTGCCCTCCTGCTCGGATGGGGAGTTGGTGCGGTCGGCGGCCCAGTTCCCGAGCCGTTGCCAGGGGCGCCAGCGGCCGAGGAGGTACCCGGCCGCCAGCGCCACGGCGAGAGCCCGGGCGGTCATCCGGCTGCCCAGTCGATGCCGAGCGCGGCGAGCTGCTCGCGCTGCCCGGTGCTCAGCTTGTTCCGCCTACTGCGGGTGTTGCTGATCCAGTTGCCCAGCCGGATGGGTCCGCGGGGCGTCTCCTCAACGTGGGCTCGGGGCACGACGACACGGCCCTCCCGCGCTGCGTACTGGGTGAGCGCGGTGATACCCCGCTCGAACGCCGTGCCCTTCCCAGCCGTCGTTGTGGCGGCTGGAGCGGTGTCGGTCCGGGGAGTGAGTCCGAGACCCTCCAGCCGCTTCTGCTGTTCGTCGTTGAGGGTGTTCCAGACGGCGGGGTCGGTCTGGCGGGTGGTCCAGGTGCCGATGTCGACCCCGTTGACGGTGACGCCGGGCAGCAGCTCGATGCCGCTGTGTTCTTCGGCGAGGAGGTGGCGGGTGGCGGCGTAGTGGCGCTGCCAGTCGACCGGCCACCCGGGGTTCCACTCCGGATCGATTGCCTCCAGCGCGCGGCGGCGTTCGTCGGCGCGTACGGGGTCGGTGCCCAGCCCGCCGGGGCGGCGCAGATTGGAGAGCCACTGGCCGACGGGGACTCCGTCCCACTGCGTGTCCCTCGGGCAGGCCAGGCTGCCGTGTACGGCGTGGTAGTCGCGGGCGGCGCTGAGGTTCTTCCAGAACCCGGCGTCCGAGACGGACCAGACCATGCCCACCTCGTTGAGCAGGTCCACCCGCCAGGGCTTGAGCTTCCCGGCCTTGAAGCTGCGGCGCTGTTCGCTGACCCAGGTGCCGAGCCCGTAGGTGGCGCCGTCGCCGCCCAGCTCGACGCCGGTTTCGCTGGGGACCTGCGCGTGCCCGTGCTCGCGGACCCAGCCGCGCAGGGCGTTGTACCCGGTGAGCCAGATCTCGGAGTCCGGCCGCAGGACGCGGGTGCGCAGGAACAGGGCGACGGCCTGCGGGTCGCGGGGGAGGGAGAACCGCAGCAGCGGCACCCCGGTGCCCGCGATGCCCGGTGCCGCGTCGGCCTCCTCCTCGCCCTCGCCCTCGCCCGCTTGGCCCTCGTCCTCGCCCTCCTCCTCGCCCTGGTCCTGGTCCTGGTCCTGGTCGTCGGTCTCCTCGTCGCCCTGGTGCTCGTGGGCGTCCTGGTCGTCGTCGTGGCCGGCCGCCGTGCTCTCGTGCCCGTCGCCCTGGTCCTCGTCCTGGTCGGCCGGGGGCTGCTGCGGGTCGAGGGCGAGCACGGAGGTGATCTGCCCGCGAGCGGTCGTGGTGGGCAGCGCCATGCGCTCGATGACCCGGTCATCGTGTGCCCGCAGGCCCTGGAGGATCCCTACAAGCCCCCGGTAGCTGGAGGACGCCATCATGTCGCCGGGGTCCTCCCCGGGCTCCAGGAACACCGGCACCAGGATGCGGGAGACCTTGCCGTCGCCGGGCTCCTGCCGCAGGGCCCGCCCGATGATCTGCACGATCTCCACCGGTGACGAGCGGGTGTCGGCGAAGACGACCGCGCCGACACCGCGCTCGCCGCGGATGTCGACCCCTTCCCCGAGGACTCGGCAGGACGCGAGGAACGAGAGCTCGCACACCCACCCCTCCGCGTCGAGCCCGTCCGCGTACCGGCCGAGCACATCCCGCCGGTGGGTGGCGGGGTGTTCCCCGGACAGCCAGTCGGAGCCGACCCGGGCCGGGTAAGCGGCGGGGCCGGCCGCGTGGAGGCGGGCGGCGGTCTCCGGCATCGCCCGGCTGAACGCCATGGCGTCCAAGGTCCGCGAGTGGAACGTCATGTAGCTGCGGACGCCGGTCTCATCCGCGTGCTTGAGCAGCGCGGCCTGGAGCGCGGCGAGCCGGCGGCCCCGCCGCTCCTCCGGTGAGGCGTCGTCGGCGAGCGGTGCGGGGTCGCGGATCTCCAGTACGTCGATCTCGAACCGGGCGAGGATGCCCCGCTCCACCGCCTCCATCAGGCCGGTCTCGTGCAGGACCGGTCCATACAGGGTGGTGTCGTCCATCGAGGCCACCAGCCGGCCGCCCAGCGCCTCACCGCCGCCCTCGTCCGCCGTGGCGGGTCCGGCTGCCCACAGGCGCGGGGTCGCCGTCATGTACAGGCGGCGGGCGGCGGGGAAGCGCGCCTGGTCGTGGATGGCCGCCCAGGCTTTCGTGCGGTCGCCCGACGTCCTGTGCGCTTCGTCGATGACCACCAGGTCGAAGGGCGCCATGCGTTGCCCGTAGGAGCCGCGCAGTGCCGTCTCCAGCACGCCCAGGGACTCGTCATCGTCGTCCTGGTCCTGGTCGTCGGCGAGGCCCTGTCCGGCGAGGCTCGCGTAGGTCGCGAAGACCAGCATCGGCCCTGAGCCTGCCCACAGGGCGAGTTGGGTCGGGTTGGTGGTGCACCGCACTCCGAGGGCTTCCAGCAGCGGGTCGGCTCCGAGGGAGCACACGGCGACGGCGGGGCCGGTGTGCCCGGCCCGGCGCCATGCCTCGACCGTCTGCGTCAGCAGGTCCAGCGTCGGGACCAGGACGCCGATCACCCCGTTCGGGCACAGCTTGAGCGCGGCCATCGCCGCGGTGACCGTCTTGCCGGTGCCGGTGGCCATGTGGACCTGCCCGCGCAACCCGGCCATGGGCAGCGCCCCGTCCATGGGCAGGGACAGCCCCCGCACGATCGCGTCTACGGCCTCGACCTGATGCGGCCACAGCGTGATTCCCCGCCGCTCTGCCTGCGCCGCCTGCTGCACGTTCATCGCTCCTCACTCGTCACGGCTGTGCCGCCCGGGGTGAACGGGGCGACGGACACCGCCCCGCCATCATCGACGCTCACCCGCTCGGCCAGCTGGACCAAGACCTCGTTCGGGGTCAGCCCGGCCCGCGCCGCCACGGCACGGACCCGCCGCCCGGCCGCCGCGCCCAGCCAGAGCTCGGCATGCAGCTCGTCGCCCTTCTCCCGCTGCCGCTCCGCCCACGCTGCACGCTCCCGCAGCACCCTGGCGTGCCGCTCCTCCCGCTCCCACGCCCACGTGCTGCCGGTCTCGTCCAGAGCGGCGTTGTAGACGTCGGCCCCAGTGGCGGCGAGGTGGGCGGCGACCCGCCGCCATTCAGTGAGCAGGGCTGCCCATCGGTCGGCCAGTTCCCCGGGGTTCGGTGCAAACTCTCCGACCGCCGCCGCCGTGCGGGAGCGCAGTTCCTCGCGGGTCTCGCGCACCCGCACCACCGCCTCCTCCACCGCCCGCTGCACCTGCCGCACGGCCATGCCCGCCGCCTGCCGGCGCACCTGGTCACGCGCCACGTCCTCCGAGGTCCAGATCACCGCAGCGGCTCCAGTCTGAGTCTGTCACGAAATGCCAAATAGATGCCCAATGTAACACTCTTTAATGCCCAATTACTGTACGGTTGCTGTATGAGTGAAGCGAACAGCGTGGAAGCACTGTTGGAAGAGGCTCGTCTCGTCGCGGCGATGCCGCCGCCGGAGGAACGGTTGCGGCTGCGGGAGGCGGCCGGGTTCTCCCGCGCGCACTTCGCGGCCACGGTCGGCGTGGGCAGGCAGACGATCGCGAACTGGGAGACCGGCGTCTCCGACCCCACCCCGCCGGCCCGCTACCCGTACCTGCGGATCCTGAAGGGACTCGCGGAGATCTACCCCGCACCCCCCGCTCCGCATGCTCCCCCCGCCAACTCGGAGGAGATCGCAGCCCTCTACACCGGCACGCCCACGATGCCTCCGCAGCTACCCGGCCCGGTGCCTGCGGCGCTCGCCGGTCTGGAGACGCTGCGGGGTCCAGACGGCCGCGCGATCGAGGGCGACCCGGGCCCGTGCGTCCGGTGCGGGGTCGAGACGACCTACCAGTCCACTGACGGCCGCCCGCTCCATTCCGGGGCCCTGTGCCAGCCCATCACCCCCGCACCGCCCACCCGGGGCCCCGAAGCCACCGCCCCCGCCCCCGCCCCGGCCGCGCCCGCGCAGGCCGTGCCCGCGCCCGCCACCACGCCTGCCCCGGCTGTGGTGTCGCCGGTGGCGGCCCGGGTGCCGACCCGCCCGCAGCGCCGCTCCAAGAGCGCCGAGCGTGCCGAGGCCGACCTCATGGGCCTGATCCGGGGGGCGGTCGAGCACGAGGCGGAGCGTGCCGGCGGGGACGAGGACGCCACGCTCAAAGCGCTGATCGGCCGGGCGATCCCCGACGTCATGCACCTCTTCAACGAAACCAGGGCCACCGCCCGCTACGAGTACACCGCCTATCCGGCGTTGCCGGACATTCTGCACAAGCCGTCGAAGAAAGACCCGGACCAGATCTGGGAGGCCCGCCCCGCCTACAACAACCCCGCCTACTCGATGCGCGCCCCCGAGCGGGACATCAAGGTCACCGCTCTCGACGTCAACGCCGCCTACCTGAGCGCGTTGAAGGTGTGGCTGCCGATCGGGAAGCTGGAGCACTCCACCGGCATGGACGGCGTCGGCCCCAAGCGGTCCGGGGTCCACCTGATCACCCCCGCCGAGTGGGCCCACCCCCACCTGCCCGACCCGCTCGGGGACCGCGACACCCCCGGCGCCCTCTGGATCACCGACGCCACCCTCCGCCTCCTGCTGCGCCTGTCCGGCCCGAAGTGGGCCCTGACCGAGGCACCGACCGTGCATGAGTCCTGGACGTCCGGGGCGACCGAGAACTTCCTGGACGCCCTGCGCAAGCTCCTGGTGGCCGCCCGGTCGGAGGCGATCGCGGCCGGGGACCGGCTGACGCTGGAGTACGTCAAGGCGATGTACAGCAAGTTCGTGAGCACGATGGGGGAGTCGGTCCACAACCGGGAGATGGTCCGCCCCGACTGGATGCACCTGATCCACTCCCAGGCCTACGCACTGCACTGCGGCCGTGCCTACAAGGCCCACCAGGCCGGACTGGACATCGTCGCGCTCAAGCACACCGACGAACTCCACGTCACCGGGGACTGGCGGCAGGTGTTCACCGAGGGCCGTGGCGTCTCCGAACTGAAGGTCAAGCAGGGCGACGGCAAGACCGCCGGTGAGTACCTCGTGGGCAAGGTGGGCGGCTGATGGCCGGACGCTGGAAGGACTTCGGCCGCTACGGCGCGAACGGCGCACCAGGTGCCGAAGCCCTCGGCATCGCCATCGAGGGCATGGTCCACGGCATCAGCTCACCGGTCGACAGCGAGCGCGGTCTCTCCGCCCGCCTGAACTACCTCACCAAGTCGGACGCGGGCTATGAGGCGATGGACCGGGCCGGTATCCACGTCTCCCCCCGCACTCTGATGGCCTGGCTCGCCGAGGAGCGCAGCCCGAACAAGGCCAACCTGACCCGCCTGGACGCGGCGTACTGGGACCTGCGCCGCCGCAACGTCGCCACCGACCTCAAGCACCGGCTGAACAACAACGGCAGGGGGACCCGGGTGGAGATCAACCCGGTCAACCAGGCCGGCGTGGAGCAGAAGTACCAGCGCGACCTGGCCCCCCGCAGTATCAACGTGCGAGGGGTGTGGGACCGGGCTGTGGACGCGTGGATGAACGACGACCTGGCCGATCTGGACGCGGTCTGGGACGAGATCCTGGACCTGATCGGCTCGGACTACGACGGCTACAGCTACGTCTCCTCGATCGGCTGGGCCGCCTGACCCCGGCCCCACGGACTCTCGCCCCGGGACTGGGGGCTAGGTGTCCCCGATGCTAGGCCCTGTCGTCGAACTGCCGCCTGCCCCGCGGGGCCGTGCACGCGCTCTCGCCGCACCGGGCACCGGCCCGAGTACGTCCCGTACGAGGACCCGCACCCGGCACACCGAGAGCACGCACCTGACCCCGCAGGGCCGCCATCCGGCCGGCGACGGCAGTGTGACGACAGGGCCTAAGCCCGCACGGTCGCGCGCGGTGAAGCCGCGCCTGGACGTGAAGACGGCCAAAGCCACGGACGCCATGAGCTGGCCGGGGCTGTTCGTGGTGGACGCCCCTGCCCATGAGGGCATCGGGTAAGCCCGCTTCCGAGGGAGCTCTCCCACCACGACCGTGTGCGCCGCACGAGTTCGAGCACGTGCCTGACGAGTTCGTAAGGAGCCCGACTCCGCCCCGTCCGGTACACCCTCCTGCATGAAAGACACCTACCGGCGGCCGATGAACCGGCGGCTCACCGTGCAGGAGTCCCGCCACCGGCCCGCCCGCGTGATCTGCCACGGCGGCTGCGGACAGATCCGCCAGGCGTACCGTGAGCGCCAGGAGGACCAGCTCGCCGGTGGGTCAGGTCCTCAACGCGGTGGTGCTCTGGAACACCTGCTATCTGGACGCCGCCCGCCTCTCCCCGCTCAAGAACCGGCGGATCAACTCCTGGGCCGCTACCTGTTTCCAACGTCAGCGGCCCGGCCAGGGCCTGCGCCCCCCTCCACGACCCGGACGCGCCCGAGGACGGTGACGAGGAGGAACAGCCCCGGCCTGTCCTCGCCCGTATCGCGGCAGCGCACCCTCGGGGCTGCCGTGGAGGCCACCGACTGAGTGACCTGCCGGTCCGTTCCGTCCATGGAGGCCGCGGTGACGCACGTCCGCTGACCTGGCCGGCTGGCTCATGCCCGGACTGGACGATACTGATCACATGGACAAGGTTGGCAGAGGGTCGGTGCGCGGGGCGCTGACCGCCGTGCGTAGGGATCTGGTCCCGCTGGTCCCGCAGCCGATGCCGCCCATGACGGGGCCGGGGCCGCTGCGATGGCTGCCGCACCTCGCCGTCACCGTGTTGGCGGCCTTCGCGGCCGGGCCCGGTACGGAGGACATCTCCGTGAGACCCGTCGGGATAGTTCACGCGGGGCTGCTTGTGGTGGCGCTGCGGTGGCCGGTGCCTGCGTGGTGGCTGTCGCTGGTGATGCTGCCGGTGTTCGCGTTCCATTCGCCCTTCGGTCCGTACGAGGGATGGGCGTGGGCCGTGCACGCCGGGCTGCTGTTCCTGGTGGCGGTCCGCAACAGGCCGCGAGTGATGTGCGAGACCGTGCTGCTGAGTACCGCCACGCTGCTCGGGCTGCAGCTGGCGGGCGGTGGAATGTGGCCCTGGCGCTTCCTCTTGATCACGCTGACGGAGTTCGCGATCGTCGCGGGCGCCGCGCTCGGGGTGCGCAGGACGCGAGAGGTCCGCTCCCGGCTCGCGGCGCAGGAAACGGCCCTCGCCCAGGAGCGGGCGCACCGCACCGTGCTGGAGGAACGTGCCCGCATCGCACGTGAGCTGCACGACGTGGTCGCCCACCACATGTCCGTCATCTCCATTCAGGCCGATGCCGCCCCGTACCGCGTCGCGGATCCGCCGAGGGAGATGGTCACGGCGCTGACCGACATCCGCGCGGGCGCGCTGGAGGGCCTGGACGAGCTGCGCCGTCTCCTGGGGGTGCTGCGCTCGGAGGGCCACCCTGACGGCAGCACCCCGCAGGCTCCGCAGCCCACCCTGGAAGGGCTCGACGACCTACTCGCCGGTGTACGCAAGGCCGGGCTCGACGTGACAGCGGCAATCTCCGGAACACGCCGACCGCTGCCCGGCGGCGTGGAACTGTCGGCCTACCGGATCGTGCAGGAGGCGCTCAGCAACACGCTGCGCCATGCCCCCGGCGCCACGGTCCGTGTCGAACTCACCTACCGTCACGCGGCTCTTCACCTGCGCATCCTCAACGGCCCCGGACAACACGCCGCCCCGCTCTCACCAGGAGCCGGACACGGCGTTCTGGGCATGCGGGAACGTGCCGCGATGCTCGGCGGCGAGCTCACGGCAGCACCCCTGCCCGACGGCGGGTACGAGGTGACGGCTCTGCTGCCGGTGCCCGCCGCACCGGCCCTTCCGAACCTCTCGCCTGCTCGGACAGACAAGGAACAGACCGCATGACGATCCGAGTGATGATCGCCGATGACCATGCGATGGTCCGTGAAGCCTTCTCGGTACTTCTCAATGCCCAGCCCGGCATCGAAGTGATCACGACCGCCGTGGACGGCTTGGAAGCTGTGGCGAAAGCCAGAGAACTGCACCCCGACGTGATCGTCATGGACATCCGGATGCCCGGACTGAACGGCATCGACGCCACCCGCGAAATCACCCGGCAGACCGACCTGCCCACCAAGATCCTCGTCCTGACCACCTTCAACCTCGACGAGTACGTCTACGAAGCACTGCGTGCCGGTGCCAGTGGCTTCCTCCTCAAGAACGCCTCCGGAGTCGAACTGGCGGAAGCCGTACGCATTGTGGCCGCCGGCGAAGCTCTGCTGTCCCCGGAGATCACCAAGCGGCTCATCGCCGAGTTCTCCCGGCTGAGCACCTCGACGAAGCGTCCCACCCAGGTGCGGATCGATGAACTCACCCACCGCGAGACCGAGGTGCTGGCGCTCGTCGCCCAGGGGCTGTCCAACGCGGAGATCGCCGGTGAGCTCGTCGTCGCCGAGCAGACGGTCAAGACCCACATGGGCCGCATCCTGCAGAAACTCCAGCTGCGGGACCGTACGCAAGCGGCCGTCTTCGCCTACGAGACGGGCCTGGTCACCCCCGGCCGCACCAACCTGTGATCCGGTAGAACACGGCGGCTCACGGCACTTCCTGCGGACCCCCTACCCGAGAGCCACGTCCAGGAATGGCTCCGCAGCGTGATGCTGGCACGGACGCCCCGTTCCTAACCTTTCCTGTGTGAGCCGGTCCTCGCCGCCCCACCCCGGCCCCGAGGACTTCGCAGCTCACGGCACATTCCGTCGGCGGCCGAGCCCGCCCCGCGCACCCACGCAGGAGCACAGCCATGACCACCCCCAGAAACCCTGCCGGACCGGCCAGCTGGCCGACCCGGATCCTCCGTGGCATCTCCGCGGTCCTGGCCTCCTTCCTCGCATTCCTGGTTCTCGCCATCGTCCTGGGCGCGTACTTTCCGGCCATTCCCAAAGCAGGAGTGATCGGGCCGGTGCTCGGCGGCCAGTACCCGTTCCACATAGCCCTGATCGCTCTTGTGGCAGCTGTCCTCGCCGCGCTGGCCTGGCGCGGGGGTCTGGTGCGCTGGGGCCGCACAGTCACCGTCCTCACGACACTGTGCGCCGTGGGAGCGCTGGCCATCGGCGGCATCCAGTTCCGGGCCGCGCAGAACGCCGGAACGGACATCTCCTTCGGAGAGGCGTTCAGCGAACTCGGCTACCCAGCCGCGAAGCCGGACGCGACGAAGACGTACGCGAGCCCCGAGGGCAAGCCGCTGCAGGTGGACGCGTACCTCCCGGCGAATACCCCGGGCCAGAAGGCCCCGGCCGTCGTTCTCGCCCACGCCGGAGGCTTCCACACCTTCGACAAGAGCGACCTGCGCGGCACCGGCCGCTGGCTCGCGGACCACGGCGTCGCGGTCTTCGCCGTCGACTACCGCCTGGCCGCTCCCGACCGCCCCACCTGGGACAAGGCCCCGCAGGACCTCGTCTCCGCGCTGAGCTGGGTGCAGAAGAACGCCGACGCGTACGGCATCGACAGCTCGCGGATCTCGCTCGGCGGCATGTCGGCGGGCGGCACCCTGGCCATGAACACCGCCTACCGCCTCCACAACGGCACCATCAAGGCCGCCGACGGCGCCACCCCCCAGGCCCCGGCCTCCGTGATCGGCTTCTACCCCGGCACCGACGTCACGCAGATGTGGAAGGACGACGTGGCCGGAACGCGCGAAGCGGCCGAGATGTACACCGGCGGCACACCGAAGCAGTACCCGGACCGCTACCGCGAGGTGTCCCCGACCTCCGACATCCACGCCGGCCTGCCCCGCACCCTGCTCGTGGTCGGCGACCGCGACCGCAGCGCCCGCCCCGAGACCGTGACCGCCTTCGGCGACGCGCTCAAGAAGAAGGGTGTCCTCACCGAGGTGAAGGAACTTCCCTTCGCTGAGCACGCCTTCGACGACGCGTACGGCAGCCTCACCTCGCAGACCAGCCGCCAGATACTGCTCCACTTCCTCACGGAAGACAAGCACTGATCCGACCACACCGTATGGCTCGCCTTGATACACGACGAGGCGAGCCGAGTCTGCGCTACCCGACCCTGTCCGAGGACGAAGGCATCATCGTCCTTCAGAACATCGCGAAGGTCCGAGCGACGCTGGACTGGATCGAGACCACGGTGGACACCGGCAAGGTCGACATGGACGACGAGCACACGGCGATTCTGCGGGGCGGTCGTCGTGCCCCGCGCCTCCCGGCGCAGAGGGAACGCCGCCCGACGGCACGCGGACACTGTTCGCTTCGTCCTGTTCGAGGCCCCGCCGGCCGGCCTGGAGTTCCACCGGCTGGCCCGCGCCAGCGCACTGTCCCCGCACCAGGTCCGGTCCGGGCTGGCCGCGCTGAAGGACGAGGCCACGTCCAAGGGCTGGCCGCCGCTGATCTGCAATCGCGCCGACGGCTACCAGCTCGGCACGGAGCCGGCCGCGCTCGAAGCCTACGCACGGCAGGTCGTGTCCGAGAAGCTGACCCAGTTCCGCAGGTTCATCACCGGCACCGTCTCCCCACACGCCGCCGCCCACCCGAACGACAAGCGGATCCGGCACATCGTCGCCCAGCTCAACTCCATCGAATCCACCCTCGACCTCATCGCCTCAGCCCGACCCAACCCACCCGGCGGGGGCCGGACGGCTTCGCCGTCCGGCCCCCGCGCTCATGTCTGGAGGCTGCTGTCGTCATGCGCCGGCGCCGCAATCCCACCGACACCACCGACACCGAATGGGCGCTGATCGAACCGCTGTCACCCCTCCCGGCCTGCGACACCATGGTCGGGTGGCCGTCCGGAGAAACACCCGAGACGGGAGATCGTGAACGCGATCCGCTAAGTCGTGAGGTCCGACCCGCCGCAGGGAGGGTGAACAATGGGGTCATGCTGGAGTATCTACCGGGGATCGGCGTAGTCCTCCCGGGCGGGGCCGGGACGCTCAGGTTCGGCGCGGCCCCCGATGAGGTCCGCGTACTGCTGACGGCAGCAACCAGGGTCCACCAGGGAATGCAGTGCATGTCACTGACACGCGCCGACTACACAGAGCTCCGTCACGCCCATGACGCGTGGCTCTCCGGCATGCTTTTTGATCCCGTGTGGACCACCATCGCCACCTTCGATGACCTTGTGCTGACCGTCGCGGGCGGCGGACCCGGTCGCCCGGACCGCCTTGCCCGTATCGGCATAGACCTCCATCGCCCCGGGGGCGTGTCCACGACTCCGGTGGTGTGGGACGGTGTCGATCTGTTCGGGCACTCAGCCCAGGACGTCGTATCCGTGCTGCCGGCACCCACTCGCCCGTCCGCACAGTCGTCCTCAGATGTGACGGTGGAGCCGCTGGGGCTACGGCTTCTTAGGCCGCCGTCAGCAGCCGGCGAGCGCTGGTCACAACTGGTCCTGCTCGGTGCCCCCGACGGCTGGGAGCCATGCTGCGCGGGCACCTTCGAGTGTGCCAACGGTGGGGACGGCCTCGTGGGGATCTTCCGGTAGCACGAGCCGTCACAGCAAGGTACGCGGGATTCCGGTGGGCGCCGGGGGCACGTTCATCCGTACTCAGCTGGGGACGTTCAGGCGTACGCCGACATCACTCAATGTCACAGAAGGCAGGGACCGTCACTGGCTGGGCTTGAGAACGGGTTCTGAGCTTGAGTTTTAACCTCTGCGGGTGCGTTGCTCGACATGGCAGGCGCGATACTGGCTGGTCGGGCCTTCTTGCGGCCGATCGCGCCGTGAGCGGTGGACGAGTTGCGCAACACCAGTAGTGCAAGGGCCCGCCCTGCTGGTGTTGCGCAACCTCTCCGGTACTCAGCCGGAAAGCAAGCCTGGCTTGGGGCGCCGTCGTTTCCCCTCGGGGGAGAAGGTGAAGGCTTCATCAAAGGGTGTGTCTGCGAAGCGGACAGCAAGCAGAACCGGTTCGTCGAGCTCGTGCCGTGCGGACTCGGCTGCAGTTGTGCTGCCATTCCAGAGATGGAAGAAGACCATAGGCTCCTCGGGGTCCTCTCCCAGGTAGCCCAGCGTTTTGCTGTAAAGGGGGCTGGTCCCTCCGCACAGGATGGACGGGGGGCCGAACTCGGAGAGGACGTCTGCCCACGAGCGGTCCGTCTGCGCCCACGGGTGCACTCTCGCCCGCAGCGCGTGATGCTCGTCAGCCGGCAGAAGGCGATCGGGCCGGAGCCAGCCGCGGCGGTGCGCGAACTCGGCGTAGACCGAGGCGACGCAGTTCTGGTCGTAGCCTCCCGGCATCAACTCCTCGAACATGCCGCCCAAACCGGTGCTGCTCCCGGCCCCTCGGCTTGCCCAGGAACGCCGATCTTCAGCCCATACCTCGGGCTGGCGTTCCACGAACAGCAGGTGATCCACCAGCATCTGCAGCGCGGCGTCACGCTGCGAGAACATGCCGGGACGCCGGAGAGCAGAGTTCAACTGCTCAACGAGATAGGTGTGTGCCCCACCCCTTTACTGATAGTCCGCCAGGTGACGGAAGACCTATAAGCCGCCCATGAAGCGGAATTTGCTACCGCCATCCACTGCTGCAGCTTTGGGACGTCGCATAAGAGGATGTGGATGCTGTCGCTGGGAAGATCAGCGGCGCCGCAGGGACGGATGGAGTAGCGAGGGCGGGGTGTCGTTCTTCTCGTGTGCGGCGAGGTCGGCACCGGGGGTGACGATGGCGTCGATCGCGTCGAGTACGTCGGCGGAGAGCTTGGTCTCTGCGGCGGCGAGCTGCGAGTGCAGGTGGTCCAGCGTGCGGGGGCCGACGAGCGCGCTGGTCACGCCGGGGTGCGCGGTCACGAAGCCGAGCGCGAGCTGGATCATCGTCAGGCCGGCCTCGTCGGCGACTCCGGCCAGCCGTTCGACGGCGTCGAGCCTGGCCCGGTTGGAGGGGATGGTGGTGTCGAAGCGTTGCGGCATGAACGTTGAGCGGCTGGTGGTGATCTCCCTGTCCTCGCGGATCGCGCCCGACAGCCAGCCCGAGGCCAGTGGGCTCCATACCAGGACGCCGAGCCCGTACTGTTCGGTCACGGGCAGCACATGGGTCTCGATGCCGCGCTGCAGGATCGAGTAGCTGGGCTGTTCGGTGACGTAACGGCTCAAGTGGTGCTCCCGGGCGGCCCACTGGGCTTGCACGATGCGGTAGGCGGGAAAGGTCGAGGAGCCGAAGTAGCGGATTTTTCCCGCGCGCTGCAGGTCTGACAACGCTGACAGGGTCTCCTCATCGCTGGTGTCCGGGTCCCACCGGTGGATTTGGTAGAGGTCGACGTGGTCGACGCCGAGCCGACGCAGGCTGTCCTCCAGCGCGGTGACCAGCCAGCGGCGCGAGCCGCCCCGACGGTTGCGCTCGTCACCCATCGGCATGGTCGCCTTCGTGGCCAGCACGATGTCGTCGCGGCGGCCCGCGATCGCCTTGCCCACCATCTCCTCCGACTCGCCGCCGCTGTACACGTCGGCAGTGTCGATCAGGTTGATCCCCGCATCCAAGGCGGCGTCGACGATGGCGGTGACCTCGTCCTGGGTGGTGCGCCCGATCTTTCCGAAGTTCATCGCGCCGAGCGCGAGGGTGCTGACCTGCACACCGGTGCGGCCCAAAGTGCGGTGCTGCATGACCGTGTCTCCTTATTGCGGGTGAAGCGTGGTGCATGGCATGGCATGGCATGGCTTGGTTGCCGGGCCCCTGCTCTGGCATCATGAGCAAAACGGAACCCCGTTCCGAAACGATACGGAACGCGGTTCCGCTTTTGCAAGTGGCGAGCGGAAGGAGCAGTGCGGTGAACGACAGCGACGAGGGCGCAGGACAGGCAGCCCCGTCCAGGCGGAAGGACGCCCGGCGCAACCAGAAGACCCTGCTCGATGCGGCCGCCGCGGTCTTCGTCACGTCAGGCGTAGACGCGCCGGTACGCGACATCGCGGCCAAGGCCGGCGTCGGGCTGGGCACGATCTACCGCCACTTCCCGACGCGAGCGGACCTCATCATCGGTGTCTATCGGCACCAGGTCGACGCCTGCGCCGATGCCGGTCCGGCCCTGCTGGCGACTAGCCCGTCCCCGCACTCCGCACTAGGGCAGTGGATCAACCTCTTCGTCGATTTCCTGGTCACCAAACACGGACTCGCTGCCGTGCTGCAGGCCGACAACACCGGGTTCGAGGCGCTGCACGCCTACTTCCTCGACCGCCTCCTGCCTGTCTGCACCGAAATGCTCGAAGCCGCAGCCGTTGCTGGTGAGATCCGCCCCGACACCGACGCGTACCAGCTCATGCGCGGCGTCGGAAACCTCTGCATCGGCGCGGAGAGCGATCCCCGCTACGACGCACGCCGCATGGCCGAACTCCTCGTCGCAGGGCTACGCCGACCACACCACTGACCTCGGCGACCTCGCGCGTGCGGCTCTGCCAAAAGGTCGTGCGATCGCCGCCGCCCCGGATCGACCGCTCCTCCCGGCCACTTCGGCATCGTCGAGGAAGCCGCCGCCTCGGCACTCTTCCTCATCCACCACCTGGGCTCAGGCCTGAGCATGACGGCAGCGCGTGTGGAGGTCCTGGTGATCGCAGAGCGCCCACTCCGTGATCACCAGGACCTGTGCCCGCCTCGTCGCCAGGGACTCCCCACGCCGCCTATCTGCGCGACCTCTTACTCACGGGGCTGACTGATGTTCAAGGCCACAAGCTAAGGGCTGGCCCGTATTTTCCGCCGGGTGCCCGACGGCCTCGGCACGTTGTCGGAGCGTCCCCGTGCATTTAGCATGCGGATGCACCTTCGCCTTGCGATGCACCGCGTCTGGGCACCACACGCTTGATCCACTGAGAATTGCGGGACAGCCCTCACGCACCCCGCTTCAGGGCTCCGCCTGTGCTTCCCGGACCGACCTGAGGAAGTCCCTGTCGTTCAGCGACAGGGTGAAGCCGGATGCCTGTGCCTGGGCCCAGTTCTTCTCCGGTTCGGCGCTCGTCCTGGCCACCGCCTGGCCGCGTACGGTCGGGTAGTCCAGCACTCCGGACGGGTCGGAGAGGTCGCCGTTGTCGGGCCCGCCGTTCGGTGGGGAACCGGCGGTGCCGAAGGTGCCGTTGAAGGCGTCCAGCCCGGCTGCGGGCACGTTGGAGATGGTGAGGTCGGCCAGGACGCTGTTGGCCACATCACCGTCCGCGGCCCGGGCGCCCGGGCTGGCCATCGTGAAGCAGGCGCCTGTCACGGCCGCGGCTGTACAGACAGCCAGCGCGGCATGGACCGCGGAACGACGGATGTCACGGCGCATTCCGTGAGAGAGGCAGTGTGGTCGGCATGCACTAATGGGAACGGAACCACGCCGCAAGTCGAGGGATCAGCCGCCGAACAGGTGTGTTGCGTCTTCAAGGGAGTCCGTCAGCTGTTCTGGTGGGCAGCCGCGTCGAGGCGATGCTGGCCGGGGAGCAGGCCGTTCTTGCGCGGACCTGCTCGGGCGCCGTGAGTTGCCGTCACCCGCGCGGCGGAGAAGGTTCAACGCAGGAACGCTTCCGCTCGCCTGCCCAAGCGTTCGAGCGTGGCGCGCGGCCGTACGGAGCTGAGTCAGGCGGGCGATCTCAGCAGAAGATGACCGTCATCGACCGGCGACGCCCGGCCGAGACGGTCCAACACGGGCTTCCTCGTGCGACGGCATCAACGCGTGTTCCTGGACGTTGGCAGGGCAACCAACTCCCCTTCTGATAGGCGTATTTCGTGGCGCCGAAAGGGATGCTGCCGTACCGTCGGACCATGCGAATCGGACGGCACTTGTCGGCGGTGGCGGTCCTGGGCGGCCTACTGGTGAGCGGGTGCACCTCGTCGGGCGGGGCGGCGAGCCCTGCTGCTCCGAGTGCCTCCAGTGACGAATTCGAACCTTCCTACATGCAGCAGATCATGGACTCTCAGCTGGACCGGGGGGTATCCGAGCTGGGTGAGGGTGTCGTCCACCGCCCCGAGCCGGACCGCCCTCTGAGGATCTCACCCTGCCGGCTGGTGGAACTGGCCAGTGATGCGCGCATCACTGACGAGGGGGCGAAAACACGTAAGGCGGTAACCTTACCGGCCTTGTACGAACTGCGCTCGGAGCGCCACAACCCCGGATTCAACGTCAGTATTTATCTTCTGCCCCGGCAAACTGACACATCCAAACTGCTCGCCCAGGTGCTCGCCGCGGCCCGCGGCTGTGGCCCGCGAACCGCCAACGCCCCTGCGTCCACCGTTTCCCGCTCCAAGGCGCCGATTACTACCGCCGCGCAGATCACCACGGGTAAGCACGGCCCGGGTTTGGCTGTCCTCAGCGACGCCCGATACCAGGCAGGGTCGCCATCACCCGGGCCCGACTGGACCATCGGGCCGAACGGGAAGCTCACCCCCGTCCACAAGCTGCCCAGTGCCTCGCCTTCGCCGCTCACGCCGACCGACACGTCCCTGGAGTACGGCCAGGCGTTGGTCTACGGCACAAACGGCCGCTTCTTCGTCGAAGTGCTCATGGTCGCCGAGAACAGGCCGTCGGACCCAACCCCGGCGCCCGGCGCGCAGCCGAGCGGTGCGGCGTACACCAGGGCACAGGAAATCCTCGACACCCTACTGACTGGCTTTCAGGGCGTTCCCGAGTAGACACGACGACCGCACCGGCCGCCCCCGCCCCAGTGCTGCCACCGGCGCTGGAACTGGTTGCCAGCGTCGAGGCGGTCCGTGCACCTCTTTGCGGCCGCAGTCGCTGGTCTCGCGGTGACGGGTCTCCTGTACGTCCTGGTTGACCGCCTGCGCCTCCGGGAGCAGTTGGACGCCGCCGTGCAGATCACCGGCGCGGCATTCACCGCCGCCGGTGTCGGCTGGGGAGTCTTCCGGGCGAGCCGGTGACCAGCCGGGACGGAGCTGTGCCCGCGCCTCTGGCGGCCGTCGGCGTACATCACCTTGGCGACGAACCCGCCCGCTGTGAACTGCTAGCGCGGTTCGCGCGCGATCTCGACCGAGCGAACGGCCTCCGCAGCCCGTAACGGGAGCCCCCGGAGCGCTGGTTGAGGTGATCATGAACCGACGAATGATCACAGCAATCGCCCTTGCAGCCGCCGCTCTGGTCCCGGCCGTCCCCGCCAACGTGTTGCCCATGCCCTCGGCCGCGCAGGCAGCCTCGACGGCGGAGGTGACGACCCTGGCTGACGCGGTCGGTCTGGTACAGGTCACCGAAGAGGACCGAACCGGTTACACCCCTCGTCCTTCAAGCACTGGAATTTCGGGAAAGCTCCACCCGACAGGTGCAACACGGGCTGAGGTCCTCATCGCCGAGGCGGTCGTCGCACCGACCTTGGGCGCCGGCTGCAAGCTCACCGGCGGCGCCCTGGGTCAGCTACTACGACGGCCAGGAGGTCACCAGTGCCGGGGCCCTGGACATCGACGACATGGTCGCGGTCGCCGCAAGCTGTGATTCCGGCGCTTCCGCCTGGACCGCGGCCCGGCGGGAGGCGTACGCGAACGACCAGGGCGCGAACGTCTCGCTCATCGCGGTGACGGCCCGCTCCAACCGGCAGAGGTCGGGCCAGGACCTGGCCGACTGGATGCCGCCGTCCCCGGACGCCCAGTGCCGGTACGTCGCGGAACGGATGTCGACCAAGCTCCGCCGGCACCTCACCGCGGACGACTGAGTACTCGAAGCGCTGAAGATGTACGCCGACGGCCCGTGCGAGAACACCATCGTCCGCTACACCCCGGCCGCCTGACCCGCCCGCACACGGGAACGCCCGCTCGTACCGTCGAAAGACCGATGCCGGAGCGGCCGGGGCCGGTGAGCGAGCGGAGCGGGCACATGGGCGAGATCAACATGAGCAGCCGGTCTGGGGTGGCTTCTCACCGACAGCACCGGCACCCCGGCGCGCCCGTACCAGGAGGCGCTCGCCGATGTGGCCGGCACCTACCGGGGAAAGCCCGTCCTGAAGATCCTGCCGCTGCTGCGCCGGGCCGCGGATGAAGCGCCAGCCCCATGCATAACGCCTATGGTCAGCGTGGCCTTGCGGTAGCCCTGCTCGTGCACGAGGCTTCTGGCTTCGGGCCGGGTGCTGTCTCGGTCACGCACTCGGGATCTCAGACACTGACTCGAGCAGAGCAGCCGCGGCAGACGGTGACAGCGGGCCGTAGGGCCACCGCCCGGGGGAAGATCGGCACGGCGGGTTCGTTTGCTCACGCGGTGTTCTTGGTCAGGCGGGGCCAGGCTGCTTCGCGCAGCATGCGTAGGCCGTTGAGGCCGACGATGACGGTGGAGCCCTCGTGTCCGGCGACGCCGAGGGGCAGGGGCAGGGTGCCGACCAGGTCCCAGGCGACGAGGACGGTGATGAACGTCCCGGCGACGGCCAGGTTCTGGATGACGAGGCGGCGTGCAGTGCGGGAGAGCTGGACGATGGAGGGGATGGTGGCGAGTTCGTCGCGTACCACGATGGCGTCGGCGGTCTCCAGTGCGAGGTCGGAGCCGGCTTTGCCCATCGCGATTCCGGAGTGCGCGGCGGCCAGGGCGGGGGCGTCGTTGACGCCGTCGCCGACCACCAGCACCCGGCGACCCTCCGTCCTCCATGCATTGACCGCTGCGACTTTGTCCTGGGGGAGGAGTCCGGCGCGGACGTCGGTGATGCCGACTTCGGCGGCCAAGTGCCGGGCCGCGCGCTCGTTGTCGCCGGTGAGCAGGACGGGAGTGCGGCCGGTTAGCTCGGTCAGGGCGGCGACGGTCGCCGCAGCGTCGGGCCGCAGCCGGTCGGCGATGCCGAGGACACCGGCCACAGCACCGTTCCGCAGTACGGCCACCGCGGTCCGCCCGGCGTCCTCTAGCTCGGCCACGGCCTCCTTGCACGGCAGGTTGTCGGCGTCGGTGAGCAGCCGGGAGGGTGAGCCGACCTGGACGGTTTGGCCCTCGACGGTGGCGGTGACGCCTTCGCCGGGCGCGGAGGAGAAGCTGGTGGCCTCGGGCAGGTGAAGGCCGCGTTCGCGGGCGGCGTCGACGACGGCGCGGGCGAGGGGGTGTTCGCTGGGGTGCTCGGCAGCGGCTGCCAGGGTGAGCAGGCCGCCTTCGTCCAGGCCGGTGCCGGGCAGGGGGCGGATGCTGGTGACGCGAGGGGTGCCCTGGGTGAGGGTGCCGGTCTTGTCCAGGGCCACGAGGTCGATCTGGCCGAGGCGTTCCATGACGACGGCCGACTTGGCCAGGACACCGTGCCGTCCGGCGTTGGCGATGGCGGAGAGCAGCGGCGGCATGGTGGAGAGCACCACCGCGCAGGGTGAGGCCACGATCATGAAGGTCATCGCCCGTAGCAGCGCGGACTGGAGGCTGTCCCCGAGCGCGAGCGGGATACCGAAGACCGCGAGGGTGGCGATGACCATGGCGATCGAGTACCGCTGTTCGACCTTCTCGATGAACAGCTGGGTGGGGGCCTTGGTCTCGGAGGCTTCCTCGACCATCTTCACTATCCGGGCGATCACTGAGTCCGACGGGTCGCGCTCCACCCGCACGTGCAGGGCGCCGGTGCCGTTGACCGTGCCGGCGAACACCTCGTCGCCCGCCTGCTTGGCCACGGGCAGCGGCTCGCCGGTGATGGTGGCCTGGTCGACGTCGCTGGAGCCGTCGAGGACCTGCCCGTCCGCGCCGACCCGTTCTCCGGGCCGTACCAGGATCGTGTCTCCGGTCGCCAGTTGATCGGTCTCGGCCGTTTCTTCGGTGCCGTCGGGCAGGAGCCGGGTGGCGGTGGTCGGGGCGAGGTCGAGCAGTCCCCGCACGGAGTCGGCCGTCCGCGCGGTGGCGACGGCCTCCAACGCGCCGGAGGTGGCGAAGATGACGATCAGGAGCGCGCCGTCGAGGATCTGGCCGATCGCGGCCGCGCCGAGGGCGGCGACGACCATCAGCAGGTCCACGTCCAGCGTCTTCTCTTTGAGCGCCTTCAGACCCTCCCAGCCGGGCTCCCAGCCGCCGGTGGCATAGGTCGCGGCGAACAGAGTGCCCCACAGCCACGCCGGGCCGTCCAGCAGGTAGATGGGCAGGGCGAGGAGGAACAGCACCAGTGCTGTCAGAGCCCAGCGCGCCTCGGGCAGCGCGAGCAGGCGTGTGCGGCGCCGCGGCGGTGCAGGGCGCGCGGCGCCGGCGGACGGCGCGGGCCGCTGGTCCAGAACTGAAGGCATGACGAATTGACCCTTCGCGGGTAGGGGCGGGGCAGCACATCCACCGTACATGCATATATGAACAGGTCTTCAGTAGTTCTCGGTACGATGGAGGTATGGGCCACGGAAACGTCACGACCAGCAGCGCCAGCACCCGCGAGCGTCTCGACGCCGTCGGACCCGCCGACGTTGCCGCCACCCTCCAGGCGCTCGCGACCCCTTCCCGGCTCTACATCCTGGCCCGGCTCCAGGAGGGCCCCTGTGCGGTCGGCGATCTCGCCGACGCCGTCGGGATGGAAGCGTCAGCCTGCTCGCACCAGCTCCGCCTGCTGCGCAACCTCGGCCTGGTCGCCGGCGAACGACGCGGCCGCTCCATCGTCTACTCGCTCTACGACAACCACGTCGCGGAACTCCTCGGCCAGGCCCTCTACCACGTCGAGCACCTGCGTCTCGGCCTGCACGACACCCCGGCCGAGTGACGGAACAGGACAAGATTTGCGGGCCGCGACCCTGGGGAGCACCGAGCCTGCAGGCGTCGGCGCCCGGCCGCTCCGGCCTCGCGACGCCTCCCGAGCATGGTGCGGACATGGCCGCATCTGCATCCGATGGCAGCCCGGGCGTGCGCGGGAGACTTTGCGTACTGGCTGAATGCGAGCGCGCCACTGTGACTTCGAGTATCCAGTCCACTACTTTTTGCGCATGATCGTTCGGCGCCACAGGCTTCCGCTCCCCGTGAAGGGGTGGAGTCCCGTTGCCGCACTGATCGTTTTTGCCGTCGTGGTCCTCGCCCACCTCGTGGGCGGGCAGCACACGGCTGCCGCGCACTCCGATCTCCCTGCAGTGGCCGCTTCTACGTGGTCGTACGAGCAGCAGATGGCGTCGAACGTCTGCGAACCGCTGCACGAACACCCCGCCCACGAGGTTCACGGGCATCAGGTGGATCGGCCGCGGGCTGCCCCGTTCGGTCACCATGATCCCTCGGCATCGGACGATGTTCCGTCGCTGCCCGCGTCGTCGCACGCCGGAGTGCACTTCGACCGTTCCGGTCCCCGCGTCACCGCCGGCTGGCCATCCGCCGGGATGGCGGCCCCGACGCATGCGCTCCTGTGTATCTGGCGTCAGTGATCGTCACCGGGCCCCTCTGACCGCAGGCGACACGCCTGCGGAGAGCCGCCCAGCGTCCCGCCCGTGAGCCGCATCCGCGGCCGTGGCGAGACCGTGCCGCGATTCCCCTGACACCTCACCCACTCGCCGCCCCCGCGCCCTTTGGCGTGCCCGGGGGCGCGAAGGAGCCGTGCGTCCTGATGACCAGCTCGCTGCTCGATCACCTCCACTCCACAACTCCCGCCCCCGCCGGGGCGCTCGCCCCGGTCCCCCCTACTGCCCGTCGGCCGGCCCAACTGGTCGGCCGCACCCCGGTGCTCTGGATCGACGAGCCCTTCGCCCCCGCCGGGCTCGGCTTCCACGCGAAGCTGGAAGGGGCCAACCCGGGCGGTATCAAGGACCGGTCGGCGCTCCACATGATTCGCGAGGCCCGCCGCCGGGGCGATCTCACCTGTGGTGGCCCGGCTGAAGGTGAGCAGGCTAGGTAAGTCCGAGCTGGCCATTGCTCACTTTGGTGAGCGCAACCTCTAGTTAGGGGTGATCCGTTGCTGGTCTTAACTGGCCTTGGATCGATTTGCTCGTGGTGCCGTTGGCCTGCGTTCTGTGACCTGTGATCCGGCTCAGCCTGCGTTGCTCACAGAGGGCGGATGCTGCGCAGTTTTGCCGAGCCATCGGTGCGGTGGTCGAACCTGCCGCTTGGAGGTGCTGCTCTGGTGGGCCCCGGGGGCCGGCTTACGGCATCGACAGAGCCGCATTCGGTCTGTCCGTCCTGGGGGTCCGTTTGTCGGTGCCGCACCGTAGCGTTACGGCATGGTCAGACGATCACTGACGGACGCTGAAGCGCGGTGGGTGTTGGAGGTGGTGCAGTCCGGCCGGATGACTCAAACCGAGGCCGCGGCGGCGCTAGGGGGCACGTTGTCTCGGATCAATCAGTTGGTCAACGGGAGAACCTATAAGCACCTCCACGGCACAGCCGGAGTACGGGTAACTGATGGTGGCGAGCGGTACGGCATCACCGAGACGCCTGAGCGCCGTAAGTTTCGGGAAGCGAGTTTCTGGGACCGTGTCGACCACTCAGCTGGAGTGAACGCTTGCTGGCCCTTCAAGGGCGTCAAGGGCAACAAATACGGACACACCGCTGCTGGCCAAGCCATGACCGGCTCGGCGAGCGCACATGTCGTGGCCTTCACCCTTGCCAGCGGGCTACAGCAAGCCCTGCCGGGCAGCACGCTGCTCAGACACCTGTGCGACTTCAAGCCCTGTTGTAATCCCGCCCACCTGCTCCCCGGGACAAAGAGCGAAAACAATCGGGACACTTGGGTCGCCCGCAGAGAAGGCCGCACAGGAGCGAAGAAGGTGGCGGAGCCGGTCACGCCTCCACAGGGAGGGTGGAGCATCTCGACAGGAGATCTCGTCGAACTGGACCGCGAGGCCCGTGTATCGGAGTTCTGGGCTCGGATCGATCGCAGGGGCGGAGACGACGCTTGCTGGCCCTGGACGGCGAAGACGCGCAACCACTTCGGATACGGACAGCTCAGGTGGGAGGGCGTCCAGGCAGCCTTGACACATCGCATCGCGTATGCGCTCTCCCAAGGGGTGACGTACAAGGAGCTTGGGCCCGCGGTCATCCGCCACACGTGCCCTGAGAGTACTTACAGGAACAACTGCAATAACCCTCGGCACCTCAGAGCCGGTTCGCAGGCCGAGAACATTGCCGACAAGGCCTTCCACGGGACCAATGCCAGAGGCGAGCGCCACCCAATGGGGCGCAGGTTCCCAGACGCCCTGATCCGCGAGATGCGCATCCGCTTCTGGAGCGTTCCCCCAGAGCGGCGGCCGACGATCACTGCACTGGCGAAGGAAGCCGGAACATCGGTCACCGTCATGAGCCGATGGCTTCGAGGCGAGCAGCGAAACGATGCTGGCGGGCCGATCGCCGCCATGCCTGGCGACTTCCCGCGAGGTTGAGATCCGCTGGCCGAAGCAGTGTGCACCGTCGTGGTGGTAGCCGGTCAGCGAGACGGCGCCCTTACTTCACCGTTCTGGTGGGTGCCGCCTCTCGCAGAGGAGGGCTCGAACGGAGGGAGTATGCGCGTGTCGCATGCCAGGGGGATGAACGCTGGTGTATGCAGGCTTGAAACCTTGCGGCCGTAGACGTCCGCCGGGGAGCAGGGATCGGGGTGGGGCACGTGACACAGAGCGCGTACGAGGAGCTGCAGACCGGCGGGTTGGGGCCGGCCACGTTCGAACTACTGCGGAGGCTGGTTCACCAGGTGCGTCGTGGCACCGGCTTTCCGCCCCCCGAGGGCCACACGGCATGGAGCGATGACGCGGCTTACGACGTGATCAGCGCGATGCTGTCCCGGGAAGGAGCGGGACAACGGTTCGTGACCGCCTGCTTCACCCAGGCCGCCGACGAAGCCTCCCTGGAGCGACTGTTTCTCACGTCGATCAAGAACTTCCTCATTGACGAGGCGAAGAAGACACCGCGAGGCAAGCTCCGGCGCCGTATCGCCCGGCTGATGGGCGAAGACGCGGCCTACCGCAAGCTCAAGGGTTCCCCGCCGCGCTGGGCACTGGCCGACCATGTCGAAGGTGCCGTATGGCAGGGAGACCTCGACGATCTCATCGCCCAGGCCGCACAGGTGAAAGGCGTCGGCATCACCCGCTGGAACCATGCCGGCCCCACACCCCGGCAGACAGTCCACGCCCTGAAGACCGTCCTACTGTCCGTGCTCCGGTACGCACAGGGAGCGGTGCGGGAGGAAGACCTCGCCAAGGTCCTCGAAGCCCGGTTTGATCTTCTGGAACCGGCCCGTTTCACCGCCCTGTACGCCGATGAGGGGACCGTCGCCGAAACGGTCGAACAGCATGCGGCGGCCGCAGCCCCGGACCCGACCGGGGTTGAGGGGGTGGCCGAGGACATCTGGCAGCGCCTCACGCCCAACGACCGCCTGCTGCTTCCCTGCATCGACGAGGACGCCCACCACGCGGCGCAGCTGCTTGAGATCCGGCAAGGCCACGCAGCCGCGGTCCTGTCCAACCTCAAGACCATGCTCCGTAATGCTCTGTCCGCGGACATCGACCCCCATGCGGTCATGGCCGCCCTGCTGCGGCGCTGCAGTGAGACCGCCTCGTGAACAGCCCCAGTTACGTCGTCTGGACCCAGTGAGAAGAGAATGCGCTGATGGACCACAGCCGAGGAGACGGGGGAGACAGCATGAGCTCTGTCCACACCACTGCCTACCAGAGGCTCGTAGCCGCCGCAGCGGGCCTGAAAGTGCCCGATGCCGTCCACCAGGCGGCCACCGCACCACCTCAGGACCCCCGCCCCGGCCAGATCTGGCGCGCGGTATGGGACGACACCATCCAGCTGCTGCTGATCACCACGGCCGGAGACCAGGACACCGCCCGCGCCGTACCGGCCTCCTTCGAACGCTACGCGGACGCCGACACCCTGCTCCTGCCCGCCCCGGCCACGACCCTGGAGCAGCCCTTGGCGCTCTGGTGGGGCCTGGAAACCACTCTTCCGTGGTGCGTACTGGACCGGCCGGTCAGCGAGCTGACAAGCCGCCCCGACCCCCTTACCTCCCGCATGCTCGCCGACACCGTCACCGGCGCCCGATGGGGCAGCAGTACTCTCGTGCCCGCAGCAGCCGGCGAATACCGCGCCGCCCTCACCGACCACCTCGAGGTCCTCGCCTCGGCACAATGGGCCCCGCAAGGGTCAGGCGGCCTCTCCGAACTCCTTCGCGACCACGCCATCACCGTCCAGCAGCTCGCGGCCGAACTGAAACTGCCACCGCCCCTGGCCCTGGACATGTGGAGGGGGCAACAGCCCCTCAACGCCGAGCAGGCCGATACGCTCGCCGCACTCCTCGGCCAGCCCGCCGCCCGCTTCCTCGACACCAACCCAGCTCTGCCGCCCGCCGTCGTACACGAACTCAACCGGCCTCTGCGCCGAAGCCAGGTCAAGAAACTCGCCGCCCAGTACGACGAGACCGAACATGCCGCCCGTCTGCGTGCCGCCTACGGCGTCTACACGCTCGCGGCACGCGACGACAACCGCACCCAGCCGAACTGGAACGCACGCACTGACCGCTACTTCGAGCTCCTCCTGGACGAATAGAGAAGAAGGAGAGGTACGCCTGAGGTGGTCAACTACGTACGCGCCGGCGCCGCCCGCACCCAGGCCGCCGCCATGATCACGGAACTCGAAGCAGCCCGCCCCGGTGCCGCCGAACTCCTGGCGCAAGACGCCCTCGCAAAACTGCGGACCTGGCCCGAGCTCACCGTCAAAGACGTTCCCGAAAACGAGACGGCACAGGGCTGCAGCGTCGCCGGAGCATACGACTACGGCCCCCCGCCCCGCCTGTCCGTCGCCACCTCCGCCAGCCACGCACGGCGGGACTTCACCGCCCTGCACGAACTCGGTCACCACCTGCAGAAGAACAGCTTCGACCTCATGGAGCCCTTCAGCCGGGAACCCGACGGCGGTGTCCTCCTCGAAGACGCCGCCTGCGACGCGTTCGCCGCCCAGATCCTGCTCCCTGCACACCTCGTCGACCAGCACCTGGACGCCAAAGGACCCACCGCCTCAGCTATCACCCTCCTGTGGAAGACGAGCAACGCCTCCCGCATGGCCGTCTGCGTACGAGCAGCCCAGCACCTCCCCGCCCCCGGTCACGTCCTCCTCCTCGACCCCGACGGACACCTCGCCTTCGCCGCCTCCAACGGCCTGCCGCCCCTGCCGCGCGGCAGCTTCCAAGGCGACATCCCCGTCATCGACCGCGCCCTGACCGGCCCAGGCCGCGCACAAGGACGAACCCAGGTCCGCTACCGCGACGGCATCCTCGGACGCGAACTGCACACCGACACCGCCCCCATGGACGGCTACACCGTCGCTGTCCTCGTCACCGACTCCGCCCCCTGGCGCGCCTTCACCCCACCCACCGCCGACACCGGCCCCCGGTCGCGCGACTACATCTGCGCGAACTGCGACGAGAACTACCGCTCCTTCGAACCCGCCTGCCCGCGCTGCCACGTCCCTCACTGTCCCGAATGCGGCAGCTGCGCCTGCCCGCCCCGCACCCCCGGCCGCTCCTGCCCCGGCTGCTTCCTCAAGCACCCGCCCGCGATGTTCGCCCCGGACAGCGACCGCTGCCTCGACTGCTCCTGACACCCCGCCAGCCACACGCGTCCTCCTACCCGCGAGTTACGTCGTCTGTCCCAGGCGAAGCACCCCACCCGGGGTGCTCACGGAAACCGGGCGCCGGCCGCGGGAACCCGTCAGAATGCCGCCGGCAGAACTGCAGGACAGCAACGATGGCCATCCAGATCACCGCGGTACGCCTGACAGCCGGCGGTACCACCCATGAACACATCACCCACCTGTGGTGGACCAACCAGGCCTCCGGCAACAGCGGCAACAACACCCGGGCTCAGCTCGTCGACTGGATCGACAACCAGTCCGGCGAGGCCTACACCGACGCAGCCGGACACCGCACGAAGGTCGTCGTCGTGACGCCCACTCGGGGCGAGAAGTACCTGCGGACCCACGCCGACGGCGTGTGGACCAACAACCTCCTCGCCCTCCCCAGGCGCTGACCCGCCACACTCACCCGGGCCGTCGAACGCGCCGCCCCTCCGGCGGCGCGCCAGACCCCCAATCCGAACACACGATTCCCACTTACCGACTGAGGTGTTGCGTGTGAGTAAACCGGTGTCGCACCAGTGGGATGGGAAGGAAGAAGCGGACGGACGAGGCAGTGTCAGTGCCGCTTCTTACGATCTGGGCATGGCCTACGAATCTGCTCGTGATCTTCCTTCCTATCTGGAGCTCGAACGGCAACTGAAGGTGGTGAGGTTCCTCGGGAGAAGCAATCGGAAGCTGGCCGATGCGATCCGGCTTCAGCTGCGAGAGTTCGGCGACACGGTCGACGCCTTCTATGACCTGTTCGGGGGAAAGCACTGGATCTTCCACGACCGGCTGCCCCTGGAACCGGTGCGGGCCATTGTCGCCAACGCAGGAGAGGATGTGGACGGGGCGGAACGGAAGCTCATCGAGCTCTACCACGACGCCGAGAGTCTGCCGTTCATGATCCTTCCGCTGCGGAAGCTGCCGGCCATGCGCCGCAGGCTCACCCTGGTGGAACGGGCCCGGCAGGACTACTTCGCAGGCCGCTACTACGCCACTGTCCAGGTGCTGCTGAGCGTCATGACGGCTTCGTCAACGGAGTTCGAGAGCGTGCGCCGTGGGCTGCACGCACGCGCTCCGAGGAACTGCAAGCCTGGGACAGCGTCGTCGGCCACCATCGCGGCCTCCAGCACGCCCACAAGACGTTCACCAAAGGGCGCACGGCCACACTGGAAGAACCCGTCTACGAGCCTCTACCGCAACGGCATCGTGCACGGCAGCATTCTCACTACGACAACCTCACAGTCGCGACCAAAGCCTGGAACCGGCTGTTCGCCGTCGCTGACTGGGCCGCCGCGCGCCTGAAGCAACAGGAACACCAGTCCAAAGAACCAGTCACACTCTCCCAGCGTGGGACGCCAGCTCAAAGAACTCACCAGCACAGCCCTGCGACAAGCCGAGATCAACCGCGTCAACGAGAAGTGGAACCCCGGCAGGCATCTCCCCGGAGCGAGACCTTCAACAGCCACCCCGCCCACACTCATACCCGCGAACTGCTGAACTGCTGGATGCGCCGCAACTACGGCTCCCTGAGCGACCTGCTTACCTACGACCTGCACACCCGGCACGGCAAGGCGGTACGCAGCGAGGTCCGGCGGGTCTACGACCCCTTCGTGCTCTCCGCATTCGAGATCCTCTCCATCCATCACGACATGGCAGCAGCCTGCACGGTCACCGCAAACGCTTGATCATGGAAGCAGCGCCACGACTGAGGTTGAGCTGCGATGGGTCAGAGAGGACGCCCAGTCTATCCCACGCCTGAACCCTGGCCAGGGAACTGGCGGCTGGTGACCTGGGATCCTCGCTGCTACTTGGGCCGGATCGCCCCCTCCTCGTCCCGGTAAAGCCCCTTCAGTAACGGTTCCGCTCACGACTTCCCAGGCCGACCCGCTCTCCCGCTTCGCTCTCACTTGCGCCGCTGGAACCCGACCCCCGTACCGAGGCGGCTGGCGGCGCAGACACCCGCACCTTCTGCGGGCCAGCGGTGGTCGCCGGTTAACCCGGCCGAGAGGCCGGTGAGGCACATCACGTCCCCGGCGGCGGAACTCCTGCCGCCGAGAGGCGGATACCGCCCTGACGCGGACGCAGGCCAGCTGCTGGGCTTCCCCTTCCCTGTTGTCCTGCTGATCCAGGGAGGAAGCAAGACCTCACCGGTCCCAGTGAGGCTGCCTGGGGCTGCCGCCGTCCGGTCGAGTGTCAGTGCCGGGTGGTAGAGCTGATAGCGAGAGAAGAGCCAGCAGTTCACTGGGCGGGGCGTCCGCGCCGGTCCGCAGTGGCGAAGCGGTCCGCACACGGGTCCGGCCCCAGCGCACCACACCCGACCGACTCCGCCCGGACCCCAACGGCCCTATCGCCCGCATGACAGGAAGATCCGATGGCCCCTACACCTGACCTGGTCAGGGAGATAGCAGCGATAAGAAGGATGCTCGCTGACAGCGAGCCGGCCCCCGTGCGCTCAAGCTACCTTGCCGACCCCTCACAAGGCCGCCTGTCCATCAAGGTTCAACAGCTCCAGCTCTCGTTCCGGAATGGCACCAACACCCCAGCGGTTTGCTGGTTCCCGCATCGTCGGCGCAGAGCCCTGCCCCCATCGACCTGATGGCCGTCTACCTCACCGCAGAAGAGATCTTCGGGTTCGTACCGCCCAGCGACTACACAGAGCGACAGCTGGAACGGATCCCCCTGGAGGACGTGCTCCGGTTCTGCGCCTGGGCACTCACCGCTCTCGCGATGCCTGATGCCTCAGCGCGAGA
>NZ_UAVD01000011.1 GCF_900460065.1 Streptomyces griseus | reverse complement strand
CGGACGGCCGACCTCGACGATGTCCTGGTCGAGGACGCCGACGTCGGCCAGCGCGTAGCGGTCGCGGCCGGCCCGGCCCGCGGTCCAGACCTCGTCGTAGACCTTGGAGTACGGGTTGACGCTGGCGAGCTTGTCGCTGTCGCCGTGCCCGATGAAGACGTGCTTCATCGTCGGGACCCGCAGGATGTGGATGTTCTTGCCCACGTTGGCGGGGTACAGGCAGACCCGGACGGTCGAGAGGTCCAGGTTCATCAGGTGGGTGCCCGCCGGGACGCAGAGAACCGGCACGGAGGTCTCGGCCAGCTGCGGGACGAGGGCGCGCTCCCGCATGATGATCAGCGGCCGGCCCTCCACCCGGGCCATGGTGTCCAGCCACATGTTGCCCTGGTAGGCGGACTCGTTGGAGCCGGAGAAGTAGAGCACCACGGACGGCTGGTAGTCGCGCAGCCAGCTGTCGACGGCCTTGAGCACGGCGGGGGCCGGAGGAGCCAGCCGGCCGCGGCGCATGTACGGGAACAGCAGCCCGAGGTAGAGCAGGGCCAGCAGCAGCGTCAGGCCGATGCCCACGTAGCCGATGATGTTCTCGCCGGTGCCGGCGGCGATCAGGATGCCCACCACGGCCGGGATGTCGAGGTGCAGCATCTTCTCGGCGGAGCGCCGCAGCAGCGCGCCGGGCGGGGCGTCGGGGATGCGGACCGCGTGCAGGTCCACGTTGCGGGTGACGACCGGCATGGTGCGGCGGAGCCGGATCAGGGTCGTCAGGGCGCCGTGCGGCGCCTGGAGCCCGTAGAAGACCAGGAAGCAGGCCACCGCCGAGTAGAACAGCGGCGACTCGGCGAGATCCAGCCGGGCCAGCAGCAGGATGACCATGAGCTGCCGCAGCAGGAAGCGGATCGACAGCCCGGCGCGCACCTTGCCCAGGCGGTTGACCAGATAGCTCCCCTTCTGGTGCAGATACCAGTCGGTGGCGTACGTGACAGCGGTGGCCGCCGCGAAGAACCAGATGTGGGGAATGAGCGCGGCGAGCATGACGCAGGGATATCCCAGCCCCATCAACAACGCTGCCGCCAGTTCCGACCTGCTGCCCACACGGGCCAGGCGAATGGCTGTCGAGATCACGAAGAACCTGCTCCAGGGGGTGCCGGTTGATTCACGTATTGGCGGAAATGTGAAGGTGCGGCTTCACGCATTCGGGCCTCTGTCATCGCACAAAGCGACAACAGAGGCCCGGAAAAGCACATTTGTCAAGAATTATTACACATCTGCTTGACGGTCCAGCACGGAGGCCAGGGCCTGCTCGAAACCGGAGGACTCGGCGGCCCCCGCCGTCGGGTCCTGCTGCCGTACGTCGATGACGTGACCGGTCAGGGCGGAGAGCAGGACGTCCAGCGAGGTACGGGCCACCGCCTCCGAGGAGAGCAGCGAGCCCTCGGGCTCCTGGCCGAACGCCTTGGTGCGCATCGGGGTCGCGGTGCGCTCCGGGTTCACGCAGTTGACGCGGATGCCCTCGCCCGCCCACTCGTCGGCGAGCGCCTGGGTGAGGTTGACCATCGCGGCCTTGGTGGAGGAGTAGAGGCTGTACTCGGCGCGGCCCCGGGTGTAGCTGCTGGAGGTGTAGAGCAGCAACTGGCCCTGGGTCTCGGCGAGGTACTTGTACGAGGCGCGGGCGATCTGGACGGGCGCCAGGTAGTTGACGTTCAGGGCTTCCTGGATCGTCGTGTTGTCGGTCTCGGCCAGCTTGCCGATCCGCAGCACGCCCGCGGTGTTGATGACGTAGTCGACCCGCCCGGTCTCGGCGTACGCCTTGGAGAGCGCGTCGTCCACGTGCTCCGGGTTCTCCACGTGCGTCCCCGTGGTGGAGCGGCCCAGCGCGTAGACCTTCGCGCCGTAGCTCTCCGCCAGGGAGGCGATGTCGGCGCCGATGCCGTACGAACCGCCGAAGACCACGAGGGTCTTGCCGGTGAGGAGCTCCCGGTAGGCGGCCTCGTCGGCCTGGCGGGGGGCGGCGGTGGAGGCCAGCTGGAAGAGCTTGTCGGTGATGAAGACGTCGACCGGCTGGGTCACCTTCATGTTGTACTCGTCGCCCGCGACCACGTAGATCGGCACGTCGGGGAGGTACTTGAGGACCACCGAGCAGTCGTCGGTCGCCTGGAAGTTGGGGTCGCCCGCCGCGACCTCGTACGCCCGGCGGATCGTGGAGAGCTTGAAGGCCTGCGGCGTCTGGCCGCGGCGCAGCCGGGAGCGGTCGGGCACCTCGGTGATGAACTCGCCGTCCTCACCGTGCGTTCGGGTCACGATGATCGTGTCCGCGGAGGGGATGGCGACGTCGACGGCCTGGTAGCGGTCCAGCGCGTCGACACAGTCCGTGATCACACGCTGTGACAGCAGGGGGCGTACCGCGTCATGGAAGAGGACGTTGCGGTCCTCGCCCTCGGCGAGGCCTTCGCCGAGGGCGGCGATGGCGCGCTCGGTGGTCTCGTTGCGGGTGCTGCCGCCCTCGATGATCCGGGTGACCTTGGTCAGTCCGGCCTTCGCGACGATCTTCTCGACGTCGGGCACGAAACCGGGCGCCATCAGCACGATGACGTCGTCGATGCCCTCGGCGTTCTCGAAGATGGTCAGCGTGTGCTCGATGACGGCCTTGCCGGCGATCTTCAGCAGCTGCTTGGGGATCGACAGGCCCACGCGCTGACCGGTCCCACCGGCGAGCACGACCGCTGTGGTCCGGGGCTTGGCTTCGTGCGGCACAGACACAGACGACCTACCTTGCTATGACGGGGGAACAGTGTGATGGTCGCACTCTCCGTGACCGTCTCGCAAGGTGGACGTCGTCCGCCGATCGTCCTGCGGATACCCGCAGTTCACCCTCTGGCCAGGGAGGTTGGGCGCTTCGGGGCGGTCGCACGGGGTGACCGACCCCACAGATGTGTTGCCCAATCAACACATCCGCGGCACGTGCACCCGGTGTGACCGGCGAAAACCACTCGGCGCACGGCCCCGAGGCTACCGGACGGCCCGCCTCCGGAGAGACGGGCCGTCGGCCGTGAACGGGGCTCCCTCGCGGGAGACTCCTCAGAAGGGGTCGAACTCGTCGTATTCCTTCTCCGCGTCGTCACGCTCGGCGTCACGCTCCCGGCGACGCTGCGCGGCGGGGCGCGGCTCCTCCAGGCGGTGGTCCTCGCCGCGGCGGCCGAGCATCTCGGCGCCCGCCGTCACGGTCGGTTCCCAGTCGAAGACGACCGCGTTCTCCTCGGGGCCGATCGCGACGCCGTCGCCGGCCCGGGCGCCCGCCTTCATCAGGGAGTCCTCGACACCGAGGCGGTTGAGCCGGTCGGCGAGGTAGCCGACGGCCTCGTCGTTGTTGAAGTCGGTCTGACGGACCCAGCGCTCGGGCTTCTCGCCGCGCACGCGGTAGATGCCGTCGTCCTCCAGGGTGACGGTGAAGCCCGCGTCGTCGACGGCCCTGGGACGGATGACGATGCGGGTCGCCTCCTCCTTCGGCTTGGTGGCGCGTGCCTCGGCGATGATCCCGGCGAGCGCGAAGGAGAGCTCCTTGAGCCCCTTGTGCGCGATGGCGGAGACCTCGAAGACGCGGTAGCCGCGGGCCTCCAGGTCGGGGCGGATCATGTCGGCGAGGTCCTGGCCGTCCGGGATGTCGACCTTGTTGAGGGCGACGATGCGGGGCCGGTTCTCCAGGCCGCCGTAGAGCCGCAGCTCCTCCTCGATCATGTCGAGGTCGGAGACGGGGTCGCGGTCGGACTCCAGGGTCGCGGTGTCCAGGACGTGCACGAGCACCGAGCAGCGCTCGACGTGCCGCAGGAACTCCAGGCCGAGGCCCTTGCCCTGGCTGGCGCCGGGGATGAGCCCGGGGACGTCCGCGATGGTGTAGACGGTCGAACCGGCGGTGACCACGCCGAGGTTCGGCACGAGGGTGGTGAACGGGTAGTCCGCGATCTTCGGCTTGGCCGCCGAGAGCACCGAGATCAGGGAGGACTTGCCGGCGCTCGGGTAGCCCACGAGGGCCACGTCGGCGACGGTCTTGAGCTCCAGGACGATGTCCCGGCTCTCCCCCGGCTCGCCGAGCAGCGCGAAGCCCGGGGCCTTGCGGCGGGCCGAGGCCAGCGCCGCGTTGCCGAGGCCGCCGCGGCCCCCCTGACCGGCCACGAAGGTGGTGCCCTGGCCGACGAGGTCGGCGAGCACGTTCCCGGCCTTGTCGAGGACCACGGTGCCGTCGGGGACGGGCAGGACCAGGTCCTGGCCGTCCTTGCCGGAGCGGTTGTCGCCGGCGCCGGGCTGGCCGTTGGTGGCCTTGCGGTGGGGGCTGTGGTGGTAGTCGAGCAGCGTGGTCACGGACTGCTCGACGACGAGGATCACATCGCCGCCGCGTCCGCCGTTGCCCCCGTCGGGGCCTCCCAGCGGCTTGAACTTCTCACGGTGTACGGAGGCGCAGCCGTGGCCTCCGTTACCCGCGGCGGCATGCAGCTCGACGCGGTCCACGAAGGTGGTCATGGTGGGTGCCTCCAGGTACAGCGGAAAATACGGAATTGTCTCTGTCGTAACACGCCGAGGGCGGACCCGCTTCCCCGTTCGCCGGGAAAGCTGAGATCCGCCCTCGGAAGGTGCTGTGTCGTTCTGCGCGCGCTGAGAAGGATCAGACGGCGAGCGGAACGATGTTCACGACCTTGCGGCCACGGTGCGTGCCGAACTGCACCGCACCGGCGGCCAGCGCGAACAGCGTGTCGTCGCCGCCACGGCCGACGCCCGTGCCCGGGTGGAAGTGGGTGCCGCGCTGGCGGACCAGGATCTCACCGGCGTTGACGGCCTGACCGCCGAAGCGCTTCACGCCGAGCCGCTGAGCATTGGAGTCGCGCCCGTTCCGAGTGGAAGATGCGCCCTTCTTGTGTGCCATGTGTTCTCAGTCCCTTACTTCGCAGCCGCGGGGATACCGGTGACCTTGATCGCCGTGTACTGCTGGCGGTGACCCTGGCGACGGCGGTAGCCGGTCTTGTTCTTGTAGCGAAGGATGTCGATCTTCGCGCCCTTGTGGTGGTCCACGATCTCAGCCGTGACCTTGATGCCGTCGAGCACCCACGGGTCGCTGGTGACCGCGTCACCGTCGACAACGAGCAGGGTCGAGAGCTCGACCGTGTCGCCAACCTTGGCAGTGGAAATCTTGTCAACCTCAACGATGTCGCCGACAGCAACCTTGTGCTGGCGACCACCGCTGCGCACGATGGCGTACACGCGGATCTCTCTCTCGCTCGGAACGGATCCCCTGATGCCAGCCGCTCGCACGGGCCGGGGCCCGGGACGATCCGGAAGGATGAGCGGCCTCTCCTGGCGAGCGGCGCGAACACCGACCGTTACCGGGAGGGATGTGCTCAGGGGTAGGCGCGTCAAGTAAACACACCGAGGGTCAAGGTTACGGGGCCGGAGTGTGGGGGGTCAAACCGGGGCGAGGGTCGCCGGCACCCGGTGTACGCAGAGCCGCGCCGAACGCCTGCTCGTGCGCATCTGCATCAGCACCCGGACGGTGGCTCCGGTCGCGCCTGCGGCGCCCTGTCCGGCGCCAGTGCGGGCACCGGACAGGGCCATTGCCGCCCTCATGCCAGCCGGACCGGCGCGCGGATTCGCCCCCACGGGGCGGTCGCGAATTCCCGGCGTGCGACCGCGAGGCAGCGTCCAATTCTTCATCGTGTCCTGGGTGGAAAGCCGGGGCGCCCCGACAGATCAGGTTCCTGCCGGTGCGCCCGCATCTCCTCCGCATCGAAACCGGAGAAACGTTGCCAGGCTCCACATTCCACCGAGCCGAGAATACCCACTTCGGACGCCGAATAGCCCCACCCTGCCGATTCCGACAGGCGCCCGACCGTCGGCCACTCAAGCACCCCGGGGCGTGCAGTAGGCAGAAGCCACCTCCTCCGTCCTCGATGGAAATTTCTCCATCAGGACAGAGGAGGCATTCGAATCTCCAGCCGTTCTTCACCGGTTAACGCTCGACCGTGCCTCATTGGCCGTGTTTGCCGTTGAGGCAACCGGAAGCGCAGCAATGATCGCGGCGGCAAGCGGTTCCGCACAGAGGACCCGAGCCCGAAACGGCATCCCCATCGCTCCTCGAGAGGACTTACGCTTGATTCATTCGGCGAGAAAGCGAGTTTCATTCACTTCACTTTCTCCCACGGGTCAAGCGAAGTGCCGCCCGGAAAGGCAACCAAAAGAGAAGCCAATGTTGACATTTGCCCCTTTTGGGCATTTCGCGGGCAAGTGGGTGCATGGTAAAACTTTGAGGCTTGTGCCGTCGCCGACACATCGCCGACCACGTCGCCCCGCGCGGGCGACGGATGGCGTCAGTCTGCGCGCGTGGACATTACATGAGCTTTACACAAAGCAATCGACATGGTTACCTGACGATCACTTTTGCTACACATGTCATCCCTCACGAGGAATCCATGCCGGTATCCACTTCCCGAACGCCCCTTCTCGCCGGTCTGACAGCTGCTCTGGTACGGGGACTCGGCGCCAGTGCGCCGGCGCTCCCGCATCTGGACGCAGGAGCCTCCCGCCAAGGCCCCCCTCACCGCTGACGGCAAGAGCACTGTCGTCAACGCACCGGCCGACCAGCTCACCACCGTGGGAGAAGCCGGTGATACAGGCGAGCGCTCAGCACTGGTCGAAATCCGCGTCACCGGCTGACACGTCACACACGCCGGCCTCACCAACCAAGCCCAATGGTCCCGGCTGAGACAGGCCCTGACTGGCCTGGCCCTGATCCAGGGACACATGTCCGTGACGCGCTTCCGTACGCCGCGGCCTGCGTAGCGGGCACCGTACTACCCGCCAGAGTCCCTCGGTCACCACACGCTCGAAGTCCGCAGGATCACGCATCGCGAAGCGGCACTGCCGCAGTGCAACGCCAACTCCCTCGGCCTTGCCCCACGAGTTCCTCAGCCCCTCTCTCCCATCTGCCAAGGAAATATGTGAACATCCAATCTTCCCGCCGCGGGCAGCGCATAGTTGCCCTCGCTGCCACCGCGACGGCGGCGGCCGCCCTGACGCTCTCCTCCCCCGCCCAAGCCGTCGTCGGTGACGCGGTCCCGAACGGCTCCCACGCCTTCACCGCGAAGCTCGACATCGGTGAGGGTGAAGCGAAGCGTTCCTGCACCGGTTCCCTGGTCGACGCCCAGTGGATCCTGACCGCGAGCAGCTGCTTCGCGGCCGCCGGGCAGCCCTCGTTCCCGGTACCCGCCGGCGCACCCGCGCTGAAGACCACCGCGACCATCGGCCGAACGGACCTGACCAGCACAGCCGGCAAGGTCGTCGAGGTGACCGAGCTGGTCTCTCGCACCGATCGTGACCTGGTCATGGCCAAGTTGGCCCAGCCGGTCACCGACATCGCCCCGGTTCTCCTCGCGGACTCCGCCCCGGTGGCCGGGGAGAGCCTGCAAGCCCTGGGCTACGGCCGCACCGCGACATCCTGGGTGCCCGATCGGCTGCACGCCGGGACATTCGCCGTGAGCGCGACCGGTGCGACGACGGTGGCCGTCACCCGTGACGGCGGCGCGATCTGCAAGGGCGACGCCGGCGGCCCCGCCCTGCGCGAGCAGGGCGGCAAGTTCCTGCTCGCCGCCGTGCACAGCGCCTCGTGGCAGGCCGGCTGCTTCGGTTCCGACGAGACCCGGGGTGGTGCCGTGGAGACCCGCACCGACGATGTCGTCGACTGGGTCACCCAGGTCCGCGGACTGCCGAAGGACCCGCAGGTGGCGTCCGGGGACTTCAACGGCGACGGCAAGGAGGACATCGCCGCGTTCTACAACAACGGGACCGGACCGGACGGCAAGCACCGGTCCTCGGTCTTCGCCTTCTACAGCGACGGCACCGGCTTCGCCGAGCCCAAGAGGGTCTGGGCCAGCACGGGGTCCTTCAGCGGCGCCGCCTCCAAGCTGACCTCGGGCGATTACAACGGGGACGGCAAGGACGACCTCGCCGTCCTCTACAACTCCGGCAAGGCCGCGGACGGAAAGTACGTCACCACCGTGTTCACGTACACCAGCAACGGCACCGGCTTCGCCGCGCCGAAGCAGAGCTGGGTCAGCTCGGGCTCCTTCGACTGGAGCAAGAGCAAGCCGGTATCGGGCGACTTCAACGGGGACGGCAAGGACGACCTCGCCGTCTTCTACAACGGCGGCCAGGCCAACGACGGCAAGTTCGTCTCCCTCACCTTCACGTTCACCAGCAACGGCACCGCCTTCAACAACCCCACCACCTCCTGGACCAGCACCGGATCCTTCGACTGGGACAAGAGCAAGCCGGTATCGGGCGACTTCAACGGGGACGGCAAGGACGACCTCGCCGTCTTCTACAACGGCGGCCAGGCCAACGACGGCAAGTTCGTCTCCCTCACCTTCACGTTCACCAGCAACGGCACCGCCTTCAACAACCCCACCACCTCCTGGACCAGCACCGGATCCTTCACCTGGGACAAGAGCAAGCCGGTATCGGGCGACTCCAACGGGGACGGCAAGGACGACCTCGCCGTCCTCTACGACTCCGGGCAGGCCGCGGACGGAAAGCACGTCTCCACGCTGTTCGCCTTCACCAGCAACGGCACCGCCTTCGCCGCGCCCAAGCAGACCTGGACGAGCACGGGCTCCTTCAACTGGAACGTGAGTCTGCCGACCTCCGGGGACTACAACAACGACGGCAAGGACGACCTCGGCGTTCTCTACGAAGGCAGCACCTCCGCCGACGGGCGACGCCTCGACTCACTGTTCACCTTCACCAGCACCGCCACCGGCACCAAGGCGCCGGTGCTCCACTGGTCGGGCGGCGTCGTCTGACCGACCGGTCCCGCACACGCGGGAGGGTGGGCCGGACCTTATGCTTTCCGGGCGCATCAGCTCTCCGAAAGGCATGCCGTGAATTACAGGGTCCAGCCCACCGCCCAGGTCGACGAGACCGCCGAGATCGGGGCCGGCTCCAGTGTCTGGGAGCTGGCGCAGATCCGTGAGGGAGCCAGGCTCGGTGAAGGCTGCGTCGTCGGACGCGGCGCTTACGTCGGCACCGGTGTGCGCATCGGTGACAACGTGAAGCTGCAGAACTACGCGCTCGTGTACGAGCCCGCCGAGCTCGGCGACGGCGTCTTCGTCGGCCCCGCCGTCGTCCTCACCAACGACCACAACCCGCGCTCGGTGGACCCGGACGGCAGGCAGAAGCGCGGCGGGGACTGGGAGGCCGTCGGCGTGAAGGTCGCCGAAGGCGCTTCGCTCGGCGCCCGCTCGGTCTGCGTCGCACCGGTGAGGGTCGGCCGGTGGGCGATGGTGGCGGCCGGCGCCGTGGTCACCAAGGATGTCCCGGACTTCGCCCTGGTCGTCGGCGTGCCGGCCCGGCAGATCGGCTGGGTCGGCCGCAGCGGTGTCCGGCTGGTCGAGCGCAAGGACGAGCCGGGGGTGTGGGAGTGTCCGCAGAGCGGCTCCCTGTACGAGGAGAAGGACACGCTCCTCTCCGAGCGGACGGTGTGACACCGTGAACGATCAGCACCGCTCCCTCACCGCGGGCGCCGCCCTTGCGACCGAGTGGTCCATACGCCCGCGCGGCAGAGGGTGAGGCCCATGGCCGGAGCCACTGCCCCGCGGGCCGCCGCCGGACACGCACGGCTCGACTCCCTCACCGGGCTCCGCTTCTGGGCCGCGCTGGCCGTCGTGCTCTACCACCTGTCCCGGCAGGCCGGGCAGCTTCCGTGGATCAGTGACGTCACCTGGTACGGAAGGAGCGGGGTCACCTTCTTCTTCGTCCTCTCCGGCTTCGTGCTGGCGTGGACGTACGACGGCAAGGTCGTGCCGGCGATCGTCTTCTTCTGGCGCCGGTTCGCCAGGATCTGGCCGCTGCTGGCCGCCTCGGTCCTGGCTTCCGTGGCCGTCTGGTACGCGCTGGGCACCGACTTCTCACTGCGCGGCACCGCGGCGACGCTGGGTCTCGTGAACGCCTGGGTGCCGGATCACGCCTACCTCTCGGGCGGAAACCCCGCCGCTTGGTCGCTCAGCGACGAGGCCTGGTTCTATCTGATCTTCCCGCTCCTGCTGGCGATGCCCCTGATGCGGAGCGCCCGGGGGCGGATGGTCATCGTCGTCGCCGTCTGCGCGGCATCGCTGGCCGCCTGGCTGAGCGGCGCCCTGATCACGGACTCGCTGGTGCGCGTGTGGGCGCTCGACTACTTCCCGCCGACCCGGACGCTCCAGTTCGTCCTGGGGGTCGCCGCCGGGCTCGCGGTGAAGCGTGGCTGGCGCCCCGCGGGGGGCCTGCGCGTCGCCGTCCTGGCGGTCCTGGCCTGGCACTTGGCGCTGATCCCCTGGTCCCACGCGGTACCGGACAGCCTCTGGTACAGCCCGTACAGCGCGTCCCAGCTGCTGTCCGCGCCGATCTTCGCCCTGCTGGTCGCGGCCGCGGCGGCAGCCGACATAGAGGGACGCCGGACCACTCTCGCCGGACCCGCCATGGTCAGGCTCGGGCAGTGGTCGTTCGCCTGGTATCTGTTCCACGAGATCGTGCTGAGAGCCCTGGCCGGCGTCTACGGCAAGCCGGTGGGCCGGATCGAGACCGCCGGTTTCTGGGCGGCCACGCTGCTGTTGAGCCTGGCGGTGGCAGCCATTGCTTACCATTGCGTGGAACATCCGCTCGAACGCCTGCTTCGCCGTCGAGGCCCGGGCGGGTCCGTCCGCTCCCGAGCGGCACACGCCGTGACGCAGGAACCCGGTGCGTATCCTCCGGGCGCGCACACCCATTCCTCATCCCAACGTCAAGCGACTGAGAAGAAGAGCGTGCAATGAAAGTCATCAGCATCGTCGGTGCTCGCCCACAGTTGGTGAAACTGGCTCCTATCGCGGCGGCATTCGCCGGGACAGATCACCAGCACGTCATCGTCCACACCGGACAGCACTACGACGCGGACCTTTCGGACGTCTTCTTCGAAGGTCTCGGCATCCCGGATCCCGACGTGCACCTCGGCGTCGGATCCGGAAGCCACGGCGTACAGACCGGATCGGTCCTCTCCGCTCTCGACCCGGTCCTGGAGGCGGAGAAGCCCGACTGGGTTCTGGTCTACGGCGACACCAACTCGACCATCGCCGGAGCTCTCTCCGCGGTCAAGCAGCACCTTCCGGTGGCGCATCTCGAAGCGGGCCTGCGGTCGTTCAACCGCCGGATGCCCGAGGAGCACAACCGGGTGCTGACCGACCACTGCGCCGATCTGCTGCTCGCGCCGACCGAGGAGGCCGTACGACACCTCGCGTCCGAAGGGCTCTCCGAGCGCACCGAGCTGGCCGGCGACGTCATGGTCGACATCTGCCTCCGTATCCGCGACGCCGTGCGCGCCGGTGAGCACGCGGCTCCGGCGCTGCCCGAGGGCATCGACCCCTCGCAGCCGTTCCTGCTGGCCACGCTGCACCGCCCGGACAACACGGACGACCCGGCCCGGCTGTCCGCGATCATCGACGCCCTCGCGGGCCTGCCCGTGCCCGTCGCCCTGCTCGCCCACCCCCGCCTCGTGGCACGCGCCGAGGCACACGGCATCGAGCTGACCAAGGGAGCCGTGCGGGTCGGCCGCCCGTTGCCGTACGCGGGCCTCGTCGCCGCCGTGCTCGCGTCGTCGGGCGTGGTCACCGACTCGGGCGGCCTCCAGAAGGAGGCCTTCCTCCTGGAGCGGATCACCACGACGATCCGCCCCGAGACCGAGTGGGTGGAAACCGTCCACACCGGTTGGAACGTCTTGGTTCCCGACCCGCACGAGATGGATCCGGCCCAGTGGGCCGCCACCGTCTCGCGCCCTGTACCCACGAGCGACCCCGGTACGCCGTACGGCGACGGGCACGCCGCGGAAAACGTCGTCCGGATCATGGAAGAGTGGAAAGGGGGCAGCCGGTCCGCGTGACATGCGCAGCACCACGTTTGGTGCTAATACGCATATGTCACCGTGCTAGCGTCACCATTTATGTCAGTGTCTCCCAGGTCCGGGCTGCCCGTGAAAGGCGCGCGACCTCATGTGATCTATTTCGCCATCGGTTTCCCGCCAGCCGCAAAAAGCTGTGCCTACCGCATGCGCGAAACCGCGAACCAGTTCATCAACACCGGCTGGGACGTCACCGTCGTCACCATTGCCCAGGAATCGTGGGAACTGGACTCCGGCATCGACCTCACTCTTCTGGAGCAGGTCGACCCGCGCGTGAAGGTGGTCGAGCTGCCGCTCTCGCGCGAGGACCTCGAGACGGACATCCGTCTCTTCGACGAGGAGCGGGCGCTCAACCCGGCCAAGTGGGTCACTGAGCTGCGCAAGCGCCAGGCCAAGACCTTCCCCGAAGCAAGCTTCGGGGAATGGCGCGAGGTACTGGAGCAGGCGGCACTGGACATCCACCGCGAGCACCCGGCGGATCTTCTGCTCGCCAGCTGTGTCCCGTACGTGAATCTGGCCGCCGCCTGGAGACTGTGGGAGGAGGCGCGCGTTCCGTACGCCGTCGACTTCCGCGACGGTTGGTCCATTGACGTCATCGACGGCACGGAGGCCTTCTCCAAGGACTCCGAGCTGGGCCGCTGGGAACAGAAGATCCTGGACAACGCGGTCTCCCTGTGGGTGGTCAACGACCCGATCGCGGAGCACTACCGCGCCCGCTACCCGGACTTCGCCGACCGTGTGCGGGTCGTCCGCAACGGCTACGACGCGGACAGCTCGCCGGGTCACGCCCACAAGCCCGACCTCGCCGCGGGTCTCACCTTCGGCTATCTCGGCACGGTGAACTTCACCGCCACGCACCTCGAAACGGTGCTGGACGCCTGGCGTGCGGCGCGCGAGCGGGAACCGCTGCTCGCCAACGCCCGCTTCGAGGTCCGCGGCCACATCGGCAACGGCGCCGGCCGCGGGGCCACGCGACACGCGGAGATACTGAAGGAGGCGGAGGCGGACGGAGTACGTTTCGGCGGCCCCGCTTCCAAGGCCGAGGTCGCCGAGATCTACGCCCGCTGGGACGCCATGGTGCTCATCCTCATCGGGGGCCGCTTCGTCACCTCCGGCAAGGTCTACGAGTACATGGCCACGGGGCTGCCCATCGTCTCCGCCCATGTGGTGGAGCACGACGCGTCGAACGTGCTGCGGGGCCACCCGCTGTGGACGGGAGCCGTGGGCCTCGACGTCGAGGCCATGACCGAGGCGTTCGTCCGCGCCGCGCACCTGGCGATCGACACGAGCGACGAGGCCCATGCCGAGGCGATGGCCCACGCCGACCAGTACACGCGGGAGTCGCTCATGACCGTGGCGGTCCGCGAGCTGGTCGACCGGCTGGCCGCGGACAAGCCCGAGCGCGTCAGCGTCGAGGGCGCGTCAGCCCTCCCCGAGAAGTCGATCGTCACCGGAGGACCCGCGTCGTGACCGACGTCCTGTTCATCGCCACCAAAAGACCCCAGCTGGGCATCTTCACCGACTCCCTGGTGAAGTTCCGGGACCGGGGCGCCAAGGTGTACCTCGCCGGCACCTTCAAGATGGCCTCGGTCGCCGAAGATCTCATCCGCGCCGAACTGGACGGGGTCCACCAGCTGCCGCGCAATCTCAACAAGCGCAGCTCCGCCATGCGTCGCAAGGCCAAGAAGTCGCCGACGGGCATGCGTGTGTGGATGCAGTCGCAGCGGGACCGCTGGCTGCGTCAGCAGGCTCGCACGGCCCACGTGATCGTGGCTCTGGACCCGGGGGCGGTCTACACCGTCTGGCGGCTCGCCCAGTACAACACCACGGCCGAGGCGCACTTCGGTCTCGCTCCGGCGCTCAGGGCCGTCGACCGGATCGCGGGCGGGCCGATCCGCCCCACGGCGCTGCCTCCGGTCGCCGCCGTCGCCCAGGACGTACGGCGCTCCATCAGCGGGCTTCCCGCCGCCATGATGCGGACGGCGACCTCACGCCCCGTCATGCGTTCGACCGTGGGAGCCCGGCTCTGGCGTTCGGCCGTGACCGCCCCCGGTATGCCGGGGACGGTTCGGGCCACCGCCTCGCGCTATGTGGCCGAGGGCATGGAGGAGGCGGGGCGGATCAGCGGGGCGGCCATAGCGCTCAGTTCCGCGGCGGCCAAGATTCCCGATCCCGAGCTCAAGGCCCAACTGCTCCACGAGAGCGCGATGACCGAGGTCTCCAAGGGCATCAGCCCGCGTGATCTCGTCAAGGCCGTCGACGGACACCTCGCGCACGCGGACGACCAGTTCGCCAAGGGCCTGCACGAATCCGCGTCGGTGTCGCTGTACCGGGCGCTTTCTCTCGGGTTCCACCGTGTCCTGCACATCGACCAGCTGAGCTCTCCGCTGGCGAAGGACGCGGAGGCCTTCGTCGCGCCGTTGCGGAAATCCGCCGCCTACCGTGCCGTGGCACAGCCCCGCGGCAGGAAGACACCCCCCAAGAGCCCGCCGTCCGATCGGCCGCTGCGGCTGCTGGTGACCACCAGCACCAATGCCAACTTCCTCCAGCACATCCTCGCCCGGTACGGAGACCACCCCGGCGTCGAACTGCGGTTCCTGGACCTCGCCGCCCAGAAACCGCTCAAGAGGATCGCCTGGGCCGCGCCCCAGATGCTGGAGGACCGGCTGTCCGGTGGCACGTCGGAGTATCAGCGCGATGTGGAGCGGCTGATGCGGCCGCACCTCGACTGGGCGGACACCGTGTTCGTCGACTGGTCGGTGGGGCCCGCTTCCATGCTGACCACGATCGATCCCGGTGACACCAGGATCGTGGTGCGGTTGCACAGTTACGAGGCCTTCACCCGCTGGCCGCACATGACCGACTTCTCCCGGGTGGACGATCTCGTCTTCGTCGCCCCGCATGTCCAGCAGCTGGTGACGTCGTTGGTGCCGCAACTGCGCGAGGCGTCCGCACCTCGGATGCACGTCCTGGACAACGCGATGGACCTCGAAGGGTTCCGCCGCCCGAAGTCCGCCGACGCGCGCTTCACTCTCGGTCTCATCGGGATCAGCCAGGTCGCCAAGGACCCGCGATGGGCCGTGGACGTACTCAAGCGCCTTCGGGAGCACGACGATCGTTACCGGCTCCTCCTGGTCGGCAACGACATGAACCCGAAGACGAGCAAGGCCACCGCCGACTACCTGACGCTGTTGCAGCGGGAGCTGAAGCCGCTGGAGGCGTCCGGTGCAGTCATACGTACAGGCCCCACCGACGACGTTCCGGCCGCGCTCACGGACATCGGGGTGATTCTCAGCTCGTCGGTGCGCGAGGGATGCCACGTGGGTCTGATGGAGGGCGCGGCCAGCGCGGCGGCGCCGGTGGTCCGCGACTGGCCCTTCTACGCCGGCAAGCCCCACAGTGCCCGCACCCTCTATCCCGAGGGCTGGGTCGTGGACTCACCGGAGGAGGCCGCCCAGCGCATCCTCGACATCACCGCGACCGAGGAGTCCTGGCGCGAGGCGTGCGAGCAGGCCTCGGAGCACGCGGTCGGGACATGGGACTGGTCCGTCGTCCAGAAGCGCTTCGACGACCTGTTCCTGGGCTGACCGCCGCTCAGGCGAATCGATACGGCGGAGGGCCCGCACCCCGTGGGGTGCGGGCCCTCCGCCGTATCCGCGTGCGTTGCGCCGGTCAGGCAGGGACGCCGGGGTGCCGCAGGCGCCACCCCGCCCAGGCCGACTCGACCATGGTGCGTATGCCGTGCCGGGCCGACCAGTCGAGCTCCGCGGCGATGCGGTCCACGGAGGCGACCACCCGGGCCGGGTCTCCGGGGCGGCGGGCCCCGGTGACCGGGGGCGGGCCGGTGCTGCCGGTGACGTCGAGGATGATGCCGACCATCTCGGCGACGGAGGCGCCCTCGCCCCGGCCGATGTTCAGGACCAGCTCGGCGGCCGGGTCGCCGGCCAGCCGGCGGGCCGCGGCCACGTGCGCGGAGGCGATGTCCTCCACATGGACGTAGTCACGGACGCAGGTGCCGTCCGGGGTCGGGTAGTCGTCGCCGAAGATCCTGGGGGCCTCGTCGGCCTCCAGGCGTTCGAAGACCATCGGCACCAGGTTGAAGACGCCTTCGTCGGCCAGTTCCGCCGAGGCGGCCCCGGCCACGTTGAAGTAGCGCAGGGAGGCCGTGGCCATGGAGTGCGCCCGGCCGGTCGCGGCCACCAGCCACTCGCCCGCCAGTTTGGTCTCGCCGTACGGGCTGAGCGGCAGGCACGGGGTGTCCTCGGTGACCAGGTCGACGTCGGGCATGCCGTAGACCGCCGCCGACGAGGAGAACAGGAAGCGGCGGACACCGGCCCCGGCCGCCGCCTCCAGCAGGGTGCGCAGTCCGTCGACGTTCTCGCGGTAGTAGTACAGCGGTCGTTCGACGGACTCCGCCACCTGCTTCTTGCCCGCGATGTGCACGATGCCGGTCACCGCGTGGTCGGCCAGCACCCGGTCGAGCAGTTCCCGGTCCAGGACCGATCCCACGACGAGCGGAACGCCCTCGGGGAGGCGGTCCGCGCGCCCGGTGCTGAGGTCGTCGAGGACGACGAGGCGCTCCTCGCCCGCCATCTGCGCGACGACGTGGGATCCGATGTAGCCGGCCCCGCCGGTGATCAGCCAGGTCATCGTCAGCCGCCGATGACGACGCGGCGCACGCCGGCCCAGTTGGCGGGGTCCGTGGTGCGGCGGCCGTCGACCAGGACGCGGACGTCCGGGAGGTCGGCGGCGGACAGCTCGCGGTACTCGGCGTGGTCGGCCTGGAGGATCGCGGCGGTGACGGCCTGGTGGGCGTCGTGCGGGACCAGGCCGAGGGCGGTCAGCTCCTCGGGGGTGTACATCGGGTCGGAGACGAACGGCACCGCGCCGCGGGCCTTCAGCGCCTCGACGACGCCGAAGACTCCGGAGAAGGCGGTCTCCTTGACGCCGCCGCGGTAGGCCGCGCCCAGCACCAGGACCCCGACGCCGTCCAGGTCGCCGTAGGCGGCGGCCAGCAGGTCGACGGCGTACTCGGGCATCGCGGCGTTGGCCTCGCGGGCCGAGCGCACGACGGTGGCCTCCGGGTCGTTCCACAGGTACATCCGCGGGTAGATCGGGATGCAGTGGCCGCCGACGGCGATGCCGGGCTGGTGGATGTGGCTGTAGGGCTGGCTGTTGCAGGCCTCGATGACCTTCTTGACGTCGATGTCGTGTCGGTCGGCGAACCGGGCGAACTGGTTGGCCAGGCCGATGTTGACGTCGCGGTAGGTGGTCTCGGCGAGCTTGGCCAGCTCGGAGGCCTCCGCCGTGCCGAGGTCCCAGACGCCGTTGGGGCTGGGCAGGTCCTCGCGCTCGTCGAAGTCGAGGACGGCCTCGTAGAAGGCGACGCCGGCCGCGGCGGACGCCTCGTCGATGCCGCCGACGAGCTTGGGGTAGCGGCGCAGGTCGGCGAAGACCCGGCCGGTGAGGACCCGCTCCGGGGAGAAGACCAGGTGGAAGTCGTCGCCCGGGGTCAGGCCCGAGCCCTCGGCCAGCATCGGCGCCCAGCGGGTACGGGTGGTGCCGACGGGCAGCGTGGTCTCGTAGCTGACCAGGGTGCCGGGCTTCAGGCCCGCCGCGATGGCCTTGGTGGCGGAGTCCATCCAGCCGAAGTCGGGGGTGCCCTCGGCGTCCACGAAGAGCGGGACGACGACCACGACGGCGTCGGACGCGGCGACCGCGGCCGTGGTGTCCGTCGTGGCGGAGAGCAGGCCGGCGCCGACGGTCTCCTTGAGCAGGCGGTCGAGGTCGTGCTCACCGGGGAACGGCTCGGTGGCCGCGTTGACGAGTTCGACGACCTTCTCGTTGACGTCCGCGCCGATGACCTTGTGGCCCTTGGCGGCGAACTGCACGGCGAGCGGAAGTCCGATCTTGCCGAGCGCGACTACACAGATATTCATCGGGTTACTTCCTCTTCGACCTGGACAGCGTGCGGCGCAGCCGTGCGCGCACGCCGGGCTTCGGTTCCCGCAGGGGGGCCGTGGTGATCACGAGCCGGCCCTTCGTGTTGGTGTTCGCCGCCACCCGGTGGGGGTCGGCGGTCCCCCACCGGCGGGCCAGCGGCATCGGCTGCCCCTCGGTGCGGACCGGGATCTCGTACGTCGAGCCCGCCACGTCCACGTAGAGGCGCGCGCCCCTCTTGGTGCGCGCGAGCGCCAGCGGGATCCGGGCGGTCAGCAGGGTGCCGCCGTCCCGCGCCGCCTCGGTGGCGAGCCGGCCGGCGCGCTCCGGGCGCGGGGCGTCGGCGGGCAGCCTGCGCGCCCCAGGCTTGTCCGCGCTCTGCGGCATGGCGCCCTGGGCGAGGGCGACGACGGCCGAGGAGGCGTCGCCGGTGATGCCCGCGCGCAGCCGCAGGACACAGGCGAAGTCCGTGCCCTCCTGCTCCCAGTCGACCGACTCCAGCCGGGTGCCGGCGGAGAGCCGGCCGGCCACCGACTCGCCGAGGACCTCGTAGTACCGCTCGTCGAGGCCGACGGCCGCGTCACGGAATCCGGGGTAGGAGGCGAAGGCCCGGTCGCCCTCCAGGAGGAAGGGCGGTGCTCCGTGCTCGGTCTCCTCGGCGATGGCGCGGGTGAGCTCGTCGACGGCGCCGCTCCGGGCGAGGCCGAAGCGCACCCGGCGCTTGACCCCGGTGCCGTCGCGCAGACCGTCGGTGAAGTGGGCCCTCACCAGGGCGCCGACGCCTTCGCACACCTGGCGGCGGGTGTCGGCGTCGAGCGCGGGGAAGTCCTTCTGCAGGAGCTTGGTCAGCTCCCAGTCGAAGTGCCGCTTGAACACGGCGTCACGTCGCGGGCCGGCCGGGATCAGAGTCGCCGTGTGCTCCATGATCCGCTGGACGCAGCGGAGCCGGGCCAGGTGGTTCGCCCGGTAGGTGATGTTGCTCGCGTCCCCGCGCTTGACCGCGTAGTAGCAGGTGTAGTCGGAGATCACGGAGATCTTCCGGGCCCGGACGCACGCCTCGATGGTGAACGGCTGGTCGCTGCCGACCGGCATGTCCTCGGGGAAGCGGAGCCCGTGCTTCTCGACCAGTTCCCGGCGGAAAAGCTTGGTGTTGGCCAGGGTGAAGGGCAGCTCCGAGTCGTCGAGGGTGACGTCGCGGTTGCCCGTGTACAGCTTCTGGTGGACGTAGCGTCCGTTCGTGCCGACCATCTTGCCGACGACCACGTCGGACTCGTTGGCGTCGGCGCAGGCGACCATCCGCTCCAGCGCCTCCTCGCCGAGGTGGTCGTCCGAGCCGATGAAGTACACGAAGCGACCGGTCGCCAGGTCCAGGGCGCGGTTGCTCGGGGCGGCCGGGCCGCCCGAGTTGGGCTGGTGGACGACGGTGAAGACGTCCGGGTACCGCTGCGCGTAGCGGTCGAGTTCCTTGCCGCTGTCGTCGGTCGAACCGTCGTCGACGGCCACGACCTGGAGCCGCTCGTGACCGATGCTCTGGCCCACCAGCGAGTCGAGGCACTCGGTGAGGTACGGCATCGTGTTGTAGACGGCCACGACCACCGTGACATCGGGTGTGGTCACCTGCTGGGCTCCTGCTCCTGGTCCGCCGGGATCAGGACCGTGGCGCCGCTGGTGGCGGACGCGAGCACGGAGGCGGCCACCTCTACCGTACGGAGCCCCTGGCGCAGGGTGCAGATGTCGGCCGGCTTGCCCTGGACGGCGTCGCGGAACAGCTCGTGCTCGACGAGCAGCGGCTCGCGCTTGGGAATGGCGTAGCGGATCATGTCGCCCTCGGAGACCCCGCGGAAGGCGCGCAGCGCCTCCCATTCGGTGGCGACCGCGGCGTTGGAGTGGAAGGTGAGGTCGGCGGTGAGGGTGTCGGCGATGAAGCAGCCGCGCTCGCCGGTGACCGAGGTGAATCGTTCCTTGAGCGGGCTCAGCCAGTTGACCAGGTGGTTGACCATCGTGCCGTCGGACAGCTGGCCCACGGCGGAGACCATGTCCTCGTGCGGGCGGCCGGACTTGGAGACGGTGTGGGCGGCGATCGAGGTGTACGTCCGGCCGGTGACCCAGCCCGTCAGGTCGATGTCGTGGGTGGCCAGGTCCTTGACCACGCCGACGTCGGCGATCCGGTGCGGGAAGGGGCCCTGGCGGCGGGTGACGACCTGGTAGACGTCGCCCAGCTCGCCGGCCTCCAGGCGGGCGCGGAGCGAGAGCAGCGCCGGGTTGCAGCGCTCGATGTGGCCGACTCCGGCCACCAGGCCGCGCGACTCGAACGCGTCGACGAGGCGGCGGGCGCCCTCGACGGTGTCGGCGAGCGGCTTCTCGATCAGGGCGCTGACACCGGCGTCGGCGAGCTGGAGGCCGACCTCCTCGTGCAGCGCGGTCGGGCAGGCCACGACGGCGTAGTCGATGCCGAGGGCGATGAGCTCCTCGACGGTGGAGAGCACGGGGGCGCCCTGGGCCCAGCCGTTCTTGTCGCCCATCGGGTCGACGACGCCGACCAGCTCGACGCCCTCCAGGCTCGCGAGGACGCGGGCGTGGTGGCGGCCCATGGAGCCGAGGCCGATGAGTCCGGCCTTCAGTGTGGTGCTCACAGGTTCTCCCCCAGGGAGTTCACCGCGGCGACGATCCGCTCCAGGTCGCCCTCGGTGAGGGAGGGGTGGACGGGCAGCGAGACGACCTCGGCGGCGGCCCTCTCGGTCTCCGGCAGGTCCCAGGTGCGGCCGGCCTTCTGGTCCGGCTCCCAGTAGGGCTTGAGCCGGTGGATCGGCGTCGGGTAGTAGACCGCGTTGCCGATGCCCGCCTCGGTGAGCTTCGCCATCGCGGCGTCCCGGTCACCGCTGATCCGCACGGTGTACTGGTGGTAGACGTGCCGGGCGCCCTCGGCCACCGGCGGCGTGGTGACGGCCGGCGCGGTGATGTGGGCGTCGAGGTACGCGGCGTTGGCGCGGCGCTGCTCGGTCCACGCCTCCACCTTGCCGAGCTGTACGCGGCCGACGGCGGCGGACACGTCGGTCATCCGCATGTTGGCGCCGACGATCTCGTTGGCGTACCGCTGCTCCATGCCCTGGTTGCGCAGCAGGCGCAGGGTGCGGGCCAGTTCGGCGTCGGCCGTGGTGACCATGCCGCCTTCGAGGGAGTGCATGTTCTTGGTCGGGTAGAAGCTGAAGGTGCCGCCCGCGCCGAACGCGCCGACGGGGGTGCCGTTCAGCGCCGCGGCGTGGGCCTGGCAGGCGTCCTCGACGACGGCGAGCCGGTGCTTGTCGGCGATGGGCATGAGCTTGTCCATCGCGGCGGGGTGGCCGTAGAGGTGCACCGGCATGATCGCGGCGGTGCGGGGGGTGATCGCGGCTTCGACCGCCGCCGGGTCGAGGCCGAAGCTGCCCGGCTCGATGTCGGCGAAGACCACGTCGGCTCCGACGAGGCGGACCGCGTTCGCGGAGGCGGCGAAGGAGAAGGAGGGGACGATCACCTCGTCGCCGGGGCCGATGCCCAGGGCCAGCAGCAGCAGGTGCAGGGCCGAGGTCCCCGAGTTGACGGCGACGCAGTGCCGGTCGTCGACCAGACGGGAGAAGCCCTCCTCGAAGGCCGCGACCTCCGGGCCCTGCACGACGCGACCGCTGCGCAGCACGCGTACCGCGGCCTCGATCTCGTCTTCCCCGATGACCGGGCGGGCAGCAGGAATCGGCTGCTCGTTGATGCTCGTCATGAACGTCCTCCTTGAACACCGCAAGAGCTCGTTACCAGGCAGAGCTCCGAGGTGCGGGACGTCTTACCGAGGTCGCGCGTAACCCCACCGGCGCGATGCCGACGCCCTGCCGAGGAATCCGGCCCGGTCGGTATCTTCGCCGGGCCTTGTCACCAACCGTAGTTTCCGTGAAGAACGCTCATACGCGTGGCAACCGCCGTCACATTATCAGGGATTTCTCAGCCCATTTCGGGCTCGTTAACCGCCCCCTGCATCAGTTCTGAAACAAAGCAGGTGTCCCGCCCCGATGTGCTCGGAGCGGGACACCTTTAGATGAACAACCGGTTACGGATTCATCGGCCGGCCGACTACTCGCTCTCCACAGAAGGCGCGGAAGCCGTTACGGACGGCGACGACTGCTCGGCCGCGACGGTCTTCTTCGTCGTCTTCTTGGCGGCCGTCTTGGCGGTCGTCTTCTTGGCGGCGGTCTTCTTCGCGGCGGTCTTCTTGGCGGCTGCCTTCTTCGCCGGGGCCTTCTTGGCCGCGGTCTTGCGGGCCGCCTTCTTCACCGGCGCCGGTTCCGCGGATTCGGATTCGGATTCCGCCGTTCCGGATTCCGCCGCTGTCTCGGGGGCCTGGCCGTCGGGTTCCGGGGCCTTCGCCTCGGGCGTCGAAGCGACCACGACGACCTCGGCGTCGTCCGACCCGGTGGGCGAGCCCGCCGGTGCGGTGACCTTGCGGGTCGCCCGGCGCCGGGCGCGCGGCGGGGCGGCCGCGGGGGCCTCGGCCTCGGGGGCCTTCTCCTCCGGCGTCTCGACGGCCGGCGTCTCGACGGCGGGCGCCTCGACGACCGGGTCCTCGACCGCGACCGGGTCCGTGGCGGGCTCGGCCGGCCGGACCGGCTCCGCTGCCTCGGCCTGCTTCGGCGAGCCCGCCGGGGCGGTGGCCTTGCGGGTGGCCCGACGGCGCGGGCGGCCCTGGGGCGCGGCCTCGACCGGAGCCTCGGGGGTCTCGGGGGTCTCCGGGGCCTCCACGGCGGCGGCCTCGGCGGGCGTGTCGAGGACCGGCTCGGGCCGGGCCTCTTCGACGGGAGCCTCCGCGACCGGGGCGGACGCCTCGGTCTTCGGGGCGCCGGCCGGGGCCGACGCCTTGCGGGAGGCCCGGCGGCGGCCACGGCCGCGCGTGGCGGCGGCCTCCGCCTCGGCGGGGCTGCTGTAGAACTCCTCGTCGGCGGTGACCTCGGGCTCGACGGCCACCGGGGCGGCGACCTCGGCGGCCACCTCGGCCTCGGTCTCGGCGGGCTCGGCCGCGTGCTCGTCGTGACCGTGCTCGTGGTCCTGGGCGTGCTCGTGGTCGTGGCCCGCGCCGCCGCGGCCGCGCTTCTTGGACTTCTTGCCGCCGCCACCGCCGCCGACGGACGTCGGCTGCTCCATGTGGACGATGACGCCGCGCCCGTTGCAGTGGACGCAGGTCTCGGAGAAGGACTCCAGCAGACCCTGGCCCACCCGCTTGCGGGTCATCTGGACCAGGCCCAGCGAGGTGACCTCGGCGACCTGGTGCTTGGTGCGGTCGCGGCCCAGGCACTCCAGGAGCCGCCGCAGCACGAGGTCCCGGTTGGACTCCAGCACCATGTCGATGAAGTCGACGACGACGATGCCGCCGAGGTCGCGCAGCCGCAGCTGGCGCACGATCTCCTCGGCCGCCTCCAGGTTGTTCCTGGTGACGGTCTCCTCCAGGTTGCCGCCCTGGCCGGTGAACTTGCCGGTGTTGACGTCGACGACGATCATCGCCTCGGTCTTGTCGATCACCAGCGAACCGCCGCTGGGCAGGTAGACCTTGCGGTCCAGCGCCTTCATCAGCTGCTCGTCGATGCGGTACGTCGCGAAGACGTCGACCTCGGAGGTCCAGCGGGAGAGCCGCTCGGTGAGGTCGGGCGCGACGTGCGAGACGTAGCCGTGGATGGTCTCCCACGCCTCGTCACCGCTGACGATGACCTTGGAGAAGTCCTCGTTGAAGATGTCGCGGACGACCCGGACGGTCATGTCCGGCTCGCCGTAGAGCAGCGTCGGCGCGTTGGAGCCGCTGGTGCCCTTCGCCTTCTTCCGGATGTCCTCCCACTGCTGCTGGAGCCGCTCGACGTCGCGGCGCAGCTCGTCCTCGCTCGCGCCCTCGGCGGCGGTGCGCACGATGACGCCCGCGTCCTCGGGGACGATCTTCTTGAGGATGGTCTTGAGGCGGGAGCGCTCGGTGTCGGGCAGCTTGCGGCTGATCCCGGTCATCGAGCCCTCGGGCACGTAGACGAGGTAGCGGCCGGGCAGCGAGACCTGGCTGGTCAGACGCGCGCCCTTGTGGCCGATCGGGTCCTTGGTCACCTGGACCAGGACCGACTGGCCGGACTTGAGCGCGGTCTCGATGCGGCGCGGCCCGTGGGCCATGCCGAGCGCCTCGAAGTTGACCTCACCGGCGTACAGGACGGCGTTGCGGCCCTTGCCGATGTCGACGAAGGCGGCCTCCATCGACGGCAGCACGTTCTGGACCTTGCCCAGGTAGACGTTGCCGACGTAGCTGGTGGCCTGCTCCTTGTTGACGTAGTGCTCGACGAGCACGTTGTCCTCGAGGACGCCGATCTGGGTGCGCTCGCCGCTCTGGCGGACGACCATCACCCGCTCGACGGCCTCGCGGCGGGCGAGGAACTCCGCCTCGGTGATGATCGGGACCCGGCGGCGGCCCTGCTCGCGGCCCTCCCGGCGGCGCTGCTTCTTGGCCTCCATACGGGTCGAGCCCTTGATGGACTGGACCTCGTCGAAGCCGGTGCCCGGCTCGCGCTCCTCCTTCTTGCGGGGCTCGCGGACCTTGACGACCGTGCGCTCCGGGTCGTCGGCGGTGCCGTGGTCGGCCTCGGCGGCGGCGTCACCGCTGCGGCGACGGCGACGGCGGCGACGGCGGCTGCTGCTCGACCCGGAGGCCGAGGAGTCGTCGTCCTCGTCGTGCTCGTCGGCGGCGTCCGGGGCCTGGCCCCGGCCCCGGTCCTGCTCGTCCTCGGAGCGGGGCTCCTCGGCGCGGGAGGGCGTGGTCGCGGCCTCCTCGCCGGACTGCTGCTCGTCGTCCGCGTCGTTCGCCTCGCCGCGGCGGCGGCGGCGACCGCCGCGCCGGCGCCGGCGCGAGGGGCGGTCGCCGTACTCGTCGCCGTCCTCGTGCTCGTCCGTGTCGGCCTCGGCCTCGGGGGCCTCGTCGGCGGCCTGCTCGGCGGGGGCCTCCACGGGGGCGGCGGGCTCCGCGGCCTGCTCGGCCGCCTCGGCCTCGCCGCGGCGGCGCCGACGACGGCGCGAGCCGCCCTGCGGCGCGGCCTCGGCGGGCGAGGCGCTCTGCTCGGTCTCGGCGGTCCGCTGCTCCTCGACCTCGTCGGCCTCGTCGTGCGCCGAGGAGGAACCGGCGGCGGCAGCGGCGGCAGCGGCCGTCTCGGGGGTCTGGAACATCGGCTCGGCGAAGACCGGGGCCTGGAAGACGGCGACGGCCGGGCGCGTCGCGCGCCGGCTCTTGCGGGTCGGCTCGTCGGCCGTGGCGGTGAACTCGGGGCGGCCGGCGGCGGCGGTGGCGCGGCGGCGCTGGCGTCCGCGCGGGGCGGCCTCCTCGACCTCGTCCGCCTCGGCGGCGAGCTCCTCGGCCACGGCGGCCGGCAGGCTCTCGCCGGCCTCGACGGGCTCCGCGGGGGTCTCGACGGGCTCGGCGGCCGGCTGCGGCGAACCGGCGGGCGAGGACGCCTTGCGGGACGCGCGGCGGCGGGTGCGCGGGGCCGGGGTCTCCTCCGCGGCCTCGGCCTCGGCGGCGGGGGCCTCGGCGGCGGGAGCCGGCTCGGTCACCGTCTCGGCGGCGGGCGCGGTGGCGCCCGGCGTTCCGGCGGGGGCCGAGGCACGGCGGCGGGTACGGCCGCGAGGGGCCTCGGCGGGCGCCGGCTCGACGACGGGGGCGGGCTCGGCCACGGGGGCGGGCTCGGCGGCGACGGCCGGCTCGACCACGACGGCGGCCTCGGCGGACGCCGGGGCGCCCGCGGGGGCGGTGGCCTTGCGGGAGGCGCGACGGCGGCGGGGCGCCGGGGGCTCCTCGACGACCTCGACGACGGCCTCGGCCTCCTCCTCCTCCTCGGGCTCGGCCTCCTCGGCCGGGGTCTCGACGACGGGGGCCACGGTCTCGGCGGGCTCCGGCGCACCGGCCGGGGCGGTCGCCTTGCGGACGGCGCGGCGGCGGGCGCGCGGCGCGGGTGCGGCGGGCTCCTCCTCGGCGGCCGGCGCGGGGGCCTCGGCGGCCGGGGCGGGCTCGGTGTTCTCCACCGGCTCCGGGGCTCCGGCGGGCGCGGTGGCCTTGCGCACGGCGCGGCGGCGCGGGCGGGCGGGCGGGGCGGCGTCGGCGGCCGTTTCGCCGGGCGTGTCGTCCGAGGCCGGGGCGGCGGACGTCTCGGCCGGTATGGCCGGCGTGACGTCCTGGGCGGGGGCCGCGGTCGCGCCGGGCGGGCCCGCCGGGCGGGAGGCGGCGCGGCGCCTGCGGCGCGGCGGCAGCTTGTCCCCGGGGGTGTTCTCTTCGTTGTTCCCGGTCGTGCCGGGTTCGTTCGGCTGAGGCATGCGGGCGGTTCTCCCGTCGTGCTCCCGGGCGCCGCGTCTGATTCCGGTCCGGCTCGGTCCGCAGTGGTGCGATACCGCCGTCCGGGGCGCGGGCGCCGCACGGGAACTGATGTCTGGCTCGCCGGTTCCGTATGCGGTGTGCGTACGGCCTGGCGAAAGTCTTGTGGGTCAGTGCGCGGCCCGACCCAGGTGGCTCCCGAGTCGGAGGGCTGCGCTACAACGACCGCCTTACGCGGAACCCGCGCCTTCCGGCGCCGTCGCGACGGCTGCCCCGGCGACCGCGGGATGTGCGGTCGGGGCGGCCTCGCGGTCGGGCGCGAGAGGGTCGGTCACCGTGCCGGACTCCTCGTCGAAGAGCCCCTGCGCCAGCCTGGTCACCGCTGCGGGGACCGGCGGCGCCAGGTCGGCCACGGCGCGGAGACCGGACAGGACGTCGTCGGGTCGTACGGCAGGTGTCACGTGCCGAACAACCAGGCGCAGTATCGCACAGGGCCGCTCGACCGGCCTATCGGCGGAGGCGTCGACGACCCGCAGGTCGGCCACGGCGGCACGGGCGTCGAACGTCCGGATGCCGTTCTTCGCCTTGCGCTGGACCTCGACGGTCCCGGCGTCGTTGAACGCGGCCACGGCGGTGCGGACGTCCTCGGGATCGACGCCGTCCAGACGCATCTCCCAGACGGACGCGGTGAGCCGCTCGGCCAGGCCCGAGGTGCGGGCCTCCACGGCGTCGACGATGTCGAGGCCGTCCGGCATCGAGGCGTCGAGCAGTCCGCGCAGGACCGCGGGGTCCCGCGCCTCGGTGAGGGCGATCTCCAGGAACTCCGCCTCGCTGCCCGTGCCGGTGGGTGCGGCATTGGCGTAGGAGACCTTGGGGTGGGGGGTGAAGCCCGCCGAGTACGCCATCGGCACCTCGGAGCGGCGCAGTGCCCGCTCGAAGGCCCGCTGGAAGTCCCGGTGGCTGGTGAACCGGAGGCGGCCGCGCTTGGTGTAGCGCAGGCGGATGCGCTGCACTGCCGGTGCGGGCGGCGGGCCTTCGGGCTGTCGCTTGCCCAGTGGTTCTTCTCCTCGGTGCGGGGCGGGCGCGGTGGCGCGCCGCCCACGAAATTCGGGTGGCCCCGGGGTGCCGCTCCGGATCACACCCGCTCGACGAATTTCTCGCCGAACGGGGCGCTCTCGGTTGCCTGCGCCGCGCTGGGGACAGTCGTTGTACTACCCAGAGTACGCGCAGGGATCCCCACCGGTTCCCGGGACCGTGCGCCGTCCGTGGAGCCGCCCAGCGCCCGCCACGCGTCGCGGCGCGCCCTGCGCACGGTTTCCCGGGCGGAGGCGAGGGCCGCGCGGGCGGCCCGGCCCGCCTCGGCGGAGGCGCGGCGGGCCGGCGCCCACACGGAGTCGCGCAGGAAGTGGCCGACGGGGACGCACAGGGTGCGGTACGCCCAGGAGACGGGCGCGCCGATCAGGTGCCACGCGAGCCGGGCGACGAAGCGGCCGACGGCCCGGGAGACGTACCCGGTGATCCGCCAGGCGACCTCGAACGCGGCGGCGACCTCACGGCCGACCGGGGCGAGGATCCGGCGGTACGTCCAGGAGGCGGGGGCCACGAGCAGGGTCATGACCAGCCACGCGGCGGCGGTGCCCAGCCCGCGTCCGGTGGCCGCGATCGCCCGCCCGAGCCGGCCGAGGACCCGGGCCGTGCCCTGGCCGAGAGGGGTGAGAAGGGTCTCGTGGAGCCACACCGCCGGGGCGACCAGGCCGTGGCGGACGGCGGGGACGATCACGTGCCGCCACAGAGCCGCGACCGGCCGGAGGAGCAGGACGTCGAGCAGCCGGTCGAGACCGGTTCCCAGAGCGCGTGCGGCCGGGGCCGGCAGGGCGGTGCCGATCCACCGGAGCCCGTGGCCCAGCGGGGTGAGGACGTGGGCGTACAGCCACACCGCCGGCGCGGCGATCCCGTGGCGGGCGACGGGGACGACCACGTACCGCCACAGGCCGACCCAGGGCCACAGGAGGAGGGCGGCGGCCGGCCGGACGGCGGCCTTGCCGAGCGGGGTGAGGACCCCGGTGTACAGCCAGGCCAGCGGGGTCAGTACGAGGGTGTCGAGGAGCCGCGCCAGGGCCCGGCCGAGCGGGCGGAGCAGGGCCCGGTCGGCGGCGTGGCCCAGCGCGGTGAGCACGTCCCAGGCCATGCGGACGGGCAGGACGAGCACCACGACCACGATCCGCACCGGGATCCTGATCAGCGTGGCCGGAACGCTTTCACCCGGCTCGTATCCCCGGGGTGCCTGGTGCTTGCCGTAGTCCATGCGGTCGAGGACGCGTCAGGCCCGGTCCGGGGTTGCCGGGCCGGGCCTGCGGGGCGTTCGCGGGGCGCGCTACTTGTTGACGACGCTGAGCGGCAGGAGCTTCTTGCCGGTCGGGCCGATCTGGATGTCCAGGTCGAGCTGCGGGCAGACGCCGCAGTCGAAGCAGGGGGTCCAGCGGCAGTCCTCGACCTCGGTCTCGTCGAGCGCGTCCTGCCAGTCCTCCCAGAGCCAGTCCTTGTCCAGGCCGGAGTCGAGGTGGTCCCAGGGCAGGACCTCCTCGTAGGTGCGCTCGCGGGTGGTGTACCAGTCGACGTCGACCCCGAACCCGGGCAGCGTCTTCTCGGCGCAGTTCATCCAGAGGTCGTAGCTGAAGTGCTCGCGCCAGCCGTCGAAGCGGCCCCCGGACTCGTAGACCGCGCGGATGACGGAGCCGACGCGGCGGTCGCCGCGCGAGAGGAGGCCCTCGACGATGCCGGGCTTGCCGTCGTGGTAGCGGAAGCCGATGGAGCGGCCGTACTTCTTGTCGCCGCGGATCTTGTCGCGGAGCTTCTTGAGCCGGGCATCGGTGTCCTCGGCGCTGAGCTGCGGGGCCCACTGGAAGGGGGTGTGCGGCTTGGGCACGAAGCCGCCGATGGAGACGGTGCAGCGGATGTCGTTCTGGCCGGAGACCTCGCGGCCCTTGGCGATGACGTTGACCGCCATGTCGCCGATCTGGAGGACGTCCTCGTCGGTCTCGGTGGGCAGGCCGCACATGAAGTAGAGCTTCACCTGGCGCCAGCCGTTGCCGTAGGCGGTGGCGACCGTGCGGATCAGGTCCTCCTCCGAGACCATCTTGTTGATGACCTTGCGCATGCGCTCGGAGCCGCCCTCGGGGGCGAAGGTGAGGCCGGAGCGGCGCCCGTTGCGGGTCAGCTCGTTGGCCAGGTCGACGTTGAAGGCGTCGACGCGGGTGGAGGGCAGCGACAGGCCGATCTTGTCGTCGGTGTAGCGGTCGGCGAGGCCCTTGGCGATGTCGCCGATCTCGCTGTGGTCGGCGGAGGAGAGCGAGAGGAGGCCGACCTCCTCGAAGCCGGTCGCCTTGAGTCCCTTGTCGACCATCTCGCCGATGCCGGTGATGCTTCGCTCCCGCACGGGGCGCGTGATCATGCCGGCCTGGCAGAAACGGCAGCCGCGGGTGCAGCCGCGGAAGATCTCCACGGACATCCGCTCGTGCACAGTCTCCGCGAGCGGTACGAGCGGCTGCTTGGGGTAGGGCCACTCGTCGAGGTCCATCACCGTGTGCTTGGAGACCCGCCACGGCACGCCGGAACGGTTGGGCACGACGCGGCCGATGCGGCCGTCGGGGAGGTACTCGACGTCGTAGAAGCGCGGGACGTAGACGCCGCCGGTCTTCGAGAGCCGGAAGAGGACCTCGTCGCGGCCGCCGGGGCGGCCCTCGGCCTTCCAGGCGCGGATGATCTCGGTGATCTCCAGGACGGCCTGTTCGCCGTCGCCGACGACCGCGCAGTCGATGAAGTCCGCGATCGGCTCGGGGTTGAACGCGGCGTGGCCGCCCGCGAGGACGATCGGGTGGTCCACGTCACGGTCCTTGGACTCCAGCGGGATGCCCGCGAGGTCCAGGGCGGTGAGCATGTTGGTGTAGCCCAGCTCGGTGGACAAGCTCAGCCCGAAGACGTCGAACGCGCCGACGGGGCGGTGGCTGTCCACGGTGAACTGGGGCACGTTGTGCTCGCGCATCAGCTCTTCGAGGTCCGGCCAGACGCTGTAGGTGCGCTCGGCGAGGACGCCCTCGCGCTCGTTGAGCACCTCGTAGAGGATCATGACGCCCTGGTTGGGGAGCCCGACCTCGTAGGCGTCGGGGTACATCAGGGTCCAGCGGACGTCACAGCTGTCCCAGTCCTTGACGGTGGAGTTCAGCTCACCGCCGACGTACTGGATGGGCTTCTGCACATGCGGGAGCAGAGCTTCGAGCTGTGGGAAGACCGATGCGGCAGACATCTCGCGAACCTTTGTGAGCCGGCAGGGGTGACCATCAAGCCTACCGCGCGTCTCAGGTCTTCAGATCCGCCCGCAGCGTCGGGTCCGACGCCCGGGCCCAGACCTCGGGCAGTTCGCGCTCCCGGGCCTCGGCGACGGCCTCCTCCTGTCCGTACAGCAGCCCCCAGGTGAACGCGGTCTCCCCCGCCGCGTGCGACTGGATCGCGAGGGTCCGCAGGGCCTCGCGGGCGACGACGCTGTCCTGGTGGTCGCCGAGGACGGTCTGCACGGCCTTCACGCGTTTGGCGAAGCGTTTGGCGGGCCCGCCGAGCGCGGGGCGGGCCGCCTCACCCGCGTACCGGGCGCGCTTGGCGGCCTTGCGGGCCTCGTGCATCGCGGTGTCCCGCTCGGGGCCCGGCGGGTGTTCCAGGGCGTGGTCCATGCGGCGCGCGAGCTTCTCGTAGTCCTTGAGCACGGCCCGGGGCAGGGCCTTCTCCGGCGCCTTGCGGGCGGCGGGGCGCAGGGGCGGGTCCGCGCTCAGCGCGTCGAGGGCGTCCAGGAGGTCCAGATACCGCTTCCCGTCCAGTACGTCGACGATCCTGCGGCGCGAGCCCGTGCGGCGGGCGGCCGACCAGGCGCGGAGCCGGCCGCGGACCGGGCCGAGCGTCAGGGTGGCGGGCAGGGTCTCGACGCGGGTGCCGAGCCGCTCGTCCAGGACCTCCTGGTCGCGGTCGAGGCCCAGTTCGGCGGCGAGCCACTTGAGCTCCGCGCCGAGGGGGTCGGTGACCTCGCGGTCGAGGAGCTTGCGGTGGGTCTTGAAGGTGCTGCGCAGCCTGCGGGTGGCCACGCGCATCTTGTGCACGGAGTCGGGAAGACCGCGGCGGACGGCGGGGTCGAGGCGGACGATCGTGGAGATCTGCTTCCGCACGTAGGCGAGGACGTGGTCGCCCGCGGTGCGCGGCGCGTCCGGCTCCCGCCGCTCCCCCTCGCGTACGGGGGTCGTCTCCGCCAGCGCCCGGGCGAGCTTCGACGTGGACCCGGCGGGGCGCACCCCGGCCTTGCGGAGCCGCTTCTCGACGGCGTCCAGGATCGCGGGGTCGCCGTCGTCCGCGAGCTCGACCTCGATCTCGGTCCAGGTGACGGTGGCGCCGCTCCCCTCCCCCGCGAGGCGCTCCGCGAGCACCTTGTCGACGCTGACCTCGGCGAGGAGGGCCCCGTCGGCGGCCAGCAGGTGGTGGACGTCCCGGGAGGAGAGCAGCCGGACGACGGGGTCGATCGCGGCGCGGCGGACCCGGGAGCGCAGCAGGGCCGCCAGCGGGGGCGGCACCGCGTCGGAGAGCGGCTCGTGGATCTCGTCCCGGACGCCGACGGCGACGGGGAACTTCGCGTGCCAGCCCTCGTCGGCCCCGCCGGTCCTGCGGCGCAGGGTGAGGCCGTCGGCGGCGAGGCGGAGGTCGGCGGTGTCGTAGTAGACGGCGTCGAGCTCGGTCAGCCCGCGGTGGACCGTCCGGTCGACCCCGGCCGCCCGGGTCAGGTCGGGCAGCCGGGTGTCGTCGGTGGCTTCGTACTTCCGCTCGATCTCGCGCTTGGTGTCCGCCATGTACGGACACCTACCCGGCGGGCGCCGGGTTCAGGCGGACATGGGCCGTTGCACCCTGATGGACTGCAGCAGTCCGATCGCCACCCAGACGGCGAACATCGAGGATCCTCCGTAGGAGACGAAGGGCAGCGGCAGCCCGGCGACCGGCATGATGCCGAGCGTCATGCCGATGTTCTCGAAGGACTGGAAGGCGAACCAGGCGATGATCCCGGCGGCGACGACCGTGCCGTACAGCTCGGTGGTCTCGCGGGCGATCCGGCAGGCGCGCCACAGGACGACGCCCAGGAGCACGATGATCAGCCCCGCGCCGAGGAACCCCAGCTCCTCGCCGGCGACGGTGAAGACGAAGTCGGTCTGCTGCTCGGGCACGAACTGGCCGGTGGTCTGCGTGCCCTCGAAGAGGCCGGTGCCGGTGAGTCCGCCGGAGCCGATCGCGATACGGGCCTGGTTGGTGTTGTAGCCGACGCCCGCCGGGTCGAGCGCGGGGTTGGCGAAGGCGGCGAACCGGGCGATCTGGTAGTCGTCGAGCAGACCGAGCTGCCAGATGGCGACGGCCCCGCCCGCGCCGGCGCCGATGAGGCCGAAGACCCAGCGGTTGGAGGCGCCGGAGGCCAGCAGGATGCCGAGGACGATGACGGCCATGACCATCACCGAGCCGAGGTCGGGCATCAGCATGACGATGGCCATGGGGATGGCCGCGAGGCCCAGCGCCTTGGCGACGGTCCGGTGGTCGGGGTGGGCCTGGTCGCCCGCGTCGACGCGGGCCGCCAGCAGCATCGCCATCACGAGGATGATGGTGATCTTCGTGAACTCGGAGGGCTGGATCGAGAAGCCGGCGGGCAGCTTGATCCACGCGTGGGCGCCGTTGACCGTGGTGCCGAGCGGGGTGAGGACCGCCAGGACCAGCAGCACCGAGATGCCGTAGAGGACGGGGACGGCCCCGCGCAGCGTGCGGTGGCCGAGCCAGATCGTGCCGATCATCAGGGCGAGGCCGATGCCGGTGTTGAGGGCGTGCCGCAGGAGGAAGAAGTACGGGTCGCCCTGCGTGAGGTGGTCGCGGTTGCGGGTCGCGGACCACACGAGCAGGGCGCCGAGGAACGAGAGCGCCAGCGCGGCCCCGAGGAGCGGCCAGTCCAGCCGCCGTACGAGGGAGTCGCGGGCGGTCAGCTTGGCCCAGGAGCCCTGGTCGGGGGCGTAGCGGGAGACGGAGAATCCACCTGCCATCAGGGCTGCCTCCCGTTCGACGCCGGTGATCCGGTGAGTCCGGGCTGGCCTCCGGGCGGCAGGGGCAACTGGGGTTCCTGTCCGCCCGGCTGCTCCTCGGGGGTGACCGGGGTGGGGTCGTAGGGCTTGACCTTGGGGGCGTAGATCGAGCCGTCGGGCTGGATCTTCGGCAGCGCCTTCTGGGGCTTCGGCAGCAGGGCCCTCTTCTTGTCCTGGTTGCCCGCGGCGTCGAGACCGTAGAGCGCGTCGTAGATCTTGCGGACGGCGGGCCCGGCGGAGCCGGAGCCGGTGCCGCCCTGGGAGATCGTCATGACGATGGTGTAGTCGTCGGTGTAGGTCGCGAACCAGCCGGTGGTCTGCTTGCCGTACACCTGGGCGGTACCGGTCTTGGCGCGCATCGGGATCTTGTCCTGCGGCCAGCCGCCGAACCGCCAGGCGGCGGTCCCGCCGGGCTCGACCACCGAGCGCAGCCCCTTGTCGAGGTCCTTGATGGTCTGGGCGTTGACCGGGAGCTTGCCGCTGACCTTGGGCTCGATCTCCTGGACGGTCTTGCCGTCGGGGCTGATCACGGCCTTGCCGACGGTGGGCTCGTGGAGGGTGCCGCCGTTGCTGATGGCGGCGTAGGCGGTGGCCATCTGGATGGGCGTGACGAGGACGTCGCCCTGGCCGATCGAGTAGTTGATGCTGTCGTAGGCCTTGAGCTGGTTGCCTTCGAGGCAGCTCTCGTACGCGATCTGCTGGACGTAGGTGCCGCCCTTCTTGCCCTCCTTGCACCAGGCGTTCTTGTTGGCCTCCCAGAAGTCCTGCTTCCACTGGCGGTCCGGGATGCGGCCCTTGACCTCGTTGGGCAGGTCGATGCCGGTCTCGGCGCCGAGACCGAAGTCGCGGGCGGTGCGGTAGAACCAGTCCTTGGCGTTCTTCTTCGGCTTTATGCCGCCGTCCTTCGCCCACTCCTCGTGGCCGAGACGGTAGAAGACGGTGTTGCAGGAGTACTTGAGCGCGTCGCCGAGGGTGATGGGGCCGTGGCCCTGGGACTCGAAGTTGGCGAAGGTCTGGTTGCCGAGGCTGTAGGAGCTGCTGCACTCGTAGAGGTCGTTGAAGGCGTGGCCGCCGCGCACGGCGGCGCTGGCGGAGACCACCTTGAAGATCGAGCCGGCGGGCGCCTGGCCCTGGATGCCCCGGTTGAGCAGCGGGTAGTTGGACTTCTTGCTCGTGAGCTTGGCGTACTGCTTGCCGGAGATGCCGCCGACCCAGTCGTTGGGGTCGTAGTCGGGCTGGGAGGCCATCGACACGATGCGGCCCGTCTTGGACTCCATCACGACGACGGCCCCGGAGTCGGCCTCGTACTTCCGGCCGGTGATCTTGTCCGTCTCGCCGCGGACCAGCTTCATCGCGGCGGCGAGCTCGTGCTCCGCGACCGCCTGGACGCGGGCGTCGAGGCTGGTGACGAGGGTGGAGCCGGCCACCGCCGGGTCGTTCTCCGCCTCGCCCATGACGCGGCCGAGGTTGTCGACCTCGTAGCGGGTGACGCCCGCCTTGCCGCGCAGCTCCTTGTCGTACGTGCGCTCCAGGCCGGAGCGGCCGACCTGGTCGGAGCGGAGGTAGGGCGACGGGCCGTCCTGCGCCTGCTGGATCTCCTCGTCGGTGACGGGTGAGAGGTAGCCGAGGACCTGCGCGGTCTTCGCCTTGCCGGGTGCGGCGTAGCGGCGTACGGCGGTGGGTTCGGCGGTGATGCCGGGGAAGTCCTCGGCGCGCTCGCGGATCTGGAGGGCCTGCTGGGTGGTGGCCTCGTCGGTGACCGGGATCGGCTGGTAGGGCGACCCGTTCCAGCAGGGCTGGGGGGTCTTGGAGTCGCAGAGGCGGACCTTGTCCCGGACGTCCTTCGCCTTCATGTCCAGGACGTCGGCGAGACGGGTGAGGACGCCGACGCCGTCGTCCTTCATCTTCAGCAGCTCGGTGCGGCTGGCGGAGACGACGAGGCGGGTCTCGTTGTCGGCGAGCGGCACGCCGCGGGCGTCGAGGATCGAGCCGCGCACGGCGGGCTGGACGACCTGCTGCACTCCGTTGCCCGCGGCTTCGGCGGTGTACTCGTCGCCGTTGCGGATCTGGAGGTACCACAGGCGTCCGCCGAGGGTGAGCAGCAGCGAGAAGACGAGTACCTGGATGACGATGAGCCGGATCTGGACCCGCTGGGTCCGCCCGGTCTCGGGAATGTTGCTCACGCGGTGCCCCCGATGGTGGTCCTGCTGGGGGTACGGGGGCGGTCCCCCGGGAAACGCGGCCTCACAGTCGCTTGACCCCCTTGATCCTGCCCGCGCGTGCGGCGCGGTTGCGGGCGGCCTTGACGCGCAGACCGCCGCGCTGGTTGCCGATCCGCAGGCCGGTGCCCGAGGCGAGCCAGCCGGCGGCGACGTCGTTGCCGCCGGAGGACGCCTCGGCGATCGGGTCGTTCTCGGTGCGTCTGGCCAGCGCCATGATGAGCGGCACCGTGAAGGGCGCCAGCAGCAGGTCGTAGATCGCGGCCGTGAACAGCAGGCTGCCCAGGCCCACATGGCGGGCCGCGGTGTCCCCGACGAGCGCGCCGACGCCCGCGTACAGCAGGGTCGAGCCGATCGCGGCGGCGACGACGGCGGCCATCGGGGCGAAGGCCGACTTCAGCTGTCCGTTCTCCGGGCGGATCATGCCCGCGAGGTAGCCGATGACGCAGAGCACCAGGGCGTAGCGTCCGGCGGCGTGGTCGGCGGGCGGGGCGAGGTCCGCGAGGAGGCCCGCGCCGAAGCCGATGAGGGAGCCGCTGACCGGCCCGTACACGAAGGCCAGACCGAGGACCGTGAGGAGCAGCAGGTCGGGGACGGCCCCGGGGAGCTGGAGGCGGGCGAGGACGGAGACCTGGACGACGAGGGCGACGACGACCAGGACGATCGAGAGCAGAGTCCGGTTGATGCGCATGGGGATCAGCTCTACTCCTGGTCGTTGGCCGCGTTGTCGGGTTGGGCGTCGCCCTGCTGGTCGCCGTCGGCGGCACCGGCGGCGTCGCCGCCCGCCTGCTCGTTGATGTTGCCGACGACCTTGCCGGAGCCGTCCACCAGGTCCCCGTTGGGCTGGACCGTGACGGTGACCGTCGGGGTCGGCTTCGGCTTCGCCTGGGCGGCCTTCTTGGGCAGGACCGTGTCGCGCGGGTCCTCGCGGGGCGCCTGAACGACGACCCCGACGATGTCGAGCTTGGTGAACCCGACGTACGGCTTCACGTAGACGGTGCGGGTCAGCGCGCCGCCGGAGGGGTCGACGCGGACGACCTCGCCGACCGGGACGCCGGGCACGAAGGGCTTGTCCTTGCTGGAGCCGAAGGTGACCAGCCGGTCGCCGGCCTTCACCTTGGCCTTGCCGTTGAGGAACTGCACCGACAGCGGGCGCGAGCCCTGGCCGGTGGCGAAGCCGAGCTCGTCGGTCTTCTCCATACGGGTGCCGACGGTGAAGTCGGGGTCGTTGGCGAGCAGGACGGTCGCGGTGCGGGGGCCGACGGTGGTGACCCGGCCGACCAGCCCCTCCCCGTTGAGGACGGTCATGTCGCGGCGGATGCCGTCGTCGGCACCGGCGTCGATGGTGACCGTCCAGGAGAAGCCCTGGGCCGCTCCTATGGCGATGACCTCGGCGCCCTTGATGCCGTACTGTCCGGCGCCCGCGTTCTTCAGCATGGCGTCGAGCTGACGGACCCGGCTGTTGGTGCGGTCGTCGCTGCCGAGCCTGGCCTTCAGCGCGGCGTTCTCCTGCTCCAGGGCGGAGATCTTGTCGTGCCGGCTGCCGGAGTCCCGTACCGCGCCTATGGCGTTGCCCACCGGGTCGACCGCTGCCGCCACGCCGTTCTCGACCGGCCCGAAGACGGTGGCCGCGGCCTGCCTCGCGCCGTCCACCGGTGACTCCTCGCCGCCTCGGATATCCACCGTGATCAGGGCGAATGCGATGGCGATCAGCAGCACCAGGAGCAGCCGGCTCTCTCGTGTGTCCCTCACGTGCGGCGGCCGTGCCTTCCTCGTCGGAATGTTCGTGCCTGTGTACGTCTCCGTACGGGTAGGACATCAGGGTGTTCCCGCGTCGTACCGCGTACAGCAACGATCTATATCAACGATCCGGCGACCGGAGCGGGTGCGTCCGCTCGCCGGATCGGGTGTGTCCCGGAGGACGTCTAGCGGCGGGGCTGGGCGTCCAGCACCTGCTGGAGCGCTTCGAACTCCTCGACGCACTTGCCGGAGCCGAGCGCCACGGAGTCCAGCGGGTCCTCGGCGATGTGGATCGGCATGCCCGTCTCGTGGCGCAGCCGCTCGTCCAGTCCGCGCAGCAGCGCGCCGCCGCCGGTGAGGACGATGCCGCGGTCCATCACGTCGCCGGACAGCTCGGGCGGGCACTTGTCGAGGGTCGTCTTCACGGCGTCGACGATCGCGTTGACCGGCTCCTCGATGGCCTTGCGGACCTCGGCGGCCGAGATGACGACCGTCTTGGGCAGTCCGGACACCAGGTCGCGGCCGCGGATCTCGGTGTGCTCGTCCTTCTCCAGGTCGAACGCCGAACCGATGGTGATCTTGATCTGCTCGGCGGTCCGCTCACCGAGGAGGAGCGAGTACTCCTTCTTGATGTGCTGGATGATCGCGTTGTCCAGCTCGTCACCGGCGGTGCGGATCGACTGCGCGGTGACGATGCCGCCGAGCGAGATCACGGCGACCTCGGTGGTGCCGCCGCCGATGTCGACGACCATGTTCCCGGTGGCCTCGTGGACCGGCAGCCCCGAGCCGATGGCCGCGGCCATCGGCTCCTCGATGATGTGCACCTGGCGCGCGCCGGCCTGCGTGGACGCCTCGATGACGGCGCGGCGCTCGACCCCGGTGATACCGGAGGGCACACAGACGACGACACGGGGACGGGCCAGATAGCGACGCTTGTGAATCTTGAGGATGAAGTAGCGGAGCATGCGCTCGGTGATCTCGAAGTCGGCGATCACGCCGTCCTTCAGGGGCCGCACGGCGACGATGTTGCCCGGCGTGCGCCCGATCATCTTCTTGGCCTCGGAGCCGACCGCGAGAATTCCGCCGGTGTTGGTGTTGATGGCCACGACGGACGGCTCGTTCAGGACGATGCCGCGCCCCCTGACGTACACCAGCGTGTTGGCAGTCCCGAGGTCGATAGCCATGTCACGGCCGATGAACGACATTGAGTTCCCCTTGTTCCCCATGAGGATGCGTCGGGCCTTCCCAGGTAGCGAAGATGGCTGGTTCTGGTAGGCGAGGTTGGCGCTGCGGGCGTGGAAGCTTCCATCGTAGTGCCGTATGCACGGACACAGCGCGAGGGTGCTTCGCCATCGTGAGCGGAACGGGTGCCCGTTCTACCCATGGTGACGTTACGTCGGAGGGATGCGTTCCCGCGATCCCAAACCCTATGCCGAGGGGCGACCGAATTACTTCGGTCGCCCCAGGCGTACAGCGCTGTTTGGCCGATCGGGTCAGGAAAGTCCCGGAAAGAAAAGCTTCAGTTCTCGCTCCGCGGACTCCTCGGAGTCCGAGGCGTGGATGAGGTTCTCGCGGGTGATCGTGCCGAAATCACCACGGATGGACCCGGGCGCGGCGGCGATCGGGTCGGTGGGGCCGGCCAGGGTGCGGACACCCTCGATGACCCGCTCACCTTCGGCCACCAGGGCGACGACGGGGCCGGACTGCATGAACTCCATGAGCGGCTCGTAGAACGGGCGGCCCTTGTGCTCGCCGTAGTGCTGCTCCAGCGTCCCGTGGTCCAGGGTGCGCAGCTCCAGCGCGGTGATCCGCCAGTCGGCCTTGCGCTCGATGCGGCCGACGATCTCGCCGATCAGGCCACGGCGGACCGCGTCGGGCTTGAGCAGGACGAGAGTGCGCTGAGTCATGTACGGCTCCTTGCAAGGCCAGGCATACGGGTGCGGTGAGGGCGAGATTACAGGGGTGCGGGGGCAGGTCTGCGCCCGGGTTCACCCTGGGTCACCTTCGGACCCCGGATTTCCGGGGCCCGAAGGGGCGGGCCGCGCGTGTCGGCGGGCCCGGCGCGATCAGAGGTCCGGAGACCGGCCGATCAGCGGACCGGCGGATCGGCCGGTCAGCGGGCCGGCGATCGGCGCACCCGGATCGGGGAGGTCCGTCCCCGGCCGCAGAGCTCGCGCCCCGGTGCCGCGACTCCTCAGGCCGTGGCCTCTTCGGCTTCCTGCCGGGCGGCCCAGTCGGCCTTGGCCGCGTCGATCTTGCGGCCGTAGTGGATCGAGGCCCACCACAGACCGCCGAAGGCCAGGCCCAGGATGAACATCGTCGGGACCACGAACCCGCTCAGGACCAGAGCGACCTGGAGCGCCCAGCCCAGCTGGACACCACCGGGCCGGGTGATCATTCCGCACAGCAGCACGGAGAGGACCATGCCGATGCCGCACACCGTCCAGACCACGGTCATGGACGCGTCGTCCAGCTTCATCGCGACGAGACCGGCGAAGCCGATCACGAAGAACTCGCCGATCAGCGTCGAGGCGCAGAGCGTCCGCATCCCCGTCTCAGCCCCTTCCCAGCAGCAGCCGGGCTTCGCCGACCGTGATCACGGATCCGGTCACCAGCACCCCGGCGCCCGCGTACTCGTCCTCTTCCTCGGCCAGCGTGATCGCCGCCTCCAGCGCGTCGTCGAGACGCGGCTCGACCTGGACCCGGTCGTCGCCGAAGACCTCGACGGCGATCGCGGCCAGCTCGTCCGCGTCCATCGCACGGGGGGTGGAGTTCTGCGTGACGACGATCTCGGCGAAGATCGGCTCGAAGGCTTCCAGGAGCCCCCGGACGTCCTTGTCACCGCTCGTGCCGACCACGCCGATCAGCCGGGAGAAGCTGAAGGCCTCGGAGATGCCGTCCGCCGCCGCCTTGGCCCCCGCCGGGTTGTGCGCGGCGTCCAGCACGACGGTCGGGCTGGAGCGCACGACCTCCAGGCGGCCGGGCGAGAGCACCGAGGCGAACGCCTTGCGGATCGCGTCGATGTCGAGGGAGCGGGCCTGCTCGGCGCCGATGCCGAAGAACGCCTCGACGGCGGCGAGCGCGACGGCCGCGTTGTGCGCCTGGTGGGCCCCGTACAGCGGAAGGAAGATCTCCTCGTACTCACCGCCGAGCCCGCGCAGGGTGACGAGCTGCCCGCCGACCGCGATCTCGCGGGAGGTCACGCCGAACTCCATGCCCTCGCGGGCCACCGTGGCGTCGACCTCGACGGCCTTCTTGAGCATCACCTGCGCGGCGTCCACCGGCTGCTGCGCCAGGATGACCGTGGCGCCCTGCTTGATGACACCGGACTTCTCGCCGGCGATCTCGGCGGGCGTGGTGCCGAGCCGGTCCGTGTGGTCCAGCGAGATGGGGGTGACGACGGCGACCGTGGAGTCGATGACGTTCGTCGCGTCCCAGGTGCCGCCCATGCCGACCTCGACGACCGCGACGTCGACGGGCGCGTCGGCGAAGGCCGCGTACGCCATGCCGGTGAGGACCTCGAAGAAGGAGAGCCGGTAGGGCTGCTGGGCGTCGACCATCTCGACGTACGGCTTGATGTCCTCGTACGTCTCGATGAACCGCTCGGGCGCGATCGGCGAGCCGTCGAGGCTGATCCGCTCGGTGATCGACTGGACGTGCGGGGAGGTGTAGCGACCGGTGCGCAGCTCGAAGGCGTTGAGCAGGGCCTCGATCATGCGGGCCGTGCTGGTCTTGCCGTTCGTGCCCGTGATGTGGATCGAGGGGTAGGCGCGCTGCGGCTCGCCGAGGACGTCCATCAGGGCGGCGATCCGCGTGACGGACGGCTCCAGCTTGGTCTCGCCCCAGCGCCCGGCGAGCTCCTGCTCCACCGCGCGGAGCGCCTTGTCGGTCTCGGGGTCGGCCGGGCGGGCCGGGACCGCTTCGCCCTGCGGCCGGCCCGAGTGGGCGCGCAGCGTGCGGCTCCCGGCCTCGATCACCGCCAGGTCGGGGTCGCGCTGGGTCGCCTCGTCGACGATCTCCTCGAAGGCGTCGTCGGGATCGGGTGCGTCGTGCCGGTCTGAAGGGCGGGGCTCACTCACGCGCCCAGTCTACGGATGGGCGCCGACATCGCGCGCAGCGCCCGGCGGAGTGGGGCGGGCGGGGCCCGGAGGGCGTACGGCGGAGCCCCCGCCTCCCCGGTCGGTCGGGGTGCGGGGGCTCCACGGTCAGCCGATCAGCTCTGCGGGAGCGCCGCCAGCTGGGCGCCGATCCGCTCGATGTCGGCCTCGGCCTTGGCGAGCCGGCCGCGGATCTTGTCGACCACGTTGTCCGGGGCCTTGGCCAGGAAGGCCTCGTTGCCGAGCTTCCCGGTGGCCTGGGCCTTCTCCTTCTGTGCGGCCTCCAGGTCCTTGGTGAGGCGCTTGCGCTCGGCCGGCACGTCGATCGTGCCGGAGAGGTCCAGGGCGACGGTGGCCCCGGCGACCGGGAGCGACGCGGTGGCCTGGAAGCCGTCCCCGGCGGGCTGGAGCCGCAGGAGCTGGCGGATGGCCGCCTCGTGCGGGGCGAGCGCCGTGCCGGTCAGGGCCAGCTCGGCCGGGACCTTCTGGCCGGGCTGGAGGCCCTGGTCGTTGCGGAAGCGGCGGACCTCGGTGACGACCTGCTGGACCAGCTCGATCTCCTTCTCGGCCGCGTCGTCGCGGAAGCCGGAGTCGGCCGGCCACTCGGCGATGACGATCGACTCGCGCCCGGTGAGCGCGGTCCACAGCGCCTCCGTGACGAACGGGACGATCGGGTGCAGCAGCCGCAGCATGACGTCGAGGACCTCGCCGAGGACCCGGCCCGAGACCTCGGCCGGACGGCCGCCCGCGAAGAAGGTGGTCTTGGAGAGCTCGACGTACCAGTCGAAGACCTCGTCCCACGCGAAGTGGCGCAGCGCCTCGCTGATCTTCGCGAACTGGAAGTCGTCGTAGAACGCGTCGACGTCCGCGACCGTCTTGTTGAGCCGGGACAGGATCCAGCGGTCGGTGACCGACATCTCCTCGACCGGGGGCAGGTCGCCCTCGATCGTGGCGCCGTTCATCAGGGCGAAGCGGGTGGCGTTCCAGATCTTGTTGGAGAACTTCGCCGAACCCTGGACCCACTCCTCGCCGATCGGGACGTCGGTGCCGGGGTTGGCCCCGCGCGCGAGGGTGAAGCGCAGGGCGTCGGAGCCGTACTTGTCCATCCAGTCCAGCGGGTTGACGACGTTCCCGAAGGACTTCGACATCTTCTTGCCGTGCTCGTCGCGGACCATGCCGTGCAGGACGATGGTGGAGAACGGCGGGACGCCGTCGTTGACGTACAGGCCGAACATCATCATCCGGGCGACCCAGAAGAAGAGGATGTCGTAGCCGGTGACCAGGACGGAGTTCGGATAGAACTTCGCGAGGCTGTCGGTCCGTTCGGGCCAGCCGAGAGTGGAGAACGGCCACAGGCCGGAGGAGAACCAGGTGTCCAGGACATCGCTGTCCTGGGTCCAGCCCTCGCCGGTGGGCGGCGCCTCGTCGGGGCCGACGCAGACGACCTCGCCGTTCGGGCCGTACCAGACGGGGATGCGGTGGCCCCACCAGAGCTGGCGCGAGATCGTCCAGTCGTGGAGGTTGTCGACCCAGTCGAAGTACCGCTTCTCCATCTCCTGCGGGTGGATCTTGACGCTGCCGTCGCGGACCGCGTCACCGGCGGCCTGGGCGAGCGGGGCGACCTTGACCCACCACTGGAGGGAGAGGCGCGGCTCGATGGTGGTCTTGCAGCGCGAGCAGTGCCCCACCGAGTGGACGTAGGGCCGCTTCTCGGCGACGATCCGGCCCTCGGCGCGCAGGGCGGCGACGATCGCGGAGCGGGCCTCCAGGCGGTCCAGTCCCTGGAAGGGGCCCGGCACGGTGATGACGGCGCGCTCGTCCAGGACCGTGAGGAACGGCAGGTCGTGGCGCTTGCCGATCTCGAAGTCGTTCGGGTCGTGCGCGGGCGTCACCTTGACCGCGCCGGTGCCGAACTCCGGGTCGACGTGGTGGTCGGCGACGACGGGGATGGCGCGGTCGGTCAGCGGCAGCTTGATCTGCTTGCCGACCAGGTGCCGGTAGCGCTCGTCGTCGGGGTGGACGGCGACGGCGGTGTCACCCAGCATCGTCTCCGCGCGGGTGGTGGCGACGACGATGGTCTCGTCGCCCTCCCCGTACGTCATGGAGACGAGCTCGCCGTCGTCCTCCTGGTACTCGACCTCGATGTCGGAGATCGCGGTGAGACAGCGGGGGCACCAGTTGATGATGCGCTCGGCGCGGTAGATGAGCCCGTCGTCGTACATCTGCTTGAAGACGGTCTGGACGGCCTTGGACAGACCCTCGTCCATGGTGAAGCGCTCGCGGGACCAGGCGACGCCCTCGCCGAGGCGGCGCATCTGGCCGGAGATCTGGCCGCCGGACTCGTTCTTCCACTGCCAGACGCGCTCGACGAAGGCCTCGCGGCCCAGGTCGTGGCGGGACTTGCCCTCCTTGCCGAGCTCGCGCTCGACGACGTTCTGGGTGGCGATGCCGGCGTGGTCCATGCCCGGCTGGTACAGCGCCTCGAAGCCCTGCATCCGCTTCCGGCGGACGAGGGCGTCGATCAGGGTGTGCTCGAAGGCGTGGCCCAGGTGGAGGGAGCCGGTGACGTTCGGCGGCGGGATGACGATGCTGTAGGGCGGCTTGTCGCTGTGCTCGTCGGCTTCGAAGTAACCACGCTCTACCCAGCGCTCGTACAGCTTCCCCTCTACATCGGCCGGCGCGTACGTGGTCGGCAGTTCGGGGTTGCTGGCTGGCTGCTGCGATGAGTTCTCGGTCACGGGAGACAGTTTAGGGCCGTCACAGGTCTGCACTGAAACGGATGGGTTCAGTAACGGTGTCCCACCCGATCCCCCATGTCAGGGCCGCTTCGGTCAGGATGTTCGCAACGCATAAGGAATTCTGGAGGGGACACAGCGATGAGCTACAACCAGCCGGGCCCGTACGGCGGGCAGCCGCCGCAGGGCCAGCCCGGACCGTACGGGCAGCAGCCGGGTCCGTACGGCGCCCCGCCGCCCCAGGGCCCTCCGCAGGGCCAGCCCGGCTACGGCTACCCGCAGCAGGCCCCTCAGGGCGTTCCGCCGCAGCAGCCGAACCCGTACGCGCAGCCGCAGCAGGGTTACGGCTACCCGCAGGCGCAGCAGCCCGGCCCCTACGGCCAGCAGCCGCCCACCCCGCCCTACGGCGGGCAGCCGGCGTACGGGGCCCAGCCCCCGCAGCAGCCGAAGAAGAAGACCGGCCTGATCGTGGGCGTGGCCGTGGTGGCCCTGGCGGTCATCGCGGGCGGGGTGTACTTCCTGACCTCCGGCGGCGGCAGCGGTGATGTGGCGGACTCCACGAAGGGGTACAAGCTGACGCCCCCGGCGTCCGTGGAGGACTACACGAAGGACGCGTCCAAGCCCGCGGAGTCCGGCCCGGCCACCGGTCAGGACAAGGCCGAGGCCGAGGCCATGGGCGTCAAGGACGCCAACAAGGCGGGCGCGCAGTACCAGAGCGGCAGCAAGGACAATCCGCTGGCGCAGAAACTGCTCATCTTCGAGGGCGTCTGGGGCGAGGTCTCGGATCCGGCGAAGACGCTCGACGGCGCGTTCGCCAAGGCCGAGAAGAACATGACCAAGGACGCCGGCGGCACCACCAGCGGCGGCAACAAGGCCTCCTGGGTGGGCAGCCCCAAGGAGTTCAAGCCGGAGGGCCTCGACGGCGCGCTGATGAAGTGCCAGGAGCTCAAGGTGGACACCAGCCAGGGCAGCTCCGGCTCCACGAAGGGGCCGAAGGAGTTCGCCATGCCGGTCTGCATCTGGGCCGACTACAGCACGGTCGGCATCGTGGCGGGCGTCGACGTCGCCTCGGCGCTGACCGAGAAGTCCGTGCCGCTGGAGGACATGGCCTCGCTCGCCGCCAAGCTCTACGACACCTCCCGCACCAAGATCTGATCCGAACAGCTCTGATCCGATCGCTCAACGTCGAAGGGGCGCCCACCGGTTCATCCGGTGGGCGCCCCTTCGGCGTGGCGGAGTCCGCTGCGGCTAGGCCGACTTCTCGTGCCGGCCGCCGTCGTTCTTGCCGATGGTGCGCGGCTCGCGCGGGACCAGCGTCGGGTTGACGTTGTTGCGGACGACGTCCGGGGTGATGACGACGCGGGCGACGTCCTTGCGGGACGGGACCTCGTACATCACGGACTGGAGGACTTCCTCCATGATCGCGCGCAGACCGCGTGCGCCGGTCTGGCGCAGGATCGCCTGGTCGGCGATGGCCTCCAACGCCTCGCGCTCGAAGTCCAGCTCCACACCGTCGAGTTCGAAGAGGCGCTGGTACTGCTTGACCAGGGCGTTGCGCGGCTCGATGAGGATCTGGAGCAGGGCCTCGCGGTCCAGGTTGTGGACCGAGGTCAGCACGGGGAGACGGCCGATGAACTCCGGGATCATCCCGAACTTCACCAGGTCCTCCGGCATGACCTCCTGGAACTGGTCGCTCGCCTGGATCTCCAGCTTGGAGCGGATCGTGGCGCCGAAGCCGATGCCCTTGGCGCCCGCCCGGGACTCGATGATCTTCTCCAGCCCGGAGAACGCGCCGCCCACGATGAACAGCACGTTCGTCGTGTCGATCTGGATGAACTCCTGGTGCGGGTGCTTGCGTCCGCCCTGCGGCGGTACGGAGGCGGTGGTGCCCTCCAGGATCTTCAGCAGGGCCTGCTGGACGCCCTCGCCGGAGACATCGCGGGTGATCGACGGGTTCTCGCTCTTGCGGGCGACCTTGTCGATCTCGTCGATGTAGATGATCCCGGTCTCGGCCTTCTTGACGTCGTAGTCGGCCGCCTGGATCAGCTTGAGCAGGATGTTCTCGACGTCCTCGCCGACATAGCCGGCCTCCGTCAGCGCCGTGGCGTCCGCGATGGCGAACGGCACGTTGAGCATGCGGGCCAGCGTCTGCGCGAGCAGCGTCTTGCCGGAACCCGTGGGGCCCAGCAGGAGGATGTTCGACTTGGCGAGCTCGATCGCGTCCTCGCGACCGGCGCCGCCGCCGTTCTCCCCGGCCTGGACCCGCTTGTAGTGGTTGTACACCGCGACCGAGAGGGCCTTCTTCGCGGGCTCCTGCCCGACGACGTACCCCTCCAGGAACTCGTAGATCTCGCGAGGCTTGGGAAGCTCCTCCCAGCGCACCTCGCTCGTCTCCGCGAGCTCCTCCTCGATGATCTCGTTGCAGAGATCGATGCACTCGTCGCAGATGTACACACCGGGTCCCGCGATGAGCTTCTTCACCTGCTTCTGGCTCTTTCCGCAGAACGAGCACTTGAGCAGGTCTCCGCCATCACCGATGCGTGCCACGAGGTGAATCCCCTTCGCCTGGGAGACGCCTGGTTCAGCGGCTCCTGGTGCCTCTATCCGACGGTACCTTGCCTGGGCCCCCGTTCGGGCCCCCCTTGGCACGGTTCACACGGCCGTGGCCGCGCAAACGGAATGTGCCAAGGGGAAAGACCGACGTCAGAGCGATGCGCCCGCGGTGGTCTTGCGGGTGGAAACGATCTGGTCCACCAGACCGTACGCCAGGGCGTCCTCGGCCGTGAGGATCTTGTCGCGCTCGATGTCCTCGCTGATCTTCTCCAGCGGGGTGGTCGAGTGGCGGGCCAGCATCTGCTCCAGCTGCGTACGCATGCGGAGGATCTCGTTGGCCGCGATCTCCAGGTCGGAGAGCTGCTCGCGGCCCGTCTGCGAGGACGGCTGGTGGATGAGCACCCGGGCGTGCGGGAGCGCCATGCGCTTGCCCGGGGTGCCCGCGGCGAGCAGGACGGCGGCGGCGGAGGCGGCCTGGCCCATGCAGACCGTCTGGATGTCCGGCTTCACGAACTGCATCGTGTCGTAGATCGCGGTGAGCGCGGTGAACGAGCCGCCGGGGCTGTTGATGTAGATCGAGATGTCGCGGTCGGGGTCCATCGACTCCAGGCACAGCAGCTGCGCCATGACGTCGTTGGCCGAGGCGTCGTCGATCTGGACGCCCAGGAAGATCACGCGCTCCTCGAACAGCTTCGCGTACGGGTCGTACTCGCGCACGCCCTGCGAGGTGCGCTCCACGAAGCGCGGGACGACGTAGCGGTTGTCCACCTGCGGGCCGGTGTAGAGGCCGCTCGCGGAGGCGCCGGTGTAGTTGTTCATGTGGGTCTTCACCATCCTGGTGGCGTTCTGTGGGCTGGAGGTCTCGGCGTACGGGAGGCGTACGGGAGGGGGTGCGGCCGGTCCGGTGGGAACCGGATCAGGCACCGGTGCCGCCGCCGCCCGGGATGCCCGACGCGACCGTGATGATCTCGTCGATGAGGCCGTAGTCCTTGGCCTCCTCCGCCGTGTACCAGCGGTCGCGGTCGCCGTCGCGGATGATCGTCTCGACGGTCTGGCCGGAGTGGTGCGCGGTGATCTCGGCCATCCGCGTCTTGGTGCGGAGCAGGTACTGCGCCTGGATCTTGATGTCCGAGGCCGTGCCGCCGATACCGGCCGAACCCTGGTGCATGAGGATGTCGGTGTTCGGGAGCGCGAAACGCTTGCCCGCGGCACCGCCGGTGAGCAGGAACTGGCCCATGGAGGCGGCCATGCCCATGCCGATGGTGACCACGTCGTTCGGGATGTACTGCATGGTGTCGTAGACCGCCATGCCGGCCGTCACCGAACCGCCGGGGCTGTTGATGTAGAGGTAGATGTCCTTGTCGGGCTCCGCGGCAAGGAGGAGAAGCTGTGCGGTGATCTTGTTGGCGATGTCATCGTCGACCTGCTGACCGAGGAAGATGATGCGCTCGCCGAGCAGTCGGCTGTAGACCTGGTCACCGAGGCCTCCACCGAGGGACGGCTCTCCGGCGGCGTAGGGCATCAGATTCGTCACGTATCCACCTGCTCGTCTCTGACGGCTCCGGCCGTCTCAGCGTCTTCGTACCGGGCGGGTGAAGCCACTGCCCCACCCTTCCTCTTCATGGACCCTAACGCGCAGGTGGGACAACGCCATCCCGCTTCCGCAACTGTTCGCTGGGAGCGCAAGGTCCGCAGTGGGCACAAGGGTTCCGGGCCTCGTACAGCGATACGACGCTCCACGGGGCGATACGGCGACGGGCCCCGGACGCGTGGAGCGTCCGGGGCCCGTCGTGCCGGTCGGCGCGAAGGCCGTCCTGGGATCGGGACGAGGCTCAGGCCTCGTTCTTCTCCTCGGCCTTCTTGTCCTCCGCCTTGTCCTCGGCGGCGGCCTCGGCGGGCGCCTCCGTGGTCTCGGCGGCGGCCTCCGCGGCCTCCTCGTCGTCTTCGAGGTCGACGACCTCGCCGTTGGTGTCGACGACCTTGGCGGCCTCGACGACGACGGCGAGCGCCTTGCCGCGGGCGACCTCGCCGACGAGCATCGGCACCTGGCCACCCTCGACGACGGCCTGGGCGAACTGGTCCGGGCTCATGCCGGAGGAGGCGGCGCGCCGCATGAGGTGCTCGGTGAGCTCCTCCTGGTTGACGTTCAGCTTCTCCTTGTTGACGAGCTCGTCAAGGATGAACTGGGTCTTGATGCCCTTGATGGCCTGCTCGGAGGTCTCGTTCTCGAACTCCTCCAGGGTCTTGCCCTGGATCTCGAGGTACTTCTCCAGGTCGAGGCCCATCTGACCGAGCTGGTGGTGCTCCAGGTTGTGCTTGCGGGTCTGGACCTCGTCCGCGAGCAGCTTCTCCGGGATCGGGACCTCGGCGAGCTTCAGCAGCTCCTCCAGGACGCGCTCCTGGGCCTGGGTGGCCTGGTCGTACTGCTTGGTGGTCTCCAGGCGCTTGCGGCTGTCGGCCTTCAGCTCCTCCAGCGTGTCGAACTCGCTGGCCATCTGGGCGAAGTCGTCGTCCAGCTCGGGGAGCTCACGGGCGGCGACGGCGGTGACCTTGACGGTGACCTCCGCGTCCTTGCCCTCGGCGGAGCCGCCCTTCAGCTGCGAGGTGAAGGTGGCCTCGCCACCCGCCTCCAGGCCGGTCACGGCCTCGTCGATGCCGTCGAGGAGCTCGCCGGAACCGATGGTGTACGAGACACCGTCGGCCACGCCGTCCTCCAGGACCTCGCCGTCGACCTTGGCCTGCAGGTCGATCGTGACGACGTCGCCGTCGGCGGCGGCGCGCTCGACCGGGTTGGTGGCGGCGAAGCGCTCGCGGAGCTGCTCCACGGCCTTCTCGACCTCTTCGTCGGTGACCTCGAGCGCGTCGACGGTGACCTCGATGCCGGAGTAGTCCGGGATCTCGATCTCGGGGCGCACGTCGACCTCGGCGGTGAAGGCCAGCAGCTCGCCGTCCTTCAGCTCGGTGATGTCGACCTCGGGCTGGCCGAGGACGTTCAGCTCACCCTCGTTGACCGCCTCGGTGTAGAACTTCGGGAGGGCGTCGTTGACCGCCTCCTCCAGCACCGCACCGCGGCCGAACCGCTGGTCGATGACCCGGGCGGGGATCTTGCCCTTGCGGAAGCCCTTCACCGTGACCTGCTGGTTGATCTTCTTGTACGCCGCGTCGAGGCTGTCCTTGAGCTCCTCGAAGGGCACCTCGATGCTGAGCCGAACCCGGGTCGGGTTCAGGGTCTCCACGGCGCTCTTCACGGTTCGGTCTCCTTGGTGGCTGACTTCTTGGGGTTCTGCTGGGCCGCCGATTGGCGGCTTCGCGGACCGAGCCCGGTACATCAGACACACGGGCACGCATTTTGCATAGTAACGGCAAGGAGGATGACTCCCACAATGCGATCTTGCTGGTGGTCGGGGTGGCCGGATTCGAACCGACGACCTTCCGCTCCCAAAGCGGACGCGCTACCAAGCTGCGCCACACCCCGTCGGTGCGACACGTAGGGTACATGCACCGGAGCCGTGGTTCCGCCCCTTTGCGGGGCGATGTCCGGGGGGCCGGTGCGGGTCCGCCCGGGGCGCCGGCACAACGGGTGTGCGGGCACCGCCGCCGACCCGCTACGATGCTGTTCGTGCCGCGGTCCACGGACCTGCGGTGCGACGCTTGCGGGCGTAGCTCAATGGTAGAGCCCTAGTCTTCCAAACTAGCTACGCGGGTTCGATTCCCGTCGCCCGCTCCACGCAGTCGAGGGCCGGGCCGGAGGATGATCCTCCGGCCCGGCCCTCGTGCGTCCTCGGCCCCGTGCGTCGCGGGGCCCCGGCGGCCGATCGGCCTCAGAAGCTGATCTGGTTGATGGTGTCGGCTATCGAGTTCATGAACCTGTTGATCGACGGCGCCATGCCGGTCGACGCCAGGAAGAAGCCGAAGAGCACGGCGACCAGCGCGGGACCGGGCTTGATGGAGCCACTACGGATCATTACCACCAGGATGACCGCGAACAGCAGCACCATAGACAGTGAAATAGCCACGCCTGATCACACCCTCGGTCGGTCCGCCTTGCCGGCCCGGAAGCGTGCACCACCGCGCGCCCCGTCACCCCCATCGTGCCACCAACTCCCCCGTGGTTGCTGCCGGGTGACGGAACCGACTGACGGGATCCCGCCAACCTTCGAGGGTCGGCCCCACCTCCGCGGCGGGGCGCGGCGCGTGGCCCCACCCGTGCCGCGCCGGGGAACCGGGCGGAAGGCGCCCGGGATCGGCGGCCCCTCGGGCTCCCTGTGCGCCGGCTGTGAAATCTCCGCGGCCGAATATCCACCACAGTGATCGTTTCCGCATCCCCACACTTCATTCACAGGCAATTGACCGCGTGGATGCGACGCAATTCACTTGCGTCAACTCCCGGCCGATATGCCCTGTTTAAGGGGGATCAATGGTGTCATAGCGGGCGGTGTTCGACGGTTTCACATTCGAATAGAGGGGAAGACGCGATATCTCCGCGCAGTTTTACGCAAGGCAATCGACCGGTCTAAGGTGCCTTAGATGTTCCAAGCTCCGAGCGCAATTCAGAGGGCTCCGCTCCCCCCGGCGACCCGGGATCCGGAGCCCAGACACGAGCAGACGCCCACCGCCACCGCCCCCCGCCCGGCCCCCGGGACCAGCGCTCGGGGCGCCGCCGCTCCGGCGCCCGCGGCGGCCAGGAAACGCGACCCCTACTTCGACAATGTGAAGTATCTGGCCATCGTTCTCGTCGCGGTGGCGCACGCCTGGGAACCCGTGATGGACGGCAGCCGGGCCACCCGGGCGCTGTACATGGTCGTGTACACGTTCCACATGCCGGCCTTCATCCTCATCTCCGGCTACTTCTCCCGGTCGTTCGACATGACGGCGCCCAAGGTGAAGCGGCTGCTCACCAGCGTCGTGGTGCCGTACGTCCTGTTCGAGACGGCCTATTCGCTCTTCAAGCGGTACGCGGACGATGCGCCCGACATGGCGATCAGTCTGATCGACCCGTTCTTCCTCACCTGGTTCCTGATCGCCCTGTTCATCTGGCGTGTGACCACACCGATCTGGCTCTCGCTGCGCCACCCGCTGCCCGTGGCTCTCGCCGTCGCCGTGCTCGCCTCGATCTCTCCCGAGATCGGCGACGACCTCGACCTCCAGCGGGTCCTCCAGTTCCTGCCGTTCTTCGTGCTCGGCCTGCTGATGAAGCCCGAGCACTTCCGGCTGGTCAGGCGGCGCGAGGTGCGGCTGCTGTCGCTGCCGCTGCTCGCCGGCGCGCTGGCCTTCGCGTACTGGGTCGCCCCGCGCATGGAGCTCGGCTGGTTCTACCGCGCCAACAGCGCGCAGGAGATGGACGCGCCGTGGTGGTCCGGCGCGGTGATGACGTTCGCGATGTTCGGCTGCGCCCTGGCGCTGACGGTCGCCTTCCTGGCCTGGGTGCCCGGCAGGGCCCGGTGGTTCACGGTGCTCGGCGCCGGAACGATCTGCGGCTACCTGCTGCACGGTTTCCTGGTCAAGGGGGCCGAGTACGCGGGCCTGTTCGACCGCTACACCTGGCTCTCCGAACCGGCCGGACTGGTCGTCGTCTCGCTCACCGCCGCGGTGGCCGTGACGCTCATGTGCACCCCCCTGGTGGGACGCGCCCTGAAGTGGGCCACCGAGCCGGACATGAAGTGGGCGTTCCGGAAGGATCCCGCGGGGCGCTGAGCCCCCGGCGGGCCGGCCGTTCACGGAACCGCCCGCCACCGCCCCGCCGCTCCCCCTGATCCACCCGCCGGCCCCGCCGCGGGTGGATCAGCGCGTCTCGGGGTTGGCCGGATTCTTTCGGTCCGGGGGCGACACGTCGCCGACCAGCCCCAACAGCGCGCGTACCTGCGCATATTTCGCCGTCAGTCGGGTACGCGTCGCCGCTTCCAGGACCGCCAGGCGCCCGGGATCCGCATTGTGGGCGAGGTCCGCCTCCTTGACGAGCAGCGCGCCCGGAGTGGCCAGGATCCGCGCGGTGTACGAGGACAGCGCCTCGCCCGGCCGCTTGGTCACCGCCAGGACCATGTCCTTCACCGCCTGCGGCAGGGCGGCGGCGGCCAGCCACTCCACGGGGAGCGCGTCGTCCTCGATCGCGTCGTGCAGCCAGGCCGCCGCGATCTGCCCGTCGTCGCCGCCCCGCACCCGTACACCTTCGGCCACGGCCGCCAGGTGTTCCGCGTACGGACGGCCCGCCTTGTCGGTCTGGAGCGCGTGGGCCTCGCGGGCGATGGCCTCCACCTCGGCGAGGCTCAGATGGTGTCCGGTCATGGGCCGAGCCTACGACCGCGTGCGGCTCGACGGCCCGGAACCGCGTCCGGGCCCGCTTCGGGGTCTCAGCCGAACTCGGCTGCTCCGTCGGGCTGTTGACGTCACCCGTCGGCGACCTCTCAAGGGATTCAAAAACGACAAAAGCTGACAATCTGACGGACCCATAGTTGCAGGGTCAATCGTTCGGTAAACTAATTACTGATGGATTCTTAATACGCCCTTGACCAGCTCTTGACCGACCCCGAAGGATCAGGCTCATCGGACACGCAGACACCCTCCTCGCCATGGGCGGCGCCTTCCTGGCCGCTGCCGTCCTCGCCCGCCTCGGCGGCCGCATCGGGCTGCCGACGATTCCCTTGTTCATCCTGGCCGGGATCCTCCTGGGTCCGCACACCCCCGGCTACACGCTTCTGAAGAACCCGCACGACCTGGAGATGCTCTCCGCGCTGGGACTCGTCCTCCTGCTCTTCTACCTGGGGCTCGAGTTCCACATGGACGACCTCAAGACGGGCGGCCGGAAGATGGCCATCGCCGGCGGGACGTATCTCCTGCTGAACGTCGGCGCCGGTCTCGTCTTCGGCTTCGCGCTGGGCTGGGGAACCGCGGAGGCGCTGGTCCTCGCCGGTGTCCTCGGTATCTCCTCCTCCGCGATCGTCACCAAGATCCTGGTGGACCTCGGGCGCATCGGGAATCCGGAGACCCGGCCGATCCTCGGCATCATCGTCGTCGAGGACATCTTCCTGGCCCTGTACCTCGCGGCGCTCCAGCCGATCCTGTCCGGTGCGGACAGCCTCTCGGCCGCCCTGATCGACGGCGGCAAGGCCTTCGGCTTCCTGCTGCTGCTCGCCCTCGCGGCCCGGTTCGGCACGAAGCTCATCGGCAAGCTCATGAACACCAAGGACGACGAGCTGCTCGTCATCTCCTTCCTGGGCGTCGCCGTCTTCGTCGCCGGTGTCTCGGAGATGTTCGGCGTCGCCGACGCGATCGGCGCCTTCATGGTCGGCCTGATGCTCGGCTCCACCTCGTCCGCCGACCGCATCCTGAAGCTGGTCCACCCGCTCCGCGACGCGTTCGGCGCGATCTTCTTCTTCGCCTTCGGTCTCTCCATCGACCCGGGCGACCTCCCGAGCGTGCTGTGGCCGGTGCTGGCCGCCGTGGTGCTGACGCTCGCCATGAACATCGCGGCCGGGTTCGCCGCGGCGAAGGTGTACTCCTTCGGCGCGCAGGCCACGTCCAACATCGCCACCACCCTGGTCGCCCGCGGTGAGTTCGCGCTCATCCTGGCCACGATGGCCGCCGCCGCCGGACTGGACGAGCGGCTCTCGCCGTTCATCGCCGGCTACGTCCTCCTGCTCGCCGTCCTCGCGCCGCTGGCCGCCGGACGCTCCCACTGGCTGGCCCGCATCCTGCCGGGCGGCGGCAAGAAGGACGACGACCAGGATCAGAAGCAGGTACCGGTCTCGGTCTGAACGACGGCGAACGGCGGAGAGGCGCCCCGATACCCGGTCTCCGGGTGACGGGCGCCTCTCCGCCGTTCGGCGTCCGGTGGCCGCCGCTCCTCGGTGTGCCGCCCGGCGCCCGTGGCCCGGCCGCAGGGCGGCTCAGGCCCGGCGGGAGAGGAGCAGCAGGGCGCGGTCGTCGTTGACGTCCTTGGCGCAGGCCTCGATCAGGTGCCAGGCCGCGCCCTCGAAACCGGTGGAGACATAGCGGTCGGCCTCGCCCGTCAGCCGGTCGATGCCCTCCGCGATGTCGCGGTCGGCGGCCTCCACCAGTCCGTCGGTGAACAGCATCAGGACGTCGCCGGGGGCGAGCGATCCCTTCACCGCGTCGAACTCGGCCCCGTCGTAGACGCCGAGCAGGGGTCCCTCCCCGGACTTCTCCTCCCACTGCCCCGTGTTCGCGTGCAGTTGGAGAGCGGGCGGATGGCCCGCGGAGAAGATCTCGTAGTCGCCCGATTCCAGGTCCAGCACCAGGTGGATCGAGGTGGCGAAGCCCTCGTCCCAGTCCTGGCGCAGCAGGTAGCCGTTGGCGGCGGGCAGGAAGGCGTGCGGGGGCAGCGAGCCGAGCAGTCCGCCGAAGGCGCCGGACAGCAGCAGGGCCCGGGAGCCCGCGTCCATGCCCTTGCCGGAGACGTCGGTGAGGACGGCCTCCAGGGTGCGGCCCCCGTGGGTGCGGGCCGCGACGACGAAGTCCCCGGAGAACGACTGTCCGCCGGCCGGGCGCAGGGCCATCTCGCGGTGCCAGCCCTGGGGCAGCCGGGGCAGGGAGCTCTGGACCCGGATGCGTTCGCGCAGGTCGAAGAGCATCGTGCCGCCGCGCCGCCAGGGCACGCCGACCCGGGCCCGGAACTGGGCCAGGATCAGCCCGAAGAAGCCGCAGGCGGCGACGACGAGCACCGTGCCGGGGGTGACCCGGGCGGGGCCGTCCAGGTACGGGCCGAGCGTGAGCGCCTCGAGGATCAGGGCGCCGGCGGCCGTCGCGTAGAGGCCCAGCAGGCTGGCGGGGCGCAGCAGCAGGCCGCCCGCCACGATGGGCAGGGCGAGGGCGGCCGGGTCGATCCAGACCGGGCTCGCGACGGTGGCGAGGGTGATGGCGGGGATCGTCAGCAGCAGGCCTGCCAGGGCGATCCAGTCGGAGCCGTCGCCGCGGAAGTAGTCGACCCCGGATCGGCGCAGGCCGATGCGGGCCCGGTGCCATTTCCTGCGCCACCGGGCCCCGAAGTCGTCTACTCCTCCGCTACGGGCCACTGCCGGGACCTTATCCACCCGGACGCCTCCGGTGCAGGGGGACCCCGGTGACAATGTGCTCGAAAGGGGACCGTCCGTGCGCCGGGAGCCGTTTTCGTCTGGCATATGACACGGGTGCGCGGGGCGGGACGTCAGTCGTCGGAGGGTCCGGAGGGCTGGCACCGGGGGCACCAGAAGAGGTTGCGGGAGACCAGGTCCGCGGTGCGGATCTCCGTACCGCAGATGTGGCAGGGGAGGTTGGCGCGGCGGTAGACGTAGACCTCGCCGCCGTGGTCGTCCTTGCGGGGCGGGCGGCCCATGGCCTCGGGGAGGTGTTCGGGGCGGACGGTGTCGATCCGGTTGTTCCGCACGCCTTCGCGCATCAGGTCCCCCAGGTCCGCCCAGATCGTGTCCCACGTGGCGCGGGTGAGGTCCCGGCCCGCGCGGTAGGGGTCGATGCCGTGGCGGAAGAGGACCTCGGCGCGGTACACGTTGCCGACGCCCGCGATGACCTTCTGGTCCATCAAGAGGGCGGCGATCGTGGTCCGGCTGCGGGAGATCCGCTGCCAGGCCCGCTCGCCGTCCTCGTCGCCGCGCAGCGGGTCGGGGCCCAGGCGCTCGTGTATCGCGCGCTTCTCGGGCTCGGTGATCAGGGCGCAGGTGGTGGGGCCGCGCAGATCCGCGTGGTGAGCGGCGTTGACCAGGCGGAGGCGGACGGTGTCGGTGGGCGGCGGGGGCGGGGCGGCGCCGAAGCCGAGCTTGCCGAAGAGGCCGAGGTGGATGTGGACCCAGCCGGTGTCGCCGAAGCCGAGGAAGAGGTGCTTGCCGTGGGCGTCGGTGGCGGTCAGGGTCCGCCCGTCGAGCAGGGCCGCGCTGTCGGAGAACTTCCCCTGCGGGCTGGTCACCCGGACCGGCGCGCCCGCGAACCTTTCGGCGTGGTCGTCGGCGAGACGGCGGATGGTGTGTCCCTCGGGCACGGTGGGGCTCCTGCGACTGCGACGAGGACGGGCGGTGGCATGGCCGTGCCGCCGGGTCCGGGACCCGGCGGCACGCAAGGGGTGGGGGCGGGGTCAGCCCTGCTGCGGGTGGTGGGCGGGGATCGGGGGGAGCTCGCCGGTGTTCTCGTACGCCGTGAGCATCTCGATGCGGCGCGTGTGGCGCTCCTCGTTCGAGTACGGCGTGGCGAGGAAGATCTCGACGAACTTCGTGGATTCCTCGACCGTGTGCATCCGGCCGCCGATCGCCACGACGTTGGCGTTGTTGTGCTCACGGCCGAGGGCGGCGGTCTGCTCGCTCCAGGCCAGTGCGGCGCGGACGCCCTTGACCTTGTTGGCGGCGATCTGCTCGCCGTTGCCGGAGCCGCCGATCACGATGCCGAGGCTGTCCGGGTCGGCGGCCGTCTTCTCGGCGGCGCGCAGGCAGAACGGCGGGTAGTCGTCCTGGGCGTCGTAGATGTGGGGGCCGCAGTCGACGGCCTCGTGGCCGTGGGCGCCGAGCCACTCGACGAGGTGGTTCTTGAGTTCGTAGCCGGCATGGTCGGATCCGAGGTACACGCGCATGGTGCGAAGTGTGGCACGAACTTCGCGGGGTAACCGTCAGCGGGGTCGGGGCCTCCCGCCGCGTCCGATGTGGCCGACGCCACTCGGGCAACGATCGGGCAAACGATCCGAAAGAGGGGGTTCCGCTTCCGCGTCTTTCCGGGCTTGAATGCGTGGCCTTGTCTCCGCACCACCCCACGGCGGAGCAGGGCATACCCTCACGCACCAAACGTAAGGATTCCCCCCATGACGTCGCAGACGACGCTGGCGAAGCCGGGCCAGGAGCCCGGTGAGCCGGACCGGCCGGACTCGTCGGGCGGGCTTCAGGCAGGCCTGAAGAACCGCCACCTCTCGATGATCGCGATCGGGGGTGTGATCGGCGCCGGGCTCTTCGTGGGCTCCAGCGCGGGGATCGCGGCCGCGGGCCCGGCGATCCTGCTGTCGTACGCGATGGTCGGCCTGATGGTCGTCCTCGTGATGCGGATGCTCGGCGAGATGGCCGCCGCCCGGCCGAGCTCCGGCTCCTTCTCCGCCTACGCCGACCAGGCGCTCGGCCGTTGGGCCGGTTTCTCCATCGGCTGGCTCTACTGGTTCTTCTGGGTCGTGGTGCTCGCCGTCGAGGCCACCGCGGGCGCGAAGATCCTGGAGAGCTGGATCCCGGGGGTCCCCCAGTGGGCCTGGGCGCTGATCGTGATGGTCGTGCTGACCGCCACCAACCTGGTCTCGGTGGGCAGTTACGGCGAGTTCGAGTTCTGGTTCGCCGGGATCAAGGTCGTGGCGATCGGCGCGTTCGTGGTGATCGGCCTGCTCGCGGTCTTCGGGTTCCTGCCGGGGTCGGACAACGCCGGGTCGGGGCTGGCGCATCTGACGGACACCGGCGGGTTCTTCCCCGAGGGGCCCGGCGCGATCCTGACCGGTGTGCTGATGGTCGTCTTCTCGTTCATGGGCAGTGAGATCGTGACGCTGGCCGCCGGCGAGTCGGCGGACCCGCAGCGGGCCGTCTCCAAGGCCACCAACAGCGTGATCTGGCGTATCGCCGTCTTCTACCTCGGCTCGATCTTCGTGGTGCTGACGCTGCTGCCGTGGAACGACCCGTCGATCGTCGAGAAGGGCAGCTACGTCGCCGCCCTCGACGTGATCGGGATCCCGCACGCCGGGCAGGTCATGGACTTCATCGTGCTGACGGCCGTGCTGTCCTGCCTCAACTCGGGCCTCTACACCGCCTCCCGGATGGCGTTCTCGCTCGGCGAGCGGGGCGACGCGCCGAAGTCCTTCGCCCGGGTCAACAAGCGCGGTGTGCCGCAGGCGGCGATCCTGTCCTCGGTCGTCTTCGGCTTCGTGGCGGTGTTCTTCAACTACCAGTGGCCCGACACGGTGTTCCAGTTCCTGCTGAACTCCTCCGGCGCGGTCGCGCTGTTCGTGTGGCTGGTCATCTGCTTCACCCAGCTGCGGATGCGCGGGATCATCCTGCGCGAGACCCCCGGCAAGCTGGTCGTACGGATGTGGCTGTTCCCGTACCTCACCTGGGCGACGATCGCGATGATCTCCTTCGTCCTCGTCTACATGCTGACCGACGACACCGCCCGCGAGCAGGTCGTGCTGTCGTTGCTGGTCGCGGCCCTGGTGGTGGGCATCTCGCTGTTCCGGGAGATGCGCGACCGCAAGGCCGTCGCGAAGTAGCACCGGGAGATCGGTGCCCGCCTCCCCGGATTACCTGACCGAGGATGTCAGGTAATCCGGGGAGGCTTTTCTTCGTACCGCCCAGAACGCGAGCGAAGGAGAGTCGCCCCTCATGGTTTCCGCAGGCGCCGAAGGAACCGCCGTCCCCGCCGGTCCCGCCACGTTCCAGACCGGCTTCCCGATCCGGCCCGACCGGCTGGTCGAGGCCCGCACCCCGGACGACGTGCGGGAGGCCGTGGCGTACGCCGCCGGGCACGGGCTCCGCCTGGCCGCGCATGCCACCGGGCACGGGCTGCCCGGGGCGGTGGAGGGCGGCGTGCTGGTCGTCACCCGCGCCCTGGACTCCGTCACCGTCGATCCGGTCTCCCGCACCGCCACGGTCGGCGCGGGCGCGACCTGGGGCGCGGTGACCGCGGCGGCGCTCCCGCACGGGCTGGCCCCGCTGAACGGCTCGTCGCCCTCGGTGGGCGCGGTCTCCTACACGCTGGGCGGTGGACTGGGCATCCTGGCCCGGGAGTTCGGGTACGCCGCCGACCATGTGCGGGCGCTGGAGGTGGTGACCGCCGACGGGGTTCGGCGCCGGGTCACGCCGGAGCGCGAGCCGGAACTGTTCTGGGGGCTGCGCGGGGGCGGTCGGCGGCTGGGGGTGGTGACCTCGCTGGAGATCGGACTGGTGGCGGTGGAGCGGCTGTACGGGGGTGCTCTCGCCTTCGGCGGGGAGCGGGCGGCCGAGGTCGCGGCCCGCTATCTGGAGTGGACCCGGAGCGTGCCGGACACCCTGACGTCCTCCCTGGCCGCGCTCCCCTACCCGGATCTTCCGCAGGTGCCCGAGGAGGTGCGCGGGCGGTACGTCGTCTCGGTGCGGGTGGCGTTCACGGGGGACGCGGCCGAGGGCGAGCGGCTGGTGGCCCCGCTGCGGGCGATCGGCCCGGCCCTGGCGGACTCGCTGCGCGAGATGCCGTACGCGCAGAGTCCGACGATCCACAACGACCCGCCGTTCCCGCACGCCTACTACGGGGAGGGGCTGATGCTCCGGGAGCTGGACGCGGCGCGGGCCGCGCGGGTGCTGGAGCTGGCGGGCCCCGGGGCGCCGATGATGAACGTGGTGCAGCTGACCCATCTCGGCGGGGCCATGGCCGGGCGGTCGGAGCCGGCGAGCGCGGTGCCCCACCGGGACGCCGGGTTCCTGCTGGGTCTGATCTCCGTACTGGACACGACGGACGTGCCGTCGGTGCGCGCGCTGTACGGGGAGGTGTCCGGAGTGCTGGGCCCGCTCGTCCAGGGGCGCGCGGCCAACTTCTGCTTCGGCGGCGGGGACCGCACGCACGGTTTCCATGAGCCGGAAACGGCGAAGAGGCTCGCCGGCCTGGTCTCCCAGTACGATCCGGCGGGCCTCTTCGGGGGGCCTTACGAGGGCTGAACCCTCGCGTGGGGGAAGCGGGTCAGCCGCGACGGCCGAGCAGCTTCCAGGCGGCCGGCAGGACGCCCATGGCCAGCGCCGCCTTGAGGGCGTCGCCGATCAGGAACGGGGTGAGGCCGGCCGCGACGGCGGCGCTCAGCGACATCCCGGTGGAGAGCGCCAGGTACGGCACGCCGATGGCGTAGATGATCGCGGAGCCGAGGACCATCGTGCCCGCGGTGCGCGGCACGGAGCGGTCGCCGCCGCGGCGGGCGAGGGCGCCGACGACGGTGGCGGCCAGGAGCATGCCGAAGACATAGCCGAGGGACGGCATGCTCCAGCCCGAGGACGCCTCGGCGAACCACGGCACGCCGGCCATGCCGACGAGGGCGTACAGCGCGAGGGAGAGGAAGCCGCGGCGGGCGCCCAGCGCGGTGCCGATGAGGAGCGCGGCGAAGGTCTGGCCGGTGACCGGGACCGGGGAGCCGGGGACCGGGACGGCGATCTGGGCCGCTATGCCGGTCAGGGCCGCGCCGCCGAGGACGAGGGCCGCGTCCACGGCGTAGCGGTGCCGGGCTGCGGGCAGCAGGTCGGCGAGGACCGCTCCGGAGCGGACGGGGGCGGCAGCAGTGCTCATCGGGACTCCGCGGGTGAGGGCAGGTGGGCCAAGAGGGCCCCCGGCCGGGCAGGGTGGGGTCGGGCTCCCGCCGACGTTAGCCCACGGGTTAACGCTCGATCACCATCAGCCGCCCACAAAGCGGCGGTTGCTGCCTTGGTGGGATTCACACAAAGCCGGGGCCGCAATCACTCCGACGCGTGACGCTCGTCACTGAGGTGAGGGGCGCGCGGGCGCATTTTGGCGGGGAGAGCGGGGATCGGCGAGACTGTAGCTTCCCCATAAACGATCAGCTCGCTCTGGTCGGCCCCCGAACGCCCCCGCCACACCCCGCCGCTACCCGCTGATCCGAGAGTGACCCTCCCCCCATGCACGAGGCCCCTCCCCCCACCCCGGCTTCTCCTCCCGCGTCCGGGGCCGTTCCGGCCGAGCCGCTGTCGCACGGGCTCAAGCAGCGCCATCTGACGATGCTGGGGCTCGGCGGGGTGATCGGGGCGGGGCTGTTCGTGGGCTCCGGCGCGGGGATCGCGGTGGCGGGGCCCGCCATCGTGGTCTCGTATCTGATCGCGGGGGCGCTCGCGATGCTGGTGATGCGGATGCTGGGCGAGATGTCCGCCGCGATGCCCGCCTCCGGTTCGTTCTCCGTGCACGCCGAGCGGGCGCTCGGACGGTGGGCCGGATTCAGTGTCGGCTGGCTGTACTGGTTCCTGCTGGTGGTGGTCCTCGCCGTGGAGGCGACGGCCGCGGCGCAGATCGCCCACGGCTGGGTGCCCGGCGTCGAACCGTGGGCGTGGGTACTGCTGTTCATGGTGGTGTTCACCGCCGCGAACCTGACGGCGGTGAAGAACTTCGGTGAGTTCGAGTTCTGGTTCGCCTCCTTGAAGGTCGGGGCGATCGTGGTCTTCCTGGTGCTCGGCGGGCTGGCGGTCTTCGGACTGCTCCCGGACACCGACCCGGTCGGGATGGCCAACCTGACCGGCCAGAGCGGCTTCCTGCCGAACGGCTGGAGCGGGGTCGTCTCCGGGGTGCTGACGGTGGTGTTCGCCTTCGGCGGCCTGGAGGTCGTCACCATCGCTGCCGCCGAGACGGACGACCCGGCGCGCGCGGTGGGGCGGGCGGTGCGCAGCGCGGTGGTGCGCATCCTCTTCTTCTACGTCGGCTCGATGCTGGTGATCGTGACCGTGCTGCCGTGGACCGCGCAGCGGGCAGGGCTGAGCCCGTACGTGAAGGTGCTGGACGCGATCGGGGTCCCGTCGGCCGGACAGATCATGAACATCGTGGTGTTCGTGGCGCTGCTCTCGGCGCTCAACGCCAATCTGTACGGCTCCTCCCGCATGGTCTTCTCGCTGGCGGAGCGCGGGGAGGCGCCGCGCGGGCTGCTGAAGGTCTCGGGCGGGGGCTCCCGGGGAGCGGCGGGCGGGGTGCCGCGGCGGGCGGTGCTGGCCTCGGTGGCCTTCGGTTTCGTCTCCGTCCTGCTCAACCTGGTGTGGCCGGACACGGTGTTCCTCTACATGCTCAACTCGGTGGGCGCGGTCCTGCTGTTCGTCTGGGCGCTGATCGCCGCCTCCCAGCTGCGGCTGCGCGCCCGCCTGGAGCAGGAGGCTCCCGACGCGCTCGCGCTGCGGATGTGGTGGTTCCCGTATCTGACCTGGCTGACGCTGGCCGGGCTGTTCGGGGTGCTGGTGCTCATGCTGACCGACGAGGCGGCGCGCCCGCAGGTGCTGTGGTCGGCCGGGGCGACGGCGCTGGTACTGCTGGTGGCGGTGGGTCGGCAGTGGCGGGAGCGGCGCGGGGATGCGGTCTCCACCGACGGGTAGGCGGGTGTACACCATGTGTGAGCCTGGTGACCGTATAGCGGACACCGGTTCCCTGTGAGCGGTGCGGATGCTCAGACTGTGGGTTCGTCCCTTGTCTCAGCTACCGAACAGAGCCCGTCCATGCCTCGGACCTCCGCGTCTCCCCCCACCGCTGACTCCGCGGCCCCCGCCGGCCCCTCGGCGGACTCCGCGCTCACCCACGGACTCAAGCAGCGCCACCTCTCGATGATCGCCCTCGGCGGGGTGATCGGCGCCGGGCTGTTCGTCGGCTCGGGCGCCGGCATCGCCGCGGCGGGGCCCTCGATCGTCGTCGCGTACGCCATCTCCGGGCTGCTCGTCATGATGGTGATGCGCATGCTCGGCGAGATGTCGGCCGCCAATCCGGCGTCCGGTTCCTTCTCCGTGCACGCCGAGCGGGCGATCGGCCCGTGGGCCGGGTTCACCGCGGGCTGGTCCTTCTGGTTCCTGCTCTGCGTCGCCGTGGGCCTGGAGGGCATCGGGGCCGCGCAGATCGTCAGCGGCTGGCTGCCGGGAACGCCGGAGTGGGCGTGGGTCGCCCTGTTCATGGTGATCTTCCTCGGGACGAACCTGGCCGCCGTGAAGAACTTCGGCGAGTTCGAGTTCTGGTTCGCCGCCCTCAAGGTCATCGCGATCACGCTGTTCCTGGTGCTCGGTCTGCTGGCGATCCTCGGCGTGCTGCCCGACACGGACGCGCCCGGTCTCACCAACCTCACGGGCGACGGCGGCTTCCTGCCGAAGGGCATGGATGGCTTCATCATCGGACTCCTCGCCTCCGTCTTCGCGTACGGCGGTCTGGAGACCGTCACCATCGCGGCGGCCGAGTCCGAGAACCCGGTGCGGGGCGTCGCGAAGGCCGTCCGCACGGCGATGTGGCGCATCGCGGTCTTCTACATCGGCTCGATGGCGGTCATCGTCACACTGGTCCCCTGGGACGACCCGAAGGTCGCCGAGGTCGGCCCCTTCTACGCGATGCTCGACCACCTGGGCATCGGGGCCGCCGCGCAGATCATGAACGTGGTCATCCTCATCGCCCTGCTCTCCGCGATGAACGCCAACATCTACGGCGCGTCCCGCATGGCCCGGTCGCTGGTCGCCCGGGGCCAGGGCCCGGCCGTGCTCGGGAAGATCTCCTCCGGGGTGCCGCGCAACGCCGTGCTGTTCTCCTCCGTCTTCGGCTTCGCCTGCGTGCTGCTCAGCTACTGGCGGCCGGACGACGTCTTCCCGTGGCTGCTGAACATGATCGGCGCGGTGATCCTGGTGGTGTGGATCTTCATCGCCGCCTCCCAGCTGATCCTGCGCGGCCGCACCGAACGGGAGGCGCCCGAGAAGCTGGTCGTGCGGATGTGGTTCTTCCCCGTCGGCACGATCGTCGCCCTGGCGGCCATGGCGGGCATCTTCCTGCTGATGCTGCGCCAGCCGGACACCCGGGACCAGCTGCTGGCCACGGGCGGGCTGACCGTCGTGCTGATCGTCATCGGCCTGGTACGCCAGCGGCGCCGGGGCGGTGACGGCGTGAGCGGCGACGGCGGCGACGGCACGGCCGGGATCCCGGCGCAGCGGAAGTAGCGCCCGCTCCCGCACGGCCCCTACGAACGCCGGGCTCCTCCTCGTACGATCGGGGCGGAGCCCGGCGTTTCGGCGTCCGGCGTTCCGGTGTGCGGTTCCGGCGCCGCCCGCATCCGTGGCCAACAGGACATCGCGGGGCCGGTCACCGTACGCCGGGCCGTCATCCGCCCTCGCTTCCGTGGTGGCTCCACCCACCCGAGGAGCCGTCATGTCCGTTGCCCCCAGGCGCCGTTCGATCCTCCTGGCCACCGCCGCCGTCACCGCGGCGGCCACCGCCCCGGCCGTCGCCGCACCCGCCGACGGACGTCGTCCCCACCACCGGTCGGGGCCCCTGGTCATCGGGCACCGCGGGGCGGCCGGCTGGCGGCCCGAGCACACCGCCGACGCCTACACCTATGCCGTACGGGCCGGGGCCGACTGGATCGAGCCGGACCTCGTGCCGACGAAGGACCACGTCCTGGTCGTACGGCACGAGAACGAGATCGGCGGCACGACGGACGTCGCCGGACGCCCCGAGTTCGCCGACCGCCGCACCACGAAGACGGTCGACGGCAAGGCGGTGACCGGCTGGTTCACCGAGGACTTCCTCCTGCGGGAGCTGAGGACGCTGCGCACGGTGGAGCGGCTTCCGCTGGTCCGCGACCGCAACACGGTCTTCGACGGGCGGGGCTCGGTGATGACCTTCCAGGAGGTGATCGACCTGGCCCGGCGGCTGTCTTGGGAGTCGGGCCGGCGGATCGCGGTGTTCCCGGAGACGAAGCACCCGACGTACTTCCGCTCGATCGGCCTGCCGCTGGAGGAGGAGCTGATCCGGGTGATCCGGCGGAACCGGCTGACGGCCCGGGACTGCGTCGTCCAGTCCTTCGAGCCCACCAGCCTGCGCCGGGTGGCCGCGGCACGGCTCGGCCTCCCGCTGTGGCAGGCGCTGGGCACGAGCGGCGGCCCGTACGGGCACGGGGTCGCCTACCGGGACATGATGACCCCGGCCGGGCTCCGCGAGATCGCCTCGTACGCGCAGTGGATCGGCCCGGACAAGTCCTCGCTGGTCCCGCCGGGCACGCTGCTGGCGGACGCCCACGCGGCGGGCCTGAAGGTCGGCGCGTACACCTTCCGGGCGGAGAACCAGTACCTCCCGGCCGCGTACCGCCGGGGCAGCGCGCCCACCGCCTTCGGGGACGCGTTCGCCGAGTACGCCTTCCACTACGGGCAGGGCGTGGACGCGGTGGTGACGGACTTCCCGGACCTGGCGGCGCAGGCCAGGGACGACCTGCGCGGGTAGCGCCGGGGTCCTGGCCCTGACGCCGGCGCGGAGGCCTGAGCGTGCGGAAGGCGGTGGGGAAGTCTTTTGGTGACAGCGCCGTCTCCCGTCTCCTCCCGCTCCCACGACCGCACCCCGGTCGTCCAGGCCCCGGTGGGCCTCACCCTCGTCCGTCACGAGAACCCGCCCGGGGTCCGCACCGCCGACGAGCGCGTCCGGGCGTTCCGGAACGGCCCGCAGGCGGACTGGTTCAACCACGTCAACGTCACCGCCCACGACCACGGGGGCCACTTCATCCCCTGGGAGAACCCCGACGCGTGGGTGAACGACCTGCGGCGCACCTTCCGCGGCCGCAGGCCCTGAACGACGTGGTCGCGCCGCCGGCTAGCCGATGTCCCCCGGACCGCCTCCGGTCGGGGCCGCGCCGTGGCGCTCCCCGCCGGGCCGGACGGGTCCGGACGCCGCGCGGACGCTCTCCCGCGCGGCGTCGGCGACGGCGCGGGGCGTGATGCCGAACTCCTCGTACAGGCGCTCGTAGGGGGCGGACGCCCCGAAGTGCTCCAGGCTCACCGTGCGGCCCGCGTCCCCCACCACGTCCCGCCAGCCCTGGGCGACAGCGGCCTCGACGCTCACCCGGGCCCGGACCCCGGGCGGCAGCACCTCGTCCCGGTAGGCGTCCGGCTGGTCGGCGAACCACTCGCGGCAGGGCATCGACACCACGCGCGCGTCGATCCCGTCGGCGGCCAGCGACTCCCTTGCCTCCAGGGCGATGTGGACCTCGGATCCGGTGCCGACGAGGATGACGTCGGGGGTGCCGCCCCGGCTGTCGGCGAGGACGTAGCCGCCGCGTGCCGCTCCCTCGGCGGAGGCGTACGCGCCGTCGCCCCCGCCCCGCTCCAGGACGGGCAGCGGCTGGCGGGTCAGGGCGAGTCCGGCGGGCCGGTCGTGGTGCTCCAGGACCGTGCGCCAGCACACAGCGGTCTCGTTCGCGTCGGCGGGCCGCACGACGTCGAGGCCGGGGATCGCGCGGAGGGCGGCCAGTTGCTCGACGGGCTGGTGGGTGGGTCCGTCCTCGCCCAGGCCGATGGAGTCGTGGGTCCAGACGTAGGTGACCGGGAGCTTCATCAGGGCGGCGAGCCGGACGGCCGGGCGCATGTAGTCGCTGAAGATCAGGAACGTACCGCCGTAGGGGCGGGTGAGGCTCTGGAGCGCGATGCCGTTGAGGATGGCGCCCATGGCGTGCTCGCGGATGCCGAAGTGGAGCGTGCGGCCGTACGGGTTGCCGGGGAACTCACCGGTCTGCTTGGACTCGGGTACGAAGGACGGCTCGCCCTCCATCGTGGTGTTGTTGCTCCCCGCGAGGTCGGCCGAGCCGCCCCACAGTTCGGGCAGCACGGGGGCCAGCGCGGTGAGCACGTCGCCGGAGGCCTTGCGGGTGGCGATGCCCCGGGGATCGGCGTCGAAGACGGGGAGGCTGCCCCTCCAGCCCTCGGGGAACCTGCGTTCCCGGAGCCGGTCGAGGAGTGCGGCGCGCTCGGGGTGGGCGGAGCGCCACTCCTGGTAGCGGGGCTCCCAGGCACGACGGGCCTCGGCGCCCCGCTCCCGTACCGCACGCGCGTGTTCGAGCACGTCGTCCTCGACGGCGAAGTCGGCGTCCGGGTCGAAGCCGAGCAGCTTCTTGGTGGCGGCGACCTCGTCGTCGCCGAGCGCCGACCCGTGGGCCTTCCCGGTGTTCTGCTTGGTGGGCGCGGGCCAGCCGATGATCGTGCGCAGCAGGATCAGGGAAGGCCGGCCGCGCTCGTTCTTCGCGGCCTCGACGGCGGCGAGCAGGGCGTCGACGTCCTCGACGTAGTCGCCGGTCCGGGTGAAGTCGACCGTCTGGACCTGCCAGCCGTACGCGGCGTAGCGCGCGGTGACGTCCTCGCTGAAGGAGATGTCGGTGTCGTCCTCGATGGAGATGTGGTTGGAGTCGTAGAAGACGATCAGATTGCCGAGCTCCTGGTGTCCCGCCAGGGAACTGGCCTCGGACGTCACGCCCTCCATCAGGTCGCCGTCGGAGGCGACGACGTACACGTGGTGGTCGAAGGGGCTCGTGCCGGCCGGGGCGTCGGGGTCGAGGAGGCCGCGCTCGCGCCTGGCCGCCATGGCCATGCCCACGGCGGAGGCGAGCCCCTGCCCCAGCGGCCCGGTGGTGATCTCGACGCCCCTGGAGTGCTGGTACTCCGGGTGGCCGGGCGTGGCGGAACCCCAGGTGCGCAGCGCCTCCAGGTCCGTCAGCTCCATGCCGTAGCCGCTCAGGTACAGCTGGATGTAGAGGGTGAGGCTGGAGTGGCCGCAGGACAGCACGAAACGGTCCCGGCCGAGCCACTGGTCGTCGGCCGGGTCGTGCCGCATCACCTGCTGGAACAGCAGGTACGCCAGCGGGGCCAGGCTCATCGCGGTGCCCGGGTGGCCGTGGCCGGCCTTCTGCACGGCGTCCGCCGCCAGCACCCGCACGGTGTCGACGGCGCGGATGTCGAGCGGCCCCCAGCCCGCCGCGTCCGCGAGGGGCGGGGCCAGTCGCGGATCGCGACCGTCGTTCGGGCCGTTCGGCGTTTCGCGGGGTGCCATCAAGTCCTCCTGATCAGCGGGGCGGGCGACAGGCAGCGCGGCCGTGCTCCCGGCCCCGGGCAGCCGGGCTGTCCGGCCGGGTCCCCCGGAACGACGGGACCAAACGCGCGACGGCGTACGCAGCACTGAACAAGGAGCAAAGCACCTCTGTCGGGCAAACCGGAGGAAGAGGGAGGAAGAGGAAGGACGGCGCTGCGAGTCCTAGGCCGAAGGGCTGATCACTTACGGGCCACTCCTGCTGTTAGCCTGCTCTTGCATATAGCTTGCAATAACAACTGGACGGCATTCCCAGCAGTCGGAGGGCTCGCATCATGGCCACGTACACGCTCCCGGAACTCCCGTACGACTACGCGGCGCTCGAACCGGTCATCAACCCGCAGATCATCGAGCTGCACCACGACAAGCACCACGCCGCGTACGTCAAGGGCGCGAACGACACCCTGGAGCAGCTGGAAGAGGCCCGCGACAAGGAGGCCTGGGGTGCGATCAACGGCCTCCAGAAGAACCTCGCGTTCCACCTCTCCGGCCACATCCTGCACTCGATCTACTGGCACAACATGACCGGCGACGGCGGCGGCGAGCCCCTCGCGGCGGACGGCGTCGGCGACCTCGCCGACGCGATCACCGAGTCCTTCGGCTCCTACGCGGGCTTCAAGTCCCAGCTGACGAAGGCCGCCGCGACCACCCAGGGATCCGGCTGGGGCGTGCTCGCGTACGAGCCCGTGAGCGGCAAGCTGATCGTCGAGCAGGTCTACGACCACCAGGGCAACGTCGGCCAGGGCTCCGTCCCGATCCTCGTCTTCGACGCCTGGGAGCACGCCTTCTACCTGCAGTACAAGAACCAGAAGGTGGACTTCATCGAGGCGATGTGGCAGGTCGTCAACTGGCAGGACGTGGCGAAGCGTTACGCCGCCGCCAAGGAGCGCGTGAACGTGCTGCTGCTCGCCCCCTGACGTGCCGCCGGCGCACCCCAGACGCCCTGCCTCGTGATCGTCTTCTCAACCTTCACCCGGGCAGGCGGATGAACGGAGAGCCCCCGCGAGGACGTGACTCGCGGGGGCTCTCCCATGCGGGCTCCTTAGACATTTAGCTCATGTGCTAAACATGCACCCATGGAATCACGCGCCCTTCCGGCCGACGAAGAGGCGAGCGCCTTCCGCGCGCTCGCCGATCCCACCCGCCGCCAGATCCTGGAGGACCTGCGGGGCGGCGAACTGGCCGCCGGGGAGATCGCGGGCCGGTTCCCGATCAGCGCCCCGTCGATCTCGCGCCACCTGGGCGTGCTCAAGGGCGCCGGGCTCGTCACGGAGCGCCGGGACGCCAACCGCATCCTCTACTCCCTCGCCGAGGAGCGGCTCGCCCTGTGCGTGGGCCGCTTCCTCAGCGCGGTCTGCCCCGAGCAGATCGTGCTCCGCACCACCAAGTGGCGCTCCGCGCCGGAAGGCGACGCCTCATGATCAGGCCTCGGCTGGCGAGCGTCATCGAACGCCGCCTCCTGGTGAACTACCGGGTGGACCCCCACGTCGCGGCGGCCCTGCTGCCCGCGCCGCTGCGCCCCCAACTGGTGCGCGGCCAGGCGGTGGCCGGGATCTGTCTGCTCCGTATCGGCGGCGTCCGTCCCGCCTGGGCCCCCGCCGCGGCCGGGCTGACCAGCGAGAACGCGGCGCACCGGATCGCGGTGGAGTGGGACGGGCGAGACGGCGTCGAGCGTGGCGTCTACATCCCGCGTCGCGACACCGCCTCCCGGCTCAACGCCTTCGCGGGCGGCCGGATCTACCCGGGTGAGCACGGCCGCGCGGACTTCGCCGTGCGGGAGGACGCCGACTCGGTACGGGTGGCCTTCGCGACCAGGGACGGTGAGGTGGAGGTCGACGCGACGGTGGAGCCCGCCGACGAGCTGCGCGGCAGCGGGCTGTTCACGGACCTGGCGGAGGCGTCGGAGTTCTTCCGCCTCGGCGGGCGGGGCCTCTCCCCCAGCACGCGCGGGGACCACCTGGACGTCCTCGAACTCTCCACGGACGCCTGGAAGGTGACGGCGGGCCGCCCCCGCTCCGTACGCTCCTCGTTCTTCGAGGACCTGGACCGCTTCCCGCCGGGCAGCGCGGTACTGGACAGCGCGCTGGTGATGCGGGGCGTCGCGGCGGACTGGTCGCAGGGGGAACCGTTCCGGGTGGAGTGCGGGGCGGGGGCCGCGTAGGGGGTCACCGGTCGGCGGATCCGGGGCCGCACCGTCCGGAGAACAGGACGGCGGGTGGGCCGACGTCATCCGGCCGTGCGCCGTCGACGCGCAGGCACGCCTCGTCGGGACTCCGGTCGCTGAGCGGGTAGTGCGGTGCGACCTGCACGGCGAGCGGGGTGACGCGTCCGGCGCGGTGATGCTCCGCCGGCCGCGTACCGCCCGGGAAGCGGCCCGCGAGGACGCCGAAGGCCACGACCCCGTCCCCCTCGGCGACGGCCTCCCGGACGTCGAACCGCCAGTGGCGCGCGGCATCGGCGAGCAGCCGCCTGCCCTCGGCCCCGGACGCGGCGAGCGGACCGGTGTGGTGTCGGACGTGGTCGGCGAGGGCGCAGCAGAGGGGGACGGCTTCGGCGTACGGGGTCCGCACCCGGGTGCGCCGGTCGCAGGCGGCGAACGCCAGGGCGTCGTCGAGCAGACCGAGGGCGGTCGCCCCCGCGTCCGGAGGACCGTCCCGCACGATGGCGAGCAGGATCGGCGCGGCGGTCACGGCGGCGGGAAACACGGTCCCGCTGTGATCGTGCAGAAGCCCGCCGCCCGCCAGGAGCGAGCCGGCCCCGGCGGCCCGGACGAGCCCCGACGCGGTGGCGAGGGCGCGCAGGCCGGCGGCGACACGGTCGGGCTCGTACAGGCCGCGGGGGCCCGGCAGATCGCCCCAGTTCACCGCGTCGATCGCCTCCAGCACCCGCGCATCGTCCCATCCCGGCCGGACGGGAAACACGTCGCGTGGCATCCGGCCCGAATGCCACGATGATCCACGCCCGCCTGCCCGCCCCTCCCCTCGTCCCGGAGCACCCCATGTCATCCGACTCCGCCCCTCTCCCCGCGGACCCCACCGTCCTGCACCCGATGCCCGGTCAGCCGCGCGTGGTGCAGCTGAGGCCTCTGGTCACCTCGCCGCTGATCGAGGCCGGGGACTACTCGTACTACGACGACCCCGAGCACGCCACGGAGTTCGAGACCCGGAACGTGCTCTACCACTACGGCCCCGAGCGCCTGGTGATCGGCAAGTTCTGCGCGCTGGCGACGGGGGTGCGGTTCATCATGAACGGCTCCAACCACCGCATGGACGGCCCGTCCACCTTCCCCTTCCCCACGCTCGGCGGCTCCTGGTCCGACCACTTCGACCTGCTGACGGGCCTCCCCGACCGGGGCGACACCGTGATCGGCAACGACGTCTGGATCGGCTACGAGGCCGTGATCATGCCGGGCGTCCGCATCGGCCACGGCGCGATCGTCAGCTCCCGCTCCGTGGTCGTCTCCGACGTCCCCGACTACGGCATCGTCGGCGGCAACCCGGCCCGCCTGATCCGCACCCGGTACGCGGAGGAGGACATCGCACGGCTGCTGGCGGTGGCCTGGTGGGACTGGCCGGCGGACCACCTGACACGCCACATCCGTACGGTGATGTCGGGCACGGTCACGGAACTGGAGGCGGCGGCGCCGGGTGCGATCCAGTAGTCCGGGGCGGGGGCCTGCGGGCTACCGGTGCGCCGTTCGGGCGGGTGGGAGGCGGCGGGCTGAAGTCCCCGGGCTTCGGTGCCCGGTCGGCACGTACGCGTACGCGACTCGCTACCGGTCGATTTCCGCCTGACGGGAGTACCTCTCCAGATCCTCGGCACAGAGGCGGACGGCTGCCCCGGCGCGGCCCACCGAGGCCCCCATCCCCGCCGACAGTGAGAGTTCCATCACCGTTGGCGTCGCGGCGTAGTGCCCCGTACGGACAGAACAGGCGACAGAGGACAGCGGGCCGGAAGTATGCGGCGGCCTGCCGACGCTCACCTTCAGCTCACTCCCCAGCTCGGTGGTTCCCTCGGACTCGATCAGCGCCATTGCCGTGGCAACCAGGGGTGCCGCGGCGTCCTCCAGCAATCCCCCTGGCAGCGGTATGAAGCGATCCAGGGTCTCCACACCGATACCCCTCAACGCCGTGACAGTGAGGCGTAGTTCGCGGGCGCTGTACACCCGTCGGTGGTGAAGGACGTACACGGCCACCAGGGCGGTCCGGACCGCGTTGAGAAGCGGCGTCTCTCCGGGCGTCGACGGTGCCGTCCATACCCACCGGCGGGCGGCGATCCGGTGTGGTGCGTCTCCTTCCGACAGCGCTGTGAGCCCTTCACGCACGGTCCTTCCGAGCAGCCAACGACCGCCGTGGTCGATCGAGAACAGACGGCCCTGCTCATCGACCGCGAGCAGTGCGTCCGCGTCCGTGCGACCGAACGGAAACATCCGGGACCCCAAGGACTCACCGAGCAACATGAACGGTCTCAAGGCGCTTCGCGCCTCCGTGGGATCGACCACACATCCGGTGGCCGCCACAGAACGCCCCGGCCCCACCGGGGAGACGCGCAGTCCGTGAAACGCGCGCAGGGCTTGCTCGGCCGCCGGGAACAGCACCCAGGTAGCTCCACCGGCCACCGGCTCGACGAACGCGATCGTCTTGAGAACAGCCGACATCGCGTCGTCCCTGACGTCACGGCCGTCGTGCCACCCTGCGGCCGTCAGCGCGTCATGGTTCGACGTCATGTGTCCATGACGGTGACGTGGAGCCGGTCCAGCAGCGCCGAGCACGAGCGGCACACCTGCGCCGGAGTGCCGTGCTCGGGGTCGCCGTGGCCCCGGATCTTCTTCGCGACAAGGAGGGCACCCGCGAGATGGCCCGCACCCTCGTCGAGGGTGCTCGTTGCCCCGTCGACGCGTTGGCGATCCAGGCTCCACAACTGATCCGAGATCAGCGCGGACTCGGCGCAGTAGCCCATGAAGGGTTCGCGTTCCGCCACCGGAAGTGCGTCGAGAAATTCTCGCACGGCCGGGTGAAGATCAGGCTGCTCGTCACCTCCGAGGCTGGTATGACTGAAGATCTTCCCGCGAACGAGCAGTGACGCGGCAACACCCGGAATCAAGTCAGACAAAATAGTCCTCCGCGTCATCCATTCTGCTGCTCATCAGACTCATCAAGGCCTCGTACTTCTCACTTCCCAAATAGTAGGAACCAGTGTGATGCGAGAAGAAGAACCGCCCGGATTCATCCATGAGAATCGTTGACCCGTCATAGGTGTCATATCCGACCGGGAATAGCTTGACGCCGAGGTCTCCGGCTAGTTCATCGATCTCCTCGGCGTCACCCTTGAACACCAGGTGCGGAGTGAAAATCGCGAAATTCTCCGGAGCGGTGTCGATGACCGCCCGAAGGGAGACGTGCTCACGAATAAAGGAGAGCGCGGCCGCGGAGGGCTCGATGTCCACACCGTAGGCGCGGTAACGGTCGGTCACCGTCGCGACAGCCTCGGCAGCCTCCTGTGCCGCATCCCGCCCTGGGTACCACCCGGCTTCCGTCAGCCACGCGTCCACTTCTTCAACCGTGGAAAGTATTGGCATATTTGCTCTCGTTCTATGTGTGCGCAGTGACGCCGATCAGTGGCAGGATCCTGGAGCAGGACCGACAGGGCTCTTTGTAGTCGCCATGATTCTTGAATCCCGTGGGCGAGTCCTGCTCTCCGATCTGGAGGGAATAGACACGCGCCCCTTCCATGACCCTGCGGATGTCTTCTTCTGTGCTTATCCGGGCCCCATCCCTTCCTTCTATCCCATGAAGCCGGTCGGATACAAGTGCAATCTCTGCGCACTTGCCGTGCCCCGCTCCCGGGTTCTCATTATCTGCCCGGATCTCCCGCTCCACTCGGTCGACCACGTTTTGGAGCGCGGGGTGGGTTTCCAGCAGCGTCTGTCCGTGCCGCTTCGTGGAGCTGGAGTGACTCGTCAGGGTTCCCTCGTGCAGCAACCCTCCCGCACAAGACTTCACAAGACGGTCCTTACCCGGCGGATTATGCCCCGCCTCCTGGTCACGGGCGTCGTCCGCGAGGCGGCGGGTCTCACGGACCAGGGCGGCCCGTTGCTGCTCCTCGCTGAGGTGGCTGACGTCGAGCGCGTCGCGCCGATGATGCTTCATCTTGCCGGCGCTTCTGCCGTGCCACCCAGGCTGCGGGCTGATCGGCTTCCCCTCGGGTTCACCCCCGGGCGTGCCGCCGCCCTGGCCGTTGCGACCTCCTCCGCCACCTCCGCCGGACCTCGCACCGTCGTCCGTGCCCGAACCGGACTGGATCTTCTTGATCCCGTCGCGAACGTCCTGGTCGGCTTCTTTGTGGATCCTCGAGCTCTTGGAAATGGAGTTGGGAAGCGTCTTCCCGACATGGTCGCCAAGGTCTTTCAGTGCTTTGTCGAGTCTGTCGGTCACACCGTCGATGGTGGTGTCGAGGACTGCGGTCAGCGAGTCCTTGCCCTTGGCCCGGCCGTGGTGCCCCTTGGCTTTCGTGAGCTTGCCACCGGTCTTCTCCCGCATGGAAATCTGGACGCCGGCCAGTCGCATGCCCGTATTCGCATGCGCGTCGTGGTCGATGACCGGGCCGGCATCTGGGCCGGGGCCGGGACCAGTTGCCCCCGGCACGGAGTTGAGCTGGAGGTCCCCATTGCCCGCGCGTACCGCTTGGTCGATATTGACCCCGTCCTGCACACCGGCCATGTTCAGCGCGGTCTGAACGGCCAGGTCGGCAACGACGTTCTCGATCGCGGCGACCGCCGGCTCCGTGAGAATGGCCACGATCTCCGCGACGGCAGCCTCTGCCATCTCTTTGAGGATCCTCTTGAACGCGATACGGGTGGCCGCGATCTTCGCACCCGCCAGAAGGGTCGACAAACCGGCTGTCACCGGGGCGAAGGCAAGCGTGATACCCACGGTCGCGCAGAGGTCGGCCAACTCCCCGACAGCTGCGATCTTCCGAGCAACGATCAGGTCAGCGACTCTGTCAAGAGCACTCGCAATGAGCCGGGCCGCCTTCGCCAGATCCTTGTGCTTGCTCTGTACCTTCGACCAGTGTGCGTCAAGAGCGGTCAGCGATTCGCTCTTTCCGCTGAGGAGCAGTTGCTGCACATGCCGGTGCGCGGCGCCTCCGTCGTCCTCCGCGTCTTCGGCGAACTCCCGCAAAGCGTCCGCCATATCGCGGTAAGCGTCCTCGTCGACGTTGGGCCAGCCGACACCCACCACATCCAGCATGGTGTCGACGCCGTCAGGAATGGTGTAGCCCACAATCAGCAACCCCCGTTGGCCGTATGTTCGTTTCCCCGCAGCCGTGGCGAATCATCCTGCCACGGTGTGAGCCTGTGGCTCGAGCCCTGACCTGACGGAACCGGCCACCCGCGTGCGGTGCGCAGAAGCCCTTGTCCATCGCGGAGTTGGTGAAAGCGGGCAGACTGCTCGTCACTACGACGCCCCCAGCACGTCGAGGAGTTCGAGACCGGCAACGTGCTTCGCCTGCACGGTCCACTACGGCGGCGACGGAGCGGTGGCCGCCGTGCGCGCGGCCACCGTCGCGCACGCCTCCTCGTCGGTCACGCCCGACTCCGCCGTCAGCTCGATCAGCGCGTCCAGCCGGTCGCGGGCGGCCAGCAGGGCGGCGGCGGCCTCGTCGACGCGGGCTCGTTCGCGGCGCAGGTCGGGGAGCATGCTGGAACAGGCCGGCTCCAGGATGCGGCCCTCGTCGACCATGCACGGCAGCAACTCGGCGATGACGGCCGTGCCCAGGCCGGCGGCCAGCAGCATGCGGATGCCCCGCACGGTCACGACGTCCGCCTCCCCGTACTCGCGGTAGCCGCTCGGGCGACGGGCCGGGCTCAGCAACCCCTGCTCCTCGTAGTAGCGCAGCGACCGCTGGCTGACGCCCGTTCGTCGGGAGAACTCCCCCATGCGCATATGACGACCACCACATTCGGTTGACTCTCACACCGATGTGAGACAGCAGCCTGGGGCGCATGACACATCAGCCTTCAACTCGCTCGCAGGACAACCCCGTCACCGTCATCGGCCTCGGCCCCATGGGCCTCGCCCTCGCCGAGACCCTGCTGAAGAAGGGCCATCCCACCACCGTCTGGAACCGTACCCCGGGCAGGGCACGGGATCTCGTCGCCCGGGGCGCACGGCTCGCGGGGTCCGTGGCCGACGCCGTGGCCGCCGGCCCTCTCACCCTCGTCTGCCTCAAGGACTACCCGACGCTGTACGAGGTGCTCGGTCGCGACGACGGCGCGTCGGCGGGCCGGACCCTGGTCAACCTCAACTCCGGTACGCCGAATGAGGCGCACGCGGCGGCCTCCTGGGCGGCGGAGCGGGGCGTCTCCTACCTGGACGGTGCGGTCATGGTGCCGCCGCCCCTCGTCGGGGACCCGGGATCCCTCTTCCTCTTCAGCGGTCCGCGCGAGGTCTTCGACGCCCACCGGGCCACGCTGGCGAGCCTGGGCGACCCCCGGCACCTCGGCGATGACCCCGGGCTTGCGGTGCTCCACAACGCGGCGCTGCTCGGTCTGATGTACGCGACGATGAACGGCTTCCTGCACGCCACCGCGCTCGTCGGCTCGGCGGGCGTACGGGCGGCGGAGTTCGCCGATCTCGCGGTGAACCGGTTCCTGCCCACGGTGGTGGACGCGACCCTCGCCGAGCAGGCGCCGGATCTGGACGCGGGCCGCTACCCGGGAGAGCTGGGCACCCTGCACATGAATCTGAACGCGCTGGAGCACATCGCCCGCACCTGCGAGGAGCAGGGTGTGCACACGGCGCAGCCCCGGCTGATGCGGGACATCGCGGCACAGGCGATCGAGGGCGGCCACGGCGGGTCGAACTACCTGGCGGTGTTCGAGGTCTTCAGGAAGGCGGCGCCGCACACGCGGTAGCGGCGGCGGTACCCGGCGGGTCGCGCGAGCCCCGCCGGGCTACGCCCCGGTGGACCCCGGCAGCCGGGCCCAGAAGTGGTCGACGATGTTCTCGACGTAGCGACGTCCGTCCTCGCCGGACGCCGTGGTGCCGCCCGCCCGGCTCAGGGTCGCCGCCAGGAGGCCCTGGTACTCCTGGTGCATGGTGGCCAAGGGGCCCTTCAGGTCGCGGCGTTCCATGGAGACGAGCTTGGCGATGTCGCGGATGTGCGCCTGCCAGCGCGTGGAGACCGCCTCGGTGAGGAGACGGGCCAGCTCCTCCTCCAGGCGGGTGATGGCGATGAAGTCGCGTGCGGGGAGGCCGAGGACCTCGCCGAGCTTGACGGACTGCCGCTTGTCGCCGGCCCACAGACCGGCTTCCTCCATGGACAGGTACGCGTCGAGGGTGAGGCCGGTGGCCCGCGCGACCTCCTCGGCCGAGACGCCGCGGGCTATGCGGTGTTCGAGCAAGGTGCTCGGGCGGCCCATGAGTTCACTGGGCTGACACCACAACGCGCCCGCCAGGGCGGTGAACTCCGCCGCGTCCGGTACATGGGTTCCGCGCTCCCAGGCGATCACATGCTCGGGACCGACGTGTGAGGTGCCGAAGGACGCGCGCATGCCGTAGGCGACATGACCGGGTGCCATCCCGAGTTTCTCGCGCAAGGCGCGCGCTGCCCGCGCGTTGAAAGGGAGTGGTGGGTGCACATACGGAGCGTAGGGGAGCTGTCACCGCCAATTCCATACCCGCTGTCGGCTGCCTGCCGGTTTGGCGGAAAAGGTCACCGCCGATTCCGTAGGAAGCCACAGGGCCGAAAAGGGACCAACTGCACGCTCTACGCGGGTAGTTGCGCTCCCGCCGATGCCGCGTATGATCCGCTCGCAAGATGCCGCATGTGCGTTCGCACAGCGCCTGCCACTCACTTCGGGCAGCACCGGCGAAACCCCCTTCCCCATTGTTCGCAGGCTCAGGAGACTCCGTCATGCACTCCAGTACGACCAGCCCGCCGCCCGAAGCGAAGCCCGAAGGCGCGAAGCCCGACGGGTCGGGGGGCGCCGTCGACCGGTTCTTCCGCATCAGCGAACGCGGTTCGACCTACCTCCAGGAGATACGCGGCGGATTCGCCACGTTCTTCACGATGGCGTACATCCTGGTGCTCAACCCGATCATCCTGGGCGGGGCCGAGGACAAGTTCGGCAAGCAGCTGGACAACGTGCAGCTGGTCACCGCCACCGCCCTGGTCGCCGCGGTGATGACGCTGATCATGGGTGTGGGCGGCAATCTGCCGCTGGCCCTGGCGGCGGGGCTGGGCATCAACGCCGTCGTCGCCTACCAGATCGCTCCGCTGATGAGCTGGAACGACGCGATGGGCCTCATCGTGCTCGAAGGGCTGCTGATCTGCGTCCTGGTGATGACCGGGCTGCGCGAGGCGATCATGCACGCCATTCCGCAGCCGCTCAAGCAGGCCATCAGCGTCGGCATCGGTCTGTTCATCGCCTTCATCGGCTTCGTGGACGCCGGGTTCGTCACCCGCATCCCCGACGCCGCGAACTCCACCGTGCCGGTCCAGCTCGGCACCGGCACGCTCACCGGCTGGCCGATGCTCGTCTTCTGCCTGGGCGTGCTCCTGACGATCGTGCTGGTCGCCCGCAAGGTCAAGGGCGCGATTCTCATCAGCATCGTCCTGATGACCGTCGTCGCCATCGTCATCAACGAGATCGCCAGCATCAAGTCCTGGGGGCTCACCTCGCCCTCGATCCCCGACAACCCGGTCGCCGCACCCGACTTCGGGCTGCTGGGCCAGTTCGACCTGTTCGGGTCGTTCGGCCAGGTCAGCGTGTTGACGGTCGTCCTGCTCGTCTTCACCCTCATCCTGTCCGACTTCTTCGACACGATGGGCACGGTCGTCGGTGTCACGGCGGAGGCCGGGCTCCTCGACGAGCGGGGTCAGGTGCCCGGCCTCGGCCGCGTCCTGCTCATCGACGGTGTCGCCGCCGTCGCCGGTGGCGCCGCGTCCTCGTCGTCGGCCACCACCTACATCGAATCCGCGGCGGGTGTCGGCGAGGGAGCCCGCACCGGCTTCGCCAACATGGTGACCGGCGGCCTGTTCGCGCTCGCCCTCTTCCTCACGCCCGTCCTGACGATCGTGCCGCTCCAGGCGGCGGCGCCCGCCCTCGTCGTGGTCGGGTTCCTGATGATGACCCAGGTCAAGCACATCGACTGGGACCGCTACGACGTCGCCATCCCGGCCTTCCTCACCATCGTCGTCATGCCGTTCACCTACTCCATCACCAACGGCATCGGCGCCGGCTTCGTCGCCTACGTGGTCATCAAGGCCTGCCTGGGCAAGGCGCGCGAGGTCCACTGGCTGCTGTGGGGCACCGCCGCGCTCTTCCTGGTCTACTTCGTCATCGACCCGCTGGAGCAGGTCCTCGGCCTCAAGTAGCGAAGCGGGCGGCGGTGTCCCGGGCCGGTGAACGGCTTCCGGCGACGGTGGTCCCCAGGCCCTGTCGACCGAGGTCAGTGGCTCCCGGCGTCGGCGAGGCAGAACTCGTTGCCCTCCGGATCCCTGAGCACGGTCCAGGACATCCCCTCCATCGACTGCTCGCCGACGACGGTCGCGCCCAGCTTCGCCAGGCGCTCCACGTCGGCCGGGCGGTCGGGCGAGGAGAAGTCCACGTGCACCCGGTTCTTGGCGGCCCTGGGCTCGGGCACCCGCTGGAAGCCCAGGACCAGCGGGGTCGCCGCGAGGATGACGAACCCGCCGTAGTCCTGCGTTCCTTCGACGCCCAGCGCCTCGGCCCACCAGGCGGCCAGGGCCTGGGGGTCGGCACAGTCGATCGTGATCATTTCCGGTGAGATGCGCATGCCCCTCACCGTACGGCGCACCACTGACAACGGGCCGGAAAGCCGCCCCCGGCCCGTTGCCGGCCGCCGTCACACGAGCGCGACCTCCAGCAGCGGGAGTTCCCGGCCCGCGACGGAACCGGACGGCGTGACGCCGATCCGGACCGCGCCCATGGCCCGGTAGAAGGGCTCCGCGTTCGGGTCGGCGTCGATGGTGAGGCGGGTGAAGCCGAGGCGGCGGGCCTCGTCCACGGTGTGGGTGAACAACCGCCGCCCGACGCCCCGGCCGATGGTGTCCGGCTCGACGAACATCATGCCGAGCGCGCCCAGCGGCGGCTCTCCGTCCAGGGTGGTGAAGCCCAGGATCCTGCCGTCCTCCTCGGCCACCGCCGTCCGCCGCGCCGCCACGTCCGCGGGGCGGACGGTCAGCTCCTCGCGGCAGGCGGCGAGGAACTCCGCGTCGTACTTCCAGTGGCCCTTCGACCGGAGGGCCAGTTCGGTCAGTGCGGCGGCTTCGGCCGCCTCGCCCGCGCGTATCCGCATGGGGTCATCGTCCCCCGGGCGGACACGCGCGGCCACCGGCTCGGCCGGCGTCGGTCGCATGCCGGTGCCAGTCGCGAACCGACGCCAGTCGCGAACCGGCGTCACGCGCGGACCGGCGTCACGCGCGGACCGGCGCCGGTCGAAGACCGGCGTCAGTCGAAGATCGGGCCCTGCGTCCGGGTCCGCTTGATCTCGTAGAAGCCCGGGACGGAGGCGACCAGCAGCGTGCCGTCCCAGAGCTTCGCCGCCTCCTCGCCCTTGGGGGCGGGGGTGACGACCGGGCCGAAGAAGGCGACCTGCTCGCCGTCCGCGCCGGGGACGGCGATGACCGGGGTGCCGACCTCCTCGCCGACCTTGTCGATGCCCTCCTTGTGCGAGGCGCGCAGCTCGGTGTCGTACTGGTCGGAGTCCGCGTGGTCCGCGAGGTCGGCGGGCAGGCCGACGTCCTTCAGCGCGGCGACCACGGTCTCGCGGGTGAGGCCCTCGTCGTTGTTGTGGAAGCGGGTGCCGAGCGCGGTGTAGAGCGGGCCGACGACCGCGTCGCCGTGGAGCTGCCGGGCGGCGACGACGACCCGGACCGGGCCCCAGGCCTGGTTCTCCAGGAGGTCGCGGTACTCCTCCGGCAGCTCGTCCAGCTTGTCCTCGTTCAGGACGGCCAGGCTCATCACGTGCCAGCGGACCTCGACGTCGCGGACCTTCTCCACTTCCAGCATCCAGCGCGAGGTCATCCACGCCCAGGGGCAGAGCGGGTCGAACCAGAAGTCGACCGGGGTCTTGCCGTTGGCCGGAGTGTTCTCGGACATGTCTCTCCTCAGAAGGGCGTGTTACACCTGCGGGCGTGAACACCTCCGGGCGGGCAGCCATTCCCTGAATGCCGCCCCGCCGGGACGCGTGCAAGGATCAATGGGTTCGAACACGACACATGACGCGCGTCACGAAGGAGTGCCCGTGCCCGGTGAAAACCTGTCCCGCGACGAGGCCCAGAAGAGGGCTGAGCTGCTGACCGTCGACGGATACGAGGTCGAGCTCGACCTGCGGTCCGCCGTCGGCGAGCCCGAGGGGGCCGACGGGGGCGACGGTCCGCGGACGTTCCGGTCGCTCACCACGATCCGGTTCCGCTCCGCCCGTGCGGGCGCCTCGACCTTCGCCGACCTGGTGGCGCCGGGCGTGGACGCGGTGACGCTGAACGGAACGGCCCTCGACCCGGCCGTCGTGTTCGACGGGACGCGGGTGGCCCTGGACGGGCTGGTGGAGGGCGAGAACGTCCTCGTGGTCGACGCCCGCTGCGCGTACAGCCGGACCGGCGAGGGCATGCACCGCTTCGTCGACCCGGAGGACGGCGAGGTCTACCTCTACACGCAGTACGAGCCGGCCGACGCCCGCCGGGTCTTCACCAACTTCGAGCAGCCCGACCTCAAGGCCCCCTACCGCTTCCGGGTGACCGCCCCCGCCGACTGGCGGGTCTGGTCCAACGGGGCCGAGGAGTCGCACGAGGACGGGGTGTGGACCTTCGCCGAGACGAAGCCGATCTCCACGTACATCACGGCCGTCGTCGCCGGTCCCTACCACTATGTGAGCGACCACTACAGCCGTACGTTCGACGACGGCACCACGCTGGAGATCCCGCTCGGCGCGATGTGCCGCAAGGGCCTGGCCAAGCACTTCGACGCGGACGACGTCTTCCTGATCACCAAGCAGGGCCTGGACTTCTTCCACGACCACTTCGACTACCCGTACCCCTTCGGGAAGTACGACCAGGCGTTCGTGCCCGAGTACAACCTCGGGGCCATGGAGAACCCGGGCATGGTCACCTTCCGCGAGGAGTACATCTACCGCGGCAAGGTCACCTCGGCCGCCTACGAGCGGCGGGCCAACGTCATCCTGCACGAGATGGCGCACATGTGGTTCGGCGACCTGGTGACCATGGAGTGGTGGGACGACCTGTGGCTGAAGGAGTCCTTCGCGGACTTCATGGGCTCCTTCTCGATGGTCGAGGCGACCCGCTTCACCAACGGCTGGATCACCTTCGCCAACAACCGCAAGGCGTGGGCCTACCGCGCCGACCAGCTGCCCTCCACCCACCCCATCACGGCGGACATCCGTGACCTGGAGGACGCCAAGCTGAACTTCGACGGGATCACGTACGCCAAGGGCGCGTCCGTGCTCAAGCAGCTGGTGGCCTACGTGGGGCGCGACGCGTTCCTCGAAGGCGCCCGGCGCTACTTCAAGAGCCACGCCTACGGCAACACCCGCCTGGGCGACCTGCTGTCGGTGCTGGCCGAGACGTCCGGGCGCGACATGACGGCCTGGTCGCGCTCCTGGCTCCAGACCGCGGGCGTCAACGTGCTCACCCCCGTACCGACGTACGCCGCGGACGGGACGCTGACCGAGCTCGCCGTCGTCCAGGAGGCCGCCGCCTCGCACCCGGAGCTGCGCCCGCACCGCGTCGCGGTCGGCCTGTACCGGCGTACGCCGGAGGGCGAGCTGACGCGTTACGCGCGCGCCGAGGTGGACGTGGCCGGTGAGCGGAGCGTGGTGGAGGCCCTGGCCGGCTCCGAGCGGCCCGATCTGATCCTCGTCAACGACGACGACCTCACCTACTGCAAGGTGCGCTTCGACGAGGGGTCGCTGGCCACGCTCCGCGACCACCTGGGCGAGATCACGGATCCGCTGGCCCGTGCCCTGTGCTGGTCGGCCCTGTGGAACCTGACCCGGGACGCGTTGATGCCGGCCCGCGACTTCGTCGCGCTGGTGCTGGCGCACGCCGGGCGGGAGAGCGACATCGGCGTCCTCCAGATGCTGCACGCCTGGGCGCAGTCCGCGCTGGTCAACTACGCGGCGCCCGACTGGCGCGAGGAGGGCGGCCGGGCACTGGCCGAGGGCGCGCTGCGCGAGCTGCGGGCCGCCGAGCCGGGCAGCCAGCACCAGCTGACCTGGGCCCGCTTCTTCGCGGCAGTCGCCTCTTCCGAGGCGGACTTCCAGCTGCTGGGCGGGCTGCTGGAGGGCACGGCCCGGATCGACGGTCTCGACGTCGACCAGGAGCTGCGCTGGTCCTTCCTCTCCCCGCTGGCCTCGCACGGGGTGGCGAACGAGGCGGCGATCGACGCCGAGCTGGCCCGCGACGACACCGCGTCCGGCAAGCGCCACCACGTGCGGTGTCTGGCCTCGCGCCCCTCGGAGGCGGTCAAGGCGCAGGCGTGGGCGGCGGTCGTGGAGTCGGACAAGCTGTCCAACGCGCTGGTCGAGGCGACGATCTCCGGCTTCGGCCAGTCCTCCCAGCGGGAGCTGCTCGCCCCGTACGCGAACCGCTACTTCGAGGTGATCGAGCGGATCTGGGCGGAGCGCTCCATCCAGATCGGCATGCACGTGGTGCGGGGGATGTTCCCCGGCCTCCAGGACAGCCCCGCGACCCTCGCCGCGACCGACGCCTGGCTGGGCGAGCACGAGGACGCCGCCCCGGCGCTGCGGCGCCTGGTACTGGAGGCCCGCGACGACCTCGCGCGGGCGCTGCGCGGTCAGGAGTGCGACCGGACCGCGGGCCGGGCCGGGTGATACGAGGGGGCGCTCGGGAAGGGCGTGCGTGCGGCGTGAGAGACGGCGCTCGTACGCCCGCCCGAGTCTCCCCCGGCCCGATTCCCGGCGCGAGGGCCCTTTTCGGTTGTCGAACGTCCGTGCTTTAGGACGGCGTTGTCCGGGATTGTCGACGGGCGTGTAACAGGGGTTAGGGCCCCCTCCACGTGCGGGAAACCCCGGGACATGACCCAGAACACCCCGCTCTCCCCCCGGCTCCCCGGTCTCCCCCTTCGCTCCGAGGACGTCACGCACCGTGTCCTGTCCGCCGCCCAGTTGAGGGCGCGGGGGGTGTCCACCACGCAGACGTCCACCCACTGCCTGCCCGGTGGTCCCTGGCAGCACCTGCTGCCGGGGGTCCACCTGCTGCACCCGGGTCCGCCCACCGGCCGGGAGCGGCTGCGCGGCGCGCTGCTCTACGCGGGGCGTCCGCCGGCCTCCGCGCGGCGTGCTCCGGCGGACCCCGCGGACACGGGGTACGGCGAGTCGATGGCCACCGGGCTCGCCGCGCTCGCGCTGCACGGCTTCGCCGCGGCCGGGGACGTGGAGGCGCTGCACCGGATCGACGTGCTGGTCCCGCGCACCCGGCGGCTGCGGTCCACCCGGTTCGTCGAGGTGGTGCGGACCGCCTCGATGCCGGTCCCGGTGCGGGTGGGCGAGGTGCCCGTCGCCCCGGTGGAGCGGGCTCTGGCGGACGCGGTCGCGGGCACGTCCGACGCGGCCCTCGTCCGGCGGCTGCTGACCGAGGCGGTACGCGACGGCCACTGCGAACCGGCTGCCGTGGTGAGGGAGTTGAGCGAGGCGAAGCTGCTGGGGCGGCCCGCCGTGGTCGGCGCGGTCGATGCGCTGCTGGCCGAGGGGCGGGCGGCGGCGGAGGCCCGGCTGTACGCCATGGTGCGCGAGCACGGGCTGCCGGAGCCGCTGTGGAACGTGGAGCTTCGGCTGCCGGGCGGGCCGCTGCTGGGAGGGGTCGACGCCTACTGGCCCGACCAGGCCGTGGCGGTGGAGCTGGACGCCCGGGCGCCCCGGTACGGCGTGCCCGGGCGGAGGGGCGGGACGGAGCCGGACGCGCGGTGGTCCGCGTACGCCGCGCGGCGGGAGCGTCTGGAGCGGCTCGGCATCACGGTCGTCCACCTCACGCCGAGGAAGCTGCGCGAGGCGGCGGACCAGCAGGCGACGGTGGTGCGCACGGCGCTGATGGCGACGGCCGACCAGGAGCCGGCGGCGTACGTGATGGTGCTGCCGCGCTGAGGAGAGGCGGTGGCGGCCCGGACGCGCACCGTTCCCGGCGGGAGATCCGGGAGGTCCGGAAAGCCCGGGAGGTCCGGGAGGCCCGGGAGATCCGGGAGGCCTGGGAGGCCCGGGAGGTCCGGAGGTCCGGGCCCGGAAAGGTCGCCGGCCCCGGCCCGGGCCGCGGGAGACCACCCCGGCGCCGCTCCGCCACGGCTGTTCCCGGCCACCGAACCGTCCGGCCTCGGCCATGGCCGCGTCTGGTCCGGACCACAGCCGCCGCCACCGGCGCCGCCAGGCGCCACGGACGCACCGTTTGGCCTCATTCATCCCTCGTGGCATATCGCGCCCCGTGGCGGATCTATGCCATGTCCCTGACTCGCCTCCGCCAACTCTCCACAAACCCCTGTCATTTAGGCCAGGCTGAGCGGTCATCCGGTACCGAATTCCGGACTCTCTCTTTCAATTACAGGGATGCTGATGACCAAGGAATCCCCCAGCTCCATACCCGGGGCCAGACGCGCGGCGCGTATCGCGGCCGCTGCCGGGCTGGCGGCCGCGCTCGCCGCCTCGGGCGCCGCTCCGGCGTTCGCCGCCGAGGACCCGGCACCGGCACCCGTCAAACCGGCCGCCACGAGCGACCGGGGCGACAAGCTCGGCAAGGCCGACGCCGATGTCCTGGCGAAGGCCGAGGCCAAGGGCGAGAAAAGCGTCACCATGATGGTCGCCACCACCCCGGGGGCGACCGAGCAGGTCAGCAAGCAGCTGGACGCCGTCGAGGGCTCCGTGCTCGGCCAGACCTACGACAAGCTCGGCTACGTCCGGGCGACGGTCCCGACCAGCCGCGCCGAGGCCACCATCAAGGCGGCCTCCAAGCTCTCCTCCGTCCTCGGCATCGATCTCAAGCAGGAGATCAAGCTGGACGACCCGACGCCCAAGGGCGACCGGGCCGCCGGAGCGAAGCAGCCGAAGGCCACGGGCGGTTACGCGGCGCCGAACAAGAAGACCCCGGCGAAGAACCCGTACAACCCGTCGTTCGAGACGGGCGCGGTCGACTTCGTCGAGAAGCACCCGACGGCCGACGGCCGCGGGATCACCATCGGCGTCCTGGACTCCGGCGTCGACCTCGGTCACCCGGCCCTGAAGAAGACCACCACCGGCGAGCGCAAGATCGTCGACTGGGTGACCGCGACCGACCCGGTGAACGACGGCGACGGCACCTGGCTGCGGATGTCGCAGACCGTCACCGGCCCGACGTTCACGTCCGGCGGGAAGACCTACTCGGCGCCGGCGGGCAGCTACAAGTTCGCCACGTTCGCCGAGGCGGCCACCACCGGCGGCGAGATGGCGGGCGACCTCAACCGCGACGGTGACACCACCGACGTCTGGGGCGTGCTGTACGACCCGGTCACCGGCACCACCCGGGTCGACCTGAACAACAACGCGGACTTCTCCGACGACACGGTCCTCAAGCCGTACAAGGAGAAGTTCCAGGTCTCCTACTTCGGCGAGGACGACCCGCGCACCCAGGTCGTCGAGCGCATCCCGTTCGTCGTCGAGACCCGTAAGAACGTCGTCATCAACGCCTCCGGCGCGAAGGCCGACTTCGTCAACATCGGCGTCATCGAGGGCGCGCACGGCACGCACGTCGCGGGCATCACCGCGGCCAACGGGCTGTTCGGCGGCGAGATGAACGGCGCCGCCCCCGGCGCCAAGATCGTCTCCTCCCGTGCCTGCACCTGGTCGGGCGGCTGCACCAACATCGCGCTGACCGAGGGCATGATCGACCTCGTCGTCAACCGCGGCGTCGACATCGTCAACATGTCGATCGGCGGCCTGCCGCCGCTGAACGACGGCAACAACGCGCGCGCCGAGCTGTACAAGCGGCTCATCGACATCTACGGCGTGCAGCTGGTCATCTCGGCCGGCAACAGCGGCCCGGGTCTCAACACCATCGGTGACCCGTCGGTCGCCGACCACGTGATCTCGGTCGGCGCGTCGATCTCGAAGGAGACGTGGGCGGCCAACTACGGCTCCAACGTCACCAAGAAGTACGACATGCAGCCCTTCTCCTCGCGCGGTCCGCGTGAGGACGGCGGCTTCACGCCGGTCATCGCGGCGCCGGGCGCGTCCATCAACACCACCCAGACCTGGGCGCCGGGCGGTCCGGTCAAGGAGGCGGGTTACGACCTGCCGGCCGGCTACTCGATGCTCCAGGGCACCTCGATGGCCTCCCCGCAGGCGGCGGGCGCCGCGGCGCTGCTGCTGTCGGCGGCGAAGCAGAAGGGCATCGAGCTTCCCCCGGCCGACCTGCGCACCGCGCTGACCAGCACCGCGACCCACATCGAGGACGTGCCCGCGCACGCCCAGGGCTCCGGTCTGATCAACATCGTCAAGGCGTGGAAGCAGATCGCCAAGCAGGGCAAGCCGGCGCACGAGTTCTCGGTGAAGGCCCCGGTCGACACCGCGATCGACTTCGCGCTCAAGGACCCGGGCTTCGGCACCGGCCTCTACGACCGCGAGGGCGGTCTGAAGGTCGGCGAGACCAAGGTCTACGACGTCGTCGTCACCCGCACCACGGGCCCGGACCGCAACGTCCAGCACAAGCTGTCCTGGAAGAACAACGACGGCACCTTCGAGCTCAGCAGCCCGCAGTACGTCTCGCTGCCGCTCGACACGCCGGTCAAGCTGAAGGTCAAGGCGAAGGCGAAGTCCGCCGGGGTCCACAGCGCCATCCTGCGGGTCGACGACAAGAAGACCTCCGGCGTGGACCACCAGATCATGACCACGGTCGTCGTCGCCCACGAGCTCCAGGAGCCCGGTTACGCCTACAAGGCGTCCGGCTCGGTCCAGCGCAACGGCACCACGTCGTACTTCGTCAACGTGCCGGAGGGCGCGAAGACCCTTGAGGTCGCCCTCAGCGCACTGCGCTCGGGCAGCCAGACGCGGTTCGTCTCCCTGCACCCGTACGGGACGCCGGTCGACCCGACCACGACGACGTTCTGCTACCCGAACTACGAGAACCCGGCCAACACCTGCCGCCCGGACGCGCGTTCCTACAAGGACCCGCAGCCCGGCGTGTGGGAGATCGAGGTCGAGGCGCGCCGTACGTCGCCGCTGCTGGACAACCCGTACAAGCTGGATGTCTCGCTGCTCGGCACGACCTTCGACCCGGCGGTGCAGACCATCGCCGAGGCGAAGATCGGCACGCCCGCCCCGGTGAACTGGACGGTCCACAACAGCGCCGCCGCCTTCCAGGGCAAGCTCCAGGGCGGTTCGCTGGGCTCGGCCAAGGTGGCGAAGCCGTCGATCTCCACGGGCCAGACCCGTGAGACCACGGTCACCATCGGCGCGGGTGTCGAGAAGCTCGACATCGCCGTCGGCGGCACCTCGGACACCAACGCGGACATCGACCTGTTCGTCTTCCGCGGCGCCACGCAGGTCGGCAGCTCGACCTCCGCCGGTTCCGAGGAGACGGTCAGCCTGCTCAAGCCCGCCGCGGGCACGTACACGGTCGTCGTCGACGGCTACTCGGTCCCGTCCGGGACCACCACGTACGACTACCGCGACGTCTTCTACTCGGCGTCGCTCGGCACGCTCAAGGTCGACTCGACCAAGGTCGTGAACCTGGCCAACGGTGCGTCGGCCCAGGTCGGCGCCGAGGTCGTGGTCGCCGGGGCGGCCCCCGAGGGCCGGCAGTTCTTCGGTGAGGTCAAGCTGGTCAACACGCGCGGCACCGCCGCGGGCACCGGCAGCGTCGTGATCGAGAAGGTCACGCCGTAACGACCCCTTCGCGGGACGGCGGGGCGGGTGCTCTCACGGGCACCCGCCCCGCTGTGCGTGTTCCTCGTCACACCCCCCGAACACCCGCCGCAGATGTTTCCCCCCGCACGCACGGACGTTGCAGAATCTGCGGTTCTCGCGCGAAGAGTCCGCAGGTCGGACAATGGATTGGACAAGGCGGGCCAGGACATACGCATCATGGAGCGGCAAACGGGCCGCACAGCCGCACGGGCGGGCAGCAGCCGGACGTGCAGAACAGAGGAGTCCTCGTGAAGGTCGGAATCGTCGGCGCCACCGGTCAGGTCGGCACAGTCATGCTCAGGATCCTGGCCGAGCGGGACTTCCCGGTCGACGAGCTGCGGCTGTTCGCCTCGGCCCGGTCCGCGGGCTCCACGATCGACTTCAAGGGCTCCCCCGTCACCGTCGAGGACGCCTCCGCGGCCGACTACACGGGCCTGGACATCGTGCTGTTCTCCGCCGGCGGCGCGACCTCGAAGGCGCTGGCCGAGAAGGTCGCCGCCCAGGGCGCCGTGGTGATCGACAACTCCTCCGCCTGGCGCAAGGACCCCGAGGTCCCCCTCGTCGTCTCCGAGGTCAACCCGCACGCGGCCCGCGTCCGGCCCAAGGGGATCATCGCCAACCCGAACTGCACGACGATGGCCGCGATGCCGGTGCTGCGCCCGCTGCACGACGAGGCCGGCCTCGAAGCGCTGACCGTCGCCACCTACCAGGCCGTCTCCGGCTCCGGTGTCGCCGGCGTCGCCGAGCTGCACGGCCAGGCGGCCAAGGTCGTCGCCGAGGCGGAGAAGCTGGCCCACGACGGCGAGGCCGTGGACTTCCCCGAGCCCGCCGTCTACAAGCGCCCGATCGCCTTCAACGTGCTGCCGCTGGCGGGCTCGATCGTGGACGACGGCTCGTTCGAGACGGACGAGGAGCAGAAGCTCCGCAACGAGTCCCGCAAGATCCTGGAGATCCCGGAGCTGAAGGTCTCCGGCACCTGCGTGCGGGTCCCGGTCTTCTCCGGCCACTCGCTCCAGATCAACGCCCGCTTCGCCCGCCCGATCGGCGTCGAGCGCGCCTACGAGCTGCTGAAGGACGCCGAGGGCGTCGAGCTCTCGGAGATCCCGACCCCGCTCCAGGCCGCCGGCAAGGACGCCTCCTTCGTGGGCCGCATCCGGGTCGACGAGACGGTCGACCACGGTCTCGCGCTGTTCGTCTCCAACGACAACCTCCGCAAGGGCGCGGCGCTGAACGCCGTGCAGATCGCGGAGCTGGTGGCGGCCGAGCTGAAGGGCTGACCCGCGGCGTCACGCGTACGGGGAAGGGGGCGGCCACCGGAGTCCGGTGGCCGCCCCCTTCCCCGTACGCGGCCCGCTCAGCCGCGCCGCACCTCGAAGTGGAAGCACCCGTACTCCACGGCCCGTACGTGCGCCAGGGCCACCTCCGGGTCCGCGAACGCCTCGTCGAGGGCCGCGTCGAAGCCCTCGTCCGGCTCGGCCGGGATCTCCAGCAGCCGCCCGCCCACGATGTGCCCCCGGGCGTCGTAGCGGCGCACCGTGCGCAGTGCGCCCGCCCGTGCGAAGGGGTATCCGCCCCGCCGCGGATCGGGGCCCGCGCACGGCTCGGCGTGGATGAAGACGGGCCCCTGCTCGTCGTACGCCCCCGGGCCCGCCCCGGTCGCGGCGGCCCAGCGGCGCAGCGGGGCGTAGGAGACGAGGGCGATGCGCTCCCCCGGCTCGCTGCCGCGCAGGCAGCAGCGCAGGGGGTGGCCGCCCTCGGTCGCGGTGTACGGGCGGCAGGGCCGGCCCGCGTCGTCGGCGGCGCGGAGTTCGGCGAGGGCGGCGGGGTCGATGGGGCGTGGCTGGTGTCCGGTCATGGTCCGAGGGTGTCCCGGTGAGCGGTTCGCGTCCGGCGGAAAACGGACATCGCGTTGGGGGCACGTGCGTGGAAGGATGGGCCGAAACGCCGCTTATCAAGTCGCACACCTAGGAGATGACCGCGTGCCTGGCACGAATCTGACCCGCGAAGAGGCACAGGAGCGGGCGCGCCTGCTGACCGTGGACGCGTACGAGATCGACCTCGACCTCTCCGGAGCGCAGGAGGGCGGCACCTACCGGTCCGTGACCACCGTGCGCTTCGACTGCGCGGAGGCGGGTGCGGAGTCGTTCATCGACCTGGTCGCCCCGGCCGTCCACGATGTCGTGCTGAACGGCAAGGACCTGGACGTGGCCACCGTCTTCCGCGACGCGCGGATCGCCCTGCCGCATCTGCGCGAGGGCGCCAACGAGCTGAAGGTCGTCGCCGACTGCTCGTACACCAACACCGGTGAGGGCCTGCACCGGTTCGTCGACCCGGTCGACGAGCAGGCCTACCTGTACACGCAGTTCGAGGTCCCGGACGCGCGCCGCGTCTTCGCCTCGTTCGAGCAGCCCGATCTGAAGGCGACCTTCGCGTTCACCGTGAAGGCCCCGTCCGGCTGGACGGTCATCTCGAACTCCCCGACGCCGGAGCCGAAGGACGACGTCTGGACCTTCGAGCCGACGCCGCGCATCTCCACGTACATCACGGCCCTCATCGTGGGTCCGTACCACGCGGTGCACAGCAGCTACGAGAAGGACGGCCAGTCCGTTCCGCTCGGCATCTACTGCCGCCCCTCCCTCGCGGAGTACCTGGACGCGGAGGACATCTTCGCCGTCACCCGGCAGGGCTTCGAGTGGTTCCAGGAGAAGTTCGACTACGCGTACCCGTTCGCCAAGTACGACCAGCTCTTCGTCCCGGAGTTCAACGCGGGCGCGATGGAGAACGCGGGCGCGGTCACCATCCGCGACCAGTACGTCTTCCGTTCCAAGGTGACGGACGCGGCGTACGAGGTGCGGGCCGAGACCATCCTGCACGAGCTGGCCCACATGTGGTTCGGCGACCTCGTGACGATGGAGTGGTGGAACGACCTCTGGCTGAACGAGTCGTTCGCCACCTACACCTCGATCGCCTGCCAGGCGGACGCGGCGGGCTCGAAGTGGCCGCACTCCTGGACCACGTTCGCCAACTCCATGAAGACCTGGGCGTACCGGCAGGACCAGCTGCCCTCCACGCACCCGATCATGGCGGACATCAGCGACCTGGACGACGTCCTGGTCAACTTCGACGGGATCACGTACGCCAAGGGCGCGTCCGTGCTCAAGCAGCTCGTGGCGTACGTCGGCAAGGACGCGTTCTTCCAGGGCGTCCAGGCGTACTTCAAGGCGCACGCCTTCGGCAACACCCGCCTCTCCGACCTGCTGGGCGCGCTGGAGAAGACCTCCGGCCGCGACCTGAAGACCTGGTCGAGGGCGTGGCTGGAGACGGCGGGCATCAACATCCTGCGCCCGGAGATCGAGACCGACGCCGAGGGTCGTGTCACCGCGTTCACCGTGCTCCAGGAGGCCCCCGCGCTGCCCGCCGGCGCGAAGGGCGAGCCGACGCTGCGCCCGCACCGCATCGCCATCGGCTGCTACGACCTCGACGCGGACGGCAAGCTGGTGCGCACCGACCGGATCGAGCTGGACGTCGACGGCGAGCGGACCGACGTGCCCGCGCTGGTGGGCAGGGCCCGCCCGGCGGTCGTCCTGCTCAACGACGACGACCTCTCGTACGCGAAGGTGCGCCTGGACGCCGAGTCGCTGCGGGTCGTCACCGAGCACCTGGGCGACTTCACCGAGTCGCTGCCGCGCGCCCTGAGCTGGGCCTCGGCCTGGGACATGACGCGCGACGGGGAGCTGGCCACCCGTGACTACCTCTCCCTGGTGCTCTCGGGCATCGGCAAGGAGTCGGACATCGGGGTCGTGCAGTCGCTGCACCGCCAGGTGAAGATGGCCCTCGACCTGTACGCGGCGCCGGAGGCCCGTGAGGCCGCGCTGATCCAGTGGACCGACGCGACGCTGGCGCACCTGCGCGCGGCGGAGCCCGGCAGCGACCACCAGCTGGCCTGGGCCCGCGCCTTCGCGGCCACCGCCCGCAACCCGCAGCAGCTGGACCTGCTCCGGTCGCTGCTGGACGGCGCGGAGACCATCGAGGGCCTGGCCGTCGACACCGAGCTGCGGTGGGCGTTCGTGCAGCGTCTCGCGGCCACCGGGCTGCTGGACGAGGAGGAGATCGCCGCCGAGTACGAGCGGGACAGGACGGCGGCGGGCGAGCGCCACGCGGCCTCCGCGCGGGCGGCCCGGCCCACCCCGGAGGCCAAGGCCGAGGCGTGGGCCTCGGTCGTGGAGTCCGACAAGCTGCCCAACTCGCTGCAGGAAGCGGTCATCAACGGCTTCGTCCAGACGGACCAGCGCGAGCTGCTGGCCCCGTACACGGAGAAGTTCTTCGCCGCGGTGAAGGACGTCTGGGACTCGCGCAGCCACGAGATGGCCCAGCAGATCGCGGTGGGCCTCTACCCGGCCCTCCAGGTGTCCCAGGAGACGCTGGACGCCACGGACGCCTGGCTGGCCTCGGCCGAGCCGAGCGCGGCCCTGCGCCGGCTGATGTCGGAGTCGCGGTCCGGTGTGGAGCGCGCGCTGAAGGCCCGGGCGGCGGACGCGGCAGCCACTGCCTAGCGACACCCCCTACGGCCCTGGGGCGTCCTCTCCGTCGCGGCGGAGGGGGCGCCCCTTGGCTGTGTCGGCTACTCCGGCGGGGGAGCCATCACCAGGGGCAGGTCCTCGCCCGACCGGACCAGTGCCACGGCCTCTTCGGCGGGGCTCCCGGCGGGGGCCGTCAGGAGGAGGGTGACCTCCGAGGCCCGCTCGTACGCGGCGGCATCGACGCGCGCCTCCACCCGCAGCAGCCTCAGCGCCGCGGGGTCGGACGACGACCGCTCGGCGAACCCTCCGGGGTCCGCCTCCAGCCCCTTGAGCAGGGCCGGGTACGCGACGATGTCCACGGTCAGCAGCTCGCCGTCCAGCCGCCGTTCGGCCCAGCCGTCCGTCCGCGCCAGGTAGAGGCAGTCCTCCCCCTCGTACCCGTACGAACCGAGCCGGGCCGCGGCGCGCTCCTGGTGGTCCGCCTGTTCCGCGACGACCACGACGAGCGTCGTGGCGTCCGGGTCGTCCGGATCCAGTCCGGCGCACAGCAGTGCCTGGGCCATCCGGCTTCCCCCCGGGGTGTGAGGTTCGGTTGCGATCGGAGGCAGACTAGGCCATGTCGTCAAACCGCCGCATGCCCCGCGGGGCCGCCCTCAGGGCGACGACGGCAGTTTGGCGACATGGCCCGGCGCCCCGCGAGAACCGCGCGTCCGGCGGCCGTCGGCGCGCGGCGGGGCTCCCGTGGCCCGGAGGCGTCCGGCCGTTCCGCGCGGTTCGGCGGGCGTCGCCCGCCCGCGCGGAACGGTCAGGCACCCCCTAGTGTCCGAAGGGTCGTCGCAGGAAGCTTCGGTCGCGGGCCACGGGAGGGTTCGGATGCCCGGATTCGCCGCCGTGCCGGTCGTGCTGGCGCTGTGCGCCGGTCTGGTGACGGGCCCCGCCGCCCCGGTGGCGGACCGCCCGGACTGCCGGGCGGGTCCGGTGGGCTGCTACGACCTCTACACCTACGGCTACAGCCTCGGGCTGCATCCGTTCACCGGCGCGGACGACGTCCGGGAGCAGCTGACCGACCACTTCTGGCTGTTCCCGGTCAGCGGCGGCTGTGCGGGGCGGATCCGGGCGGGGGCGCGCTGCGAGCTGCTGGGCGGCAATCCGGTCGAGGTGGAGTACATCGGGAACGACTTCTTCCAGATCAACACGCTGCCGGGGCACCAGTTGGGCCGGGGCATGCACATCCGCTTCGCCTTCTCGCGGACCCTCGGCTTCCACTCCTTGACGGTCCGGGCCTGGCAGGACCGGCCCACCGACTGCACGGGCGAGGCCTTCTGCAACGCGGTGAACCGGGTGTTCGCCTGGGGGACCTGGAAGGTGCTGGCGAAGACGCTGCGCTTCTCCGCGTACGTCGCCTGAGCCGCCGGCCCGGTTGGAAGCCGCCCGGCGGACGGGCGCGGAAGCGCAGCCGTCCGCCGGGCGGGAACTGGGGGCGCCGGCCCGGATCTACGGGGTCACGCGCCCGACTCCTCGTAGCGGCGGGTCAGCTCGGCCGTACCGGACTCCGTGAGCGTGCCGTGCAGGCGCATCCGGGCCACCCCGCCGTCGGGGAAGGCGTCGAGGCGGACGTGGGTGACGACGGCCTGGGCGCGCAGGACGAAGCGGTGCAGGGTGTCGGGCTGGAGGCGGGTGCGCGGGACGATCTCGAACCACTCGCCGGTGTCGCCGTTGCGGCCCTGGAGGGCGATCCAGCCGGCGGAGTTGCCCTTGAGGTAGGCGGTGTCGATCTCGATCGCGCGGACCGCGCCCTGGGCGGGGAGGCGGAAGCGGACCCAGTCGTTGGTGTCGCGGACCCGGCGGCGGCGGTTCTCCCAGCCGTCGTCCATCTTGCGGGAGGTGCCCGGCAGGATGATCTGGGTGGGCGAGGAGTAGAAGCGGTCGGAGGCGTCCTCGTACGTACCGCCGTTGAGCACGGAGATCAGGTCGATGGTGCCGAGCGCGGCGAGCCAGGCCGGGTCCGGCACGACCTCGCCGTGCACGCGGAGGCGGGCGATGCCGCCGTCGGGGTGCTGGCAGAGGCGCAGGTGGGTGTAGCGGCGGCCGCCGGTGATCTCGAAGGCGTTGGCCGCGTGGCCGCGTACGGGGGTGGGCGGGAGGATCTCCTCCCACTTCACGTCGTCGGCGAGCAGCTGCTCGGGGCCCGGGGCGCCCTCGACGGAGGTGGCCTGCACGGAGACGCGCTGCGGATAGTTGCCGCGGAAGTGGGCGGTGTCGACGATCAGGCCGCGGATGATGCCGGGCGCGCCGAGGCGGACGATGGCCCAGTCGTGGTCCTCGGGGGCCGGGAAGGGGCTCTCGGCGTCCGCGCCCCTGCGGCGGCGGGTCTCCCAGCCGTCCATGATCTTGCCCTTGTGCCCGAAGTGCTCGGGGTCGAAGACGGCGCGCTCACGGATCAGGAGGTTCTCGCGCTCGGCGAAGAACTCGTCGTTGGCGGCGATCACGCCCGCGCCGAGGCGGCGGTCGGCGAGGTCGACCAGCTCGGTGAAGGAGAGGTCCCCGGCTTCGCGGTAGTCGGCGTACGGGTCGCCGCCGCCGTAGGGCGCGGCGTCATTGGCGTGGGGGTCGGTGTCGGGGTCCTGGAATGTGGTCTCGCTCGCGTCGAAGGTCATGGCTCCCACCTTCGCGCCACCGGACCCATCAGGTCCATCGAAAGTTTTCGCACAGGTCGTTCAGTTCAGCTGAACGATTGGGCGGCCCGGGTGAGCGCGCCGATCACCCGCTCCACGGCCGGCCCGCTCTCCGCCCCGTGCCGGACCGCCGCCACCACGTGGCGGCGCGGCCGGTCCGCCTCCAGCACCCGCATCAGCACTCCCTCGCGGCGCTGTTCGCGGGAGGCCATCCGGGGGACGAGCGCGACGCCCATGCCCGCCTCGACCAGGGCGAGGATCGCGGTCCACCCGGCGGCGCTGTGGGCCTGTTCGGGGACGAAGCCCGCCGCCTCGCAGGCGGCGGTGGTGATCTCGGACCAGGGCCCGGAGCCGCCGAAGATCCAGCGGTCGGCGGCCAGGTCCGCGAGCCGCAGCACCGGCGCTCCGGCCAGCGGGTGGTCGGCGGGGAGCGCCACGTCCAGGGGGTCGGCGAGCAGCGGGAAGAGGCTGAAGCGGGGGTCCCGTGCGGTGGGCGCGTGGGCGGCCAGCGAGAGGGCGAGGTCCACCTCGCCCGCGGTGAGGAGCTCGTAGGCCTGGGCCGCCTCGGCCTCCCGTACGCGTACGTCGGGCCCCGGGCGGTCCTCGGCGCGCAGCAGCCGGACGGCGGGGACGACGAGGGCGGGCACGGCGGTGGAGAACGCGGCCACCCTGACCTCGCCCGCCTCGCCGCGCAGATAGCCGGTCAGCTCGGCCTCCGCCCGCTCCAGCTGGGCGAAGACGGCCTCCGCGTGGCGCAGGACGAGGTGGGCGGCGTCGGTGAGGCGGACCCGGCGGCCCTGGGCCTCCAGGAGGTCCACGCCGAGTTGTCTGGAGAGGTTGGTGAGCTGCTGGGAGACCGCGGAGGGGGTCATCAGGAGCGCCTGGGCGGTCGCCGTCACGGTGCCCCGGTCGCGCAGGGTGCGCAGGATGCGGAGCTTCTTGACGTCCCACTCGGTCATGGGCGCAACCTACCGGGCGGGCGCGCTCCCCGGCTGGCCCGCCGGGGGCCGGACGCACGGATGCGCCGCGCGGCAGTCGCTACCGGCGGCGCACCTTTCGCGCTGGGCGTACGTGTGCGGGTCAGACCTGCTTCTTGGACTTGTCCAGGACCATGACCAGGCCCGTGATCACCACGAACAGGGCGATGGGCGCGACGACGTAGAGACCGATGGTCTCCATCGCGCTCAGGCGCGGAGCGGGGTCGTCACCGTCGTCGGGCGTGAGCGCGAGCGCCGGGCTCGACATGAGCAGCATCATCAGCGTCGTCCCGGCCGCAACGACGCCGGCGCGCATAGCGTTCTTCTTGTCCACGGTGCCAACGTAGCGAACGCCTAGGGACGGCGCTCGCCCGGGGGTGCCGTATGAGGCTTTCGGGGCCGCAGGACGTCCATCAGCGCGTGCAGCCGGGGCGAGGCGGTGATCTCCTCCAGGGTGACCGGATGCCCCTCGGCGTCGGCGATCGGGAGGCGCCAGTTGGGGTACTGGTCCCAGGTGCCGGGGAGGTTCTGCGGGCGGCGGTCGCCGACGGTGTCGGGGAGCCAGACGCCGGTCATCCGGGCGGGGGTGCGCAGCAGGAAGCGGTGGACGGCCCGGACGGCGGCCTCCTCGTCGCCGTCGCCCTCGGGGAGCATCCGCAGCCGGGCGAGGAGCGCCAGCCATTCGGCGGTGTCGGTGAGGTCGGCGGTCAGCTCCTCCTCCAGGGAGCGGGTGAGCAGGCCGAGCCGGTGGCGCAGCGTCACATGGTCGCCGGTCAGCCGGGCGGCGGTGGAGGGCAGATCGTGGGTGGTGGCGGTGGCCAGGCAGTCCCGGCGCCACTTCTCCGGGGCGATCGGCCGTCCGTCGCCGTCCCAGTCCCGTTCGAACCAGAGCACCGAGGTGCCGAGCACGCCGCGCCGGGCGAGCGCCTCGCGCACCCCGGGGGCGACGGTGCCGAGGTCCTCGCCGACGACGACGGTGCCGGCCCGGTGGGCCTCCAGGACGAGGACGGCGAGCATCGCCTCGGCGTCGTGGGCGACGTACGTGCCGTCGGTGGGCGGGCTGCCCTCGGGCACCCACCAGAGCCGGAACAGGCCCATGACGTGGTCGATGCGCAGGGCCCCGGCGCCGGCCAGCAGTCCGCGCAGCAGGCCCCGGTAGGCGGCGTAGCCGGTGGCGGCGAGGGTGTCGGGGCGCCAGGGCGGCAGGCCCCAGTCCTGGCCGCGCGCGTTGAAGGCGTCGGGCGGCGCGCCGACGGACATGCCGTGGGCGAAGGCCTCCTGCTGGGCCCAGGTGTCGGCGCCGGCCGGGTGCACGCCGACGGCGAGGTCGTGGACGATCCCGACGCTCATCCCTGCTTCCTCGGCGGCGCGCTGGGCGGCGGCGAGCTGGTCGGCGGTCAGCCAGGCGAGGCGGCAGTGGAAGTCGACCCGGTCGAGCAGTTCGGAGCGGGCGCGGGCGGTCCCGGACGAGCGGGGGTCGCGCAGGGCCTCGGGCCAGGTGCGCCAGTCGGGGCCGTGCACCTCGGCGAGCGCGCACCACAGGGCGTGGTCCTCCAGCGCCTGGCCCTGCTCGGCCAGGAAGTCGCAGTAGGCGGCGCGGCGGCCGGGGGTGAGCGGCACCTCGACGACCAGCTCCAGGGCCTGCCGCTTCAGCTCCCAGACGGCGTCCCGGTCGATCAGGGCGCCCTTGTTCAGCACGGCCTCGCTGAGGGCGTCGGCGCCCTGCCGGAGGTCGTCCAGGGCGGCCCGGTCGCGGACGTGGCCGTATTCGGGGACCGACTCGACGCGCAGGTGCACCGGATCGGGGAACCGGCGCGAGGACGGGCGGTAGGGGGAGGGGTCGGTCGGCCGCCCGGGAACAGCCGCGTGCAACGGGTTGACCTGGACGAACCCGGAGCCGAGGGTCCGACCGGCCCAGGCGGCGAGGTCGGCCAGGTCACCGAGGTCGCCCATGCCCCAGGAGCGGGCGGAGAGCAGGGAGTAGAGCTGGACCAGGAAGCCGTGGGAGCGCTCGGGCGGCTGGGGGACGCGGGCCGGGGCGACGACGAGGGTGGCCGTGGCGCGGCGGTGGTCCGGCGTACGGACGTGGACGCGGTGGACGCCGGGGGGCGGCGGGATCCACCAGGCGGGAACGGCCGCCGGGACCACGGGCGCCTCGTCGGCGCGACGCGGGTGCGTGTGCGGCGCGGATGCCGACGGGAGGGCGGTGGCGGGCGCGGACGCGGTGGCGGGCGCGGACGCGGTGGCGGGCGCGGACGCGGTGGCGGACGGTGACGCGGACGCGGACGCGGACGCGGCGGGGGACGCCGATGCGGTGGCGGTCCCCGCGACGGGCGTCACGGCCGGGGCGGAGTCCGCGTTTCCCGCCTGCGTCACGGGCGGCACGGCGACTGCGGCGGGCGCGGCGGCTTCCGTGGCGGGCGGCGCGGCGGCTGCGGCGGCGACGGGCGCGGTGGTGGTGGCGGCGGTCCCGGGGGGCGTCAGGGGCGCGGCAGCGGCTCCCGGGGGCGGCGGCACGGGCGGGGCGGGGGCCGACGCCCGGGCCCGCATGCTCAGCGGGGCGGGCGGGCGGCCCGAGGGGCCCGGGGTGTCGGCCGGCTCCGGCTCGACCGTGACGGTCGAGCCGGAGGGCAGCCCGGCGAGGGAGGGCGGCAGGGGCTCGCCGGCCCAGACCACCACGGTCGGCGGCAGCAGGCGCGAGCGGGACTCCGCGGCGACGAGGCACTTCCGTACGTCCGCCGGAGTGCCGGCGTCGACGCCCAGCGCGGCGAGCACGGCGATGACCGTGTCGTCGGGGACGGACACCGTGACATCCGGCGACGGGGAGTAGGAGGTGGCGACACCGTGCAGTGCGGCGAGCCGGGACAAGCCCATTCAGACTCCTGGGAACTCCATGCCCCCTGCGGTGCCGGGTGCGGTCGGCTCGCTGGTCAGAGGGGCGACGGCGGCGAGCGGAGGCTCGCTCGTGAGAGGGGTGGCATCGGCGAGCGGCGGCTCGCTGGTCAGCGGCGCGGAATCGGCGAAGGAGGATTCGCCGAGCAGGAGGGAGACGTCGGCGAGCGGCGGCCCGCTGATCAGGTGGGCGACGTCGGCGAGGGGGAGTTCGCTGGTCAGCGGCGCGGACTCGGACTGCGTGGGTACCTGTTTGGAGAGGGCGGAGAACAGAAGCTGCGCGGCAGCGGGCATGGTGGCCTCCTGGCCGTGGAGAACAGGACACAGCAGGCCTACCCAGGCCTCGTCGCGGCAGACGTGGACGTGATGCAGGCGTTATGACAACGAGCCCAACGTGCTCTGGGTCACACTCGGTTCCCCCGGACGGCAGGTATGGGCCGTTTTCAGCCAGTCCCGTCCGCCCCACCGGCCCCAGAGGGCTCGAAGGCGTCGCTATTACCGGCAAATACGGCAGAACGGCCACGCGCATTGACACCCTCGCGCCCGGGTGGTGGGCTCGGAACCCGCCGGGGCCCGCACGCGCGGTCCGAGGGGTCGGCACGGCGGTCCATCGTCGGCTGTTGGTACGTACGAAGGGGAGCGCGACGTGCGGATCGGGCGCAGAAGGCAGGCAACGGCCGTGGCCGTCGCCGTGATCGGCGGACTCCTCGGATCCGTCTCCGTCGCTCCGGCCGCGACGGCCGCTCCCGCCGACCCCGGCAGGCCCGCGGTCGGCTCCGCCGACCGGACCGACAGTCCGCGGACCCCGTCCGTCTGGCCCCGGCCGCAGAGCCTGCGGACCACCGGACCCGCCGTGGAGCTGGGCTCGCAGGCCACGCTCGTCGCCGCGCCCGACGCCGATCCGTACGCCGTCGAGCAGGCGCGCGCGCTGCTGCGCGGGGCGGGCGTCCGGACCCTGCACGAGAGCCTGCCGGGCGGCGGGCCGGTGGTCCGTGTCGGCGGCAGCGGAGCCGTCGAGGCACTGCGGGCGCTGCGCGCGCCCGACCGGGCCGATCTGCCGTCGGGCGGCTACCGGATCGCGGTCGGCCAGGTCTCCGGACGCGCCACCGTCGCTCTGGACGGGCTCGGCGCCGACGGCCTCTTCCACGCCGTCCAGACCCTGCGCCAGCTGATCGCCGACGGCTCGGTGGCCGGTGTGACCGTACGGGACTGGCCGGGAACCGCCGTCCGCGGCATGGCCGAGGGGTTCTACGGAGAGCCGTGGACCAGCGAGGAGCGGCTCGCCCAGATCTCCTTCATGGGCCGCACCAAGCAGAACCGCTATCTCTACGCGGCGGGCGACGACCCCTACCGGCTGGCGCGCTGGCGCGACCCGTACCCGGCCGAGAAGCGGGCCGACTTCCGCGCGCTCGCCGAGCGGGCGCGCGCCGAGCACGTCACGCTCGGCTGGGCGGTCTCGCCCGGTCAGGCGATGTGCATGGCCTCGGACCAGGACGTCCGGGCGCTGACCAGGAAGATCGACGCCATGTGGGCGCTGGGCATCCGGGTCTTCCAGCTCCAGTTCCAGGACGTGAGCTACAGCGAGTGGCACTGCGACCTGGACGCGGAGACCTTCGGCAGCGGTCCGAAGGCGGCGGCCCGCGCGCAGGCCAGGGTCGCGGGCGCCCTCGCCCGTCACCTGGAGGAACGGCACCCGGACGCGGTCCCGCTCTCGGTGCTGCCGACGGAGTTCTACCAGGACGGGGCCACCGACTACCGCACCGCGCTGGCGGCCGAGCTGGACGACCGGGTGCAGGTGGCCTGGACCGGCGTCGGCGTGGTGCCGAAGAAGATCACCGGCGGTGAACTGGCCGGGGCCCGCGCCGCCTTCCGGCACCCGCTGGTGACGATGGACAACTACCCGGTCAACGACTACGCCCAGGACCGCATCTTCCTCGGCCCCTACACCGGCCGGGACCCGGCGGTGGCGAGCGGTTCGGCGGCGCTGCTGGCCAACGCCATGGAGCAGCCGTCCGCCTCCCGGATCCCGCTGTTCACCGCCGCGGACTTCGCCTGGAACCCGAAGGGCTACGACCCCGCCGCGTCCTGGCGGGCGGCGATCGACGATCTGGCGGGCGGCGACGCGGGCGCCCGGGAGGCGCTGCTGGCGCTGGCCGGGAACAGCGCGGGCTCGGTGCTCGGCGCTGAGGAGTCCGCCTACCTCCAGCCCCTGTTCGACGCGTTCTGGAGCTCCCGCGCGGACGCCGCGCGCCGCGACCGGGCGGCGGACGGGCTGCGGGCGGCCTTCTCCGTGATGCGCGGCGCCCCCGAGCGGCTGAAGACCCCCGCCGACGGCCGGCTCACCGAGGAGGTGCGCCCCTGGACGGAGCAGCTGGCCCGCTACGGCCGGGCCGGTGAGCTGGCGGTGGATCTGCTCCAGGCCCAGGCCGCCGGGGACGGCGCCGCCGCCTGGCGCGTCCAACTGGCCCTGGAGCCGTTGCGCGAGGAGATCGGGGCGAGCCGGGCCACGGTCGGCAAGGGGGTGCTGGACCCGTTCCTGGACCGGGCGGCGAAGGTGGCCGCCGGGTGGAACGGCACCGACCGCGCCTCGGGCCGGGTCACGAAGGACGCGCACAGCTATACGGTCGAGCTGGCCGGGCCCCGCCCGGTGGAGGCCGTCACGGCGCTCGCCGAGCCCGGGTCCGCCCTCACCGGCGCGGTCGTGGAGGCGCGCGTGCCCGGCCAGGGGTGGCGGGCGCTCGGGAAGCTCTCGCCGAGCGGCTTCACCCAGACCGCCGCGAAGGGGCTGCGCGCCGACGCCATACGGGTCACGGTGCCCGAGGCCGCCCGGACCGTCCCGCCCTCGTACCTGAGCCCGTCCCTGCCCCCCTCCCCCGCCGTCGTGGCGGGGTCCCCGCAGGTGCGCGCCCTGGTGCCGTGGTTCCGCGACGAGCCCGCCGCCACGCTCGACCTGGCGCGCGGCGAGACGGACGCGGAGATCGGCGGCGAGCCCCAGCGGGTCGAGGCCCGGCTGGCCGGGCGGCGTCCGGTCGAGGTGAAGGGCAAACTGACCGCGAAGGCCCCCGAGGGCATCGAAGTGCGGGTGCCCAAGCAGACGACCGTGCCGCGCGGATCGCGTACCGACGTGCCGGTGGAGGTGACGGTCCCGGCGGACACCCCGGCGGGCGAGTACGAGGTCCCGCTGGCCTTCGGCGGCCAGGAGTCCACGCTGACCGTGCGGGCCTTCCCGCGCACCGGCGGCCCGGATCTGGCACGTACGGCGAGGGCCTCGTCGTCCGGCGACGAGACCCCGGACTTCCCCGCGTCGGCGGCCCTCGACGGCGATCCGGAGACGCGGTGGTCCTCGCCGGTGGAGGACGGGGCCTGGTGGGGGGCCGAGCTGCCGAAGCCGGTGCGGCTGGGCCAGGTGGTGCTGAACTGGCAGGACGCGTACGCCTCGCGCTACCGGATACAGGTCTCCGCCGACGGCCGCGTCTGGCGCACCGCCGCGACGGTGACGGAGGGCCGGGGCGGGCGCGAGTCGGTCCGGATGGACGCGAAGGACACCCGGTTCGTCCGGGTGCAGGGGGACGGCCGGGCGACGGAGTACGGCTACTCGCTCTGGTCGGTGGAGGCGTACGCGGTCGTGGACGACTGAGCCGTACGCCTGACGCGGCGGGACGACGAAGGCCCGGTCTCAGGCGGACACGCCGTCGATCCGGGCCATCACGTCGTCCGCGCCGAACGGTTGCAGATACGGCAGCCAGCGCGGGTCGCGGTGTCCGGTCCCGATGATCCGCCAGGCCAGGCCGGTCGGCGGGGCGGGCTGGTGGCGCAGCCGCCAGCCGAGCTCGGGCAGATGGCGGTCGGCCTTGACGTGGTTGCAGCGGCGGCAGGCCGCCACCACGTTGTCCCAGGCGTGCTGTCCGCCGCGGCTGCGCGGGATGACGTGGTCGACGCTGGTCGCGGCGGCCCCGCAGTACATGCAGCGCCCGCCGTCCCGGGCGAACAGCGCCCGCCGCGTCAGCGGGACGGGGCCCCGGTAGGGGACGCGGACGAAGCGCTTGAGCCGGACCACGCTGGGGGCGGGCACGGCACGGGTGGCGCTGTGCAGGAAGGAGCCGGACTCCTCGAGGCAGATGGCCTTGTTCTCCAGGACGAGGACGAGCGCGCGGCGGAGCGGTACGACGCCGAGCGGCTCGTACGACGCGTTGAGAACCAGGACGTGCGGCACGGTGGATGCCTCCTTGTACGCCGGCGGCGCGTGGCTCGCGCCGGGACGATCCGATCTCAGTCTCTCCTCATGCCTGGTCAAAGCGCCACCACGTACGGGTAACGGGCCGGGAGGATTTTTCTCACTCCGGGCTCCGCACCCCGTCCGCCGATACCGAACAGGTGTTTCACCTGGGAGGCCGTCCGCCCTGTGTGATCGGCCACAGCGGAGGTGTTCCCGGTGAGACCCGTCTCTCCTGCCGCGACGGCAACGATCCACTCCCCCGGCTTCGTTAGTGTTGTTGACCAGCCGTCGTCCCCGTGGAGGTCCCTGTCGTGTCGCTGTCCGTCCTCTTGGCCGCAGCTCCGTCTCCCGAGCCGGGCGGCTCGCTGGGCGAAGCCGCCGAACAGGCCGGGAACGCCGCGGGCTGGGTCGAGGAGAACTGGTCCACCTGGCTGAGCACCGGGTTGCGCATCCTGCTGATCGTGGCCGTCGCGATCACGCTGCGTTATCTGATCCGGCGCGCCCTGACCAATCTGATCGAGCGGATGAACCGCAGCGCCCAGGCGGTGGAGGGCACGGCTCTGGGCGGGCTGCTGGTGAACGCCGAGCGCAGGCGCCAGCGCTCGGAGGCGATCGGCTCGGTGCTGCGCTCGGTGGCCTCGTTCGTGATCATGGGCACGGCCGCCCTGATGGTCCTGGGCGCCTTCAAGATCAATCTGGCGCCGCTCCTCGCCTCCGCCGGTGTCGCGGGTGTGGCGCTCGGTTTCGGCGCCCGCAACCTGGTCACGGACTTCCTCTCCGGCGTCTTCATGATCCTCGAGGACCAGTACGGGGTCGGGGACACCGTCGACGCCGGGGTGGCCTCCGGCGAGGTCATCGAGGTCGGGCTGCGCGTCACCAAGCTCCGCGGCGACAACGGCGAGATCTGGTACGTCCGCAACGGCGAGGTGAAGCGGATAGGCAACCTCAGCCAGGGCTGGTCCACGGCCGGGGTCGACGTCACGGTCCGCCCGACCGAGAACCTGCAGCACGTCCGCGAGGCGATCGCCACGGCCGCCGACGCGATGACGAAGGAAGAACCCTGGTCGGAGCGGCTCTGGGGCCCGGTGGAGGTGCTCGGCCTGGACGCGGTCCTGCTGGACTCCATGACCGTCCGCGTCACCGCCAAGACGATGCCGGGCAAGGCGCTCGGGGTGGAGCGCGAGCTGCGCTGGCGCATCAAGCAGGCGCTGGACGACGCGGGCATCCGGATGGTCGGCACCCTGCCGCTCCAGACGGAGGGCGAGTCCGCGGCGGACCCGACCGCCGCGATGGCGGCCCCCTCCGCGTACGCCTCGGCGACCTCCCCTCAGTCCCTGGCGACGACGCCGATACCGCCGCCGAACCTGAGCAAGTAGTCCCGGCCGCGACGCCCCCGGCCGCCCCCCGCACACCGGGGTGGCGGCCGGGGGCGTCGCCGTGCCGGGTAACACTTTGATTGCCGGACGGGGGTCACCCATTGACGCCCCGGTGACCTGCGCCCTACCGTCCTCTCAACCGAATAGGAAACTTTCCTAACAGAGTTTCTCCGGATCCGCTCCGGAGCTCCCGAACAGAGGGCGGTGCATCCACGATGGCGGGAACCACTCCCGGCGCACCCGGCACACCGGGCACACCACGGGTGCTGCGGGCCATGAACGACCGGGCCGCCCTCGATCTGCTGCTGGAGCACGGGCCGCTCTCCCGGACCCGGATCGGGAAGCTCACCGGCCTCTCCAAGCCCACCGCCTCCCAGCTCCTGGCCCGGCTGGAGGCGGCCGGCCTGGTCGTCGCCACCGGGACCAGCGAGGGGCGCCCCGGGCCCAACGCGCAGCTCTACACCGTGAACGCGCGGGCCGCCCATGTGGCCGGGCTCGACGTGAACGGGCGGCGCATCGTCGCCGCCGTCGCGGACGTGACCGGGCGGACCGTCGGGGAGTTCGAGCTGGCGACCCCGGGGCGGCGCGCCGACAGCGTGGTGCGGCAGGTCGCCGACGCGCTGGACGGGGCCGTGAAGGACGCCGGGCTCACCCGCGCCGACGTCCACCGGATCGTCATCGGCACGCCGGGCGCCTTCGACCCGGGCACCGGACGGCTGCGGTACGCCTCGCACCTGCCCGGCTGGCACTCCTCCACCCTGCTGGACGAGCTGGCCGCGTTCCTGCCGATGCCGGTGGAGTACGAGAACGACGTCAACCTGGTCGCCGTCGCCGAGCAGCGCCTCGGTGCGGCCCGCGGCCACGAGGACTTCGTCCTGCTGTGGAACGAGGAGGGCCTCGGCGCCGCCCTCGTCATCAACGGCCGGCTGCACCGCGGCTTCACCGGCGGCGCGGGCGAGGTCGGCTTCCTGCCGGTGCCCGGCACCCCGCTGGTGCGCCAGGTCGTCAAGGCCAACAGCGGCGGCTTCCAGGAGCTGGCGGGCGCCCAGGCGGTGCCCCGGCTCGCGAAGGCGCTGGGCGTCGACACCCCGCAGCAGCCGTACGCGAAGGTCGCCGCCGACCTGCTGGCGCGGGCGGCCGACGCGTACGAGCGGGACGCGGCGCTCACCGAGCTGCTGCGCCAGTACGCCCAGCGGCTCGCCACCGGGCTCGCCTCCGTCACCGCCGTCCTGGACCCCGGGCTGATCGTGCTCTCCGGCGGCGCGGTCGCGGCGGGCGGCGAGATCCTGCGCTCCCTGATCCAGTCCGAGCTGGCCGAGCTCGCCGCCTCCCGGCCGCGGCTCGTGGTCGGCGAGATCGACCGCACCCCCGTCCTGCGCGGCGCCCTGGAGAGGGCGCTCGCCGACACCCGCGACGAAGTGTTCGACACCTCGCGCTGAACCACGCTCCTCCCCTGTCCCCCGTCGTCTGCCTCTTCCCCTTCCCTGGGAGTTTTGTCATGCGCACAAGCCGTCTCACCACCACCGCTGTCGCCGTCGCCGCGATATCGGTCCTCGCCACCGCGTGTACCGGCCAGTCCGAGGCCGGGGCCTCCGACGACCCGAACGCGAAGACCACGATCAACTTCTGGCACGGCTGGAGCGCGCCCGCCGAGGTGAAGGCGGTCGAGGACAACATCGACCGGTTCGAGAAGGCCCACCCGAACATCACGGTGAAGGTCTCCGGCAACATCAACGACGACAAGCTCAACCAGGCGCTGCGCGCGGGCGGTTCGGACGGGCCGGACGTCGTCTCCTCCTTCACCACCGCCAACGTCGGCAAGTTCTGCTCGTCCGGCGCGTTCGCGGATCTGAAGCCGTTCATCGAGAAGTCCGAGCTCGACCTGGAGAAGACCTTCCCGAAGGTCCTCCTGGACTACACCCAGTTCGAGGGCAAGCGCTGCGCCCTGCCGCTGCTCACGGACGCCTACGGCCTCTACTACAACAAGGACGCCTTCGAGAAGGCCGGGATCACGGCGCCGCCGAAGACGATGTCGGAGCTGGCGAGCGTCGCCAAGAAGCTGACCGTCGAGAAGGGCGGCAGCTACGAGCAGCTCGGCTTCATGCCGACCTTCCACGGCTACGAGACCGTCGCCAGCCACTACATGTCCTCGTGGGACCACACGTACTTCGACGAGAACGGCAAGTCGAACATCGCCAAGGACCCGGCGTTCGCGGAGATGTTCACGTACCAGAAGAAGCTCGTCGAGGACCTCGGCGGCTACGAGAAGCTGGAGAAGTACCGCGGCACCTTCGGTGACGAGTGGGGCGCCAAGCACCCGTTCCACACCGGCCAGGTGGCCATGCAGCTGGACGGCGAGTGGCGGCTCGGGATGGCCGAGAGCGCGGGGGCCGGCTTCGAGATCGGCGTCGCGCCGATGCCGGTCGCCGACGACGAGGCCGACAGCTACGGCAAGGGCTTCCTCTCCGGCACCATCGTGGGCATCGCCCCGGCCAGCAAGAAGCAGAACGCCGCGTGGGAGCTGGTCAAGTACATGACCAGTGACACGAAGGCGGTCGTCGAGTTCGCCAACGGCATCCGCAACGTGCCGTCCACCCTCGACGCCCTGAAGTCGCCCGACCTGAAGTTCGACCCGCGGTTCAAGACCTTCCTGGACATCGCCCAGCACCCCAAGTCCAGCACCTCGGACGGGGCCGTCAACGGGTCGACGTACCAGCTGACGCTCCAGGACTTCGGCTACCAGTACGAGAAGGGCGCGGTGAAGGACCTCCAGGCCGGCCTGGAGAAGACCGCCCGGCAGATCGACACCGACATCGCCAAGGCCAAGTAGCCCCCGATGACGACGCACACGCTCCGCTCCAAGCGCCGCAGGTCGGCGCTGCGCACGGTGGCCTTCATGTCGCCGTGGCTGATCGGGTTCTCGGTCTTCTTCGCGTATCCGATGGTCTCGACCGTCTACTTCTCCTTCACGCGGTACGACGGCTTCGGGGCCCCGGCCTTCAACGGGCTGACCAACTGGACGTACGTCTTCAGCGACTACCCGATGTTCTGGCCGTCGCTGTGGAACACCCTGTGGCTGGTCCTCGTCATGGTCACCTGCCGGGTCGTCTTCGGCCTCGGCATCGGCATGCTGATCACCAGGATCAAGACGGGGACCGGGGTCTTCCGGACCCTGTTCTACCTGCCCTATCTGGCCCCTCCGGTCGCCGCGACGCTCGCCTTCGTCTTCCTGCTCAACCCCGGTACCGGGCCCGTCAACGCGATCCTCGGGGAGCTGGGGCTGCCGACGCCGGGCTGGTTCAACGACGCCACCTGGTCCAAGCCGGCGCTCACCCTGCTCGCGGTCTGGGGCATCGGGGACCTGATGGTCATCTTCATGGCGTCGCTGCTGGACGTGCCGACCGAGCAGTACGAGGCGGCCGAGCTGGACGGCGCGTCCGCCTGGCAGAAGTTCCGCTTCGTGACCCTGCCGAACATCTCGCCGATCGTGATGTTCGCCGTGGTGACGGGCGTCATCCAGGCGATGCAGTACTACACGCAGCCACTCGTCGCCGGGAAGGTCGCCTCGGGGGTCATCGGCGGCTCCGGCCAGTCCTTCGAACCCGGCTATCCCGACAAGTCGACGCTGACGCTCCCGCAGCTCGTCTACAACCTGGGCTTCCAGCGCTTCGACTACGGCGCCGCCACCGTCGTCGCCCTCGTCCTGTTCGCCCTGGCCATGGCCTTCACCGCGCTGCTGATGCGGGGCCGCAACAACCTGATCCAGGCCGGTGACTGAGCCATGACCCAACTCCTCGACCCCGTCGGCAGGACCGCCGCCTCCCCGGAGCGGCCCGTGCTCACGCCCGCCGCACGCACCGCCCGCCGCAAGGCGCTGCTGCACTGGATCGCCGTGCACTCCCTCGGGATCGCCGCCGCGCTCTTCTTCGTGCTGCCGTTCGTCTTCGTGGTGCTCACCTCCCTGATGAGCGACCAGCAGGCGCTGACCCGCGACCTCACCCCGAACACCTGGGAGTGGGGCAACTACGAGCGGGTCTTCAACACCCCGGGCTTCCTGACCTGGTGGCGCAACACCCTGCTGTACGCGGGTGTCGGCACCGTGCTCACCGTGGTGTCGTCGGTCCCGGTGGCCTACGCCCTGGCGAAGTTCCGCTTCCGGGGCCGCAAGCTGTCGCTGATGCTCGTCATCTCGATGATGATGCTGCCGCCGCAGGTCATCATCATCCCGATGTACCTGTTCTGGGCGAAGCAGATGGACCTGTCCGGCACCCTGTGGCCGCTGATCATCCCGATGGCCTTCGGCGACGCGTTCTCCATCTTCCTGCTGCGGCAGTTCCTGCTGACCATCCCGAACGAGTACCTGGACGCCGCCAAGGTCGACGGCTGCGGCGAGTTCCGTACGCTGATGAAGGTCGTCCTGCCGATGGCCAAGCCCGGAATCGCGGCCATCGCCCTCTTCCAGTTCTTCGCCGCCTGGAACGACTACTTCGGACCACAGATCTACGCCTCCGAGAACCCGGCCGCCTGGACGCTCAGTTACGGCCTCGAATCCTTCAAGGGCGCACACCACACCGACTGGAACCTGACCATGGCCGCGACCGTTCTGGTCATGGCCCCCGTGATCGCCGTCTTCTTCTTTGCCCAGAAGGCATTCGTCGAGGGCGTCACACTGACCGGAGTAAAGGGCTGACATGAAGCTCGCAGTAGTGGGTGGCGGGTCCACCTACACCCCTGAACTGATCGACGGATTCGCCCGGCTGCGGGACACGCTGCCGATCGAGGAGCTGGTGCTCGTCGATCCGGCGGCCGACCGCCTGGACCTGGTGGGGGGTCTCGCCCGGCGGATCTTCGCCAAGCAGGACCACGCCGGGAGGATCACCACCACCACCGACCTGGACGCGGGCGTGGCCGGCGCCGACGCCGTCCTCCTCCAGCTGCGCGTCGGCGGACAGGCCGCGCGGAACAAGGACGAGACCTGGCCGCTGGAGTGCGGCTGCGTCGGCCAGGAGACCACCGGCGCCGGCGGCCTCGCCAAGGCGCTGCGGACCGTGCCCGTCGTCCTGGACATCGCCGAGCGGGTGCGCCGCACCAACCCGGACGCCTGGATCATCGACTTCACCAACCCGGTCGGCATCGTCACCCGGGCCCTGCTCCAGGCCGGCCACAAGGCCGTCGGCCTGTGCAACGTCGCGATCGGCTTCCAGCGCAAGTTCGCCCGGCTGCTGGACGTGAACCCCTCCGAGGTCCACCTGGACCACGTCGGGCTCAACCACCTCACCTGGGAGCTGGGCGTGCGCCTGGGCGGCCCGGACGGCGAGAACGTCCTGCCGAAGCTGCTGGCCGAGCACGGCGACGCCATCGCGGACGACCTCCACATGCCGCGCCAGATCGTGGACCGGCTCGGCGTCGTCCCCTCGTACTACCTGCGCTACTTCTACTCCCACGACGAGGTGGTCAGGGAGCTCGGCACCAAGCCCTCCCGGGCCGCCGAGGTCGCGGCGATGGAGAAGGAACTGCTCGCGATGTACGGCGATCCGACGCTGGACACGAAGCCCGAGCTGCTCGCCAAGCGCGGCGGCGCGTTCTACTCCGAGGCGGCCGTGGACCTGGCGGCCTCCCTGCTGGGCGACGGCGGCTCCCCGGTCCAGGTCGTCAACACCCACAACAACGGGACCCTGCCGTTCCTCCCGGACGACGCGGTCATCGAGGTCCAGGCCCGGGTCGGGCACGACGGCGCGACCCCGCTGGCCGTCCCGGCGCTGGACCCGCTCTACGCGGGCCTCATCGCCAACGTGACGGCGTACGAGGACCTCGCCCTGGAAGCCGCGCTGCGCGGCGGCCGGGACCGGGTCTTCAAGGCGCTCCTCGCCCACCCGCTGATCGGCCAGTACGACTACGCCGAGGGCCTCACCGACCGGCTGATCGCGCACAACCGGGAGCACCTTTCGTGGGCGTGAACGTCTCGGTCGTCGCCATCGACGCGGGCAACAGCAAGACCGACGTGGCGCTGATCGGTGAGGACGGCACGGTGCTGTCCTCGGCGCGCGGCGGCGGCTTCCAGCCGCCCGTGGTCGGGGTGCCGGCCGCGGTCGACGTGCTGGCCGCCGCGCTGGAGCTGGCCGTCGCCGAACTGCCGGAGGCCACCGGCGCGTTCGGCGCGTCCGCCCATGTCTCCGCGTGCCTGGCCAACGCCGATCTACCGGTCGAGGAGGCCGAGTTGGCCGAGGCGCTGGAGGCCCGCGGCTGGGGCGCTTCGGTGGAGGTGCGCAACGACACCTTCGCGATCCTGCGCGCCGGGGTGGACGAGCCCCGGGGCGTCGCGGTGGTGTGCGGGGCGGGGATCAACTGCGTGGGCATGACCCCGGACGGGCGGACCGCCCGCTTCCCCGCGATCGGCCGGATATCCGGTGACTGGGGCGGCGGTTCGGGGCTCGCGGAGGAGGCGCTGTGGTTCGCCGCGCGCGCCGAGGACGGGCGCGGCGAACCCTCCGAGCTGACCCGTGCGCTGCCCGGCCACTTCGGGCTCGACTCGATGTACGCGCTCATCGAGGCGCTGCACCGGGGCGGGATCCCGACGGCACGGCGGCACGAGCTGACGCCGGTGCTGTTCGCGACGGCCGCGGGCGGGGACCCGGTGGCCCTCGCGCTGGTGGAGCGGCTGGCCGAGGAGGTGGTGGCGATGGCCTCGGTCGCGCTGGGGCGGCTCGGCCTGCTGGCGGAGGAGGCTCCGGTGCTGCTGGGCGGCAGTGTGCTGGCCGCACGCCATCCGCAGCTGAACGACCGGATCACCGAACTCCTCGCGGCACGCGCCCCGAAGGCCGGGGTGCGCGTCGTGTCCGAGCCGCCGGTGCTGGGCGCGGCGCTGCTGGGCCTGGACCGTACGGGCGCGGCGCCGGAGGTCCACCGGAGGCTGCGCGCGCAGTACGTCTGAGGACCGCGACCGGTCGGGAGTCGGCGGGGCGTCCTCCCACGCGATGCGCGTGGGGGACGCCCCGCGTTCGTTTCCTCGTACGGGTGAACGGCCGGCGTACGAGGGGCGGGAGGGAACCGATCGGGCCTCCGGAACGTGTACCTGATGGGAAGTCCGTTCGCTTATGGGGATGTATCCGGGCACGTTGTGCTGCTTGCCTTGATCGGCCGCGTCCGCCCTGATCGAATGCGGGGACTGATGACGGGGACGGGACGGGGACCCACTGTCAGTGACCGAGGGGGAGGTCGAGTGACACACCCGCCGAGCGGCGGCACGCGGACACCGCGCACGCCGGACCCGGTGTCCGCTCCCGCGGGCGTGCCCGCGCAGCGCCGCACCACGTGGTCCGGGCAGGCGGAGCGTCTGCGCGCCGTGGCGACGACCGAGCCCGGCCGGCTCCAGATCATCGGGGCGGTCCTGGCCCTGCTGGTCGTGGCGTTCGGCGCGGTGACCACGCTGGAGATCTCGTCGCGGGCGTCGTCGGCCGACGACGTGGTCAGCCGCAGCCAGCCGCTCAGCGCCGACGCGGCGGACATCTACCGCTTCCTGGCGGACGCGGACACGACGGCGGCCAGTGGGTTCCTCGCGGGGGCGCAGGAGCCCGAGGCCGTGGGCCGGCAGTACCGCAAGGACATCGAGGAGGCGGCCCGGCTGCTGGTGAAGGCGTCGGGGAGCACCGAGGCCGACAGCGCGTCCAGCCGTGAGATAGCCACCCTCAACAAGCTGCTGCCGGTCTACACGGGCCTGATCGAGCGCGCCCGGGCCAACAACCGCCAGGGCCTGCCGCTGGGCGGCGCCTACCTCCGGTACGCGAACCAGAAGATGACCGGCGAGATGCTGCCGGCCGCCGAGCGGTTGTACGCGGCGGAGACGGGCCGGCTGGAGACGGACTCCGCCGACGCCCGGCAGTGGCCCCTCCTGTCGCTCGGCGCCGGCGTTCTGGTGCTCGGCGCGCTGGTGTGGATGCAGCGGCGCACCTACCGCCGGACGAACCGGGTGCTGAACCACGGGCTGCTGGCGGCGACGGCCGCCGCCTCGGTGGTGGTGCTCTGGCTGGCCGTGGGACACACGGTGGCCCGTGCGGAGCTGCGGTCGGCGATGGCGCACGGCCAGGCGTCCCTGGAAGTGCTCAACGACGCGCGGATCAACTCCCTGAAGGCGCGGGCCAACGAGAACCTCACCCTGGTGGCGCGCGGTGCGGTGCTGACCCCCGACGGCTCCGCCGACCAGTACGAGGCGGACTACACGACGGGCATGAAGGCGCTGCGGGACCGGTTGGAGAAGGCCGGCCGGCTCGCCGACGACGAGAGCGGGAAGGCGCCGGTCCTCGCCGCGACCGAGGCCGTGACCGCGTGGCAGGCCCGCCACCGCGAGGCCCGCGCCACGGACGACCGCGGCGACTACGACGGCGCCCTGGAGCAGATCATCGGGAGCGAGGGCTCCACCGGGCAGTCCTTCCAGCGGGTGGACGCGGCGCTGGAGGAGGCGCTCGCCCATGAGCAGGGCGAGTTCGGCTCGGCCGCGAAGGGCGCGCGGGGGGCCCTGCGGGGCCTGCCGACCGGTGCCGCGGCGCTCGCGGTCCTGGGGGCCGCCGCCGTGATCGTCGGGGTCAACCGCAGGCTCTCGGAGTACCGGTGAGAGGGGCAGCGATGAGCGGGTCGAGGAAGCGTTCCGCACGCGGCGGCCTGCGCGGCTGGGGCGGCGTGGCGGGGATGGCGGCGGCGTGCGCGGTCACCGCGGCGGTCACCCTGCTGCCGCTGGCCCACCACAGCGACGGGGCGGCCGGGGCCATGGCCCCGGGCGGCGGAGCGGTGACGGCCGCCGATCAGGCGCGGGCGGAGGAGTGCACGGAGCCGGAGGCGAGTCTGCCCCCGTCGAGCGCCGACGGGCCCGGCGTCGAGAAGATCAAGCAGCGCGGCAAGCTGATCGCGGGCGTCGACCAGAACAGCTTCCGCTGGGGCTACCGCAACCCGGAGGCCAGGGAGCTGGAGGGGTTCGACATCGATCTGGTGCGGGCCATCGCCAAGGACGTCCTGGGCGACCCGGACGCGGTGATCTTCCGCGCGATCCCCACCAACCAGCGCATCGCCGCCCTGGAGAACGACCGGGTCGACGTCGTCGTGCGGACGATGACGATCAACTGCAAGCGGCTGGAGCAGGTCTCCTTCTCCACCGCCTATTTCCAGGCCGGGCAGCAGGTGCTGGCCCCCAAGGGGTCGACGATCACCGGCTACGACGCGTCGCTGAAGGGCAAACGGGTCTGCTCGGCCGAGGGCTCCACGGCCTACGAGGCGCTGGAGAAGAAGTCGTTCGGGGCGCTCTACAAGGACGACTTCGACGGCACCGCGCGCGATCCGGACCTGCTGACCGTGCCCAACCAGCTGGACTGCCTGGTGCGGCTCCAGCTCGGCGAGGTCGACGCCGTCGTCACGGACAACGCCCTGGCAGCCGGTCAGGCCGCGCAGGACCCGGCGGTGGAGCTCAAGGGGAAGGCCCCGTTCACCACGGAGTACTACGGCGTCGCGACGAAGAAGGGCGCCGACGACCTGGTGGCCCGGGTGAACAAGGTCCTCGTCGACTACCGGGCGGGCGGTGACAACAGCCCCTGGATGACGTCGTACCGCAAGTGGCTGGCGGCCGGACTGCCCGGCATAGCGGGCCCGCCCGCCCCCAAGTACCGCGGCGACTGACCCCCGGCGCCCCGGGGCGCGCGGGCCGGGGCGAGCGGACCGGAGCAGATACCGAGACAGACCGATCCCGCCGGGCCCATCGGCCCGCGGGGAGAGCGGAGAGGTGATCGATGGGCGTCGCGGGATCCTTCCCCAGCTTCGCGGGGAGGCCCCCCGGCCCGGTCATGGACCGGGAGGAGGCGGACCGGGCGCTGGCCCGGCTCGGTGCGGAGCACGAGGCCATCGAGACCTCGCTCCTCGCCCTCCAGGACCATGCCGGCCGCCGGCTCCTGGAGGGCGCCGAGCTGACCGGTGTCACCCGGGAGCGCTGGGCCACGACCGAGCAGTCGATCACCCTGCTGTGGGGCTATTTCGACGCGTACGCCGGGGCCCTGGCCGAGGCCCGGGAGATCCGCGCCCGGCGGCGCCACCCGAACCGGGAGGACCTCGTCGCGCTGACCGAGCTGCTGCGCGGCGAGGCCGTCACCGTCGCCAACCCGGGCGCGGTGCCGCCGCCTTCGGTCGCGGGTCCGGCCCGGCTCTCCGAGCGGTTCTCGCTCCAGGAGCTGGTCGCCCGGATGAACGAGCTGTACGCCAGGTCCCTGGACATGGTCGTCTCCTCCGACTCCGTGTGGTCGGCGCTGCCCGCCCGGATCGATCTGCTCGCAGCCGAGCTGCACCGGACGCGTTCGCTGGCGCACTCGGTGGGGGTGCGGCCCGGTGAGCATCCGGCCGGGGACGATCTGGCGGAGATCTCCGAGGAGCTGGCCACGCTGCGGGTGCAGGTGATCTCCGACCCGCTGGCGTTCTGGCTGCCGGGGCCCGGCAGCGCCGCGCCGGGCGGCGGCCGACCCGACACCTCGCGCTACGACCGGGCCGCCCGCGCCCTGGAGGACGTGCGGCGGGAGATCGAGGCGGTGCTCACGGTCCGGCAGGACGCGGAGGCGCGGCTGGTGCGGCTGCGGGACGTGCTCTCGCGGGCCGACCGCACCCTGACGGAGGCACGGGCGGCGCGCGGCGAGGTGCTGGCCAAGATCGCCGCCTCCGAGGTGCCCGTGGTCAGCGGACCGCCGACGGCGCTCCAGGAGCGGCTGGCGGCGGCGGCCGACCACCGCAGGTACGCCCAGTGGCACCGGCTGTCGCCGCTGCTGGAGTCGCTGGAGCAGGAGGCCGAGGACGAACTGCTGCGCGCCCGGGAGTCGCTGACCTCGGTGACGGCTCCGCTGGCGGTCCGCGCGGAGCTGCGCGGCCGACTGGACGCGTACAAGGCGAAGGTGGCCCGGCACGGGCTGGCTGAGGATCCGGTGCTGATCGAGCGGTACGACGCGGCGCGCCGCATGCTGTGGAGCGCGCCGTGCGATCTGCGGGTCGCCGAGCAGGCCGTCCTGCGCTACCAGCACGCGGTGGCGGAGACGCTGACGCCGCGCCCGCCCGACGGACCGCAGGACCGGCAGGGCACCGCGACGGGCGAAGAGGGGGAGACACGATGAGTACGCAGTGCCAGCGCCCCGCGTGCGAGGGGGACTACGAGGACATGGGCGGCGGTGAGCTGTACTGCGACACCTGCGGTCTGGCGCCGGTCGTCTCGCCGACGGGCATGGTCTCCTCGCCGCCGACCGGGATCGCCGGGGGCGGCCGGGCGAGCGGCGGGGACAGTTCCTCGCAGCGCTCGGGCTCCCGTGCCTCCGCCCGGTCCTCGTCCCGTTCGTCGACCTCGCGCCGCTCGGTCTCCGGCCGGCTGTCGCGTTCCCTGTCCGGGGCCTCCACCTCCCGTTCGGTCTCGGTGCGTTCCTCCGGCTCGACGTCGGCGGCCTCGGCCCGGGGGCGGCTCGGCGTCGGCCTGGTGGAGGTCCCGGACGTGCCCCGGCCCGATCCGCGCACGGCGGTGATGGAGAACCCGGAGGTGCCCGAGCGCAAGCGGTTCTGCTCCCGTTCGGACTGCGGTGCGCAGGTGGGGCGTTCGCGGGGCGAGCGGGCGGGCCGCACCGAGGGGTTCTGCACCAAGTGCGGCCACCCGTACTCCTTCGTGCCGAAGCTGACCGGCGGCGACATCGTGCACGGCCAGTACGAGGTCGTGGGCTGTCTGGCGCACGGCGGGCTCGGCTGGGTCTATCTGGCGGTGGACCGGGCCGTTTCGGACCGCTGGGTGGTCCTCAAGGGCCTGTTGGACACCGGCGACCAGGACGCGATGGCCGCCGCGATCTCCGAGCGCCGGTTCCTCGCCGAGATCGAGCACTCCAACATCGTCCGGATCTACAACTTCGTCGAGCACCTGGACCAGCGGACCGGCTCGCTCGACGGCTACATCGTCATGGAGTACGTCGGCGGCAAGGCGCTCAAGGAGATCGCCAACGAGCGCCGCACCCCGGCCGGGAAGCGCGACCCGCTGCCGGTGGAGCAGGCCTGCGCGTACGGGATCGAGGCGCTGGAGGCGCTCGGCCACCTGCACAGCCGCAACCTCCTCTACTGCGACTTCAAGGTCGACAACGCGATCCAGACCGAGGACCAGCTCAAGCTGATCGACATGGGCGCGGTGCGCCGGATGGACGACGAGGAGTCGGCCATCTACGGGACGGTCGGCTACCAGGCCCCCGAGGTCGCGGAGCTGGGCCCGTCGGTGGCCTCCGACCTGTACACGGTGGCCCGGACGCTGGCGGTCCTCACCTTCGACTTCCAGGGGTACACGAACGTCTACGTGGACTCGCTGCCTGACCCGGACAACATCGAGGTGTTCCGGGCCTACGAGTCCTTCTACCGGCTGCTGGTGCGGGCCACGGACCCGGACCCGGCCCGCCGGTTCGGCTCCGCCGCCGAGATGGCCGAGCAGCTGACGGGGGTGCTGCGGGAGGTCGTGGCGCTCCAGACGGGCCGGCCGCGCCCCGCCCTGTCGACGCTGTTCGGCGCGGAACTGCGGGTGACCGACACGGAGTTGTTCGCCCGGCAGACGGACGACGTCTCGCTGCTGGGCGGCCGGGACACCGGATCGAAGCGGGGCGGGTCGCGGGGCCGCCGCAAGGACCACGGCCGCCCGCCGCCCGGCGTTCCGGCGCAGGGCGGCGCCGCTCCCGTCGCGCCGGGGGCCGTGACGTCCGCGGTGGCCGGGGCACTGCCGGTGGCCGGCCGGCCGGTCGGCCCCGCGGGGGCCTCTCCGCTGGTGGCGCCGCCGACCCATGTCCGGGGCTCGGCACCGGGCGGCGCCCCGTCCGCGTACGCTCCCCCGGCCCCCGCTCCGCTGCCGGCGCCCCGGGCGGCCGAGCCGTCCCCGGACGCGTCCGGGCCGTACGTCCCGACCGGACCGTATGCCGCCGGGGGTGTCCTCCTCGCCCCGTTCGACGCCCGGTCCACCTCGCTGGCGCTGCCGGTCCCCCGGGTCGACGCGATGGACCCGAACGCCGGTTTCCTCGCCGGTCTCATGGCCTCCGCCCCGGCGGAGCTGATCACGGCCCTGCACACGGTTCCGGCCCCCTCGCTGGAGACCCGGCTGCGGGAGCTGCGGGCCCGGCTGGAGATGCGGGAGCCGGACGCGGCCGCCCGTGCGCTGACCACCCTGGAGGGTGAACACCCGGACGACTGGCGGGTCGTCTGGTATCGGGGCGTCACCTCCCTGGTGACCGGGGACCACGAGACGGCGGCGCTCTCCTTCGACGCGGTCTACGACGCGTTCCCCGGGGAGATGGCGCCCAAGCTGGCGCTCGGGATCTGTGCGGAGGTGCTGGGGCAGCTGGACAACGCCGCCGAGTACTACCGCCTGGTGTGGGCAACCGATCCGGGGTTCGTCAGCGCCGCGTTCGGCCTGGCCCGGGTGCAGATCGCGGCCGGTGAGCGGGCCGGGGCGGTGAGCACCCTGGAGTCGGTGCCGGAGGCCTCGATCCACTACACGGCGGCGCGGGTCGCCGCCGTCCGGGCGCGGCTGCGCGAGCGCTCGCACCGGGAGCCGCTGCTGGCCGACCTGACGGCCGCCGGCGCCCAGGTGTCGACGCTGGCCGCCTTCGGTCTGGCCCCGGTGCGCCACGAGGAGTTGTCGACCGAGGTACTGGGCAAGGCGCTCGACTGGGTACTCTCCGGTAGTCCCGGTGTCCCGGGGTCGGTCGGACCGGCCGCCGGTCCGTCCGGGGCAGGCAAGCTGCTCGGCGCCGAACTGAACGAGCGGGGGCTGCGGTTCGGGCTGGAACGCTCGTACCGGATGCTCGCCCGGCTCGCGCAACGGGGCGACGAGAGGATCGAACTGGTGGAGCGGGCCAACCGTTTCCGCCCCCGGACGTGGGTGTGAAGATGTCACAGAGCCACCAGCAGCCCGCCCTGGCGAAGTGCCCGGGCTGCGAGGAACCGCCGGCTGCGGGCGATCTGTTCTGCGGGGTGTGCGGCTACGACCTCTCGGCCGTTCCGGCGCGCCCCGACGACCGGCCGACGATGGCCATCACCGTGCCCCCGGCCGCTCCGGCGGCCGGAGCGGCCGGAGCGGTGCGATGGCCCGCGGCCGAGGAGACGGACAGCTCGGACGTGCCCGCTCCCGTGGTCCGTCCGGCGGACGTGCCGGGGACGGATTCGGGCGGCAGGCCGCTGACCGGGCCGGACGCCCCCGACGCGACGCCCGGGCGGGGCGCGGGTTCGCCGGCCGAGCCGTTGCCGGCGGGTGGGCCAGGGGCCGCGGCCGTCCGGGTGCGCCACGACGACCGGGCGGACCCGGGAGGTGCGGAGGCCTCCGGCGACTTCGCCCTCGCCGCGCCCGATCCCCGGGCGGCGGACCACGCCGCCGCGCCCGCCTCCGGGGCGAAGGTCTGTGTGGCCTGCCGTTCCGGGCGGGTGGACCCCGACGGCTACTGCGAGAACTGCGGGCACGCGCAGCCCCGTGAGCGCGACCACATGGAGCAGGAGCTCGACGCGGTGGCCGCCGTCAGCGACCGGGGGCTGCGCCACCACCGCAACGAGGACTCCTTCGCGGTGTCCTCCACCGCGCTGCCGGACGGTTCCGCCGCGGTCGTCGCGATCGTCTGCGACGGCGTCTCCTCGGCGAGCCGTCCCGACGAGGCCTCGGCCGCCGCCGCGAGCGCCGCCAACGAGGCGCTGCTGGAGTCCCTGCCGCGCGGTACGCATCCGCAGACGGCGATGCACGAGGCCATCGTCGCCGCGTCGGAGGCGGTCAACGCCCTGGCGCGGGAACCGGCCGGGGCGCGGGAACACGACGCGCACCGCCACCAGAACGCCCCGGCCTGCACCCTGGTCGGCGCGATCGCGGCGGGCGGCCTGCTGATCGTGGGCTGGGTCGGCGACAGCCGGGTCTACTGGGTGCCCGAGGACCGGACCCAGCCGACCGCCCGGCTCACCGAGGACGACTCCTGGGCGGCGCAGATGGTGGCGGCCGGCCTGATGAACGAGGCGGAGGCGTACGCGGACGAGCGCGCCCACGCCATCACCGGCTGGCTCGGCGCCGACGCGTACGAACTGGAGCCGCACACCGCCGCGTTCAAGCCGGACCGGCCCGGCCTGGTCGTCGTGTGCACGGACGGCCTGTGGAACTACGCGGAATCCGGCGAGGAGATGGCCGCCGCCGTCCCCGCCGACGCCGGGGACCAGCCGCTGCGCGCGGCCCGGGCGCTCGTCGGGCACGCCCTCGACGGCGGGGGCCACGACAACGTAACAGTGGCGCTGCTGCCGTTCGCCGTACGGCCGCAAGGGGCAGGATCGGCCTGCGACACCGCATGAGCCGGTGCTCCGGCCCTGTCCCGCCCCGTTGTCAGCCGCCCGCGCCCGCGCGTCCCCTCTTCACCTGATCCCCTGTGGAGCCTCAAGGAGCCGACCAGATGGCCAACTTCTCCAAGTCGAACGTGCCGCAGTTCTCCGTCGAGGTGTACCAGAACGCGTTCCTGCCCGAGGGCGGTCGTGAGGTCAACGCGATCGTCACCGTGACCTCGACCGGCGGCGGCACCACCGGCGGCGTACCGCTGGCGGGATCGGCCCCCGCGCCCGCGTACGCGCCGGGGCGGGGCCCCGACGCCGCCGTGGTGCTGATGGTCGACTGCTCGGGTTCGATGGACTACCCGCCGACGAAGATGCGCAACGCGCGCGACGCCACGGCGGCGGCCGTCGACGCCCTGCGCGAGGGCACCCGGTTCGCGGTGGTCGCCGGGACGCATGTGGCCAAGGACGTCTATCCCGGCAACGGGGAGCTCGCGGTCGCCGACCGGCGGACGAAGGCCCGGGCCAAGGAGGCCCTGCGGAAGCTGAGCGCGGGCGGGGGCACCGCGATCGGCACCTGGCTGCGGCTGGCCGACCGGCTGCTGGGCGCGGCGGACGTGGACATCCGGCACGGCATCCTGCTGACCGACGGCCGCAACGAGCACGAGGCGCCCGAGGACCTGCGGGCGGCCCTGGACTCCTGCGCCGGCCGGTTCACCTGCGACGCCCGCGGGGTGGGCACCGACTGGGAGGTGAAGGAGGTCACCTCCGTCGCGTCCGCCCTCCTCGGCACCGCCGACATCGTCGCCGACCCCGCGGGGCTGGCCGCGGACTTCACGCGGATGATGGAGAACGCCATGGGCAAGGAGGTCGCGGACGTGGCGCTGCGGCTCTGGACGCCGGTGGGGGCGGAGATCCGGTTCGTGAAGCAGGTCGCGCCGACCGTCGCGGACCTGACCGGGCGGCGGAGCGAGGCCGGGCCCCGGGCCGGGGACTACCCGACCGGCTCCTGGGGCGACGAGTCCCGCGACTACCACGTGTGCGTCCTGGTGCCGGAGGCCGGGATCGGCCAGGAGATGCTCGCCGCCCGGGTCTCGCTGATCCTGCCCGACACCTCGGGCGCGGGCGCCCCGCAGACGCTGTCGCAGGGGCTCGTGCGGGCCGTGTGGACGGACGACATGGTGGCCTCGACCTCGATCAATCCGCAGGTGGCGCACTACACGGGTCAGGCGGAACTGGCACAAGTCATCCAGCAGGGTCTGGACGCACGCAAGTCGGGCGACTTGGACGGCGCGACGGCGAAGCTGGGGCGTGCGGTGCAGTTGGCGTCGGCGTCCGGGAACCAGGACACTGCGAAACTGCTTTCGAAGGTGGTCGACGTCGTCGATGCCGCGACGGGTACTGTGCGACTGAAGGCGAAGGTTGCGGAAGCGGACGAGATGACCCTCGAAACGCGCTCCACCAAGACCGTTCGCGTCAAGAAGTAACACGGCTCGGTCATCGGACGACCACCGCGCCGTCAGCACAGAGCAACCATACGTACGCGTGGGGCAAGGACGCCCGCGATCGACAGCATGACGGCCTCCGGGGCCGGAAGAGGAGAGGGGGAAGCGCCGACATGCCGACCTGCCCGAACGGACACCAGTCGGGTTCCGAGGACTGGTGCGAGGTCTGCGGACACCGCATGACGACCGGCGGTGCGCCCACGGGCGCGGTGCCCCCGCCTCCCCCGCCGCCGCCCGCACCCGGTTACGGCTACCCGCAGCCGGGCTCCGGCACCGGTGGCGGCCGGCCCACCATGCAGGCGGAGCTCTGCCCGCAGTGCCGCACGCCGCGCGAGGCGATGGCGCCGTACTGCGAGGAGTGCCGCTGGAACTTCCTCACCAACACGGCGACCTCCTACACCCCGCTGGCCCCGCAGCACTCCACGCCCGGCCCGCCGCCCGGTCTCAACCTGCCGCCCGGGTTCCAGGCACAGGGCCCCGGCCCCGGCGGTCCGGGCGGCCAGGGCGGCGCCGGTGGTCCCGGTGGCCAGGGCGGTCCGCCCGGCGCTCCCCAGCCGCGCGACCCGTTCGACTACCAGGGCTCGCGCCCCTCTCAGGTGAACCGTCCCGCCGAGCCGCTGGCCCCGGAGCAGAACGGTCCGCACGGGAACAGCGGTCCGCACGGAAACAACGGTCCGCACGGGAACGACGGCCGGGGCGGGCCTCCGCCGCAGGCGTTACAGCAGGGTCCCCCGCCGCCGCCCTCGTTCCAGCAGGGTCCTCCGCCGCAGCAGTCCGGATCCTCGCCGTTCGAACCGCAGCGGTCGGCGCCCTCGACGCGCTCGCCGTTCGAGCCGCAGCAGTCGGCGCCCTCTCCCTTCGAGCCCCAGCAGGCCTCGCCCTTCGCGCCGCCGCAGCAACAGCAGTCGGCGCCCCCGCATCCGTCGGGGAACACCGGCGGCGGGGACGACTGGATGCTGCCGCCGCCCTCCCAGGGCCAGCAGCCCGCCCAGTCGCAGCAGTCACAGCCGCCCCAGGGTTTCCAGCGGCCCGGCCCCCACCAGGGCCACGGCCAGGACCAGGGCCCGGGACAGGACCGGGACCAGGGCTACGACCAGGGTCAGCAGCAGGGCGGAGTACCCAGTCAGGGCGGGCCCCGGCAGTCCGCATCCTGGACCGCCGTGATCGCTCCCGACCGTGCGTACTTCCTCGCGATGATGCAGCGCAGCGGCCCCGAGGCGACCGGGCTGAACCTGCCCGCGTACTCCCCGGAGCAGCGCCTTGCGCTCACCGGGAGCCAGATCACCATCGGGCGCCGCCGGCACAGCACCGGCGAGTCCCCCGACGTCGATCTGTCGGTGCCCCCGGAGGACCCGGGCGTCTCGCACCAGCACGCGGTGCTGGTGCAGCAGCCCGACGGCGGCTGGGCGGTCGTGGACCAGAACTCCACCAACGGCACCACGCTGAACGGCGCCGAGGACCCGATCCAGCCCTACGTCCCGGTGCCTCTCCAGGACGGCGACCAGGTGCACGTCGGGGCGTGGACGACGATCACGGTGCGCCGGGACTGACGGGCCCCGGGGCGACGCGGTCGCCTCACCCGGCGGCGAGCGGCCAGGTGTAGGGGCCCTGCGGGTCGTCCAGCCAGGCCCACTGCCGGCCGTGTCCGACCGTGATCCCGTACCTCTCACGCCGCGGGCGCTCCTCGCGCTCCCAGAGGGCGAGGGCCTCGTGCGGGTCGAGGGCGCCCGCGGTCAGGGTCAGCAGGAACCGGAAGAGGTCGTCCCCGGCGACCCGGCGCGGCAGCCCGCCCGGGTGCGGCGGCCCGCCGGGACCCGGGAGCGCCCCGCGCAGCGGCACGAAGTACGCCGGGGTGGGCAGGAAGTGCCCCTCGGCGCGCGGTCCGTCCTCCGCCGCGCGGACCCGGAGCAGGACCAGGCCCGTGGCGAGCGGCGCGAGGATGCGTGCGCCCGGACGGCACTGTTCCGGCCAGGCCTCCGGTACGGAGGGCAGGGTGCAGGTCGCGATGATCCGGTCGTACGGGGCGTGCCGTGGGCAGCCCCGGGCCCCGTCGCCGGTGACCACCGTCGGGTGGTACCCGGCCGCGGCGAGGTGGCCCCGGGCCGACTCCGTGATCTCCGGGTCGAGGTCGACGCTGGTCACGGCGGAGTCGCCGAGCCGATGGGCGAGCAGCGCGGCGTTGTAGCCGGGTCCGGTGCCGATCTCCAGGACCGTGTGCCCGTCCCGGAGGCCGAGGGCGTCGAGCATCAGGGCCATCAGGGACGGCTGGCTGGAGGACGAGACGAGTTCGCCGTCCTTGAGGCGGGTGGCCAGCGCCCCGTCCGCGTACACCCCGCGCAGCCAGCGGGAGCGGCGTTCGGGGTCGGGATCCTCGCCCCAGAGGCGCTCGAAGCCGCGGATCCCGTGCACGTAGAAGAACGGCACGAAGAGGTGGCGGGGCACCTCGGCGAAGGCCCGGCGCCAGGCGGGGTCGGTGAACTCGCCCCGCGCGGCGATCTCCCGCACGAGGGCTTCCCGCGCCGCGTCGACCTCGGCGTCGGGCGGGGAGGGTCCTCTGCGATGTGCGCCCATGGTTCCACTGTCCTGCGCCGGGGCCTTGCGGGCGAGCGGGCTTTTCGGCCCTTGGTCCTAGGACCCCCGCCCTCGGCCGACGCGTCTGCGACCATGGACGCGTGACTGAGATTCCGCGCGACACGCTTCAGGAGCAGACCTTCTACGAGCAGGTCGGCGGCGAGGCGACCTTCCGGCGCCTGGTCCATCGCTTCTACGAGGGCGTGGCGGGCGACGAGCTGCTGCGGCCGATGTATCCGGAGGAGGATCTCGGACCCGCCGAGGAGCGGTTCGCGCTGTTCCTGATGCAGTACTGGGGCGGCCCGCGCACCTACAGCGACCACCGGGGCCATCCGCGGCTGCGGATGCGGCACGCGCCGTTCCGGGTGGACCGGGCGGCGCACGACGCCTGGCTCGCCCACATGCGGGTCGCGCTGGACGAGCTGGGGCTCGCGCCGGAGCACGAGCGGCAGCTGTGGGACTACCTGACCTACGCCGCGGCCTCGATGGTCAACACCGCAGACTGAGCACCGCGGACACCGCCGACCGGTCGCGGTCGGCGGCGTCCGCGGCGCCCGCGGCGGACACCGCCTGACCGCTTGTGCACGATCCGTGACCGGACAACTCCGGAATTCGGCACTCCACCTCCGCATAACGATCACGATCGCATCAAGGTGTGCCTGCGAGCGGTTACCAGAACCTGTTGCCTCTGAAAACATCACCGGTACGTCGGGGGGCGTGCGCACGCGGTGTTTTCGGGGCTGGGGGATCAGGTGACGGGTTTCGTCCTTCTACGGGTGAGGGCTCATCGCCTCCTGCTTTCGGCGGCCGTCCTGGCCGTCCTGCTGACCACCTCCGTCCTCGCGGCGCTCACCGCGTTCTCGGGTTCCGTGGGCGACGCGGCGCTGCGCCACTCGCTCACCCACGGGTCGGCCGCCTCCGCCGCCCTCGTCGTCTCCGCCTCCGTCGACCACGAACAGCGCGCGGAGGCCGACGAAGCCGTCCGCGAGGCCTCCCGCGACGCCTTCGACGGGCTGCCCGTGACCGTGGGGAAGCTGGAGAGTTCGGGGTCGTACGCGCTGCCGCGGAGCCTCCAGGACCCGGCCGCCCGGCGCGGGAAGGAACCGGACCTCACCCACTTCTCCGCGCTCGACCCGCGCCGGGTGCGGATCACCGGGGGAAAGGCCCCCGCGGCCACCGACGGCGCCGGCCCCGTCCAGGTCGCGCTGCCCGTCGTCGCCGCCGAGGCGCTGAAGCTGAAGCCGGGCGCGCGGCTCACCATCACCGACCGGCTGCACGACAGGAAGCAGCGGGTCCTGGTCACCGGGGTCTACGAGGCCGCCGACCAGTCCGACCCGTACTGGCAGCTCGACCCGCTCGGCGGGCGCGGGGTGCGCAAGCTCGCCTTCACGACGTACGGCCCCCTGCTCACCGACCCCTCGGTCCTCGCGTCCGGTGTGCTCGCCGGGGGCGAGACGTCCTGGCTGGCGTCCGCCGACTTCGCCGAGCTGACCACCGGCTCCATGAAGGGGCTGCGCGAGGCGTCGGCCGCCGCCCCGAAGGCCCTGACGGCCGCCCCGGTGTTCGCCTCCGGGGTCACCGCGCGGACATCGCTGCCCACCGTGCTCGACCAGCTCGACCGGGCCCTGCTGGTCTCCCGCTCGACCCTGATGATCGTCGCGGTGCAGTTGGTGCTGCTCGCCGGGTACGCCCTGCTGCTCGTGGCCCGGCTGCTGAACAGCGAGCGGGACGGGGAGCGCGAACTGCTGCGGGCCCGGGGCGGTTCGCGGGGCCGGATCACCTCGTTCGCCGCGATCGAGGCGCTGCTGCTCGCCGTGCCCGCCGCCGTGGTCGCGCCCCTGCTCGCGGGGCCGCTGACCGGGCTGCTGGCCGAGCGCAGCGCCCTGGCCCGGATCGGGCTGAAGGTCCAGGAGGCCTCGACCGGCACCGTGTGGCTGGTCTCCGCGGCCGTCGCGCTGGCCTGCGCGCTGGCCGTGGTGGCCCCGTCCCTGACGGCCGGCGCGGGCGGGCGCAGAACGCGGGCCGCGTCGCTGCCCGGTCCGGTGCGGGCGGGCGCTGACCTCGGGCTGCTGCTCGTCGCGGCGGTGGCGTACTGGCAGTTGGACCGGCAGTCCGGCGGCGGGGCGCTCAGCGGCGACCGGTCGGGCGACCTCGGGATCGACCCCCTGCTGGTCACCGCCCCCGCGCTGGCGCTGCTCGCCGGGACCGTCCTCACGCTCCGGCTGCTGCCGCCCGCGGCGAAGCTCGCCGAGCGGCGTGCGGCCAAGGGCCGGGGACTGCCCGCGGCCCTGGCGGGCTGGCAGTTCAGCCGGCGCCCGTTGCGCGGGGCGGGGCCGGTGCTGCTGCTGGTCCTGTCGGTCGCGATGGGCATGCTGGCGATCGGGCAGAGCGCTTCCTGGAACCGCTCGCAGTCCGATCAGGCGGACTTCGGCTCCGGCGCCTCGGTCCGGTTCGTGGGCGGGCACGGGAGCGGTGCGGCGACGGCCGGGTCGTACAGCGCCCTGGAAGGGGTGCGGCAGGCGGCCCCCGCCTACAGGGCCGACGTGGAGGTCTCCGGGGGGCGTACCGCGGAGGTCATCGCCCTGGACACCGCGCACGCGGACGAGCGGATGCTGATGCGCTCCGACCTCGCCGACGAGAGCCCCGCGGAGTTGTTCGGGGCCATCGCCCCGGAACGGGCCCCGCGCCCCGGACTCGTACTCCCCGGGGACAGCACCCGGCTGAAGCTGGACGTGCGGATCGCCCCGGTGTCGAAGCCCACGGGGGACAGCCCGGACCCGGAAGCGCCGGTGGTGACGGTGCTCCTGGAGGACCGCTACGGCCTCCCCTACCGCGCCCTGGCCGGTCCGGTGCCGGTGGACGGCCGGCCGGTCCCGGTGTCCTTCCCGGTGTCGGCGGCGGGCGGTCTGGCCGTGACCGGCATCGAGGTGGACGGTCAGGCGCCGTCCGACCACGCGCGCCGCCACCGGGTCTCGGTGAGCGACGTCCGGGTGGTCGCCGGGTCGGGCGCCGAACGCCCGGTGCCGGCCCCGAAGTCGCTGCGCTGGGACGCGGCCATGAAGCTCACCGAGTTCGGCGAGGACCGGCCGGGCAAGCCGCCGGTGCGCAACGGCTCGTCGGGCCTGCCGGACTTCACGTACGACACCGGCGTGGACGACGCGGACAACTGGGAGCCCACCAGCGGCACCCTGCGGGTCACCGCCGCCCGGCCGAAGGCCACCGCCGTCAAGGCGGTCGCGACCGACGCCTACCTGAAAAGCACCAACGCGAAACTGGGCGACGAGATCGACGTCACCCTCGCCGGGAACACCATCCGGGTGACCCTGGCGGAGGCGGTGCGCCGACTGCCGACCACCGGGGCCGACGGGGCGTCCGGCGCCCCTGACCCGGTGGCGAGCGGCGGCGCGCTGCTGCTGGACCTCAAGGCCGTCACCGGGGTCCTGGCCCACCGGCAGACCGCCACGATCGAGGCGAGCGAGTGGTGGCTGAGCACCGCCCCGGGCGACGCGGCGAAGGTGGCGGCGGCCCTGCGCGCCCTGCCGGACACCGATCCGGCCCAGGTGCTGGTCCGGGCCGAGGCCGCCCAGCGGCTGGTGGACGATCCGCTGGGGGCGGGCCCGCAGTCGGCGTTGCCGGCCGTCGCGGTGGTCGCCGCCGCCCTCGCGGCGGTCGGCTTCGCGGTCAGCGCCTCGGGCTCCCGGCGCGAACGCTCCGCGGAGCTGGGCGTGTTGCGGGCCCTCGGCGCTCCGCGCCGCCAGCTGGCCCGCATGATCGCCGCCGAGCAGGGCGTGCTGATCGCGCTGGCCCTGCTCATCGGGCTCGGCATCGGCACGGTGCTGACCCGCGCCGTCGTTCCGCTCATCGTGCTCACCGGACAGGCCGACCGGCCCGTTCCACCGGTGCTGGTCGAGCTGCCCGCCGGGCAGGTCGCGGCGCTGCTGGCCGGGGTCGCCGCCCTGCCGCTCGTGATCGTCGCGACGATGGCGCTCCGCCGCGGGGACCCGGCGGTCACGCTGCGCCACCAGGGGGACCACTGACATGCGTCACAACAACCGGGCGGCCACCGCCCCGTGGATCAGGACCCGGCTGCGGACCGCGCCCGGCGCGGCGACCGCGCTCGCGGTGCTGGTGCTGGTGACGGCGTTCCTCGCCGCGGCGTTCCCGCGGGCCGTGGACGCGTACGAGACGAAGGGGCTGCGCCACGACATCCGGTCGGCGGCCCCGAGCCGCAGCGTCATGGAGGTCGCCCGGCCGCAGCCCGGCCTGGAACTGCCGCAGGCGCAGCGCGAGGCCGAGGCGCGGAGCCCCGAGCTGGCACGGGTCGGCGCCGGGCTCCTGAAGGTGCTGCCCGCGCCGCTGCGCGCCGACACCTCGTCGGTGGCGCACGGCGTGCGCACCACGAAGCCGGCCGTCGCGAGCGAGCCCTGGCTGCCGCGGCCCGACGCGATTCCGCCGCGGCTCACCTATGTGGCGCAGTCGGGGCTGAAGGACCACGCCACCCTGGCCTCGGGTGCCTGGCCGACGACGCCCCGGGAGGTCACATCGGACACCCGTGCGGTGCAGGGCGCGGTCACCGAGGAGACCGCGGCCGAGCTGAAGGTGAAGGTCGGCGCGACCGTCGAGCTGCTCACCGCGGCCCAGGAACCGATCACGGTGACGATCACCGGCATCGTGGCCCCGCGCGATCCGCGCGGCAGCTACTGGTCCGCCGATCCGCTGCTGCGCTCCCCCTCCCTGGTCCCGGACCCCGAGGCCCCGTTCCCGGTGTACTACTGGACCGGCACCGTCCTGCTGGCCGAGGACACCGGTCCCGCGCTCCTGAGCACGGCCACCGAACCGGCGCTCTTCTGGCGGATCCCGCCCGACCCGGCCGGGCTGACCGGCCCCGACGGCGCCCGGCTCACCTCCGTCATCGCCTCGCTGGAGAGCGGTCCCGGGCTGCTGAAGGTCCGGGGGACCGCCGGGGACACCGCGGTGTTCGCCACCGGTCTCGGCCACATCGTGGAGGCCAACGCGCGGATGCGCGACGCGATCAGCCCCGTGATCGCGGTCGCCGCCCTCGGCATCGGCTCCGTGGCCGCCGTCGTGCTGCTGATGACGGGGGCCCTGATCGGCGCCCGCCGCCGCGGCGAACTGGCGCTGATGCGCTCACGCGGCGGCTCGCTGCGCGGGATCGGCGGGCGGCTGCTCGCGGAGACCGCGGTGACCGTGCTGCCCGCGACCGCGCTCGGGCTGCTGCTGGCGGTGCTGACCGTGGGCGACGGCCGGTGGTGGCCGGGGGCGCTGGCGGCGGCCGGCGTCGGCCTCCTGGTGTGCGTCGCCCTGCCGTTGCGGACGACGCTCCAGCACGTCCGGCCCACGCTGCACGGGGCCCGCGAGGACATGGTGAGCGCCCGGCCCTCGCGTCGGCGGACCGTGGCCGAACTGACCCTGCTGGTGCTGGCGGTCGGCGCGGTGACGGCGCTGCGCCGCCGCGGTACGTCGTCCGACGGCGGCACCGACCTGCTGGTCAGCGCCGCTCCGGTGCTGGTCGCGCTGATCGCCGCGCTGGTGCTGGTGCGCCTCTACCCGCTGCCGCTGCGGCTCGCCGCGCGTCCGATGGCCCGGCTGCGCGGGGCGATCGGCTTCCTGTCGCTGGCCCGGGCCGGCCGTTCGTCGGCGGGCGGGGCACTGCCGCTGCTGGCCCTGCTGCTGGCGCTGGCCACGGCGGCGTTCGGCGGCTCGGTGATCGCCGGGATCGGGGACGCGCGGGACGACGCGGCGCTGGCGGCCGTCGGCGCGGACGCACGGATCAGCGGCGTGAGCGAGCGGACGACGCTCCCCGACGAGCTGGTCCGCACCGTGCGCGAGCTGGACGGCGTACGGGCCGCGGCACCGCTGCGCGTCGAGCACAGCGTGGCCCTGCCGGCGCCCGCGGCCGGTGACGGCGCAGCGGACGGCGACGGTACGGGCGGCGCCCAGGACGTGGGGGCGGCGACCGTGGTGGGCGTCGATCCCGCCCGGTACGCCGAACTGGCCCGCGCGACCGGGCTGCCGGCCTTCCCGGCCGCCCGGCTCAAGGCCACCGGCTCCTCGGCCCCCCTGCCCGAGGGCGGGAGTTCCGGCCCGGAGCGCGTCCTGCCGGCCATCGCCTCCCCGGCGGTGGCGGCCCGCCTGGGCGGGCAGCCGCAGTACCTCGACACGCTGTCCGGGAACTTCAAGGTCCAGATCGTCGGGACCACCCCGCACGCCGCCTCGCTCACCACCGAGAACTTCCTGATCGTGAACTCCGCCGCCCTGGAGGAGCGGACGCCCACCACGCTGCTCCTCACCGGCGCCCCGGACCCCGGGAAGCTCCGCGCGGCGGTCGAGGAGAGCGGCGCGGAGTACGCCGTGCAGCTGCGTTCCGAGGAGCGCGCGCGGTACGTCGACACCCCGATGCAGGCGGGGGCCGAGCGGATCTACCTCGCGGCCGTCGCGGCGGGCGCCGGATACGCGCTGCTGGCCGTCCTGCTGTCGCTGCTCCAGACCGCGCCGGAGCGCAAGACGCTGCTGGCCCGGCTGCGCACGATGGGGCTCACCACCGGGCAGGGCAGGCGGCTGCTGGCCTTCGAGGCGACACCGCAGGCCCTGCTGGCGGCCGGCGGCGGGCTGTTCACGGGCTGGGCGACGATCGCCCTGCTCTCCCCCGGCGTCGATCTCGTGCCGCTGGCCCTCGCGGGCGTCGCCGGATCGGACACGAGCCCCGTCCTCCTGCGCACCGACCTCTGGTCGCTGGGGCTGCCGGCCGCCGGCGTCGTGGCGCTCGCCGCCGCGGTCGCGGGCGTGCAGGCGTGGTGGGCGAGCCGCCGCGGATCGATCACCGAACTCAGGGCAGGAGACTCCCGATGACCTCGTCCACCGAGACGGAAGGCACGGCCCGCGCGGCCGAAACGACGCTGGCGGAGCTGGAGCGGCGGGCCGCGGCCCGCCGGGACCGCCCCTCCTACGGGCACGACGCGCTGATCGCCTGCGACCGCGTGGTGCGGATCTTCACCACGGACGGGGTGGAGGTGCAGGCCCTCCAGGGTCTCGACCTGCTGGTCACCGAGGGCGAGTTGATGGCCCTGGTCGGGGCGTCGGGCAGCGGCAAGTCGACCCTGATGAACATCCTGGCCGGGCTGGACGTGCCGACGGCGGGGTCGGCGAAGGTCGCGGGCTGCGATCTGCTGTCGATGGGCCCGAAGGAACGGCTGCGCTACCGCCGGGACGTGGTCGGGTTCGTCTGGCAGCAGACCGCCCGCAATCTGCTCCCCTACCTCACCGCGGTCCAGAACATCACCCTGCCCATGCAGTTGCGCGGCGGCAAGGACAAGCGCGAGCGGGCCTCCCGCGCCGAGTCGTTGCTCGCCATGCTCGACATCGCGGACTGCCGCGACCGGCGGCCCCAGCAGCTCTCCGGCGGACAGCAGCAGCGGGTGGCCATCGCCGTGGCGCTGGCCAACAACCCGTCCGTGCTGCTCGCGGACGAGCCGACCGGCGAGCTGGACTCCGCCACCGGGGAGCAGGTCTTCGCCGCGTTCCGGCGCGCCAACGAGGAGTTGGGCACCTCGATCGTGATCGTCACCCATGACCAGGCGGTGGCGGACGAGGTACGGCGCACGGTCGCCATCCGCGACGGCCGTACGTCCTCCGAGGTGCTGCGCCGCACGGAGGTGGACGCGGCGACGGGCCAGGAGTCGCAGGTGGCCCGGGAGTACGCGATGCTCGACCGGGCGGGACGGCTCCAGCTGCCTGCGGACTACACGCAGGCCCTGGGCATGGAACACCGGGTGCTGCTGGAGCTGGAGCAGGACCACATCGGCGTCTGGCCGGACGCGCACGGGACGGCCCCGAAGGAGCCGGGAGAGTAGCGGCCCAGCCGGGCGTCCGCCACCCCGTACGCCCGGCGGGCGGTCCACAAGTAGGGCTGGCACCAGGACAGTTCGAGGGGCTGTCCGGATGGTGGCGGCACCGGGTGTGCTCGTAGCGTCGGTCAGGTCATTCCCCCTGTTCCGAGGAGCGCCATGCGCGTCGTCCCCCTCTTCTGCGCCGGTCTGGCACTGGCCGGTCTGCTGGCCGGAGCGACACCCGCGACCGCGGCATCCCCGCCACCGGTCCCCGCGCGCCACCACCTCGACTGGGGGGCCTGCCCGGACCGGTACGAGGAGCTGAACGCGGCGGGCGCACAGTGCGCGGACGTCACCGTGCCCCTCGACCACGCCGATCCCCAGGGCCGCACCATCCGGGTCGCCGTCTCCCGGATCCGGGCCGCGGACCCGTCGCGGCGGCGCGGCGTCCTCCTCTCCAACCCGGGCGGGCCGGGCGGGCCCGGGCTGGACAGCACCCTGCGCCTGCGACCGGCCCTGGGGGACGTGGCGGACCGCTACGACCTGATCGGCTTCGACCCCCGCTTCCTCGGCGACTCCACCCCGGTCGGCTGCGCACCGGCGGCACCGGCCGTGCCGCCCGGCCCCGTCACCTCCGCGCGCCGGGACTTCGACCGGTCGGTCCGTGCGGCCCGGGACACCGCGCGGCGCTGCGGCCGGCACGGGGACAACGCCGCGCTGCTCCCGCACGCCTCCTCACGCAATGTCGCCCGCGACATGGACGCGATCCGGGCGGCGCTGGGTGAGCCCCGGCTCTCGTACTACGGGGTCTCGTACGGGGCCGATCTCGGCGCCGTCTACACGCAGTTGTTCCCGGGGCGGGCGGACCGGATGGTGCTCGACTCCAGCACCGACCCGGCGGCCACCCAGTACGAGCTGTTCCGGTCGGCCGGGGAGCCGCTCGAAGAGGCCCTGGACGCCTGGGCCGGCTGGACCGCCCGGCGCCACGGCTCCTACGCCCTGGGCCGCACGGCCGCCGAGGTGCGGGCCCGGGTGCAGCGGCTCCTCGACGGGGCGGAGAGACGCCCGGTGCCCGTCGCCGGGGTGCGGCTCGACGCCCCCGTCCTGCGGCTGGTGCTCAGGCAGTTGATCCAGCACGAGGAGTACGACGCGGCGCTCGCCGGCACGGTACGGGACCTGGTGGACGCGGCCGGAGGGAAGCCGGTCGAGCCCGGCCCCGAACTCGCCGCGATGCTGGAGATGCTCGCCTCCCCGGAGCTCGCGGACAGCATGCTGGGCGGGGCGGTGTTCATGTGCGGGGACGGCGGCTGGCCGGCCGGCGGCTGGCCGGCCGACCCGGAGACGTACTGGAAGAACTCCTGGCGCAGCCGGGCCGCACAGCCCGTCTTCGGTCCGTTCGTCAACGGGATGACGGCCCCTTGCGCCTTCTGGGAGACCGAGCCGGCCGAGCCCGGCACGGAGATCGGCAACGACGTGCCGGTCCTGATGCTCCAGGCCCGCCGCGACAACAACGTCCCGTACGAGGGGGCGTTGGCCCTGCACCGCAGGCTGACCGGTTCACGGCTGGTGACGGCGGACATCCGGGCGCACGGCGTCTACGGGCGCGGAAGCGACGGGCTGCGGCCGGTGCCCTGCGCCGACCGGGCCGTCAACGACTACCTGCGCGGCGGGAAGCTGCCCGCGCGGGACCTCACCTGCCCGACGGCCGGGAGGCCCGGGCGGTGACCGGCGGGCTCCCGGGCGAGTGGCCTCGGCTCAGCGGGGGCCGACGGTGAAGGGCAGGGCGCCGAGCTCGCCGCTCGTCGCCCCGCGCAGGGCGATCGAGCCGTACGGGGTGCGCAGCCGGAGCCAGCCGCCCGCGGAGAGCAGCGACACCGGGAACCCCGGGTCGGCCCGGAGGAAGCCGAGGGACTGGGCCGCGTGGACGGCCCGGAGCGGAAGGTCGGTGGTCCCGACCGGCCGGGACCAGATCTCCCGGCCGATACGGTCCCGCTCGGCACGGGTGCGCCGCTCCTCGGGCAGGGCCTCGTCCCGGGTGCGGAACTCGGCGACGGCCCCGTCCAGCGCGGCGCGCAGGGCGTCCGGCCCGGGCAGGCCCGGCTGCTCCCGCCAGGGGCCCCGGGGTGGCAGGACACCGGTCCAGGGCGGCCCGGTGACCGGGGCGGGCAGCGCACCGGCGCCCGGCTCCGCGGCGCCCGCCGGGTCGCCGGGGACGGGAACGTCCAGGGTTTCCAGCAGCTCCCCGGCCGACACCGTGACGTCGAGCGTCTCGGGGCGGGCCAGGCGGGCGGCGCGGATGGCGAGGACCTCGAAGGAGGGCGGGCGGCCGAACACGGCCAGCGCGTCGCCGCCGCCCGCCTGCAACCGGACCGCGGCGGCCCGGTCGTAGTGGAGCAGCCGGCCGAGGAAGGCGGCGAGATCCGCCGCCTCCCTCGCGTCGGCGAACCGCAGCGACTGCACGGGCACGGTCATGCCGCGGCGGGCTCCTCTGCCAGGTACTGCTGGAGGAAGAGCTTCTCCTCGGCGGAGATCCGCCGGGGCCGCTCCGCCGCCAGGTCGTACGGCACGACGACGGTCGAGGCGCGCACGTACACCTGCTCGGGGTCCTTGATCTCATAGGCGATCGTCAGCGACGCGGCGCCGATCTTCGTGACCCACGACTCGACGGTCACCGGCTCGTGCCGGTGGACGAGCGGCCGTACGTAGTCGATCTCGTGACGGGCCACGACGGACCCGCCGGAGAACGACGGCGAGCCGTCCCCGGGCGCCAGCCGGAACATGAAGTCGATGCGCGCCTCCTCCAGGTAGCGGAGGAAGACCACGTTGTTGACGTGGCCGAAGGCGTCCATGTCCGACCAGCGCAGGGGGCAGCTGTAGAGGTGACGAGCCAAGACGATCAGCCTCGCGTGAGCTTCTTGTACGTGGCGCGGTGCGGGCGGGCCGCGTCCGCGCCGAGACGCTCGATCTTGTTCTTCTCGTACGACTCGAAGTTGCCCTCGAACCAGTACCACTTGGAGTCGCCCTCGTAGGCGAGGATGTGCGTGGCGACGCGGTCCAGGAACCAGCGGTCGTGGGAGATGACCACAGCGGCGCCCGGGAACTCCAGGAGGGCGTTCTCCAGCGAGGAGAGCGTCTCGACGTCGAGGTCGTTGGTGGGCTCGTCGAGGAGCAGCAGGTTGCCGCCCTCCTTGAGCGTCAGCGCCAGGTTGAGGCGGTTGCGCTCACCACCGGACAGGACGCCGGCCGGCTTCTGCTGGTCCGGGCCCTTGAAGCCGAACGCGGAGACGTAGGCGCGGGAGGGCATCTCGACCTGGCCGACGTTGATGTAGTCCAGCTCGTCCGAGACGACGGCCCAGAGGGTCTTCTTCGGGTCGATGTTGGCGCGGGACTGGTCGACGTAGGAGATCTTGACCGTGTCGCCGATCTTGACCGAGCCGCTGTCCGGCGTCTCCAGGCCCTGGATCATCTTGAACAGCGTGGTCTTGCCCGCGCCGTTCGGACCGATGACGCCGACGATGCCGTTACGGGGCAGCGTGAACGACAGGTCGTCGATGAGGACCTTGTCGCCGAAGGCCTTCGAGAGGTGCTCGACCTCGACGACGATGGACCCGAGACGGGGGCCCGGCGGGATCTGGATCTCCTCGAAGTCCAGCTTCCGCATCTTGTCGGCCTCGGCCGCCATCTCCTCGTACCGGGCGAGACGGGCCTTGGACTTGGTCTGGCGGCCCTTGGCGTTGGAGCGGACCCACTCCAGCTCCTCCTTGAGGCGCTTCTGGCGCTTCTCGTCCTTGCGGCCCTCGACCTTGAGGCGGGCGGCCTTCTTGTCGAGGTAGGTGGAGTAGTTGCCCTCGTAGGGGATCGCGCGGCCGCGGTCGAGTTCGAGGATCCACTCGGCGACGTTGTTGAGGAAGTAGCGGTCGTGGGTGACGGCGACGACGGCACCCGCGTACTTCGAGAGGTGCTGCTCCAGCCAGTTCACCGACTCGGCGTCCAGGTGGTTGGTGGGCTCGTCGAGGAGGAGCAGGTCCGGGGCCTCGATGAGGAGCTTGCAGAGCGCCACACGGCGCTTCTCGCCACCGGAGAGGTTGGTGACCGGCCAGTCGCCGGGCGGGCAGCCCAGGGCGTCCATGGCCTGCTCCAGCTGGGCGTCCAGGTCCCACGCGTTCGCGTGGTCCAGGTCCTCCTGGAGCTTGCCCATCTCCTCCATCAGCGCGTCGGAGTAGTCGGTCGCCATGAGCTCGGCGACCTCGTTGAAGCGCTTGAGCTTGCCCATGATCTCGGCGGCGCCGTCCTGGACGTTCTCCAGGACGGTCTTCTCCTCGTCGAGCTTCGGCTCCTGCATGAGGATGCCGACGGTGAAGCCGGGCGACAGGAAGGCGTCGCCGTTGGACGGCTGCTCCAGGCCCGCCATGATCTTCAGCACCGTGGACTTACCGGCGCCGTTGGGTCCCACGACACCGATCTTCGCGCCGGGCAGGAAGTTCAGGTTGACGTCATCGAGAATCACCTTGTCGCCGTGCGCTTTGCGCGTCTTGCGCATGGTGTAGATGTACTCAGCCAAGAGAAACCGTCCGGCAGCAATAGAGGTGTGGGCAGATACACCCCATCTTGCCTGACGGCCCTCCCCGGACGGAAACCCGTCCGGGGATCGACACGGGAACGACGCCGCTTCCCGCGTACGGCCGGTCACTCACCGTTGGCGTGGGGTGCCTTCCGGCGGAGGAGGAAGACCGCGCCGCCGCCCACCACGAGCAGTCCGATGGCGACCGCCGCGAGCATCGGGGTGGCGCTGGAGCCGCCGGTCGCGGCGAGATCGACCGCCGGGCCCGATGTGGTGGAGCCGGTCGTGGCCGGAACGGACTGCTGGGCGCTCTGGGTGCCGATGTCGTTGCCGGCGTCGCCCGCGCCCGCGCGCTCCAGGACGCTGCCGCTGGTGGCGCAGTCCAGCACCCCGGTGAAGGTCCTGGCGAACCCGGGCCCCGTGATGGTGAAGTCGTACGCCTGGTCCTCGGCGACGGGGACCGTCACCGTGCGGGTGGCCCCGGCGGCGATGGTGTGCTCGGTACCGGCCAGCTCGAAGGTGAAGGGGGCGTCGCCCCGGTTGGCGGCCGTGATGTCCACGCCGCCCGCCGCGCAGTTCTTCCGCGCGGTCAGGGCGGGGGCGGCGCCCTGCTCGGTCCAGGTGGCGCCGGCCCGCGCGGAGACCGTGGACTCGCTGGAGCCGGCCAGGATCTGGGTCTGGGTGCGGCCGGTCCCGACGAGGGCCCGGCCGACCGGCACGGAGGTGGTGGCCTGGGCGGTCAGGGACGCGGTGCCGTCCGCGGTGTCCTTCGGCACGGCGAAGTAGAGCCGGTCCCCGTCCGCCGCGGCGGTGACGGGGGCGCCCTTCTCGTCCGTGACCTTGACGCCGCTGGCCGCCGCGTCCACCGGGGGCGACACCGAGACCTGGTCCGCGGCGGTGCGGACGGTCACGGGGCCGAGCCGCTCACCGGCCCGGCCGGAGACGGCGGCCGGCTCCAGGGTGAGCGAGGCGCGGGGCTCCTTCGTGTTCCGCGCGTTGCGGTGCAGCCAGTCGGCGAGCTTCTCCGCCTGCTTGTCCGACGCGCTGACGTCGGCGTCGTCCGAGTAGCGCCAGATGGCGACCTGGGTCCCCGCGGCGGCGGTCCGCTCGGTCAGCGGGCCGGTGCCGGCCGCTTCGGCGAGCGCGGCCAGGTCGTCGACCTGGGGGTAGGAGTGCTGGAGGATCCAGCGGATCTTCCCCGCGTCCCGGTTGGTGCTCAGCGAGGTCTCGGCCCACGGGGTCTCCAGGTATCTCGCCTGGTCCTGGGTGGGGTTGTGGAGGTCGATGCAGTAGGTCTTGAGCTTGCCGCCGCCGTCGACGGTCATCTCGAACAGCCCGGCGGGCAGTTCCTGGGTCCGGTCGGGCGCACCGTCCTTCCCCTCGACGCGGAGGACGGCGCTGTCGAAGGTCTTCAGCCCGTCGAGCACCGCGGCCGCGCCGCCGTGGTGCCGGCCCGGGTCGTCGGCCGCCGCCGGTCCGGCGCCGACGAGCGCGGCAGCCGCGACGAGACCGGAGATCAGCAGCGCGGCGACCGGACGGCGGATGCCGCGGCCGGGGGGCGCCCCTGTCGTGCCGGACGGCGCAGCGGACGCTGAAGACGCAGAAAACACAGAATTCCCCTCCGGGCGAGGCCCTCGCGCGTGGTGCGCGTGTGGGGAATGCCTCGCCAGCAGACCCGAGTGACCCGTGAGCACTGGGAATCCTAAAGAACGGGGCAAGGGCAGTCCCCCGTACTGCCCTTGCACAACCATTCCGAATCGGAATCGTTATGGCGCGACGGCGGTCGCGCTTGTCGGCGATGAGCTTTTTCAGGACACCGCGGCCATTGCGTCGACCGGTTCCCGCTGTTTCTCGGACGGCCGCGCATCGCCGTCCGTGACACTTTCCGAACGCTCCGTCAGAAGGGGTTCCGCTCGGGCGGCCCGGCGGAAGGCGGCCGTTCCCCGGCTCAGGTCGTGGCCGACGGCGACGGCCTCCACGTCGACGAACGTCCGCCGCTGACCGGCCTGTTCCTCCTCCCGCACCTTCAACCGGCCGTGCACGACGAGGGGTTCCCCGATCGAAACGGAACCGGCCAGATTCGCGGCGAGCGTCCGCCAGGACCAGACGGTGTAGAAGCTGGTACGGCCGTCGGCCCAGAGCTGTTTCGCACGGTCCCAGCGCCGCGGGGTCACGGCGAAACGGAATCGCGCCATTCCTCCGGTGGCCGTCTCACGGAACTCCACCGCCGTCGCGGCGTTACCCACCAGGGTCACCAAGGTCTCGTTCATTTCCCGCCCCCGTTTTCCTTGTCGTACCGGATCGCACCGCTCGTACCGCATCGCGCCGCTCGTGCCTCTCCGGGCGTCTGCGGGGTGCGGACTCCATGGTGGACGCCGGGCGGGAATCGCGCCGGGGCCTGTGGACTACCGGCCGGTTGTGGAGAACTCCGTCACCGTCACGTACCGCTCGCGCACTTCGCGGTAGCGCACCAGCTCGGCGGCGACCGGATCCAGGACCCTGGCCCGGCCGCATCCGGCGGCGGCCTCGCGCAGCCGCCGCTCGGCGTCCTGCCCGTACCTCCTGGCCGGTCCCCGGATGGCCGCGGCGCAGGACCACTCCACGAGCGGGCCGCCGACGACTCCGGCCAGCATGATGAGCGCGGGCGTGACGAGCCCCGGCTCCAGGACGCCGATGATCTGGCCGACCAGCCACAGGCCGCCGAAGACCTGGAGGAGCGTCATCGACACCTGGGCCAGCACGGCGGCGGGCCACCACTTCGGGCGGGGCGGCTTGGCCGGACGGCCGCCGAGCGGGGCTCCGGGGGACGTTCCGGCGGCTCCCCCCGCCGTCTCCGTTCCGCCGCCCCGCTTGGACGTGCCGGGGGCCCCGGCCCTGACCGCCAGCTCGTCCAGCGCCTCGGACAGTCCCCGCGCCCCGGTGAACGCGGCCTCGCGGACCGCCTGCGCCCAGGGGCCCGGCAGCCCGTCGGCGGCGTCGTCCGCGACGATCCGCACCGCCTGCTCGACCCGCTGCCGGGCCGTCAGTTCCTCCTCGGGCGGGGTCAGCGCCTGCCCCATCCGGTCCAGGCTGCCGGGCAGGCCCCGGTTCTCGTACCAGCGCCAGAGCCGCAGCCACGGCGTCCCGCAGGCGCGTCCGGCGTTCCTGCGCCACTCCCGTTCGGCGGCCTGTCCGGCGGCGGCGGCCCCGACGGCCTCGGCCAGCCGGTCGGTGAACTCGTCGCGGGCCCGCTCGCCGAGTCCGGGCCGGCCCTCGGCCACGTAGACCGGGCGCAGCCGCGCCGCCGTCGCGTCGACGTCGGCCCAGAGGCGGCGGGTGGCGGCCGTGCGGTCCTGGACGAAGCGGCCGATCAGCTCGCGGAGCTCGGGGACCCCGTCGCCGGTGAGCGCGGACAGGGACATGACGGTGGCGCCGGGCTCGCCGTGCTCGCCGAGCGCGATGCCGTCCTCGTCGAGGAGGCGGCGCAGGTCGTCGAGGACGAGGTCGGCCGCCTCGCCGGGCAGCCGGTCGGTCTGGTTGAGGACGACGAAGGTGACCTCGGCGTGTCCGGCGAGCGGGCGCAGGTAGCGCTCGTGGAGGGCGGCGTCGGCGTACTTCTCCGGGTCGACGACCCAGATCACCGCGTCGACCAGCGCCAGCACCCGGTCCACCTGGTCGCGGTGCTCGGTGGCCGCCGAGTCGTGGTCGGGCAGGTCGACCAGGACGAGCCCTTGGAGCGCCTCGTCGAACGCGGCGGGCCCCGGGTGCGGCCTGCGCCGCAGCCGCCCGGGGACGGCGAGGCGGTCCAGCAGGCCGGCGGCCCCGTCGGTCCAGCTGCACGCGATGGGCTGGGAGGTGGTGGGGCGGCGCAGTCCGGTGTCGGAGATCGGGGCCCCGGCGAGCGCGTTGAACAGGGTCGACTTCCCGCTGCCGGTGGCTCCGGCGACGGCGATGACCGTGTGCCGCGAGGAGAGGCGCTGCCGGGCGGCGGCCTCGTCCAGCACGCGTCCCGCCTCGGCGAGGGTGTCCCGGTCGAGCCGGGCGCGGGAGAGGCCGACGAGCTCGCGCAGGGCGTCGAGCCGGGGCGGCAGCGGCCCGCCGGAGGGGACGTACGCCTCGACCTGCGGCTCCACGTCGTCCTCGGCGGGCGTGCGGGGGGCGGTTCCCCCGGCCTCGCGGGCCTCGCCCGCAGCCGCGCGCCGGGCGATGAGCCCGTCGTCCCAGCGCCCGTCCGCGCGCCGGTCCGCCTTCGGCGTGCCGTTTCCGTTGTCCTGGTCCTCGTCCGTGACGGCGGTCATCGCTGCCACCTCTCCTTCTGCAGTACGGACAGCGCGGCGATCAGTTCGGCCTGGGGTTCGGGGGCGACGTCGAGTACGTCGAGGGGGGCGAGGCGGCGGTCGCGTTCGCCGCCGAGGACCTGGTCGAGGTAGGTGGTCAGCAGCTCGCCGCCCTTGTCGCGGAGGCGCAGCGCGCCCTGGGCGCCGATGCGTTCGGCGAGCTGCTCCCCCGCCGCGCGGGCGCGCCGCCCGCCGAGGAGGGCGGCCGCGAGCAGTGCGGCGACGGTCTCGGGGGCGGGCGCCACGTTCCGTTCGAGCTGGCGCACCTCCTCATCGGCCAGTTCCTCCAGGACCCGCCGCCACCGGCGTACGGCGACGGAGATCCGGCCTTCGACGTCCTCGGCGGGCCCCCAGCCGCCGGCCTCGCGTCCGGCCTCCTCGAACCGGAACAGGCTCCCGGCGGGTTCGCGGCGCCACTGGGTGCGGATCTGTTCGTCGGCGGCGGAGACCGAGCACTGGAGCAGGGCCACCAGGCTGTCGACGAGGGCTTCGAGGAGCTCCTCGGGCGAGCTGTAGAGCGGGTAGCCGCGCCACCGGGTCCGCGCGTCCCCGGAGAGCACGGCGCCGCTGCGCAGGCGGCGCCGGATCCGGGCGGCCTCCGTGCCGTACGCGTCCTGGACCACCCCGGTCAGCCGTACGGAGGCGGCGTACTGGGCGGCGACGGCGGAGGCGAGGGCGGGCATCCGCACGTTGAGCGACTGGATGACGCCGGAGGCGGTGCGCGCCACCGCCTGCTGCCGGGCGGCGGGGTCCTGGGCCCGGTGGGCGAGCCAGGCGCGCAGCGGGGCGACGGCGGTGGTGGGGAGCAGTCCGCTGCCGCCGCCCGCGGACTCGGGCAGCTCCGGGATGGTGAACCGGGGTACATCCCCGAGTCCGGCCCGGGTCAGCAGGGCCGCGTACTGCCGGGACACCTCGGCGATCACCTGGTGGGGCACCCGGTCGAGGACGGTGACGAGGGCCGCGTCGTACTCCTTCGCGGTACGCAGCAGGTGCCAGGGCACGGCGTCGGCGTAGCGCGAGGCGGTGGTGACCATCACCCAGACGTCGGCGGCGCAGATGAGTTCGGCGGCGAGGACCCGGTTGCGGACGACGAGCGAGTCGATGTCGGGGGCGTCCAGGAGGGCGAGGCCGCGGGGCAGGCTGACGGCGGTCTCCACCCGCAGCGCGGTCTCCCCGTCCTCGCCCCGGGCCGCGAGGTCGTCCAGTCCGTCGGGGTCGGGGCTCTGGCCCGGCGGCAGCCAGATCCGGGTCAGCTGGGGGAGCACCCGCACCCCGGCGAACCAGTGGTGGTCGTCCGGGTGGCAGACCAGCACCGGGGTCCGGGTGGTGGGCCGCAGCACCCCGGCCTCGCTGAGCCGGCATCCCACCAGTGAGTTGACCAGGGTGGACTTCCCGGCCCCGGTGGATCCGCCGATCACGGCGAGGAGCGGGGCCTCGGGGTCCTTGAGACGTGGCAGGAGGTAGTCGTCGAGCTGGGCGAGGAGTTCGACCCTGGTCTGCCGGGCGCGTTCGGCCCCGGGCAGGGGCAGGGGGAGACGCACGGCGGCGACACGGTCGCGCAGGGCGGAAAGTGCGTCGATGAGCTGAGGCCGTACGTCCATGGTCGCCACATGCGAAGAATGCCCAATTTTAGATCCTTTTTGAAGCGTATAGACCTCTCTGCGCGGCGGTTCCACCCTCTGGACAGAGTCAGGACAGAGGGGACGAGTGGGGCGGGGGCATAACGAGTACACAACACCCGGCGCGAGGGGAGCGAAAACCGATGCAGGAATCGCACCTACCTGCGATTATCGGTTCGCTTCACCGAACCTCCACATCGTGCCACGCAGGTGAAGCAACCGGGTCCAGGGGATCGGAGCCCTATCCTTGTCCCGGCACGGCCACGGAACCACCGATCAGGACTCCCGGCCCCCGTAGCTCAGTGGATAGAGCAGGCGCCTTCTAAGCGCTTGGCCGCAGGTTCGAGTCCTGCCGGGGGCGCACCGACCGCACGACCGAGAGGCCCTCCGCACCGGAGGGCCTTTTCGCTGGTCAGGGGGACGTTAGCGAGCGCGGTGTCATGGCGGCGTAAAGCTGCGGCACCCGACCGCGCCGGTGCGGTGGAAACCGGCCGACCGCCCGGCCCGCGCTCCCGGACACCGCTCACCGCGCCGGCGGCCACGGCAGTCGCAGACCGCGACGGCGGGCGCGCCCGTGTCCCGGTCCCCCGTCGGGGCGCCCGTGAACGCCTTCGGTCGACCCGGCGCCCCGGCTCGTGCCGGAGGCCTTTCCCCGGGGCGCGGTGGCGAGGGCCTCGGCGCCCGGCCTGTCGGGCAGGAGTTCGGACATACCCGGGCGGGAGTTCGGGCACGGCGCAACCTTCCGTCCGGCTGGACGTTCGGCAGGGCACGGGAGCGGGCAAATCGATCAGGTGGGCCCGAAGGCGGAATCCCCGCGGCAGGGCGCTCCCGACCGTCCCGCCACCCGGTGGGCGTGCGCGGCTCCACGCCGCCGTCCGCCCGCCGGTCCCGCCGACCCCACACCGAAGCGCCCGCGTGATCTACGCACCATCAGGGAAAGGAGCGCCGCGATGGCGACGCCGCTGTCTGCAGCCAGGCTGCTCAAAGCCCTCCGCGACGAAGGCCTCCATGTCGTCGAGCACCGGAGTTGGCGTACCAACAACCGGAACCACAAGGGACCCTGGGGCCCGACACACGGCGTGATGATCCATCACACCGTCACCTCGGGCACCGCGTCCTCCGTCGAACTCTGCTACAACGGCCACTCCGCCCTGCCCGGCCCGCTCTGCCACGGGGTCATCGCCAAGGACGGGACCGTCCACCTCGTGGGGAACGGGCGGGCGAACCACGCCGGGCTCGGCGACGACGACGTGTTGCGCGCCGTCATCGCGGAGAAGGCGCTGCCCCCGGACAACGAGGCCAACACCGACGGCAACCGGCACTTCTACGGCTTCGAGTGCGTCAACCTCGGTGACGGGAAAGACCCGTGGCCGGCCGCCCAACTGCTGGCGATCGAGCGGGCCGCCGCCGCCGTCTGCCGGGCGCACGGCTGGTCGCAGCGGTCGGTGATCGGGCATCTGGAGTGGCAGCCGGGCAAGATCGATCCGCGCGGGTTCACCATGAACTCCATGCGCGCGCGGATCGCCAAGCGGCTGGACGGTTCCCCGGACGGGCCCTCCGATCCGCCGCCGAAGCCGACGTACGAGCCGTTCCCGGGGGCCGCGTTCTTCAAGGTCGGCCGCAACAGCGCGGTCGTCACGGCGATGGGCAGGCGCCTGGTGTCCGAGGGCTGCGGCCGGTACACGGTGGGGCCGGGCCCGGCCTGGTCCGAGGCCGACCGCACGTCGTACGCCGCCTGGCAGCGCAAGCTGGGCTACACGGGCGGCGACGCGGACGGCATTCCCGGCAAGAGCAGTTGGGACCGGCTCAAGGTGCCCAACGTGTGACGGCGGCGCCTTGGGGTCCGGACCCGGACCCGGAACCGGCCCCCTCCCGCTCGCCGCCGCCGCGGGTCGGAGAGGGGCCGGACGACCCGGACGCCCACGGCGGTCCCCTGTGGTTTCCTCGTAGCGCCGATGGCGGCCCGGTGGTCCGCCGCCGGATCGCCGACGAGATCCGAGGGACGGTGCGATGACGGCCGAGGTGGAAGTGGTGGCGGCCGGGGAGTTGAACCGGTACGCCGACGGGATCCGCGACGTGTACGCGCGGGCGTTCGCGGCCCCGCCCTGGAACGAGGACCCGGCACAGGCCGACCACTACGCGGAACGCCTCGCGCGCGACGCACGCCGGCCCGGGTTCACGGCGGCGGTGGCGACGGCCGACGGGGCCGTGACGGGTTTCGCCTCGGCCTGGACCACCCCGGAGGCCTTTCCGGCCGACCGCAGTTACGGGCAGGTCGCCGAGGCCCTCGGGCCCGGGCGGACGCGGGCGTGGCTCTGCGGCGCACTGGAGGTGAACGAACTGGCGGTGGCACCGGAGGCGCACGGCGCGGGGCTCGGCGCGGCGCTGCTCCACGCGGTGACGGGGCCCGCCCCGGACGGCCGTTGCTGGCTGCTGACCTCCGTACGGGCCGAGGCGGCGCTGCGCCTGTACGAGCGGGCCGGCTGGCGGCGGGTCGACGCGCCCGTGCCGGGCAAGGCGGCCCTCGTGGTGCTGCTCGGCCCC
>NZ_UAVD01000003.1 GCF_900460065.1 Streptomyces griseus | reverse complement strand
TGCGGATCGCGTCCAGGGCGGGGAGCCCGGCGGCGTGCATCAGCTCCACCTCACGGCCGATCGGGTCGACCGTTCCGCCCGAGGAGTCGGTGCCCGCGGCGAGGGGGACGCCCAGCTCGTGGGCGGCGAGCACCGCCCGCTTCAGGACCGGGAGGTAGGTGCGGCCCCGCTCGGCCAGGACCGGGTCCGGGGATTCGGCGAGCCCGGCGATGGCGGTGAGCGTCGGCGTGAAGTACGTCCCCCTGCGGCGCATCTCGCGCAGGGTGCGCTCACCGACGAACGCCCCGTGCTCCAGCGAACGGATCCCGGCCGTGACCGCGTCGTGGCAGCCCTTCTCGCTGTAGCTGTGGCAGAGCACCCCCTTGCCCCCGCGCTCTGCCGCCGCCACGATCACGGACAGCTGCTCGTGGTCGTAGACCTGGACGAGCGGGTCCTGTTCGGGCAGCCCGGCGCGTTCGTTCACCCGCGTCTTGATGGTGTCGGCCCCGCGCGCGAGGTTGACCTCGACCACCCGGCGCAGGGCCTCCGGCGAGCGCACTCCCTCGCGCAGCCGGGCGAGCGGCGCGAGGTCCGGGTCGGCGAGGATCGTGTCGCCGAGGTCCGGGGTGACGAAGACGCCCGCAGCCCGGAGGCGGGGCGCCCGCTCCGGCGACTGGCGGGCCAACTCCCGTACGGCGACGTCCTGGTAGAAGTTGGTGGAACCGCTGCGCGCGCTGGTCGCGCCCTTGAGGACCGCGTCGCGCGCCTCGGCGGCCGTGTTGAGATGGATATGGGCGTCCACCAGGCCGGGCAGGATCCACTGCCCGTGGGCCCGCAGCACGGGTACGCCGGCGGGGACCCGGCCGACCCGCCCCCGGGCCCCGGCCGCCCGGACGACACCCCCGGCGATCACCACGACCGCGTCCTCGGTGACCTCGCCCGTCAAGGGGTCGAGCAGCCTGCCGCCCTCGACGACGAGATCTCCGCCCCGGCCCGGCGACCCGGGACGGGCGCCGGACGGGGCGGACGCGGCGGAAGCCGTTCCGGCCGGCACCGCCGAGACTCCGGCGAGGGCCGCGGCGCCCGCGAGCACACCCCGCCTGGTCAGCCGGCCGGAAGGGGGCGGGGTGTTCTCGACGCACATGGGAGGGCTCCTCGGATCACGGAAGCAAGCGGGAGCATTTTGTATACCAGAATCGTCATGATTCCGGGAAGAAGTGATTCCGCCCCTCGCGCGTGCAGGAAAAGTGCAGAAGATGCGCTCTTTCCTTGCCAGGTTTACCGAGGTGGCGGCTAGTTGGTATACAAGAGATCAGGCGTCGTCGAACAGGGACCGCAGTGCCACGGCCCGGCTGTCCCGCACGTGCAGCAGCGTGCTCGCCGCCGCCGACTCCTCGTCGCCCGCCGCGATGTACCGGAACATGACCGCGTGCTGGGCGCGCATGTGCTCCGGCTCCTCCCGCATCCCGAACAGCAACCGGAGCTGTCCGCCGAGCTGCTCCATGGTGCGGGCCAGCATCGGATTGCCGCTCAGCGCGACGATGTCCTCGTGGAAGGCCGTGTGGGCCGCCACCTCGCGCGCCCCCTCGTCGTCGGAGGCCGCCTCTTCCGCCCGGTCGAGGGAGGTCCGCAGCGCGGTGACGCCCGGCGGCTCCGCCGGGGCGGACCGCGCCACCCTGCGGGCCGCGAGCCGGGACGCCTGGACGGCGAGCGGCTCCCACACCTCGTACAGGTGCTCCACGTCCGCCCGCTCCATCCGCCGCACCCGGACCCCGCTGTGCGGCAGCAGCTCCAGGAGCCCTTCGCCCACCAGGGCGCGCAGCGCCTCGCGGACCGGGACGCGGGACATCCGCAGCTCCTCGGCGACCTCGCGCTCCACGAGGCGGGCGCCCTGCGGGTAGCGGCGGTCGACGATCCGCTCCCGGACCGCGTCCCGCGCGCGGGCGCTGAGCGACGTGCGCTCCGGGACGCCCGCCCGCTCGCTCCCCGGACCGTCCGGCCGTGCCCGGTCCCGCCCTGCGCTGCTGCCCGTCACGTGCGCCATCCTCCGCTCGGCCTGCCCCGGGGCCGAGGATACGCGGGACCCGCCGACCGTCAGGACGTGCCCGGGACCCGCCCGTCCGGCAGGAAGAGCACCGAGTTGATGTACCGCTCCCGGTGCGGGACGAAGGCCCGGCGCAGCAACCCCTGGTGCACCAGGTGCTCCGTCCGCGCCTGGTGGGCCACCAGGTCGAACCCGTCGAGCGCGATCCAGCGGCGGCCCGCCAGCAGCCAGCCCGCGTAACCCTGGCCGGCCAGCAGGTCGACCGCGGGTGCGATCGGTCCGAGCCGGCTCTCCAGCTCGATGAGCAGGGCCGGCCGGTCCTTCCGCAGCAGCTCCGCCGCCCCGAGCAGCGCCGCCCGCTCGCCGCCGTCGACGTCCATCTTCACGAAGCCGACCCCGCTCAGCCCGAGACCGTCGACGGTGATCGACGGAACCTCCAGGCAGTGCGCGTGGATGTCGCGGCGGGCCAGCGACGACACCCCCCGGTCCCCGCTGTCGCCCTCCGGGAACCACAGCCGCGCGGTGCCCGCCCGGTCGGTCGCGGCGCCCTGGACCACCCGGGCGTTCGACGGCAGTGTCCTGCGCAGGTGTTCGGCCAGATGCGGCACGGGCTCGATGGTGACCACCCGGTCGCAGCGGGCGGCGAGCCGCCGGGACCAGGGGCCGTACCAGCCGCCGATGTCGACGGCGACGCCGTTCGGCGGGCAGAAGTCGGCGAGCCGCCGGAGCTCGGGCTCGAAGCGCGGGTACAGGGCGACGGCGGCCGAGCCGACGAGGCCCCCGGGCAGTCTGGACGCCACCGCCGCGGCGAACGTGGTCACGTGGCCGAGGCCTTGAGGCGGGTGAGCAGGCGCTCGTGGTCGTCCGACCCGACCTTCCTGCCCGACGAGGGCAGCAACTGCGGGATGCCGTCCACGATCGGGTAGCTCAGGCGCAGCCGGGGGTTGTAGAGCGCCTCCTCCTCGGTCAGCAGGGACAGCGGGCCCTTGTCGAGCGGGCAGGCCAGCAGCGCCAGCAGCGGGTCTTCGGGGTTCATCGGGTGGCTCCTCGGTGTCGGGGATGTCGGGGGTGTCGGAGTGGTCGGGGGTGGCAGGGGTACGGGGAGCGCCGGCGGCGCCGGGGCCGGGGTCAGGACGGGACCGTCGGGCGGGGATCGTGGCGCGGCATGGCCAGCAGGACGGAGAGGGCGAGCGCGGTGCCGCCCACCCGCAGGGCCAGCAGGAGCGGATCCTCGGGAAGCGTCTCGCCGAAGGCGAGCGTCCCGAGGACCGCGGTGAACAGGCTGGTCACCGTGGTGCACACCGGCACGATGAGGGAGGCCCGGCAACGCTGCAACGCCGTCTGCGACATCACCAGACCGGCGCCCGCGGTGAACAGCAGGAGATACGGATAGGGGGACGCCAGCAGCGACAGCGCGGCCTCGCCCGGACCGGTGCCGGTCAGACGGCTGGAGGTGCCCTTGATGGCCAGCGAGCTGACCCCGTAGAGCAGGCCCACCGCCACCCCGTACCCGATGCCGCTGGTCGGGACCCGGTGCCGTTTGGCCGCCCGGCTCTCGACCCGTACGTACAGCCAGACGCCCGCACCCAGCGCGGGCACGCAGACGAGGAGCACCACGGCCCACGGTGCGCCGCCGCTCACCACGTCCTCGCCCTCGCGCACCGAGGCGACGACCATCAGCAGGGCGACCAGCACCCCGCCGAGCGCGTAGCGTTCGCGACCCGTCGACTCCTCGCCGAGCACCGCCGACGACAACAGCAGAAGCAGCACCAGACCGGAGACGAAGATGCCCTGCGCGGCCGCGATCGGCAGCGCCCGGTAGACGATCAGCTGGGCCCCGAACCCGGCCGCCAGCGCCAGCGCGCCGACGATCCACAGCGGACTGGTCAGCAGCACCCGGACCACCCGCAGCGGCCGGCCCGCCGAGAGCGCGGGCAGCGAGCCCAGGGCCCGCTTCTCCACCACGAACCCCACGCTGTACAGCGCGTTGGCGACCAGCGCCGCGCCGACACCCCACCACATCGCGCTACCTCCGTCGCGCGTGGGCCAGCAGGATGGAGGCGGCCCCGGGCACCGAGCACGCCGCCCGGTCCAGCAGCCGCAGCGGACGCGGCACTCCGTGGAAGGGGGCGCCCGTGATCCTCACGTCGTCGAAGCCCGAGGCCGCCAGGAACGAGCGCAGGGCTCGGGCGGTGTACAGCCGCAGGTGCCCGACCACCTCGGAACCGGGGCGGCCGTGGATGCCGCGCAGGCTGACCTCCGAGAACACCGGCTGCACCCCGGCGAGCAGCAGCGCCCGGTTGTACCAGGCCGCCAGGTTCGGGGTGGACAGCATCAGATGGCCGCCGGGCCGCAGCACCCGCCGCAGCTCGTCCAGCGCCTGGTCCGGGTCGACCAGATGCTCCAGGATCTCGCTGAACAGCACCGCGTCCGCGCACCCGTCGGCCAGCGGCAGCCCGCCGTGCTCCAGCTCACCGCGCACCACATGGCCCATCCGGGGCCGGGCCCGGCGCAGCGCGTCCTGGGACCAGTCGACGCCGATCAGCCGGTGACCGGCGAGGATCGGGGCCGCCGTGGCCGCCGCCGTGCCGTCGCCGCACCCGACGTCGAGGATCACCTGCCCCGGCGCGCCCAGCGCGTCGGCCAGCAGCCGGGCCTGCCGCAGGGTGCGCCCGTCGCCCGAGGCGACGGGGACGGCCGGGTTCTCGTAGAAGTCCCGCAGCCCGGGCGGGGGAGAGGCGGTGCCGGTCATACGGTCTCCGAGGACGTCGAGGCCAGGTGACGGGTGAACATCTCGCACAGGCGCACGCCGTCCTCGTCCCCCAGCAGGGTGCGCGACCAGCGCAGCGCCAGATGCAGCCGGCCGCCCGTGGACGCCGTGGTGAAGGTGAGCCCCCGGGGCATCCGGGCGGGCGCGGAGAACCACACGGCCGTCGCCCGGCCCGCCTCCCCGAAGTCCAACGGGTACGGCACCCGGCCGATGTTGCTCAGCAGCGTCGTCGAGGTCCACGGCGCGGCCAGCACCCGCAGCCCCCGGGTGAGGGCGGCGCGGGCGGCCACCGGCATCAGCGGCGCGGTCAGCAGCGACGCGGAGCGGCCCAGCGGGGGACGGGTGCGCGCCTTGAGCGCCCGGGTGCGCTCCGCGGTCGCCCGGAGCAGTGCCGGCACGTCCGCCCCGGGCGCCGGCTCGGACGCGGCGAACCCGACCTCCACCAGCCGGGTGCCGTTCCCGATCGGCATCTCGGGGCCCCGGGTGCGGTCGTCGACCGGCATGGTGATCCGCAGTGGCCGGCGGTCGGCCCACGGCGCGTCCTGCGTCCGGTTCCAGTCGGCCACGGTGAGCGCGGTGGCCACCATCAGCTGGTCGTTCACCGTGTACGGGGCGCCGGACACCCGCTTCGGCACCGGAAGTTCGACCAGCAGCATGGCGTTTCCCGGTACCGGTGAGGGCCCCGGCGAGCCCGCCGCGATCCGGGCGGGACGGGCCAGCGCCGCCGCCGGGGACTCCCCGGCGGGCGCCTCGGACGCCGGCCGCGCGGGGGCGGGGGCCGGCGGGATGCGGTGCGTGCCGTAGACCTCGGCGGCCGTCGCCGCCAGCCGCATGCAGGCCGGGCCGTCGAGGGCGGTGTGGTGCACGGCGAAGACCAGCACACACCCCTCGGCCCCCGGCTCCTCGACCACGGTGAGCCGCAGCGGCGGTGACGCCGTGAGCGCAGGCGCCTCGTCCAGCGCCCGCGCCCGGGCCCGGGCGAGCGCCCCGGGCGCGGCCGGCGGGAAGGAGACCGGGTCCACGTCGGGGCGCCCGGTCAGCTCCCACTCGTAGAGCCGGGCGAACGGGGACCGGGGGCGCTCCCGCATCAGCGCCCGGGGGTGCCGGGCGAGCGCCTCGGCGAACGCGGAGCGCAGCCGCCCCTCGTCCACCCGGCCGGGCAGATGGATCTCGATGTGCACCGTGTTCGGCTCGGCGTCCTGCGCACAGTGCCGGGCCACCTCGTCGACCACCGGGAACGGCACCCGGCCGGGGGCCCCGGGCCGGGGCGTACCGCCCCGGGCCCGGGGGTGCTGCGTGGTCGCCATCAGGTGCCTCCTCCGGGACGGGCCGGCGGCTGCTGACCGCCGAGCCCCCGCGTCGGGCCGTCACCGCCCGGGCCGTCGCCCGCGCCACGGCTGCCGCCTGCCTCGCCCCCGCCCTCGCCCGAGCCGTACCCGAATCCGGGTGCGGGAGGCGGAGTTCCCTGGGGGTGCTTCGGGTCGGTGGACAGGGTCCTGCCCGCGGCGGCGGTGGCCTGTGCCGGCACCGAGGGCGCCTCGCCGTCCGCGGCGGCCGTGCCCCGGCCCCGGCCCCGGGCGGCACGCCTGCCGAGCGGTTCGCGCCCCACCGTGACCAGGGCGGCGAACAGGCCGATCAGCGCCAGGAACTGGGCCGTCGCGCCGAACGCGCCCGCGCCCGCGGCCGTGGTCTCCCCGGTGCCCACCGCCGCGACGACACCCGCCGCGGCCATCGCCGCGAACGCGACGGGTGCGAGCGCCCTCGGCCGGAAGTGGGCGAGTACGGCGAGGACCGGCACCGCGAGGGCGAGCGGCCCCGCGATCACCACTCCCACCAGGGTGAGCGCCACCGTGCCGAGGACCGGACCCGGACCCGGTACGACGGGCTGCTCCTCGGCCGCGTACGGCTCGGCGCCCCGCCGGCGTCCGAAGGCGAGCCCCACGAGCACCAGGAGCAGGACCCCGGCGCCGATCAGACCCACCTGGTAGATCCGGGCCGGCTCGTACTCCAGGGTGACCGTGCCGCCCTCGCCCTCCGGGATCAGCCAGGCCTGCTGCCAGCCGTCGATCCGCAGCGGTGTCAGTTCCTCGCCGTCCAGGGTGGCCTCCCAGCCCTTGTTGTGGTTCTCGTGGATCTGGAGGTAGGAGGCCTCGCCCGCGCCGACGGCGATCGTGCGCCGGTCGCCGTCGCCCCGCTCGACGTCCACCGAACGCGGCGTGCTCGCCGCGGGCTCGGAGGTTCCGTTGCTCAGCGTGACGTCCGTGATGGCGAGAGGGCCCGCGTCACCCGCCTCGACGGTGGTGGACGAGGCGGCCAGCTCCACCGTGCCGCCCTCGGTGCACGGCGTGACCTCGATGGGGCGGCGCTGCGTCAGGTCCCGCACCAGGCCCTCGGCGCGGGTCTCCAGGAACGTACCGCCGACGGACAGGACCGGGCCCTTTCCACAGGCCAGACTGAACTTCTGGTCCGGCTTCGGCTGCGGCGAGCGGTACTCCTCCAGGGCCGGGACGTAGACCTCGCTCAGCCCCACCGGCAACTGCAACTGGTCGTCGGCGACCGGGTTGTGGACGGTCAGCGGCGCCTGCCGCGAGATGGTGATGTCCATCCGGTCGGTCCTGATGGGCGAGAAGCGGGCCATGCCGTTCTCGTCCACGGAGGCCACCGCCGTGCCGTCGGGGGAACTGATCTGCACCTGCTCGGGGCGGGTGGACAGACCGCCCGCCGCCGCGAAGACGATCTCCCCGACCTCCTTCTTCTCCGGCCAGGACAGATGCAGCGTGGGGCGTTCGCCCGCGATCCACGCCGTGGTCAGATCACCGTCGGTCAGATTGCGCGGACTGAGGCTGGTGCCCAGCCGCGCCGTGGAGTCGGCGCTGACCTCGATCCTGTCCCGCTCGCCCGTCAGCTCGAACAGCAGCTTGTCCAGCTCCTCGCCGGGCACCGGCACCGCGGCGGCGGAGACCTTGTACGGCCCGGCCTCCCGGGCGGTGAACTGCCGGTGCAGGCCGACCTCGGCCGCCACCGACGACAGACCGCCGGGGTCGCTGCCCCGCCGCAGCGAGTAGACCGTGGAGTCCGCGCCCCCACGGGGCGCGTCGGAGGGCAGCTCCAGCATCCGGGTCACCTGCACCCCGGGGATCGCGATGTCGGTGAAGCCCGCGCCGGTGAGCCCGGGACGCCCCTGCTGGGACTCCAGGATCGTCACCTTCAGCCAGGACGCCTGCCCGGTGGGCGCGGCCACGGTCTGCACCGATCCGTCCGGCTTCAGCGGGCTGTCCTTGTGGCCCCGCTCGGTCTCGACCCGGACGACGGTCGGTGCGGCCCGCACGTTCGCGCTGGGCAGCGGCGTCACCTGGAGCGAGGCCGGAATCTCCGTCGGCGTGGTGAAGTCGATCCGCACCCACTCGTCCTCGGGAGAGCCCGGGGACCCTTCCGCCCAGCCGGTGTCCGGGTTGCCGTCGAAGGCGTTGACCGGGTCGTACTGCGGCAGATGGAACAGCCAGTTGCCCACCGACGAGGCGCTGACCTTCTCGGCGCCGCGCAGCACGGCCGTCGTCTGGTGCTCCGCGCCCGACGCGGGGAGGATCTGCCGGGGGCTCCGGTCCGGGTCCTGCGCGGCCTCCACCGCGTTGCGCTCATCGGCGGTGTACGTGTACGAGGTGTTGGAGTTGACCAGCCCGAACCGGGTGTCGGCACGCCGCAGCCCGTCGCCCGCCGCGTACAGCGACGGCCGCCCCAGCCCCGGGTGCGCGTCACCGGCCAGCACGGTCGGCCGGCCGGCCAGCGCGCCGCTCGCCGACAGCGGCAGCAGCGACTCGGGCCCGCCGCTCACGACGGCCGTCGAGGCCACCGGGGCCGTGCCCGCCCGGCCCGGACGCTCCGTCCCGGCGGGCGGCTCGTAGATCTCCACGGCCCGCTGCCGCGGATAGAGGCCCTCGACCTGCACGGGGGTGTCCGCCGCGATCCGGCCGCCGGTCATCACCGGACCGAAGCCGGTGACGCGCCGGTACCCGGACGCCTCCAGGGTGCGCTTCACCGTGGCCGTGGGGACGTACCCCAACTGGTCGGGATCCAGGTCGTTGCGGACCACCACATAGTGCAGTCCCGCCCGGTTGAGGTACTCGCTCAGTCCGGGGACCTCGCCGCCGGTGGTCAGCGCCTGCTCGACGGCGTCCATCGCCCGCCGGTTGCCCGGCGTTCCGAACGGCACGTAGTCCCGCTGCGCCCAGGGCGAGTTCGCCAGGACGTCCAGCGGCTGGTCGATGGGGGAGCCCCAGGTGTAGATGCCGTGCGCGGTCGCGGGGACCACCAGGGCGCGGTCGTCGGCCGAGTTCTTCTCCAGCCAGCTCCCGGTCGTCTCCCAGTACGTGGGCAACTGCTGGAACGAACCCGTCTGCAGGATCGACCCGTTGACGTACGGCCAGGCGAGCCCCGGCAGCACCAGCGCGGCGGCGATCACCGGCACGAACCGGCGGGCGCGCACCGCGGTGGCCCCGCCCCGCGCGGCCGCGGCGGCGGAGGCCACCGCGGCGAGGTGCGCGAGACCCAGGGCCAGGGCCAGGGCCAGACCCGTCTGGAACTTGTAGATGTTGCGGAACGGCACCAGCCAGCCGTCCAGCCAGTCCTGCACGGTCCCGTGGAACAGCCCGCCCAGCGCACCGCCGTAGCCGGCGAGCGTGATGAGCGCGACGCTCAGTACGGTCAGCACCAGCCAGCGGCGCTCGGGCAGATCACGGCGCGCCAGCCCCGCCAGCCCCAGGGCGGCGGCGAACGCCGAGCCGAGGATGGTGACGGTCGCGGTGGCGACGGTCCAGCCGGCGGGCAGCCAGGCCTCGCCGAAGTTCAGATAGCCGACCCAGTTCCCGCCGCCGCGCAGCATCTCGGTCGCCGACATGGTCGTCGTGGTGGTGTGCGAGGACTCCACGTACGGCATGAAGTTCTCGCCGAAGGTGCCCAGGAGCAGCAGCGGAACGATCCACCAGGCGGTCGCCAGGATCACGCCCGGGATCCACCACGCCAGCAGGGCGCGCTTGCGCGGCCCGCCGGGACGGGACAGCAGATACAGCCCCACCGGCAGCAGCGAGGCCAGGGTGGAGGCGGCGTTGACGCCGCCCATCAGCGGGATCAGCAGCGCGGACCGGGCCGCGGCGACCCTCGGCGCGAGGCGCGGGTTCGTCAGCGGCAGCAGCACCCACGGCAGCAGGGCGCCCGGCAGGGCCGCCGCCGACGTCGAGCCCACGACGATGGTGTACGTCGGCCACAGCGCGTACGCGAGCGCGCCGAGCAGCCGGGTGGCCGGGGAGCCGACGGCCAGCCGCTCCGCCAGCCGGAGCGCACCCCAGAAGGCCGTCGCCACGATCAGCGACAGCCACAGCCGCTCCGCCAGCCACAACGGCACGTGCAGCAGGTCGGCGGCCCCGTAGTACGGCAGCATCGGGATGGCGTAGCCGACGTACTGGTCGGCTATCCCGCCGAACCCGGCCCGGCTGTGCCACAACTCGCCCAGGTCGCCCAGGAAGCGCCACGGGTCCACGACGACGCCGAGCTTGGTGTCGAACGTCATCCGGCCGGGCGACACCGCGAGGAACGCCGCGAACACGGCGGCCCAGAAGCCCAGCAGCCACCGCCGTGAACGGGGCGTGGGAGGTCCGTCGGCGGGACCCGGGGACGCGGGTCCCGCGCCCTCCGGGGCCGTGGACCGGGGTGGGTGGACAGCGCTGGTCATGAACACCGCCGGAGAATGAGGAGGAGGTTCCAGGTGGCGAATTCCCGCAGTACGGGGATGCGCGGCACGAGCTGGGGAAGGACGGGCCAGTAGCGCGAGCGTGCTGAGACGACGGTCACGTCGGAGCGGCTCCGGACGTGGCTCAGGGTCTCCCCGACGCCGATCTTGAAGAGGTTCTCGCCGAGCCGGTGCTTGGCCGGGCCGCCGGTGCGCCGCTCGTAGCGGCTCCGGGCGCGTTCGGCGCCGAAGTAGTGCCAGGGCGCCCATTCATGGCCGCCCCAGGGGGAGAGCCAGTTGGTGTACGAGACGTAGATGAGCCCGCCGGGGCGGGTCACCCGCGCCATCTCGCTGAGGAAGGTGTGCGGATCGGCGACGTGCTCCAGCACGTTGGAGGAGAAGCAGACGTCGGCCGCGCCGTCGGCGAGCGGCAGCAGATAGCCGTCGGCGACGACGGTGTCCGCGCGCTGCCCGGGGCCGATCTCCGCCGGATCCGGTTCGAAGAGGTAGCTGTGCGCGCCGCGCCGCCGGAACTCGCGGGTGAAGTAGCCGTCGCCGCCGCCGACGTCCACGACGACCTTGTCGCGGAGCGGGCCGTGCCGTTCGACCTGGTCGGCCGCGTCACGGGCCAGCAGGGTGTATGCCGTGGCGGGGTCGCCCTGTTCGCGCAGGAAGGCGCGGAACAGGGCGGCCGACCGCCGGAACGAGGGGTCCTTCACGCGCTCGCGCCGATCACCGGGGCGTCCGCCGTCAGGGCGCGGGCACCGGCCGTCGCCTCGGCGGCGACCGCGGCGAACCGGCGCACACTGGCGGTCCACCGGTAGTCGGCGGCCCGTTCCCGGGCCGCCCTGCCCATCGCCTCGCGCCGCTCGTCGTCCAGCGCCAGCGCGCACCAGGCGGCGGCGAAGGAGGAAGCGCCCGGGGCGAGGATCCCGGTGACACCGTCCTCGACGGAGTCGCGCAGCCCCGGCACGTCGAAGCCCAGGGTCGGGGTGGAACGGGCCGCGGCTTCCGTGACGACCAGCCCCCACCCCTCCACGGCGGCCGGGTGCAGCAGCATCCACGCGGCGCAGAGCAGCCGGTGCTTCTCCGCCTCGGTCACATGACCGGCGAACTCCACACCGGGACCGGCGAGCTGTTCCAGCCGGGTCCGCTCGGGGCCGTCGCCGACGATGACGAGCCGGCCGCCGGTGACCGGCCGGACCCGCTCCCAGAGCTGCAGCAGCAGATCGATGCGCTTGTAGTCGACGAGCCGGCCCAGCGCCACGAACAGCGGCTCGGCGGACCGCTCGCCCTGCGGGCTCGGCTCCTGGACCCCGTTGTGCACCACCCGGATCCGCCGGTCGGGCACGCCGATCTCGCGCAGCGCGCCCGCCGTGGACGGGGACACCGCGATCATCAGGTGGTCGCGGTAGGCCCGGGACAGGGCCCAGTGTTCGAGCTTGCGCCCGGCACGGGCCACCGGCGTCGGGAAACGCATGTCCCACAGATCGGTGTGCACATGGTTGACCAGGCACACGGTGGGTCCGCGGTGCCACAGCGGGGCCAGGTACGGCATGCCGTTGCAGACCTCGACGAGCAGGTCGCACGCGCCGACCTGCCGGGCGAACGCGGACCGCGCGCCGACGTAGTGCCCCAGCGCGGAGCCCGCCGAGACGACCCGGTAGGGCCGGCGGGCGGCCGGTCCGCCGCACAGCAGCGTGACGTCGTGGCCCTGCTCGGTGAGGCCCAGGGCGAGCTGGTCGACCAGCAGCTCGGAGCCGCCGGCGGCCGGGTTGCCCAGGTCGCGGTGGGCGAGGAAGACGATGCGTCTGGGGGTCGCGGGGATCGTCGCGGGCGCCGGGCCCTGACCCGGACGCGCGACGGCGTCAAGCAGTGGGGGAGGGACGTGCTGGGGCATGGGTGCTCCAACTCGGCTCGGGGGGAGGGGACGGGGGGAGCGGCCCTCGGGACGAGGGCCGCTTGCAGCGGGGACGTACCGGGGGGCCCGGACGGGGTGCGCCGGGCCGGGGAACCCGGCTGCGGCGCGAGGGATCGGGATGAGGGTGATGCGGAAGTGAGGAGAAGGAGGACGGACGGGGACGAGACCGGGGGGCCGTGCTCTGGTGGGGGTAGACAGTTTTCGGCACGGGTACGCGACCGGCTACTCACCGGCGCAACAACTTGCCGGTAACTCAGGTGTGCGGAATCGTCATCATGTGAGTGTTCGGTGCTTCCGGCTCCGTCCGGCGGCCCCGGACGACGAGCACGACGCCTGCCACGGTGAGCACACCGCCCAGCCCCGCGGCCCCGGCCGGCGCGGTCGTGCCGAGCATCGCCAGCCGGTCGCTGTCCGCCGACGCCAGCTCGACCTGCCGGCGCTGGGTCTCCTCGGTGAACTCCACCCGCTTGCTCTCCAGGAGCACCACGGCGTCCTTCGTGGAGCCCGGGGCGCGCAGGGTCTTCCTCGGGCCGATCGCCGCGTTCATGATCCGGCCGGTCCGCCGGTCGACCACCAACTCGATGCCGCTGTTGGAGTACCACTCCTCCGCCAGCACCTGGGGGATCTTCTTCTTCCCCACGAGCAGCCCGGGCACCTGGCGCACCCCGGTCCTGGTGGGCTCGACCTCGCCCTTGAAGAGGAGGCCGGAGTAGCCCTGGACCTCCTGCTCACCGGCGTAGGAGAGGCGCACGACCCCGCCGAGCGTGCTGTCCCACCAGCGGTAGGAACGCTCCTCGACGTCGAAGGGGAACTTGAGATAGGCCTCCCCGTCGAACGTCGGGGACTCCTCGCAGCAGTGGACCGGCTCGTTCGTGACCCGGTCGGTCACCCAGCGCTCCAGCGTCCACTGGAGGGCGTCACGGGGGTCCGAGGCGGGCAGGGTGCCCTGGTGGTCGACCGAGGTGGAGACGTCCCACACGGCGTTGCCGCTTTTCTCGCTGTCGGCCACGTCCCCGCGCACCTGCCGCGTGATCGTGATCGTTCTGCCCTCGACCGTCTCCACCTCGGACGTGTCGAAATAGCTGCCCGTCCCGGTGAAGACGGTGGTGGTGTCGATGTCGATGGGGGTGCGCTTGGCGTGCGGCTGGACGTACCAGACGAGCAGCGGCGCGAGGACGAGCAGGAAGACTCCTGCCCCCAGCAGGACAAGCGACAGGGGTGAAGCTTTGTGGCGCATCCGGGCACTCCTGGGTCGAATCTCTTCGCGGAGGTGCACGGGCCCGGGCCGGTCAGCCCTTGATTGGCGTGAACAGTAAGCAAGGCCTTGACGGAATGTCAATGTGCTGTCGACACTGTGTCCCAGCCGGAGGGGCCCGGCTGACGGGGTGGGGATCGCCTCCAGCAAGGAGCTCACCCGATCATGCGCAGACTCATCGCAGCCGCTGTCACCGTGCTGGTGGCCGCCACGCTCGCCGTTGGTGCGGCGGTCGGTGTCGTGGCACTCCTCGGCGCCACGCCCGACCAGCCCAACACGCCCCTGATCAGCTATGACACCGCACCGGCGGTTCCGTGACCCGCCCGGCCTGGCAGGACGTCCCCCGGTCGAAGCTCGACCGTTTCGAGGCGATCGCCCGGTCCGAGGCCCCCGAGCTCGCCCAGATGATCCTGTACCAGATCCGCCAGGAATATCCCTATCTGCAACTGGTCGAGGACGAGTCCGGGGAGCCACTGGCCCTCGTCGGCATCCGCCGCGCCATCGAAGGCTTCGTCCACAACCTCACCGCCGGCGCCCACCCGCGGGTGCCGCCGGAGATGTTCCAGGAGTTCGGGCGCGGCGAGGGGCTGGAGGGCCGCAGCCTCGACGCGCTCCAGGCCATCTATCGCCTCGGGGTCCGGCTCACCTGGCGCAGGCTCGCCGAGATCGGCCAGGAGGTCGACATCCCCGCGCCCGCCATGTACGAGCTGGCCGAATCGGGATTCGAGTATCTGGACGGGCTCGTGGAACAGTCGGTACGGGGCTACGCCGAGGCGGCGGCCCGGCGCGCCAGCGAACGGCTCCGCCTCCAGCGCCAGCTGATCGAGCTCCTCCTGGTGGAACACCGGGGCGATGTGTCGGTCGCCCTGTCCGAGCGGGCCGCCCGCATCGGCTGGGAGCTCCCGGAGACGATCGCCGTGGGCGTGCTCATGCGCCCGGCCCGCGAGGCCGTGGCCCCGGCGGTCGGGCAGGGCATCCTGCTGGAGATGGAGAGCGAGCAGCCGCGCATCGTCATCCCGGACCCGGACACGGCGGGCCGTGCGGAGATCCTGCGGCGCGCCACGGCCGGCTGGTCCGGGGCGATCGGCCCGGCGGTCCCGCTGGCCGCCGCGGCGACCTCGCTGCGCTGGGCGGAGACCGCGGTCCAGCTGATCACGAGGGGCCGGCTGCCGCAGGGGGAGGTGCTGTACTGCACCGAGCGGACGGAGGAACTGCTGCTGCTTCCCGCCCAGGAGCTGATCGACGCCTCGGCCCGCCGCTGCCTCGCCCCGCTGGAGGGCCTCAGCCCGACCCAGGCCCGGCGCCTGGCCGAGACGCTGCTCGCCTGGATCGAGACCCCCGGCGGCGCCCCGGAGGTGGCCGCCCGCCTCGGCGTCCACCCCCAGACGGCCCGCTACCGGCTGCGGCAGATCCGCGAGCTGTGGGGCGACGCCATCGACGAACCGGATCAGCGCTTCGAGATGCTCCTGGTGCTCCGCGCCCGGCGCCTGCGGGGCGATCCGGCCGCCACCGCGGGCTGAGCGGCGGCGGCCGTACGGGAGAGCGATCGGGCGGGGAGGACGTCAGGGGACGTCCGGCCGTCCGGCGCCCTCCCCCCCCCACCGGGACCGCCGGACCGGGTCAGACCGGGGTGACGTACGCCCCGGCGATCCCGCCGTCGACCAGGAAGTCCGTGGCGTTCACGAAGGAGGAGTCGTCGCTCGCGAGGAACGCGACGGCGGCGGCGATCTCCGTGGGCTCGGCGAACCGGCCGACGGGGATGTGCACGAGACGCCGGGCGGCCCGCTCCGGGTCCTTGGCGAACAGTTCCTGGAGCAAGGGGGTGTTGACCGGGCCGGGGCACAGGGCGTTGACCCGGATGCCGTCGCGCGCGAACTGCACCCCCAGCTCGCGCGACATCGCCAGGACCCCGCCCTTGGACGCGGTGTACGAGATCTGCGAGGTGGCCGCGCCCATCCGGGCCACGAAGGACGCCGTGTTGATGATCGAGCCCCTGCCCTGCGCCCGCATGTAGGGAATGGCCGCCTTGCAGCACAGGTACACCGAGGTCAGGTTGACCTCCTGCACCCGCTTCCACGCCTCCAGACCGGTGTCCAGGATGGAGTCGTCGTCGGGCGGCGAGATCCCCGCGTTGTTGAACGCGATGTCGACCGAGCCGTAGGTGTCGAACGCGGCCTTGAAGAGGGCGTTCACCTGGTCGGCGTCGGTGACGTCGGTACGGACGAAGATCCCGCCCGCCTCCGCGGCGGCGGCCTTGCCGCTCCCCTCGTCCACATCGGCGCAGACGACGTGCGCGCCCTCGGCGGACAGCCGCCGGACGGTGGCCAGGCCGATGCCGCTGCCGGCTCCGGTGACGACGGCGGTACGGCCGACCAGACGGCGGCAGACGGAAGAAGTGTCGGTCATGGTGCTCAGGCCTCCGAGCTGATGAAGACGTTCTTGGTTTCGGTGAAGGCGGCCAGCGCGTCCGGGCCGAGCTCGCGGCCCAGCCCCGACTGCTTGTAGCCGCCGAAGGGCGTCGAGTAGCGCACGCTGGAGTGCGAGTTGACGGAGAGGTTGCCCGCCCGCAGTCCCTGGCTCACGCGCAGGGCCCGGCCGACGTCCCGGGTCCAGACGGACCCGGCGAGCCCGTAGTCGGTGGCGTTCGCGAGGCGCAGCGCGTCCTGTTCGTCCTCGAACGGCAGGACCACGGCGACGGGACCGAAGACCTCCTCGACCGCCACCGGGGCCTCGGGCCGCACCCCGGTGAGGACGGTCGGCGGGTACCAGAACCCGGGGCCCTCGGGCGCCGTCCCGAGGACGGCCCGTACGCCGTCGGCTTCGCGCCCGCCGTCCACGAGCCCCCGGACCCGGTCCCGCTGGACTGCCGAGATCAGGGGCCCCATCTGGGTCTTCCCGTCGGCCGGGTCGCCCACCACGACGGCGGACAAGGCCGGGACGAGGGAGTCGAGGAACCGGTCGTACACGGATCGCTCGACCAGGATCCGGGTGCGGGCGCAGCAGTCCTGACCGGCGTTGTCCAGGAAGGACATCGGTGCGGCCGCGGCCGCGGCCTCCACATCCGCGTCGGCGAAGACGACGTTGGGGCTCTTGCCGCCCAGCTCCAGGGTGAGCCGCTTCACGCGCTCGGCGCAGCGGGTCATGATGTGCTTGCCGGTCCGGGTGGAGCCGGTGAACACGATCTTCGCGACACCCGGGTGCTCCACCAGGGCGCTGCCGGCCACCGGCCCCTCGCCGGGCAGTACCTGGAACAGCCCGTCGGGCAGGCCCGCCGCCAGGGCGAGTTCGGCCAGCCGGAGAGCGGTCAGCGGCGTCGTCTCGGCGGGCTTGAGGAGGACGGCGTTGCCCGCCGCGAGGGCCGGTGCGAGACCCCAGGCGGCGATCGGCATCGGGAAGTTCCACGGGGCGATGACCCCGACGACGCCCAGCGGCTCCAGGACCGTGAAGTCGATGCCGCCCGCCACCGGGATCTGCCGGCCCAGGAGCCGCTCGGCGCCGCCCGCGCAGTAGTCCAGGAGGTCGCGCACGTTGCCCGCCTCCCAGCGGGCGTTGCCGATGGTGTGTCCGGCCTCGCGGACCTCCAGTCGGGCGAGTTCCTCGATGTGTTCGTCGACGACGACGGCGAAGCGGCGCAGCAGCCGCGCCCGGTCGGCGGGCGCCGCCGCCGACCAGCGCCGCTGGGCGGCGGCGGCACGGGTGACGGCGGTGTCCACATCGGCGGCGGAGGCGGCGGGGACGGTGGCGATGACCTCGGCGGTCGCCGGGTTCAGAACGTCCAGGGTGGGCTGTGGCACGTACGGACCTCGATCGGGAAGCGGGGGGTGGTCAGAGACGTTCGAAGGAGCGGCGCAGCTCCCAGTCGGTCACCGCGGCGTCGTACGCGGTGAGTTCGACGCGGGCCATGTTCAGGTAGTGGGCGACGACCTCCTCGCCGAACGCCTCCTTGGCGATGGGGCTGGCCTCCCACAGCTCGGCGGCCTCGCGCAGGGTCGTCGGCACCTGGTCGTACTCCCCGGTGTAGGCGTTGCCCGTACAGGCCTCGGGCAGCGGCAGCCGGTGCTCGACCCCGTACAGTCCGGCGGCGACCAGTCCGGCGACGGCCAGGTGCGGGTTGACGTCGCCGCCGGGCAGCCGGTTCTCGAAGCGCATCGAGCGCCCGTGGCCGACGACCCGCAGGGCGCAGGTCCGGTTGTCGACGCCCCAGGCGACGGCGGTGGGGGCGAAGGAGCCCGGCTGGAAGCGTTTGTAGGAGTTGATGGTGGGCGCGTAGAGGAGGGAGAAGTCCCGCAGCGCGGCGAGCTGCCCGGCGAGGAAGTGGCGCATCAGCTCGGACATGCCGTCCTCGCCGTCGCCCGCCATCATGTTCGCGCCGTCCTCGTCGGTGAGCGAGAGGTGGATGTGGCAGGAGTTGCCCTCGCGCTCGTCGTACTTGGCCATGAAGGTCAGCGAGACGCCCTCCTGGGCGGCGATCTCCTTGGCGCCCGTCTTGTAGACGGCGTGCTGGTCGCAGGTGGTGAGCGCGTCGTCGTAGCGGAAGACGATCTCGTGCTGGCCGGGATTGCACTCGCCCTTGGCGGACTCGACGGTCAGTCCGGCCTCCTGCATCTCGTTGCGGATCCGGCGCAGCAGCGGCTCGATGCGGCCGGTGCCGAGGATCGAGTAGTCGATGTTGTACTGGTTGGCCGGGGTCAGCCCGCGGTAGTCGCGGTCCCAGGCCTCCTCGTAGCTGTCCCGGAAGACGATGAACTCCAGCTCCGTGCCCACCTGCGCCGTGTATCCGAGCTCCGCCAGCCGGTCGAGCTGGCGGCGCAGGATCTGCCGCGGGGCCGCCACCACCGGACTGCCGTCGTGCCACGCGAGATCCGCGATCAGCAGGGCGGTCCCCTCGTGCCAGGGGACGGGGCGCAGGGTGGCGGGATCGGGGACCATGCCGAAGTCGCCGTAGCCGTTCTCCCACGAGGACATCGCGTAGCCGTCGACGGTCCGCATCTCGGTGTCCACGGCCAAGAGGTAGTTGCAGCCCTCGGTGCCGTGCTCCAGCACCTCGTCGAGGAAGAACCCGGCCGCGAACCGCTTCCCCTGGAGCCGGCCCTGCATGTCCGGGAAGGCCAGCACCACGGTGTCTATCGACCCGTCAGCGACCCGTGAGCGGAGCTCGTCGACGCCGAGCGGGGGTGTGCGGTCTGCCACGGGATGCCTCCTTGGGGGAACCGGGAGGCTTAAGGTATGGCAGAGAACCATTGCTTGGGAAGGGGATCCGCCAGTGGTCACGAGGGAGAGAGCGGACGACACCCGTCCGGCGGCAGGGACGGCGGAAGCGGCAGGGGTGACAGGAGCGGCGGAAGGGGGCGGGGCGGCCGGGCGCGGTGCTGACACCGCGACCGGCCGGCCGGCCTCCGTGCTGCGGCCGGTCCGCGCGGGCAACGGCTTCGAGGAGGCGCTGGAGCAGATCCTCCAGCTTCTGCGCCTCGGCCTGGTCGCGCCCGGCGAACGCCTCCCCTCCGAACGCGAGTTGTCGCAGCAGCTGCGGATCAGCAGGGTGACCTTGCGCGAGGCCCTCAAGGTCCTCCAGGACCAGGGCATGGTCGAGAGCCGCCGCGGCCGGTACGGAGGTACGTTCGTCCTGCCGCGCACCGCCACCCCGGACGCCGGCGACGAGCTGCGCCGCCGTATCGCCGCCGTCGACGTGGAGGACACCCTGCGCTTCCGCGAGGTGCTGGAGGCCGGGGCGGCGGGACTGTGCGCCGAGGGTCTCCCCGAGGACGGCGAGCGGCGGCTGCGGGTCGCGCTCGACGCGACGCGGGGGGCCAGGCTGGAGGACTACCGGCGCCAGGACACCCTGCTCCACCTCACCCTCGCCGAACTCTCCGGCTCCCGCGCGCTCGCCGCGCAGTACGCCGCGGTCCGGGCCACCCTCAACGAACTGCTCGACTGCATCCCGCTGCTGGTGCGCAACCTGGAGCACTCCCAGCAGCAGCACGCGGCCGTCGTCGAGGCGGTGCTCGACCGGGACGCGGACGCGGCCCGCGAGATGATGCGCGAGCACTGCGGCGGCACGGCGGCCCTGCTGCGCGGTTTCCTCGCCTGAGCGTGAGGCCCCGACCCGGGCCCGGGTCCCGCGCGGTGGGCGGGGCGCCGAATCCGTAACCCCTCTTTAACGCACGCCCCTTGCCATGCGCTCTCCCGTTCCACAAAGGTGTGCCGACGAACCTTTGATCGAAGCAGTGCCGACGATGACGTAGACCCACACATCTGGAGCGCCTCATGGCTCAGGGAACCGAAACACCCGCCGGACCACCCGGTGACGCGAGCCCGGGGGTGTCCGGCACGGACGCGTATCTGCACCGCAGGACCCTGCGCCGGGGCAGCGCCGGCTGGCTCCTGCTGACCGGGCTCGGCGTCGCCTACGTCGTCTCCGGCGACTTCTCCGGCTGGAACATCGGCCTGTCCAAGGGCGGCTTCGGCGGGCTCGCCGTCGCCATGGTCCTGATGGGCGTCATGTACGCGTGTCTGGTCTTCGCGCTGGCCGAACTCTCCGCCATCCTGCCCACGGCGGGAGGCGGTTACGGATTCGCCCGGCGGGCGCTCGGCACCTGGGGCGGCTTCCTGACCGGCACCGCCATCCTCATCGAGTACATCCTCGCGCCCACCGCGATCGCGATCTTCATCGGCGACTACGTCGAATCGCTCGGCCTGTTCGGCCTCACCTCCGGCTGGCCCGTCTACCTCGCCTGCTTCGTGATCTTCATCGGCATCCACCTCTGGGGAGTCGGCGAGGCGCTCCGCTTCAGCCTGGTGGTGACCGCCATCGCGGTGGCCGCGCTGCTGATCTTCGCCGTCGGCGCGTTCACCGAGTTCGACGCGGGCCGCCTCAACGACATCCCGGCGGACGCCTCCGCCTTCGGCTCCTCCTCCTGGCTGCCGTTCGGACTCCTCGGGATCTGGGCCGCCTTCCCCTTCGGCATGTGGTTCTTCCTCGGCGTGGAGGGCGTACCGCTCGCCGCCGAGGAGGCCAAGGACCCGGTCCGCTCGATGCCCAGGGCGCTGGCCATCTCCCTCGCCGTGCTCGTCCTCCTCGCGCTCGTCACCTTCGTCTCCGCCACCGGGGCCCAGGGCGCCGACGCCATCAAGGAGGCCGGAAACCCCCTGGTCGTCGCGTTGCAGGGCAGCGGCGACCCGACCGCCCTGAGCCGCTTCGTGAACTACGCCGGCCTCGCCGGACTGGTCGCCTCGTTCTTCTCCCTGATCTTCGCCGGGTCCCGGCAGCTGTTCGCCCTCTCCCGGGCCGGCTACCTGCCGCGCTTCCTCTCCCTCACCAACCGCCGCAAGTCCCCCTACCTCGGCCTGCTGATCCCCGGCGCCATCGGGTTCGCCCTCGCCGCCTGGAGCGGCAACGGCGGCCGGATGCTGAACGTCGCCGTCTTCGGCGCCACGATCAGCTACGCCCTCATGGCCCTCTCCCACCTGGTGCTGCGCCGCCGCGAGCCGGAGCTGCCGCGCCCCTACCGCACCCCCGGCGGCGCGCTCACCTCGTCCGTGGCCTTCGTTCTGGCATGCTCGGCCCTGGTGGCCACCTTCCTGGTGGACCGCGACGCGGCGTTCATCGCGCTGGGCGTGTACGCGGTGGCGCTCGCCTACTTCGCCTTCTACAGCCGTCACCGGCTGGTCGCGGGGGCCCCGGAGGAGGAGTTCGCCGCACTGGCGGCGGCCGAGGCCGAACTCGCCCGCGACTGAGCCCGCCCGGGCGACGGGCTCCCGCCGGGCCGGCGCACGGCACGGCGGCCCGCCCCCCCCGACAACGTGACCGCGTGATCACCCCGACCCGAAGGAGCCCGTTCCATGCCCCGGCCCGTCATCGGCATCAGCACCTACCAGGACCAGGCCCGCTGGGGTGTGTGGGAGATGCCCGCGGTGCTGCTGCCCGCCGGCTATCCCCGGCTCGTCCGGGCGGCGGGCGGGCTCGCCGTACTGCTGCCGCCCGACGACGCGCGGGACGCGGCACGGGACACCGTCGCCGCCCTCGACGGACTGGTGATCGCCGGGGGAGCGGACGTCGAACCGGCGCGCTACGGGGCGGTCGCCGACCCCCGTACCGGCCCCCCGGCCCGTGAACGCGACGTCTGGGAGCTGGCGTTGATCCGGGCGGCGATCGACCGGCAGATCCCGCTGCTCGGGATCTGCCGGGGCATGCAGCTGCTGAACGTCGCGCTCGGCGGCACCCTGCACCAGCACCTGGACGACCACACCGGCGGCCTCGGAGTATTCGGCAGCCACCCGGTGATCCCGGTGCCCGGCACCGCGTACGCGGACGCCGTCCCGGAGACCACCGTGGTGCCCGCCTACCACCACCAGGCGGTCGACCGGCTCGGCGGCGGCCTGGTGGCCTCCGCCCACGCGCCCGACGGAACCGTGGAGGCCCTGGAACTCCCCGGACACGGGGGGCTGGTGCTCGGTGTCCAGTGGCACCCGGAGATGGGCCAGGACACCCGGGTCATGGCCGCTCTGGTCGGGGCGGCCCGGGAGCGGGCGGCGCTGAGCCCTCGAACCCCGGACCCGAGAAGTCGGGCCCCGCGAACGCCGGTGAGCTGAAACGGGAGCCGCGCGCCCCGCCCTGACCCGGCGTGGACGCCGCGGCCTCGGCGAGTTCCTGGAGGAGGAACGGCCGGATCCCCCGCTCGCGCAGCGCCGCGAGCCACGCCTCACGGGCGTGGGCGAGGGCGGGGGAGGGGGCGCCGTGCGAAGGAGACGGGGCGGACACGGCCACCGCGTCCGCCGCCGACTGCTTCGCCGCCGTGCGGTACAGGGCGATGACGCTGGCCAGGGCCGCGACCGCCGCGACCACCAGGCTGACCCAGCCGACCCCGACGAGGGTGCCCGCCAGGGAGGGCAGGGCCCCGGCGAGCCGCAGACCGTAGCCCAGCAGCAGGAACGTCGCCGCGGCCACGGCGGCGAGCACCGGCGTCAGCACCCCGAGGACCGCCAGCACCCCGGCCCCCGGCCGTTCCTGGTCGCCCGGTCCGGAGAGCGGCGCGCTCCCGGCGTTCCGCCGCCCGCCCCCGGCACGCCGCCGCAGGGCCGCGTAGCGCCGGTACTCGGCGTCGGCCGCGGAGGTCGTGCGTGCCACGGCCGCCAGGCCCCGGACACGCAGCCGGCCCGCGGGAACGGCCGAGCGTTCGAGCAGGCGCTGGATCTCCGGGGAGGCGATCACCTCGTCGAGTGCGTGTCCGTAGTCGGAGCTGTCGTCGTCCCCGAGCCGGGTGGGTCTGCCCATGCTGTCCCTCGGTCGACACAGGTGTGCGGACACCTGTGTGGTGAGTGTTCCGCCCGCCGCGCCGCGGGGGCGCGCACGTGCCGCGTGCGCACCCCCGCGGCTGTCCGGCGAGGCGTGTTCGAAGAGTTCCGGAGAAGGCTCCGGCGAGGGCTAGAGGTGCTGCGCGACCGCGGGCATGAGGTCCTGGAAGGTCCGCCCGTCCGCGGGCGCGCCGATCGCGGTCATCTGCCAGCCCGAGCCCGACCGCTGCACCTTGGCCATGATCTGGGCGGTGTGCCGCCCGCCGCCGGTCAGGGTGTACCGGGCCAGCTCCTGGCCGGTGCCCTCGTCGACCAGACGGCAGAAGGCCGCCTCGACCTCCTCGAAGGTCTGGCCGGTGAACGAGTTCACCGTGAAGACGATCTGGTCCACATGGGCGGGCACGCGCCGCAGGTCGACGACGATGGACTCGTCGTCACCGCCCTGGCCCGCCCCTCCGACCCGGTTGTCCCCGGTGTGCCGGACCGAACCGTCGTCACTGGTCAGATGCTGGAAGAAGACCACGTCCTGCGGCGCCTGGCCGGCGAAGAGGACCGCCGAGGCGTCCAGGTCGATCTCGCGGGCGGTCATCCGTGCCAGGAATCCCTTGCGGGGAGCGGACTTCCAGCCCAGTCCCATCCGTACGACGTCGAGCTCGCCGCCGCCGGACTTGGTGAGGCTGACCTGCTGGCCCTTGGTGAGGTTGATCGTCATCGTTCCGCCTTCGGTGACTGGGTGCCTGGGGTGGCTTCGGTAGGGGCGTGCGTCGAGGTTCCGGCGGCTCAGAGACCGACGCCGAAGTCGGCGACGATGCCGCTGAGGCCGGATGCGTAACCCTGCCCGACCGCGCGGAACTTCCACTCGGCGCCGTGCCGGTACAGCTCGCCGAAGACCATCGCGGTCTCGGTGGAGGCGTCCTCGCTCAGGTCGTAGCGGGCGATCTCCGCGCCGCCCGCCTGGTTCACCACCCGGATGTAGGCGTTGCGCACCTGGCCGAAGCTCTGCCCCCGGCTCTCCGCGTCGTGGATGGAGACCGGGAACACGATCCTGGCGACGGTCGCGGGCACCGAGGCGAGGTCGACCTTGACGATCTCGTCGTCGCCCTCGCCCTCGCCGGTCAGGTTGTCCCCGGTGTGCTCGACCGACCCGTCGGGGCTCTTGAGGTTGTTGTAGAAGACGAAGTGCTCGTTGGACAGCACCTTGCCCGCCTCGTCGCAGAGCAGCGCGCTCGCGTCCAGGTCGTAGTCGGCGCCGGTGGTCGTGCGGACGTCCCAGCCCAGACCGACGAGGATCGCGGTCAGCCCGGGGGCCTCCTTGCTCAGCGAGACGTTTCCGCCCTTGGCGAGGCTCACGCCCATGTCGTTCTCCCTTGTGCGGTGACGGGTGTTCTCGTGCCGGCGGCCACGCCGCGGGTGACGGCGCGGACACTCTGCGACTACGGCCAAATCTACAGCACTGTAGATTTCCGGGGCCAGGAGGTGTCCGGCCCGCCCCCGCCGGTCGCCGGCGCCTCCGCCGGCTGGATACCCTTTTCCGACGCCCGGCCGGCGCAGCGCCACGGCCGGGCGGCCGAACGGGGAGAACCGGGCGGACGGACGGAGAGAGGGGTCGGGCCGTGGACGCCGAAGGAGCCGGGGAACGGGAGTCGCCCGCCCGCAGGCGGGGCCAAGGCGAGCTGGAGGCCCAGGTGCTGTCCGTGCTGGGCGGGGCGAGCGAGCCGGTGACCGCCGCCTGGGTGCTGGAGCGGCTCGGCGCGGGCCTGTCGTACAGCACCGTGATCACCATCCTGACGCGCCTGCACGCCAAGCAGGCGGTCACGCGCACCGGACGGGGCCGCCCCGTCCTGTGGGAGCCCGTGGCGAACGAGGCGGGGCTCGCGGCCCTGCGGATGCGCCGGCTCCTCGACAAGCAGAGCGACCGGGACGCGGTGCTCTCCAGCTTCGTCTCCGTCCTCTCCTCGCACGACGAGGACCTGCTGCGGGCCCTGCTCGCAGAGAGCGGTCCCGACGACACCGGAACACCCTCGGACCGGCCGGAGCGCTGACGATGGGCGTCTTCGTCTACCTGCCGCTCGTGCTGCCCCTGAGCGCGCTGCCGATCGCGCGCCTGGCCGAACAGCACCTGCACCCCCGCAGGGCCGCCCGGCTGCTGACCACCGTCGCCGTGATCCTCGCCACCTGCAGCCTGGTCTGCCTCGGGCTGCTGGTGGTGGTGGGCACGGCCCAGCTGCCCGGCAACCCGCTGCCCGACGGCTGGTCCGACGCCGAGGTCCGCGAGGCCGTGCCGCACGACGCGTTCGCCGGCAAGGCGTCCATCCTCGCCCTCGTCGTCGTGACGACCGCCTGCGGATTCACCGTCCACCGCCACTACCGCTTCCGGGCGCGGGCCCACCGGGCGCTCGCGGGGCTGCCGGGCGGCGACGTCGCCGTACTCCCCGACGACGTCCCGTACGCCTACGCGCTCCCCGGCTCCCCGGGGCGGGTGATGGTCTCCACGGCGCTGCTCGCCTCCCTCGACCCGGCCGAGCACCGGGCACTGTTCGCCCATGAGCGCGCCCATCTGACGGGACGCCACCACCGGCTGCTGCTCGCGACCCGGCTGGCCGGCTGTGTCAATCCGCTGCTGTGGCCGCTGCTCGGGGCCCTGGTCTACAGCACGGAGCGCTGGGCGGACGAGGAAGCGGCCCGCGTCACGGGCGACCGCCGGCTGACCGCACGCGCGGTCGGCAAGGCGGCGCTCGTCTCCCGCCCGGTGTCCGGTGGCGCGGCCTTCGCCGCCTTCGCCGCGGCGGGGCCGGTGCCGCGCCGGGTGGCCGCGCTGCTGGGCCCCGTGCCGCCGGACCGGGGCTGGCCCCCCGCCCTCACCCCCGTCGGTGTCGCCGCGCTCGTCGCCGCGGCCGGGACGACCGTCTCCGCGCTGTCCGCGCTGAACGCGGCCGTCGCGCTGTTCCTCGTCCTGGAGGCGGCGACACCGCTGTAGTGCGGCGCCCGGCCCCCCTCGCGAGCGCTGTCCGGGCCGCGCATATCCACCCGACGCCGTTCACTACAGGGCTGTAGAGTTCATCAGCCGCGGAATGTGGGCCCGTCGACGGCGGCTCTCCACCCGCCCGGCATGCAGAATCATGCTCGGCGCCCACCTCCCGCCGGAGTGCGTCCCACTCGATGCCATGGCTGGAGAAACCCAGCCGGACAGGAGCCACGCGTTGTCCGCCAGTCCGGGCCCCTCAGGGCCCGACCCCCACAGTCACCGACCCGCGGCCCCGTGCGGGGCCGCCCGCCGCCTGCCACGCGGGACGGGTGACCGATGATCTCCGCCCTGCTCGGCCTGCTGGCCGTGTTCGTCCTCACCGCCGGAACCGGCTACTTCGTGGCCCAGGAGTTCGCCTACGTCTCCGCCGACCGGCTGACCCTCGCCCGGGAGGCCGCCGCCGGCGACAAGCGGGCCGCCCGCGCCGTGAAGGTGCTGGAACGGCTCTCCTTCATGCTGTCGGGCGCGCAGCTCGGCATCACCGTCACGGGACTCGTCGTCGGCTTCCTCGCGGAACCGTCCGTCTCCGTCCTCCTGCGGCCCGCCCTGAACGGCACGGGCCTCTCCGACGGCCTGGTCTCGGGCATCTCCGTGGTGCTGTCGTTCGTGGTGGCGACCGTCATCCAGATGGTCCTCGGTGAACTCGCCCCCAAGAACCTCGCCCTGGCCGTGCCGGAGAGCATGGCGAAGTCCCTCGCCTCCTCCACCCTGATCTACCTGCGGATCGTGGGCCCCGTGGTCCACGTCTTCGACAGCGCCGCCAACCGGCTGCTGCGCCGCATCGGCATCGAACCGGTCGAGGAGCTCCACCACGGCGCGACGCTGGAGGAGCTGGGCCACCTCATCGGCGAATCCCACGAACAGGGTGAACTGCCGGCCGCCACGGCCGAGCTCATGGACCACGCGCTGGAGTTCTCCGAGCGGAACCTGGGCGAGGTGATGATCCCGCGCGCCGACGTGGCGTTCATCCGCCGGGACGCCCTCGCCACCGAGGCCGTCGAGCTGATCGCCCGCCACGGACACTCCAACTACCCGGTGCTCGGCGACCATCCGGACGACCCCGCCGGAGTCCTGGGCGTACGGGAGCTGATGCGGCTGCCCGCCGCCGACGTCGGGCGCACCACCGTGGGCTCCCTGGCCCGCCGCCCCCTCCTGCTGCCGGAGCTCCTCAGGCTCCCGGCGGCGGTCGCGCAGATGCGCGAACGCGACGACGAGTTCGCCGTCGTCCTCGACGAGCACGGCGGCCTGGCCGGGATCGTCACGTACGAGGACATCGCCGAGGAGCTCGTCGGGGACATCGCCGACGAGTCCGACACCGTCGTCGAACTCGCGGTCGCCGACGGCTCCGGCTGGATCGTGGACGCGGGCCGCCGCCTCGACGAGATCGAGGAGGCCACCGGCGTCGCGCTGCCCCAGGAGAGCGACGACTACGACACCCTGGCCGGGCTGATCATCGACCGGCTCGGGCGCTTTCCCACCGTGGGCGACCGGCTGACCGTCGGCTCGGTCCGGATCGAGGTGCGCACCCTCGACCGGCACGTCGCCGAGTACGCCCGCATCGAACCCACCGAACGCATCGAACCCACCGAACGCGTCGAATCCACCGGACGCACCGGACCCACTGATCCCACCGGGCCCACTGATCCCACCGGGCCCGCCGAATCCACCGGACAGGAGCCGCAGGCATGAGCTTCCCCATGGCTCTCTTCGTGACGGTCCTCCTCCTGATCGGCAGCGGATTCTTCGTCGCCGCCGAGTTCGCCCTGGTCGCCTCCAAGCGGCACCGCATGGAACAGGCCGCCGCCCGCGGGCAGCGCGGGGCCAAGGCCGCGCTCGACGGGATGCGCGAGCTGTCGCTGATGCTCGCGGGAGCCCAGCTCGGCATCACCGTCTGTACCCTGGGCCTGGGCTCCGTGTCCAAGCCCGCCATCTCCCACGAGCTGGACCCGCTGCTGGAGCGGCTCGGACTGCCCGCCGCCCTCAGCTACGGCGTGGCCTTCGCGCTGGCGATGATCGTCGTCGTCTTCCTGCACATGGTGGTCGGCGAGATGGCGCCGAAGTCCTGGGCCATCGCCCACCCGGAGAGCTCCGCGATGCTGCTGAGCCCGGCCTTCCGCGCCGTGGTGGGCGTCGTACGCCCGCTGATCCGGCTGCTGAACGCCGTCAGCAACTCCCTGGTGCGGCTGTGCCGGGTCACCCCGCGCGACGAACTCACCTCGGTGCACAACCGCGACCAGCTCACCCACCTGATCGAGGAGTCCGAGCGCCTCGGGCTGATCAGCAAGGGCGACTCCGGACTGATGACCCGGTCCCTGACCGAGCCGGGGACCCCGGTCTCCGCGCTCCGGATCCCGGTGGAGCGGATCGTGACGGTCCCGGCGGACGCCGGACTCGACCGGATCCTGGCCACCGCCGCCGACGCCGACCGCACCCGGCTGCTGGTGCGCGACGGGGACGAGGTTCTGGGATCGGTGCACGCCCGGGACGCCCTCGTGGCCCGTGCCGGAGGCCGGGACGTCCTCGCCCGCGACCTGGCCCGGCCCGTCCCGGAGCTGGCCCCGGACGCGACCGTCGCGCACGCGGTGGAGCAGTTGCGCGATCGGCGGGCCACGATCGCCGTCGTCCGCGACGCGGAGGGCGGGCTCACCGGACTGGTCAGCCTGGACGACCTCCTCGCCCGGCTGCTGCACCCGCCGACGACCCCCGGGGCCGCGGCACAGGGCCTCTAGGCCCTGTCGTCGAACTGCCGCCTGTCCCGCGGGGCCGTGCAAGCTCTCGCGACGACGGCCCTCAGGAGTCCCGCTCGGTCGTCTCCCCGCGGATGACGCGGGGAGACGACCGGGGGCCGTCGCCGTCCTCGTCCCTGAGCGCCCGCTTCTCGCTCTTGAGGATGCGCGCGGCCTTCCCGGCCGACCTCGTGAGGTCGGGCAGCCGCTTCACGGCCAGCACCGCCACGATCACCAGGAGGAGGATGGTGAGTTCGCCGATCCCGAACATGGTCGCTGCTTTCTCTGGGGCGGAGCGGACACGGAGCCTGCCCCGCGTCCGACGGGGCGGGCAGGCTCAATCTACAGGTCTGTAGAGCAGTCGTGGTCCGGGTCCGGCGACCGGACGGCGCCTCAACCGCCGGGCAGCAGACGCACGGTGGCGTCCGGGAGGTGTCCCCACCAGTGCCCGTAGCGCCGGTAGACCTCCGGTTCACGGTCGGCGAGGAACGCCACCAGCGAACGGGCCTCGGCGGCCAGCCCCTCCCAGCTCTCCTCGGGCAGCGGGTGGAACGCCGTCGCCTCGATGCCGCCGGCGACCGGCCGCCACACTCCGGCGACGTACCCGTCGACCAGCAGCGTCGGCAGTACGTCCCCGTTCGCCCGGATCACGATCCTGCGGTAGGCCGCGGGCAGGACACGGCCTCGGTCCGCGTACGCCAGCAGCACGCTGTCCCACATCGCCATCAGCCGGGGCGGGGCGGGTGTCGCCGCGTCCGGACGGAGGGAGCCCGGCAGGTCGAACAACTCCTCGCCCGCCGGGCCCGTCAGCCGCTCCAGACGCCCGGCGAGCTCCGCGAGCGCGGTCCGCGCGTCCGTCCGCCGGACCATGGCGAACTGCGCCACGTCCGCGACGGACGCGGGCCCGAACCCTTCGAGGTAGCGCACGACGAGCTCCCGCAGGGACGCCGCGGACGCCGCCGGCTCCGTTCCCGGGGGTCCGTTGCGGGGCGCGATGTAGGAGGGCCGGTGTCCGAACGACCACGGCGGAGCCGTGGGCGCGTGGAGCAGCGGCGTGTACTGCCGCAGTCCCCACCAGGCGCCCGGCCCGGGCCGTTCGCCCAGCCGCTCGCCCAGCCACGCTTCGCACTCGGCGGTGGTCCGGGGCCGGTCCGCGAACTCCAGCAGCCGGGGGACCAGCGCGTCGGCGTCCTCGGCCGTCAGCCCGGAGGCGGTGAAGCGGGAGCCCAGCCGGGCGGCGCGCACCACCGGATGCATGGCTTCCCGGAAGACCCGGTGGTCGTCGGCGTGCACGGCGTGGAGCGTGAGCCGCATCAAGGTCGCCTTCACCACCGCGTGATCCGTGAACGCCGCGTCGAGCCCGGCGGGATCGAAGGCAGCGAGCCGGTTCCAGAGGGCGAGGTAGGGGGAGGCCGGCTGCTGGGCCTGGAGCGCCACCACGCGCCGCACCCCCTCGGCGGCGTCCAGCGGTTCGCGCCGCAGCAGCAACTGCCGGGCGAGCGTGGAACGGTTCAGCTCACGCGCGGTGATGACCCTGCCGTCGTCCATCGGTCCGTCCTTCGGTGACTGCCCACTTCGTGCCGTGGGTGACGGAACCGTACGCCGCCCGGCCGGCATCCCGGACACCGGCGCCCCCCGCAGGCTGTCAGCGGTCGCCCGGCCGACCGCCGCGCCGGCCCGGACGCGGCCGCGGCGCCGGGACGAGGCGGAACGCCGTGTTGAGGACGTGGTCGATCACATCGCGCGAGGGCTTGTCCGTCAGGTCCGTGAGCAGCCGGGCCAGGGCGTTGAGGAGGAACGGCGAGCCCATGACGTACCGGTTGAGCACCGGCTGGAAGCCCGAGCGGCTGAAGACCAGGTCGGCGGCGGTGTTGCCGAGGCGGTAGTAGCGGCCCCAGCGGCGGTTCATCTCCACCGGGTAGCCGCGCAGCACCTGTTCGCGGCGGGCCCCTCGGGGGTGGGCCAGGGCGAGGGCCGCGGTCTCGGCGGCGACCTCGCCCGCCTCCATCGCCTGGGCGATGCCCTCGCCGTTCCAGGGGCTGACCATCCCGCCGGAGTCGCCGACCAGCAGCAGCCCGCGCGCGTACAGCGGATGGCGGTTGAATCCGAGCGGCAGGGCGGCGCTGCGGACGGGGCCCTCCGCGTTCTCCTCGCGCAGCCCCCACTCCTCCGGGGTCCGGGCCAGCCACTGGTCCAGGGTGGCGCGCAGGTCCGCCTTGCCGTGCCGCCGGTGGGGGAGCGCCCCGAGACCGACGTTGACGCGCCCGTCGCCCATCGGGAAGATCCAGCCGTAGCCGGGGAGGTACGGGCCCCCGCCGGGGAAGCGGAGGTCGGCCCAGAGCTCCAGGTACTCCTCCCGGGAGCGTTCGGGGCTGCGGTAGTAGCGCCGGGCGGCCGTCGCGATCTGCCGTCGCGGGTCCCGTTCCAGACCCAGCGCCAGGGCAAGGCGCGCGGACGCCCCGTCGGCGGCGATGACGACCGGAGCGCGGAAGTCGACCGGGTCCGGGACCTCCGCGGAGTCCGAGGACGCGGCGACCCCCGTGACCCGGCCCGCCCGGTCCGTCAGCGGGCGTTCCGCCTTCCATCCGCTGTACAGCCGAGCCCCGGCCGCCACGGCGTGCCGCGCCAGGATGTCGTCGAAGTCGTGGCGGCTGCGGGAGAGCCCGAAGTCCGGATAGCGGCCCAGCGCGGGCCAGTCGATGCGCACCCGGTGCTCCCCGGCCACCCAGCGCATACCGCGCGAACGCGTCCAGCCCGGGGCGGTGATGTCGACGCCCATCCGGATGAGCTGGTGCACCGCGCGCGGGGTGAGGCCGTCGCCGCACACCTTCTCCCGGGGGAAGCGGGCCTTCTCCAGCAGGATCACGTCCACTCCGGCCCGCGCCAGGTGGTACGCGGCCGAGGAGCCGGCCGGGCCCGCCCCCACCACGATCACCTGGGCGTCGGCTCCCGCACGGGGCGCCTCCCGCGCTTCTTCCGCACGGGGCGCCTCCCGCGCGTCTTCCGTACGGGACGCCCCCTGCCCGTCTTCCGTGCGGGGAGTCTCCCGCGGATCTCCCGTACGGGGAGTCTCCCGCGGGTCCGTCGTCGTCGGGTCCGGTGGCAGTTCCCGCATCACAACCCCTTCGTCCCACGGGCCGTTGCTCCTGCCGGAGCGGCGGCCCAGGGCAACATCATCGATCAGGACGGGCCCGGGCGGTACCAGGCCTCGGAAAACCCCGGGCGACCGGGTGACCCGGCCCTCTACGCTCCGTCGGTGACCACTCCGCCGGACGAAACGATCACCGACGCCCTCGACCACGCCGACGCCGCTCTCCTCGCCCGGCGGCTCGACGCCCTCACCTGTCCGCCGGATCTGCTCGGCCGGATGGTCCGGCACCCCGCACCCCGGATACGGCACCTCGGCCTCGCCCTCCTCGCCGAACGCGCGGACGCCCCGGTCTCCGGGGACGGGGGAGAGGACACGGCCGGGGCACACCGTCCCGCACGGCACCTGTTGCCCGATTCCCCCGGGTCCTCGCCCGAGGAGTCCCTCCTGCTCGCGGGCCTCCACGCCCGGCTCGCGGCGCGGCAGCCGCGACACCGGCTGCCGGACTGGCGCGCGGCGGCGCTGCCCGCCCGGGTGCGGATCGCCTGGCTGCGGGCGGAGATCCTCGGCGACCCGGCCGTCCTGCGTACGGAACCGGCGGGCGAACCCCTCTACCGGGCCGTGCGCGCGTGCGACGCCGCCGGGGCGCACCGCCCCGACCGGCTGGTCGCCGAACTCGTCGGTACCGGGGACCCGGTCCTGGGGGCCGAGGCGCTGCGGCTGGCCCGTGCCGGGCTGCACGCCGGGCTGCTCGCACCGGCGTTCGTACGCGGCCGGCTGGTGCGGCTGCTCGACTCGCCCGACCCCGGTGTCGTGACCGACGCACTGCGGGAACTCGCCGAGCCCTGGGCTGCGGTGACCCCCGTGGAAGCATCCCCGCTGATCCGCCCGGCGAGAGCCCTGGGCGGCCGGTCCGCCGACCGCGACGGGCCGTCCGCCGCGCTCGCGGCAGCCGCTCTCCTCGCCGCCGCCCGGCACGGTCACCCCACGGAGCTGTGGAGCACGGCGGAGGACCCGGCCGGTGCTCCGGCCCTGCGCGGGCAGGCCGTGGAACTCCTGGGCGAACGGGCGGAACGCTCCGACGTCGGCCGCCTGGTGGCCCTGGCCGGGACGGACCCCTTCCTGCTCGCCGGGCCCGTACTGACCTGTCTGCGCGCGCTGCACCGGCGCGGCCACTTCCCGGCGGCCACGGACGTCGGCCCGCTCCTCTCCCTGGCCCTGACCGACCACACGCTTCCGGCGGAGGACTTCGCCACGGTCCTCTACACCTGCCGTCACCCGCTGTTCGACGCCCTCACCGGCGCCCCGCCCACCGCCCCGGACTGGCCACGCCGGCTGGAGCTGCTCGTCGCCCTGTCGGCACAGGGGGCCGAGGACGTCCCCATCGGTGAGGCCATCATCCGCCTCCTCCCCGCGGCCCGCGCCCCGCGCCCGTTCCTCGCCGCGATCCGCGCCCTGCGGCCGCCGGCCGCCGAGGAAGCGGTACTGGCCCTGCTGCCCACGGCCCCGGCCGCCGCCCTGGACGCCCTGGAGGCCGTCGGCGGCGACCGCACGCGATCGGCGCTGGCCCACGCGTTCGGCGTCGGAGGCCCGGCGGACGGACCGCCCACGGCCGCGGACGGCCCGTCACCCCTCCCGGTCGCACCCGAACTGCGTCCCGTACGCGACCGGGCGCTGGCCCTGCTGTGGCATCTCACCCACCGACCCGGGCAGCGGCACGAACTGCTCTCCCGGCTGGCCCCGCAGGACCTCCCGCGCGACATCGAGGCCGATCTCGGCGCCCCCGACGAGCGGGAACTGGCCGTCCTGCGCGCCCGCGTGGACCTGGACGCCCCCGTCGCGGCCTTCTGCCGGATCGCGGCGCACGCCGGTGGGGGACCCGCGTCCCCGGAGGGCGTCCCCCTGGCCGACCTGCTCCTGCGCATCGTGCGCGACCTCGCCGCCGGCCGGCTCGGGCCGGGGCCGGACGCCCCGGGCCCCGGCCTCGTACCCGCGGGACCGGGCCGCCCGGACGGCGAACCGGAGCTGCCGCCCGAGGTGCTGGAGGCGACGCGTGCCCTCGGGAGCCGGCTGTGGAGTCGACGGCGGATCAGGCCCGTCTGTCTGCTCGAGGCACCGGACGGCACCGCGGCCGGCCACGCGTTCCTCACCGCGACGGTGCTCGGCCTGCTGGAGCGGCCCGAACTCACCGGAGGCGAACGGGCGGTGCTGCTCAAGGCGTTGCTCCAGAGCCCCGCGACCCCGGCCACCCGGGCCCGGGTGCACCGTTTGCTGCGCGACCGCGACCCGCACGTGCGCAAGCACGTCATCGCCCTGCTGGCCCACGACGCCACGGGCGAGGACGCGCGGGCCCTGTCCGCGACCCTCGTCCCGCTCACCCGGGACCCGGACATCCGGACCGTGCGCGCGGCCCTGTCGGCGCTGGGCGCGGCCCGGGCCCGCTGGGCCGGCGAGGCGGTCGCCGGCTGTCTCCACCACCCGAACATGAACATCCGGAAGACCGCGGCGGCCGCCCTCCTCGACGCGGGCGCGCCGGCCGCCGTCCCGCACCTCCTGCGGGCGCTCGGCCGCGACGACAACCCGGGGCTGCGCACCGCGCTGACGCGGGCGCTGCGCGCCGTCGTGGGCGACGCCCACGCGGCGACGCTCCTCGCCGCCGCCGAAGCGGCCCCCGACGAGCGGACCCGACGCCTCCTGCTCCGCGCCCTCGACCAGGAGGTGACCGTCCACGCCGTGTTCGCCCTCGACGCGGGCGGATCGCCGGTCGTCCCCGCCCTGCTGGCGCTCGTCGCCGACGGCGGGGTGCGGCTCGCCGCCGGCTCCGTCCAGGACCTGGCGGAACCACTCGCCCGGCACGGTGTGCCGACGCCGCCCGCCGCCCCCGGCGGGCCCCCGGACGGGGCCGACCCCGAGGTCGCGGCACTGCTGCGCTCCGGCTGGGACCCGGCGCTCGCCCTGCGCGTCGCCCGGCGGCCCGCGCCCCCGGACACCGTCGGCGGCCACGAACGCCGGGCGGCCCGCGCACTGCTGGGACACTGGCTCGACCTGGCCGGCAGCACCCCCGAGGCCGGGCTCCGCGCCCGCCTCCTGCGGTGCGCCCTGCGCCTGTGCCCGGGGCCGTGGTCCGCCGACGAGGCGGCGGTCCTCGCCCGGCACACCGGTACGGTGACCGAGGCGTTCGACGCCGCCACGGGCGGGGGAGCGGCACACGGGGCCCGGGCCGCGGTCGCGGGGCCGGTGGCCCGGGAGCTGGTCGAGGTCCTGCACACCGTCGCACCGCACCTGTCCGCCGACCGGCGTTTCACCGTCGTCGAAGGACTGCGCGCCCTGCCGCCCGCCGCCCCGGACGGCCGGCCCCGGCCCGGGACGGCCGCCCGCGACCTCGCGTTGCTCCGGCGGCTGGGCGCGGTGCTCGTCCGCGCCGACCTCGACCGGGCCCTGGACACCGCCCACCTCGGCGCGGACCCCTGGAGCGCCGCGCCCGCCGTGCTCCGGGAGGCGTTCGGCGTACCGGGGCGGCGGGCGCTCGACGCCGAACCGGCGGCCTGGCGTGCGGCGTTGGCCGAGGCGGTACGGACACCCGCAGCGCTGGCGGAGTTCCGGGGACACGATGGAGCCGCCACACCGGTCCTGCGCCCCGCCGACGCCGACGCCGCCGGGCGCGCCCCCGCCGCGAACGGGTCCCGGGCGCTGCTCTCCGCGCTCGTCGAGGCGTATCCGGGGGCCGCGCCCGAAGTGCGCGGGCGGCTCGTCGACTGGATGACCGAGCTCCAGCCGATCGACGCGCCCGAGTGGACCATCGCCGAGACCGGCGCGGCGAACACGGCCTCCGGGCCCGCGTCGCGCCCGGTGCGGGCGGACGATCTCGACCAGCCCCGGTCGGCCGCCCAGCGGACCCGGCTGCTGGCCATGCTGGAAGCGAAGAGGCCGGAGCGCCGGACCGCCGCGGCGCGGGCCCTGCTTGACCGGCCGGAGCCGGAGGTGGCGCGCGCCGTACTGCGTGCCTATCTGCGCGGCCGGGTGGACGTGCTCCCGGAGACGGCCTCCCTGGATCTCCTCGCCCATCCCCAGGACCACTGCGGGGACCGCCCCGAAGAGGACGGCGGCCGGCACCCCGCCCTTGCGGAGCTGACCTCCCGAGGAGTGCTGCCCGAGCGGGCGCTGCGCTGGGCGGCGCTGCTGCCCGAGGACGATCTGCCCCCGCTCGTCCCGCTGATCGTCGCGTGGTGGCAGAACGGCTCGCCCGCCGTGCACGAGGCGGCCCGGACCACGCTGCACCACGTACCCGCCGACGTCCTCGCCCACCACCTGGCACCACGCGTGGAGGCGGGCGACCTCGGACTGCTCGACCTGCTGGCCGGGGTGCGGCTGCTCCGGACCCCCGTGCTGAGCAGGGCCGAACGCCGGCTGCGTACCGAAGGCCGCGACGACCTGGCCGACGCGCTCGTCCTCGTCGACGGCCCGCTGCGCACACCCGGGGCCGCGCCCGTGGACGCTGCCGCGCTCGATGCCCTGTGCACCCCGTTCCGGCCCGCCGCGGCCGCCCCGGCGGGCCGCCCGTCGACGCCGGAACTGCTCGATCTCGCCCGCACGGGAACGCCCGAGCAGATCCGCGAGGTCCTCACCCGTCTCGTCGAGGAGCACGCCCCCGAGCCCGGAGCCGCCACGGCCCCGGAGCTGCACGCCTTGGTGGAGGAGTTGCTGAGCCACCCGCGCGCCGGGGTGCGCCTGCGCGCCCACCGGACCTCGCGCGCCCTGTTCGACCGGGACACCCACGCCCGGCTCACCGTCCTCCTGCTGTCCGATCCCTCGCCCGACGTGGTGCGGATGGCGGCGCGGACGCTCGGCCGCGCCGGCTGGGAGCCCGCGCTGCCCGGCCTCGTCCGGCTCCTCGACCACAGGGGAGCGGGGGTCCGGGGAGCGGCCCGCGAGGCGCTCGTCGGCTTCGGCGACGCGGCGGTCCCGGTCCTGCGCCGGACCGCGGCCCACGCCCGCCCCGACCGGCGGCCGCTCTACACGGACGTGCTCGCCGAGATCTCCGGCGCGGCGGTCTGACGGGGCGCACGGCCCGTCCCGGTCCGTGGGGCCGGCCTCAGCCTCCCGGCCCGCGGGACGCCGCAGCGGCGACCTGGTGCAGCGTTCGCCCCGTACGGGCGGACCTGGCGTGGTACGGGTCGGGGGAGCCGGGCCCGCCGCGCACGGCCAGGCGGTCGTTCGCCTTGATCAGCAGCCACGCCTCGTGACCGCCGCTGTCCGGCTCGTCGCCCTTGCGGACACGGGTCAGCGCGAACTCGCCGTGCAGCTTCGACCCGTACAGCCAGAACGTCGCGTGGCCGAGTGCCAGGGACTCGGAGAACGGGACGGCATCGCCCGATCCGTCGTGCCCGAGCGGCCGGTAGGTGCCCTGGTCCCAGACGATGACCGTGCCGCTGCCGGACTCCCCGCGGGGGATCACCCCTTCGAACTCGCGGTACTCCAGGGCGTGGTCCTCCGTCGGCACGGCGAGCCGGCGGTCGCTGGGGTTCTCCGACGGCCCGCGCGGCACCGCCCAGGACTTCAGTACGCCGTCGACCTCCAGCCGGAAATCGAAGTGCAGGCGCCGCGCGTCGTGGATCTGCACGACGAAGGCGGGCCGCGGTGCGCCGTCGATCTCCACGTCGTGCTCCTTTCGGTGCCCCGGCCTGTCCCGCCGGTCCGTGTCTCCACTCTGCGGCTGTCCGGGACGGACCGCACGGTGAGCCGACTGTCTTCAGGCGCATATGCCTTCGGCGCATGCCGTTCCCTCTCCGGTCTGGACCAGGTTATTGACGGCTCCTGTGGCACTCCCTTAAATCAAGTATTGAAATATGCGCCCGAGGTGATCGCCCCAACCGTTCACCTCTCGGTGCCGACCTGTCATGCGCATGCCCCCCACGCGAAGTGATGTGATGACCGTGCACCCCACGCACTCCACGGCGCGCCGCGTTTCCCGGCGCCGTCGCGTCGCCCTGTGCGCCGCCTCGCTGCTCTGCTGTTCCGCCATCCTGACCGCGCTCCCCGGCGGAGCGTCCGCCGCGCCCGCCGCCGGCTCCCAAGCCGCCGGGCCCGGGACGCGGGCCGTCGCCTTCGAGGACCAGTTCGACGGGCCCGCCGGCGCCGGTGTCGACGGCGCCAAGTGGCGGATCGAGACCGGCGACAACGTCAACAACCACGAGCGGCAGTACTACACGCCGGGGAACGACAACGCCGCGCTCGACGGCCAGGGCAACCTCGTGATCACCGCCCGGAAGGAGAACCCGGGCAACTACCAGTGCTGGTACGGGAGCTGCGAGTACACCTCGTCCCGGCTCAACACCTCCGGCACGTTCGCCGCCGCCTACGGCCACGTCGAGGCCCGGATCAAGATTCCGCGGGGCCAGGGCATCTGGCCCGCGTTCTGGATGCTGGGCGACGACTTCGGCAACGTCGGCTGGCCCGACAGCGGCGAGATCGACGTGATGGAGAACGTCGGCTTCGAACCCGGCACCGTCCACGGCACCCTGCACGGACCGGGATACTCGGGCTCCGGCGGCATCGGCGCCGCGTACACGCTGCCGAACGGACAGGCGTTCGCCGACGACTTCCACACCTTCGCCATCGACTGGGCGCCCGACTCCATCACCTGGTCCGTCGACGGCAACGTCTTCCAGCGGCGCTCCCCGGCCGACCTGAACGGCAACCGCTGGGTGTTCAACAAGCCCTTCTTCCTCATCCTGAACCTCGCGGTCGGCGGCTACTGGCCCGGCGACCCCGACGGCAGCACGCAGTTCCCGCAGCAGATGGTCATCGACTACGTCCGCGTGACGACCGGCGACTGACTCCCGGGGACCGACAACCGGCGGCCGTGCCCGACGGCCCGCCGGCCGGCAACGGGTCGCGTCCGAGCCCACGCTCCGGCCGCGGTGGAACCAGCAGCTCCGGCGCCCGTCCGCGGCAGTCCGCGGACGGGCGCCGGCTCTCTTCCTACAAGGACGGTGACCGTATGACCGCGACCCCCCGCTCCCCGCGAAGACGGCTCGGGAGCCTCGCGCTGCCCGCTCTGGCGCTCGTCGCCGTGGCCGCGTTCCTCACCCGCGCCGGCCCCGCCACCGCAGCTGTCGCCGCGACCGGGCAGATCTCCGGCATCGGCGGCAAGTGCGTCGACGTGGCGGGCGCGTCCGCCGCCAACGGGACCGCCGTACAGCTCTACGACTGCAACGGGACCGGCGCCCAGCAGTGGGACGTCCGCTCCGACGGCACCGTGCGCGCGCTCGGCAAGTGCCTCGACGTCAAGGACGGCGCGACCGCCAACGGCACCGTCCTCCAACTGTGGGACTGCAACGGTTCGGCCGCCCAGCGCTGGGGGATCTCCGCCGCCCGCGACATCGTCTCCGTAGCGGCCGACAAGTGCCTCGACGCGACCGGCAACAGCTCCGCCAACGGCACCCGGCTCCAGCTGTGGACCTGCACCGGGGCCGCCAACCAGAAGTGGAACGCCCCGTCCGGCGGCGGCGATCCCGACCCGGGCGGGGCCCCGATGGCCGTGGCCCCCTACCTCTACAACGGCTGGGGCAGCCCGCCCTCCCCGACGACCGTGATGAACGCGACGGGCGTCAAGTGGTTCACCCTCGCCTTCGTCCTGAGCAACGGCTACTGCAACCCCCAGTGGGACGGTGGCCGCCCCCTCGTCGGAGGAGTGGACCAGCGGACCATCAACACCGTGCGGGCCGCCGGCGGCGACGTGATCCCGTCGTTCGGCGGCTGGAGCGGCAACAAGCTGGAGAGCTCCTGCGGCAGCGCGGGCGAACTGGCCGCCGCCTACCAGAAGGTCATCGACGCGTACGGGCTCAAGGCCATCGACATCGACATCGAAGCCGCCGCCTACGACTCGCCGACCGTCCAGCAGCGCACCGTGGACGCCCTGAAGACCATCCGGGCGAACAACCCCGGCATCAAGCTGTACGTCACCTTCGGCACCGGCCAGAACGGTTCCGACACCAGCCTGATCAACCGGGCCGCCCAGTCCGGCCTCACCGTCGACAGCTGGACCATCATGCCGTTCAACTTCGGCGGCAACGGCCAGAACATGGGCACCCTCAGCGTCCGCGCCGCCGAAGGGCTCAAGACGGCCGTCAAGGGCGCCTACGGCTACAGCGACGACCAGGCCTACCGGCACACCGGCATCTCCTCGATGAACGGCACCACCGACGTCGGCGAGACCATCACCGTCGCCGACTTCCGGACCATCCTCGCCTACGCCCAGCAGCGGCACCTCGCCCGGCTGACCTTCTGGTCCGTCAACCGCGACCGCCCCTGCACCGGCGGCGGCGCCGACACCTGTTCGGGTGTCGGACAGCAGCCGTGGGACTTCACGCGGGTCCTCGCGCAGTACCGGGGCTGACCCGCCCCCCCGCCCGCTCCCGGGGCGGCCGCAAGCCGGTGGACGGCGGCAGAGGTGCTCCTGCCGCCGTCCACCCCTCACCGTCGGAGAACCGGAATAGCATGATCCCCATGGAACAGCGCACACTCGGCAGGACCGGCCGTGACGTCTCGGTCGTCGGACAGGGCACCTGGCAGCTCGGGGGCGACTGGGGCGAGGTCGCGGAGGAGGACGCCTTCGGGGTCCTCGACGCTGCCGTCGAATCCGGCGTCACCTTCTTCGACACCGCGGACGTCTACGGCGACGGCCGCAGCGAACAGCTCATCGGCCGCTACCTCAAGACCCGCCCCGACGCCGACGTCTTCGTCGCCACCAAGATGGGCCGCCGGGCCGACCAGCTGCCGGAGAACTACGTCCTGGACAACTTCCGCGCCTGGAACGACCGTTCCCGCGCGAACCTCGGGACCGACACGCTCGACCTCGTACAACTGCACTGCCCGCCCAGTGCCGTCTACTCCTCTGACGCCGTCTACGACGCCCTCGACACCCTGGTCGCCGAGCAGCGGATCGCCGCCTACGCGGTGAGCGTCGAGACCTGCGCCGAGGCGCTGACCGCCATCGCGCGCCCCGGCGTCGCGAGCGTGCAGATCATCCTCAACCCGTTCCGCCTCAAGCCGCTGGACGAGGTCCTCCCGGCCGCCGCGGCGGCGGGCGTCGGCATCATCGCCCGGGTGCCGCTCGCCTCGGGCCTGCTCTCCGGCAAGTACACCAAGGACACGGTCTTCGGCCCCGAGGACCACCGCACGTACAACCGGCACGGCGAAGCGTTCGACCGGGGCGAGACGTTCTCCGGCATCGACTACGCGACCGGCGTCGCCGCGGCGGCGGAGTTCGCCGAACTGGCCCCCGAGGGCGCCACCCCGGCGCAGACCGCGCTGCGCTGGATCATCCAGCAGCCGGGCGTGACCAGTGTGATCCCCGGCGCACGCTCGGTGGGACAGGCCCGCGCCAACGCGGCGGCGGCCGACCTGCCGCCGCTGCCGCAGTCCACCCTGGACGCGGTACGCGAGCTGTACGACCGGTCGATCCGCGCGGAGGTCCACGACCGCTGGTGAGGCCGGGCGGGTCCGGAGCGGGCGAGCCCCGAAAGCAGAGAGGGGAGCGGGCGGGACTCAGTCGTCCTGCTCGTCGTCCCCGCCCTGCCCGCCGTCCTGCTGGTCCTGCTGCTGTCCCTCGCCGTCGCCGACGTCCTGCGAGGGGCCCGAGGAGGGACTCTGATCCGGCGTTCCGGCCGAGCTGGAGTCCGGGGAGAAGAGGATCATCCCGAGGTACACGGCGGCCAGGAACGTCGCGGTGCCCGCGATGGCACTGGCCACCCTGGGCCGCCGTCGTATCGCCTCACGGGTGCTGCGACGACGGGCCGGAGCCGATCGGGTCGGCGCCTGCCGTCTTCGCCCCGTGGGCCCCGGGAGCCGGTACGTCGTCGGGGCGACCGGCGCCGGCGGCCCGGCAGGGGAGGGCTTCGGGGCCAGGGGGGCGGGCGCCCGGTGGGACGTGGGCGTCTGGAGGGGAAGCGGCTCCGGCCGGCCGCGCCAGGCGTCGGTGCGGAACCAGTCGGAGACCTGCTGCGCGGTGGGCCGTTCCTCCGGCTGCTTGGCCAGCAGCCCGAGGAGATACGAGTCGAAGGCGGCCGATATCTCCACGCCCCGCTGCCGCAGCGGGACCGGCGGGGTGTCGACATGCTGGTACAGCGTCGCGGTCGCCGTGTCGGAGCGGAACGGCGGCTGACCGAGCAGCAGTTGATAGACGACACAACCCAGGGAGTACATGTCCGACGCCGAGTCGGCGGTCCGTCCCAGCGCCCGCTCGGGGGCCAGATAGAGGCTCGTCCCGACGATGTGGCCGGCCGTCGTCAGCGCGGTCGAGGGGTCGTCCACGAACTGGGCGATCCCGAAGTCGCCGATCTTCACCGAGCCGTCCGCGTCCAGCATCAGGTTGCCCGGCTTGATGTCGCGGTGGACGATGCCCTGGCGGTGCGCGGCGGCCAGCCCGGCGGCGGCCTGGCCCGCGATCCGGGCGACCTGTTCGGGATGGACCCGCTCCTGGGCGGCCAGCAGGTCCCCGAGGCTCTGCCCCTCGACCAGCTCCATCACCAGGAAGAACCGGTCCTCCCAGGCCCCGAAGTCGAACACGGCCACCAGATGCGGATGGCTCAGCCGCGCGGCGGTCTGCGCCTCCAGCCGGAAGCGGGCGGTCGACGAGGCGTCCGCCTGGTCGCCCAGCAGCAGCTTCACGGCCACGGCACGCCCCAGCACCTCGTCGGTGGCACGCCACACCTCGCCCATGCCGCCACGACCGATGGGGGATACCAATCGGTACCGACCAGCTACCAGCACCTGTGCACCTGTCTCGAATTGTGGCCCGCTCCGGCTGCCGGGCCCCGTTGTTCCCGCTCTCCGGCGGAGTCCGGGGCGGAGCGGCGAAGGACATGATCAGGATATCGGTCCGGCGGAGCCCCGATGCCCCGACGGCCCTTTCCCCGGGCTCTGCTGACGGGCCGGTACCCCTCCGCGCCCGTCCCGGCGCCGGGAGCGCCCGCCGGACCCCGGTTCAGCCGAGCAGCCGACGGTACGCGGCATCGGCCGTGAACGCGGACTGCCCGTCCACGAAAAGCAGTTCGGCGGTTCCGAACGCCGGGTCCGACGCCGTCCCCGGCACATAGGGGACGGCGAAGCACCGCATGCCCGCCGCGTGCGCGGCCGCCGCTCCGGGAGGCGCGTCCTCCAGCACCACGCAGTCCGCCGGCTCCGCCGCCATCCGCCGGGCCGTCTCCAGGAAGACGTCCGGCTCCGGCTTGCCGTGCGCGACCTCCTCGGCGGAGACGTACAGCGGGATGTACGCGTCCAGCCCGGTCACCGCGAGGACCGCCCCGATCGCGGCCCGGGACGAACCGGAGGCCACCGCCATCGGCACCCCGGCCGCGTGCAGGCGCTCCACGAAGACCCGCATCTGCGGGAAGACCTCGGTCGACGACCCGGCCAGCTCCAGATAGAGGGCGTTCTTCCCGGCGAGGAGCTCCTCGACCGGGGCGTCGATCCCGTACTCCGCGCGCAGAACCGTCAGCGTCTCCCGGGTGCCGATGCCGATGAACCGGGTGTGGGCCTCCCAGTCGAAGTCCCGGACCCCGTACCGGGCGAGCAGCCGGCGCCCGGCCTCGAAGTAGTTCGGCTCGCTGTCCACCAGCGTTCCGTCGAGATCGAAGATCACGTGAGGGCCGGGCTCGGTCACGGGGCGGGGCGTCATGGCCCCAGCATGCCCCAGCCCCTGACGGTCGGCCCGGTCACCCCCGGCCGGCCCCGGGACCCGGCCGGTCCCGGTCGCCCGCCGCGCGCCCCACGGATTCGACCAGCGGCAGCACCCGGTGCGCCACCCGCTCGCGGAGCGCCACGTCGGTCCGGGTCCTGACGACCCCCGGCAGCTGGATCAGCCGCTGGATCACGTCCTCCAGATGCCCGGCGTCCCGGGCGACGACGCGGGTCAGCAGATCGCCCCCGCCCGTCGTCGAGAACGCCTCGATGATCTCCGGCACGGCCGCCAGGGCGTCGCCCACCTCGACCAGATGCCCCTGGGTGACCTCCAGGTGGACGAAGGCGAGCACGGGATGGCCGAGCGCGGCGGGGGAGAGGGTCGGCCCGGTACCGGTGATCACGCCGTCGCGCTCCAGCCGGTCGAGCCGGGCCTGCAGCGTGCCGCGGGCCACCCCGAGGATGCGCGCGTACTCCCGGACGCTGGTACGCGGCTGCTCGATCAGCAGCCGCAGGATCCGGGTGTCGAGAACGTCCACCGCCATGATCCGCAGATCTCCTTCCGAGCCGTCCGGTGCGGCCCCGACTGTACCCAGGGCGGGGCGCCCCGCCCCGAACCGGAGCCCGGTCGTCCGGTGCGTGCTTCCGCCGGGCGCGCGGCGGCGCCCGCCCCTGGTGGTCCGTTGGCACGCCACCGGCCGAAGATCACCGGGCTTCACTGGGCCATTGGCACATGGTTCTCGTCCCGGTTTGATCCAAGGGCCCGATAGATGCTGCAATGGATCCATCAATGGCGCTGCGGACTTCCGCGGCGCCTTTTTCATGCGAGTTCTGCGGGGACGCGGAAGGGGCGGAAGTGTGCTGAAGAGGGTGTTCATGGCGCCGGACCCGGGGCGGGTGCGGCTGCGCTTCGCAGGCCGGGGCGTCCTCGGCATCAGCCTCGCGGTCGCGCTGTGCGGCCTCGTCGGCCACTCGCTCGTGGCGGCGATCACGGGCGGTCTCGCGGCGCTGCTCGCCCTGTTCACCGTGACCGACCCGACCGTGCGCGGCCAGGCGGTCACCACCGCCCTGCTCCCCGTCGTCGGCCTGCCCGTCCTCGCCGTCGCCGCCGTACTGCACGACCATCCGGTCGCCCGCGACCTGGTCTTCCTCGCGGTGATGGGGGCGGGCGTGTACGCGCGGCGCTGGGGACCGCGCGGCCACGCGCTGGGCGTCTTCGCGTTCATGATGCTGTTCGCCGCCCAGTTCCTGCACACCGTGCCCGGTCAGCTGCCGGAGCTGTACGCCGCCGTGCTGCTCTCCCTGGGCGCCTCGGCCACCGTGCGCTTCGGCCTGTGGTGCTACGAGCGGCGGCTGCCCGTCGTGCCCGTGCCCGCACCCCCAAAGGGCCGGGGCCCGCTGCGCATCACCACCCGGCAGGCCGTCCAGGCCACCCTGGGCGGGGCCTTCGCGCTGGGCTTGGGGCAGCTCCTGTCCGACCAGCGGTGGTACTGGGCCGTGGGAGCCACCTGGTGGGTCTTCGTGAACACCACCTCGCGGGGCGAGACGCTCGTACGGGGCTTCCGGCGGGTCCTGGGCACGGTGATCGGGATCGTCGCGGGTTTCGCCGTGGCCATCCCGCTCGACGGCGCGGGGGCCCCGACGGCCGTCGTCGTCGCGGTCAGCGTCTTCGGCATCTTCTACGCGGCGGCGGTCTCGTACAGCTGGATGATGTTCTTCGTGACGGTGATGGCCGGCATGCTCTACGGGGCGCTGGGCGTCCTGGACGCCGCCCTGCTCTGGCTGCGCGTCGCGGAGACCGCCGTCGGCTCCCTCGGTGCGGTGCTCGCCGTGCTGCTGGTCCTTCCCGTCACCACCCACTCCATCACCGACGCGTGGATCCAGAAGGCCCTGCGGTGCGTCCACGCCTGCACGGCGGAGGCCGCCGACCGGCTCGCCGGCTCGGCGCTCGCCGACCCCGGCCCCCGCGTCGCCGAGCTGGAGGTGCTGCTCGGCCGGGTCCGGCTCTCCATCGCGCCGCTGGTGCACCCCCTGAGCCCGCTGCGGGCCCGCAAGGCGCGCGCCCGGCAGGTGCTCGCGCTGCTGGACGACTGCGTGACCGAGGTCCGGGGCCTGGCCTCGATCGCCGCCGACCCGGACGCCTCGCACGACGCACGCCTGTCGGCCGCCTGCGCCCGCGTCGAGGCGGCCGTGGAGATCCTCACCGCGCCCCGCCCCGGCACGGTTCCCGCCGTTCCCGTCCAGGCGCACCGCCCCACCGCGACCGAACCCGCTCTGGCCCACCTGCACGGCCTGGAGCGTGCCCTCGCCCAACTCGTCAGCCCGCTGAGCCACGCTCCCTACGCGGCGTCGACGCACGCCTGAGGAGCGGAGCGGGGGCGGGGTGGAACACCCGCCGCCCCCGTCGCCCCCGCTGCCGGCCGCACCGCCGGCCGGGCGCTGCGCCGTGCGTCGCCCGCCGCCCGCGAGCCGTGCCGCGGAGATCAGTCCGGGAGCTGGGCCCGCCGTCCCGGAGCGGCGGAGGACTGCATGGTCATCCCGCCGTCGACGACCAGCAGCTGGCCGGTGAGGTAGCGGGACTCGTCGGAGGCGAGGAAGACCATCGTGTGGCCGATGTCCTCGGGCGAGCCGAGGTAGGGCAGGGCGTTGCCCTCGGTGAGGCTCTGGATGACGCCGGGCGGCAGGTTGTTCTCCAGCGCGGGAGTCAGGACGGCGCCGGGGGCGATGGCGTTGCAGCGCACGTTCTGGGGCCCGTACTGGACGGCGATGGACTTGGTGATGCTGACGACGGCCGCCTTGACCGCCCCGTAGGAGGTCTGGAGGACGTCACCGACCAGTGCGGCGACCGAGGCGGTGTTGATCACCGATCCGCCGCCCGCGCGGATCATGTGCGGGAGCGCGTGCCGGGTGCCGAGGAGCGTGCTGGTCACATTGCGGGAGACCGCCCGGTCGAACTCGTCCATGCTCATGCGCAGCACGTCCAGGTCGGTGCGCGGGTCGGTGCCGCCGACGTGGTTGCACAGCACGTTCAGGGAGCCGAACTCGGCGACGGTGGCGGCGATCATGTCCGCGATGGAGCCCTCGTCGGTGACATCCACCGTCACGGGCAGAGCCCGGCCGCCGGCCTCCTCGATCAGCGCGGCGGTCTCCGTGGCGGCCTCGGTGCTGTAGTCCGCGACGACGACCCGCGCTCCCTCCCGGCTCATGAGCCGGGAGGCGGCCCGGCCGATGCCGCTGCCGCCGCCGGTGATGACGGCGACCTTGTCCTTCAGGCGTTCCATGGGCTGTCTCCTTCGAATCGGGTGCACCACGGGTCTCGGGCTTCGACCGCGGTCGAAGCCGGGACACCGTGCGGTGCGTGGGCGGCGCGGGACCGGGGCTGGGCGAGCCGGGCCGGCGCCCGTCCGACGCGGGCGCCGCCACGACCCGGGTCGGCGGGGCCGCGCTCGGGAAAGACTACGCTTTTGCATGTTACATACACATCAAGGCTCCGCGAGGCGGCGGGCGAGGACTCGCGTCCGGGCGCCACGGGGATACTGGTACGCCGAACCAGTGGAAGGGACACGGCACGTATGACACCGCCGAGCGAGCAGGACGCCCGCCTCCATGACCTCGAACGGGAGCTGACCCTGCTCTCCAGGCATTTCATCGCCTCGCGCGGCCCCCGCATCGGCCAGAGCCTCGACCGCTCGGCCTATGTGCTCCTCACCCGGATGGAGACGGGCGAGCCGCTGACGCTGAAGGAGCTGGCGCACACCTTCCAGGCGGACGTGTCCACCATCCACCGGCAGGTGGGCACCATGCTCCGGCACGGCCTCGTCGAGCGGATCGACGCCGCCACGCGGGCGGGCGCCCGGACCTTCCGCCCCACCCCGCTGGGTCTGGAGCGGCTGGAGGCCGACCGGGCCATCAGCCGGGCCGGGGCCGCGCGGCTGATCGAGGCGGCCGGGTGGAGCGACGCGCGCACCCAGGAGTTCCTCACGCTGATGGTCGAGTTCAACCACGGCATCGAGCGGCTCGAAGAACTCTCCCGGGACCATGCCGCCCGGCCCGCGGACGAGCCGCCCGCCGCGCAGTAGGCGGAGGGCGCGCCTCTCCCGGCGGACCCGCGGCCGACGAGGGCGGGTCAGGCGCGTTCGGGTATTGGTCTGGACCGCAGCGGGCCGCCTGCTACCGTCGGCCGTGAAGATCGCGGCGACGGTGAAGAGGGGTAGCGCGATGATCGGCAACAGCGCCGGGCGGGCATTCATAGGGTCGTTCACCTCGGCGGGCGGGCACGGAATCACCGCGGCCGCCGTGGACCGGGACACCGGCGCGCTGACGGTGCTGGGGTCCACGGACGCCGTGCCCGACCCCTCGTTCCTCGCCGTCGCCCCGGGCGGCACGGCCCTGTACGCGGTCGGCGAGAGCGCCCCGGGCGTCGCCGCCGCCTTCGCCCTCGACGGCGAGGTGCCCGCTCTGCTGGGACCCGTCCGCGCCGTCGACGGCGACGCGCCCACCCACCTCGCGCTCGCCGCGAACCACCTGGTCACGGCCAACTACACCTCCGGCGGCGTCACCGCCCTGCCGGTCCTCGCCGACGGCTCGCTCGGAGCGGCGGCCTCGGTGCTCCAGCACCGGGGCAGCGGCCCGGACACCGGCCGCCAGGAGACCCCCCACGCCCATCAGGTGCTCGCCGACCCCTCGGGGAACTGGGTGGTCAGCGTGGACCTCGGCACCGACTCGGTACGCGTCTGCGCCCTGGATCCCGCCACCGGCGCCCTGCGCCTGCACGGCGAGACCGCCCTGCGCCCCGGCACGGGTCCGCGCCATCTGGCCTTCCACCCCTCGGGCACGCTCGCCTACGTCCTGGGCGAGCTGGAGCCGACGCTCACCGTGTGCCGCTGGGACGCGGTCACGGGCCGCCTCGACGTGCTCGGCGAGACACCGGTGCTGCCCGAGCACGAGGCGGCCGACGACGCGGCCCGCACCTATCCGTCCGAGGTCGTCGTCGCGCACGACGGGCGCTTCGTGTGGACCGCCAACCGGGGCCACGACAGCATCTCCGTGCTCACTCTCGACGAGAGCGGCGAGCAGGCCGCCCTGGTGGCCACCGTCGGCTGTGGCGGCCACTGGCCGCGCGATCTCACCCTCGACCCGAGCGGCCAGTGGCTCTACGCGGCCAACGAGCGCTCCGGGAACGTCAGCTGGTTCGCCGTGGACGCCGAGACCGGCGTACCGCGGCACGCCGGCTCGGTCGAGGTCCCCGCGGCCTCCTGCGTCGTGCTCGTCTGACGGCGGCGGCCCCGGACAGCGCGGCGGGCCCGGACCGGAGGATCTCCTCCCGGTCCGGGCCCGCCGCGCTGTCCGGCTTCCCGGGCCGCCGCCCGGCGGCGACGGCCTCCGGTCAGTGAGCCTGGGCTCCCTGCGGCGTCGCCGGCGTGATGCCCAGCGTCGTGGCGTACAGGGACAGGACGAGCTTGCCGATCGCCGGGTAGGCGCCCAGCGGCTCGGCCGTCGCGCAGCCCGCCTCCTTCGCGGCGGCGTCCAGCAGGCCGGGGTCGATCTCCGGGCCCACCAGGTACGGCGCCAGCGCCAGCTGCGCGGAGCCGGAGCCCTGGAGCTGCTCCGCGATCGAGGCGACCGAGCCCTCCACGTCCAGCGCGGCGGCCATCACCGGCACGGCGAGCCGGGCGGCCAGCAGCATGCCGGTGATCCCGGCGGCCCGCACGGCCTCGTCGCCGCCCACCGTGACGAGCACGATGCCGTCCGCGGCGGTCGCCACGGTGAACAGCCTGGCGCGGTCGGCGCGCGCCAGCCCGGCCTCCGACAGCCGTACGTGCAGGGCCTCGGCGAGCAGCGGGTGCGGGCCGAGCACATCGGTCAGCTCGGCCTGCGTACCGCTGTCCATCACGGCCTGTCGTATCCGCCGGATCAGCGCGCTGTCCGGCCCCGCGAGCAGCGGGACCACGACGGCGGGCGGCCCCGCGGGCTCGGCGACCTCACGGCCGGCGGCGACAGCCTGCTCGAAGCGCGCGACGCGCTCGGCGGCGGAGTGGGCGAGAGCGGTGGCAAGGGTCGGGTACTCGGCGTCGTCACCGTCGAGGTAGCCGATCCGGGCGTTGAGGCCGGGCAGCTCGGAACGGGCGATGCTGATCACTTCCTCGGCCAGGCTGCGCGTGGCCGAAGAAGGGGTGCCGGGAACGGCGAGAACGAGCGCGGCAGCGCCCTCGGGTGCGACCACGGGCTCCGGGCGGCGGTGCCGTCCGGACTGGCGAGGTCGCGGCATTCGTACAGGCAGGCCGGAAGCGGGCCCAGTGGGGGTGCTCATGGCGCCGCATGCTACTGGTTTTGCCTGCCCCTCCGTTCGGGGAGGGTCCGGTCGAGCGTTAACTATCCGCTTATGTCCGATGAGTGATGTACCACCGGAGTGTCCCTGTCTGTCGGCTCGTTGGTCCGCCGGCCTCCTCCCGGCCCCCTTCGCCCCGCCGGCCGTCACCCCGCACGGGGCTCGTCGCGCACCGAGCTCGCGTCGCGCGGCCCGCTCCCGGACTCCTGGGGCACGAACAGCATCGTCGGGTGGAGCGGCAGGCGCAGATCCCCGGCGGCCAGGGCCTGCGCGATCCGGAGTGCGCCGGTCAACGGATCGCCCGCGGCCGGGATCACCCGGGCCCCCGGCAACAGCCGTGCCAGCTCCTCGCGCAGCGGTGCGATCAGGGGCTCGCCCATCTTGAACAGGCCACCCGTCAGAGCCACTTCACCGACCTCGCCATCCTCGAACCCCGGACCGGCCGACGTCGGGCACACCGCTGCCGCCGCCTCGGCGATATGGCCGGCGGCCTGCCGCAGAATGCCGGCGGCCACCGGATCCGCTCCGGCGCACGCCGCCACCTCCGGGGCGAACGAGGCCAGCACGGCCGGCCGGTCGGAGCGTGGGTAGAGCAGCCCGGGCAGCGCCTCGGCCGGTCCGAAAACGGCCCGCACCCGGTCCAGCAGGGCGGGGGATCCGCCCCGCCGCCCGTCGTGGGCCCGCATCGCCGCGTCCAGCCCGGCACGGCCGATCCACGCGCCACCGCCGCTGTCACCCAGAAGATGACCCCACCCGTCGGCCCTGTGCCACTCCATCAGGTCCGTGCCGAGGGCGATCATGCCCGTGCCGCCCGCGACGACCGCACCCGGGCGCTGTCCCACCGCGCCCGCGTAGGCCGTCACCGCGTCGGCGGCCAGGGCCAGCCGGCGCACCCCCAGCGCGTCCGCGAGCACCCCGGGCAGCTCCGACCGCAACCGATCGCCGAGCGTGGCCATGCCGGCGGCCCCGATCGCCAGCGCCGCGACCTCACCCGCCGGGGGGCCACCGGCCGGGGGGCCACCCGCCGGGGGGCCGGCCGCCCGGTCCAGCAACTCCCGGGCGGCGGGCAGCAACTGGTCCAGCAGATGCCCGGCGTCGATGCCGCCGGGCCCGGTCCGCACCGGCTCCGCGCAGAGCGTCGTCGCGTCGGGACCGGGCAGCCCCGCCCGGCCGAGTGCCACCCGCAGACCGGAGCCGCCGGAATCCACCCCCAGGACGTACACCGCGGGTCCGGCCGCGTCGGGCGTCCCCGGGGGACGGGTCACGGAAGCCGCCAGTCCACCGGCCGCGCCCCCTGGCGTTCCAGCAGCTCGTTGACGCGGCTGAACGGCCGCGAGCCGAAGAAGCCCCGGTCGGCGGACATGGGGGAGGGGTGCGAGGACTCGATCGCGGGGAAGTCGCCCAACTGCGGGCGCAGATTGCGGGCGTCGCGCCCCCACAGGACCGACACCAGCGGCGTGCCCCGGGCGACCAGCGCCTTGATGGCCTGCTCGGTCACCTCTTCCCAGCCCTTGCCCCGGTGGGCTGCGGGCCGCCGCGGCGCGGTGGTCAGCGCCCTGTTGAGCAGCAGCACCCCCTGCCGCGTCCAGGGTGTGAGATCGCCGTTGGACGGCCTGGGCAGCCCCAGATCCGCGTTCAGCTCGCGGAAGATGTTCTCCAGACTGCCCGGCAGCGGCTGGACGTCGGGCGCCACCGCGAAGCTCAGCCCGATCGCGTGCCCCGGGGTGGGATACGGATCCTGGCCGACCACCAGCACTCTCACCTCCTCGAACGGCTGCTGGAACGCCCGCAGTACATGAGCCCCCGAGGGGAGGTACGTACGTCCCGCGGCGATCTCCGCGCGGAGGAAGTCGCCCATGGAGGCGATGCGTTCGGCGACGGGTTCGAGGGCGTCCGCCCACCCCGGCTCGATGATCTCTTTCAACGGTCGTGCTGCCACGGCCCGCACTCTACTGCTGATACGACCACTCCGATCAACTGCCGTCAGCCGAACGCCACCGCGCGTACGCACAGGACGTCCGGCAGATGCGAAGCGATCTGCCGCCAGCTGTCCCCGTCGTCCGCGCTGGCGTACAACTCGCCGTTGCGGTTGCCGAAGTACACCCCGGCGGGATCCGCGTCGTCGGTGCACAGCGCGTCGCGCAGCACCGTGCCGTAGTGCGCCCCGTCCGGCAGGCCCTGCGTGAGCGGCTCCCAGGTGCGCCCCGCGTCGCTCGTGCGGAACACCCGGCAGCGGTGCTCCGCCGGGACCCGGTCGGCGTCGGCGTTGATCGGGAAGACGTATGCCGTGCCACCGCGGTGCGGATGCGCGGCTGCGGCGAACCCGAAGTCGGAGGGCAGGCCCGCGCCGATGTCGCTCCAGTGGTCGCCGGAGTCGTCGCTGCGGAACACGCCCCAGTGGTTCTGCAGATAGAGGCGGTCCGGGTCGGCCGCGTCGCGGGTGACCTTGTGGACGCACTGGCCGAACTCCGGTTCCGGGTCCGGGAGGAAGACCGCGGAGACGCCCTTGTTCGACGGGGCCCAGCTTGCGCCGCCGTCCTTGGTCCGGAACACGCCGGCCGTCGAGACCGCCACGGTCACGGCCAGGGCGTCCCGGGGGTCGGTCAGGACCGTGTGCAGCCCCTCGCCGCCGCCGCCCGGCTCCCACCGGGAGCGGGTCGGGTGCTCCCAGAGCGGACGGACCAGCTCGAACGACTCGCCACGGTCCTCGGAACGGAACAGCGCGGCCGGCTCGGTGCCCGCGTAGACCACGTCCGGCGCCTCGGGGCCCGCCGGATGCAACTGCCAGACGCGCTCCAGCGAAGCCCCGGTGGACTGGGGGAACTTCACCGCGGGCTGCCGCGGCTCGACCCAGGTCCCGCCCAGATCGTCCGAGTGGAAGACGGACGGCCCCCAGTGCGCGCTGTCCCCGCCGACCAGGATTCTGGTGGTGTCCCCCCGGGTGTCCACGGCGACCGAGTAGATCGCCTGCGCGTTGAAGTGCGGGCCGGTGATCTCCCAGCTCCCGTCGCGCCTGCGGCCGATGAAGAGACCCTTGCGGGTGCCTGCGGTGAGCAAGACATCGGTCATGGTCCTGGACCTTCCGCTACGCCGTCGTGCCGGATTTATGCCAGTCTGCACCCGGCCGTCGGCAGTGGCCCGCGCACACGCCCCCGCGCCCCGGTCGTGCCGGCGTGGCCGCCGCCCGGGTGGCCGTCCGGCGCATGGCGCGCCCTTGACCCGCGCGCTGTGACGGTCCTAGCGTTCAGCCACCCGAGAAAGCGCTTGCTGACGGCCGGTGCGGCGGTGTCCGCGCACGGCCGCGGACCGCCGTGCGCCCCGTGCCGCCGACACCCAGGAGCCCCCGTGGTGACCTTCGAAGGACTGCCCGGCGCCGTCGCCGTCTCGCATCTGAGCGTCTACAACTGGCCCGCCGCCGACGGGCTGCGCGGGGGCACCCCCCACCTGCACCTGACCTGCTCGGAGGGGTACGTCGTGGTCGGCGGCAGCGGCTCCGTGCAGACCCTCACGGCCGCCGGATTCCAGGAGACCCCGCTGACCCCGGGCGCGCTCGTGTGGTTCACCCCGGGAGCCGTGCACCGCCTGGTCAACGAGGACGGGCTGCGCGTCATCGTGCTCATGCAGAACAGCGGGCTGCCCGAGGCCGGCGACGCCGTGCTCACCCTGCCGCCCCGCTGTCTCGCGGACCCCGAGGCCTACCGCGCGGGGGCGACGCTGCCCGTGGACGCCGAGGAGGCCGTGCAGGAACGGGCGGCGCGGGCCCGGCGCGACCTCGCCGTGGAGGGCTTCCTCGTCCTGCGCGAGGCCGTGGAGAACGGGGACCCGGAGCCGCTGGCCGCGTTCCACCGTGCCGCCGCCGCGCTCGTCCGTCCCCGGACGCCCGAGTGGCGCGGCCGCTGGGAGCGGGGAGCCGCCACGGCCGCCGCCGCCACCGCCGGCCAGCTCGACGCGCTGGACCGGGGGGAGGCCGGCCACCTCGCCGACGCCCGCGTCCACGCCGAACGGCCCTCCGCGCACGGCAGGTTCGGCATGTGCGGCCGGCTGGACGTCTACCGCACCTGAGGGCCCCGGGCGGCCTCCGACAGGGCGGCCCCGGCTGCCACACGGCACGCCCCGGCCCCGCTCGGGCGTCCCTCGGCCGGGTGCTGACATGCTGGCGGGGGCCGGACAGCGGCCGGACGACGGCCGGGACACGGCCGGGGACGGACAACCCCGAGGGGACGACGATGGGCAGCGGGATCACGGACGCCGACGGTCACCCGGTGCGGGTCACGGTCGGCGCGGGCGGGCCCGGCGCGGTCGCGGCCCCCGGCGGGGAGCCCGGCCGGGTCTCCCTGCGGTTCTCGCCCCCGGCCGGCGAGCTCGTCTGGTCCTGCGCCCCCGGGGCGGCCCGAGAGCTGGCCGCCGCACTCCTCCGGGCTGCCGAGGAGGCCGAGAACACGCCCGGGGAGCGTCCCGTCACGGTGGTCGCGGGCGAGCTGCGCCGCGGTGACACGCGCGACGGCGACCGGTCGATGACCGTGGAGAGCGCCCGGGCCGACGGATCCACGGTCCACGTCACCTGGAAGTCGGGCGCCGGCCGCAGCTGGACCCAGGCGTACGCCGCCGACACCCCCATCACCCTCAAGCGGCGTCTTCCCTGAGGGCGTTGACGCCTCCTCCTCGCCCGGCCTTCCCCCGCGCCCCCACTCGTACGCCCCCCGGCGGGGCGCCCGGCCGGCCGCACGGGTGCGCCGCGTCGGTAGGGTGGCCCGTGATGTTCACCAAACAGGGCCCCACCGTGCGCGAACTGGCCGTTCAGGCGCTCTCCTCGACCGAGCGCGGATACGACCTCCTCGCCCCGAAGTTCGACCGGACGCCCTACCGCACCCCCGACCGCGTGCTCGACGCCGTCACCCGCGCGGTGCGCGAACTCGGCCCCTTCGACAGCGGACTCGACGTCTGCTGCGGCACCGGCGCGGGGGTGGGCGTGCTCCGGCGGCTGTGCCGGGAGCGCGCCGTCGGCGTCGACTTCAGCGCGGGCATGCTCGCCGAGGCCCGGGCCGCCTTCCCGCCCGGCGGAGAGGGGCCGGCGGTGCACTGGGTGCGGGCCGACGCCCGCTCCCTGCCCTTCGCGCCCGCCTTCGATCTCGCCCTGAGCTTCGGCGCCTTCGGCCACTTCCTGCCCGCCGAACGCTTCGGTCTCTTCGCCGAGGTGCACGGATCGCTCCGGCCGGGCGGGCGGTTCGTCTTCCCGATCGGCGCACCGCCCCCGGTGGGATCGCGCGCCTACTGGTCGCTGTTCGGCTTCGACGCGGCGATGCGGGTACGCAACGCCCTGTGGCGCCCGCGGTTCGTCATGTACTACCGCACGTTCCCGCTCGGCGACGTGCTCAAGGACCTGACGCGGGCCGGATTCGCCGCGCGGCTGCTCCCGCTGACCGAGCTGGGCGTGCGTCCCGACGGCAGCCCCCGTGCCCGGCTGGTGGTGGCGACCCGGGAGGGCCCGGCGTAGCGGAACGCCGCTCAGCGCTCCCCGTCCCGGGCCGCGCCCAGCAACCCCGGCCAGTCGGGGATCTTCACCGGGCCGCGCCCCAGCGAACGGCCCAGCTCCGCCTCCGCACGCTCGATCGACAGCCAGCCGGACCACTCCACCGGCCGCAGCCCCCACTTCCGCAGCACCGCCAGCGGATCGTCCGCCGCCGCACGGCCTCTCAGCTCGGCCGCGTCCGCCAGGAGGGAGGCCACCGTCTCCTTGGCGCAGGAGCGGTTCGAACCGATCACTCCGGTCGGCCCCCGCTTGATCCACCCCGCCACGTACGCGCCCGGCACCGGCACCCCGTCCCGCAGCACTCGGCCCGCCGCGTGCGGCACCGTGCCGCGCACCGCGTCGAAGGGCAGCCCCGGCAGCTCCACCCCCCGATAGCCGACCGCCCGCAGGACGAGCCGCGCCGCGATGTCCTCGTACGCCCCGGTGTCCCGCACTCCGCCCCCGGCGTCCGGAGCCGTCCGGGCGAACCGCACCCCGGCGACCCGCCCGTCGCGCTCCAGCAGTTCCACCGGCCGCAGGAAGAACCGCAGCCGGATGCGGCGCCCGGCGCCGCCGGCGGCCGGCTCCCCGGCCGCCGACCAGCCGCGCAGGACCTCCAGGTTCCGCCGTACCACGGCGGGCGGCGCCCCGGGCAGCCCCTCCGGAGCGGCGTACGCGGGGTCCAGCGCCAGTTCCGCGGGGTCGACCACGACGCGTGCCCCGGGCAGCGCCCCCAGCTCCCGGAGCTCCTTGGTGGTGAACCGTGCCTGGGAGGGGCCCCGGCGGCCCACGATGTGCACGTCGCGCACCCGGCTCTCCTCCAGTGCGCCGAGCGCAGCGCTGGGCACGTCGGTGGCCCGCAGTTCGTCGGCGCCGCGGGCCAGGATCCGGGCCACGTCGACCGCGACGTTGCCCACGCCGATCACGACGGCCGAGCGGGCGTCCAGGACGAACGGGTCGGCGCCGGCGTCCGGATGGGCGCTGTACCAGGAGACGAACCGCGTGGCGGAGTAGCTGCCCGGCAGCCCCTCGCCCGGCACCGCGAGCCTCCGGTCGGCCGATGCCCCGACGCAGTAGACGACGGCGTGGTACAGCTCCGCGAGCCGGGCGGGGGAGACCCCGTCCGGCCCGCCGACGCCGACGTTGCCCACGAAGGTGACCCGGTCGTCCTCCAGCACCGCCCGCAGCCCGTTCTGCAGCGACTTGATCTTCTCGTGGTCGGGGGCCACCCCGTACCGCACGAGTCCGTACGGGGTGGGCAGCCGGTCCAGGACGTGCACGCGCACATCGGGCACGAGCGACTGCCGGAGCAGGGCCTGAGCGGTGTAGACCCCGCTGGGGCCGGAACCGACGACGGCGACGGAGAGCACGGCGCACCTCTTCCCGGAGGTTGACTCCAGGATGGCACCGCCGGGGCGATCCGCACCGCCGGTGCTCGGGGCGGTCGGCCGATCGGCTCAGTCCATCAGCCCGCGCATCCGGTCGATCTCCACGGTCTGCTGGGCGACCACGTCGCTCGCCATCTCCTCGACGATGACGTCGTTCCCCTCGGTGAGCGCCTCCGTGGCCATGGTGATCGCGCCCTGGTGGTGGGTGATCATCAGCTTCAGGAAGAGTGTGTCGAAGGCCTTGCCCTCGGCGGCACGCAACGCGTCGAGCTGGGCCTCGGTCGCCATGCCGGGCATCGCGGCGTGGTCGTGGCCCTCCTCGCGCCGGTCGCCGCCGTTCTTCTGCAGCCACCCCTTCATCGCACCGATCTCCGGCTTCTGGCCCGCCGATATGCGGTCCGCGAGCCGTTTGACGGTGTCGGCGGAGGCCCGTTCCGGGACCAGCCCGGTCATCACGATCGCCTGGCCGTGATGCTCGATCATCATCCTCGCGTAGCGGAAGTCGGCGGAGTTGGCGGTGTCCTTCCCGGCCTCCTCGGCGGCCTCCTCGGCGGAGAGCGTCCGGGCGGGCTCGCCCGGTCTGCCGGGCGCGACCACGCCGGGACCGGCGTCCCCGGCCCTGTCCGACGTTCCGTCACCGCTGCCCGCGTCGCAGGCCCCCAGGGTGAGCACGGCGGCAACCGCCGCCGCCGCGAGAGCGGTTGAGCGCGGGGCTGCGGACCGGCGATGGATCAACACGGTGACCTCCTGTGCCACAGGGTTCTGTTGCAGACCGTCCTAACACGCTTCCACGGTGCGAAGATCAAAAACTTTCATTACGTCTGTGTTGCCATCTGTTGATGTGTACATGGGAGGGACGATACTGCCGGGGGTTCAAGAACCGTTCGAACCCGAACGGAGACAAGGGAGGACGCAGTGACCTCGTTGCACACCACCCGCGTGCGGCGCAGACGTCTGGGCGCGGTGGCAGCCGTAGCCGGACTCCTCGCCACGCTGCTGACGGCCACCACGGCGGCCGCCACCCCCGACCCGGGCGACGCCCCGGCCGAGCGCGGTTCCGTCACCAAGAGTGAGCAGGCCGAGGCCAGGGCCGCGATCACCGGTGGAGACATACCCGGCGTGGACGAGATCGTCCACAGCTCCAACATCAAGCACCTGACGAACGTGCCGAAGGGCGCCCTCAAGGGCCTCAACACGGACCTCGCCTTCCAGGGGAAGTACGCGTACGTCGGCAACTACGACGGCTTCGTCATCTACGACATCAGCAAGCCGAAGAAGCCCAGGACGGTCGCACAGGTCCTCTGCCCCGGTTCCCAGAACGACATCTCGGTCTCCGGGAACCTGCTGTTCCTGTCGACGGACTCCTCGCGCAGCGACGACTCCTGCTCCAGCACCTCCCAGCCCGCCACGGAGAAGTCCTCCTGGGAGGGCATGAAGATCTTCGACATCAGCAACAAGCGGCAGCCGAAGTACATCGCCGCCGTGGAGACCGCCTGCGGTTCCCACACGCACACGCTGGTGCCGGAAGGCAAGAACGTGTACGTGTACGTCTCCTCGTACTCGCCCGACGAGACGTTCCCGGACTGCAAGCCGCCGCACGACGGGATCTCCATCATCAAGGTGCCGGTCAAGGCGCCCCAGAAGGCCCGGATCGTGAACTTCCCGGTCCTCTTCCCGGACGGCGGCAACCCCGGTGCGCCGGAGAACCCCGGTGTCTCCAAGACGACCGGCTGCCACGACATCACGGTGCTGCCGTCCAAGGACCTCGCCGCCGGCGCCTGCATGGGCGACGGTCTGCTGTTCTCCATCAAGGACCCGGAGAACCCGAAGATCATCGACCGGGTCCAGGACAACGTGAACTTCGCGTTCTGGCACTCGGCCACCTTCAACCAGGGCGCCGACAAGGTCGTCTTCACCGACGAGCTCGGCGGCGGCGGCGCGGCCACCTGCAACGCGGAGATCGGGCCCGAGCGCGGCGCCGACGGCATCTACGACATCGTCGGCAAGGGCGATCAGCGCAAGCTGGTCTTCCGCAGCTACTTCAAGATCGACCGGCACCAGGCCGACTCCGAGGTCTGCGTCGCCCACAACGGCTCGATCATCCCGGTGAAGGGCCGCGACCTGATGGTCCAGGCCTGGTACCAGGGCGGGATCTCCGTCTGGGACTTCACCGACTCCACCAAGCCCGAGGAGATCGCCTTCTTCGAGCGCGGCCCGGTCACGCTCGACCGGGTCACCACGGCCGGCCCCTGGTCGGCGTACTACTACAACGGCCACATCTACTCCAGTGACATCGCCAAGGGCTTCGACGTGCTGAAGCTGAACGACCGGCGCACCGACCCGGCCGAGCGGGTCGAGCTGGACGAGCTCAACGCGCAGACGCAGCCGGACTACTTCGCCCGCTGATCCGTCAGGGGCCCGAGGTCCGACCGTTCCCGCATCCGGGGCCGGTGTCCGCCCGCCGGGCGGACACCGGCCCCGGATGCGTGCCACCGGAAATTCATTGACCGATGAGCCGGGTGGGGAGATGCTTGGTCCCTGCGACGGCGGACTCCGCAACTCCGGTCCCCGGCGCGGTCCGCGGCCGTGTCCCACGTGGCACGCCGCGGGTGCGCTCCGATCCGGCGACGCGGGGGATCGCCGGATCGGGTGCGGTCTCCAAGCGGCGACGGACGCGGCCGAACCGCGTACGGCGGTCAGGCCGCGGTGCGGACGCTTCCGCCGGTGGCGGCGGCCCACTCCACCAGCAGCCGCTGGTACTCCGCCTCGTCCTGCGGCGTCAGGCGCCCGCCCGAACGCTGCCACAGGTCGCGGATCTCCGCGTTGACCTCGGCTGCGGAACGTGCGGACACGGACGACGGCATGGGGGGCATGTCCACCAGGCTACGGCCCCAAGCCGCCACCCTTACCCCTTCGGCGGCGGGATATGCCTCACACCCCGGTCCGATCTCCCTCGATTCCCGCGCTCACTCCGGGACGAGCCCCAGCGAACGCAGGCCGTCGGGCCGCTCCGCCACCGGCAGGTGATCCACGAACCGGACCTCGCAGCCCAGCGCGGCGGCGCCGCCGTCCGCGTGCCGGTCGTCACCGACCATGACCACGTCCGCCGGATCCAGGCCGATCAGCGCACAGGCGACGCGGAAGAGTCCCGGGTCGGGCTTCTGGAGCCCGTGCTCGAAGGACAGGGCGTAGGCGTCGACCAGGGCGTCCAGCCCGTGCGCGCGGAAGACCGGGCGCGGGTCCCACCCGATGTTGCTGACCACGCACACCGCGATCCCCGCCCTCCGCAGCCCCGCCAGCACCTCCGCGGCGTCCGGATAGGCCTGCCAGGCCTCAGGCCGTCTGTGACGGTCGTACAGCGCGTCGTACAGCCCCGGATCGGGCAGGGGGACGGTCCGGGCCAGACCGGTGTAGGCCTCGCGGTGCAGAGCGGCGCTCAGGTCCCGGCGGGAGGCCGCCCCGGCCAGCCGGTCGGGGATCCGGAGCGGGGGCGGCCCGCCCGGGAGGGCGCCGGCCTCCGTGAGCCCGCTCACGTACCGCTCGAAGTCCTCCGGAGGGACGTCGAGGCCCTCCTCGCGCAGCACGGCGGCGAGCCAGTCGCGGACCGGCTCGATACGGAACAGGGTTCCGGAGAAGTCGAACAGGACGCCTTTGGTCACCATGGACGCGATCCTCGCCGGTCCGCCCCCGGGCCGACAAGACCGCCCGGTCGGGGCGCCGCGTACCGGGCGTACGCCGCGGCGCTCAACGCCACCAGGGCCACCCCCAGCAGCGCACCGCCCACGACATCGGTCAGCCAGTGCACCCCCAGGTACACCCGCGTCGCCGCCACGCCGATCGCCGAGACCACCGCCACGGCCAGCACCGCGGCCCGGGCGCCGGGCCCGGCGCCGTACAGCCGCAGCAGCCAGACGAACAGGCCGCAGGTCACGACGGCCGTCATGGCGTGCCCGGAGGGGAAGGCCGCGTAGTGGGCCGAGTCCACCGGGTCGGGCCACTGCGGGCGCTCCCGGCCCACCGCCGCCTTCAGCCCCTGCTGGAGGAGGGTGCCGATCAGGCTCGTCGCGGCCAGCCAGAGGGCGAGCGTGCGGGCGCCCCGCCACCACAGGGCGACCACCGTCACCGCGATCAGGGCGCGCATGGTCCAGGGATCCCACACCCAGTCCGTCAGCACCCGGCTCACCCGCACCAGACCGGGATCGGTCACCGCGTGCCGGTGCAGGGCGTCGGCGACCGACCGGTCCAGGGACATCAGCGGCGACCAGCGGGCCGCCACCAGCGCGAGCAGCACGAGAGCGGCCGCGCCGACGACGGCTCCGGTCCACACGGCGGGCGGGGTGCGGGCGGCGCGATCCGGCGAGCGGAAGGGGGGCAGGGGGGAGGGCATGGGGTGATCCTCGCGGAGGACACCGCCCGAAGGCCAACCCGGGGTGCGGACAGGGGTGCGCCGCTGACCCGGTTCCCGATCCGGCGGACGCGGCCCCAGGGCCGTCGCCGTGCGCCCGCCGCGAATCGGGGGACGGCCCTCAGCCCAGTGCGCGGAGCCCCGGGACGAAGGCCACGAACACCGGGACCACCGGGACCAGTGCGGCGGCGGCCGTCAGCCGGAGCCTGCGGCCCGCCGTCAGCCGTTCGACCGGAGCCAGCAACCGGTTGACCCGGAGGGGCACTTGGGCCTGCGGAGTGGGGCAGGGGCCGAACACCCCGCGGTCCTCGTTCAGTCCGACGAGGGCGAGCGCGGTCGTCAGCCGGCCGAAGCGGCGTGACGCCACGTCGTCGGCTGCCAGTTCGACCAGCCGGTGCATCTCGTCACGGAACGCGGCGAACACCGGGATCTGCGGGAAGCCGATCGCCAGCGCCGACGAGCAGTGCAGCAGCCAGTCGTGCCGGGCCTGGGCGTGGCCCTGCTCGTGGGCGAGCACGGCATCGAGCTGACGGCCTTTCAGCCGTCCCAGCGCGGCGGTGGTGATGACGAGTTGCGGAGCCGTGCCGGGCAGCCACCAGGCGTCGGGGCGTTCGCCCTCCAGCACCACGAGGCGGTCGGCGCCCGGCTCCTCGCCGGGCATCAGCGGGGAACGCACCAGCAGTTCCGCCCGACGCTGCTTGCGGCGACGCCGGGCCCGCCCGATCTCCCGCAGGAGCATCGCCCCGGTCCACAGCCCGCCCATCGCCAGCAGCACCGCGATCACCGCCGACCACGGCCCGTACGCCGCCAGGGCGTACGCCTCGACGACGGCGTGCGGGGCGGGGGCGAAGACGTGGCCCCGCACCGCCTGCCAGGCCGCGGCGGCGCTCAGCGTCATGGACAGGGCGAACGACAGCAGGACACCGGCCACCACGCACTGCCAGACCCACAGGGCCACGACCGGTTCGCGCTCCGGCCACCGGGCGCGCGCCATCACGCGGGGAGTCACCAGGGCGGTCAATGCACCGAGCAGCAGCAGCGCGAGGGAGACCAGCATGGCCTCAGCTTATGAGGGGTGGGTCGGCCGGGGGTACGGCCGCGACCGGCAAGTGACGTAGACCACGGTTTGCCGGGGGGTCTGTCCCACTTCCTGTCTCACAGAGTGAGCAGCATCGCGAGCATGCCGATGCCCATCGTCAGTCTGCACGCCGTGGTGAGCTCGGACAGGCCGTCCGATGCGCCCCCGAATCCGCCGGAGGGCCGGGGGCCCGGGACCGTCCCGCCGGCCGGGACCACCGCGGCCCCCGGCAGCAGCCGGCCGGCCGAGCCCAGTACGTAGAGGGCGTAGTAGAGGAGCAGCACCCCGGTCAGCAGGGGTATGCCGCCGGCGCCGGCGGCCGCCCCGTGCCCGGCGTGCCCGCCCCCGCCTCCCCCCGCCACCGCGGGGGCCATCGCCACGGCCATGTAGACCATGGCCAGCGAGCCGACGAGATGGTGCAGATGGTGGCCGCCGCGCAGGGCGGGCCGGGCCGCTCGCAGCGCGGCCGTGCCGAACAGCACCGCGTACACCGCCCAGGCCCAGTCCGGGGGCGGCAGCACCGCCGCCGGAACGGCCATCGCGGCCATACCGAAACCCATGAGCGCCTCCGCGCGCGCGGTGCGGCGCTCCCGCGGGTTCCCCGCGCGGGCGCGCAGCAGGCAGTAGGCGCCGCTCGCCGCGCACAGTGCCATCAACAGCCAGCCGGTCAGGGCCCCTCCGTGCACGGCGCGCCTCCCCCCGGATCGGACGTACGCCACTGTTGCGGGTCGTCCCATCGATGCCCGGGGGGCCGAGGCCGAATCCGGCGCGCGGGGTGGTGAAGGGGGTGCGCCGGGGCCCACCGGGGGCGCTTCGGGTCGCGTTACTCTCGACCGCATGTGCGGCGGCGGAGACCGCGATCGTGCGTACGGCAGCAGGGAAGCGCGTACAACGGCACAGAAGTGCGTACGGCAGCAGAGAAACGGAGCACCCCACCATGGACACCGCCACGCCCCCCGACACGGACGAGCTGACCTTCCGCGACGCGGCCGGGGCCGACGTCCCTGCGCTGGTGGCCCTGATCGAGTCCGCCTACCGCGGTGACTCCAGCCGCACCGGCTGGACCACCGAGGCCGACATCCTCCAGGGGCAGCGCACCGACGAGCAGGGGGTGCGCGCCGTCATCGACGCTCCGGCGAGCAGGCTCCTCGCGGTCGAGCGCGGCGGCGAACTCGTCGCCTGCTGCCAGCTCGAACACCGGGGCGACGCGGCCTACTTCGGCATGTTCGCGGTCCGGCCGGGGCTCCAGGGCGGCGGATTCGGCAAGCGGATCATCGCCGAGGCGGAGCGCACCGCCAGGGAGAGCTGGGGTGTCGGCGAGATGCACATGACGGTCATCTCGGTGCGCGATGACCTGATCGCCTGGTACGAACGCCGGGGCTACCGCCGTACGGGAGAGCTCACTCCGTTCCCGTACGGAGACGAGCGCTTCGGCATCCCCCAACGCGACGACCTGGCCTTTGAACTGCTCGTCAAGAACCTTGAGGCGGGCGACGCGGGGGAGGGCGCCTGAGGGAGGCGGCCCTCAGGCGGTGAAGCGTCCGGCGCGGCGGATCTCGGGGAAGTCGGTCGTCGCGCCGTCCAGGCCCAGCGCCCGCGCGAGACGCAGGTGGTCCTGGGTGTTCACCACCCAGCCGATCACCTTCACCCCCTCGGAGTGGGCCTGCTCCACGATCTCCAGGGTGAGGCGGCGGATGTTCAGCGCGAGCGTCGCGGCCCCCGCCGCCTTCGCCCGGTCCACCACGTCCTGGCCCCAGCGGCTGGCGATCAGGACCGTGCGCACGCCCGGCACCAGCCGCGCGATCTCGGTGACGGCCTCGTCGTGGAACGAGGACACCTCCACCCGGCCGACGAGATCACGCTCCCGGATCACGTCCGCCAGCGCGCGGGCCGCCGCCACGTCCTTGATCTCCGCCTGGAGCGGGGAGGAGACGGCCTCCAGCACCTCCTCGAAGACGGGGATCCGCTCACCCCGACCGGCGTCGAGCTCGCGCAGCTCCGCCAGGGTCCTGGCCGCGATCGGACCGGTCCCGTCCGTGGTGCGGTCCACGTCCACGTCGTGCATCACGACGAGTGCGCCGTCCTTGCTGAGATGGAGATCCAGCTCGATGGCGTCCATTCCGGACGCCTCGGCGCGGACGAAGGAGCGCAGGGTGTTCTCGGGCTCGACGCCCATCACTCCGCGATGGCCCAGGGTGAGAAATGACAAGGCGACCTCGTTTCCGTCGGCGGCGGTCCGTCGACTGCTCCTACCCGCGCCGGGGCGCGGCGGTACGGCACTGGGGAGGGTAACGGCCGGGGCGCGCGATGTCCCACGCCGTGCGCGCCCGGCGGCCGATCCCCGCGCGATGCGGCCGGAGCTACGCCCCTACCCGGTATCCGGCAGGAAAAACAGCGGTGACCATGGGGATACGCAGGATAATTTCCGGTCCTCCACTTGTCGGGAGGAGGCCTGCGCGGCTACGGTGAAGGCACGCGAGGTTCTCCCGTGGAGGAAGTGTTATGACGGAAATTCTTGTGCACGACGCCACCGACGGCGCGATAGCTACGGCCCAGCGGGTCGTCGAGCACCCGGCCTGGCCCGTGCTCAGGGATGCCGTCGAGGAGATCCGCCCCTGGCAGTCCAAGGACGGATCCATCGACTTCGAGGCCGACGGCGCCCCGTCCCCGGCCACCGTCGAGCGCGTCCTCGACCGGGTCATCGGAGCGGTCGAGGAGCTCTCCCCGCTCCTCCCGCACGACGCCGCCTACCACCGCGCCCTCGTCGCCGACCTGCGCCGCTGGGCCGCCGACGGCTTCCGCGTGCCCGACTTCCTGGACTCGCTGCTCGCCTTCCAGCCCGCGCGGGACCGGACCGACGGCCTCCAGCACCTCGTCGTCTTCGCGATGTACACGCAGAACGGCAACCCCGACCGCAACCTCGAAGCGGTCGTGCTGAAGATGGTCTGGCCCGACTGGCTCGCCGACCTGGAGGCGAACCGCTACGACAACCCCCTCTTCTGCGGCATCACCTTCGAGGACTTCACCGCCGGCTACGACACCCACTCCGCGGTGCTCTTCCCGGAGACCATCGCCGTGCGCGAGGCCCCCGAGCGCTTCAGCTGGGGCGGCATCTTCTGCGACCGCGAGGCCGCCCGCTTCCGCCGCGTCACCGAGGCCTCCGTCGACCTGCTCGGCCTGGAGCTGCCCGACGACATCCGCGAGATGATCGGCGACCAGCAGCGCTGCGAGCAGGCGTTCGTCCTGTGGGACATGGTCCACGACCGCACCCACAGCCACGGCGACCTGCCGTTCGACCCGTTCATGATCAAGCAGCGCCAGCCGTTCTGGATGTACGGCCTGGAGGAGCTGCGCTGCGACCTCACCGCCTTCAAGGAGGCCGTGAAGCTGGAGTCCGAGGGCAACGCCCACGGCCGTGACGTGCAGTACGCGGTGCTCTTCGACCGGCTGTTCCGCTTCCCGGTCTCCGGCGAGCGCGTCCGCAACTACGACGGCCTCGGCGGCCAGCTGCTGTTCGCGTACCTCCACAAGCACGACGTCGTCCGCTGGACCGACAACACCCTGAAGATCGACTGGGACCGCGCCCCGGAGGTCACCAACCAGCTCTGCGGCGAGATCGAGCAGCTCTACCGCGACGGCATCGACCGCCCGAAGCTGGTCCACTGGTTCGCCGCCTACGACCTGGTCTCCACCTACCTCGCCCCGCACCCGGGATCCCGCTGGGCCAAGGGCCCCGACGCCCTGGACCTCACACTTCCTCCTCGCAAGCTCGTCGACGACGTGCTTCCGGACGAGTTTCCCCTGAGCATGTTCTATGAGGCGCTCGCCAAGAAGCTGAAGCACGTGATTGCCTCTGCCAAGGGAATCACCGCGGCGAACGACGAGCGGGCAGCCGCGTGAACCATTCTCCCGAGGAGGCGGTGGCCATGAACGCAAACGGCACGGGCGAGGGGACCGGTGTGCTCGAAGGAGCCGTGGTCGCGGTCGCCGGAGCGGCCGGCCCCGCGGGCCGCGCGACGCTGCTGCGGCTCGCCGAGGCGGGCGCGACGGTCGTCGGGTGCGACGCCCACCCCGAACGGCTCGCCGAGGCGGTGGACGCCGCCCGGTACGCCCACGGCGGCGCGACCGTCACCGGCGAGACCGTCGATCTGCTCGACCTCGACGCGACCCGGGACTGGGCCAAGCGCACCGAGGCGGAGTTCGGCCGCATCGACGGCCTGGTCCACCTCGTCGGAGGCTGGCGCGGCAGCCCGTCCTTCCAGGAGACCGCGCTCTCCGACTGGGACGCCCTGGAGAAGCTGCTCATCCGTACCGTCCAGTCGACCTCGCTGGCCTTCCAGGAGGCCCTTGAGCGCAGCGACCGGGGCCGCTATCTCCTGATCAGCGCCGCGGGAGCCAGCAAGCCCACCGCGGGCAACGCCGCCTACTCCTCCGCCAAGGCCGCCGCCGAGGCGTGGACCCTCGCGCTCGGCGACGCCTTCCGCAAGGCGGGGGGCGAGGACGGGCCCGCGGCCGCTGCTGCGATCCTGGTGGTCAAGGCACTGGTGAACGACGCCATGCGCGCCGAGCGCCCGAATGCGAAGTTCGCGGGCTTCACCGACGTCACGGAGCTGGCCGAGGCCATCGCCGGCGTCTGGGACAAGCCCGCCCCCGAAGTGAACGGAAAGCGCCTGTGGCTGACCCCGCAAACGTGAGGACCGACGCGCGACGTCACCACGACCCGCAGGTACGCGGCTTCGCCAGTGACAACTACGCCGGCGCGCACCCGGAGGTCCTCGCGGCCCTCGCGCTGGCCAACGGCGGCCACCAGGTCGCCTACGGCGAGGACGACTACACCGGCCACCTCCAGCGCGTGATGCACAGCCACTTCGGCGCCACCGCCGAGGCCTTCCCGGTCTTCAACGGCACGGGCGCCAACGTGGTGGCCCTCCAGGCGCTCACCGACCGCTGGGGCGCCGTGATCTGCGCCGAGTCCGCGCACATCAACGTGGACGAGGGCGGCGCGCCCGAGCGGATGGGCGGGCTGAAGCTCCTCACCGTGCCCACACCGGACGGCAAGCTCACCCCGGAGCTCATCGACCGGCAGGCGTACGGCTGGGACGACGAGCACCGGGCCATGCCGCAGGTCGTCTCGATCACCCAGAACACCGAGCTGGGCACCGTCTACACCCCCGACGAGATCCGCGCCATCTGCGACCACGCCCATGAGCGCGGCATGAAGGTGCACCTCGACGGGGCCCGGATAGCCAACGCCGCCGCCTCGCTGGACGTGCCGATGCGGACGTTCACCAACACGGTCGGCGTCGATGTGCTGTCCTTCGGCGGCACGAAGAACGGCGCGATCTTCGGTGAGGCCGTCGTCGTGCTCAATCCGGACGCGGTCCGGGCGATGAAGCACCTGCGCAAGCTCTCCATGCAGCTCGCCTCCAAGATGCGCTTCGTCTCCGTCCAGCTGGAGGCGCTGCTCGCCAGGGACCTGTGGCTGCGCAACGCCCGGCACGCCAACGCCATGGCCCAGCGGCTCGCCGAGGGCGTGCGGGCGATCGACGGGGTGGAGATCCTCTACCCGGTGCAGGCCAACGCCGTGTTCGCCCGCCTTCCGCACGCGGTCAGCGAGCGACTCCAGAAGCGCTTCCGCTTCTACTTCTGGGACGAGGCGGCCGGGGACGTCCGCTGGATGTGCGCGTTCGACACCGGCGAGGACGACGTCGACGCCTTCCTCCAGGCGCTCAAGGAAGAGATGGCGCGCTAGGCCCTGTCGTCGAACTGCCGCCTGCCCTGCGGGGCCGCCCATCGCGCATAACCATGCGACCGATCGGAAAGATATGGACTTCCGGTCGGTCGCTTCATATGCTCTCCCGCCATGGAGCTGATCCAGCAATCACCTGACCTCGACGCGTATCTGGCCGCTGACGAGGCCATCGACCACGAGCATCCGCGGGTGCGCGAGGTGGCGACCCGCCTCGCGCTCGACGCCGACACAGACACCGACGCCGTATACGCATACGCGCGGGCCGCCTTCGAGTTCGTCCGCGACGCCGTTGCGCACTCCGCCGACTCGGGCGACCCGCGCGTCACATGGCGCGCCTCCGACGTGCTCGCCGCCCGCACCGGCATCTGCTACGCCAAGTCGATCGCGCTCGCGGCGCTGCTGCGGGCCCGCGGCGTTCCGGCCGGCCTCTGCTACCAACGCCTGGTCGGCGGGGACGGCGCGACCCCGGTGATCCACGGCCTGGTCGCGTTGCGGCTCCCGGGCGCCGGTCGCTGGGCGAGGGTGGATCCGCGGGGCAACAAACCGGGCGTCGACGCGCGGTTCTCGCTGGAGGAGGAGCGGCTGGCCTGGGTGGTACGCGAGGAGTTCGGCGAAGCGGACGGTCCGGTCGTCCACGCCGCACCGCCCGAGGCGATCCTCCGGACGCTGAGGAGCGCCCGGGACCGCTCGGAGCTGATGCGGAACCTCCCTGCGAGCCTCTGAACGCGGCGTCCCGCGCCCGGACCGGCGCCCTCCTCCCCACCGGACGGGAACGACGCCCGCGGCGACCGGGGTGCCCCGCGCCGAGGTCGCCGCGGGGCAGGCGTCAGCCGAGCTCGCGCACCTCGGCGGGCGTCGGGGCCGTACCGCCGAGATGGGCCGGCACCCACCAGGTGTCGCTCGCGTCCTTCGGGCGCACCGGGTAGGCCCGCTGCGCCGCTTCCAGCAGCTCCTGGACCCGCTCCCGCAGCCGCCGGGTGATGGCGCCGGCGTACTGGTCGGAGGGCGCCTCCATGGGCTCGCCGACGCGGATGGTGATGGGGATGTGGCTGCGCTGGAAATTGCGCGGCCGACCCTTCGTCCAGATCCGCTGCGTACCCCAGAGCGCCATCGGGATCAGCGGGACCCCGGCCTCCTGGGCGAGGCGCGCGGCACCCGACTTGAAGCTCTTGAGGGTGAACGACTGCGAGATCGTGGCCTCGGGGAACACGCCGACGATCTCACCGGAACGCAGCGACCGAAGCGCGTGGGCGTACGCGTCCTCGCCCTGGTCGCGGTCGACCGGGATGTGCTTCATTCCCCGCATCAGCGGACCGGAGATCTTGTGCCGGAAGACCGATTCCTTCGCCATGAACCGCACCAGCCGCTTCTGCGGCAGGGCGCCCAGCCCGGTGAAGATGAAGTCGAGATAACTGATGTGGTTGCTGACCAGCACCGCACCACCGGTCTTCGGGATGTGCTCCGAACCCTGAGTGTCGATCTTCAGGTCGAGCGCCTTGAACAGGGTGCGAGCGGCGCCGATGACCGGTCGATAGACGAGTTCTGCCATCTGGAGAAGACCCTTCTTCAGCGCCTGGGGAGGTTCTCCCGGCGGAAGTTACGCAGCCGTAGGTTTTCGGCATTGTGGCGATGGTGCCCCATGCGGGAGCCGCTGGCCAGTCCCGGCGGACGCGGGGCGCGAGATTCTCGTCACGTGCGCGCCCCCCGGGAGCTGCGGGAATGTCCGGGCGACGGCCGGTGCTGACCCCTTACGAGGAGCTCTGATCAGGAGGCATCACGTGGACCGCCGGACACCCGGACAGCGACTCGACGCATCCCAACTCGGCGCGGAACTCGGGAAACGCGCGACGCTCGTACAGTTCTCCAGCGCCTTCTGCCAGCCCTGCCGCGCGACCCGCCGCACCCTGGGCGAGGTGGCCGGGATGGTCGACGGGGTCGCCCATGTCGAGGTCGACGCCGAGTCCCATCTCGCGCTGGTGCGCGAGCTGGACATCACGAAGACGCCGACGGTCCTGGTGCTCGACGCCGAGGGCGAGGTGGTCCGCCGGGCGTCCGGCCAACCCCGCACCGTCGACGTCGTCGCGGCGCTGGCGCACGCCCTATGACGGACCGTGACGCATCTCCCACATCCCGGAACGGCCTTGACTGTGCACGCTTCACATCGTCAGTCTGACGTTATGCCGCCAGAACTCCTTCTTTACGGCCGGGTCCATGTGGACCTCGCACGCAATGCGAGTGCGCGCTGTCCGGGTGCCTGAGCACCCACGGACCTGTACGCCACTTCCGCAGAAGGACACGTCCCATGACGGCAACACCCGATCTCGCCCCTGCCCCGACGGCCGCCACTCCCGAACTGTTCCGCTCGGTCTTCCGCCGCCACGCCGCGGGCGTGGCCGTGATCACCGCCGCGGGGGAGCGGCCGGTCGGCTTCACCGCCACCTCGCTGACCTCCGTCGCCGCCGAACCCCCGCTGATCTCCTTCGGCATCGGTGTGTCCTCGTCCACCTGGCCCGTGCTGTCCGAGGCCGCGTACGTCGGCGTTCACATACTCGGGGAGCACCAGCACGAACTGGCCGCCACCTTCGCCCGCAGCGGAGCCGACCGCTTCGGCCCGTCGACCGAGTGGAGCAGCGGCCCCGCAGGTGTTCCGCTGCTCGCCGGCGTCTCCGCCTGGCTCGTCTGCCGTGTCGTGACCCGTGTCCCGGCCGGGGACCACCGCATCGTCATCGCCGAGGCGGTGGCGGGCGAGCACTCCGGAACCGGACGCCCCCTGGTCTACCACCAGGGACGCTTCACGGCTCTGCGAGACTGAGGGCGAGCACGCACGCAGGGGCCCGCCGCGTTGGCAAGGTCACAGTGCGCGGCGCTTGCCCAGGGGTAAGAGACTGGGTGTACTGGCGAGTAATATCGGGCGCGGAGCCTCGGTCGTCCTGACCGGATCCGGCCCGACAAGGCGCCTATGCTGCGTGCAACAAGGCAGCCCGGAAAAGACGATGCAGTAGGAGAGCCGGCGTGAGCTTGAGGATCGTTGTCTGTGTGAAGTACGTGCCCGACGCGACCGGTGACCGGCGTTTCGCCGATGACCTGACGCTGGACCGTGAGGATGTCGACGGTCTGCTGTCGGAGCTGGACGAGTACGCGGTCGAGCAGGCGTTGCAGATCGCGGACGGGGCGGACGATGCGGAGATCACCGTGGTGACGGTGGGTCCGGAGGATGCCAAGGACGCGTTGCGCAAGGCGTTGTCGATGGGTGCGGACAAGGCGGTTCACGTCGAGGACGACGATCTGCACGGCACGGATGTGATGGGCACGTCGCTGGTGCTGGCGAAGGCGGTCGAGAAGACCGGCTATGACCTGGTGATCTGCGGGATGGCCTCCACCGACGGTGTGATGGGGGTGCTGCCGGCGCTGCTGGCGGAGCGGTTGGGTGTGCCGCAGGTGACGCTGCTGTCCGAGGTCGCTGTGAACGGTGGTGTGGTGACCGGGCGGCGTGACGGTGACACGGCGACCGAGCAGCTTCAGGCGTCGCTGCCGGCGGTGGTGTCGGTGACCGACCAGTCGGGTGAGGCGCGCTACCCCTCCTTCAAGGGGATCATGGCGGCGAAGAAGAAGCCGGTGGAGTCCCTGGACCTGGAGGATCTGGAGCTGGACGCGGACGAGGTCGGCCTGGCGGGTGCGTGGACGGCGGTCGACTCGGCGACCGAGCGTCCGGCGCGCACCGCGGGCACGATCGTGAAGGACGAGGGTGAGGGCGGCAAGCAGCTCGCCGAGTTCCTCGCGGGCCAGAAGTTCATCTGATCCCGCGCCCGCGGTCCCCTTCTCTCCTGCCTCTTCCCCCGTTTTTCTTCTCTCGTCTGTCTGGAGTGCGTTGTCATGGCTGAAGTTCTGGTTCTGGTCGATCATGTGGACGGTGCGGTCCGTAAGCCCACGCTGGAGTTGCTGACGCTGGCGCGTCGCATCGGTGACCCGGTCGCCGTGGCGCTGGGCGCGGGTGCCGAGAGCACCGCGGGTGTGCTGGGTGAGCACGGTGCGGTGAAGGTCCTGGCCTCCGATGCCCCGGAGTTCGCGGACTATCTGGTGGTGCCGAAGGTGGACGCGCTGCAGGCCGCGTTCGAGGCGGTGTCCCCGGCGGCGGTGCTGGTGGTGTCCTCGGCCGAGGGCAAGGAGATCGCCGCCCGCCTCGCGCTGCGTATCGGCTCCGGCATCATCACCGACGCCACCGATCTGGAGGCCGGTGACGAGGGTCCGGTGGCGACGCAGGCGGTGTTCGCCGCCTCCTACACCACCAGGTCCCGGGTTTCCCGGGGTGTTGCGGTGATCACGGTCAAGCCGAACTCGGCGCCGGTCGAGCCGGCGGCCGCCGCGGGTGCGGTCGAGGCGCTGGCGGTGTCGTTCGGTGAGGGGGCGACGGGCACGAAGGTGGTCTCGCGGACGCCGCGTGAGTCGACCGGCCGTCCGGAGCTGACCGAGGCGGCGATCGTGGTCTCGGGCGGGCGCGGGGTCAACGGTGCGGAGAACTTCCCGCTGATCGAGGCGCTGGCGGACTCGCTGGGTGCCGCGGTGGGCGCGTCGCGTGCGGCGGTGGACGCGGGCTGGTACCCGCACACCTCGCAGGTCGGGCAGACCGGCAAGTCCGTCTCGCCGCAGCTGTACATCGCCTCGGGCATCTCCGGCGCGATCCAGCACCGGGCGGGCATGCAGACCTCGAAGACGATCGTCGCGATCAACAAGGACGCCGAGGCCCCGATCTTCGAACTCGTCGACTACGGCGTCGTCGGCGACCTCTTCGCGGTCGTCCCCCAGCTCACCGAGGAGATCAACACCCGCAAGGGCTGATCACTCGCCCCACCCCGCCCCGGGCCGCACGGTGAACCCCACCGCGCGGCCCGCCGCCGTTCCGGGCGACCATTGACGCAGGTCGAGCGGCCTTATAACTTCACTATACGGATTGTTGATTCCGGGAAGCGGAAACAGCGAGAGCGTGGAGGGTATGGTCATGGGTCAGCAGGAGAAGGTGGCAACGAGCCTCGCCGGCGCGGTGAGCGAGGAGATCAGCGCCTCCCTCACGGCGGTCGACGCGGAGCTCGCCCGTCGCTACCCGGGCGATCCCGGCACCCGCCAGCCCGTGCACACCGTCTATGTGCCGGGCGACGTCTTCGAGCCCGGCACCCTGCGCTCCTGGGGGGACCGAGCGCTGGCCGCCCTCGACGAACACGCCCCGGACGCCGCTTCGTTCGCCGCCGTCCTCGGCATTTCCGAGGAGTTGGCGGGCCCGGTCCACGACCGCGTACGCGCCAAGCTGGAGCGTGAGCCCGTCGAGGACCTGCGCATCGACTTCGAGGACGGCTACGGCCCCCGCCCGGACGTCGAGGAGGACGAGGCCGCCGCCCGGGCCGCGCGCCTGGTCTCCGAGGCGTACGCCGACGGCACCGCCGCCCCGTACATGGGCATCCGGATGAAGTGCATGGAGGCCGGTGTCCGCGACCGGGGCATCCGGACCACGGACGTCTTCCTCACCGGTCTGATGGAGGCGGGCGGGCTCCCCGAAGGGCTCGTGCTGACCCTCCCCAAGGTCACCTACCCCGAGCAGGTCACCGCCTTCGTCCAGCTCCTCGAAGCCTTCGAGAAGGCGCACGGCCTCGACGCCGGACGGATCGGCTTCGAGATCCAGATCGAGACCAGCCAGTCGATCCTCGCCGCCGACGGGACCGCCGCCGTCGCCCGCATGATCGACGCCGCGCGCGGCCGGGCGACCGGACTGCACTACGGCACCTTCGACTACAGCGCCTGCGTCGGGGTCAGCGCCGCCTACCAGGCCAGCGACCACCCGGCGGCCGACCACGCCAAGGCCGTCATGCAGGTCGCCGCCGCGGGCACCGGCGTCCGTGTCTCCGACGGCTCCACCAACGTGCTGCCCGTCGGCCCGACCGACCAGGTCCACGAGGCCTGGCGGCTCCACTACGGCCTCACCCGCCGCGCTCTGGCCCGTGCGTACTACCAGGGCTGGGACATGCACCCCGGCCACCTGCCGACGCGTTACGCGGCCGTCTACGCCTTCTACCGGGAGGGCCTGGAGCCGGCCGCCGCCCGGCTCGCCGCCTACGTGGCCAAGGCGGGCGGTGACGTCATGGACGAGCCCGCCACCGCCAAGGCCCTCAGCGGCTACCTGCTGCGCGGCATCGACTGCGGCGCGCTGGACACCGCCGAGGTCGCCGGGCTGACCGGCCTCACCCGCGCGGACCTGGACGCCTTCGCCTCGCCGCGCCGGGGGGACCTGACGGTCACCGCTCCGTAGGACGGCTTCCGTAGGCGTCGCGCTCCGGCGGAACGGCCAGTCCCGCCGGGGTGCGCAGGCCCGCGACCGGCAGCGGGCGCAGGCCGCCGCGCACCGGCACCTCCACCACCCGGTCGTTGTCGAAGTCCGCGACGTACAGCGCGCCGGAGCGGTCGAAGGCCAGGCCGTACGGGGAGTCGAGCCCGGTCGCCGGGACGGTCCGCCGCGGCCCGCCGCCCGCAGGCACCTCCACCACCCGGTCGTTGCCGCTGTCGGAGACGAAGAGGTTCCCCCGCCGGTCGAAGGCGAGTCCGGTCGGCTGCGAGAGCCCGGTGGTGGGCACGGTCGTCTGCGGACCGCCGTCGGCGGGGACCTTGACCACCCGGTCGTTGACGAAGTCCGCCACGAAGAGGTTCCCCGCGCCGTCCAGGGCCAGTCCGTTGGGGTGGAGCAGCCCGGTGGTGGGGACGGTGACCTGGCCGCCGCCATCGGCGGGCACCATCACCACGCGGTCGTTGACGCTGTCGGCGATGTAGAGGTCGCCGTTCGCTGTGAGGGCCAGCCCGATGGGGCGGGACAGGCCGGTGGTGTCCACGGTGACCTGCGGACCTCCGTCCCCCGGCACCCGTACGACCCGGTTGTTGCCCGTGTCGGCGATGTAGAGGTCCCCCGAGGCGTCGAGCGCCAGCCCGGTCGGGCGGGTCAGGCCGCTCGCCGCGACCGTGACCGGGTCGCCTCCGCCGGGCGGCAGGCGCAGCACGGTGTTGTCGGCGTAGTCGGAGACGTACAGGGGCGCGGCTCGGTGTGCCGGCGGGCGCCCGTCCGCCGTCCCGGGGGAGGCGGAGGCGAAGGGGGCCGCGCACAGCAGCAGTGCCGCCGCCGTCGCCGCGGTTCGCCGGCGCGGGCGTCCGCGCACCCGCTTCCGGGCACCGGGGACCGGCCCGCCGGAGCGTCCTGGCACGGGCGGGGCTGTTGCGGAAGGGGTCATGGGTACCCACCTGTTCTGGACGCCCCGCCCGTAGCCGTACCGGCCCGGAAGGGAGGGGGTGCTGATTCCCCGTCGTCCGCGCGGCGCCGGGGCGGGGCGGAACGGGGGGAAGCAGCCGCGAGGGTGACGGTCGGACACCCCGGCCCGGCGCGGGGCCTGCCGGAGCGTGCCGTACGGTTCCGGGGCGTCAGCGGCCGACGTCAGGAACCGCCCCCGCCGATCCGGCGGCACCACGCCCCGGCGGGCCGGCCGGCCACCCGGGCGGCCCCGGGAGCGCCCGTCGCGCTCCGCCCCGCCGGGGAGAAGGGCCGGCCGGCACGGGCGTGCGGGGGCCCGGAGCGTGGCTCCGGGGGGAGAGAGACGGGCGCGTCGGTCGGTCCTCAGGCCCCCCGGCGCGCGGCCCCGCCGCCGCGGGCGCGGTAGGCCCGCATCTTGTGCCGGGCGCCGCACACGTCCATGTCGCACCACAGGCCGTTGGACGACGGAGCCCGGTCGTAGAAGACCCAGCGGCACTCCGGTGCCGCGCAGGCCTTGAGCCGGGCCGCGTGACGACCGGTCAGCCCGTCCCGCAGCAGGGCTTCGAGCACCGTGCGCACGATCTCGGCCGCCGGCCCCGCACCGGCCGGCCCGAGGGCGAGTGTGCCGTCCGCGCGTACGGCCGGGGCGCCCGCCACGGAGCGGATCAGCCGGTTGAGGGCGTCCAGAGCCCCGGGCGAGGTCCGCTCCACCAGAAAGGCCCGCACGGTCTCCCGGGCCTCCGTGAGCGCCGCCAGTTCGGCCGGGGCGACCGCTTCCGGATACCCGTGCGCCCGCAACCAGTTGCCGGCCGTCCCCGGCCGGGCGAACTCGTCCTCTGAGTGGAGCAGGGTCGCCGTGTTGCAGAACGCCTCCACCGGTTCGAGCTCCGGGGGCGCCGGGGTCCGTCGCATGGCCCCACCGTATCAGCGTTACCGGCGAAAGGGCTTCTCTGGTAACGTCGACCATTCGGCAGGGCTCTGCACCCGACATCAGGAGGCGTGTCATGAACGGCGAACTGACCCGGACATTCGAGACCCCGGACGGAACGGTCCGCTGGGACGTGCTGGGAGAGGGCGCCCCGGTCGTCCTGCTCCACGGCACCCCGTTCTCGTCGCGCATCTGGCGCGACATCGCACCGGCGCTCGCCCAGGACCACCGGGTCCACGTCTTCGACCTGCTCGGCTTCGGGCAGTCCGAGCAGCGCGCGGGGCAGGACCTCGGGCTGGCCGCGCACACGCGGGTGTTCACCGGGCTGCTGGAGCACTGGGGTCTGGAGAGCCCGAGGGTGATCGCCCACGACATCGGCGGGGCCGTGGCGCTGCGGGCGCTGCTGCTGGAGGGGGCCCGGTACGCCGACCTCACCCTGGTCGACGCGGTGGCTTGCGGCGACTGGGGGACCGGGCTGTTCAGGCTCGTACGGGAGAACGCGCACGTCTTCGAGCGGCTGCCCGTCTACGCCCACGAGGCGCTGGCCGAGAGCCACCTGCGCTTCGCGAGCCACGCCGGCTACCGGCCGGACGTCCTGGCCGCCCACCTCGACCCGTGGCGCGGAGAAGAGGGCAGGGCCGCGTACTACCGCCAGTACGGACAGCTGGAACAGGCCGCCACCGACGAGTTCCAGCACCTGTTGGGGTCCGTGCCGGTGCCGACCCGGATCGTCTGGGGGCGCGAGGACGGCTTCCTGCCCCCGCCCTTCGCCGAGCAGTTGCACGCGCTGATCCCGCACTCCGAGCTGCACTGGCTGGAGGGGGCGGGCCACGCGACGCCCGAGGACGCGCCCGCGCGGCTGCTGGCGCTGCTGACCCGGGAGTTCCGGCCAGTGGCAGCCGGGCCCTGACGGCGGGCGTGCCGGGAGCTTCGGCGTCCCCCGGGGCCGAGCGTCCCCCGGGGTGGCGAGCCCGCCGCTCCGTCCCGGCCCCGTACGACTCCGGCGCCGCCCGCACGGAGGTTTCGCACGGGAGCCCCGTCCCCGACCCTGCTCAGGCGGGCGGGAGTTCGCCCGAGCCGCGGGGGATCAGCGTCGTCGGCAGTTCCACCCGAGCCGTCGGATGGTCCGCCCCGTCGAGCCGGCGGAAGAGGTGCTCGGCGGCGGTCCTGCCGACCGCCGCCGCGTCCTGCGAGATCACGGTGATGCCGAGCAGATCGGCCAGCTCGATGTCGTCGAACCCCACGAGCGCCACCGGCCGCTCCCGCTCCGCTATCACCCGCACCGCCGTCACCGTCACCCGGTTGTTGCCCGCGAACAGGGCGGTGACCGGCTCGGGGCCGCTCAGCATCTCCTCGGCCGCGGCCCGCACCCGCTCCGGCTCGGTGGAGCCGAGGGAGACCCAGCCGTCCTCGACGGTGATGCCCGCGTCCCGCATGGCGGTGTGATAGCCCCGCAGCCGCTCGGTGGCCGTGTGGATGCGCGGCTGGTCACCGATGAACCCGATCCTGCGGTGGCCGTGCGCGATGAGGTGGGCCACGCCCTCCCGGGCCCCGCCGAAGCTGTCCGACAGCACCATGTCGACGTCCACATGGCCCGCCGGGCGGTCCACGAAGACCGTGGCGATGCCCGCCTTGATCTCCGGTTCCAGATAGCGGTGGTCGTCGCCGGCCGGGATCACGATCAGGCCGTCCACCCGGCGGGCGCACAGCGCCAGCACCAACTCCTGCTCCCGCTCCGGGTCCTCGGCGCTGGAACCGTTGATCAGCAGCGCGCCGTGCGCACGGGCCACCTCCTCCACCGCGCGGCTCAGCGGACCGTAGAACGGGTCCGCCAGATCCTCCAGGACCAGTCCGATGGATGCCGTACGGCCCTTGCGCAGCACCCGGGCGCTGTCGTTGCGGCGGAAGCCGAGCGCGTCGATCGCCTCCTGCACCCGGCGCTCGGTGTCCGGGGTGACGCCGGGCTCGCTGTTCACCACCCGGGAGACCGTCTTCAGGCCGACTCCGGCGCGGGCCGCCACGTCCTTCATGGTCGGCCGGTTGCCGTAGCGGGTCTCGGAATGACGGGCGGTCCGGTCCACGTGCGCTGTCCTGTCGTCGGATTACGGGCGGGGCTGCGGTGCTCCGGCCGACGCCGAGCGGGGCCGGTGGGGCGCCGCGGGGGTGATCGGAGGCTGTGGCGTCGAGCATAGGCCCTGGACAACGTTGTCAACAGGATGAAGACTGTGCAGACTATGGACGGAACCCGCAGGTCCCGCCCCTTCACCGATCCGGAGAGCCCACACCGATGCATACCGACCTCGTCGCCGCGCTCGACATCGGCGGCACCAAGATCGCCGGCGCGCTGGTGGACGGTGACGGCTCCCTCCTCGTACGGGCGCAGCGGCCGACGCCCGCCCGGGAGGGCGCCGAGGCGGTCATGGGCTCCGTGGACGAGGTGCTGGGCGAGCTGATGGCCTCGCCGCTGTGGGACCGCGCCGGCTCCGTCGGCATCGGCAGCGCCGGTCCGGTGGACGCCGCCGCCGGCACGGTCAGCCCGGTCAACGTCCCCGGCTGGCGGGACTTCCCGCTGGTGGAGCGGGTGCACAAGACGGCGGGCGGGCTGTCGGTCGCACTGGTCGGCGACGGGGTCGCGATGACGGCCGCCGAACACTGGCTCGGTGCGGCCCGGGGCTACGACAACGCGCTGTGCCTCGTCGTGTCGACGGGCGTCGGCGGCGGACTCGTCCTCGGCGGCACCCCGCGGCCCGGCCCCTCGGGCAACGCCGGGCACATCGGCCACATCAGCGTCGACCTGGACGGCGACCCGTGCCCCTGCGGCGCGCGCGGCTGCGTCGAGGGCATCGCCAGCGGCCCCAACATCGCCCGCCGCGCGCTGGAGAACGGCTGGCGGCCCGGTCCGGACGGCGATGCGACGGCCGCCGCGGTGGCCGTCTCGGCCCGCGCCGGAGACCCGGTCGCCATCGCCTCCTACGAACGTGCCGCCCAGGCGCTGGCCGCCGGCATCGCCGCCACGGCCACGCTGGCGGACCTCGACATCGCGGTGGTGGGCGGGGGAGTGGCCGGGGCCGGCGACGTGCTGTTCGTGCCATTGCGCCGCAGCCTGCGCGAGTACGCCACGCTCTCCTACCTCCGGCGGCTGACCGTGGCGCCCGCCGTGATGGGTACCGACGCGGGTCTGGTCGGGGCCGCGGCGGCGGCCATCGCGCTGCGCTGAGGGCTTTGCGGGCAACAGCTTCCAGGGGGCGCCCGGTTCGTCAGGCCGGACGCCCCCTGGGCCGTCTTCCGGGCGTCCCGCCCGGCCCGCGATCGCTCCGGACGGGAGCATCCGTTCAACGCCGTCGCCGCCGCGGGGTTTCCGCGGCAGGGTGTTGCGGGCAAGCCACAGGGGGCTACGGAAGAGGGGGAACCGTGATCGTCTGGATCAACGGTGCGTTCAGTGCGGGCAAGACCAGAGCCGCGGGCGAACTGATCGATCTGATCCCGAACAGCACGCTGTACGACCCGGAGGTCACCGGTGCGGGGCTGCGCGGTCTGCTGCCCCAGAAGCGGCTCGCCGAGGTCACCGACTTCCAGGACCTGCCGATCTGGCGGCGGCTCGTGGTGGACACGGCGGCGGCGTTGCTCGCCGAGATGCCCGGGGTGCTGGTGGTGCCGATGACCCTGCTGCGGCAGGAGTACCGCGACGAGATCTTCGGGGGGCTCGCCTCCCGGCGCATTCCCGTCCGCCATGTGGCCCTCTCACCTGAGGAAACGATCCTGCGTAGCCGGATCGCGGGCCGCGAGGAGTTTCCCGGCGACGAGGAGCAGAGCGAGCGGGTGCGCCGCTGGGCGTACGAGCACATCGGACCGTACCGCGACGCCCTCGGCTGGATCACCGGGGACGCGCACGTGGTCGACAACAGCGCCCTCACGCCCCGGGAGACCGCCGAGCGGATCGCGGACGCCGTGCGCGACGGGAGCGCCGCGCCGTGCCCGATCGTCCAGAGCCCGGAGCCGACCGCCGAGACGGTGGCCGCCGGAGTGCTCCTCTTCGACGAGCGGGACCGGGTGCTGCTCGTCGACCCCACCTACAAACCGGGGTGGGAGTTCCCCGGCGGGGTGGTGGAGGCGGGCGAGGCTCCCGCGCAGGCCGGTATCCGGGAGGTCGCCGAGGAGATAGGCCTCCACCTCGACCGGGCCCCCACCCTGCTGCTCGTCGACTGGGAGTCGCCCTGCCCGCCCGGCTACGGCGGGCTGCGCTTCCTCTTCGACGGCGGCCTGGTGCGCTCCGAGGACGCCGGCCGGCTGCTGCTGCCCGGCTCGGAGCTGCGCGGCTGGCGCTTCGTCACCGAGGAGGAGGCCGCGGGGATGCTGCCGCCCACCCGCTACGAGCGGCTGCGCTGGGCCCTGCGCGCGCGGGAGCGGTCGACGGTGCTGAACCTGGAGGCGGGGGTGCCGGTGGACTGAGCGGCGCCCCCGGACGCCGCTCAGGCGCCGCCCGCCGCCGCGTCCATCGCCGCGGCCGCGTCCCCGGTGAGCGGGTCGCCGTGACCGAAGCAGACGGTACGGGGCGCGAGCGCGGCCAGTCGCCGGAACGTGGCCGCCGCCCCGGACCGGTCCACGTTGAACACGCCGAGCATCACCCGCCGCTCCGCCGAGGCGACGGCGTCCCCGGTGAACAGCACCCCGTGGCGCGGCAGATGGAGGGCGATGGAGCCCGGTGTGTGACCGGGGGCGTGCACCACCCGTGCCCCGTCGCCGAACGGCAGCACCTCGCCGCCGGTAACCTCGCGGTCGACCCGGGTGGGCGGCGCGTCGGGGCACGTCAGCCCGTGCTCCCACAGCGGCAGCTCCCAGTCCAGCAGGTCCGGCTCCGGTACGGGGCGCTCACCCCGTACCACCGGGGCGTCCAGCGCGTGGGCGATGATCTCGGCGCCGTGCCGGTCCGCCAGCTCCCGCGCGGCCCCGTAGTGGTCGCGATGGCCATGGGTGATGACGATGCGCCGGATCCCCGCCGGATCGAGGCCGAGCGTGCGGACCGCTTCCCCGATCGCGGCGGCCGAATCGACGTCACCCGCGTCGATCAGGGTCAGCTCGCTCCCGTCGCGCCAGAGGTACGCCTGACCGATCCGGAAGCGGAACATGTGCAACTGGGGGAGTACCTCGACGAGATCCATGCGGCGAACGTACGCAGCGGCGGCCGTGCGCCGCACGGATCTACGCTCCGGGCGACTTCGCCGCGGGCGAAGCCCACCCGGCGGGATCAGGCCTTCTTCGACTCGGCGTAGTTCCGCAGGAACAGCGCCTCGGCGACCGACATCCGCTCCAGCTCCTCGGGCGACACGCTCTCGTTCACCGCGTGGATCTGCGCCTCGGGCTCGCTCAGCCCGATGAGCAGGATCTCCGCCTCCGGGTAGAGGCCCGCCAGGGTGTTGCAGAGCGGGATGGAGCCGCCCATCCCGGAGGACTGCATCTCCTGGCCCGGGTACGCGTCCCGCATCGCGTCCGCCATCGCCGTGTACGCCGGGCTGCTCATGTCGGCACGGAACGGCTGGCCCTGGCCCACCTGTTCCACCTTCACCCGCGCGCCCCAGGGGGCCCGCGACTCCAGGTGGGCGGTGAGCAGTTTCGTCGCCTCGGCGGCGTCCTGGCCCGGCGGCACCCGCAGGCTGATCTGGGCCCGGGCGCTCGCCTGCACGGACGGGGTGGCGCCGACGACCGGCGGGCAGTCGATGCCGATGACGGTGACGGCGGGGCGGGCCCAGATCCGGTCCGCGACCGTGCCGGCGCCGATCAGCTCGACCCCGTCGAGCACCTTGGCGTCCTGCCGGAACTCCGCCTCCGGGTACTGGAGTCCGTCCCAGTCGGCGTCGCCCGTCAGCCCGTCGACCGTGGTCGTCCCGTCCTCGGCCCGCAGCGAGGCCAGCAACTGGATCATCGCGGCCAGCGCGTCCGGGGCCGCGCCGCCGAACTGCCCCGAGTGCAGGTTCCCTTCGAGGGTGTCCAGTCGCACGCGCAGCATCGTCATCCCGCGCAGCGTCGCCGTGACCGTCGGCAGTCCGACCCGGAAGTTGCCGGTGTCGCCGATGACGATCGTGTCCGCGCGGAGCAGCTCCGGGTGCGCCTCCGCGTACCGCTCCAGACCGCCCGTGCCCTGCTCCTCGGAGCCCTCGGCGATCACCTTCACCGAGACCGGGACGCCACCGTCCGCCTTGAGGGCGCGCAGCGCGAGCAGGTGCATGATGAACCCGCCCTTGCAGTCGGCCGCTCCCCGGCCGAACCAGCGGCCGTCGCGCTCGGTGAGCTCGAACGGCGGGGAGATCCACGCCGACTCGTCCAGCGGCGGCTGCACGTCGTAGTGCGCGTAGAGCAGCACGGTCGGAGCCCCGGCCGGCCCGGGCAGGAACCCGTAGACGGACTGCGTGCCGTCGGGGGTGTCCAGCAGGGCGACGTCCGTGAACTCCTCGGCGCGCAGCGCGTCGGCGACCCACCTCGCCGCGCCCTCGCACTCGCTCCTCGGGAACACCGCCGGGTCCGCCACCGACTGGAACGCCACCAGCTCGGCCAGCTCCTCCCGGGCGCGGGGCATCAGCGAGGCGACGGTCTCGGGAATCGGACGGGCGGTCATGGGCACGCTCCTCGTGGGTGCGACGTTATGGGTAGGGCGCGGTGTGTACGCGACCGTGTGCGACGCCGTCTCGGCGGCGACGCATGTACGACGAAAACATGGCCGATCCTCCCACAGGAGGGCTCGGCCGGAACGAGCCGTAGGATGCCGTGAGCAGCTTGGGGCCACTGGTCGGATCAGGAGCAGAAGCACATCGTGAGCAGCGAGAACGCAGACGCCGGACATGAGTCGGAAGAGTCGTCCGTGTGGGACGTCGTCGTGGTCGGCGCCGGACCGGCCGGCGCATCGGCGGCGTACGCGGCAGCCGTGGCGGGCCGGAGGGTCCTGCTGCTGGAGAAAGCGGAACTGCCGCGCTACAAGACCTGCGGCGGCGGAATCATCGGGTTCTCGCGGGACTCCCTGCCGCCGGGGTTCGAACTGCCCCTGAAGGACCGCGTCCACGCGGTCACCTTCTCGCTCAACGGCAAGCTTTCGCGCACCCGCCGATCCCGGCGCATGCTCTTCGGGCTCATCAACCGCCCGGAGTTCGACGCCGGTCTGGTCGAGGAGGCGCAGAAGGCCGGGGCCGAGCTGCGCACCGGGGCGTCGGTGGTGCGGGTGGAGCAGCACGGTGCCGCCGTCCCCGACCGGCGGACGGTCGCCGTGGTGCTGGCCGGTGGCGAGACGGTGCTCGCGCGCGCGGTCGTCGGCGCGGACGGCAGCGCGGGCCGGATAGGAGCCCACGTCGGGGTGAAGCTCGACCAGGTCGACCTCGGCCTGGAGGCGGAGATCCCCGTCCCCGCCACCGTCGCGGAGGACTGGGCGGGCCGGGTGCTCATCGACTGGGGCCCGATGCCGGGCAGTTACGGCTGGGTGTTCCCCAAGGGGGACACCCTCACCGTGGGCGTCATCTCGGCGCGCGGCGACGGCGCCGGCACCAAGCGGTATCTGGAGGACTTCATCGCCCGCCTCGGCCTCGCCGGGTTCGAGCCGGCCGTCTCCTCGGGCCACCTCACCCGCTGCCGCAGCGACGACTCACCGCTCTCGCGCGGCCGGGTCGTGGTCTGCGGGGACGCGGCCGGACTGCTGGAGCCGTGGACCCGCGAGGGCATCTCCTTCGCGCTGCGCTCGGGCCGTCTCGCGGGGGAGTGGGCGGTCAGGATCGCCGAGTCGCACGACGCGGTGGACGCCCGCCGGCAGGCCCTCAACTACGCCTTCGCCATCAAGGCCGGTCTCGGCGTGGAGATGGGCGTCGGCCGCCGCATGCTCAAGCTGTTCGAGCGCCGCCCGGGGGTGCTGCACGCGGTGCTGACCGGCTTCCGCCCGGCGTGGAAGGCGTTCGCCGGGATCACCCGGGGGACGACGTCGCTGGCCGAGCTGGTCCGTACGCACCCGCTCGCACAGCGGGCGCTGTCCGCGATGGATCGCTAGGTCGTGTCCGCGAAGTCTCGTCCGGCCCGCGGAGGGCGACGACGGCAGTCTGACGACAGGACCTAGGAGCCGCTCGCGCCCCCGTCGCCCGTACGGCCACGGGGGCGCGCTCACGCCTCCACCGTGATGCGGAAGACCGGGTGGTCGGGGCAGGCCGCCAGCAGTTCGGCGTCCGTGGACTCCGCCGTGATCCCCTGGAAGTACTGATCGACCTCCCAGCCCCACCGCTCCAGATAGGCCCGGATGATCCGGGCCTTCTGAGCGTCGTCGGCGATCTCCGCGGCGGTGAAGCGGCTGACCCTGCGCCCCAGCCGCAGCTCTCCGCCACCCGCGACGCGCATGTTGCGCACCCACTGGGAGTGGCCCCGGGCCGAGACGATGTACCGCTCGCCCTCGAAGGAGTGGGCGTTGACCGGGATCCGCTGCATCTGTCCGCTCTTGCGCCCCCGCACGGACAGTTCCGCGGAGCCCATCAGGCTGATGCCGTGCCGGGCCAGCCAGCCGACGACTCTGTTGAGGCGGCGGGCAGAGGCGCTCGCGCGGAGGTAGTAGGCCTGCTGCGACATGGTGACTCCCGATTCCGTGGTCGGAGAGCGGTGCTCTCGCTCTAGAGCAGTGTGCGCGGATCGGTCACCCAAAAGCAAGAGCACTGCTCTCGTTTTTGATGTGCGCTCTCATTTCTGGTCGGTGATCCCGGCGCGTGGCAGACTGAGCGCATGAGCACCATCCGAGGGGCCAGGGAACGGGCCCGCATCGAAGTGACCGCGGCCATCAAGGACGAGGCGAGGAAGCAGCTCGCGGCGGAGGGCGCGGCGAAGCTCTCGCTGCGGGCCGTGGCCCGGGAGCTGGGCATGGTCTCCTCCGCGCTGTACCGCTACTTCCCCAGCCGGGACGACCTGCTCACCGCGCTGATCGTCGACGCGTTCGACGCGATCGGCGCGGTCGCGGAGCGGGCGGCGAAGGAGTGGGAGGGGAAGGAGCGGGAGGGGAAGGCGCCGCACGCCGAACGCTGGATCGCGGTGGCCTGCGCCGTACGCGAGTGGGGGCTCGCCCACCCCCATGAGTACGCGCTGATCTACGGTTCGCCCGTGCCCGGCTACATCGCCCCGATGGACACGGTGGGGCCCGCGTCCCGGGTGGGCCTGGTCTTCATCGACATCGTCCGTACCGCGTCCCGGGCCGAGGAACTCGCGGTGCCTCCTCTCGCCCCTGAGCTGCGCTCCGACGCGGAACGGATGACCGCCGAGTTCGCCGAGGGCGTTCCCCCCGCGGCCGTGGCCGCTCTGGTCGCCGCCTGGGCGCAGCTGTTCGGCCTGATCTCCTTCGAGCTGTTCGGCCAGTTCAACCGGGTCGTCGAGGCGCGCGAGCCGCTGTTCCGGCAGGCCGCCGGTGAGCTGGCCCGCTCGGTTGGCCTGCGCGCCGTCGAGGTCGAGCCCCACCAGCGTTGACAACGCTCGTGATCAATACCCCTCGGGCCTGTCGTCAGACTGCCGCCTGCCCCGCGGGGCAGGCGGCAGGGCCGCCCTTCGGGCGACGACGGCAGCGTGACAACAGGACCGGGGAGCCGACGGCCACCGCCTCGCTCGCCCGGCTCACCGAGCGGGAGGTGATGGCGCTGATCGGCATCGGCCTGCCGAACGAGGAGATCGCCCGCGGACCGGTCGTCAGCCCGCTCGCCGCGAAGACCCGTGTCAGCCGCACGACGGTCGAGCTCGGCGCCCGCGACCGGGCCGAACTCGTCCTCCTCGCCTACGAATCGGGTCTGGTGCGCCCCGGCCGGCTCGGCTGGGCCGAGGCGCACCCGGCCGCCGCGGGCCGGCGGCGCTCACCCGGTGACGGCGGAGTTGTCCGTCCAGATCCTGGCCACCGAGCGGTCGCCGCGCAGGGTGAGGGCGGTGAGCGGCAGTCGGTTCCAGAGGGCGAGGTAGAGCCCCTCGGCCGTGCCGCTCAGCTCGCAGTCGACGTCGTCGTCCGCGCCGGCCCCGGCCTCCGACCGCACGGCCCGGGGCGGATCCTGGGAGATCCGGACCGTCCAGGTCGCGTCCGTGTCCGGGGCCCGTACCCGCAGCACCCGGGGCTTCGTGGAGCGCACCTTGCTCTTGGGCCGCGCGTGGAACCCGATGAGGAGCTCGTCGATGCCGTCGACCGCCCGGCCCGCGGAGACCGGGGTCAGCGCGCCGCCGAGCGCGGACTCGGCGTCCACCCGGTGCACGGTCGTCTCGTGGAGCTGGCGGCGGGACCAGAACGCCAGGGGGGAGGGGGCCGGCATGAAGGTCCAGCAGTCCAGGTCGGCGGGGGCTTCCTCCAGGGTGCTGACCAGACGGCGGTGGCCCGCGCGGAACCAGTCGAGGAGTTCGGTGCCGTCCAGGGCGGGTTCGGTGCCGGCCGGCTGGTAGGTGGTGCGCCCCTCGGCGACGAGCGCCGCCGCCCAACGGTGCACCATGCCGGTGTGCCGCAGCAGATGACGTATCTGCCAGCCGGGACAGGTCGGGACCGAGGCCCCCGGTCCGGCCCGCTCGGCGGCGGCCGCGAGCAGCCGCCCTTCCCCGGACAACGACGCGATGTGCTCGGCGATCTGCATGGCGGCGATTGTGCCAGGCCCCGCTCGGGCCGTCAGGCGCCCTGCGGGTGGGCTGATCCGGTCGACCCGGCCCGCCGCACCAGGCGGACGAACCAGCCCAGGGCCAGCGACTGGACGAGGACCGAGACCACCAGGCCGAGCACCAGGAACCACGCGGGCCCGCCGGCCTCGGCGCCCGCCAGGGAGCCGCCGAGGAAGAACAGGAAGACGGTCGGGGCCGCGAGGAGGAACAGCCAGACGCCGGAGAACGACGCGTCCTCGTGGGCGACGAACAGGGTGTCCACGGCGACGAACAGCGTCGCCGCGAGCACCAGCCCCAGGTAGATCAGGGAAGCGGTGTTGCGGAAGGTCAGCCGGACCAGGGTGTTCAGGTGCGGGTGGTCGGTCAGGCGCTTCATGGTGTGCTCCCCTGCTGCTCGTTCTGCCTCTTGCTCGGTCGAGGCCTCCATCGTGCGCCCGGGGAGCGGGCCCTGCCTGAGTACGGCTACTCAATCGACCATGCGTGCGGGTGATCAGGTGTGCGCGTCCGTGGTGGCGTTGCGCGCACCGTAGCCCAGGGCGGCCGCCGCCGCGGCCAGCAGGGCCACCGTCGTCAGGGCCAGCGGCAGCGAGAACCAGTCGGCGAGGAAGCCGATCGCGGGCGGGCCGAGCAGCATCCCGCCGTAGCCGAGCGTCGAGGCCGCGGCGACGCCGCCGGGACCGGCCAGTTCGCCCGCGCGTCCCACCGCGACGGGGAAGATGTTGGCGAGCCCGAGTCCGGTGACCGCGAACCCGGCCAGCGCCAGCCAGGCGGTCGGCGCCAGTGAGCCCAGCAGCATTCCGGCCGAGGCCGTCGCGCCGCCGAGGACCAGGGTGCGGGTCTGGCCGAGCCGTTCCAGGAGCAGGGTCCCGGTCAGCCGGCCCGCCGTCATCGTCAGGGCGAACAGGGCGTAGCCGGCGGCGGCGAGCCCGGGGTGCGCGCCCAGATCCTGTTCCAGGTGCAGCGCGCCCCAGTCGGCGAGCGCCCCTTCCCCGTACGCCGTGCACAGGGCGATCACACCGAAGAGGGCCACGACGCGGCGGGCCCGCGGCGACAGCCGCTGTTTCGGCGCTTGCCGGGCGACGGCCCGCGGGGCGGTGGGGGCCGGGCGGTGGCGCAGCAGGGCGGGCCCGGCGAAAGCGGTCACCAGCAGGCCGATCCCGGCCAGCAGGAAGAGGTGGGTGGAGGCGGCGAGGCCTCCCGCGACCAGTCCGCCGAGCCCGGCGCCGACCATGCCGCCCAGGCTGAACGCCGCGTGGAAGCTCGGCATCACGGGCCTGCGCAGCTCGGCGACCAGGTCGACGGCGGCACTGTTCATCGCCACGTTCATCCCGCCGTACGCGGCTCCGAAGACCAGCAGCACGAGGCCGAGGGAGAGCGCCGAGTGGGTCTGGGCGGGCAGGGCGATGCTCAGGGGGAGCAGGACGCCGCACACCACGGTGACGGCATGGCTGCCGTAGCGGCGGCAGAGCCGGCCGGTGAGCATCATGGTGACGACCGCCCCGGCGGAGACGCCGAGCAGGGCGAGGCCGAGGGTGGAGGCGGAGGCTCCGGTCTGCTGCTTGATGGCCGGGATGCGGACCACCCAGCCGGCGAAGAGGAACCCGTCGAGGGCGAAGAACACGGTCAGCGCGGTACGGAGGCGGGCCGACGAGGGTGGGGCGGTGTCTCCGCCAGGTCCCCCCGGTAGGGCCGTCCGCAGTTTGTTTAGTTGCGGCACAAACTCAGCATAGGGGCGCTCCGGCGACCGGCGCAACACCGCTGCGCGCCGCGGACGGCGAGGGCCCGGCCGTGGCCCGGAGGGGATCCCCGGGCATGCCCTGGGCGTCCGGGACGGCTCCGGATCATGGGAGACTCGCCCCCATGAACGGCAAGGCGACCACCACCCGGACGAAGTTGGAGAGGGGCCGCAGCGCGCTCGGACCCGCACTGGAACTGGTCCACACCGGACGCGCCCCCACCCGGGCCGTGCTCACCTCCGAACTCGGCGTCACCCGCGCCACCGCCGGGGCGGTCGCCGCGGAACTGGAGGCGCTCGGGCTGATCCGGGTGGACTCCAGCCCCGGGTCGGCGGCCGGATCCCAGGGCCGCCCCTCGCACCGGCTGTCCGTCCTGGAGACCGGCCCCGTCGTCCTCGCCGCCCAGGTGCACGCCGACGGGTTCCGGGCCGCGCTCGTCGGGCTCGGCGGCCGGATCGTCGCCACCTCGCCCGGCTGCGTCGCGGTGATGGCCGACCCGGCCCAGGTGCTCGGCGAGGTCGTGGAGGCGGGCGCGGGGCTGCTGCGCGAGAGCGGCCTGCGCTGTGTCGGGGCCGGGCTCGCGGTGCCGTCCGCCGTCGCCGAGCCGGAGGGCACCGCCCTCAACCCGCTGCACATCGCCTGGCCCGCGGGCTCCCCGGTCCGGGACATCTTCGCCGCCTGCGTGCGTGCGGCGGGCATCACCGGACCCGCGTTCACCGGAAACGACGTCAACCTCACCGCGCTGGCCGAGCACCGGCACGGCGCCGGCCGCGGCGCCCAGCACCTCCTGTGCGTGGCCACCGGCCATCGTGGCGTCGGCGGGGCGCTCGTCCTCGACGGCCGCCTGCACAGCGGGAGTTCGGGCCTCGCGCTGGAAGTGGGGCATCTCACCGTGAACCCCGAGGGGCGCCCCTGCCACTGCGGCGGGCGCGGCTGCCTCGACGTGGAGACCGACCCGCTGGCCTTCCTCACCACCGCCCGCCGTGAACCGGGTCCCGAGGAGTCCCTCCTCAAGCAGGCCGGGAATCTCCTCCGCGCTGAGTACGAGGACCCCGCCGTACGGAACGCCGCCGAGGCACTGATCGACCGCCTGGGCCTGGGGCTCGCCGGGCTGGTCAACATCCTCAACCCGGACCGGATCATCCTCGGCGGCCTCCACCGCGACCTGCTGGAGGCGGACCCGGAGCGCCTGCGCGCCGTCGTCGCCGACCGGAGCCTGTGGGGGCGCAGCGGCAGCGTGCCCATCCTCCCCTGCACCCTGGCCCACAACAGCCTGGTGGGCGCCGCCGAACTGGCCTGGCAGCCGGTCCTCGACGACCCGCTCGGGGCACTGGCCTGACGCCCCGCCCGGGCGTGCGGCCCGCACTCCTCCGGGCGGGCCGCCTACGCGCCGTTCACCACTGGGGTCCCCGCCGCAGCCGGTCGGCCTCCGGCGACGACACGTGCAGCACCTCGTAGAGCTCGCCCGGTGCCCCGGGCTCCGGCCGCTCCCACAGGGTGAAGTGCACCAGTTCCCAGCGGCACGGATCCACCGCCAGCGCGGTCGCGACCACCCCGGGCAGAGCGGCGGTGCGGCGGGTCTCCTCCAGCGCCGCCCCGACGGCGTCGGCGGGCCGCATCCGGGCGGGCACCGACTGCCGCAGCCGGACGGCCGCGCGGGGGAGCGCCCCGGCGGAGGGCCCCTCCTCGTAGGCCAGGCCCGCCCAGTGCTGGACCTCGGGGCGTCCGAAGTCGTCGACCAGACCCTGGAATCCGGGACCCCACAGAAAGGCGTTCATCCCCTCCGGGGCGTTCCACAGGTAGAACGGCGCGTACTGGTTCACCGGCGACCCCGCGCCGCGCTCCCGGATCAGATAGGCCTTGAGGCCGAGCCCGGGGAAGTCGTCGAGGAGATGGCCCTTGGCCGCGACCCGGGCGCGGACGATACCCATGTCGTAGTCGGACGGGAGCGTGATCTCGTAACTCATGGCCTGCACGCGGAACTCCTCAGATCTGTCGGGTACGGGCGGCGAGCAGCGAGAGCAGGCCTTCCACCGCACGGTCGAACGCGGCGGACGAACCCGAGGCGCGGGCCAGCACATAGCCGCCCTGCACCGTGGCGACGACGGCCGCCGCGACCGGCGCCGGATCGGTCCCGGGGACGAACTCGCCCCCGTCCACCCCCTCCTGGACGATCGCCGCGATCCGGCCGCGCAGCCATGCGAGCGTGGCGTCCACCGGTGCGCGCAGCGCCTCGTCGGCGACGACCTCCGGGTCCATCGTCAGCCGCCCCACCGGGCAGCCGCGCAGCACGTCGCGCTCGCGCAGCAGATACGCCGCGATCCGCTCGTACGCGCTCCCGGGGCCGTCCAGCGACAGCCCGGCGGTCCGGCGCATCTCCTCGGCGGTGCGGGTGACGGCGGCGAGCGCCAGCTCGGACTTCCCGCTGAAGTGGTGGTACATGCTGCCCTGGCCGGCGCCGGCCAGCCGCTGAATGGCCTTGGGGCTGGTGCCCACATAGCCGCGCTCCCACAGGAGCTCCTGCGTGGCCTCGATCAGCCGGTCCGGGGTGCTCATGACGGGAGTGTACATACCAGTAGGTACAGAAGGGGAGGGGCTACGCCGGTGCGTGGCCGCCTCCGGCAGGCTCGAAAGCGACCGGAACGCTCCGGCTGCTCTCTTCGGAGTACGCGCACGGCCGCCCGGTGGTCATGTCTTGCCGCCGCCCGCGATCCGGCCGAACTGCTCGTCCAGCACGCGGAACGGGGCGACGCGCCCTGACCACCCGGTCCCCAACGGTGTGCGGCGGGCGGCGCGAAGCCGGTCCGCCGCACACCGCCGACCCCGGGCCCGTCCGTTCCGTCTCAGCCGACCACGGCCGACCGGGCGGGCACGGCCACGATGTCGTCGGGGGTGATGGTCACGGCCCCGAACGGCCCGTCGGTCATCGACCCGTAGACCGCGAGCGGTGGCAGGGTCGAGGCGCCGGTGGCCGCGGGCAGGGTGAACCAGACGGCCTTGCCGGCCGAGCCGATCGGCCGCACGCCCCAGCTCTCGCTGACGGCGGCGATCAGGGCCAGCCCCCGCCCCGAGGTGGCGAACGAGTCCGCCTCGTTCACCGTGGGCAGGCGCGGGTCGTGGTCGTGGACGGAGACCGTGAGACGGTCGAGCAGCAGCTCGATGTCGACGGTGCATGACTTGTCCGGCTGTGCGTGCCGGTGAACATTGGTGAGAAGCTCGGTGACGCCCAGGGCCGCCTGGTCGATCAGAGGATCGAGATGCCAGTAGCGCAGTTGCGCCGAAATGATTCTGCGGACCTGACCGATCCGCGACGGCAGGGCCTGGAGCTCCACCGTGCAGTGCCTGCTTGGCTCGCTGATCACGGCTGCGACTCCCCGAAATAGGTCCGGAAGAAGAGAAGAGAAACGAACGGAGCCGGCGGACGACTGACTGCCGAATCCGCTCTGCTCTTGTCGTGTCTGCTCGTGTCGCACGATCCGCTCCGCGGAGCGGATCGCTCTGTCACCGCGGGTGCACCTTCAGTGACATGGGACCAGCGTGGCCCAGGGGATACGGCTCCGCAACTCGCGGCGGAACCCCGCGGTCCGCGAACCGGTCCGCCGGGCCCCGCCGGCCCGGTCAGTCCCGGCGTCCGCGCGCGTGGCGCAGAGCCTCCAGGAAGCGCCGCAGCGGAGCCGCCCCGTCACGTCTGCGGCTGCGCTGCCCCATCGTCAACCGGTAGCGCACCCCGTTCACCCGGGCGATGACGGAATCGGCCGCGATGAACCACCACTTGCGGGCGCTGACCGTGCCCACGGGAGCGCTGTCGATCTCCCGCCCGTTGCTCGTGAGCAGCGACAGCCGCCCGTCCTTGACCACCACCTGACCAGCCCTGGTCAGCGACCTGGTGAACCGCTCGATCCTGACCCCCGACGCACTGAACTCGACGTCCGCCATGGCGGATTCGCCCCCCTTCGGCACCTCTTCCTGATGTGCAGTGTGCCCGGGCGCGGGCCGGACCGCCAGAGGGCCCCCGAGCAGGACGGTCCCCGGCCCGCACCGCTCGCCGGCGCCGCCCCCGCGGGCCGTGGTCAAAGGCAGCGCTATGGGCCATCAAAGTGACCGTTTGCGCAGGTGGGGTGCATATCGTGGAGGCGCGAGCATCGGATCGACGACCAACAGGAGCAGGCCCATGGACACCAGTGAGCACGCAGCCGGGCACGGGGCCAGGGCGACGGTGGACGTCGACCGCAGCGACCCGGAGTACCGGGCCTGGCTGAAGGAGGCCGTCCGCAAGGTCCAGGCCGACGCGAACCGTTCCGCCGACACCCACCTGCTGCGCTTCCCGCTGCCCGAGACATGGGGCATCGACCTCTACCTCAAGGACGAGTCGACGCACCCCACCGGCAGCCTCAAGCACCGTCTCGCCCGCTCGCTGTTCCTGTACGGGCTCTGCAACGGATGGATTCGGCCCGACCGGCCGGTCATCGAGGCCTCCAGCGGCTCGACCGCCGTGTCGGAGGCGTACTTCGCCAAACTGATCGGCGTGCCGTTCATCGCCGTGATGCCGCGCACCACCAGCCCGGAGAAGACCCGGCTCATCGAATTCCACGGCGGGCGGTGCCACTTCGTGGACGACTCGCGCACCATGTACGAACAGTCCGCCGCGCTCGCCACCGAGACCGGCGGGCACTACATGGACCAATTCACCTACGCGGAGCGCGCCACCGACTGGCGCGGCAACAACAACATCGCGGAGTCGATCTACCAGCAGCTTCGGCTGGAGCGCTATCCGGAGCCCGCCTGGATCGTCGCCACCGCCGGGACCGGCGGCACCTCGGCGACCATCGCCCGCTACGTCCACTACCTCCAGCACGACACCCGTGTCTGTGTCCCCGACCCGGAGAACTCCTGTTTCTTCGACGGCTGGACCCACCACGACCCGCTCGCCACCAGCGACCGCGGCTCGCGCATCGAGGGCATCGGCCGCCCGCGCATGGAGCCCAGCTTCGTGCCCGGCGCCATCGACCGCATGATGAAGGTGCCCGACGCCGCCAGCGTCGCCGCCGTCCGCGCCCTGGAGCGCGCCATCGGCCGCAAGGCGGGTGGATCCACGGGCACCGGACTGTGGAGCGCGTTCAAACTGATCGCCGAGATGGTGGAGCGGGGCGAGCGGGGGAGCGTCGTCACGCTGCTGTGCGACCCCGGCGACCGCTACCTGGACAAGTACTACTCCGACTCGTGGCTGGAGGAACAGGGCCTGGACATCGCCCCGTACACCGCCGCCATCGACGACTTCCTCGCCACCGGCACCTGGCCCTGCTGAGGCCCGGTGGCCGCCCGCCTCAGGGCGTCGTCGCCGCCAGCCGGGCGTCCAGGCGGCGCACGGCGTCCCGGAAGGACCGGCCCACCCCGGCCCGCGCGAGGCTCAGCACCAGGCGGAACAGCCCCGTCCCGTCGGCGGCGAAGGTCCACTGCACCCGGGTACCGGACCCCTCCGGAGCGAGCCGCCACTCCTCCAGCAGGGCCCGGAGACCCGGTGCGTTGGACTCGTCGGCCCGGTAGGCGTAGCACGTGTCCGGTTCGGCGGCCACGATCGTCTCGCGGAACCTGACCCCGCCCCGCAGCCGCACCTCGCGGCCCGCGCCGTCCTCGGTGGGCGTGGCCTGGGTGACGGCGGTGAACCACGACGGCCAGGACGGCACGTCGTCGGCGAGTGCGCGGTACACCACGTCCGGCGGAGCGGACACCTCGGCGGCGAACACCAGACGAATCGGCGCGGAATCGACGAACTCCCGTCCCACGGTACGGAGTAGGCGTGCCATCGCGTGCACCTCCCGGCGGTCTGCGGTGTGTGGAGCCGGGCACACGATAGTGCTCGGACCGTCAGTTGTCTGTACCACTGTCGGCCATCGACGCACGCCGTTTCTCCTCGGCCGCCGCCGCCTCGGAGATGTTGCGCGCCATCCCGCCGAACACCACCGAGTGGAAGGGCCACACGCTCCACCAGTAGGCGTGGCCGAACAGCCCGCGCGGATGGAACAGGGCGCGCTGCCCGTACACCGTCCGGCCCCGCTCGTCGCTCCGCACCGACAGCTCCAGCCAGGCCAGGCCGGGGACCCGCATCTCGGCCCGCAGCCGCAGCAGTTGGCCCGGTACGATCTCCTCCACCCGCCAGAAGTCGAGCGAGTCGCCCACCCGCAGGTGCTGGGCGTCCCGTCGGCCGCGCCGCAGCCCCACCCCGCCGACGAGCCGGTCGAGCCAGCCGCGTACCGCCCAGGCCAGCGGGAAGGAGTACCAGCCGTTCTCCCCGCCGATGCCCTCGATCACCCGCCACAGCGCCTCCGGCCCGACCGGAACGGCCATCTCCCGCTCGTCGCGGTAGAGGCTGCCGCCCGCCCAGTCCGGGTCGGTGGGCAGCGGGTCGCTCGGCGCTCCGGGTACCGAGGCGTTGGACCAGCGGGTGTCGACCCGCGCCTCCTGGATCCGCTTCAGCGCCAGCCGCAGCGCCCGGTCGAAGCCGATGGTCCCGTCCGGCGGATCGGGGACGTACTCCTTGATGTCGTGCTCCCGGCACACCACCTCGTGGCGCAGTGACTCCGTGAGCGGCCGGGCGATGGAGCTGGGCACCGGGGTCACCAGACCGACCCAGCGGCTGGAGAGCGTCGGGGTCAGCACCGGCACCGGCAGGATCACGCGCGGCCGCAGCCCCGCCACCGCCGCGTAGCGCTGCATCATGTCCCGGTACGTCATGACGTCGGGGCCTCCGATGTCGAAGGACCGGTTCACCCCGGCCGGCAGCTCCGCGCAGCCCACCAGATAGCGGATCACGTCCCGGACGGCCACCGGCTGGATCCGGGTCCGCACCCAGCTCGGGGTGACCATCAGCGGCAGCCGCTCCGTGAGATACCGCAGCATCTCGAACGAGGCGGATCCGGAACCGATGACGATCGCCGCGCGCAGTACCGCCGTCGGCACCTCGGAGGCCAGCAGGAGGTGGCCCACCTCGGCCCGCGAACGCAGGTGCGGCGACAGCTCCTTCTCCGGAACCCCCGCCGGAGTCAGCCCGCCCAGGTACACGATCCGGCGCACGTTCGCCGCCCGCGCCCGCTCTCCGAAGGTCCGGGCCGCCTCGCGGTCGGTCCGCTCGAAGTCCGAACCGGTGCCGAGCGCGTGCACCAGGTAGTACGCCACGTGGACGCCCCGCATCGCCGCCGCCAGGGAGTCGGCGTCGGTGACGTCGCCGCGCACCACCTCGACCCGGTCGGCCCACGGGTAGTCGCGCAGTTTCCGCGGCGTTCTGGCCAGCGCCCGCACCCGGTACCCGGCGTCGAGCAGTGCGGGTACCAGCCGGCCGCCGATGTAGCCGGTGGCGCCGGTCACCAGGCAGAGCGGAGCGGAGTCGTCGGGGTGTCCTGTGCTGTCGCCGGGGCCGTGCTCAAGATCCGTCACCTGCCCCAGTGTGGCACCGGACGGCTTCCTCGACCGGTCGAGGAGTCCGTACGGCCGCGTCGACGCCCTCGGTACGGTGACGGCCGCGGTGCAGGCGTCGGCTCAGTGCACCGCCGTGAGCGTCCCGCCCTCGCTCAGCGACCCCGTCAGCTCCACGTCGGCGTCACGGGGCGCCCGCACCGCGAGCGTCGGCCCGCCCGCCGCGCCCCTGACCGCCCCGGTCGCCCGGATGCCTGTCACCGCCCGGCTGCCCGCACCCAGCACGTACCAGCGGCCGGAGCCGGCCCTCCAGTGGGTGGCGGCCAGGACGTGCTGCCCGAACTTGCTGCACAGGGCCGTGTCCTCACGGTCGGCGACCACCGCGGCCGGGGCCGCGGGAGAGGCGGCGGGCGCGAGGAACTGCACCAGGACCCGGCCGGGCCCCCGCCAGGTGTCGGCCCGGGTGCACACCCAGTCGGCCGACGCGCCGCCCTCGGGGAGCTTCTGCTCGGCGAAGGCCCAGTTGTTGACCGACCGGACGCCGGAGCCGGCCAGGGCCCGCAGCGAGCACGCCGTGCGCGCCCAGGCGAGCAGCGCGTCGGGCCCCGTCGCCTCGCGCGGCTGACGGGCCGGCGTCCCCCGGCCGGGCTTCGGCATGTACGTGAGATGCGTGGGGGCCGGCTCGCCCAGGTCCGTCAGCAGGAACGCGTGCTTCTCCACGATCCGTTCGGAGGAGCGCAGCTGGATCACCGGCCAGGCGTCGCACGCGCCGCCCGCGCCGGGCCGGGGCACTGCGGCGGTGACGCCGTCCGGGTCCACCTCCAACGGCCGCCCGGGCGTATCGGGAGCGAGCAGGTCCCGGGTGGTGGACTCCGCGATCCAGGGGGCGAGCAGGAACCGCGCCGCGTCGGCCGTACGACTGACGACGACCGCCGCACCCGTCGTCACGTCCGCGTCATCGGTGCGGGCGAAGTCGAGCGCCGCCCCGCCGGACCCGGACAGCGGCTCCGCGTAGCGCACCACCCGGTCGGCGTGGTCGTGGAACAGCACCACGGCCGCCCCGTCCACCTCGTCGGCGAACAGCAGCTGGGGCGGCTCGGCGGGCGGCACCGCGGCCGTGCCCGGCGTGGTGGAGACCCGGACCGACTCCGGCGGCTCGGCCCAGGCCCGCAGCGCCCGGCCCAGCAGTGCGTTGTCGTCCGTCCGCCCGCCCCTGGCCGGCCAGGCGGTGAAGTCGACGCGTGAGGTGTCCGCCCACCGGTCCGGCGACGTCCGCAGCAGCCGCGCCGGATCGAGTGCCGGGGCCGCCACCCCGGCCGGGCCCCGGCCGTCGTCCGCGGGCCGCGTCCCCGCGTCGACGGCGAACGCCAGGCCTCCCGCCACGACGCACAGCGCCGCGGCCGCCGCCACCGCCCGCACCCGGTGCCTGCGCCGCAGCAGGTCGCTCGGGCGGGTCTGGACGGTGCACGGGTCGAACTCGCCGGACCAGAGCATCGCCCGCGCCCCGGCCCGGTCCGGCCTGCCCAGCCGGGCCGCCCGGCGCACCGCGTCCCCCGGATCCGCCACCGCCGCACCGGCCAGCAGCTCCCTGGCCCCGGACGCGTCGAGGCCCTCCAGCAACTGCAGGGCGAACGCCGCCCGGACCGCTCCGTCCACCGTGGACAGGGCCCGGTCCAGGGCCAGTTCGTCGACGCCGCCCGCCCGGGGGAACAGCCGCAGCCCCCACACCACCGGCACGGCGGGACGCAGCGCGGCCGGAGCCGGGAGCCGCCCGGGCCACCAGCGGGGCCGCCGCTCGTGGGCCAGCGCCGCTCGCAGCACCCGCAGCCGCATCCACCCGTACGCGGCGCCCGAGGGGCCCTGCTCCGCTCCGGCGCCCTCCGGCGCGGGCTCGGCGCCCTGCGGAGCGCCCGACCGGCGGGACTGGGCCGGAACGCGGGGGACGCGCACGCGGCTCCCGGCGGCGGGCAGGGCCCGCTGGACGACGGCGTGCGCGGCCAGGACCCGGCGGTGCCGCCCGAGCGACGGCGGCAGGACGACGTAGGCGAGCCGCACCAGGCGGGGATAGTGCTCCACGAGGGCGGCCTCGGCCTGCCGCACTCCCGTGCGGTCGGGGTGTGGGTCGGTCCGCTGCTGCGGTGGGAGGATCGGCATGAGATGGGTGCCTTCCGGGGCCGTGACGGGGCTGTCCTACCGACAAACGAGTCAATCGTGTGACGGTCACATCACCCGCACCGAATCGGCCACCCGGTCGTTCACGATCCTCCCGGGGAGGCAGGCCGGAAGGAGTGAGGCGCGTGGCGACGGCCCGGCGGTCCTACCGGTCGCCGGGGGAGGCGAGCAGGGCGTCCAGGACCCCGCCGAACATCCGCCGCCCGGCGGAGGCGAGCAGCGGATCACCCCACCGGGGCACCAGCCGCACCCGCAGTTCCTCGACCCAGACCACATGGGAACCGGAACCCGTGGGAAGCACGTCGATCGACGCCCGGCCCAGCACCACGGACCCCCGCTTCTCCAACCGGCAGACCCCGGCCCGGCCCCCGGCGGGCGGCGTCCACCGCACCACTTCCATCGGATCGTCGAACGCCAGCGGGCCCAGACCCGTACGCGCCACGAAGACCGTCCCGAGCCGCGAGGGAAGGCCGGTCGGCACCGAGATCACCGTCAACGGCACCTGCGCGCCGTGCCGTTCCCAGTCGGTCACCCGACGCCAGGCCTCGGCTGCGGGGAGAGGGGAGAAGCGCTCGATCCGGAAGACGGCCACCCCACGATCCTATGGCCTCCCCGGCCGGCCCGCGCCCGGGGCGAACGCGGCCCGGGGCGCCCCGCCTCAGCCCTCGGTGGCGGGCGGAGCGTCGGCGGATCCGGTGGGAACGTCGCCCGCCACCAGCAGACCCGGCAGATGCTCCTCGATCTCCGCGCGCGTCCGCGGAGCCAGTCCGGCGTCCGTGACGAACGTGTCGACCTCCTCCAGCGCGGCGAAGGAACTCAGGCCCACCGTGCCCCACTTGGTGTGGTCGGCCACCACCACGATCCGGCGCGCGGCCCGGACGAAACGGCGGTTGGTCTCCGCCTCCGCGAGGTTGGGCGTCGAGAGCCCGGCCTCGGCCGAGATCCCGTGCACACCGAGGAACAGCACATCGAAGTGGAGCGAGTCGACGGCCCGGTCCGCGACCGGCCCGACCAACGAGTCCGAGGGCGTGCGCACCCCGCCCGTCAGCACCACCGTCGCCGCCCCGGGCCGGGCGCCGCGCCCCCCGGCCGGACGCTGCGCGTCATGGAACACGTCGGCCACCCGCACCGAGTTGGTCACCACCGTCAGATCCGGCACGTCCAGCAGATGCCGGGCCAGCGCGAAGGTCGTCGTCCCGCCCGAGAGCGCGATCGCGCTGCCGGGCACCGCCAACGCCGCCGCCGCCCGCGCGATGTCCTCCTTGGCGCTCAGCTCCAGCGCCGACTTCGCCTCGAACCCGGGCTCGTGCGTACTCGCCTCGACGACCGGGACCGCGCCGCCGTGGACCTTCTCGATCACGCCCTGCCGGTCCAGCGCGTCCAGGTCCCGGCGGATCGTCATGTCGGAGACGTTCAGCTTCCGGGTCAGCTCGTTGACCCGGACCCCACCACGCCTGCGCACCTCGTCGAGGATCAGCGCGCGTCGCTGCTCCGCGAGCAGGTTCTGATTCTCGCTCAACGCCGGGCCCGGTCCTTCCCTCTGCCGTACGGTCCGCAGCGGTCTGCGCGACACGCTCATCCTGCCACGCAGGCATGTCCGGCGTATCACCTGGGGAGATTCCGTGAGACCGCTTCACGCGCCCGCCCCGCGCCCGGAATCCTTGGACTCCACGACCGGCGGGTCACCACGCCCGGAGCCCACGACGTCCCGGCCCCGCACCATCCGCTCCTGAGCACATCTCCGTCGGCCGCGAGGCCGGCGCGCCCGAGAGAGAGTTCCCCCTTGGCTCCTGCCGCCCCGCCCCCGCCCGCGTCCCCGCCCGCCTCCCCGTCCCCGCGGCACACCGGGACCGCACTGGAACTGCTCGTCCACGGGGTCGGCGGCGCCACCCCGCAGGAGATGCTGGGCGACCCCCGTACCGTCCGGGTCACCGGGGACGAGACCGCGGCCGTCTACCGGCGCACCGAGGACGCCCACGGCGAGAAGCACCCCGAGCGCTACCGGGACGAGCCCGTCGCCGAGGCGTACTGCTGGTCCGGCCTCACCTCCGGCAACGGCTCCGCG
>NZ_UAVD01000006.1 GCF_900460065.1 Streptomyces griseus | reverse complement strand
TGCCCCGGATGTGTCCGAGTTCCAGGTCGGCCGACCTGAACGCGTAACCGAGCTGCCCGAAGGCCTCCAGAATCGCTTCCTGCGCGGGCAGCGGTCCCACCGCGAGCGCGTCCAGGTCGCCCTTGTCCCGCGCTCCCGCGATCTCCAGCTCCGTGCGGATGCCGAGCACGGGGCCGAGGTGCTGACCGTGGAGCTCGGTGATCGGCGTCTCCCACGGCAGCGTGACGGAGAACGGCACCGCGTGCTCGGCCTCCTCCGCCAGCCGGAATCCACCGCCGACGGTGAACCGTTCGAGGACGACCGTGCCCTCGTGCTCCTCGTCCTGGTCCTCCCTCTCGACCCGGGCGACGAGGAGGAGCGAAATCCGGTCCACCGTCACGTCCGATCCGCCGCCCCGCAGGCGGACCTCGCCGGTGAGGACGGCTCCGGGCAGTGCGGGGCCGGGCTCCAGAACGGTGTCGACCGAGGGTCCACCGACCCCGAGGGCTCCGAGCAACTTCTTGAACACCATGTGCGGCGTCCGCTCCTTCTGTGTCTGGGCGATCTCCACGGATGGGTGATCTTCGCCGATGGATGATCGAGGGTGCGTGAGCCACCTCGCCGGGCAGAACCTCCGGAGAGGCGAAGAGGTTCCCCGGCACACGACCACGGCGTACGGTTCCGGCCAGCAAGATCACGGACGCCGTGGCCGCCGGGGTGGGAAGGCACTGGGTGTGACACCCGCCACTCCCCTTTGCTTTGCGTTCCCTTTACTATCTATGGGGCGGGTTCACACCCGCATTCCCCCGTCGATCCCGACGACCCGAACAGAGAAGGAGCTGCGCACCGCAATGGGTGAGCCTCCCAGTACGAACCGTGTCATCCCTGATCCCGCGCACCAGGGGACGGAGGTGACACGGTGAGCGAAGTGGCCCTTCTTCTCCTCGCCCTCGCGCTGACGCTGGCCTGCGCGGTGTTCGTCGCGGCCGAGTTCTCGCTCACCACCGTCGAGCGCAGCGAGCTCGAACGCGCCGTGAGGGCCGGGGAGCGCGGTGCCGAGAGCGCGCTCAAGGCGGCCAAGCGACTCACCTTCCAGCTCTCCGGCGCCCAGCTCGGCATCACCGTGACCTCCCTGGTCATCGGCATGCTGGCCGAGCCGTCCCTCGCGGTGCTGCTGCGCGGCCCGCTGGAGGGCGCCGGGCTTCCGTCCGGTGCCGTGTCCACGGTCGCCACGCTTCTCGGTGTGGCCGCCTCCACCGTGGTCCTCATGGTCATCGGCGAGCTGGTCCCGAAGAACTGGGCGATCTCCAGCCCGCTCACGGTGGCCAAGGTCGTCTCGACCCCGCAGCGGGCCTTCACGGCCTGTTTCGCTCCGCTGATCCGGCACCTCAACAACTCCGCGAACCGTTTCGTGCGCCGCCTGGGCCTGGAGCCGGCCGAGGAGCTGGCCTCCGCCCGTACGCCGCAGGAACTGATCGCGCTCGCCCAGCACTCCGCCCGCGAGGGCGCCATCGAGCAGGATTCGGCCGAGCTGTTCGTCCGTACCCTGCACCTGGCGGAGCTGTCCGCAGAGAACGTGATGACGCCGCGCGTCGACGTCCGTGCGCTGGAGGCCCACGCCACCGCCGCCGATGCCGCGAACCTCACGCTGGCCACCGGCCTGTCCCGCTTCCCGGTCTACCGGGACAGCCTGGACGAGGTCATCGGCACGGTCCACATCCGCGATGTGCTCGCCCTGGACGAGTCCGAGCGGGGCCGGACCCCGGTCACGGCCCTGGCGACCGAGCCGCTCCTGGTGCCCGACTCCCTGCCCGTCGACCGGCTGCTCGCGCAGTTGCGCAAGCGCCGGACGATGGCCGTGGTGATCGACGAGTACGGCGGTACGGCGGGGGTCGCCACCGTCGAGGACATCGTCGAGGAGGTCGTCGGCGAGGTCCGCGACGAGCACGACCCCCACGAGCGCCCCGACCTCGCACCGGCCGAGCCGCTCGGCGACGGGCGCCCGGTCTGGGAGGCCGAGGGCAGCATCAGGCTGGACCAGCTCGACCGGATCGGCTTCGGCGCGCCGGAGGGCCCTTACGAGACGCTCGCCGGCCTGCTCGCCAACCAACTGGCCCGCATTCCCGTCCGCACGGACCGGGTGGAGGTCGACGGCTGGCAGTTCGACGTGCTCGACATCGAGCACCACCGGGCCGACCGGGTCCGGATCACCGCGCCGGCGCCGGCGCCCGCCCTCGTGGAGGAGGACGCCCGATGACCACCGTCCAACTCGCCATCGGTGTGCTCACCCTCCTCACCAACGCGTTCTTCGTGGGCGCGGAGTTCGCGCTCATCTCGGTCCGGCGCAGCCAGATCGAACCGCAGGCCGTGCGGGGCAGCCGCCGCGCCAAGAGCGCCCTGTGGGGCCTCGAACACCTGTCGGCCGCCATGGCCACCGCGCAGCTCGGCATCACCATCTCCTCCCTGGTGCTGGGTGCCGTGGCCGAGCCGGCCATCGCCCATCTGCTGGAGCCGCCGTTCGACGCGGTCGGCGTTCCCGACGCGCTGGTCCACCCGATCGCCTTCGTGATCGCGCTGACGCTGGCGACGTATCTGCACATGCTCATCGGCGAGATGATCCCGAAGAACATCGCGCTGGCCGCCCCGGTCGCCACGGCGCTGGCGCTGGGCCCGCCCCTGGTGGGTCTCACGCGGGCGCTGCGGCCGGTCATCTTCGGTATCAACGCGTTCGCCAACATGCTGCTGCGGCTGCTCAAGGTGGACCCCAAGGACGAGGTCGCCTCGGTGTTCACCGACGACGAGCTCGTACGGCTGGTCAAGGACTCCAGCGAGGCGGGGCTGCTGGCCCCCGCCGACGGGGAGCGGCTGCGGGACGCGCTGGAGCTCGGCACCAGGCCGGTCGGCGAGGTGATGGTCCCGCTGAACCGGACCGTCACGGTCGAGCTGGGCATCACCCCGCAGGGTCTGGAGCGGGCGGCCGTCGCCTCGGGCTTCTCCCGGCTCCCGGTCACCGGGCCCGACGACGGGCTGCTGGGCTACTTCCACATCAAGGACGCCCTCGGTGTCGCGGAGCGCACCAAGGCGCTGCCCACGAGCGCCCTCCACCCCGTGATCCGGGTCGAGATCGACACCCCGCTCGACGACACCCTGACCGCCATGCGCGCCGCCGGTACGCATCTCGCGGCGGTCGCCGGGGGCAAGGGCACGGTCATCGGCTTCGTGACCATGGAGGACGTGCTGGACGAGCTGGTGGGGGCCGCCGCGGTCTGACCGGCCCGGTGGTGAACTCCACCGCGCGAAGCGGAAGAAGGGGCGGCCCGTCGTACGACGGGCCGCCCCCACTTCTTCACAGCGGAGGGCTCTACCGGTCCGGCGCGAGCGCGTAAGCTCGGCGAATGGCCAAGTACTTCGACGTGCACCCCGCAAACCCCCAGCCCCGCACCATCAGCACGGTGGTCGACAGCATCCGGTCCGGTGCGCTCGTCGCGTACCCGACCGACTCGTGCTACGCACTGGGTTGCCAGTTGGGCAACCGCGACGCCCTCGGCCGGATCCGGTCGATCCGGAATCTCGACGACAAGCACCACTTCACTCTGGTGTGCCACGACTTCGCGCAGCTGTCGCAGTTCGTGCGCGTGGACAACGACGTGTTCCGGGCGGTCAAGGCGGCGACGCCCGGCAGCTACACGTTCATCCTTCCGGCGACGAAGGAGGTTCCCCGCCAGTTGCTGCACCCGAAGAAGAAGACGGTCGGTGTGCGCATCCCCGACCACGTCGTGACCCAGGCCCTGGTCGCCGAGCTCGGCGAGCCGTTGCTCTCCAGCACCCTGCTGCTGCCGGACGAGGCGGAGCCGCTGACGCAGGGCTGGGAGATCAAGGAGCGGCTGGAGCACGAGGTGGACGCCGTCATCGATTCGGGGGACTGCGGCACCGAGCTGACCACGGTCATCGACTTCTCCGGCGACGAGCCCGAGATCGTACGCCGCGGAGCCGGGGACACGTCCCGCTTCGAGTAGCCGGTACGGCGGCGGGGTCCGCCGCGCCGGCCGCCACCGGCCGGTCGTCCCCGCCCCTCGTTACGGGGAGACTGGTGGGCGTGACAGGTGAGCGACTGCGGTTCGACGGCTGGATCGCCGGTGTGGGGACCGTCTCGGGTACCCGGCTGGTGGTCGGCCACTGGCCGCGTTCGCCGTTCGGGGCGTTCAGCGACGTCATGGTCGAGCATCCCGGCGGCGAGCGGGTCCTGCTGGCCCCGTCCCGGCCGATCGCGGACTTCGTCGCCGCCACCTACCGCTTCGACCGGATCGAGGTGGTGCCCGTGGCCGTCACGGTCGCCGGAGACAGCTGGCTCGTCGAGGCGGGAGCGCTGCGGCTGCGGCTGCGGACGGGACGCCGCTCCGCCCTCGGCCTGCTGCTGTCCGCCGTGCCGTCCCCCTTCGCCCGCAGCCCGCTCTGGGCCGCGCTGTGCGATGTGCCGGCCCGGCTGCTGATGCCCGGAGTACGCACCCTGGGCCGCGCGGGTCCGGGGCGGCGGGAGTGGTACGGGGCGCGCGGGCTGCGGCCGGTCGTGGCCGCGGACGCCGTGCTGGACGGGGCGAGCCTGGGCGGGCTCGCCCCACTCGATCCGCCCGTCGCCTTCGGGTTCGGCTCCGCTCCGCGCAGGCCCTCCCTGGTGCGTGTCACCACAACGGTGGAACTGGCGACCGCCGAGCGCTGAAGCCCTCCCCGGCCCCCGTGGAGACCACGGGAGCCTTTTGAGGGGCTGCTTCCGCTCGCCGTCGGAGGGTGCGGGCCGGGGATGCGAGGGGGCGGGGCGCGTCGCAGGGTGGACCCATGGCGAATCCCCCGATCGTCATCCACCGGCCGACCCCCTCGGGCGGCCGCCGGGTGACCGTGCACTACGAAGGCCGGGACGAGATACTCGGGCTGGCCCACAGCGACCACGACGTGATCGTGTTCCTGAACGAGGCCGGCCTCGAGGAAGCGGACCGGATTCTCGACAACCCTGTCTGGGTGGAGTGGCGGGGCGGCCGGGCCCACCACTACGAGGCGGCCTGAGACGCCGCGTCACCTGAGCCTCCCCCACCGCCCAGCCCGTCGAGGATGGCCGAAACCGTCTCCTCGGGCGTCTGACGGGAGGTGTCCAGCCACAGGCCGACGCGGGGCGTCCCGCCGCGCAGGAACGTGTCGAACGCTTCGACCGTCCACTCCCCGTAGCCCTTCTTCGCCCGCGTCTCCTCCCTTTCGCGCACGGCCTCGGGAGAGGGGGCGAGCACGATGACGTGGAGCGGGCGGGTACGGACCCGCTCGACGTATCGGGGCAGGTCGTCGCCGAGGACGATGTCCTGCACGACGGCCGTCCATCCGTCGTCCGCGTAGGCGTCGGCCACCTGTGCCGAGAGCCGTTGGCGCAGGTCGAGCTGGCTCCGTGCCTCCTCCGCCTCGTCGGGCGCCATGTCCGCCCGGCCGGAGACGATCATGCGGCGAAAGAGGTCTCCGCGCACATGGACCGCTCGGGGCAGGCGCTCCGCCAGGAGCTGGGCGACGGTGGACTTCCCCGCGGCCATCACTCCGGTGATCAGTACGACGCAGGGGCCGAGGCCGGTGCCCATCGGAATCTCCTCGTTCTTCGATCGTGAGGCCGTCGTCACGCCGTGCCCGCAGGGGTCGATTCCGGGTTGCCGAACAGGGCTCGGACCTCTTCGGCATCGGTCTCACGCAGCGTGTCGTCCAGCAGCACCCAGCGGGTGATGCCCACGGAGTCCAGGAAGGGCAGGTCGTGGCTGGCGATGACGAGCGCGCCCTCGTAGGACTCCAGGGCGCTCGTCAGCTGGCGCACACTGGCCAGATCGAGGTTGTTCGTCGGCTCGTCCAGCAGAAGCAGCTGCGGGGCGGGGGCGGCGAGCATCGTCGCGGCGAGGGCGGCCCGGAAGCGTTCGCCGCCCGACAGGGTGCCCGCCGGCTGCTCCGCGCGGGCTCCCTTGAAGAGGAACCGGGCGAGCTGGGAGCGGATCTGATTGTCGGTGGTGCCCGGGGCGGTGCGGGCGACGTTGTCGGCGACGCTCAGTGCGTCGTCGAGGACGTCCAGCCGCTGCGGGAGGAACTTCAACGGCACCGCGGTCGTGGCCTCCCCTGTGCTCGGCGGGAGCTCTCCGGTGAGCGTCCGCAGGAACGTGGTCTTGCCGGCCCCGTTGCGGCCGACCAGGGCGACGCGCTCGGGTCCCTGCACATGGAGGCTGCCCTCGCGCAGCCGTCCGTAGGGAAGGCTCAGGTCCCGCACGGTCAGGACGGTGCGGCCCGAGGGCACCGCGGTATGGGGCAGGCTCACCTTGATCTCGGCGTCCCGGCGGACGGCTTCGGCGGCTTCCTCCCTGCGCTCGCGGGCCTCGTCGAGCCGGTCCTCGTGCAGGCCGCGCAGCCGGTCCCCGGACTCCTGGGCCGACCGCTTGCGTTCCCCGGCGACGATGCGCGGGGCCTTCCGCTGACCGTCCAGCTTCTTGTCGTGGCGCTGGCGGCGGGCGACCTTGATCCGGGTCTCCTCCAGTTCGCGCTGCTGGCGGCGTACGTCGGCGTCGGCGGCGCGCAGCATCCGCCCGGCGGCCTCCTGCTGGGTGGCCAGGGCCTCCTGGTAGGCGGACCAGCCGCCCCCGTACCAGCTGACCGAGCCCGACCGCAGTTCGGCGATGCGGTCGACCCGCTCCAGCAGGTCCCGGTCGTGGCTGACGACGATCAGGATGCCGGTACGCCAGGAGTCGACGGCGTCGTAGAGCCTGCGGCGCGCGAACAGGTCCAGGTTGTTGGTCGGCTCGTCGAGGAGGAGGACGTCCGGGCGCTCCAGCAGCAGCGCGGCCAGGCGCAGCAGCACGGTCTCACCGCCGGACAGCTGACCGACGGTGCGGTCCAGTTCGACGGCGCCGAGCCCGAGGGAGCCGAGGGTGGCCAGGGCGCGCTCCTCGACGTCCCAGTCGTCGCCGACCGTTTCGAAGTGCTCCTCGCGGACGTCTCCGGACTCGATGGCGCGCAGGGCGGCCCGGCGCTCTCCGATCCCGAGGGCCGCGTCGACGCGCAGGGAGGTGTCCAGGGTGATGTTCTGCGGCAGGTGGGCGAGGTTTCCGCCGACCGTGACGGATCCCTGCGAGGGACGCAGCAGTCCGGCGAACAGGCGCAGCAGCGTCGACTTGCCGGCGCCGTTGGCTCCGGCCAGACCGGTGCGGCCGCGGGGGACGGTGAGGGAGAGCCCGTCGAAGAGGTGCGTGCCGTCGGGCCATCGGAAGGTGAGGTTGGAGGCCGCCACGGATGCGCCGGGCGCGGTGGGATGGCTCATGTGGTTCTCGCAGTCGGAAGCGGGGGGAACGGGGGGCTTCGTATGCGAACAGCACGCGGCGACCCGGCCGGGGCCGGAGAGCGGTGGGGAGAGCAGTCCTGCGAAGGTGAGGGACGACTCAGCACCGAGGTCGCATCCACGCGGAAGTCACGGGCGGCAGAAATGCCGACAGCGTCGTGACCGTGTACGGGCCAGGGCCGTACCGCGCGATGATCGCGGACCTCAGATGCGCAACGTCCACCTCTATCGGAGACAACAGGACCCGCTCACCCTAGCCGAGGATCTTGCCGGGCGTCGAGGGGATTCGTTCAGGGAGCACTCTGCGGGGCGGGCGAAGCGGTGGACGCGGAGGGGTCCCGGTCCTCCACCGAGCCCGGCGGGTCAGCGGGGCCCCGTCCACCGGGCAGTCGGGCGCCGGGCGGTACGACGGGGGTACGCCGGAGCGCGAAGGTGCCGAGGACGGCGGCGAGTCCGGCGAGGACGAATCCGTAGGGCGGGGTGGCGCCCATGGGATGGGTCTCGTACACCAGTGCCGCCGAGAGCACGATCAGGACCGCCCAGAGGCGACCGTACCGGTCGGTGGCGGCGACGACGGCCATGCCCCACAACAGGTACCAGGGCTGGACCATGGGTGAGAGGGCCACCAGGACGAGCAGGGAGAGTCCCAGGGCGTGGGCCGGCGTCATGCCGCCCCGCATCGCGCGCCGGGCCAGTGCGACGATCACGCCGACCGCGACGGCCAGGCCCAGGGTCTGGACGGCGGACTTGACCGGGTCCGCGTCGACGCCCAGGAGCAGTCGGGCCAGCTCTCCCAGTCCGAGGCCGATGTCGCTGGTGACGGAGAGCGCGGTGTGGATGTTCGCCGCGACGCCCTGGGTGCGGAGCCATCCGAATCCGGTGCCGCTGATCAGCGTGGCCCCGCCGGCCACCGCGCCGGCGATCAGGCCGGGTGCGAGCAGTCCCTTGGCCCAGCGGCGCCACTGGGGGCCGGTCGCGGACGCGTGCACGAGGACCCCGATGAACAGGAGAGCCACGGCCGCCGGGGACTTGACCATCATCGCGAGGCCCACCAGGGCGCTGCCCGCGATCCACCGGCCGCGCAGCGCGAGGACCAGGCCGGCGAGCATCAGGCCGATCATCAGCCCGTCGTTGTGCATGCCGCCGACCACGTGCATCAGCAGCAGCGGGTTGAGCGCCCCCAGCCACAGGGCGCGGCTCTCGCTGCGGCCGTGTTCGCGCGCCAGGCGGCGCAGCGACCAGACGATCAGGGCGAGGGAGACGAGCGCGACGAGCCGCATCGCCAGGACGGCGGGGACGATGGTGCCGCCGGTGATCCGGGCGACGGCCGCGGAGACGAGCAGAAAGAGCGGTCCGTACGGGGCCGGGGTGTCCCGCCAGTGGTTTCCGACGCTGGCGGCGGCGTCGCCGCCGATTCCGCCGGGGTCCAGGGCGGAGGGGCCGACGGTGTAGACGTCGTGCCCTTCGAGGACCATCGAGCCCTGGGCGATGTAGCTGTAGACGTCGGCGCTGTAGAGCGGCGGCGCAAGCAGGAACGGGGCCGTCCACCAGGCCAGGGTGACGAGCGTTTCGCGGACGGTGGAGGCCGTCTTGCCGTACTGCCACCAGGCCACGACGAGCACGGTCAGTCCGACGTACGTGAGAACGGCCGCGGCCGCCTTCGCAGCGGACCCGTGGTCGGTCCACCATCCCCAGGGGTCGTGGACCGGCAGCTTTCCGGCGAACCAGCCGCCGGCGACGATCGCCACAGATCCTGCCGCACCCAGCCGACGGTGCCCGACCGTACTCAAAGCCCACATGACCGGCCAACCTATCGGACGGCCCTTGCCGGCCCGCGGCCCTCCCCCGGCCTGTCCGGCATCCCGGAGGAGGCTCCGCACCCGCCCCGAAGGACCGGCCGGCCGTGGGGCCGTGCCGCGCGAGGGGAGTCGACGCCGAACCCGCGTAAATCCGTTGGCCCCCGGGCGCATGCCTGCCAGACTTCACCCGTCACCAAGGGGCGTAGCTCAGCGGCCAGAGCGGCGGTCTCCAAAATCGTATGTCGCAGGTTCGATTCCTGCCGCCCCTGCCGGCGCAGCCCGGCCTTTCACCGGACGTCGCCGCGCCAGTCCCACTGGTGGCTGTCCGGCGACCTCGGTCCGTACTCGGCGCGTCCTCCGGGTCCGTAGGCGCCGATCTCGGTGACCAGCCCGACGCCGTCGCGCAGATCCGCCTCGCCCCAGCCGGTGACGTCGAGCAGGAGCCCGTCGAGCGGGCCGCCGACCAGCTCGCGGTAGTCGTGACCCGGCCTCGGCCCGGGGCGGGGGTCGTCGTGGTCGGTGCCGTACACCCGTCGCTGCCTCATCAGCTCGTCCATGCGGGCAGCATCCCACCGGGCACTGACAACGGCTCGGTGCGAGGGTCCATCCGGCCAGGGTCGCCGCATCCCGCCGGCCCGGACAGGGGCGCGCGCGGACGCGCCCGGCGTGGGACGCTCCGCGGATGATCCTCCCACCGCGGCTGATCCCGCTGCTGGACCAGTTCGACTTCGCCTGCGAGCGGCTCCTCGCCCGCCTGTCCGGTCCCGCCATGGACAGCGGCAACGGCGTCGAGATCGGCGTCACCCCGCTCGGTGACGACGAGCACCTCTGGGAACCCGTGCCCGACTGCTGGTCCGTACGCCGTCGCGGCGACGCCCCCGGGGCGCGGGCGACCGTTCTGGCGGGAGCCGGCGCCTGGGGCCGAGACGCGGCGGAATCCCCGCATCCGTTCCCTCCGCCGTTCACCACCATCGCGTGGCGTCTGAGCCATCTCGCCGAAATGCTCACCCTGCGTGCCGACCACACCTCTGGCGGCAGGACGCTCACGCGTGACGGCTACCGCACTCCGGGGGACGCCGCCGGGGCCGTGGCCGCCTTCGGGACCGCGTCCGCCGCCTGGCGCGAAGCCCTGCTCACCGCCGACGACACGGCCCTGGACACCATCGGGTACAGCACGTATCCGAACGGCAGCGACGCGGAGGATCCGTTCGTCGACATCGTCTGGTGGGTCAACCAGGAAGTGCTGCACCACGGCGCCGAGATCGCGCTGCTCCGCGATCTGTACCGAGCCAGGCCGACCTGAGCGGCCCCCGCTCCGGGTGGGAAAGCGGGTACGCACAGGTGCCCGCGGTCGCCGCCGAAAGGCGCCCGCCCTATGATTCAGGGACATAACGCACCGCGGAGCGGCACATGAACCGGCGTCGGACTCCCCGCTCAGCTAGCGCCGAAGACCTGCTCAACACCCTGCAGGACCTCACCGCCCGCGCTCGGCGCGAGGTGGAGTTCCACCAGGCCAGGGTGGAGTTGGCGCAGGCGCTCCAGCGCGACATGCTGCCCGCGGCCCTGCCCGCGGTCCCCGGTCTCCAGTCCGCGGCCCGCTACGCACCGGCCCGCCACGGCCTGGACATCGGCGGCGACTGGTACGACGGTTTCCCGCTCGCGGACGGGGCCCTCGGCTTCGCCATCGGCGACGTGCAGGGGCACGACGTCGAGGCCGCCGCCTTCATGGGGCAGGTCCGTATCGCGATGCGGGCCATCGCGGGCACCGCGTCCGATCCGGGAGAGATCCTCGGCAGGACGAACGACCTGCTGGTGTCCGTCGACTCGGGTCTCTTCGCGACCTGTACGTTCATGCGCCTGGACCCGGCGACCTGGGAACTGCACAGTGCGCGGGCCGGGCACGTGGCCTGCGTGTGGGCCACCACGGAGGGGCGGTCCGGCGTGACGGAGGATCCGGGCGGCCTGCCGCTGGGCATCGAGCCGGGCGAGGGTTATCCCGTCACCCGCCGCACCCTCGACTCCGACGGTGCGATCGTGCTGCTGACCGACGGGGTCGTCGAGGGCCCCTCGCTGCGGATCGAGGACGGTCTGGAGCGTGTACGCGGGCTGGTCGCCGCGCACGCGGGGTCGAGCGCGGGTCGGCTGGCCGACGAGGTGCTGGGCGCGGCGGAGGTGACGGGGCACGAGGACGACGCCGCCGTCCTGGTCCTGCGGCATGCCGCCGCGCACCGCGGACCGCGGTGACGGCTGACCGTACCGCGCGTGTCACCTGCCGTGTCCCCGGGGCCGTCGGTGTCTGATGAGTGGTGTGATCCGCACCGAAAGAGCCAGACACCGGGCCATGTACGTGGCGCAGATCCTGGGTGTGGCCGGCGCCTACTACCTGGTGGGACATCTCGGGCTGATGCGCCAGGTCGTCGTGGACGGCGCGGTCGTCACGCCCCTGTGGCCGCCCACCGGCATCGCCCTGGCCTCGCTGCTGTGCCTGGGCGTCCGTGTCTGGCCGGGCATCGCGCTGGGAACGCTGGTCACGGTCTCCGAGATCGGCGACGCGTTCACCGTGAGCCGTCTGGCCATCATGCTCGGCAACACGCTCGCCCCGCTCGTCTCCTGCGCCCTGCTGCGGAGGGTCGGCTTCCGTAGCGAGCTGGTCCGGCTCCGGGACGGGATCTGCCTGGTCTTCCTCGGCGCGTTCGCCGGAATGCTGATCAGCGCCACCATCGGGAGTGTCACGCTGCTGCTCGACGACAAGGTTCCGCCGGGACGGTTCTGGCTGGTCTGGTCGTCCTGGTGGGCGGGGGACGCGATGGGGGTCCTGGTGGTCACTCCCCTGCTGCTGGTCCTGCGCAGGGTTCGATGGCCCCGGCCGTCCGACCGGTGGCTGGAGGCTTCGCTGCTCGCGGCCGTCGCGGTCACGGTGTCGCTGATCGCCACGCGCAGCTCGCTGTCGATGGTCTATCTGGTCTTCCCGGTGATCATCTGGGCGGCTCTGCGCTTCCAACTGCCGGGCAGCGCTCCCTGCGCCCTGGTCGTCTCGGTGCTCGCCATCATCGCCGGTACGGATGCCGTGGGACCGTTCGCCGGGCACAGCCTGATGGAGATCATGGCCAATCTGACCCTGCTCAACGCGAGCGTCGCGCTCACCGCGCTGCTGCTCGGGGCCGTCGTCGCGGAGCACAGGAACATCCGCCGCGAGACCGAATACGCCGTCGAGGAGCTGGAAGCCCTGGTGGAGCAGTTGGCACCCCTGTCGGGGCCGGGTGCGGCGCGGTACGGGGACCGCGAACGGCGGCACGGGCCGCTCGACGGCGGCCCTCACCCGGACCCCCAGTAGCGCGGGATGCGCTCCGGAGCGCCGAGAAGTGCGGGGTGCCGACGGTCAGTACGGCAGGGGACGGCCGGACGGGGTGCGCAGGTCCAGCGGCGGCGGCCCCGAAGGGGGCGGGGGACGACGGACGACAACTCGGATGCGGCCCATTGCCACCACCTCCTCCTGGTCAACCGGTATCTGCCCAGTCGGCGCGGCTTCACACTTCCCGGCCGCCCCGTCCCTCCGTCGACGTCCTCGCGGCCAGCGGCGCGGATGCGGACGGTGGCGGGTGCGGTGACCCTGGAGAGGGGGGCGCAGAGTCGACGAGGAGGACGCATGTCCGCACTGGACAAGATCAAGAAGATGCTCAAGGGCCACGAGCAGCAGGTCGGCAAGGGCATCGACAAGGCCGGCGACATGGTCGACGACCGCACCCAGGGCAAGTACAAGGGGCACGTCGACACCGGTCAGGACAGGCTCAAGCAGCAGTTCGGGGCGGACCGCGACCAGGACGGGCCGCCCCGCGCCTGAGCCTCTCCCAAGCGGCCGGGCGGATGCCGTCCGGTGTCCGCCGCCGTTCCGCGCACCGGTCCGTGCCACGGATCACTCTCCGTGGCACGGACCGGTGCGCGCAGCAGGTCGGACCCTCCGCGCCCACCGGTCGTGCGGGGGCCGACGGCGGCCGGTGGCCAAGGACGGCCGCGAAGTTTTCCGGGGTTGCCCGCCGGATTCTTGTTATCGTCCCGCCCGCACCTCATCTCCCGAGTGTGGGAAGTGACAGCACCGGACCCCGGAAGAGTGAGCACAGCATGGGCAAGGATCACCCGACGGCCTTGATCACGGCGGCGCAGGGCGGCGACCAGCAGGCCAAGGACCAGCTCGTCTCGGCGTACCTGCCGCTGCTGTACAACGTCGTCGGACGCGCGCTGGACGGCCATGCGGACGTGGACGACGTGGTGCAGGAGACGGTGCTGCGTATGCTCCGGGGCCTGCCGGAACTGCGCGACCCGGAGCGGTTCCGCTCCTGGCTGGTGGCGATAGCCATGAACGAGATACGCACGCACTGGCGCGACAGACAGTCCGGTGCGATACCGGCGGACCGGCTGGACACCGCGTACGACCTGCCGGACCCCCGCGCGGACTTCGTCGAGGTGACGATCCTGGAGCTGGGCCTGACCGGTCAGCGCCGGCAGGTCGCGGAGGCGACACGCTGGCTGGACGAGGACGACCGCGCGCTGTTGTCGCTGTGGTGGCTGGAGACCGCCGGGCACCTCTCCCGCGCCGAGGTAGCCGCGGCCCTCGAACTCTCCCCGCAGCACACGGCCGTACGGGTGCAGCGGATGAAGGCCCAGCTGGAGGCGGCGAGGGTCGTGGTGGGCGCGCTGGCGGCCGAACCGCCGTGCGTGCTGCTGGAGGACATCGCCGCGGGCTGGGACGGCGTCCCTTCCGCCCTGTGGCGCAAGCGGCTGGCCCGCCACGCCCGCGAATGCACCGTGTGCTCGGGGTACCGCTCGGGGCTTGTCCCCGCCGAGGGGCTGCTGGTCGGTCTCGCACTGGTCCCGGTGGCCGCGGCAGGAGCGGGGGCCGCTCCGGAACTGCTCACGACGGCTGCGCACCTCCAGGCGCCCGGTCCCGATCCGCACGGCGCCGGGGCGGGGCGGGCGGAGCGCAGGCGGGTGCAGGCCCGGCGGCGCCGTCGCAACTCAGCCATAGCCGCCGTGGTGGCGGTCGCCGCGCTCGGCACGGGCGGCACCGCGGTGCACCTCTACACCGACGGAGACGGCCAGGACGCGACGACCGTCACGGCCGACGCTCCGGCCCCCCGCTCCCAGGCGCCCACATCGGCCTCGCCGACGTCATCCCCGTCGCTTTCTCCCACGCCGACGTCGCCACCGTCGCCCAGCGCCTCCCCGTCGCCCAGTCCCTCGCGTACGCCCAAGGCGAAGCCGAAGACCAGCACCCCGGTGCCGCCCGCGCCCACCACCGCCCCGGCCCCCGATCCGGACCCGCCGGCGCCCGCGCCGCAGGCGCCCGCGGGAACCGCCGGCCAGGTCACCGATCTGGTCAACGCCGAGCGGGCCAAGGAGGGCTGCGGTCCGGTCACCGTCAACGATCAGCTCAACACGGCCGCACAACGGCACTCCGCCGACATGGAGGCCAACGACTACTTCTCGCACACCTCGCAGGACGGCAGGGATCCCGGCGACCGGATCACCGCCGCGGGGTATCGGTGGTCCACCTACGGCGAGAACATCGCCAAGGGCCAGCAGACCCCGGCCGATGTGATGCGGTCCTGGATGGACAGCCCCGGACACCGCGCGAACATCCTCAACTGTTCCTTCAAGGAGATCGGCGTCGGCAAGCAGAATTCGGGCGGCGGTCCGGTGTGGACACAGGTGTTCGGAGCCCGCTGAGTCCGCGGAAGCAGGTGGTCGGGGCCGCCCCGCGGACGCCCCTAGGATGCCGCCATGATCGCTCAAGTGGAGTGCGTGGCACTGGACTGCCCGGACCCGAAGGAACTGGCCGGCTTCTACTTGTCCTTGCTCGGGGGCGAGGTCGACCGCACCGACCGGAGATGGGCGTGCGACGCGGACTGGTCCACGCTGCACACCCCCGGTGGCCTCGTCCTCGCCTTTCAGCGGGTGGCCGACCACCGCCCGCCCGGCTGGCCCGGTCAGGATCCGCCCCAGCAGTTCCACCTGGACTTCGGCGTCACCGACCAGGAGGAGGCGCACGAGGTGGTCCTGGCGTGCGGGGGTTCCGTGCTCGACGCCGGGGACGAGGCACGCGGGTGGCGTGTGTACGCCGACCCCGCCGGGCACCCCTTCTGCCTGGTTCGGCACTGACCGTTCCCGGACCGCTCGCGCGGCCGGGCCCCGTCCGGTGCGGCCACTGACCGGCCGCACCGGACCCGCAAGCCCCGCCGAGTCCCGCCGTGGTCAGCGCAGGGCCAGCATCAGCACCGTACCGAGGCAGGTCGCCGCCCCCACCGCACCGGCCGAGACGGCGACGCAGCGGACCCGGAGCCGGGCGTAGCGCCCGGTGTACTCCTCGCGCAGTTCGTCCGCGCGGTCCCGGACGCGGATGAGCGACTCCCGGGACGCGGCGACGCGCTCGGCGATGAACACCCGCTCGACGTCCTCACGCTGAGCGGTGGTCAGCCAGGGCAGTTGGTGGGTGAAGAGGCGCGCCTGTCGTCGCGCCCGCTCGATCTCCGCGTTCCACAGCAGAAAGCCCTCCAGTTGCGCCAGGCCGCGGGCGCAGTCCTTCTCGGGTTTCACCCCGTCCTCCTCTCCCTCTCCGACGCTTCGTCAAGGGCGTGGGTCGCATTCACTCGTGCTGGTCCCCGGGAGCCACGATCGTGGAGTTCTGGGGACGGTTGGTGACTTGCTCCAGGGAGCGGACGTCCGGGTGGTGCAGGTCGAACGCCGGGGATTCGGAACGGATCCGCGGCAGGGTGACGAAGTTGTGGCGGGGCGGCGGGCAGGACGTGGCCCATTCCAGCGACCGGCCGTAGCCCCATGGGTCGTCGACCTCGATCTTCCGGCCGTACTTGGCGGTCTTCCAGATGTTGTAGAAGAACGGCAGGATCGACAGGCCCAGCAGGAAGGAGGAAATGGTGGAGATCGTGTTCAGCGCGGTGAAACCGTCGGCTTCGAGGTAATCCGCGTAGCGGCGGGGCATGCCCTCGGCACCGAGCCAGTGCTGGACGAGGAACGTCCCGTGGAATCCGACGAAGAGGGTCCAGAACGTCATCTTCCCGAGCCGCTCGTCCAGCATCTTCCCGGTGAACTTCGGCCACCAGAAATGGAATCCGGCGAACATCGCGAACACCACGGTGCCGAACACCACGTAGTGGAAGTGGGCGACGACGAAGTACGAGTCGGAGACATGGAAGTCCAGGGGCGGTGAGGCGAGAATGATCCCGGTCAGACCGCCGAACAGGAAGGTGACCAGGAACCCGACGGACCAGAGCATCGGGGTCTCCAGGGAGAGCGACCCCTTCCACATCGTGCCGATCCAGTTGAAGAACTTCACTCCGGTCGGAACGGCGATGAGGAAGGTCATGAACGAGAAGAACGGCAGCAGCACTCCCCCCGTGACGAACATGTGGTGCGCCCAGACGGTCGCGGACAGGCCCGCGATGGCGATGGTGGCCGCGACCAGGCCGATGTAGCCGAACACCGGCTTGCGGCTGAAGACCGGGAGGATCTCCGTGACGATGCCGAAGAACGGCAGGGCGATGATGTAGACCTCGGGGTGGCCGAAGAACCAGAACAGGTGCTGCCACAGCAGGGCGCCGCCGTTGGCCGCGTCGAAGACGTGCGCACCGAACTTGCGGTCGGCCTCCAGCGCCAGCAGGGCGGCGGCGAGGACCGGGAAGGCCAGCAGGACCAGAACACCGGTCAGCAGGACGTTCCAGACGAAGATCGGCATGCGGAACATCGTCATGCCGGGTGCGCGCATGCAGATGATCGTGGTGATGAAGTTGACCGAGCCGAGGATCGTGCCGAAGCCGGAGAAGGCCAGACCCATGATCCACATGTCTGCGCCGATACCGGGCGAGCGGACCGCGTCGTTGAGCGGGGAGTAGGCGAACCAGCCGAAGTCCGCCGCACCCTGCGGGGTGAGGAAACCCGCCACCGCGATGAGCGAGCCGAAGAGGTACAGCCAGTACGCGAACATGTTCAGCCGCGGGAACGCCACGTCGGGCGCGCCGATCTGGAGCGGCATGATCCAGTTCGCGAATCCGGCGAACAGCGGCGTCGCGAACATCAGCAGCATGATCGTGCCGTGCATGGTGAACGCCTGGTTGAACTGCTCGTTCGAGATCAGTTGGATGCCGGGCCGGGCCAGCTCGGCTCGCATCACCAGCGCCATGAGCCCACCGACGCAGAAGAACGCGAAGGAGGTGACGAGGTAGAGCGTGCCGATCGTCTTGTGGTCCGTGGTGGTCATCCATTTGACGACCACGTTGCCGGGTTCGCCGCGCCGTACCGGCATTTCGTCCTGGTCGGCGGTATCGGTCTCCACCGATTGCGAGATGCCCCTCGTCGTCACTACGACGCTCCTTCGATCGACGGCCCGTGTGGACTCGGCGACCAGGATGGACCCGCGGAGATCGGTGCGGTGGGACATCCTTCCCCGTCCGGGGCGAGCGGCCGACAAGGACACTCAAACGGCCTAAGTTCGTCCGCTCCGTGCTCGGCCGGGCAAGCGAACGAGATACCAACACCACCAAGCCAATCGGATATTCCTTCGCGATCACCGGAATAGCGACTCCGGTGCCGGAGTTGGTGAATCGACGGAACACTGCACCCCTCTGCGTGCTTTCTCACTCGGCGAGCTTCGGAAGGTCGGACCCATGAAGATCGGCATCATCGGCGCGGGCAACATCGGCGGCAACCTCACACGACGTCTGACCGCCCTCGGGCACGAGGTCGCGGTCGCCAACTCCCGTGGCCCCCATACGCTCACGGCCCTCGCCGAAGAGACCGGGGCGAGGCCGGTGCTTGCGTCGGAGGCCGCGCGGGACGCCCAAGTAGTCGTCGTCACCGTGCCGCTGAAGGCCGTTCCCGACCTGCCCGCCGGGTTCCTCGACGGTGCGGCTGAGGGCGTCGTGGTCATCGACACGGGCAACTACTACCCGCAGCAGCGCGACGGCCGTATCGCCGCCATCGAGGACGGGCTGCCCGAGAGCCGGTGGACGGAGCAGCAGATCGGTCACCCCGTGGTCAAGGCGTTCAACGGCACGTACGCCCAGGACATCCTGGACCGGGGCCGCCCCCAGGGCTCTCCGGGCCGGCAGGCGCTTCCCGTGGCGGGCGACGACCCGGCGGCCAAGCAGGCGGTCCGCGACCTCATCGACGAGTTGGGCTTCGACACGGTCGACAGCGGTGGCCTGGATGAATCCTGGCGCCAGCAGCCCGGCACGCCCGTGTACGGCAGCCGGGGTGACGTCGACTCCATCGCGAAGGCTCTCTCGGAGGCATCGCGGGAACGCACCGCGGAGTGGCGCGCCTGATAGCGGGCGTCACGTGGGAGGGACCACCGGGCGACCACTCCGGCCGGGCGGACAACGGGGGTATCCGCCCTGCCGGAGGACCGGCGGTCCTCAGACTATGCCTGTGACCGTGATCCTCAGCGAGGCCACCGGCTCCTCCGGCAGCACGGCGACGACCGCGGCTCGTACGGCCCTGGTGACGTCGAGCGCCCGGTGACCGCGGCGCAGGACGAGCCGGATATCGATGTGCCAGCCGTCGCCCTCGTCCCGGCCGACCCGCACTCCCGGTGTCCTGTTCGCGGTCAGTGAGGCGCGGCGCGGGGTGCGCTCGGTGATCCGGTTGCGCAGCAGGTCCGCCACGCCGGGGCGCAGGAACGCGACGCCCGGTACGCCCTGAGCGGCCTCGGCGGCAGCTCCGGCCACCCGGTCCCGGCGTGTGTCCGCGATCATCGCGTTGCTCCCGTCCCGTGTCCGTCGGCCCGGCCGTTCGCGTGTCCGCCGGTGACCGTGCCGTCCTCTCCGTCTCCATCGCCGTACACACGGTGGCCGCCGCCCTCGTAGAAGACGTCGAGCGTGTCGACCGTGTCGAGGATGTCGACGACGAGAACATCGATGGCCGCGAGACGGATACCGATGTCACGGTCGGCGACCTCGGCGACCCGTGCGCGCACGGCATCCGCCAAGTCCCGCAGGGGCCGGCCGACACTCGCCGCCACCTCGACCCGGACGTGCAGATCACCGGTCGGGTCCGCGGGGTCGAGAGGGGCGATACGGCAACTCCCGGCCCGCACCCCGGGCAGGCTGTCGACCGCCGACCGCAGTATGCGTGCGACCGCGGACTCGACCATCCAGTGGTCCTCCCCCGGTTCTCCCAGCGGCAGTGGGCGTCCCGGGCGCAGTTCGAGCCGCACGAGGTCCATGACACGAGCCGTTATGGCGGTGGTGTCCGGTGTCCCGGGCTCCTGCTCGCAGGTGCGGCGCACCGCGTCGTCAAGACCCGTGAGGTCGGCCAGAGCGGCCGAGCAGAAGGGGCATGGGGCGAAGTGGGGGTCCTCCGCCGAGCGGCCGGTGTCCCAGGCCTCCCAGACGTCGGCGAGCAGGCGCCCGCAACCGAGACGCTCGTCCTCCTCCTCATAGCGGCGCTCGTCGTGTCGGCTCTCCCCGTACTGGCTCTCCTCCAGCCGGCTCTCCTCCGGCCTGTCCGGATCGGCGCTCATCGCCATGCGCTCATCTCCTCCGTCAAGGAGCGGCGGGCCCGGAAGACCCGGCCGCGCACCGCCTGCAGACTGATTCCGACCGTTCCCGCGATGCTCTCGTACGACAGTCCCTGCATCTCGCGCAGCACCCAGCACACGCGCTGTTCGGGCGAGAGCTTCGCCATCGCTTCGGCCAGCGCGTCGACGGCAGCCCGCGACTCCACCGCACGGGCGGGTGACGCCTGATGCTCAGGGGCGGCCTGCTCGGGCACCGAGTCGAGGTCCGCCGCGGGTCTGCGGGCTCTGAGCCGGTTGAGGCAGCGGTTGGTGACGATTCGGTAGAGCCACGTGTGGAACGAAGCGTCCCGGCGGAACTCGGGAAGTTTTCGCCAAGCGCTCACGAAGGCGTCCTGTACGGCGTCCTCCGCGTCCGCCCGGTCGCCGAGAAGCCGCGTCGCCATCTGCAATATTCCTGGGCCGTGTCTGCGCACGAGCACCTCGAAGGCCTCCTCGTCCCCTTCCCCTGCCCTCACGACCAGGAGTGCCTCGTCGGACGGCGCGGCGTCCGGCGCACGCTCCGTCAGCTGATTCCCGTCACCGGGCACGGACCAACTCCTTCCCCGCTCATTTCCACGACGCCTGCTCCCGCTCCCGCTCCTGTACGCGTCCGGCACGCGACCCTGCACGTGTCTCTCCGCGTTCCTCGTGACCGCTTCTCGTCGTTGGACACAGCGCGAGGCCGAACGTCACGCACTCACGCAGATTTGTCCGCACCGCACGGTGTGAGCCTCGACCCGCATCCTCTGCATCCGCCTCGCCTCCATCCACCTCACTTCCATCCGTCGGTCCGCCACCCGTCTGCCCGCTACCGGCCGGGCTGCCGCCCGCCGGTCGGTCTGCTTCCGAAAAAGTCCGCGAACCCGCGTGACGAATCGGCGCACTGCGTGTCCAACGAAATGTCAGGCAGAACGAGCCGAGCGAGACGCGAGGAGTTTCCATGACCACCATTCAGCCGGCAGCGACCGTTCCCTCCGCGGGAACGGCTTCGCGGACGGGCACGACAAAGCAGAGCGGCTCCGCGAGCGGGACCACCACGGTCGGCAGCGGGGCCACCGGGGCGGCCGAGCCGGCGGCGACGCGGGGCCGCACCTCCATCGCGGACACCGTCGTCGTGAAGATCGCGGGCATGGCGGCCCGCGAGATCCCCGGCGTCCACGACATGGGCGGCGGGCTCTCCCGCACCCTCGGCGCGGTTCGCGACCGGGTGCCGGGCGGCCGGCCGAACGTCGGGCGGGGCGTCAAGGTCGAGGTGGGCGAGCGCCAGACCGCCATCGATGTGGACCTCGTCGTCGAATACGGCGTCGCGATCACCGATGTGGCGCACGACGTCCGGGAGAACGTCATCGCGGCGGTGGAGCGCACCACGGGACTTGAGGTGGTCGAAGTCAATGTGACGGTCAACGACGTGCATCTGCCCGAGGACGACGACGAGGTCGCCTCGTCCGAGACTCGCGTGGCGTGACGGCGTGACGCGGGAGGTGGACGCGTCCGGCGGGGCGGACGGTCGCCCGGGCTGGGGTGCCTACGGGACGGCGGCGGGCATGGCGTTGGGATTCGCGGCCTGGTTCGGCGGGTTCGGTGCCTTCCTCATGGTCGCGTCGCTGGGCGCGGTGGGCTGGTTCGCCGGGCACCTGGTGGACCGGGGCACCAGTCTGCGCGAGTTCCTGGACACGGTGGCGGGGCGGCGGCCATGACGGTCCCCGCCGCCGGGCGTGGTACGACGACGGTGACTCCCCGCGCCGTCCGGCGGATCGCCGAACGGGCGGCGTCCGAGGCACTGCCGGACGGCGGCACGGTGACGAGCGGCTCCGCTTCGGTGCATGGCGCGTCCGCGCGCGTCAAGGTCGGCGTCCGGCTGCCCTACCCCCTACCGGCGGATGAAGCCGCCGAGCGGATCCAGGAGAGGGCCCGTACCAGGACTGCGGCTCTGACGGGCCTGTCCGTTCCCCACGCGGACGTGCGGATCAACTCGCTCTCGGTGCATCCTCTGCCGCCCGCCCGGACACCCTCGGGAGATGAGCCCCGCGGGACAGCCGATGCGGCGCGCGGGGCACGGGGCACCGTACGGAGCGGTGGTCCGGGCGGCCGGATCCGGGCCCAGCGCCGGATCCCCTCGGCGCTCACGGCGGCCGTCGGAGCCATCGGCTGTGCTCTGCTCCTGGTGGACGTCATCGCGGTCCGTCTCGGCGACGCCCCCGCCGCCTGGCGGACGTGGCTGGTCGACTGGGCGTCGACGCACGGCCCGGCGGACACTGCGGTCCGGTTCGGCGGGGTGCTGGCAGCGTTGACCGGGGCATGGCTGCTGGGGTGCGCCCTCCTCCCGGGGCAGCGACGCCGGCTGACGATGGCCGCGCCCGCGCCGGGGCTGCGGGCGGCGCTCGACCGTTCGGCCGCCGCCCGGGTCGTCCAGGACCGCACCGCTGCTGTGGGCGGAGTGGTTCGGGTCCTGGTGCGGGTGCGGCGGCGGCGCGTCAAGGTGCTGGCAGAGGTCGGCTACGGCGCCCCGGAGCAGGTGCGGGCCGAAGTGGTCCGGGTCGTCCAAGCAGCCCTGCCGGAGCTGGGTCTGGCGCGGACTCCCACTCTGCGGGTCGGGATCCGGGTCCGACGTGCCCCACAGGGGCCGCCGCCGTCCGCCGAGAAGCCGAGGCAATCCACGACCGCCTCGACGACGGCGACACCGACTCCGGCTCCGGCTCCGGCTCCGGCTCCGGCTCCGGCTCCGGCTCCGGCTCAACAGAGAGAGGTGTGAAGGGATGTCGGTGACAGGGCGTGGCAGGGTCAACCGGTCGCTGCTCGGTGCCGTCGGACTGCTGCTCCTGGTCTGCGGTGGCTGGTTGGCCCTGGGCGACGGTTCGGCGTGGGTCCCGATGGTGGACCGCGTCCCGCAGTGGTGGCCGACGCCCGCGCCGGACGGGGTGTTGCTGGACCGCGACCTGACAGCACGGCTCCGGGAGAAGGGGTGGTGGAGCCCTGCCCTGATCACCGGACTCGCTCTCGCTCTGGTGCTGTTGCTGTGGTGGTTGGCCCATCAGGCACGGCCGGGCAGAGCCCGTTGGTCGGTCCTTCCGCGCAGCGGACCGGTCCTGCGCAGGCGTGCCTGGGAGCGGGCGATGACGACTCAGATAGCGGCGTACGACGACGTGGCGCGTGCCCGTGTCCGTATCGTGGGCCGGCCGCCGCGGGCGGTGGTGGCGGTGGTCGTGGAGCCCGGGTCCCGGCCGGCACAGGTCGTGCGGTCCGTGGCCGCGGTCATCGCGGACGCCCGCGACAGTGTCGGCGTGCGGAGCCTCTCGGCCGACATCCGGGTCCGGATCGTGAACCGGCGGGAGCGGCGGACGCGTTGAAAGGCCGCTGCTCCGGGCGCCGGGTCGCGCCACGGTGGTCCGGCCGTCGCCCAGGGGCTGTGCGTGGCACAGCCCCTGGGCTGCTCCCTCACCTCACCGAATCTACTCATGAGTAAGGTATGGGCTCCGGGATGTCGGCCCACGGCCGGTGCGGCACCCGGGTGTGGCCCGTCAACGGCCGTGGACAAGGAGTCTCACCCGTGCCCCGCACCATGTCCGTAGCGGACAGCATCGTCATCGACGCCAGCCCGGCGCAGGTCTATGAACAGCTCAGCGATCCCACGGCGATGGGTCGTTGGAGCCCGGAGAACCGTGGCGCGACCGTCCGCGGCGAACAACGTGCTGCATACGTCGGCATGGTCTTCGAGGGCCGCAACAAGCGCGGTGCGGCGCGCTGGACGACACGGTGCACGGTGACGGCGGCCGACCCCGGCGAGCGCTTCGCCTTTCGGGTGCACGCGATCGGCCTGCGGCGCCCACTGCTCCCGGGGCCCATCGCCACGTGGGACTACCGTTTCGAGGCAGTGGACGGGGCGACCCGGGTCACCGAGACGTGGACCGACGACCGGCGTCGCTGGCCTGACTTCCTCGCCAACGCGTTCGACCGCGTCGCTACGGGCGGGAAGACCTTCGCGCAGTTCCAGGGCGGCAACATCCGTACGACGCTGAAGCGTCTCAAGGCAGCCCTGGAGGCGGACGCCCGCGGCACCGGAAGCTGAGGGCTCTCTATCCGGCGGATGCAGTGGACGAGCGACGAGGTCAGGTTGCCCAGTGCGGAGGGCGGCTCAGGGAGGCGGGCAGTGCCGTCTTCCCGTTGCCCTTGGCGGCGTTGAGTTGCGCCTGGGTGAGGAACAGGCTTCCCGTGAGGTCGGCGTCCGAGAGGTCTGCATCACGGAAGTCCGCACCGATGAGGTCGGCCAGGCGGAGGTCGGCGCCGGTGAGATCGGCGGCGATCAGATAGGCCCCACGGAGGTCCGCCGCACGCAGGTCGGCTCCCCGCAGACGGGCCCCGATGAGGTCGGCACCGCGGTGGTTGCGCCTCTTGCGGCGGGGCGCGGCGGCCCGGACGCGTTCGCTGGTGCGCAGGAGCAGCCCGGCGACCCGGTCCCGGTGACCGGCGATGTCCAAGTCCGAGAAGTCGACGGCCGGGCGCCCGGTGTGTCGTTCCGTCTCGTCGAGTGCCCGGCGGATCTCGTCGTGGAGGGGACGGGCGTCCGGCAGGGTGAGGGCCTCGGTGAGATACCACAGCAGTTCGTGGAGCTGGCGCATGACCGGGAAGACCTGGAACATCTGCGCGGCGATGTCCGGAGACGAACGCCAGTCCCGGCCACCGTAGGTCACCTGGGAGACCTGTTGACCGGCGCCGAAGCAGTCGTACACGGTGCAGCCGGAGAAGCCCTTCGGACGCAGCCGGGTGTGGATGCCACAACGGAAGTCGTCCCGAAGGTTGGGGCAGGGCCGCCCGGCGTCCTTGTCGATGGCAAAGTCCGTGGAGGCCGTCAGCGTGAGGGCGACGCAGCACAGGGCGAAACAGTTCGCGCAGTCCGCCCGCAGCGCCCCCCGTCCGTTGTCGGGCATGGTCCTCGGTTCGTTGTCGGGCACGGGCGGCGGGTCCTCGCGTCAATGGGTGCTGCGGAGAGTACGGATGCGGAGCACACGATTCTACCGAGGAGCCGAGAGGCAGAACTCCCGTCGGCCCCGCCGGTTCCGTTGAGCACCGTCCACCACCGCATCCGTCGACGGTTACGCATCCCCGCCGGCGCCGCCGGGGCAGACTGGGCACCGTGGTGATGGCGAGGGGGGACACATGGGCACCGAGGAGAGCAACGGATTCGAGCCCGCGACCGGCGAGGGCCCACCGCCCTCCGAACCCGCGGCGACCAGGGCGGCCACCGTGCGGACCGCGTTCGAGGGGCTGCTGCAGATCCGTCGGCTCACCGGCTCCGGGCACCCCGACCCCGTGGCCGTGCCGGCTCCGTGGGAACGGAATCGCCCGATCAGGGCGATCGCTTTGGCTCTGGAGAGGTCGGGGGCAACGCCGTCGGCCGTCGACGCGTCGGGACGCCGCGTGTCGGCCGGATACCGGGTGAGCAGCGGGGAATCACCGGGTTCGGTGCGGGTCGAGTGGATCGGACCGCCCGGCAGCGGTGCCGCTCATGGCGAGGAGGAGGCTCTGGCCGGCTGCGCCTCGGCCTTGCGGGACCTGGGCTGGACGGTCCTGCTCTACCGCGGCCCCCGAAGACGGCGTTACCTGGAGGTGGAACCGCCGAGCGAGTTGTCCGGCGGGCACGGCCGCCCGTCTTGAGGCGGCGTTGTCAGACCTGTGGGGGATGCTTGACGGTCAGACAGCTCTGAGGAGGAGATGCTGAGATGGACAGCGACGAGCTCGCCGCGGCGCAGGCGTACGTCCGGCTGCTGGAAGCCACTCGGGCAGTGCTCGCGGACCCCGAAGACGCGCCGGTCTACCTGCCGCTGCTGACCTCTCCGATGCGGGAGGCGGACCGTGCCCTGCGCAGCGCGGGACTGACGGGGAACGAGGACCGGCTGTTCGCTCTCGTACGGGCCATTCAACCGAGCTTTTCCGGCAGCGACAGATAGACGGGGCGGAGGGCGGGCGCCGGGGCCGGCACCCGCCGGTCCCGGCTGGGGCGTGTTGCGAGAGGAGCACCGTCCGCCCGGAGAGCGGCCTCGGCGGCGTCCGGTGCGTGCGATCGCACGGCGGAGGGTCGCCCCGATACCGCATGGAGCGGGGTGATTCCGACAACGCGGCGAGCGTGCGTGTCAGGCGTCGCCGAGCGGCGGGACGTTCGAAACACGCCCTAGCCGCCCTGTCCCCCGCCGATGAGGTCGTCCGTGGGTCCCGGAGCGAGTCCGAGCTCCTGTTCGCCGGGGCCGAGCGGCGCGAAGAACCGGGTGACCTCCTGGTCGTCGACTTCGGCGAGGGAGCCCGGCTTCCACTGCGGGGCGTTGTCCTTGTCGATGATCCGGGCTCGCACGCCTTCGACGAAGTCAGGGTGTTCGAACGCCCGGCTGGAGACACGGAACTCCTGGTCGAGAACGGCCTCCAGGCTGTCGAGCCGGGCGGCCCGGCGGACCGCGGCGAGCGTCACCTTCAGCGCGAGCGGCGACTTGCTCAGGAGTTCGTCCGCGGCCGCCTCCGCCGCGGGAACACCGCTCGCACGGAGTCGGCGCAGGATCTCCTCCACGCTGTCCGCCGCGTAGCAACCGTCGATCCAGTCGCGTTGCGACACGAGCTCGCCGGCCGGAGGCTCCGTGGCGAACCGCTGGACGACGTCCGCCACCGATGCCCCCCGGGCCGTCGGATCCCCCAGCTCCTCGGCCAGGGCCGGCAGGAGGTGAGCGGGGACGTGGAGATCGGCCAGACCACAGAGAACGGCGTCGGCCGCCCCGACGGATCGGCCGGTGAGCGCCAGATGAGTGCCCAGTTCGCCGGGGGCCTTGGCCAGCAGACGGGTACCCCCGACATCGGGCACGAAGCCGATAGCGGTCTCGGGCATGGCGACGCGTGAGCGCTCGGTGACGACACGGATACCGGAGTGCGCGGACACCCCGACCCCTCCGCCCATCACGATGCCGTCCATCAGTGCGACGTACGGCTTGGGGAATCGGGCGATGCGAGCGTTGAGGTGGTATTCGTCACGCCAGAACTCCAGAGATGCCCGCCCCGAGGCCCGTGCGTCGTCGTGCAGGGCACGGATGTCGCCGCCGGCGCACAGGCCCCGGTCACCGGCTCCGGACAGCAGCACCGAGGCGATCGAGTCGTCCCGCTCGGCGTGGGACAGGGCCTCGTGGAGAAGTCGCACCATCGTGTGGCTGAGAGCGTTGAGCGCCCGGGGGCGGTTCAGTGTGAGGTGCAGGCATGTGCCCCTCTTCTCCAGCAGGACGGGCAGGTCGTCGTTCATGCGTGCGCTCCGCTCGCTGAGCTCGTGGACACGTGGGACGCCCTCCATGGTCGCTGACCGGCCTCGGCTGCCGTCCCGCGCCCCCCGGGTCCGGTCGGCAGCGGGTATGCGGGCACGGGAGCGGGTGCGAGGCGTCGCGGGCGTGCCGCTGTGGCACGCCCTGGGATGCGGCTCGACAATTGGGTCCTACGGGTCCGCCGGTGTGCGGCCCCGCCGGACGACCTCCGGAGCTGGCATGACCGACGACGAACGGCGGCAGGACGCCGAGGCCTCTCCGCTCCGCCGGATCGACCGGAAGACCAACGGTGAGATCCGGCCGACGGAGCGTCTCGCCATGAACAGGACCGGCAGCTTCGACTGGGACCTGGACAACCGGACCCTGGACATCGACGAAGCCGGACTGATGGTGTTCGGTGTCGATCCCGCGACGTTCGAGGCGCGCCCGGGTGCGCTGCTGGAGCACCTGGAACCGGCGGAGCGGGCCCGTCTCGATGTCACGGTCGACGAGGCCATCACCGGCGGCAGCAATTCGTACAGCGTCCACTTCCGTGTGCCGTTGGACGACGGGAGCACGCAGTGGACCCATGTCCAGGCCCGCATTCTGCGATCGAAGAACGGAAGGGCGCACCGGATCGTGGGGGTCGTCCGGGACGCTACGGCGGAGGTCACCCATTCGGCCTTCGTTCTCGATCTGGAAAAGCGGCGGCAGCGCCAGACCAATATCGTTGAACGAACAACAAGTGCCATGTCCCGTGCGGTGACCGTCGACGACGTGACGGCGGCGCTCACCGGACCCGGCGGGCTGGCCCGGCTCGGCGCAGACGGCCTCGCGCTGGGACTGGTGGAGAATTCCGCGCTGAACATCGTCGCGCTGAGCGGCGAGTCGCTCGAGGTGCTCGACGGACTGGGATCCGGTGACCTCGACCGCGACCTCCCCCTCGCGGACACCATCCGCAGCGGACGCCCCCGGTTCATCACCTCCCTCTCCGCGCTGGCCCGTCGCTACCCGGAACTGGAACCGCACCTCGGGACGCTGAGGTTTCGGGCAGCGGCCTATCTTCCGCTGGTGGCCCAGGCCCGGTCGCTCGGCGGTCTGGCCCTCTTCTACCGCGAGCGAACGGTCTTCAACGCGGACGAGCGCATCCTGTGTCTGGGCCTCGCCGCCATCGTGGCCCAGTCCCTGCAGCGCGCGATGCTCTTCGACGAGGAACGGGAGTTCGCCACCCAGCTCCAGTCCGCGATGCTCCCGCCCCGGATCCAGGACGTCGCGGGCGGCGAGATCGCGGTCCGCTACCACGCGGCGTGGAGCGGCCGGCAGGTCGGTGGCGACTGGTACGACGTGATCACCCTGCCCAAGAACCGTTACGGACTGGTCGTGGGGGACGTGCAGGGACACGACACCCACGCGGCCGCGATCATGGGTCAGTTGCGCATCGCCCTGCGCGCCTACGCCTCCGAGGGGCACCCGCCGGCCACCGTGCTGGCACGGGCCTCCCGCTTCCTCGCCGAGCTGGACACCGACCGCTTCGCCACCTGCGCCTACGCCCAGGTCGACCTGGCCTCCGGAACGGTGCAGGTGGTGCGGGCCGGGCACCTGGGCCCGTTGATCCGACACCTCGACGGGCGGGTCGGCAGCCCGCAGGTGCGCGGTGGGCTGCCGCTGGGCACCTCCACCGACCTCCAGGACGAGGAGTACCCGGAGACCCGGCTGGACCTGGTGCCGGGTGAGACCTTCGTGCTGTACACGGACGGGTTGGTGGAGGAGCCGGGGGCCGACCTCGACACCGGGATCGACGCACTGCGCAACGAGGTGAGCTCCGGGCCCGCAGGCGCCGAGGCACTGGCCGATCACCTGTCGGAACGACTGTGGGAACGGTGGGGGTCGGGGGACGACGTGGCACTCCTCGTCCTGCGCCGAAGCCCCGATGTGGGGTCGTCGCACGCGCCACGGCTGCACCAGTACATTCACCAGGCGGACCCGGAAGGGCTCTCGGACGCCCGCGCGATCGTGCGCCAGGCCCTCGGCGACTGGGACATGGCCGAGTTCGCCGACGACGCCGAGCTCGTCACGGGCGAGTTGTTGGTGAATGTGCTCCTGCACACCGAGGGCGGGGCCGTCCTGACGCTGGAGGTGCTGCCCGAACCGGTGCGCCGGATCAGGCTCTCGGTCCAGGACCGGTCCAGCGCCTGGCCCCGTCGGCGTACGCCGGGCGAGACGTCCACCTCCGGCCGGGGACTGCTCCTGCTCGACGCGGTGGCCACGCGCTGGGGCATCGAGCCGAGGGGCGAGGGCAAGGCAGTCTGGTGCGAGATCGGCCCCGCTCCCCCGCCGGCCACCACCCCGCCGCGGACGGTCGCGGAACGGTGAGGGACGCAAAGGGGGTGCCGCATCACCGCGGTGATGCGGCACCCCCCTCAACCGTGGAAGCGTCAGTTCTGAGCGGTGCGCCTCTTGCGGACGGCCCACAGGATGCCGCCACCGGCCAGCAGCACCGCGACAGCCGCGCCACCGATGATCGGCGTCGACGACGACGATCCGGTCTCGGCCAGGTCCGGCGAGCTCGGGCTCGGGGCGGGCACGGCGGGTGCGGACTCCGAGGGCTGCCCACTCGGGGTGGCACTCGGCTCCGGCGTCCCGGTGGACGGCGTCTCCGACGGGGTCGGCTCACCCGGGACCGACTCGGTCGGGGTCGGCGTGGGGCTGGGCTCCTCGTCGCACACGTCCGCCGTCTTCTCGTCGTCGACGGAGTGCTTGCCGTCGCCGTCGGCGTCCTTGACGACCAGTCGGACGGTCACCGGCTCGTCGTGCTCGGGAAGCGTCAGCTTCTTGTGGAACTCACGGCCGAACGTCTCGGTGGGCAGCAGGTCCTGGCCGTCCACGGTGATCGTCACCGTGTTGGGAACGTCGCTCGTGTAGTTGGTGAGGTCAACAGTCACCTCGGAGCAGGTCACGGCCCAGGTGGGGGTGTGAGCCGCGGCCGGACCGGCGGAGATGACGCCTCCGGTCAGACCGACGACCGCAGCGGCCACGAGTGCTCCCGCGCCACGCCACGATCTCCTGGGTATGGTCATGGGTTCTTCCTCCAGATACGTCTCATCGCCGAAATGGCGGTGGGGCGCACAGTACTGCCATCGTCCAGGAACGGCGCAGTCACCCCGTGCGTACGCCGTCGCACCAACTCCGGGCACGGCCCCGCTACTTCCGGCGGCGTGGGCGGGCCCCGCATCACGCTGCCCTCGGACCCGGCCTGATGAGAGGGTGTATCGTGCACCTGTCCACCGCCGCCCGCGCGCCCGAGCCCGGAGCGTGACCCGTTCCATGCGCTTGCTTCTGATCCGCCACGGCCAGACGCCGTCCAATCTCGGACACTTCCTGGACACCGCCCTGCCCGGCCCCGGCCTCACCGACCTGGGAGTGCGGCAGGCGTCCGCCCTCCCCCGGGCGCTCGCCGGGGAGGACATCGCCTCCTTGTACGCCTCCACTCTGACCCGCACGCAACTCACGGCCGCGCCCCTCGCCGCGGAGCGCGGCATCGACGTACGGGTCCGCGACGGAATCCGCGAACTGTCGGCCGGCGACCTGGAGATGCGGGCCGACGAGGACGCGGTGCGGCAGTACCTGACGACCGCCTTCGGCTGGTCTGCCGGGGACATCGCCCGCCGGATGCCCGGGGGCGAGAACGGGACCGAGGCGCTGGCCCGCTTCGACGCCGTGGTGGCCGAGGCGGCGGGTGCCGGGGAGCGCTCGACCGTGGCGCTCGTCAGTCACGGCGCGGCCATCCGGGTGTGGACGGCCGCCCGCGCACGGAACGTCACGGTCGGGTTCGCCGCCGAACACCGCCTGGAGAACACGGGCGTGGTGGTGGTCGAGGGCTCACCGGCATCGGGGTGGACTGCTCTGTCCTGGGCCGGAACGGTCGTGCCCGGAGTCACCGCGAGCGGCGCGGCGGACGCCGGCCCGGCGGGTCGCACGCTGCGGGGCCCAAAGCAGGAACCGCCGGCGGGTCCCCCCTCCGACTGATCATCGGGCTCAGACCCGCCGTCGAGGGCATGGGTCCGTGAAGACGACGTGCTGTCGTCACAGGGCCTTGTGCATGATGTGAATCCCCACGTAGCCCTCGGTCGGGTGGTTGAAGCCCTCCGGCAGCGTTCCGATCACGTCGAAGCCGATCGAGCGGTACAGCTTGACGGCGTGGGTGTTGGTCTCGACCACGGCGTTGAACTGCATGGCCCGATAGCCCTCGGCGCGAGCCCAGTCGACCGAGTGCTCGCACAGCGCACGCCCCACACCCCGGCCGGAATGAGCGGGGTCGACCAGATACGTGGCGCTGGCTATGTGCGCTCCGTTGCCCATGTGGTTGCGGTTCATCTTCGCCGTGCCGAGCACGGTCCCGGCGTCGTCCACCGCGACGACCACTCGGCTCGGCGCCGCGACGAACCACCACCCCTCGGCGTCCTCCTCTCCGAGATCGAGTGGATAGGTGAGCGTCTCGCCCGCGGAGACGATGGTGTGGAAGAACGGCCAGATGGCGGGCCAGTCCTCGGAGGTTGCTTCCCTGATCAACATGCGGACAGCATGGCCCATCCGGGCGATGGGCGCGACCAGCTATCCGGTGCCGCGCCCGCGCCGGCCCAGCCGTGCGAGCAGCCCCTTTCCGGTCGGCGCAGCCTTCGCGGCGGAGGTCGACAACCCGGCGTCGGCGGGTGGCGGAGCCGGCTCGGCGGCAAAGGGCACGAGCCCGGTCCCGCCACGGGTGTCCGCGCCGCTCCGGACGGCGGTCGCCGCTCGGGTCGCCCCGTCCTCCCCGGGGCGCGGGGCCGGCCGGTCCGCGCGGGCCCCGTCAAGCTCCAGCGTCAGGTTGACCCGGCGCCAGAGGATCTCGTCGGGGTCATCGGCCAGCATCAGTTGCCCCATGGCCTCCCTCGCCGCCAGGGAGCCCGGGCGTCCGAAGACCGGCTCCGGCCGGACGCGCACGAGATAGGCGCGTTCGTAGGGGTCGTCCACCACTTCCGCCAGTTGCACGGGGTCCAGTGCCGACGCCTGGACCGCCGCTCGCACCCAGGGGTCCCTCGTGCGGTTCAGTAGCCGGTCGATGCGCTGTGAGCGCCAGTTGCGCGGCCGCCAGTCGGCTCCGGACTCCAGCGTCGAGCGCATCCCCGGCGGTGTCCGTCCGGCCAGCAGGTCCGGTTCCCTGGCCGCGAAGGCGGCAAGCTCGTCCGCGAGGTAGAGCCAGACCACCGCGCGGTACCGGTTGAGATAGAACGTGACCGGTGAGACGCAGCCCGCCCGGGCAAGCCGGGTGAACCGCGCCGGAGCGATGTCCAGCAGGGCCGCTCCTTCCGCCGTCCCGACGGTGCGGACCCGCTCCGCCAGACCGTCGGGGAAGCCCGGCTGCTCCCGCAGGCGCGCGATCTCCTCCTCGTGCACCCGTGGCCGCCCACCGCCCGGTACGCCGACGACGGCGATCTGCCCCAGGTGCACCGCGAGCTCGAACTCAGCTCGCCGGATGCCCAACTCCTGGGCCGCCCGCCCGGCCGCGACCGTCACCGCCGGGGCGGCGGACGCGGTTCGCACGCCCTCGCCCTCCGGCTCCGTGCCGACGTCCCCGGTACGGGCGTCGCCCCGTACGCTCGTGCCGTTGACACGCGCGCCCCGGGTCCTGGCCCGAACCGCCCGGACCTTGGTGTCCGCGTCCTGTGCCACGGTGTGTGCACGGAGCGCCTGCTTGACCGTCATGTCTGTCCTCCCCCGTCGGGTCGATCACTCTCCGTGACCACGTTAGCCCGAGGGGGTCACCGCCCGTCACCCCTGTGGATAACTCCTCACCGACGACGAGACGTGCGGTTCACACGGGCCCGGTGTCGTCGGGACCGCCCTGGCGAACCGAGACTCCGAGGTGTTCGCCGACCCGGTTGACCAGCAGGGTCATCTCGTAGGCGACTTGGCCGACATCGGCTTCGGCCGCCGTCAGCACGCACAGACAGCTGCCGTCGCCGGCGGCCGTCACGAACAGCAGCGCCTCGTCGAACTCGACCATGGTCTGGCGGGCACGCCCCGCCCGGAAGTGCCGCCCCGAGCCGCGCGCCAGGCTCTGCAGGCCGGAGGAGACCGCTGCCAGGTGCTCCGCGTCCTCGCGGGCCAGCCCGGTGCTGGCCCCGGTGACCAGTCCGTCGTTCGACAGCACCAAGGCGTGCCGTATGAATTGCACCCTGTTGGTGAGATCGTCAAGGAGCCAGTCAAGTCCCCGGTCAAGCGGCATGTGCTCGTCCTCCCCGTACCTTCGTTCCCCGTGCCCCGCTACGCGCGTAAGCCTCGCGCAACGGCCACGCGGGGGCAAGCGTCCCTCCCCTCCGGGGGCGCCGCTTCGCGCCATGCGGGAATCGGGCTCAGGATGGGCTCATGGCACACCACATGACCGAAGAAGAATGGCGGGCCTTCCTCTCGCAGGGCACGCGCACGGCCAAGGTTTCGACGGTGCGGGCCGACGGCAGTCCGCACATCGCACCCGTCTGGTTCCTTCTGGACGGCGATTCGGTGGTCTTCAACACCGGTGCGCAGAGTGTCAAGGGGCGCAACCTCACACGCGACGGACGGGTCTCCCTCTGCGTCGACGACGACCGGCCCCCGTACGCGTTCGTGGTCGTGCAGGGGCGCGCCGAACTGAGCACGGACCCCGGGGAACTGCTGCGGTGGGCGACGCTGATCGCCCACCGTTACGTGGACGACGAGGCCTTCGAGGAGTTCGGCAGGCGCAACGGCGTGCCGGGCGAACTGATCGTTCGGGTGCGGATCGACAAGGTGGTCGCGATGGCCGACATGATCGGCTGACGGGCGGGCCGCGGTGCCGGGCCGTCGTCACCCGACGGACGCGAGGAGTGGGGCGGTGTGCACGCGCCCGGCGTACTCGACCGTACGGATCAGGACTTCCTTTCCGGATGCCGGGGCACGGGGGTCGCACAGCAGGACCGGTGTGCTCCGGTTGAGGTCGAGCGCCCGCGCGATGTCGCACGGAGTGTGCTCAGGGGCGTCGGGGAACCGGTTGACGGCGGCGGTGTACGGAATCCGCTCGCGCTCGACGTGGTCGACGGCGGTGAAGCAGTCACCGAGACGCCGGGTGTCCGCCGGCAGGATCGCCGCGAGGGCGCGCCCTGGCACAGCCCGTCCCGGAGGAACCGGAAGCGGTCCCGACCCGGCGTGCCGAACAGGTGGAGCATCAGGCCGGAGTGGACGGTGATACGGCCGAAATCCATCGCTACGGTCGTGGTGGTGCTGCGCCGCACCTCGTCGGTGCCGTCCTGGCCTGACCGCTCTTGCTCAGCGCCTCCTCCGAGTGCAGCGGGCGGATCTCGTCTCCATCGATGTGGTCACAGGGCATGCGTCCCTACTCTCCTCAGGAATCGCCGGGGGCCGACAGCATGGCAACCGGCCGAGTCCATGCGCCTGACGTGATCGTTCTTGACCGACGCGGCTCCGCCACAGTCGCTTCTTGGCGTCTTCCGACTTCATTACGTCTCTCCTGGGTGGCGGAACGCCCCTCGGGGACCTCGGCGCCCTTCCCGGCACGCCCCCTACACTGGTTGTTTTCGACTGCCCGGAACGGGCGGCGGTGCCGGGCGGTCCGCGTGGGGCGGCCCGCGGACGAGGAGATACGAGCGTGTCGACAGGTTCCGGCGGGGGTTTCCAGGATCCGCCCGCGGAGGTGCTGGCGGAGGCCGCGGCGTCGTTCGGGCTCCTGGCGACACCGGCCCGGCTGCACATCGTGTGGGCGCTGGCCCAGGGCGAGAGCGATGTGACGGGGCTCGCCGAGCGCGTGGGCGGGACGCTCCCCGCGGTCAGCCAGCATCTGACGAAGCTGAAGCTGGCCGGTCTCGTCCGGTCGCGTCGTGAAGGCCGTCGGCAGGTCTACCTGGTCGACGATCCCGATGTGGTGACCGTCGTCCGGCTCATGGTCGGACAGCTGGCCGAGCGCGCCGGGCATTCCGTCCGGAAGCCGGTCCGCCTGCGTGAGCTCGGTGCCTGAGAGCGGTTCGGCCGCGGGCCCCGGACATCGGATCGACACCGGTGCGCCGTCGGCCACCGTGACACCGTTTCCCTCCGCCGGGCCGTCCGTCACGGCAGCGCCCGGTGGAGACCGTACGAGCGCGGCCCCAGCGTCCGGCACCGGGCCCACCGCCCTGCAGACGCTGCGTGCTCTCGACAGCGGGCCGCGGGGGCTGCTGGAGGCGGAGGCGGAAGCCAGGCTCGGCCGGACGGGCGGGAACGTCCCGCCGGCCCGGCGGCCCGTACCCTGGCCCCGCCGCTTCGCACGCAGCCTCCGGGACCCCTTCACCTCCGTCCTGCTCTGTCTCGGACTGGTGTCGGCACTGGTCTCCGCGTGGGGCACCGCGTGCGTCATCCTCGCCCTCGTCGGGGTGAGCTGCCTGCTGCGGTCGGCCGAGGAACACCGTGCCGACCGGTCGAGTGCGGCGCTGCGCGAACTGGTGGCGACCACGGCCACGGTCGTGCGGCGCGTCTCGGACGACGCACCTCCCCACGAACGGGAGGTTCCGGTCGACGACCTGGTGCCGGGGGACGTGATCCGGCTGCGGCCGGGCGATCTCGTCCCCGCCGATGTGCGGCTGCTGCGCGGCGACGGTCTCACCGTGCACCAGTCGGCCCTGACCGGGGAGTCGGCGCCGGTCGCCAAGAGGGCCCTCGATGTCCCCGACCCCGCGCTGTCCGGTTCCGAACCGCTCGCACAGCCCGAGTGGTGCTTCCAGGGCAGCAGCGTCACCTCCGGGAGCGGCACGGCGGTGATCGTGGCCACCGGTGGGGAGACCCGGTTCGCCGCCGCCCATGACGGCCGGTCCGGACATCGGGGTGCGAGCGCCTTCGACCGGTCGGTCCAGGGGATCTCCTGGACGCTCATCCGTTTCATGCTCCTGACCCCGCCGCTCGTCCTGATGGCCAATGCGGCGCTGCGCGGCCGGGGCCTGGAGACGCTGCCGTTCGCCGTGGCCGTCGCCGTGGGACTCACCCCGGAGATGCTGCCGGTCATCGTCACGACGACACTCGCCCGGGGCGCCGCTCGACTGGCGCGTACGAGCGGCGTGATCGTCAAGCGGCTCCCCGCGCTGCACGATCTGGGGGCGGTCGATGTGCTGTGTCTGGACAAGACCGGCACGCTGACCGAGGACCGGCCCGTCGTCGCGGGGGCCACGGACGGTACGGACCGGTCCGACCCCGACGTACTGCGGTGGGCGGCCGTCAGCGCGCTGTGGACGCTCCAGCTGGCGGAGCTGCCCGCGGCCGACGCGCTGGACGAAGCGGTGCTGGACGCCGCGGAGGAGTGCGTTCCGCGGACGCCCGGGGAGGTGGATCCGGAGGCGTACGAGGGTGTCGCCGTACTGCCCTTCGATCCGGTGCGCCGCGTCGCGACCGCCGTGGTCAGGCGGCCGGACCGGCTCGGCGTCCACACCCTGGTCACCAAGGGCGCCGTCGAGGCCGTGCTCGACCGGTGCGCGGTGGACCGGGACGAGCGCGACCGGCTGCTGGCCCTGGCCGACCGGAAAGCGGAGACGGGGCTGCGCCTGGTGGCGGTGGCCCGTGCCGACCGGCCGGCCCGTGCGGGCGCTTACACCCCTGCGGACGAGCGGGGGCTGACCTTTCTGGGCCTGGTGGAGCTGCGGGACGTCCCTGCCCCGAGCGCCGCCGGGGCACTGGAGGTGCTCGCGCGGCGCGGGGTGGGCGTCAAGGTGCTCACCGGGGACCATCCGGGAACGGCGGCGCGGGTCTGCGCGGAGCTCGGCCTGCGCCCGGAGGGACGCCTCGGCCCCGACGACGTGGTGACGGCCGAGCTGGTGGACACCCTGTCGGACACCGAGCTGGTCCGGGTGGCGGAGCGGGCCACGGTGTTCGCGCGTTGCACTCCCGAGCACAAGGCCCGGATCGTCTCGGCCCTGCGCTCCGGCGGTCACACGACCGGCTTCCTCGGCGACGGCGTCAACGACCTGCCCGCCCTGCACGCGGCGGATGTGGGCATCTGCCCCCGCAACGCCGTGGACGTGGCACGGGAGGCGGCGGACGTCGTCCTGGCCGAGAAGGACCTCACCGCGATCGACCACGCGGTGCTGGCGGGCCGGCGCAGCAGTGGGAACATCGCCACCTATCTGCGGATCACTCTCTCGTCGAACCTCGGCAATGTCATCGCCATGTTGACGGCCGGGCTGATGCTGCCCTTCCTTCCCATGCTCCCGGCGCAGGTGCTGGTGCAGAATCTCTGCTTCGACGCGGCGCAGCTGGCGTTCGCGTTCGACCGCCCGGCGGCCTCAGTTCTCCGCCGCCCCACCGTGCTGCGTCCCCGCGACTTCCTGCGCTTCATCACGGGTTTCGGTCTGCTCAACGCGGCCGCCGACCTCGCCACCTTCGGAGTGCTCGCGCTGGCTCTCCACCATGCCTCCGGGGACAGCGGGGAGGCGGCTTTCCACGCCGGTTGGTTCACGGAGAACCTGCTCACCCAGGCCCTCGTCATGATCCTGCTGCGGACCGGCCGAACCGCCGCCGAACGCAGGGCGGGCGGGCCTCTGCGCACCGCCGCCGCAGGTCTCGCCGCGGTCGGCGTCGCCCTGCCGCTCACCCCGCTCGGGCAGCTGCTGGGCATGAGCGCCCTGCCGCCCCTCTACTACGTGCTGCTGGGCTCGGTCCTGGGGCTGTACGCGGCCGGGCTCACCGCGGCCCGCCGCCGCTACGAGCGCCGCCACCTGCCGGACGCCGGCCGTGCCGAGGAAGGAGAAGGGGAGGCCGAGCGCGCACGGGAAGGCAAGGAGGATCCCGTCGGACCTTGAGGGGCGCCCGTTCCGGCCCGGGAAGACAGTTGTACAGTTGCGCAATGCGGCAACTGTTGTCGCCTGATGGAGAGAGGGACGGGACCGGAATGTTGCGCAACGGACTGGCACCCTGGCATCTGCTGATTCTGGCGGTCATCGTGATCGCCGTCTTCGGCTCGAAGAAGTTGCCGGACACCGCCCGCGCGCTGGGGAAATCCATGCGCATCCTCAAGAGCGAGGCCCGGGCGATGAAGGACGAGAACGCGCCCTGACCGCGTCACAGAGGCAGGGCGGGAGCCCGCCCCTCTCCGCCGCCGCTCGCTTCAGAACCTCACTTCAGGAGTTGCGCAATCCCGGAACCCGGTGTGGCGCGCTGAGCGTCTGTCCGGGCAGCGGCCACCGGAGTGACAACAGAGCAGCACCGATCACCGGACCCCACGCGCTGACGCCGCGGGGCCCCGACCGCACACGCGGACCGACGGAACACAGGAGGAAAATTCATGGGTGTGACCCTGGCCAAGGGCGGCAACGTCTCCCTGTCGAAGGAGGCCCCCGGCCTGACCGCCGTGACGGTCGGGCTCGGCTGGGACGTACGGACCACGACCGGAGCCGATCACGACCTGGACGCCAGCGCGCTGCTGTGCTCCGAGGCGGGCAAGGTCCTCTCCGACGCCCACTTCGTCTTCTACAACAACCTCAACAGCCCCGACGGTTCCGTCCGCCACACCGGTGACAACCTGACGGGTGAGGGCGAGGGAGACGACGAGTCGGTCGAGGTCGACCTGGCGTCGGTCCCCGCCGAGATCGCGAAGATCGTGTTCCCCGTGTCCATCCACGACGCCCAGAGCCGGGGCCAGAGCTTCGGTCAGGTGCGCAACGCGTTCATCCGCGTGGTGAACCGGGCCAACGGCGTCGAGCTCGCCCGGTACGACCTGAGCGAGGACGCCTCCACCGAGACCGCGATGGTCTTCGGCGAGCTGTACCGGCACGGCGCCGAGTGGAAGTTCCGGGCCGTCGGCCAGGGTTACGCCTCCGGGCTGGCGGGCATCGCCTCGGACTACGGCGTCAACGTCTGAGCCGACGGATCGGGGCCGTTGGTGGCGGGCCCCACTCCGGTCGCGCGATCATGTCCCCATGGCCGACGACCACACCCATCACGTCCTGGACTTCTTCACTCCGCGTGCGGCCGGCTGGGACAGCCGGTTCCCCGACGACGGCCCCGCCTACGCCACCGCGGCCGGACTGCTCGGGCTGCGTCCCGGCGATGCCGTGCTCGACGCGGGCTGCGGAACGGGACGCGCGCTGCCGGCGCTGCGGGCCGCAGTCGGTCCGGAGGGAACCGTGCTGGGCGTCGACCTGACCCCGGCCATGCTGGAGGCGGCGGTGCGGGCCGGGCGAGGGGGCAGCGGGACACTCGTCCGGGCCGACGTCGCACGGCTGCCGCTGCGTGACGGAGCCCTGGACGCGGTGTTCGGAGCGGGGCTGATCTCTCATCTGGCCAGCCCCGAGGCCGATGCCGCGGAACTCGCCCGTGTGGTCCGGCCGGGCGGGGTCCTGGCGTTGTTCCACCCGATCGGCCGGGCCGCGCTCGCCGCACGCCAGGGGCGGACCGTCACCGAGGACGACCTGCGGGCCGAGCCGAGGCTGCGCGTGCTGCTGGCGGGTGCGGGGTGGCGGCTGGAGTCCTACACGGACGAGGACGACCGCTTCCTCGCCCTGGCGGTCAGGCAGGCCTGAGCCGGGGGCACGGCCGGACCCATCACCGTACGGACACGTCGAGGCCGGGGGCTGCCGTGGCGGCCCCGCTCCTGATCCGGAGCGGGGCACGTCGCGTCACTCGGCGGCTGACCGCTACGGCCGACGGTGGCCGGGAACCGGGCAGCCACGGACGCCCGGCGTGGGGAACGTACCGAGCTCGGCGATCTCGTACCCGTTCGGATAGCCCTTGATCTCGGGGTTCTGGCGCGCGTAGTGGGGGGTCCTCCGGGGCGGCAGGAGCCGGACGGCTCGGGCCCGGAGCCGGAGCGCGCCCCTGGTCACCCCGCGGGCCACCGGACCCGGGCGGGGGTAGCGGAACGCCCCGAGCAACGAGTCGTCCAGGAGCGCGAGGCTGGCCCCCCGCACCAGCGGGGCGAGGGGCGCCGGATACCAGGACGCCATCAGGGCCAGGGTCGCGTCGGCCACCCGGCGGGCTCCTTCGTCCCACCCGAAATGCTCGTGCTCGTAGGCGTCGAGGGCGCGCTCGAAGTCCTCGTAGGTCTCCGGAACCTCCCTGATCCCCATATGCGCGCCGAGCGTGCGGTAGTAGGCGGCGAAGGCGGCCCTCTCGTGGCAGCACAGCCGCCGCCAGCCGAAGCGGTCCAGCCAGCGCTTCGGGGTGACGACGAACGTGCACAGGACATAGCGCATGTCGTCGTTGCTGATGTCGTAGCTGCGGTGCATCCGGTTGATGCGGCGGACGGCGGTGCGGCCGTCGTCGGTGTCGAAACCGTGCTCCACGACGGTGTCGAGCAGCAGAGCGGTGTCGTCGTAGCGCTTCTGGGAGCGCTCCGTCAACTCCGCTGTCTCGTCGAGGAGTCGGCCGATGCTGGGCACGGCATAGGTGCGGTAGAGGGCCAGTTCGAGGGCGCGGGTGACGTCCCAGGGGAATTCGTGGGTGACGGTGAGGCGGTAGATCTCCAGGAAGTCCCGCTCGGGGTCGAGTCGCTGAATCTCCTTCAGCCGGTCGTACCGCTTCACCACGCTGCCCCCTCGTTCGGCCGGTGGTCCAACCTTACGCGGCAGCCTCCCCCGGGCCCTGCCCTTCGGCCTTCCCGTAGGTGAGCGGGATGGGCGCGGCTCCGGTTCGTTCCTGTTCGCCGGGGCCTCGACGCGGAGGTTACCGAGTAGTTAGGGTGCGCCGACGGATGCGGGGACGCCGGACCGGGCGATGAGGAGGCGGGCGATGAGCGACGAGGAGAACACCGTGGCAGGCGTGGACAGTGATGTCGCCGACGACGCGCTGCTGGTGCTGACCGCGATGATGCTGACCCCGGCGCGGTTCCCCAGCGTGCTGGGGGACGACTACGTGGCGGCGTGCGGCGCGCTCGCGCTCGAACCGTACGAGGAGGGTTACGGGCTCGTCCTCGGGCAGGACGGCGACGGAGCCCGGTGGACCGTGGTCGTCGAGGACGCCTCCCAGGTGGCCGTCGCCATCGCCGCCTGGGACTGCGGCATGGAGCACGACCTCTCCCCCGACGAACGCTCCATGGTGTGCGCGCTGCCGGGCTGGCCGATGGACCTCGCCGTCTCCGCGCCCGGTGTGCCGGATCCGCACGATCCGGCTGTGGACGGGGACGGCCCGGCACCCCTGGCCCCGCCCGACGCGGAGGCCTGGGGCCCGGCGCAGCGAAGGCTCGGGGCGGACGAGATCGCAGCGCAGTGGTCGATGTGGCGCGAGCAGCTCGACGGGGTGGAGGGCTCACGGCCGGGCGCCGAGGGAGAGCCGGGGAGCGGAGCCGGGGGCGAGCAGTCGGGCGATGCCGGAAGCGAGCGGGACGGCGAGCCCTTCTCAGCTCCCCGGCACCCCGGTGTCCGCAGGGCCCTGTCGGAGGCGACCGCCTATACCAAGGAGCCGCCGCCGGCCGGGCGGATCCGTTCCTCGTACGCCTCGGCCGACGCACGGACGCTGCGCGTCGACGGCCCGGGGTGGTCGATGGTGGCCCGGACCGACGACATCGCCCTCTTCCTGCTGGACGAGGAGCCGGGCACGGTCATTCCCGTCAGGCGCGGCGCCGCGCTGCCCGGGCTGCTCGCGGCCCTCGACGGCTTGGCCGCCCGCCCCGCGTGACATCCCCGTCGAGCCCAAGGCGATCCGGGCTCAGCGGCCGATCTGCTTGCGGTTGATCCTGCGGAGTCTGCGCCGCTGGGACGGGTCCAGCAGCAGATAGCCCGCCACGGGAACGCCGATCACGACCAGCAGCGCCCACCAGAATCCGATCAGGGGCCACAGGACGGCTGCCGCGAGCACTCCCCCGACAGCTACCTTCGCACCATTCGACATGGTCATCGCCTCCTTCGCGGCCGGCGCCGCTCCTGTCGTGTGAACGCTTCCGCGCGTCCTCGCGTTCCCCGTCGGCCGCGCCGGCGCAGCGGTTCGCCGACCTCGTGCATGTGCGACAACGCCTGCCGGTAGGACTCGATCAGGCCGGTCTCCGCGTACGGCATGCCGATACCTGCGCAGTACGCCTTGACGAGGGGCTGGGCGAGGCGCAGGTTGGGACGGGGCATGCTCGGGAAGAGGTGGTGCTCGATCTGGTAGTTCAGCCCCCCGAGGAACCAGTCGGTCACGACGCCGCCGCGTACGTTCCGCGAGGTCAGGACCTGTCGCTGGAGGTGGCCCCAGCGCTCGCCGTCGGGGTCGGGCATCTCCATCCCCTTGTGGTTCGGTGCGAAGGCCAATCCCAGGTGGAGGCCGAACAGCGCGTGCAGCACCAGGGCGAAGACGATCGCCTTGCCCGGGGACACCGTGCTGAGCAGCAGCGTCGCGCCGAGGGCGAAGTGGGCGGTCAGCAGCAGCCCCGAGACGGCCCGCTCCCGGAGGGGCTGGCGGCGCAGGAACTGGAATCCGTAGATCTTCAGGGCGATGCCTTCGAGAAGGAGCATCGGGAAGAACAGCCGGGCCTGGTTCCTGGTGAGCCGGCGGGCGAACCCCTCGCGCTGCGCCGCCTGCTTCTGGGTCCAGACCAGGGCGCCGACACCGACATCGGGGTCCTTGTCGATGTGGTTCGGGTTGGCGTGGTGGCGTACGTGCTTGTCGTTCCACCACGACTCGTTCATACCGAGGAGCAGATTGGCGTGGACGAGACCGATCAGCCTGCTCGTCCTGCGGTCGCCGGATATCTGGGCGTGCCCCGCGTCATGGGCGACGAAGGCCGTACGGGTCCAGAACACCGCCAGCGGGAAGGTGAGGAGCAGGCTCCACCAAGTGTCGCCCAGCAGGACGAATCCGGTGATCACCGCGGCCAGGGCGGCCAGATTGGTGGCGATGCCGAGCACATACCGGTCCGTGCGGCGCTCCAGCAGTCCCTGTTCCCGCACGGTGCGCAGCAGCGGCGCGAAGTCGCTTCCGGCGACCGCCCCGGGAACGTCGGCCGGACGCTCCGGGCCGTCTTCGCCGGCGGGGTCCGCAACAGTGGCTGTCGCCTGGGGCATGGCGTCTCCGGTTTCTGGAACATGTGCGCTGACCTCATGGAACGTACGGTCCGGGGGCCGGCGGGAGCCATGGCGCCACCACCCCGGTCCCCCTGGGGCAGACCCCCGTGCCCGGTGGTGGGGCTGGCTGCACCACCGGAGGCAGGAAAGGAGAAGAAGTGACGCACGCCACCTATCCCCCAGGCGTGCCGTCGCTTGAAATGGAGTACCCTCGGCGACTCCGCCCACTAGTCAAATTTGAGGAACCTGACATCGCTGTGCACAGGCACCCTGCGGCAACGCCCTCCGAGATCGCCGAACTGGCCCGCTGCTGCGCGGTCTTCGTCCCCGCGGACCCGGCCCGTACCGGCAGCATCGCGTTCTGGAATCCGGACGGCGGCACCACCACTCCTTCCGACCTCTCCGGGACCCTGTCGGAGCTGACCGTCGTGGAGGGCGACCTGCGTCCCCGTACGGTGACGGCGCGGCACCTGCCCGTGCGGGACGCGCTGCCGGTCCTGACCCGGGCACGCGCCGTCGCGGGCGCCTCGCCCGCCACCGCCTTCTGGGGCGCCGCCGCGCTCCTCGCTCTCCAGTTCGTCGCTCGTGGCCTCCTGCTGCCGGGGCTGAGCAGTGGCGACCACGACGCCTGGCGGATCGGGCCGTTGAGCGCCGAGGACCTCGAACGGGTCCGGGAACTGGCCGCGTCGATGCCGCCGACCGCCCACGCGACACCCGTTCCGGACGAGGATGCCGGGCCGGGGGGAGCCGGGGAGGCGCGGACCACGAGCGGCACCGACGGCGAGACGCTGCTGCCCGAACCGGAGCACCTGCTGCGCGCGTTCCTCGACGCCGTGGCCGACGCGATGCCGCGTACGCCCGCCGCCGGATTCGCCGCGGCCGGCCCCGCGTTCACCTCCCAGCAGCCGCAGCATCTGCCCGGGGGGCGCGCCTGGGCGGCCGATGTGGCGGCCGGTCACGACGCGGGCGTACGGCTCTCGTTGCGTATCGAGGTCGCGGGCGTGACCTCGGGCCCGAACGGCACAGCGACGGACTCGGAGGCCACTCCGGGAGCGGTGGAGCCGTGGTCCGGTCCGGACGTGGCCAGGCCGTCGTTCCGGGCCGTGCTGCAGATGCACAGTGTCAGCGACCCCTCCCTCGTCGCCGACGCGGCCGAGGTGTGGGCGGGCGACTCGCGGGCCGCCGCCGCGTTCGGGCCACGGGCCCGGATGGACGCCCTCCTGACCCTGCGCCGGGCCGCCCGCGCCTGGCCGCCGCTGGCACCGTTGCTCTCCGCCGCGGTACCGGACTCGGTGGAACCGGCCGACGAGGAGATCGCCGAGTTGCTGGGGTCCGCCTCGCGTGCGCTCGCCGCCGCCGGAGTACCGGTGCACTGGCCCAAGGAACTGGTCAGGAAGCTCACCGCGCGCGCCGTGATCGGCCCGGACGACCAGGACGTCACGGGCCGCGACTCCATGGGCCCGGAGGGCCTCGTGCCGGGGGCGGGGGCGCGGAAGCGCACCGCCGCGGACGTCCCCTCGTTCCTCTCCGCCGACGCGCTGCTGTCGTTCGACTGGCGGTTCGCCCTCGGCGACCGGAAGCTGACCCGTGAGGAGCTGGACCGGCTCGCCGAGTCCACGCGGCCCATCGTGCGACTGCGCGACCAGTGGGTGCTCATCGATCCCGAGGAGGCGCGCCGCGCCCGGGACACCCAGGACCGCAAGGTCACCCCGATCGATGCTCTGGGCGCGGTGCTGACCGGTTCGACGGAGGTGGACGGCCGTCGCGTCGAGGTGGCGGCGACCGGCTGGCTCCAGCGCTTGCGGAAGAGGCTGGCCGACCCGGAATCCGCCTCCCAGCAGTCGATCGGACAGCCCGAGGCGCTCACCGCGACCTTGCGCGACTACCAGTTGCGCGGCCTGAACTGGCTGAACACGATGACGTCGCTCGGCCTCGGCGGCTGCCTCGCCGACGACATGGGCCTCGGCAAGACGATCACGCTCATCGCCCTCCATCTGCACCGGCAGAGCGACCGCGACGCGGCCGGTCCGACGCTGGTGGTGTGCCCGACGTCGTTGATGGGCAACTGGCAGCGGGAGATCGAGAGGTTCGCGCCGGGCACCCCCGTACGTCGTTTCCACGGCGCGTCGCGCTCCCTGGAAGGCGTGGTGGACGGAGAGTTCGTCCTGACGACGTACGGCACGATGCGCCTCGACGCGCCCCGGCTCGCGGCCGCGTCCTGGGGCATGGTCGTCATCGACGAGGCGCAGCACGTCAAGAACCCGCACTCGGCGACGGCCAAGCAACTGCGGACGATCGGGGCCCGGGCCCGCGTCGCGCTCACGGGCACACCCGTCGAGAACAACCTGTCGGAGCTGTGGGCGATCCTGGACTGGACGACACCCGGTCTGCTCGGCCGGCTCGGCGCCTTCCGCACGCGGTACGCGGCAGCGGTCGAGGGCGGCAACGACCCGGGCGCGGCCGAGCGGCTCGCGGCGCTGGTGCGGCCGTTCCTGCTGCGCCGCCGGAAGTCCGATCCGGGGATCGCACCGGAGCTGCCGCCGAAGACCGAGACCGACCGGGCCGTGTCGCTGACGCGGGAACAGACCGGACTGTACGAGGCGGTGGTCCGCGAGACCCTGGCGGAGATCTCCGCCGCCGACGGTTTCGAGCGGCGGGGGCTCGTGATGAAGCTGCTGACGGCGCTGAAGCAGATCTGCAACCACCCGGCGCAGTACCTCAAGGAGGAAGATCCGCGGATCGCGGACCGGTCGGGGAAGGTCGAGCTGCTGGACGAACTCCTGGACACGATCCTGGCCGAGCAGGGATCGGTGCTGGTCTTCACCCAGTACGTACAGATGGCCCGGCTGCTGGAGGAACACCTGGCCGCGCGCGGGGTGGCCACGCAGTTCCTGCACGGCGGTACGCCCGTGGCCCGGCGCGAGGAGATGGTGAACCGCTTCCAGTCGGGGGAGGCCCCGGTGTTCCTGCTGTCCCTCAAGGCGGCGGGCACCGGGCTCAACCTCACCCGGGCCGGCCATGTCGTGCACTTCGACCGCTGGTGGAATCCGGCGGTCGAGGCGCAGGCGACGGACCGGGCGTACCGCATCGGCCAGACACAGCCGGTGCAGGTGCACCGGCTGATCGCCGAAGGCACGATCGAGGACCGGATCGCCGAGATGCTCACCCGGAAGCAGGGGCTCGCGGACGCGGTGCTCGGCTCGGGCGAGGCGGCACTGACCGAACTGACCGACGCGGAACTGGCCGACCTGGTCGAGCTGCGAGGGGGCGCACGATGAGCGATGGCTACGAGGACGACGACCACGCGTACGGGACGGGGTACGGGGCGGACGGCCCGGACTCCTTCGACGGGGGCGACGACGAGGCGTCGCGGGGCGGCGGGCGCGGGACGGAGCGCGTGTTCGCGGCGTTCCCGCCCGCGCAGGGCCGGGGTTTCGCGACCTCCTGGTGGGGGCGGGCGTGGCTCAAGGCCCTGGAGGACACGGCGTTGGACGGCCAACAGCTCAAGCAGGGCCGGCGGCTGGCCCGGGAGGGCAGGGTCGGGGCGGTCTCCGTGCGGCCGGGACGGATCACAGCAGTCGTCCGGGACCGGGACGGCTCGGCGTACCGCAGCGATGTCCTGCTGCAACAGCTCGGCACGGGCGCCTGGGACCGGTTCCTGGACATGGCCGTGGACCGGGCCGGGCACATCGCCGCGTTGCTGGACCGGGAGATGCCGCCGCACCTCGTGGAGGACGCGGCGGGCGCCGGTGTCGAACTGCTGCCCGGTATCGGAGACCTGGAGCCGGAGTGCACCTGTGGGGCCTGGGACCACTGCCCGCACTCGGGCGCCCTCTGCTACCAGGTGGCGCGGCTGCTGGACGAGGACCCGTTCGTCCTGCTGCTGATGCGGGGGCGCGAGGAGCGGCGGCTGCTGGACGAGCTCCAGGTGCGCAGCGCCGCCCGTGCGGTCAGGGCGGGCGGCGACGGGGCGCGGGAGGCGGCCGACGACGCGGAACGAAACGTTCACGGAGTCCCGGCCGCCGAAGCGTTCGCGGCGGCCGGGATCCTGCCGCCGCTCCCCGCTCCCCCGCCGGTCCCCGTCGAACCGGGACTCGGGCCCGCGCTGGACACGGAGACCGCCCCCGCGCCCGGGGTCGACCCGGCGGCGCTGGAGGTGCTGGCGGCGGACAGCGCGGTGCGGGCGCACCGGATGCTGCTGGACGCACTGGCCCCGGGGCACGAAGGACAGCCGGTCCCGGTCGAGCTGACTCCGCGGCAGGACGCGGTACGGCTGGCCGCGGACACCCGGCCCGAGCCGCGTATCGGGGCCCGGCTGGCCGCGAGGTCGGGCCGGCCGGCCGCGGACCTGGACGCCGCCGTCCGCGCCTGGCGGTACGGCGGGGTCGCGGCACTCGCCGTGCTGGATGAGGAGTGGACGCCGGACCCGGAGGACCTGGCTCGGGGCCGCGCCCGGCTCGGCGAGGCGTGGGAGGCGGGCGAGCGACCGGCCCTGCGGGCGAACGGCCGGGCCCGCTGGACCGTCGCGGGCGCCGACCTCCAGCTCCGGTTGGACCGGAACGGGCGGTGGTGGCCCTACCGCAAGGAGCGCGGTCGATGGGTCCCTGCCGGACCGGCGGACGACGACCCGGCGGGCGCGCTGGCGGGGGCCGACGGCGCAGCGGCGGACGCGGCAGTCTGAACGGCCCGGCCGGGGGCGGCGGGTGGGTCGGGAAGCCTGTGCAGCGGAGGACCGCCGGGGGAACTCGATGGCGCAGGATCCCGACGCGCGGGCTCCGCACGCGTCGGGAGGCGAAGCGTCGGCGTCCGCACGCTTCGGCAGGCGAAGCGTCTGTGTCCGCACGCGGGGGCTCACGCACGGGAGGCGCGGCGCCTTCGGGCAACGGCCATGGGGAACCGGAGGCCCGGCGGGTTCGTCATCCGCATCGGCGGGGCCGATGCACGAGCCGGGAGACCGCCCCGGCTCGGCTCCGTACGTCCGCACATGCCCACGTCCCCGTCCAGCCTCTCCCCTCCCTGTCCCCCATCCCGTCCACGACCGGGCCTCGGCCCTCGGCCCGGCCCTCAGGAGTGCCGTTGCACCGCAGAAGGATCATCCAGTGCGCCGCCGCGACGATGGCCGCTGCCGTCCTGCCCGGCTCCGCGAAGGCCGTGGCGGCGGCGCCGAAGGGCCCCGTCGACCACGCGACGGCGTTCTGGGCCCCGGCCTCCGCCGCCAACTACACCGTCCCCTCCCACCCTTCGGAACGCCGGATCGACCGCGTCGTCATCCATGTCGCCCAACAGCTGTTCACCCCGACCGCGGGCATCTTCCGCAACCCTTCCCAGCAGGTGTCGGCCCACTACGTGGTGCGCTCCGGCGACGGCCACGTAGCCCAGTGCGTACGCGAGAGGGACATCGCCTGGCACGCGGGGAACTGGAGCTGGAACACCCGGAGCATCGGTATCGAGCACGAAGGGTGGGTGGACCGTCCGGAGTTCTTCACGGACGTCATGTACCTGCGGTCCGCCGGACTCACCGCGGACATCTGCGACCGTCACGGCATCCCCAAGGACCGGGAGCACATCGTCGGCCATCACGAGGTGCCGGGCAGCGACCACACCGATCCGGGCGTCCACTGGGACTGGGACCGCTATCTCCGGCTCGTCGCCGACGCCGCCTGAACGTTCCCCCCGGCCCTCGAAGTGATGACTCTCCGCACCGAGGTTGTCGCTGAGGCCGACGGCGGCGACGATGGGAGGGCACGAAAGCCCCCTGGACGGGAGGGTGAGTTGACGGATCCCTGGGTGGCCCTGGCGGCGGACGCCGATCCCGGCGAACGGAGCGGCGCGCTGCGCCGCGCCCACGACGTGTTCACCTCGGCGGGACGCCTGGAGCGGCCGGTCCGTGCGGTGGTCGGCGCGTCCTGGCGGCGCTCGGTACGGGCGCGGGTCAGCCCGGACGCCGCCCCTGCGGTGGAGCTCGGCCCGGACGAGCTGGGCCCCTACCGGGCGGCGCATCCGCTGGTCCGGGCGATGCCCGTGATCCGTGAGCTGATGGGTGCGTACGCGACGGACGGGGAACACCTGCTGGCGGTCTGCGACGCCCATGGACGGCTCCTGTGGGTCGAGGGGCACACGGCGGCGCGGCGCCGGGCCGGCAGGATGAACTTCGTGGAGGGCGCCCGCTGGGCCGAGTCCGTGGCGGGGACGAACGCACCGGGAACGGCCATCGCGGTCGACCGTCCGGTCCAGGTGTTCGCCGCCGAGCACTTCCTGCGACCGGTCCAGCAGTGGACCTGTGCGGCGGCGCCGTTGCACGATCCCCGTACGGGGCGGGTGCTGGGTGCGGTCGACATCACGGGGGGCGACCGGCTCGCCCATCCGCACAGTCTGGCGTTCGTCCAGGCGGTGGCCCGGGCCGCGGAGTCACAGCTCGCGCTGCTGACACCGCCTCCGGCGTCCGAGTTCGATTCGGTACGGCTGACCGCGCTGGGCAGGGACGAGGCGTTGCTGGTGACGCGCGGGCGCCGGCTGCGTCTGAGCCGACGGCACAGCGAGATCCTGGTGGCCCTGACCCGCCGCCCGGAGGGTCTGAGCGGGGACGAGCTGCTGGTGGAGCTGTACGAGGACGAGTCGGTGACGCCGGTGACCTTGCGGGCCGAGCTCTCGCGGCTCCGACGGCTGTTGGGTCCTGATCTGCTGGACTCCCGCCCGTACCGGCTGGCCGTCCCGGTGGACGCCGATTTCGACACGGTGTCCCGCCGGCTGGGTTCGGGCGCGGTGTCGGCGGCGCTGGAAGCGTACGCGGGCCCGCTGTTGCCGGGGTCCCGGGCCCCCGCGGTCGTACGGCTGCGGCGGCGGATCTCGGAACAGCTGAGAGCTGCGCTCATCGCCAGGGCCGATCCGGGGCTGCTGGCCGACTGGGCGTACAGCCCGTGGGGCGAGGAGGACCTGCCGGTGTGGCGCGCGCTGGCCGGGGCGGCTCCGGTGGAGCAGCGGGCGGCGTTGCTGGCCCGGGTACGGGAGCTGGACGCCGAGCAGCGCGGCTGAGTTCTGCCATGCCGACGCCCGGACTCCAGGACGGCGACAACACGCGCCCGTCGACCGGCGACGGAGGCACGCAGGCGACGTCGCTGCAACGCCCTTGCAACGTCCTCGTCCCTAGCCTCGCGCCGAGGGCCGTCCAACGACGGGCGGCGCCGGATCCGGGAGGCCACTGAGATGACCCGCTACGCAGCGCCGGGCACCGAGGGCGCGATCGTCACCTACGCGTCCCGCTACGACCACTGGATCGGCGGCGCGTACGTCCCGCCGGCCCGGGGCCAGTACTTCGAGAACCCCACCCCCGTGAACGGCCGCCCGTTCACCGAGATCGCGCGCGGCACCTCCGAGGACGTCGAACTGGCCCTGGACGCCGCCCACGCGGCGGCTCCGGGCTGGGGGGCCACATCCGCCGGGGACCGGGCCTCGGTGCTGAACAGGATCGCCGACCGGATGGAGGCCCATCTGGAGGAGCTGGCGGTCGCCGAGAGCTGGGAGAACGGGAAGCCCGTACGGGAGACGCTGGCGGCCGACATTCCGCTGGCCATCGATCACTTCCGCTACTTCGCGGGGGCTCTGCGCGCGCAGGAGGGTTCGCTCAGCGAGCTCGACGCCGACACCGTCGCGTACCACTTCCACGAGCCGCTCGGTGTCGTCGCGCAGATCATCCCGTGGAACTTCCCCATCCTGATGGCCACCTGGAAGCTCGCGCCGGCGCTCGCCGCGGGCAACGCGGTGGTCCTCAAACCGGCCGAGCAGACTCCCGCGTCGATCCACTACTGGCTGAGCCTGGTGGCGGATCTGCTGCCGCCCGGCGTCGTCAACATCGTCAACGGCTTCGGAGCGGAGGCCGGCAAACCGCTCGCCTCCAGCCCGCGCGTCGCGAAGATCGCCTTCACCGGTGAGACCACGACGGGGCGGCTGATCATGCAGTACGCCTCCGAGAACATCAAGCCGGTGACCTTGGAGCTGGGCGGCAAGTCCCCGAACATCTTCTTCGACGACGTCTCGCGCGCCGACGACGACTTTCTGGACAAGGCCCTGGAAGGTTTCACCATGTTCGCCCTCAACCAGGGCGAGGTGTGCACGTGCCCGTCGCGTGCTCTCATCCAGCGCGGCCACTACGACGCGTTCCTGGAGGCGGGCATCGCCCGGACGGAGCAGATCCTGACGGGCCACCCGCTGGACACCGACACGATGATCGGCGCCCAGGCCTCGAACGACCAGTTGCAGAAGATCCTTTCGTACCTGGACATCGGCCGGCAGGAGGGGGCGAAGATCCTCACGGGTGGGCAGCGCATCGAGCACGACGGTGAGCTGGCGGGCGGCTACTACGTCCAGCCGACCGTGCTGGAGGGCGACAACCGCATGCGGGTCTTCCAGGAGGAGATCTTCGGCCCGGTCGTGGCCGTGACGTCCTTCACGGACTTCGACGACGCCATCAGCACGGCGAACGACACCCTGTACGGGCTGGGAGCCGGAGTCTGGACCCGCGACGTCAGCACGGCCTACCGGGCAGGACGCGGGATCAAGGCGGGCAGGGTCTGGACGAACTGCTACCACGCCTACCCCGCGCACGCGGCGTTCGGAGGCTACAAGCAGTCGGGTATCGGCAGGGAGAACCACAAGATGATGCTGGAGCACTACCAGCAGACCAAGAACCTTCTTGTTTCCTACAGCCCTCAGAAGCTTGGCTTCTTCTAGAGCGTGAAGTCGGTTGCCCGGATGGCTCATTGGCTTCCACGCAGCTCGACAAGGGAACCGCCGTCCGACGGCTGGTCAAGGCCGTGGGCAACGACCTCAGACAGCGTCCGGAGCGGCATCGGGCCCGTCCGACCCACCGGGGGCGGACGGGCCCCGCCGTCACGAAGAGGTCGGACCTCTTCAGCCACCCTGGCCGATGCTGCCCATCGGTCCGATCTCCACCGTGGTCTCGGGGCTGTCGGTGATGGGGAGCGAGGGCTCGCCGGGCCACTTCAGGGTGACGGACTTCCTCTCGTCCGGCGGCGTGACGACGAGTCCCTTGATTTTCACGCCGGAACCGCCGGAGTCGTTCCCCTTGTAGAAGATGCCGAAGAAGGTGGGCTCACCGGCCTTCAGGGTCGTCCCGTCGTCCTTCTGGTCCCGGCGCGTCGCGGGGATCGCGCCCTCACTCGACAACAGGTTCACACCGGCGAACCCCTTGATGGAACAACTCCGATTGGATGTGTTGCGCAGTTCCACGGCTACGGCCTTGGTCGGGTCGTCGCCGATGGTGGCATCACTCGCCTTGATCGTCAGGTCGTCCGTGTGGCACCTCTCGATCTTCCCGGTGCCGCCGGACTCCTGGCCCGTCGAGCCCTGATCCGCCGCCCCCTCTTCAGGGGCGGTGCCGGCGGAGTCGCCCTCCTCCGGCGAGGACGACTGGGTCGGCGTCCCGGCGGAGGTGGCGCTCGGCGAGGACGGGGCGGCGGTGTCCGTCGCGTCGTCGTCACCCCCGCACGCCGAAAGGGACAGTCCCGCCACAACAGCGACGGCGGTGACGGCAAGCCTGTTCATGCGCATGGATCTGCTCCTCGAAGGTGATGGGAATGCGTTGTGCGGCCTTTCGCATGGCGGTATCGGCTGGTCGGCCCCCCTCGCAGCTCAACCGCGACTGCCCCCGATCACCGGACCGAAACCGCTTGCCGTGCGGGCGACGCACGCCCGTCGAGAGCCGGCACGCGGCCCGCCGGGCCGGTGCGCGGGTCCGAGGAGAGGGGACCTGTGAAGGCGCCCGTCCGTCGTAGTCCAGCCGGTGGCCCCGGAACCAGACCTGGTAGGTGATGGAGCCTCCGCCGCCCAGAACCTTTCGACGCGTTGCGCGAGCGTGAGGTGGCGGCTATGCGCCGCGTGATCGTCACGCAGGTCGAGGGCGTCCGCGACCACGTCATGGCCGCCCGGCATGGGCAGAGACCTTCGGAGGGGTCCGCCCGGCGGGAGGCCGTGGCCGGTGGGCCGGCGGGTGGCGTGGTGGATGACGGAGGGTGGTCACTGTGTGATAATCGCGAGCGATCATTCATGCAACGCGCGGACAGTGTCCGGGGCCGCCCTGCGGGAGCACCCCGTGCCGGTCCGCTTCCCCGGGGAGAGGACCGGCCCGATGGTGAACGAACAGGGGCCGGAGTCCGCGCAGGCGCCCTCGCCGTCCGGTACGCCGGCGGCGGGCACGTCCGGAAAGCGGACGCCGCCCGCGGGCACGGTGCAGATCGTGGACCACGCTCTGCTCGTGCTCAAGACGATCGCCGAGGCCGACCGGCCGCGCGGGCTCCGCGAGCTCAGCCGGGACCTGGACATCAGCAAGAGCTCCACCCAGCGGATCCTCACCTCCCTGGAGCGCGTCGGGCTCGCCGTCGTCGATGAGAACTCCCGCAAGTACGTGATCGGTCCGGCCGCCCTCACTCTGGCCTGGCGGCACGCCGCCAACAGCGACCTGGTGAGCGCCGCCTCCGAGGCGACGGCCCGCATCGCCGCCTCGACGGGAGAGACCGCGTGCGTTTCGGCCGTGGTGGACGGGCGGCGGGTGACGGTGTACGAGGTGGAGAGCTCCCAACCGCTGCGGCTGATCACAGGGGTCGGCCGGCCCTACTCCCTCTTCTCCGGGGCGACGGGCCGCGTACTGCTGTCGATGCTGCCCGAGGAGCATCTGAAGCACTTGGTGAGCGAGCACGTCTCCACGACCGGTGCGACGGACGCGACGGACGCGACGGAGATCAGCCACCGGGTCGCAGCCGCCCGCGACCAGGGCTACGCCTTCAGCCGCGGCGAGTGGATCATGGGAGGTTGCGGGGTGGCTGTGCCCATCGCGACCCAGGGCACCGTGACCGCAGCACTGAGCATCTACGGTCCCGAGGCGCGGCTCGCAGAGCAGCGGATGGCCGATCTGGTCCCGCTCCTCCAGGACGCCGCGGCCCAGATCGCCATCCGCTGGCGCCAGCCCGCCTGACCCCGGACAAGCCCGGTTCGTTTCCACGGCGAGCCCGCCCGGCCCCGGCCTCTCCCGGCAGGACAGCGTGGTGGCCGGGGCCGACGCCGCATCGGTGCGCCGGGCGCCGGACGCGCCTGACCGAAGAACGGTCCTGAGCGAGGCATCACCGCGCTCGGCCCCTGCCCCCGTACGCCGCCCGGCGGGCTGACGTCTGCCGGGAACCGGCTCCGCGTACGTTCCCTGCGCGTCGGAGCAGGTCCCCTCCGCCCCGCCCGGGCGTTCCCCGCGCCCGTCACCCGCGGTGCGAACCGCCTGCGCGCCCCGCCCGCTTCTGGCGCGGACGCCTCTCCGCACGCCGTCGGCGGCACTTTTTCGAGCCAGAAAACTACCCATTGACCTGACCAAAACGCGTAGGTACATTGTCCCAAACGCAATCTGGTCCACTGTCCCAGATTACGCGACGGTAGCGCTGACCTCGGCTGATCGCCGGGAGAGCGGGACCTTTGCCGCTGTACGGGCGAGGCGTACACAGCGAGAATCCATGCACCTTTCAGGCCACTGCGAGCTCGCCCGGTATCCCACCTCTTTTCGCATCTACAGCTCACCTCAGGAGGAATGCCCCATGATGCTCGGCTGGCGTGCACGAATCGGACAGATCCGCCCCGCGACCGCGATCGAGGGAGCGGAGGAGTGGCGCTCGGTCGCGCCCACCGGAGTGGCCTTCGCCGACGCCCGGACCATCGTTCCCCGCGTCGACGCCGAGGGCCTGCGCGAGATGATGAGCCAGGTGCTCGACGCCTCCCGGCAACTCGCCACCGCGAAGGTGGACTTGATCGTGCAGTGCGGCGCGCCCGGCACCTTCATCCCCGGGCCCGGCACCGACGAGAAGGTCACGGACGAGATCAAGGCCGAGACCGGGATCCCGGCGATCACCATGATGCAGGCGACCGTCGACGCCCTGCGCGCTGTCGGGGCCACCTCCGTCGCCGTCGGCAGCATCTACACCGATGAAGTCAACGAAGCGCTGCGTGCCTACCTCACCGCCGTCGGCTTCGAGGTGCCCGTGATGGAGGGGCTCCAGATGACCGACCCCTACGAGGCCAGCGTCCACGACGCGGACAGCGCCTACCGGCTCGGTCGCAGGCTGCACAAGGCCGCCCCCGACGCTGACGCGCTGCTGATCTCCTGCGGCACCTACCGGACGTTCGAGATTCTTCCCTACCTCGAAATGGACACCGGCCGGCCGGTGGTGACCAGCAATCAGGCTTCTCTCTGGAGTGCCCTGCGCACCCTGGGCCTCCGTGACGAGATCCCCCGGCTCGGCCGCCTCGGTGACGTCGGCTGCGAGCTCTGACACCGGACCGGACGCACCACCGCACGGCGGTGGCACAACCCACCGCACCCCATCGTCCACACCGAGTCGCACGGCCGGGCCGTCAACCCGCCCGGACCACGCGGCTCACCTGCGAAGAGGAAAGCACGTGCTGGTAGACGCATTGCAGTTCGTCAAGCCCGCCCGCGAGCGGTTCGAGGAGTGGCACGCCGCCGGCATATCCGGCGTCCACGCCACCGTCGCCATCTGGGAGGACTCCACCGAGACCCTGCGCGAGGTCGGCCGCTGGCAGCGGCTGCTCGCGGAGAACTCCGACCTGCTCGCCGAGGGCCGCTCCGCCGACGACGTCCGCGCGGCCGGGGACGACGGCCGCACCGCCGTCATCCTCGGCTTCCAGAACAGCAGCCCCTTCGAGGACGACCTCGACCTCGTCGGAGCCTTCCACCAGGCCGGGGTGCGTATCGCCCAGCTCACCTACAACACCCAGAACTCCGCTGGAGCCGGCTGCTGGGAGGGCGACGACGCCGGCCTCTCCCGCACCTACGGGATCAACCTGATCCGGGAGATGAACCGGGTGGGCATGCTCATCGACGTCTCCCACTGCAATGAGCGCACCTCGCTGGAAGCGCTGGAGGCGTCCGAGCGGCCGGTGGCGATCACCCACGCCAACCCGCGGGGATTCGTGGGCGAGAACGTCGAACTCGCCTTCCGCAACAAGTCCGACACGGTCCTCAAGAAGGCGGCCGAGTCCGGCGGCGTCGTGGGCCTGAGCATGTACCCGCGGATCGCTCCCAGCGGCGTCGACTGCACCATCGACCAGTTCTGCGACATGGTCACCTACACCGTCGACCTGATCGGCGTCGACCACGTCGGGCTCGGCTCCGACTACTACGCCGGCCAGGGCGACGAGGAACTCCACTGGTGGCGGCAGGGACGTTGGAGCCGTAAGCCCATGGTCCCCATCTCCGGACCGGTCGAGTTCCCCGCATGGTTCGCCGCGGGCAGCGGTTACGCCACCGTCCTGGAGCACCTGCGCAAGCGCGGGTTCAGCGAGAGCGAGATCGAGCGGATCGCCGGCGGCAACTGGCTGCGCATGTTCGACGCCGGCTTCGTGGCCGATCCCCGGAACTGACGGCGGCGGAGACGACGCTGTGAGAGCGGAGAGGAAGGGCAGGCATGAACCGGTTTGACGTGGTGGTTGTCGGGGGCGGTCACAACGGGCTGGTCACCGCGGCCTATCTGGGCCGGGCGGGACTGCGCGTCGCCGTGATCGAATCCCGGCAGCGCCTCGGCGGGCCCTGCGGAGGATACGCATTCCTGCCCGGCCGCAGTCTGGCCTTCACCAACTCGCCCGGGTCACTGAACCCGGCGGTCGTCCACGAACTCCGGCTCGCCGACCACGGCCTCCGGTTCGTACGGGCCGACCCGACCGTGGTCCAGCAGTTCGACGGCCGGTGCTTCCTCGGCTGGCGCGACCCCGCCCGCGTCGACCGGCAGCTCGACGCCTTCGCACCCGGCGAGGCCGACCGCTACCGAGAGCTGATCAGCGCCCTCGAACGGCTCGGCGCGAGCCTGCGGGTCTCCCTGGACGAGCCCCCGCCCGGCCTCGCCGAACTGCGGGAGCGGCTGACCGACCCGGAGGAGCACAAGCTCTTTTCCGCCGTCTTCGAGGGCAGCCTCACCGGGCTGCTCGAGACGCGTCTCGTGTCGGACCAGGCCAAGGCGCTGCTCGCACTGCTGGCGCTGAACGCCCAACTCGTACCGCCGTCGACGCCCGGCAGCGCCGTCGGACTGATGATGCGCCCGTTCGCCCTGGCCGCGGCGGGCGCACCCCGCTCGGGCGACGCGGCCGAGCGGGTCGCGCTCCGCGGTTCCACCGGCCTCCCGGTCGGGTCGATGAGCGCGATCGTGGACGCGCTGGAGGACTGCTGCCGCACCCACGACGTCACCCTGCGCACCGGGTCCCCGGTGGTACGTATCCTGCACGGTCCCGCCGGGGTCCGGGGCGTGGTCACCGCGACCGGCGAGGAGTTCACCGCCGACCGGGTGGTGTCGGCGGTCAACCCCGTCCACCTCTTCCGCGATCTGCTGGACGACGCGGCGATGGGTCCCGGGATCCGGGCCGAGGTCGCCGGCACGGCGATGCGCGGATCGGCTTTCAAGGTCGTCCTGGAGGTGGACTCGCTGCCCGCCTACGCGGGGCTCCCCGCGGACGCGGATCCCGAGCGGGTCCGGGCCTGCCAGTTCCGGGTCGGCTCCTCGCTCGGCGGGATCGAGGAGTCGATCTCCCGGGCCCTGCTGGGCCACGCCAGCGATCAGCCCCTGATGTGGGGGTTGATACCGACCCTCACCTCACCGGGCCTCACCCCGGGGAAGACTCATCTCATCAGTGTCAACGCCTGGCACGCCCCCTACCGCCCGCACGACGGCCCCTGGGACGCCGAGCGCACGGACCGCTTCGGCCGCCGCTGCGTCGAGGAACTCTCCCGACTGATGCCGGGACTCGCCGACCGCGTCGTCGACCACCGGTTCATGAACCCGGTGGAGATCGAGAGCGAGCTGGGCCTGATGGAAAGCAACATCACCCACGGGGACATGCTGCCCGGGAATCTCTTCGGAGCCCGCCCGCACCCCGAGGTCGCCGGCTACCGCACCCCGCTCCCGGGCTTCTACGTCAGTGGCGCGGGGACCTGGCCCGGCGGCTACGTCACCGGAACACCCGGCAGGAACACGGCCAAAGCGGTGCTCCAGGACCTTCACCACGAGCAGAGGCGACAAGCATGAGGCTTTCGCGCCGCGCTGGGCCACAGGGCCCACGCACAGGAATACTTCGCCGGACGCTGGGCTGTGTGACCGTCGCGGGTCTCCTGATCACCGGCTGCAGCGCCAACCCGTCCTTCGGCCGCGACGAACGGACCCTGATCATCGGCGCCGAGGGAGAGATCCCCACCCTGGATCCGCACCGCGCCTCCGGCACCCCGGTGCTCCGGGTCATCGACGCCCTCTTCGATCCGCTGATCCGCGAGGACCTGGGCACCGAGACGGCCCAGGCTCCCGAACTCCGGCCCGCGCTCGCCGAATCCTGGCAGGCGTCACCGGACGCGCGGACCTACACGCTCAAGCTCCGTGAGGGGGTCGAATTCGCCGACGGCTCGCCCTTCGACGCCGCAGCCGTGAAAGCCAACTTCGACCGGATCATGGACGAGAGCTCTGCCTTCCACGACCCGACGGCCGCCGGGAACATGAAGTTCCTGACCCGCTGGATCAAGGAGGTCGACGTGCGCGACCCCCGCACGGTCGTCCTCGGACTCACCGAGCCGTACGCCGGGCTCCCCCGGGTACTCACCGACCGGCGGATGTCGATCATCAGCCCCGCGGCGCTCCGCACCCACCGGCCCGACGACATCGGCCTGCACCCCGTCGGCACCGGCCCCTTCACCCAGCAGTCCGCCGACCGCGGAAAGCGCATCACGCTGAAGCGGAACACGGCCTACTGGGGCGGGTCCCCCAAGACCCCGTCCATCATCGTGGAGTCCGTCACCGACCCCACCACACTCGCCATCGCCGCGCAGACCGGCGAGGTGGACGCCATCCTCAGCGCCGGGGCCCAGCAGGTCCAGCAGCTCGCCGACGGCGGCACCATGACCGCGCAGTACCCCGAGCCCGCCAACCAGTACTTCATCCGCCTCAACACCAAGATCGCCCCCACCGACGACGCCGTCTTCCGGAGGGCGCTCAACCACGCCGTCGACCGCCGGGCGATCGCCACCCTCACCGGCCGGCAGGTCGCCCCGTCCACCGGGCCGTTGCCCCGGGGCAACGAGGCCTACCGGGAGGGTTCCGAGGCCGCCGCATACTCCTACGACCCCGAGGAGGCCCGCCGGCTCATCCGGGAGAGCGGTGTGTCCACCCCCGTAACGCTGCGGATGCTCGCACCCGACAGTGGCCCCGGCTTCTCCCAGGCCACCGAGATCATGTCGCTCATCCAACAGGACCTCAAAGCGGTCGGCGTCCGCCTGGACACCCAGTACATGGAGTTCGCCTCGCTCGTCGCCGAGGAGGGCAACGGCTACAACGACACGACGCACGGCTCGTTCAACGGATGGACCACCGGAGCCGACGCCGCCGACTTCCTGGAGCGGATGTTCAGCGGGGAGCTGCATCCCCCCGACGGCGTCAACCGGGGCTGGTACCGCAACCGGGACGTGGACGGCCTCTTCGACCGTGCCAGGGGCGAACCCGACCCGGACCGCCGCACGGCGCTCTACCGGGAAGCCGCCGAGAGCATCGCGGCCGACGCGCCCTGGGTCTTCCTCTACCAGGACCGGCTCCCCCGCCTGCTGAGCCGGAAGGTCGAGGGTGTCGTGCCCGCAGCCTCCGTCTACATCGACTACACCACCATCCGCCGCCGGTGAGGAGAGCACAGCCATGAAGGCCACTGCGGCACCACCCCGCCCCGCCGGCGTGCGGGCCACGCCCCCTCGGCGGCGCACCCGCCTCCGCGCCCTGTTGGGTTCCGGGAACGCGACCGCCCTCATCGGCGGCTCCATCGTCGCCGTCACCATCATCGTCGCGGTCCTCGCACCCCTGATCGCCCCGGACGATCCGCTCGCCACCAACCCCTCGTCCATCGGGCTCGGCCCCTTCAGCGGCGGCCACCTCCTCGGCACGGACGAGGTCGGCCGCGACATCCTCAGCCGGCTGATGTACGGCACCCGGCTCGCCCTGCTGGTCGCCGTGGTGCCGACCCTGGTGGCACTCGTCATCGGCGGCTGCCTCGGACTGCTCTCCGGCTATGTCGGCGGCTGGCTCGACAGCACCCTGATGCGCGTCTTCGACGTGATGTTCTCCTTTCCCGGGATCCTGCTCGCCCTCGGCATCGGGGTCGCCCTCGGCCCCGGCATCACCTCGATGGTGATCGCCATGGTGGTGGTCACGGTCCCCGAGTTCGGCCGGATCGTCCGCGGCAACGTCATCGCCCTGCGCCAGGAGCAGTACGTGGAGGCCGCCGGCGCCCTCGGCTACAGCCATCTGCGCATCGCCCTCCGCCACATCACCCCGAACCTGCTCGGCGGCGTGGTCGTCTTCGCCACCCTCCAGACCGGCCGCAACGTCATCCTCAGCTCCAGCCTCGCCTTCCTCGGACTGGGCGCACAGCCGCCCACCCCCGACTGGGGCCAGATGCTCAGCGGTGGACGCGCCCTGCTGGTGACCGCACCGCACGTCGCCACCATCCCCGGCCTCGCGATCGTCGTACTCGCCGTCGGGTTCAACCTGCTCGGGGACGGCATCCGCGACCGTCTCGACCCGCGCAGCCGCAGGTCCCGGGCGGTGCGCGGCGGCGGGCGCACCCTGCGGACCCGGCGGAGCCGGTCATGAACAGCCCTGGAGACGCACCATGCTGACCTTCACGCTGCGCCGCGCGCTGCACATGCTCCCGGTCATCCTCGGGGTGACCATCGCCACCTTCGGCCTCGGCCAGATCATCCCCGGCGACCAGGCGAGCGCCCTGCTCGGCCCCACCGCGTCCGAGGCCGACCGCCAGGCGCTCCGCGAGGATCTCGGCCTGGACGAACCGGCCGTCTCCCGCTACTTCACCTACCTCGGCAGCCTCTTCGACGGCGACCTGGGCCGTTCGCTCTCCTTCGGCCGGCCGGTCTCCGAAGTCCTCTCCGACCGGCTGCTCAACACCCTGCTGCTGTCGGGCACCGCGATCGTGCTCGCGGCGGTCGTGGGCGTCGCCATCGGCACCTGGGCCGCCCAGAAGCCCGGTTCGCACCGGGACCGGAGCCTCACCGTCGGCGTGCTGTTCTTCAACTCCGTACCGTCGTTCTGGTTCGGGCTGGTGCTCATCATCGTCTTCTCGCTGCAGCTGAGGATGCTTCCCGCCACCGGGATGACCTCCATCGGCGGCGGCGGAGCCCTCGACGTGGCGGCCCACATGGTGCTGCCGGTGATCACCCTCGCCGCGTGGTCGCTGGCGGTCATCGCCCGGATGACTCGCTCCTCGGTGCTCGAGGTCATCGGCAACGACTACGTCCGCACCGCCCGCTCACGCGGTGTCGGCGAGTTCCGGGTGATCGTGCGCCATGTGCTCCCCAACGCCATGCCGTCCGTGATCACGGTGATCGGCCTGCAGGCGGGCTTCCTGCTCAGCGGCGCGGTGCTCACCGAGACGGTGTTCTCCTGGCCGGGCATCGGCCTCGCCCTCCACCAGGCGATCTCCGCCCGGGACATCCCCCTCGTCCAGGGCGGGATCCTCGTGATCGCCATCGCGTTCGTACTGATCAACTTCCTGGTCGACGTGCTCCAGGCGTACTTCAACCCGAAGATCAAGCTGGCTTAGAGGAAGACGTCACCATGACCGTACTGGAAGTCGAACACCTCAAAGTCGCCCACTGCGGGCAGAACCAGGGCGACGACACCCCCCTGGAGACCGTACGAGACGTCTCGTTCGCCGTAGCCGCCGGTGAATCACTCGGCGTCGTCGGCGAGTCCGGCTGCGGCAAGAGCCAGACCATGCTGGCGGTCCTGCGGATGCTCGCCCCCACCGGCGTCGAGATCACCGGCCGGGTGACCTTCGACGGAAAGGACCTGACCACGCTCACACCCCGGCAGATGCGTACCGTCCGAGGCTCCGGCATCGGGCTCGTCTCCCAGGACGCGCTCTCCGCACTCAACCCGGCCATGACCATCGGCAGGCAGAATGGCCGAACCCCTCATCCACTACGACGGGTTCAGCCGGCGGGCGGCCGCCTCCCGGTGCGCGGAACTCCTGGACCTCGTGGGCCTGCCCGCCGCACGCGAACGGCTCCGCAGCTACCCCCACGAGCTCTCCGGCGGCATGCGCCAACGCGTCCTGATCGCCATGGCCATCAGCCGCGAACCCCAGGTCCTGATCGCCGACGAGCCCACCACCGCCCTCGACGTCACCATCCAGTCCCAAGTGCTCCAGCTCATCGACCGGCTCCGCAAAGACCTCCGGATGGCCCTCATCCTCATCACCCACGACCTCGGGGTCGTCGCCGGAGTCACCGACCGCATCGCGGTGATGTACGCGGGCCGGATCGTGGAGACGGCGCCCACCACCGCGATCTTCGACCACCCCGGTCACCCCTACACCCGCGCCCTGATGGAGTCCATTCCCCGGATGGACCGCGAACGGGTCGAACATCTGCCGGCCATCCCCGGGTTCCCGCCCGACCCCGCCGCGCCGCCGCCCGGCTGCGCCTTCCAGCCCCGCTGTTCCGCCGCCCGCGCCGCTTGCGAGGACGCCGTGCCGGTTCTGCTCCCCCTCACCTCCTCCGCCCACGGGCACCTTGTCCGCTGCCCCTACCCCGCACCGGTTCCCGTCGGCGCGGACCACCGAGGAGAGCCCTCATGAACACCCTCGGCACCTCACCCCCCGAGCCCACCGGCCCTGCCGTCCCCGCCGTCTCCGTCGCCGGTCTGCGGGTCCACTTCCCCATCCGGACCGGGGTGCTGCGCCGGGTCACCGGCACCGCGCACGCCGTCGACGGGGTCTCCTTCACCGTGCCCGCCCGCAGCATCGTCACCATCGTCGGCGAGAGCGGAAGCGGGAAAACCACCACCGGCCGCGCCCTGGTCGGACTGTCGCCGATCACCGGCGGCTGGGTCAGCGTCCACGGCCTGCCCCTGGACGAGATCCGCCGCGCGGGGGCGCTGCCCCGGCTCGCCCAGATCGTCTACCAGGACCCGTACGCCAGCCTCAACCCGCGGATGACCATCAGGGCGATGATCCGCGAGGTCATCACCGTCCACCGGACGACTCCCCGCGAGAAGACCGGGGAGCGGGTGGAGGAACTCCTCGCGCAGGTCGGCCTGCGCACGGAGCTCGCCGACCGCTATCCCCATGAACTCTCCGGCGGCCAGCGCCAGCGCGCCGCCATCGCCCGCGCCCTGGCGGTCGAGCCCCGCTTCATCGTCTGCGACGAGATCGTCTCCGCGCTCGACGTCAGCATCCAGGGCCAGATCGTCAATCTCCTCAAGGACCTCCGCCGCGAACAGGACGTCAGCTTCCTTTTCATCTCCCACGACATGAGCGTGGTCCGGCACATCTCGGACCATGTCATCGTCATGTACGGCGGCCTGATCATGGAGAGCGGCCCCTGCGACGAGGTGTTCTCCGCGCCCCGCCACCCCTACACCCACGCGCTCCTCGCGGCCGTGCCGGTGCCCGACCCCCGGGCCCCGGGCCTCCGGGGCGGGACGCACACGCGCGCGGAGCCCCCTGACCCGTCCGGTCCGCTGCCCGGGTGCCGGTTCCAGCGCTCCTGTGCGTTCGCCACCGAGGTGTGCCGCGAGGGCGCACCGCCCCCGGCCGTCGCCGCCGGAGCGGACGGACACACGGTGGCGTGCCACCACGCCGACAGCCCCGGCCTACGGGCCGCCCTCTCCCCGAAGCACCCCTCCACGGACGACCCGAAGACCCCGGTAGCCCCGCACAGCACGGACGGCCCGGCCACGGAAAGGACCACCGCTCCATGACCACCCCCGAAACCCCGCCGGCCCTGCCCGACTACACCTCCCACACGGGCGGGGCCCGGCGCGCCCCCGCGGGCACGGCGGTGCCGTTGACCGACCCCTCGACCGGGAAGATCTGGGCCCGTGCCCACCAGGACCCGGACGCCGTGGACGCCGCCGTCGACGCCGCCCGTACCGCCTTCCTGGCCCCGTCCTGGGGCGCGCTTCCCGCCCACGCCCGCGCCGACCTGCTCCACCGCCTCGGCGATGTGCTGGTCGCGCACACCGAGGAACTCGCGGCACTGGAGACCCGGGCGAACGGCAAACCCCTCACCGCCACCAGGGGCGAGGTCGGCGCCCTGGCCCGTTGGTACCGCTACTTCGCGGGCGTGGCGGAGACCATGGAGGACCTCTCACGTCCGCTCAGCGACACGGCGAGGGCGCTGATCACACGGGAACCGCTGGGCGTCGTCGCCGCGCTCACCCCGTTCAACGGCGCGCTCTCCCTCGGCTCCTGGAAACTGGCTCCGGCTCTGGCCGCGGGCAACACCGTGATCCTCAAGCCGCCGCCGCAGGCCCCGGCCTCCTCGGTGCGTCTGGCCGAACTGGCTCTGGAGGCAGGGTTCCCGCCCGGGGTGATCGGCGTCGTCATCGGCGGCGCCGAAGAGGGCCGCCGCCTCACCGAGCACCCCGACGTCGCCATGGTCACCTTCACCGGCAGCACCGCCGTCGCCCGGACCCTCGGGGCGCGCGCGGCCGAGCGGATGAAGCGCTACGTCTGCGAGGCCGGCGGCAAGTCCGCGCACATCGTCTTCGCCGACGGCGACCTCGGCGCCGCCGTCCTGGCGGCCCGGCAGGGCGCCTTCTCCGCGGCAGGCCAGACCTGCGTCGCGGGCTCCCGCGTCCTGGTGCAGCACGAGGTGTACGAGGAGTTCCTCCGCAGGTACGGGCAGGCGGTCGGGCAACTGCGGGTCGGCGACCCCCTCGATCCGCGTACCCACGTCGGGCCGGTGGCGTCGGCAGCGGCTCTGGAGCGGATCGAAGGGTACGTGAACGACGCCCTCGCGAAGGGCGCGCGAGCCGTCACCGGCGGAAGGCGGGCCACCGTGGCCGCGCCGACCGGGGCGGGCTTCTACTACGAACCGACCGTGCTGGCCGACGCCGCACCCGACCTCGCTGTCTGCCGGGAGGAGATCTTCGGCCCGGTCGTCACGGTGCACCCCTTCGACACCGAGGACGAGGCGGTCGCGCTCGCCAACTCCGTCGAGTACGGCCTGGCCGCCGGCTTCTGGACCCGCGACGCGGCGCGCGCGCACCGAGTAGCCCGACGGCTGGAGGCGGGCGTGGTCTGGGTGAACACCTACCGGCTGCTGCACTGGAGTGTGCCGTTCGGCGGCTACAAACAGTCCGGCCTGGGCCGGGAGAACGGCGTCGAGGCCGTAGCCGAGTTCCTCCAGACCAAGTCCGTCATCACCGAACACGGCACCCCGGCCGACCCGTTCGGCGAATGACCCGCACCTCCCCCGCCGGGCCACACGGCCCGGCGGGCCCGCCGGGCCACGAGCCTGTCGGCCCGCCTCCGGAGTCACTCACCGACAGAGACAGGACGCATCCCATGGAATTCCTCGTCAACATCCACATCACCTGGCCCGAAGCCATGGACCCCGACCTCAAGACGAAGGTCTCCGACGACGAGCGCCGCCGCGCCGCCGAACTCGCCGCTTCCGGGACGCTGGTCCGCATGTGGCGGGTGCCCGGCCGGACCGAGAACTGGGGACTGTGGCGAGCGGCGGACCCCACCGAACTCCACGCCGTCATCTCCTCGCTGCCGGTCTGGCCGTGGATGGACGTCACCGTGCACGCCCTGGCCGACCACCCCGTCGACCCGGGACCGGCAGGTTGAAGTATCAGCTCGGGGTACCCGGAACGGCCTCCGGCACACAGGGCTCTCCGCGCCCCGTTCCTCCGCTCCGCTGACGGTCCGCTGACGGGGCCTTCCTGTTCGCGCTCGCAGGTGCCCTTCACCCCGGACTCTGCTTACCTTGGGCCGCATGGCTGACGACTGCTTCGGGCATCCACGACTCGCCGCTGTCTACGACCAGCTCGACCCCGACCGCAGCGATCTCGATGTCTACCTACGAAGGGCGCAAGAGCTCAGGGCGCGCCAGGTTCTGGACATCGGCTGCGGCACCGGGGTGTTCGCGCTTCTCCTGGCCGGCCGCGGGGTCGACGTCGTCGGTGTCGATCCCGCCCAGGCATCCGTCGACGTCGCCCGGGCCAAACCGGGCAGTGCGCGAGTCCGCTGGATCTGTGGTGACGCGACAGCCCTCCCGCCGCTGCGGGTCGACCTCGCAACGATGACAGCGAACGTCGCCCAGGAGATCGTTGATCCGGACACCTGGCAGAAGACGCTCCAGGGAGCCTACGATGCGCTTCGGCCGGGCGGGCACCTGGTGTTCGAGACCCGTGATCCCGCCAGACGCGCCTGGGAAGCGTGGACCCGCGAGCACTCCTACCGCGTGACGCAGATCCCGGGCACCGGCTCCGTGGAGAGCTGGGTCCAGCTGATCGACGTGAGCCGGCCCCTGGTGTCCTTCCGCTGGACCTACATCTTCGCCGCGGACGGACAGGTACTCACCTCGGACTCGACACTGCGCTTCCGGGAGCGCGACGAGGTCGAGACGGATCTGGTCGCCCACGGCTACGTGGTGCGCGACGTGCGCGATGCACCTGACCGGCCGGGCAGAGAGTTCGTCTTCCTCGCACAACGCCCCGACCTGGGCGTCCAGGACACTCAAGCGGTCGACGAGTCCTGAGTGGTCCTTCAGAATCTGGTGCGTTGAGTGGGGGTGGGTTTCGGTTGTCGTCAGCTTCGGGCTCGTCGTCGGCTCTTGTCACAGGCACGTGGTTGGGTGGCCGCATCCCTAGAGGAGGACCACGTGACTGATCTCAAAGCCGAGTTGCACCGCAAGCTGCTGGCAGGACGTGCCGGTCTGATCTCCAGGCTGGAGGGACTCACCGAATACGACATGCGCCGGCCCATGACGCCGACCGGCGCGAACCTGCTGGGCTTGGTCAAGCATCTGGCAGGCCTGGAGTACGGATACCTCGGCGAGTCTTTCGGCCGGCCGGCACCAGAAGCCCTGGCCTGGGTCGAGGACGGTTCAATCTGGGAAGGCGCGGACATGTGGGCCAGACCCGAGGAGTCCAGCGAGTACATCATCGGGCTCTATCAACGTGCCTGCGCGCACGCCGACCGGACCCTTACCGATCTCGCTCTCGACACCCCGGGCCGGGTAGCGCACTGGCCCGAAGACCGCCGGGCCACCACCTTGGGTGTCCTGCTGGTTCGCATGGTCTCCGAGACGGCCCAGCACGCCGGCCACGCTGATGTCCTGCGAGAACTCATTGACGGCAAGGCCGGCCCGGATCACGACGACTTCGGTGATGACGCCCAGTGGCGGCAGTACCACGCCCGGATCCAGGCGGCGGCCGACACTCACCGCGTTCTGTCTTGATGAGACTGCTCTCCAGGTCCAGGGACTCCACCGTCCGGTCGATGTTGCGGACCGCCGGAGCGACCGGGCGGGTGTCCTCGAAGTGCCGACGGGCTTGCGTCTCTGGCGGGCGCCCTTCGTCGCGCGCAGGGGACCGGTGGGTCGGATTACGGCGCACCTCCCGATATCCCCCACGGCTGTTCCGCCTCTGACCAGCTGTTGCGGGGCGTCTCCGGGCCAAGGACCGGCACGGTGATCGTCAGGCGACGGTCCACTTCTGATGGGCGGCCCCGGTGCAGGTCCACAGTTGGGCGCGGGTGCCGTTGGCCGAGGAATTGCCGGTGGCGTCCATGCACTTGTCCGCCTGCGGGTTGACGATGTCGCGGGCGCCGGTGACGGTCCAGCGCTGGTTCGGGCCGGCGCTGCAGTCCCAGAGCTGGAGCTGCGCCCCGTTCGCGGTGCTGTTGCCGGTCACGTCGAGGCACTTGCCGAGGGCCCGGACGGTGCCGTCGGAGCGTACGTCCCACTGCTGGGCGGCGGTGCCGTTGCAGTCGTAGAGCTGTACGGCGGTGCCGTTGGCGGAGCTTGCGCCCGCCACGTCGAGGCATTTCCCGCCGATGCCCCGGATGGTCCGGCCGGCCGGCGGGTTGGTCCCGCCGTCGGTGCTCACGCGCACGTAGTCCACCACGAGCTGCTGCGGGAAGCGGGTGGAACCGTCGGGGTCGCCGGGCCAGTAGCCGCCGACCGCGAGGTTGAGGATCATGAAGAACGGCTTGTTGAAGACCCACTGTCGGCCGCCGAGGTCGGCGGGGGTGCGGGTCTGGTAGACGTTCCCGTCCACCGACCATCTGATGGAGTTCGGGCTCCAGTCGATGGCGAAGGTGTGGAAGGCGTCCGCGAAGGCCGCACCGCCGGGCAGGGTGTATCCCGCGCCGATTCCGCCGGAGCCGGAGTAGCCCGGCCCGTGGAGCGTGCCGTGCACGGTGCCCGGCTCGAAGCCGACGTTCTCCATGATGTCGATCTCGCCCGCGGCGGGCCAGCCGATGTTGCCCATGTCGTTGCCGAGCATCCAGAAGGCGGGCCAGATGCCCTGGCCGCGCGGGAGCTTCATGCGGGCCTCGACGCGCCCGTACTGGGCGGTGAACTTCCCGGCCGTGTTCAGCCGGGCCGAGGTGTACTCGCACCGGCCGTACCAACAGGTGTAGTTGGCCGGGTTCTCCCGCTTCGCCGTGATGACGAGATTGCCCTGGCCGTCGAGCGCGGCGTTGTTCGTGCCCGAGGTGTAGTACTGCCGCTCGTGGTTGTTGACGTTGTCGCCGGTCTCCAGCTGCCATCTGGAGCCGTTGACTCCGGAGCCGGCGGGCCCGTCGAAGTTCTCCTCGAAGGTCACGGCCAGGGGGCCGGCATCGGCCGAGGCCGGGGCCGGCGCGGGGGCGGCCTGTACGGCGGTCGGGCTGAGAGAGGCGAGACCGAGAACGGCGGCCGCCGCCAGCCAGGTCAGGGATCTGTGGCGCCAAGGCGTGCGCACGGGGCATCACATCACTTTCGTGGGGTGTGCGGAGGTGAGCTGGACCAACCAAATGACGCGCCCATGACAACACGGGGCGCCGACAGTCACGTACGAACACGAAATGAAGCGATCAGGGGATCCCGGCGGGGAGCGGTGTTCAACAGTTGGTGCTGACGATTTAAGGAGCGCCCCGAAGGCCCGTCAAGGTGTTCGTCTGGACCAATTCCCCTCACCGCAGGTCAGGCCGGTTTGCCCACCACGGTACGCGGGCGGCCCCACGGCCGGCGACGGCTCCGGGGCCGACGCCGGCTCCCGGACCCATGGCTTCGGGATCCACCGCACCGGCATCGTCTGCCGGGGCTCGACCGGAAGCCCAACCAGCGGCTTTGTCCCCCCAGTAGAGAAAGTTGACGCCGGGTACGTCAAAGGGCTTTCTGGTCGGCGGAAAAGCCATTACCTTCCTGCTCTGTACCGAACGGCAGAGGACCGGGTGCCCCTTCCTCCCCTCGGGGGCCCATGTCCGCGGCGCGACGGCGCGCGCCTGTGCTCCAGATCTCACCCCGTCATCACACGGAGGATGCGCGTGCACAGGAGACTCACCCGACCCCTCGCGGCGCTCGCCTGCGCCCTGCTCGCCGCCGCGGGTTCCCTGACCGCCCAGCAGAGACCCGCCGCGGCGGCTCCCGAACCCGTGGCAAGCGCCGCGGCCGACGAGTTCCAGCAGGTCACCCTCGCCAAGGGGGTGGCCGAGACCGGCGAGCCCATGACCCTCGCCGTCCTGCCCGACCGGTCCGTCCTGCACACCTCACGGGACGGCACCCTCCGCCTCACCGACGCGGCCGGCGCCACCAAGGTCGCCGGAAAACTGGACGTCTACTCGCATGACGAGGAGGGCCTCCAGGGCGTGGGCGTGGACCCCGGGTTCACCGCCAACCGCTTCGTCTACCTCTACTACGCACCGAAGCTGACCACCCCCGCCGGTGACGCTCCTGCCACCGGATCCGCGACGGACTTCGCTCCCTTCGACGGAGTCAACCGGCTGTCACGGTTCTCGCTCAGGACCGACGGCACACTCGACATGGCCAGCGAGAAGAAGGTCCTCGACGTCCCCGCGAGCCGCGGTCTGTGCTGCCACGTCGGCGGTGACATCGACTTCGACGCCCAAGGCAACCTGTACCTCTCCACCGGCGACGACAGCAACCCCTTCGCGTCCGACGGCTACACCCCCATCGACGAGCGTGCCAACCGCAACCCCGCGTACGACGCCCAGCGTTCCTCCGGCAACACCAACGACCTGCGCGGCAAGGTGCTGCGGATCAAGGTCGGCGCCGACGGGAGCTACACCGTCCCGTCCGGCAACCTCTTCGCGCCCGGAACCGCGAGGACCAGGCCGGAGATCTACGCCATGGGCTTCCGCAACCCCTTCCGGATGAGCGTCGACAAGCCCACCGGCACCGTCTACCTCGGCGACTACGGCCCCGACGCGGGCACGGCGAACGCGGGACGCGGACCCGCCGGACAGGTCGAGTTCAACCGGATCACCAAGGCCGGCAACTACGGCTGGCCCTACTGCGTCGGCAACAACAGCCCCTACGTGGACTACAACTTCGCCACCTCCACATCGGGCGCCGCCTTCTCCTGCACCGCACCGAAGAACACCTCGCCGAACAACACCGGCCTGACCGACCTGCCCCCGGCCCAGCCCGCCTGGATACCGTACGACGGTGGCTCCGTCCCCGAATTCGGCGGCGGCTCCGAGTCACCCATGGGCGGGCCCGTCTACCGCTACGACCCGGCCTCCACCTCCACGGTCAAGTTCCCGCAGAGCTTCGACGGCGACTACTTCGCCGGCGAGTTCGGCCGCCGGTGGATCAAGCGCATCGAGCAGGGCTCCGACGGCGCCGTGCAGTCGATCAACGCGTTCCCCTGGCAGGGCACCCAGGTCATGGACATGGCCTTCGGCCCGGACGGCGCGCTGTACGTCCTCGACTACGGCACCGGCTACTTCAACGGGGACGCCAACAGCGCGGTCTACCGCATCGAGTACGTCACCGACGGCCGCGCCCCGCTCGCCAAGGCCACCGCCAACCGCACCTCGGGCCAGGCGCCCCTCGCGGTGGCGTTCTCCTCGGCCGGGACCTCGGACCCCGACGGCGACCCGCTCACGTACGCCTGGAAGTTCGGTGACGGGGCCACCTCCACCGCCGCGAACCCCTCGCACACCTACACCGCCAACGGCCGCTACACCGCCGAACTGACCGTCTCCGACGGCACCGGCAAGACCGCGACCGCCTCCGTCGTCATCACCGTCGGCAACACCGCGCCCACCGTCACCCTGAACCTGCCCGCCGACGGCTCCATCATCGACCCGGGCGCCGCCGTACCCTTCACGGTCACCGTCACCGACCCCGAGGACGGCACGATCGACTGCTCGAAGGTGAAGGTCACCTTCATCATCGGCCACGACAGCCACGGCCACCCGCAGACCTCCGCCACCGGCTGCTCCGGCACCGTGCAGACCATCGCCGACGGAGAGCACGACCCCAACGCGAACATCTTCGGCGTCTGGGACGCCGAGTACACCGACAAGGGGGCAGGCGGGCAGCCCGCCCTGACCACGCACGACCAGAACGTCAGCCAGGGCAGCAAGCGGCAGGCCGAGCACTTCGGCGGCTCCGCCGGCGTCCAGATCGTCGACAAGGCCACGGCGAACGGCGGCAGGACGGTCGGCTACATCGACAACAACGACTGGATCTCCTTCACGCCCTACATCCTCGGCAACGCCACCAAGCTGACCGCCCGGGTCTCCTCCGGCGGCGCGGGAGGCACGCTGGAGGTACGGGCCGGCTCACCCACCGGCACCCTGCTCGGCTCGGCCGCGGTCCCCGTCACCGGCGGCTGGGACACCTTCCGGGACGTGAGCACGGACCTGACCAACCGTCCGGCGGGCACCACGACCCTGTACCTCGTCTTCAAGGGCGGCAGCGGCTCCCTCTTCGACCTGGACGACTTCACCTTCACCACGGGCCAGTCCACCCCGGCCGGCCGTGACCTCAAGGGCATCGGCGGCAAGTGCGCGGAGGCCGCGGGCGGAGCGAGCGCCGACGGCACACAGATCCAGCTGTGGACCTGCAACGGGAGCGCCGCGCAGAAGTGGACGGCCGGCACGGACGACACATACCGGGCGCTCGGCAAGTGCCTGGACATCAGCGGTGCCGGTACGGCCGACGGCACGAAGATCCAGCTGTACGGGTGCAACGGCACGGGCGCCCAGAAATGGGTGGCACAGGCCGACGGAACGGTGAAGAACCCGGCGTCCGGCAAATGCCTGGACGCTTCCGGAGCCGCCTCGGCGGACGGCACCAAGCTCCACCTGTGGACCTGCCACACCGGCGCCAACCAGAAGTGGACCCTGACATGAGCCGACGACTCACCCGTCTCGCCGGCTGGGCCGCCTGCGGCCTGCTCGGCGCAGCCGTCCTGCCAGCGGCGGTCTCCACCGCCGCCGAACCGGCCCCGGCCGCCCCCGTCCGCGCGGCGGTGGTCGCCGCCGACCCCGCGTACGACGTGCTGGTCTTCTCCAAGACCGCCGGCTTTCGCCACTCCTCCATCGACGAGGGCATCACCGCCCTGCGCCAGCTGGGCACCGCCAACAACTTCACCGTCACCGCGACGGAGGACGCCACCGCCTTCACCCCCGCCAATCTCAGCGGTTACGAGGCCGTCGTCTTCCTCTCCACCACCGGAGACGTCCTCAACACCGCCCAGCAGACCGCCTTCGAGGGATACATCCGGTCGGGCGGCGGCTATGTCGGCATCCACGCGGCGGCCGACACCGAGTACGACTGGACCTGGTACAGCGGCCTGGCCGGCGCCCTGTTCAAGTCCCACCCGCACATCCAGCCGGCCACCGTGAAGGTGGAGGACCGCGCGCACGACGCCACCGCCCACCTCGGCTCCACCTGGCAGCGGACCGACGAGTGGTACGACTACCGCACCAACCCCCGCACGTCGGCCCACGTCCTGGCCTCGCTCGACGAGTCCACCTACAGCGGCGGCACCATGGGCGGCGACCACCCCATCGCCTGGTGCAAGGACTACGAGGGAGGGCGCGCCTTCTACACCGGCGGCGGCCACACCGAGGACTCCTACGCCGACCCCGTCTTCCGCCGTCATCTGCTCGGCGGCATCCGCTGGGCCGCGGAGACGACGGAGGCCGACTGCCGCCCGGAGACCGGCTACACCACCCTGTTCGGCACCTCCGGGACCACCGGCTGGAAGCAGGCCGGTCCGGGCTCCTTCACCAACGCCGACAACACCCTGACCTCCCGGGGCGGCCTCGGCCTGTTCTGGTACCAGGCGAAGGAGTACAGGTCCTACTCCCTGAAGCTCGACTGGCGCCAGGCAGGTGACGACAACTCCGGTGTCTTCGTGGGCTTCCCGGCCTCCGACGATCCGTGGTCGGCCGTCGACAACGGGTACGAGATCCAGATCGACGCCACCGACACCCCCGACCGCACCACCGGCTCCGTCTACGGGTTCAAGTCCGCCGACCTGGCGGCCCGGGACGCGGCCCTCAACCCGCCGGGCGAGTGGAACACGTACGAGATCCGGGTCGAGGGCGAGCACCTCCAGATCTTCCTCAACGGCCGCAAGATCAACGACTTCACCAACACCGACCCCGCCCGCAGTCTCCAGCAGGGGCACATCGGCCTGCAGAACCACGGCGAGGGCGACGACGTGTCCTTCCGCAACATCCGCGTCAAGGAGCTCGGCGGCACGACCGGCCCCCGGGAAGGGGCTGTCACCGGCATCGGCGGCAAGTGCGTCGACGTGGCGGGCGGGTCGAGCGCCGACGGCACACAGATCCAGCTGTGGACCTGCAACCGGACGGCCCGCCAGAACTGGACGGTCGGTACGGACGACACGCTGCGGGCGCTCGGCAAGTGCCTGGACGTCAGCGGCGCGGGAACGGCCGACGGCACGAAGATCCAGCTGTACGGGTGCAACGGCACGGGCGCCCAGAAATGGGTGGCACAGGCCGACGGAACGGTGAAGAACCCGGCGTCCGGCAAGTGCCTGGACGCGTCAGGGGTCTCCTCGGCGGACGGCACCAGGCTCCACCTGTGGACCTGCCACACCGGTGCCAACCAGAAGTGGGCGCTCCCCGGCTGAGCGGCCCTCTCGACTCCGGGGCCGCCGCGGGAGGCGGTGGCTCCGGGACCGGCCGCCACACGGGGCCGGTGACGGCGGCGGGGCGCAACGCCGAAACGCACCGCCGCCGTTCGTCGACCGCCGGGTTCAGCACAGCGGCGAAGGTGGCGACGCCGTGCGCACTGAGGCGATGCCGTGTCCGCTGAGCGGTGCCACCGCCCCGGCACCGTACGACCGCCGGCCGCTCCGAGGCCTGCGGACGGGTCGGTGAGCGGCAGTCCGGGCCGATCGATCGCGGAGGGTCGAAGGCCCGCGCGGAGTCGCGTCGGCCTTGCCTCGCACGCCTGAAAGGCCGTCACCGTGGACCGGCTACACACGCCGAACCGGTCCACAAGAGAGCGTCTCCGGACGCATTCGGGCCGTCGATGCCCCTTCTTCCCAGGCGGAAGCACGTATTCAGCCAGCCCGAAAAGGTAGCAAGTACGCCATTCATCACCATGGCTCCCCGATCACCTTGCCGGGAAGCCGGCGATCAACGCTCCTTCGATGGTTCATGCACGCTGCCCGCGAGACCCCGCGCGAGGGATGGAATCCTGAGCATTCAAGGCGTAACCGACGGTAACGCTATGCAAAGGAATGACAAAATCGGCTCGCTCCGCGAGCCGCCGCGGCCAGGTGCCACACCTGAGCACGACGCCCACCCGATGAATTTTTACGCATCCGCACCAAATTTTCCTTTGGGGTCAATTGATCGAGATGGATCAGGTCTACCCCCACTCGTCGACCCCCATCTCATTCCGGGCTCGCGGGCGCGAATCCGGCCTTGCGTCAGGGACGGTCCCCGTCAACGATTCCAGCGTGCAACTTGGCAGGTTCACGCCCACTCCCACTGGGTGAGAACCTCGCGCACCAACGGCCCCACCTCACCCGACCGGGCCGTCCCCCCATACCTCGGAGGATCTCGTGACCTTCAAGCGCTTCTCGCCGCTCAGCAGCACGTCAAGATATGCACGGCTCCTCGCCGTGGCCTCCGGCCTGGTGGCCGCCGCGGCCCTGGCCACCCCCTCGGCCGTCGCCGCTCCCGAGGCGGAGTCCAAGGCCACCGTTTCGCAGCTCGCCGACGCCAGCTCCGCCATCCTCGCCGCTGATGTGGCGGGCACCGCCTGGTACACGGAGGCGAGCACGGGCAAGATCGTCCTCACCGCCGACAGCACCGTGTCGAAGGCCGAACTGGCCAAGGTCAGCAACGCGCTGGCGGGCTCCAAGGCGAAACTGACGGTCAAGCGCGCCGAGGGCAAGTTCACCCCGCTGATCGCGGGCGGCGAGGCCATCACCACCGGTGGCAGCCGCTGTTCGCTCGGCTTCAACGTGTCGGTCAACGGCGTCGCCCACGCGCTCACCGCCGGCCACTGCACCAACATCAGCGCCAGCTGGTCCATCGGCACGCGCACCGGAACCAGCTTCCCGAACAACGACTACGGCATCATCCGCCACTCGAACCCGGCGGCGGCCGACGGCCGGGTCTACCTGTACAACGGCTCCTACCAGGACATCACGACGGCGGGCAACGCCTTTGTGGGGCAGGCCGTCCAGCGCAGCGGCAGCACCACCGGGCTGCGCAGCGGCTCGGTCACCGGCCTCAACGCCACGGTCAACTACGGTTCCAGCGGGATCGTGTACGGCATGATCCAGACCAACGTCTGTGCCGAGCCCGGTGACAGTGGAGGCTCGCTCTTCGCGGGCAGCACCGCTCTGGGTCTCACCTCCGGCGGCAGTGGCAACTGCCGGACCGGCGGCACCACGTTCTACCAGCCCGTCACCGAGGCGCTGAGCGCCTACGGGGCAACGGTCCTGTAGCCGGTGCCACCGGGGCTTCGGGCTGACCGCCGACCGGCCGCCCGAAGCCCCGCGCGACGCCCCACCCCGGCGGACCGTGCTCGCGCGCGGTCCGCCCTCGCCGTGCCACGAACCCCACCGTCCTTTCCCCGTCAGGCGCCTGCCGCTCGACCCGCATCGCGAAGTTGCCGAGAGTGGCCGGCTCGCACCGGCACTGCTGAAGTCCTGCCCTCGCCCCACGGTCCGGTTCGCGCCCGCCCGGACGCGGACCCGCGCCTGGGGAAGCCCTCACTCAACCCCGTTGCGCGCGGATGAGGTCGCGATACCAGGCGAAGGAGGCCTTCGGGGTGCGGACCTGTGTCTCGTGGTCGACATGGACCAGGCCGAAGCGCTGGTGGTAGCCCTCGGCCCATTCGAAGTTGTCGAGGAGGGTCCAGATGAAGTAGCCGCGTACGTCCACACCCTGGGCGACCGCGGTGTCGACGGCCTGGAGGTGGGTTTCCACGTAGTCGATGCGGTCCGGGTCGAGGATCTTTCCGTCAGGGGTGAGGACGTCTTCGGCCGAGCAGCCGTTCTCCGTGATGTAGAGGGGCGGCAGGGCGGTGGGGTAGCGGTGCTTGAGGGTGACGAGGAGTTCTCGTAGGCCGTCGGGGACCACCGGCCAGTCGAAGGCGGTGCGGCGGTAGCCCTCGATGGGGGCCTCCTCGAAAGGAAGACCGTCGGGAGCCGCCGGCGCCTGGACGCGGGTGGGGTTGTAGTAGTTGATGCCCAGGGCGTCCAGGGGGGCCGAGATGAGGTCCAGGTCGCCGTCCTGGATCCAGGCGTCGAGGGCGGTCTCCGCGCCGAAGGCCGTCAGATCGGGGTACGTGCCTTCGAGGAGCGGGTCGGTGAAGAGACGGTTGTGCAGGTTGTCGTAGGCCTGCGCGGCGGCATGGTCGGCCCGGGTGTCGGAGGCGGGCCAGACCGGGGTGCAGTTGTTGGAGAGCATCACCCGCAGGCCGCGGCCGCGCAGCTCCCGCAGCGCCAGGCCGTGGCCGAGCAGTTGGTGGTGGGCGACCGGCAGGCAGTCCAGGAACAGGGTGCGGCCCGGTGCGTGGGTGCCCAGTCCGTAGCCCCAGACCATGTGGATGAACGGTTCGTTGAGCGTGATCCAGGTGCGGACGCGGTCGCCGAGCCGGTCGGCCGTGATCGCGGCGTACTCGGCGAAGCGGTGCGCGGTGTCGCGGTTCAGCCAGCCTCCCTCGTCCTCGAGGGCTTGCGGGAGGTCCCAGTGGAAGAGAGTGGGGACGGGTTCGATGCCGCGGGCCAGCAGGCCGTCGACCAAGCGGTCGTAGAAGTCCAGGCCCTTGGTGTTGGCCGCGCCGCTGCCGGAGGGCTGGATGCGCGGCCAGGCGATGGAGAAGCGGTAGCCGGTGAGGCCCGCCTCGGCCATCAGATCGAGGTCCTGCTCGTACCGGTGGTAGTGATCGCAGGCCGCCTCGCCGGTGTGCCCGTCACGGATCGCGCCAGGGCGGGCGGTGAAGGTGTCCCAGATCGACGGTCCGCGACCGTCCTCCCGGGTGGCGCCCTCGACCTGGTACGACGCCGTCGAGGCGCCCCAGACGAAGTCCGCGGGCAGATGGTTCAGTGTCACGCGCAACCCCCTCAAACATGAGTAGTGCTCATGTTAATGGGTTCGATGGGATGATGGAAGCGTGAACCAAGACCGCACCACAGGGACGCGCCGTCGGCTGCCGGTCCAGAAGCGCAGCCTCGAACGCTTCGAAAGGCTTCTGGACGCTTGCGCCGAACTCCTCGACGAGGTCGGCTACTCCGCGCTGACGACCAAGGAGGTGGCGCGCCGGGCCGGAGTGCCGATCGGCACGCTCTACCAGTTCTTCTCCGACCGGGAGGGGCTGGTCGGCGCGTTGGCCACACGCAACCTGGAGTCCTTCCTGGGGCGGGTCACCGAGCGCCTTGAGCGCGAGGCGCCCGACGGGATCGCGGGCCTGGTGGAGGTGACCGTCGACGAGTTCGTGGCCATGCGGCGCACGATCACCGGGTTCGGTGTGGTCGACTTCGGCGCGGCGGGCCAGGACCACACCCTGGAGCCGGGCCGGGACAACAACAGCGCGGTCGCCGGACGGCTGCGCGCGCTGACCGCCTCCCTGACCGGCGTCGAGGACGACACCGAGCTGGAGCTCGCCCTGCGCGTGGCCCTGGAGTGCGCGGACGGCGTGCTGCAACTGGCCTTCCGCACGCATCCGAAGGGCGACCCCCAGCTCATCGCCGAGTGCAAGCGGGTCCTCAACAGCTACTTGAACGGTCGGCTTCGGATGGCGAGCCCCCGTCGGTAAGGCTGTCAGCGAATGGACTTGACCTTCCAGACCAGGAGGGCGCCGAGCGCCGACACGGCCCCCGAGCACAGGAACAGCGAGCTGTAGCCGCCCGGGCCTTCGAGCACGAGCGAGGCGATCGGGGGGACGAGCACGTACGGCAGGGACGTCATCAGGTTGGCGAGGGCCATGTCCTTGCCGCGGTCCGTCGACGCCAGGAGCACCTCGGTGACCAGGGCGGTGTCGACAGCCAGGTAGACGCCGTAGCCGAGCCCCAGGACGACGGCCGCGATGAGCGTCATGGTCCATGTGGGTGACAGGGCCAGCGGCACCGCGGCGACGGCCATCGTCAGGCCGCCGAGGAAGACCAGCATGCGTCGCTTGCCGAGCCGGTCGGAGAGCCGGCCGCTGAGGACGACGGTGGAGACCGTGGCCACGCTGTTCACCCCGATCACGATGAGCAGGCCGTCCTCGGTGGACCGACCGGGGAACAGGCGCTCGTAGTGCAGGACGTCGCCCAGGAAGTACGGCAGGTAGAGGGTGCCCATGCCGTAGCCGAGGCCCATGATGAAGCGGGAGCCCATCGCCCAGACGAAGTCGGGGTGGGCGCGCGGGCTGATCCGGTAGCCGTCCAGGAAGGCGCGCGCCGAGAACGGCTCGCGGTGCGCTCGGGAAAGCGGCGGGTCCTTCATCGTGAGCGCGAACAGCAGGATGAGCAGCGGTAGTCCGGATATCAGCGCGTACTGGGCGGGGAAGCCCGTGACCAGGCCGATCAGCAGGCCGCCCGCGATCAGGGCGCCCGCCTGCGGGACCATCGCCCAGCCGAGGACCGCACCGCGCTGGGTGACCGGTACCTGGTCGGGCACCACCGGGGAGAGGCCGGCGCCGATGACCATGAACGAGGCGGACAGGACGAGGGAGCCGAGCGCGAGGCCGGCGACCGTCGTCTGGAGGCCGGTGAGGACCAGCGTGGCCACGCAGACCAGCGAGCCCGCGAGCAGCCACGGGCGGCGGCGGCCGAGCCGGCCGGTGGTGCGGTCGCTGAGCGCGCCGGCAAGGGGCGCGATGACGATGCCCGAGATCGCGCCCATCATGCTGACCCAGGCGTAGCTGCCGACTTTACCTGCCGGGTCGATCTGTGCGATCTGCTCGGGCATCAGGAAGGTGGTCGGCACGTGCATCGGGATGAACACCCCGGCGTTGGCCAGGACATACAGGGCGACCCAGCCGCGACCGACCCGGCGGACGGGCTCGGCGAGGGCCTCGGAGCGCTCCGGAGACCCGGCGGGCTCGCGCTGCTCGGGGGCCGTTCTCATAGGGGCAGTCTCCTGAGGTGGACGAGTTCGCTCGTCCGGTCGAAGGGCGGCAGCGGCAAAAGGCCGTGGCTCAAGGTCGCCGCCGAAGCCAAGGGCGCCGGCCATCGAGACGTGGAAGCGGTAGCGGATCGACGTCGCGCCGGCGGTGTGGCTGTTCGGGCCACGGCGCCCCGAAGCGCAGGCTGCCTTCGACCGCGAACTCCTCTCCCCCCGGGTCGTCGCCGCCGGGGTCCTCGGCGGGCAGGTCGCCCGCGACGGCGACGGCCTGTTCCCGGCTCAGCGGACGGCCCCAGCGCACGTGCCGGGGGACGTCGTCGGCGTCGAGGCGGAAGGCGTAGGAGGTGCCGGGTGTGCGGAGCAGCCGGAGGCGGGCCGCTGGGTCGTGAGCGATCACGCGCGTCCTTGGAGGCGAGGGCCGGCCGGTCCTCGAAGGCGAGTGCACCGGGCGGGTCGGGCAGGGGTCGCCGCAACCGGCCGGATCGCGTACGGGCGCTGACCCGGCCGGCCTTCTGTGCCGCGTCAGCCGGCGGCGTGGACGCCGACCTCGCGCAGCGAGTAGCCCCACTGGGTACCGCGCTTCAGCCCTGTCACGCGTACGTAGCGTGCCTGGGCCGCGGTGAAGCGGGCCGTGTCCAGACCTCCGTCACCGACGTCGGTGGACCACACCGTCCGCCAGTTGGAGCCGTCGTCCGACAGGTCGACGCGGTACGACTTCGCATACGCCTCCTCCCAGTCGAGGGTGACGCGCCCGACCGGCTTCGCCGATCCGAGGTCGATCCGCAGCCACTGGTCGTCCTTCCACTCACTGGCCCAGCGGGTGCCCGTGTCGCCGTCCACCGCCCGGTGGGCCTTGAAGTCCTCGAAGGGGTTCCACCACTGCGCGGAGGACGCCGTGGCAGACGCGCCCCTGGCGACGTTCTCCCCGGGCTCGTAGCTCTCGGAACCGGCCCAGGTGCGCAGGTAGGACTCGGCGCCCGTGAACATCTCGTCGACGACCTTCTGGCCGCCGACCCTCCGGATGTCCTCGATCCAGTCCGGAACCATGCCGTAGTGCGCGCCACCGGCGGTGTTGAAGTCCCACGTGCGCGATCCGGTGGTCAGTTCGTCGACGACCGAGCCGCCGTCCGTACTGCGGAAGGGGTACGTCACCGGGTTCGGGGCGTCCGCGCCGCGCGGGGCCGGCCAGCCGCCGACGCCGTTCATGTCGGTGCCGTAGCCGTAGCCCACCTTGTACTTCTCGCGCAGCGCCCGCGTGCGCTCGGCCTCCTTGACGAACCCCTCGGAGGCGCCCATGTACTGTGCGGCGAACCCGCCGAGCTTGTACAGGCGTTCGGTCCAGCCCAGGTCCATCCAGCTGTGCGAGGAGATGGCGCCCGGGTACGACTCGGACTCCAGGATGTCGAATGCCTGGCCTGCGGCCTTGACGCTCATGTGGTCGAGCTCCAGCATCATGCCGCGTTTCATCATGCCGCGCATCGCGTACGCGCCCAGGTCGGTCAGCCCGCGGGTGTTGCACTGGGCGTCCGAACCGTACGAGGGGACGTCCACGCCCTGCGGAAGCCGCTTCTCCGCCTCCGGCGCGGCCGCGTTGCCGATGGGGTTGTCGTGCTGCGGTCCACGGCAGGTCTCCGTCTTCCAGAACGTGCCCGTCGACAGGAACTGGCCCACGTTGATGGCCGTGCCGAGGGCACCGGAGTCGTAGCGCACACCGCACAGGGCGTTGTCGAACTTGTGGCACAGGAACATGCTGCTGACGCCCAGTTCCTTCAGTTCGTCCAGGCCCCTGTCGATGTCCTCCTTGCCGCACTGCGCTACGTCCAGGATCTGCTTGCAGCCGAACGGCTCGGAGGTCTCCACGCCCAGGACGACGGCCAACTTGCCCTGCTCGACGATCCGCCGGGCCTGCGCGCTGCTGGTGACGATGCGGAAGAAGCCCTTGCCCGGGCCGCCGTACATCGTGTCGATGTAGTCCTGCATCTCGTACGTCTTCTTCGCCTCGAGACGGATGGCGTCCATCTCGTCGCAGCCGCGGTCCTTGAAGAAGTACACGGAGCAGATCACGCCGTTGGTGACCAGGTCGTTGACCAGCACGCGCTGGCCGCCGCGCCAGGCCCGCTCGATCCAGGCGTAGTAGTTCTGCTGGTGGGTCAGCGAGTCATGGGCGGGCCAGTCCTTGAACGTGGGCCATCCGACGGGGTCGTGCCTGCCGTCGCCGCCCTTGGTGATCATGTCGAAGACGGCGAGGGAGCCGTCGGGATAGTGCTCGGGGCAGTCTTTGAGCGCGTCGGCCACGCCCCGTTCCGAGTACGGCTTTCCGCAGATCAGCCGTCCTCCGAAGCCCTCGTTGGACATGATGTGGTCGTGGGCGTCGACGAAGCCCCGGACGCGCCCCTGGGCGTCGGTGCCTTGGAAGGGCTCGCCGGTGACACCGATCTGCGCGTCGGGAGCGGGCCGTGCCGACGGCTCCCACCAGTTGGACTGCGCCGCGGAGTCGGGCACCGGCCCGAGAACCAGGGCCAGCACGGCGAGCAGCAACGACGCGACCGTGACGGAACCGAGTCTGCGCCGCAAGGGTTGAACGATGACCATCGCGCGCTCCTTAAATGTGAGCCTGGCTCATATTCCGCTCTCAAGGTAGGGACGCGAGGCCGCGACGCCAAGACCCTGGCGGGGAGGAGACCGAGGTTCCCGGTATCGAGGTACGGCCACAACGGGACGAAGCGGGGTACGGGCGAGTGGCGGAACGTTTCACTGCCTCGGCGATCAGCGACAGGGCCCGCGGCATCCTGGTGGGACCGGGCCACGCCCCCGCCCCCGCCCCCAACAGGTGCCGTGACCGCACAGGTTCACCGGCTTGGTGAAGCTTCCGCGGGCGGGCTATGTTCTCGGCATGAACGACGCTGAAGCCGCCTCGCTCCTGGCCGGATGTGCTCGCTTCCCGTACCCCGGGGCGTGGCAGGACTCCCCCTTCGCGGGACGCACGGTCGGCGGTGCGCGGTACGCCGTGGTCGCGGTCGACCCGGGGCTGAGCGTGCTCGGTCTGCGGCGTGATGACGGCTCGCTGTGGTGTCTGCCGGAGGATGGCGCCCCTCGACTGGTGAACTCCAGCGTCGAGGCGTTCGTAGCCTTCAACCGTGCCTACGAGGAGGCCGCCGCCGAGGCCGCCGCCTACGAGGGGCCTGGTGACGGTCTGGACGAGGACGAGGCCGTGGACCTGGCCGAGGAGGCCGCCGACGCGCTCACGGAAGCGTTGCTGGAACGATTCGGGATGCTTGACGCCGAGGCGGTCGCCGACGAGAACTCCTTCTGGCACATCGGGGCCGAGGAGCTCGGCTACGGCATGAGTGTGTGACCACGCGGAGCATCGGGGCACCAGGCTGCTCAAGCCGCGCGATCACGAGGGGGCGTCGGTCCCGGCGGACGCGCCTTTCGCGGCGGACGCGGGCGCGCGCCCGGCGCAGCTCACGCTCAGGCGGCACCCGACGTCCGCATGGCATCACATGTGACCGAAGTGCGGCTGGCCTTCATATGTCCACCCCTGTCACGTTTATCTCACCAGGGGCACGGCACAGCGGGGGCGGGGCCATCGATGACGAAGCGCATCCACTTCACGGCGGAGGACCTCGCACGGACCAGGGTGACCGACACGCTCGGTGTGGCGGCCGAGACCCTGGACGCCATTGCACGGCTGCGGAAGGGAAGGACTCCGGCCTTCCAGCGCTGGCGCACCTCGGTGGGCAGGGAACCGGGCGGGCGTCTGCGGGCCCAGGCGGGCCCCTTGCTCGCCTTGATGCCGCCGCACGGACCTCAGATCGATATGGCCGGCCTCACCGGGGGCACCACCTGCATCGACGAGGCGGTGGACAACCTGCTGGCTGCTCCACGCGCGCTGACGCGCCTCGAAGTGGAGTACCTCGACGTGCGTCCAGCTCACCGGATGTGGGCCCAGACCCTGGCCGGCGGCGACCGTGAGGCCCGTCTCCAACTGGCCGGAGCGCTGCGGGCCTGCCACCGGGTGGCCATCGCCCCGTACTGGCAGCAGATGCGCTTGGACCTCGACACGGCCCGGGCGGGTTATGCGCGCACGATGGCCGCGGGCGGTATCGAACGGCTGTTGGAAACCCTGTGCGACCCGCTGGTGCGCTGGCGGCCTCCTGTACTCGAGGTACGTCATCCTCGCGACGCGGACATCCACCTGCGGGGGCGGGGGCTCGTCATCGCACCGACCGTTTTCTCGTCGCAGCAGGCAGAGGTTCTGCAGAACCTCGTGGACCAGGAGCAACCTCCGGTCCTGGCCCTGCCCACGGTCGGTGAGGGGACGGACGGCTCCGCACACTGGCTGACCGAGGAAGCGGCCGAGCGCTCGCTCGATGACCTGCTGGGGCGCACCAGGGCCGCCGTGCTCGCAGCCGCGGCCGACGGTTGCAGCACGACGGAACTGGCACGCCGTCTCGGCATCTCGCTCGCGACGGCCAGCGAGCACGCGGGCGTGCTGCGCAGGGCCGCCCTGATATCCACCCGCCGGGACGGCAAGGCGGTCCTGCACACGACCACGCACCTGGGCGCCGCGCTGTTGGCCTCCGTCAGCCGTGGTTTCGGGCCCTGACGAAAGGATTGCCGCCTCCTGCCGGCCACGAGGAACGTTGCCGTCGCAGCCATCCGGAGCAGCGGCGCGGGCGGGCCGAGGGGCGCGTCTGGCGTCCGCGGTGAGAGCGACCCCGCTCCACGGGTTCGTCCATCCCGTATCCGGCTCCGCCCGCAGCCCCCACCAGGAGGAAACGTGTCCGTACGCAAGAAGACAGCCCTGGCTCTCGCAGCCGTCACCCTGACCACGGGTCTGGCCACCGGGGCAGGCGCCGCCACCGCAGCCCCCGCCTCCGCCTCCGCCTCCGCCTCCGCCTCCGGGCAGCGCGCCGCCGTCGAGTGCGGTGTCCGCGCCGACGGCAAACTGTGGTGCGGCAACCGCGTCGGTGCCAAGGGCTATGAGCACCGCACGTACAGGTCAGGGGTCAGGGGCTCGCTGACCTCGAGCTTCAGTTGGTTCGTCTGCTGGGGCCCCGGCGACAACCATGCCGGCGGGAACAACATCTGGTACTGGACGCTGCTCGACAACGGTCAGTGGGGCAACGTCCCGGCCGTGGACGTTCACACTCCCTCCGACCCCTGGGGGAACCTGCGTCAGTGCTGACGCGGCGCTGCCAGGGACGGGCCGCCCCCTCTCCACGGGAAGGCGGCCCGTCCGCGCGTCGTCGGGGCGTCGACCTGCCAGGCGTCTCACCGGCCGCCGTCGTCCGCATATCTCCGATCGCGGCGGCGGAACGGCGGCGCTCGGACAGCGCGAGACCGCGTGGTCCGAGCCGCTCAGAGGGGGCAGGTGGCCTCGGGGGCGTCGACGCGGAGGCTCCCGGGGCCGACGCCGGACGGACACTTCGGGTCACCCTCCGATGAAGCTCACTGTTTCTGCCATGCCGGCCCGCCCGGTACGCAGCCGCGGCACGCCCTCCTTCTCGTATCCCACCGAGACGCCGCAGAACAGCACGAGCCCGTCATCGGCTCCGACGATCCGGCTGACGGTCGTGCGGTACATCGTCCACATCACCTGAGGGCAGCTGTGCAGTCCTTCCGCCCGCAGTAACAGCATGACCGTCTGCAAGTGCATCCCCGCGTCCCCCCACTGCCCGGGCCCCATCGTCCGGTCGAGGTAGCAGAACAGTACGACCGGCGCCCCGAACGCCTCCGCGTTCAAGGCGGCGATCTTGCGGGGCCGCTCGGGATCCGCGCGCTCGATACCCAGCGCCTCGTACCGCTGGGCGGCAGCGGTGGAAAAGCGGTCCTCGTACGGCGAGGTCAGTTCGGCCGGGTACATCGGATACTCCCGTTCATCCCCCGGGTCTCCCGCCCGTGCCCGGGCCGTTGCGCGCCTCTTCAGCTCGGCCAGGGGCTCGCCGGTCACGACGTACACATGCCACGGCTGGAGGTTTCCGCTCGACGGGGCCCGCGTCGCCGCGGCCAGCACGCGTTCGAGTATCTCTTTGGATACCGGCTTGTCACTGAATGCCCGCACCGCCCGGCGACTGTCCACAGCTTCATACACATCCACGTCCGGCCTTCCCCTCGATCGACGACAACACCTCTCTACCGCCTTCAGCAGGCGCAACAAGCAACAGGAGATCCGGTTCCGCACTTCGGATCCGTGCCGGGCGACCGTGCTGTTCTTCGGCCTGTCGATGCGATCGGCCGCTGCCGTGCTCCACGGTGGCCGGTGGTGCCGTCCTCGTTGGATGGGTGGCGTGGTGGTGCCGACCGAGCCGGCCTGCAACACTCCTTGAGTTCGGCGTAATTGGCGGATATGGCCCTGTTTCGAGAGCCGCGGACGGTGCACGATGTGCGGGCACCCCCGGGACACGGCGAGCCGGGAGGCTCCGGCCGACGGAGCGAGTCGCATCCCGCCCACTTCTGGTTTCCCACGAATCGCCGGTATCCACCGCGTGATTCCGCTGACCTGAGGACATGGCCTTCATGAATTTAGCGCACCGTCTCAGCGTGATGACCGCGGCCGTCGCCGCGCTCGCCCTGGCTCTCGTCAACCCGGCATCCGCCGCCGCCCCGGCCCCGTCCGAGCAGGTGGCCGCTTCCGTCGGACCGGTACAGCTCTACATCGGGGGCCTGGGAAGCGGCCCGTACAACGTCGCGGTTCAGTCGGCCGTCGGCACCGCGATGGACAACGCCGTGTCCAAGGGGTTCGACCCCGCTCGGTGCAACCTGGTCAAGGGCCCCACGGTCGTCAACCAGCTCCCGAACGGATATGTGCAGGTGGCGGTCGAGTATCTCTGTGCGGGAGATCCGTACGTTCCCGGGCCCACCTTCGTCCTGAACCGCTACCACAAGAGCTCCGACACCCAGAGCAACAGCTGGTACCACCCCAACGGCTACCAGCTTCAGGGCCCGCTCGGTTCGCTGTACACCTATGCGGCCGCGGGCACCACGCCGTTGTACCTCTGCCAGGTGAGGGGCGACCACTTCACCAGCACCGACGTCGCCTGTGAGGGCCAGCAGTATGTGACGCGTCTCGGTTGGCTCTACACCACCCAGCCGGCTGGAGTTGCCACGGTTCCCCTGTTCCGATGCCTGCGGAACGAGAACCGCCAGATCTTCGACTCCATCCAGTCGAACTGTGAAGGCCAGATCCACGGAGGCCCGCTGGGGTACACCCTGGCCTGAGCCGGGCCCGATCGCGCCCTCCCGCACTTCCCGGATCTCTCCGCGCGAGCGGAGGTGAGCCACCGCGGGTCACCTCCGCCGAGATCACGTCACGTGCGGATGAAGATCCGGTTCAGCTCATCGCGACCGCTACGCCGAAACGGTCCGGCGTAGCGGTCGCGGACGCGCTGGACGCGGCCCGGCTGCTGCGGCGGCCCGTCGGCCGGCGCCGGCTGAACCGCGGGAGCGCCGGGTCGAGATCAGACGGGCCGGATCTCGACGGAGAACGGCCTGGCGGGAGAGCCCAGGGGGGGGAAGTCCCGGTTCGGCTGATCGGCACGGAACCGCGCCACCGACGGGACGCCGGTCTCCATGAGGATCCGGCCACCCGAGATCTATGCCGCCGCTTGCTGTCCCGGCACCGACGCGACGACGACGGACTGTGGTGCTGCGGGCGGCGGTTGCGGCCCGGTGGCCATGGCCTGGACGAGGGCGGAGAGGATCTCGCCCCGTTGCTCTTGCGAGAGGTCCCCGTCGGCTACGAGGCGTTCGGCGGCGAGGTAGCGGGAGAGTTCGAGGGGCTGGTCGAAGTAGGACCGAAGGTGGGTGGCCGCGGCTTCTTGGGAGCGGATGAACGTCTTGGCGACGTATCCGGCGAGAGCTGCGGACACGGCGCCGAGGCCGCCGGCGACGATCGCCACGGCAGTCGTGCTCGCCCAGAGGGCGATGCCCGCGAAGAGGATCAGAAGCAGGAACCCTGCGACCATGGCTCTCTGGGCGTTGCGGAACGAGGTCTCCGCCTGGCTGGTCGCGATGCGGTGGTAGAGGTCGAGGCGGGCATGGGTCGCTTCCCAGAGTTCGGGCAGCCCCAGAAGTCTTCGCCGGTAGGATGCCTCGTCAGCCGCGGTGCCACCGTGTTCGTCAGCTCGCGCGTGGGGAACCGGAGTGCCGGTTTCGAAGGAGTGGGTACCGCGGAGGGCATCGGCGAGGGCGAACTCCGCTTGGGCCAGTCGTTGCCGGCTTTCGCCTTCCGCTCGGTCGGTGCGCTCGGGTCGGAAGTATGCGATCAAGAAGGCAGTCAGCGCGAGGCTGCCCACGATCGCGGCGACAGCGACCGGGCTCGTGGGTGCTGGAAGGATTCTGGCGATTTCCTCACTGACCTCGGAGACGAGGATCGGTAGGGCGAGGAAGATCGCGAGGGGCACGCCGATGGAGACCACGCGCTGAGTTGTGGGTTTCCATCGCCTTTGCGCTGGTGTGCTGGGTGGCTCAGGCTGATTGCTGGGCGGCATGGATCAAGAGCATGCCCGGCACGGGCCAGGGCGTCCACCGGTTCCTCCGAACCGGCCCTTCGCGCCTGCTGGGTGCCCCTCTCCCGATCGGGGCCGGCGCGGTCGGCAAATCGTCCGCTGTCAGTGCACCGTTTCTCTCCCGCCCGGCGGGAAGGTCGGCGTACGTGCTGCTGGTCGTGCCGTACGAGCCGTGCTCGCGGTGCGGCACCGAGGGGCGCCGCACCGCGGACGGGCGAAAATTGATCAGTTGGTGCCCCGCCAGGCCCCCGTCGCGTTGCCCCGGGCTTCGATGAACTCCTTGAAGTTCTTCAGGTCGCTCTTGGCCTGCCGGCGGACGAAGCCGAGCTTGTCCCCCACCGTGTCGGCGATCCCCTGAGGATCGTGGTCGAGCTGGAGCATGACCTTGGTGTGCGTGTCGTCCAGGCGGTGGAAGGTGACCACACCTGCCTGACGGACCTCGCCCGCCACCGTGGTCCAGGCCACCCGCTCGTCGGGGATCTGCTCGGTGATCTCCGCGTCGAACTCCCGCCCCACACCGTCTACCTTGGTCACCCAGTGCGTCAGGGTGGGCGTGCGCTGCTCGATGCGCTGCACGCCCTCCATGAACTTGGGGAACTCCTCGAACTGCGTCCACTGGTCGTAGACCGTACGCACCGGAACGGCGACCTCGACGGACTCCTCGATCTTCGACATGCTCACTCCCTGTGCCGATAGGACTCGGATGGTTACGCACCGCCGCGTACCCGGATCGATCCGTCCGACACCGGCAGGACGACGTCTCCATCGGCACGGCAATCGCCGGCTTGTGCTGTTATGCGATGGGCGCCACGGCGCGGACGCACGTCAGCCGGGATCGGCCTGGTTGCCTCCCTTGTTCAGCCAGGCCCGGGTCGCGCCGTTCTCGGGGTCGACGACGAGGTAGTCGTCGGCGCCGTCGCCGGAGAGGTCCGCGAGGTGGATGTCGACGGGGAAGCCCATGGCGACTCCGTGCGCCACCTTCTTCTTCGGCGACCAGTTGTTCGTGAAGTCGCCCAGGTTGAACCATCCGTACAGCAGGTTGTTCGCGGCGGGGTCACGCAGTACGTAGTCGGCGCGGCCGTCGCAGTTCAGGTTCGCGAACATCGTCTGCTGCCCGGCGCCGTACGTCGACGGGCGGGCGAGCAGGACCGGGGTGGCCCAGCCTCCGCCGTCCCCGGCGTTCGTACCCTGGTTCTTCCATGCCTGTACGGAGTGGTCGGGGGCCACCACCAGGTAGTCGTCGCGTCCGTCGGCGTCGATGTCCGCGAACCGCACCTCGCCGTGGGCCGCTGCCGCCGGTCCGTGGGCCATCGTGCCCCTGGACGTCCAGGCGGTGACTCCCTTGGTGAACACGCCTTCGTTGTGCCAGGCCCGTGTCGCGCCGTTGCGGTCGTTCACGACCAGGTAGTCGTCGTAGCCGTCCCCGTCGTAGTCCGCGAAGACGATCCGCTCCGCGGTCGATGGCGTGACGCCTTCGGCGATCAGTCCCATCCGGATCCAGGCGTTCGTGCCACGCTCGGCCACGTCGTCGTTGCGCCAGCCCCACGCTTCGCCCTTGGAGCCGACGACGACGTAGTCGGCATCGCCGTCAGCGTCCATGTCCGCGAAGTGCACCGTCCGGGCGAACGCCGCGGGATCTTTCAGGTGGTCGGCGTACAAGCCCTTCCTGATGAAGCCGTGCTCCCAGTCCGGACGGGTCGCGACCTCGTCGTTCTCCCACCAGTTGACCGTTCCATCGGGAAGACGGGTGAAGTAGTCGGCGTCACCGTCGGCATCGGCGTCGGCGAGAAGCACGGACGAACCCCCGATCCCCGTGCCCTTGGCGATGGGGCTGCTCTCGCCCCACTCGTACAGCCACTTCTCCGGGTCACTGCCCAGATTGTTCCGCCGTACGTTCACCGCCCCGCTCTCGGACACGATCAGGTAGTCCGCGTCGCCGTCACCGTCCATGTCCGCGAGCCGGACATCCGCCGGCCCTTCCGAATCGCTCTTGTGATGACCGATCCAGCCGACGAACTTCCACGCGCTCCTGCCGTGCTGGAAGACACCGTCGTTGAGCCACCCCCAGATGACCCCCTTCTGGCCCAGAACCTCATGGGGGTGGACGACGAGGTAGTCATCGTCACCGTCGCCGTCGATGTCGGCGAACTGCACGTACTTCCCCGGCCCCAGTTCCTGGGGGACCGTGTTGCCCGACCGGTCGGCGATGACGCCCATGGCCTTCCACGCGCCGCCCCGGTCCGCGACGCCGTCGTTGCGCCACGCGGTCACCACGCCCTCGTCGTCGACCACGAGGTAGTCGTCGTCGCCGTCACCGTCCATGTCCGCGAAGCGCACCCGGTCCGCAGCGGCGCCGGTGCCGTCAGCGACCCTGCCCCGGTTGCTCCACCCCTCCGTCGTCCTTGTCCAGAGATAGACCTCGCCGCTTTTGGTGAGGACCGCGTAGTCGGCCCGGCCGTCCCCGTTGAGGTCCGGCAACCGCACCTCCCCGTGTACGTCCTTGGCGGCGGCCTCGGCAGGCCCCTGGGCTATCCGCCCCAGTTCGCCCCAGCCGCCACCCGGTGCGGGACACCCCGAACCGTCGCCGCCCGAACCGGCCTTCTCGATCCAGCCCTTGGCTCGCATCGTCATGACGGCCTGGAAGAACTCCTCGGCCATGTACGCGTACCCCCGGTCATTGGGGTGGAGACGGTCGAAAAGCATGGCATCGGTCATCGGGCCGAACTCAGCCAGTTCGACACGCTGTCCGCGTGCCTGGCGATCCTTCACCAGGGCCCGCACCTCGACGTTGAACGCGTCGCGTCGCGTCTGCGCCGCAGGATCGTTCTTGATCGGAACCAGGGTTGCCACCGCGATCGCCACGCCCGGGGACTCGGCCTGGAGCGTGTCGATCATCTTCCCGAGCCGGGCGGGCGCGCCCGCCACATCCGCGTTGCTCTGGACATCGTTCGTCCCCGCCATCAGGGTCACCACGTTGGGACGCATCACACCGGTGTCCCGCTTCACGATCTCCGTGATGTCGTCGATCTTGTAGCCACGATGGCCGTTGTGCTGCGGATCCCCCATGGACCCCGACGAGTTCGACCCGATGAAGTCGGGATCCAGATCCATGTACGCGAGGCCGCCGTACAGTTCCTCGCGATAGCCGTTGACGTCCAAGGAGCCCACGCCATAGGTGATCGAGTCGCCGACGGGCATCACCCGGACGGCCACATCTTCGTCGGACAGCTCCGGAAGAGGCCTGAACTCGACTGGCCAGTGATCGGATCCCGCAAGGTTCGGCAGCACATGTGCCGTCACACCGGCGGCCAGATCGATGGATCCGACCGCATAGTCGAGTTCGGACGCGCCCTGGTAGGTGTTGTCCCCGGAGTCCTCAACGTGTGCGAGAGGAAAGTCCGTGCCCCCTCTGGGCATCCGCTCGCGCAGTGCCGCCGGGTCCTGGTTGAAGTCGCCCATCGCCAGCCAACTGTAGTGAACGCCTGCCAGGGCGTTCATGTTGCGAATGTAGGCCGGGGCATCGTTCCCACCGCCCGACAGGGCGTGCACGGTCCAGAAGATGTTCGAACCGAACCGGACACCGAAGGACGGACGGCTGCGCTCGATGGAACTCGATCCGGGGACGATGTAGACGGCATCGGGGACCCGGTCGGTCACCATCGCCAGATTGACCCGGTGCCCCGTGGGGTCGGTCTCCATGAAGTAGATGTACCGATGCTCGCCGTCCACCTGCCACAGCGTCTCGGCGACCTCGTAGGTCTGCCCGGCGATCACGCTGCTCGCGACGATGTTTCTATGGGTCCCCGGCGGCCGCGAACCGGCTTCCTGCAAAGCCACCACGTTGTGCGCCGATACCTCGGAGCCGTACCCGAAGACCAGCCGCTGCACACCCGTCGTCCACTTCGAGTCGGTGCCATCGGTGCCTCCCTGGAGATTCCAGGTCGCGAACTTCTTCCCCTGTATCTCTCCCGGGGCGGCGCTCGTGGGAGCAGCGACCCCTAACAGCAGGAGCGATACGGCCACCACGGCGGCTGCGATCCGTCCGAAGATTTTCACCCGCAAGAACCTCGTAAGCTAGGCATTCTCACCCCGCTGCCACGACATGAGCGTCCATATGTGGACCAGAGGACAAGAGTCCTCACCGGGCCGGATGGTTGCGCAGAAGTGAGCAGGCTCTCGCCGAGGGATTCGGGGGGCCGGGCCCGGGGAGGGCTGACCCGGGGACCGGACTTGGGACGGACTGGAGGTCCGGACTGGAGGTCCGAACTGGAGGTCCGGACTGGAGGTCCGGACTCGACACCCGGCCAGTCCGGTGACCTACGCTCATTCCCCAAGGTGATGAGCCCGCCTGCGGGCAGCTCGGCCGATCGGCCGGCCCAGAGTCAGACCGGTCATGGTCCTCGCCGACGGGGGCTGCACGTCACGCTCGATCCGGACCGTGCACGTCGGCTCAGGTTCTGAGCCGTGCTTCCGCAGCCTGTTGACCAGGCCGCCGGCCGTCGACATCTGGCCAGCAAGCTGACGGGAAGCCGCTCTGGGCGCAGAATAATCGCGTGCTTCCTCCTCGACTGCTGTGGTGCGACCCTCGGCCCATCCCCCGGTTCAACCGCCAGGAACCGGTGACACTGATCCTCCGGGACCCCGGTTTCCACGAGCCGGCTGACGAGGACGGCTGCACGACGTTCTCGTACTTCTGTCGGACCCATGACCGCTTCTACGGACGTAAAACCTGCGGGGAGGGGCCGCATCTCGTAGCTCTCCACTGTAAGAAGCACGGGCCCGAAAGCATGTGGCCGCAACCCCTCACCCTCTTGTTCCCCCAAGGCTTTGAGCCTTCGCTCAGCGAGGCTCAGCTCAGCTGGCTGGAAGCAGAGTGGGAGGCCGCCGGAGCCTGATCCGAAGCGGTGCGAGAGTCCACGGCCAGGCCTGACGCGTCAACCGGCAGGCCGCCGTGGCAGGTTGTCGCCACCGACTTTCTGGCAGGCCGAGGCCCCCGGGGCGGCGCCCGCGCCAGGGACAACTGCGCATGCTGGTGTCAGCAGATGGCGTGTACGGCGTCGGTCCAGTTCGCGAGGTCAAAACGACGGTGACTGTGTGGCACGAACGGTGTCGCCTATGGGAGGGAGGCCACCTCACGGGCGCGTCACGCACGGCACTGGGACGGGGATCTGCCAGCATTCCGGGCAAGGCGCCGCTCCTGGTCAGGCGGTCAGAAGGTGAAGGAGAGCCCATGCCCGTGGAGTCGTCCAGTGTGTTCCCCGAGCGGGCGGTGGCCCCTTTCGGCGTACACCGGGAGTGGGACCCGCTCGCCGAGGTCGTCGTGGGCAGCCCCCTGGACTTCACGTTTCCACAGCAGCCACCTTCCCGCGACGAACTCGCTTTCCTGCCGACGCAGTTCGCGGAGATGGCGGGTCGCGCCAAGGGGCGGCGCTGGTCGGATGCGGACCCTGAGGGGTACGCGCGCTGCGGCGATCAGCTCGACGCGCTCGCAGGCTTCCTCACCGGCCGGGGAATCACCGTCCACCGCCCGGACCCGCTGACCGAGGACGAGCAGGCGGTGTTGGCGGACTTCTCCCCCCTCTCCCTCCAGATCTTCGTACGCGACCCGATGATCGTCATCGGCGATCGGGTGATCGAGGCATCGCTGCGCCTGCCGCACCGGTTCAAGGAACGCTTCGGCCTGCGGCCGGTCATGGCCGAGCTGGTGCGACGGGGCGCCCGCCACACCGTGGTGCCACCCGGCTGTCCCGTGCCGTTGGCCGAGGTGGCGCGCGCCCGGGGCCCCTTCCTGGAAGGCGGCGACGTCATGATCTTCGGCGCCGACGTTCTCGTCGGTGTGGGCAGGGGCTGCTTCGCCACCGACGCCGGAGGCGTCGACTGGCTGCGCTCCGAACTCGGCGACGCCTACCGCGTGCACGCCGTGCCCCTGCACCCCCGGGTCCTCCACCTGGACGACGGCCTGGCCGCCGTCCGCGAAGGGCTGGCCGTCGTCGCCCCGGAGCAGTTCACCGACGGGCTCCCGCCCCTCCTCGCCGACTGGGAACTGGTCCCTGTGGGCCTCGATGAGGCGCTCGACCTGCTCGCTGCGAACGTGCTCGTCCTCGGCCCCGGCGAAGTCGTCATCGACAGCCGCGTCCCCTGGCTCGCCGACGCGCTGGTTCGCCACGACGTCACCGTCCACACCCTTGAGTTCGACGCGGTCACTCCCTTCGCGGGCGGCTTCCGCTGCTCCCACCATCCTTTGTTCAGGCGAACCCCTCCAGCGTGATCAGCCCGGTCGCTGCGGCAGCACGTGATCTTCGATGACGTGACGGGAGCGGGTCTGCGCCGCACGGGTGGATTCGCGACCTACCCGCCTCCTGTATGGCGCAGCAGGAGGTCGCCTCGGCCGGCACAGGTCTCGACGCTCGACGGGGCAGTGGGCCTCTCCTCCTGCGATCCGGGTGTCTGGCCGCAGACGGCGTTCGGGACGCCGAGGCCCGAGACCGCTTCTGGGCGGACGGGCGCGCACTTCTTGGTCCGGTACGCGCCTGTACGACGGGAAGTGCCGCTGTCACGCTGGAAGTCGGAGGTAGGTCTCGCTCGGCAGCTCCGACTGCCGGAATGGACTGACGGGGGAACAGCGGATGCCAGGCTTCCTATCCGATCTGCCCACTTTCTGGGCCTTCGCGGCAGTGTGGGGTGGTGCTGTTGCGATGTTCATGGTGTTCTCGTTGGTCCGCCTCCGCTTCGTACTCCGGCGTGACCGGCAGGCCATCAGCCGCTTCTTCGAGGCTGGTGAGGCGATGCCCCTCCTCGCGATGCATCACCTCGAAGGTGAGCGGGCCGCGACGTACGCGGGGATGCTGGTGCTCGCGTCCGAGCCACGCCCACGGGCGACCGGGCGCACGGAAGTGGAGGCGCATCCCCTGCTGGCCTCACTGCGGACGGCCGTCGATGACGCCGGAGGGAGCGGCACCCTGGCGGAGGTGAGGGCCTCACCCCGCTTTCCGGCCTTCCGCTCCGAGCTGCGGCGGGCAGCGGCGCGTGCACTTCCCTCACACCGGACACGCGACGTGCCCGGTGCGAGGGAGGGGTGGGCAGCGGTATGCGGTCTGATCGCCGTCCTGGCCCTCGGCGTGGGCTTCTACGGTCGCCAGGCCGGTGGGAGCGGGCTGTGGTTCATGATCGCCCTTGCGGTACACGCGCCGGTGGCGGTCTGGCTCTTTGTTGCGGACGGGCGGAGAGGACCGGATCAGTGGCCCGAGTTCACGGCGTTGTGCCAGCGCTGCGTCACCGAGGCGGGTGTTCGTTCCCCCGAACCGGAGCGAGCGGCCGGGAATGGCTCCCCGGCAGCCTCCGGCTGGGCCGGTGACGGTGGCGTCGGCGCGTCCAGTTCATGCGGCGGCGGATGTGGGGGCGGGACATGAGTCGGTTCCTGCAGACCAGCGTGTCCGGTGGACTCTCAGGCGGTGTGGGGCTGGTAAAAGAAGGCGTCGGCCGGACGGGTCCGTCACTCCCCCGCACGTCGACGCTCCGGGCCTGAAGGTTGTTGCGGAAGGTTGGGCGTGGGCAGGGCCGGGTGGTGTTTGACCTGGTGGTCCAGACTGTCATGGCGGGGTTGTGCATGGGGGCGACGGCTTGGACGGCGTGGTGGAGTCCGTCTGCTAGAACTCCACTGCAGCGACGACTCGGTGACGGTCACGTCCATTCTGTACCCGGGTCGATGACCCAGTGATGGGTGTCCAGAACGCGACCGGCGAACTCCAGGCTCTGCTCTCCGACGAAGGTGAAGCCGACGGCGCGGCAGATGCCGTTGGACGGCAGGTTGCTGGTAGCGGGGAAAGCGTGGATAAGCCCCCAGCGGCCATCCTCATTGGCCATCTCCAGCAGTGCCCGCACGGCTCGCTTGCCGTAGCCCTGCCCCTGGAAGGCGGGCAGAACCATCCAACCGACCTCGGAGATGTACTGGTCATCGACTTCGTGAGACCACAGGGAGACGGTTCCGGCGACGACCGATGGGTCAGCCGCTTCGGGGATGATCATTTTGGTCCAGGCGGTGTCCTCGGCAGCCAGGCGAACATCGCGCCCCACCTTCTCCTCCATGCCTTCTCGCGGCAGCGGACCCCCGAGGTCTTTCATCATGGCGGGATCGCACCGCATCCGGATATAAGCGTCGACATCCGCGAGCACCACATTACGCAACAGCATTCCGGACCTCCTGGTTGGCGGCAATGCCCGAAGTGATCACGCAGCTCGCACTGCCGGCGTCCATACTCCTCTCCCCTCTGTGATCCGGTGCGACAAGAGCCATATGAAGGCGCCGAAGCGAGCTGGGCGGATAGCGTGTGGAGGTTCATGGAGGCAGCGGTCTTTGGGGGAGAATTGAGACGCAGTCGGTTGCCTGTGGAGAATATGGGCGACGACGACCTCTGGATCTTCGTCGAGCCGTACGGTGAGGACTACTGGCTGAAACCCGGGGATGTCTTCACGGTCGCTCCGGAGGTTGAGGGGATCGATGTCTGGTTCTCTACCGCTGTCTGCCCGGAGGGCATCACGGTGTGGCTCTACGAGGACGGTGACCCGACCAAGGTCGTCCTGAAGTACACCGTGAGTGACGCGGACGGCACACGGCTGGAGTGCGGGCACCAGAGACCCCCGAAGCCGGCGGGCTGGAGCACGCCCGAGCCGGGCTGAACTCCTCGCTCATCGGTTGCGCGGCAAGTGTGTGCAGCTGGGCAAAGCCCAGCATCGCGTGGTGGACGCCGTTGCCTTGCAGATGGCAGTCGCGGAGGATCTTCCAGGTCCCGATGCGGGCGAAGGTGTGCTCAACTCGGGCGCGGTCGAGCGACGGTAGTTCTTGGACTGCTCCGCCACGCTGTGGTCCCGTGTCGGCACCATGTGCCGTCCCCGATCAGCACCGTGTCTCTGCGGAAGCCGCTCCGGGACCGCCCACTGGTCTACTGCGGGTTGGCCTGGAGCAGGGCCGAGGAAGCGTCGGCCTGTGCGGCAACCGTGGCGGAGCGCATGGGGCTGGTCTGCTTCGATGTGCAGCAGGACCGGCTCAGGCCGTGAGCAGGATCGGCGAACGGCGGTGGCCGATGAGGGTTGCGGCTATGCCGACGAAGGCGAGGAAGTCTTCGGCACGGCTCAACGAACGATCACGCCGAACGAAAAGATCTCACGGGGCGGTTCGTGAGCATGTGAGCGTTTCCTGTCTTGGAGGGCGCTCATCAGCGGCTACTTCGAAAGGCGCTGCCCGGTGGGGCCACAGGCGATACTCGTCCTGTGGACTGGTTGGAGCGAGCTCGGGCGGCGGAACAACTTCGACAGTGGGACGAGGCGATCGCGCTCGTAAGCGCTCACGCCGAATGCTTCTCCGACGATCCGGACATGCACGACAACCATCTGTGGCACATGGATCTGCTGGTCCGAGCGGAACGGATTTCAGAACTTACGAAGCGCGCCCTCACGGATAGCCACGCACGTCGAAGACTCAACAGATCGCTTCGAGAGCGGGGGATGGAGGCGGCACTGTGCGGCCGCGCCGAAGACGGCGACCGTGACGCCCTGTACGTCCTTGTTCGACTGATGTGCGAGACGGGTCGGGTACGAGAAGCTCAGAAGGTAGTTGCGGACATCGGCCCGGAGGACCAGTACGCACGCCAGATTGTGGCTGAGAGTTGCGGGACATAGGTGTCCGGCTAGGGCTTTCTCGCGAAGCTGCCGGTGCCGACCTCGGTGAGGATGCCGAGTTGACCAGGCGTTTCAGCTTGGCTCGGGTGCAGGTCCGGCACGACAGCCGGGAGCCGGTCGGCGAGGCCGGTAACGGTCCTGCGGGTGATCGCGAGGTGCTCCAGGTGTGTCTCGGACTCCCGCAACCGGCTCTGCAAGTCGTCGATCTGTGCACGGAGACCGTCCGCCAGGGCCCGCGCGGCGTCTTCCTGAAGGTCCAGCTGCCTGGGAATCCGAGCAGCCGTCACTGTCACTAGGCAGTGAGTGCCAGGTCATGGATCATGAAGTGGAGTTGCACATCGTCCATTGACTCCGCCCACAGTCCCTCGGCGTCGAGCACGGAAGCCGCGACCATCCGAGCCTCAGCGACGAGTTCGGGGTCGTACGTGAAGCCTGGCCATGGAAGGACGGGGTAGTCGTTCTCCTCGCCGAACTGCCGAACCCGCTCCATGTCGCCCAAGGCGGCGTGCGGGAGTGACTCGTTCGCCCAGGACCACAGCCAGGTCTGCTGGGCAACGCTGACGCTGCCGATCACTGTGAGCCGGCCGGTGAGGAACACCTTGCCGTCGCGCGACCACGTGATCTGCGCGTCGTCCATCGACCAGTCGTATTGCACGTCCCCGGACAGGCCGAAACGCTCGACCATGAGTGCCTGTCGCGAGCGGGCACGCTCCCGAGCCGCGAGCACGACCGCCTCCCAACCGGAGTGGTCATGCTTCGAGCGGTCGTCCACATTGCCTCCTCGTGCAGAACTGTCGGCAAGATCCTGCCACCCCCGCCCGTGGCCAGGACGACCGGGTGAGCCTGTTCAATTCAGCCGGCCGCTCCCACGGCCGGCGCAAATCCCGCGCAAGCGGGTGGGCGAGGCGGAGCTGAGCGTGCGCGGCCAGAAGGAACGCCTGTCGTCGTCCGGCCGCAACCACAGCGAGACGTCTGCGGCCGGCACCAGCCGACCGCCACCGGCTCGGGAAGAGGGACACGGGTTCATGTCCGCCGCAGTCCGGGCGACGTTGGATCCGACCGTGGTTGATCCCGGAGTGCAAGGCCTCGTGCCTGCGCCGATGCTCGGGAGCGAGCGCCAGCTCCACGAAGGTATGGAGAAGGAGACGCCTCGCCGCCCCACGAGCTCATTCTGAAATGATCGCTTGGGCAGCTTCTTACGGATCACTGCGCGACACACGAACTATTGGTGGTGTGATGACCTCATGCGACCTGAGCACTGTGTGACCAGGAACCACATCGAGGTGTGGCGAGGACGAGTGCTGCCGTCGGGGGCGGAACGGATCAGGTTCGGGACGGTGCTGCGCGGCTCGCTCCTGCCGATCCTGGTCTGGGCCGGAGTCGCGTGCTTGGCGTCCTTCGTCTACGACCCGCTCGTAGCGGCGGTCCTCGGCGGTCTCTTCGCGTTGTCGCTCATCGTGGGGTTCGCGTTGCGTCGCAGGGCGAAGCACTCGGTCCGCTGCAGCGTCTACGGTGCGCTGGGCGGAGTGCTCGACAAGTCCATGGCCGGTTTCTGAGGCGTTGCGGCACAGGCGGCCCGCCGTTGTTGAGCGTGACGGCCGACGCCCAGTGGGTCGGCATCGAGCCTCGGTTGCCGGACCGGACTCCACATCGCAGCCGTCCTCATCCGGTCAGCGCGATGATGCAAGAGAAACGGCCTGGGTGACGCGGACCCGCAGTACGTACGGTTCGCCGGACCGGATCGCCTGCGCCTGCTCCCTCAGGTCCGCGTCGGTGAAGCCGAGCAGCGCCTCGTCTGCGGCCCGGCGCAGCAGCGGTAGGACCTCCGAGACCGGTCTTCCCTGGTAGGTGTCGGCCAGCTCGGCGAAGGCCTCCTGGTACGGACGACGGGCCCGGACCTTTGTGCTGTCGGTGAGCAGCCGTCCCAGGGCCGTGCTGTTCACGCTGATCTCGCCCATGTGCCCGCTCCGCTCGCTCACTGGGGCCCGGTTCCTCCGGTACCTGTCTTCGACGGTACGGGCGGGGACTGACAATCCCGGCCGGCTCTGCGGTGCGGGCCTGCTGCCCTGCCCTGGTGAACAGTGGGCGGTATCGGGTGCAGCACGTGCAGCGCCGCTCGTGCTCGCTCGGCCCGGTCGACGGCCAGGCCGTCGGCATGCAGCGGTCATGCCGGTGTTCCCGACGGTCTGTCTGGCCCGGCTGATGCGCTGGACCGGCGTCACCGTCTGTGGGTCTCAGGTCACTGTGGACGGATCGGCTCTGCTACTCAAGAAGCACCTCGGGTGCTGATGGGCGCGGGTGCCACCCATCCTCCGAAATATCACTCTCCGTGGTGAATCGGGTGCGATCTGCTGTGAATTCTTGCGTGCGGGTTGCCCGCCTGGGTACAGGTATGAGGCATGACTTCCTCTTCGTCGGCGTCGAAGCCCGCGCAGCCCTTCATCGCCCGGCAGAACGCCGCTCTCCGCGAGCGCCTGCCGTTCTCGGACACGCAGGATTTCCAGGATGCCGCTCGGGGCCTGATCGGACGGCGGGAGCCGAACGCGGTGACAGCCCAGGACGGCCACGTCGTGTGGGACAACGACTCCTATTCGTTCCTCACGGGCGAGGTACCCGAGACGGTCAACCCCTCGTTGTGGCGTCAGTCCCAGCTCGTGGCCGAGCACGGGCTGTTCGAGGTCGTCGAGGGCATCTACCAGGTGCGGGGCCTGGACCTGTCGAACGTGACGTTCGTCGAGGGCACGACGGGCATCGTCGTGATCGACCCGCTGCTGTCCACGGAGACCGCTGCTGCCGCGCTCGCCCTGTACCGCGAGCACCGCGGCGAGCGCCCCGTCACCGGTGTGGTCTACACCCACTCCCATGTGGACCACTTCGCCGGCGTCAAGGGCGTCACCACCCAGGACGACGTGGACGCGGGCCGGGTGCCGGTGCTGGCACCGGAGGGGTTCATCGAGCACGCGGTGGCGGAGAACGTGTACGCGGGTACCGCCATGGCGCGGCGCGCCGCCTACATGTACGGGGCCGCGCTCGCCCGGGGCCCCCAGGGCCAGGTCGGTGCGGGCCTGGGACAGACCACCGCTACCGGCACCGTCAGCCTCATCGCTCCGACCCTGGAGATCACCACGACGGGCCAGGAGGAGACAGTGGACGGGGTGCGGATGGTCTTCCAGATGGCCCCGGACACCGAGGCGCCATCGGAGATGCTCATCCACTTCCCCGATCTGCGGGCTCTGTGCACGGCCGAGGACGCCACCCACACCCTGCACAACCTGCTGACGCTGCGCGGGGCCGTGGTCCGCGACCCGCACAACTGGTCGCGGTACCTCACCGAGACGATCGACCTGTTCGCCGACAGCACGGATGTGGCGTTCGCCTCGCACCACTGGCCCACCTGGGGCCAGGAGAACATCAAGCGGTTCCTCGGCATCCAGCGCGACCTGTACGGCTACCTCCACGACCAGACGCTGCGCCTGATCAACAAGGGCTGGACCGGAACCGAGATCGCCGAGCACCTCCAGCTCCCGCCCGCCCTGGAGAAGACCTGGTCCACCCACGGCTACTACGGCTCGGTCAGCCACAACCTCAAGGCCGTCTACCAGCGCTACATGGGCTGGTTCGACGGCAATCCCGCCCACCTGTGGCAGCACACCCCCACCGAGGCCGCCAAGCGCTACGTGGATTTCATGGGCGGCGCCGACACGGTCGTGGACAAGGCCCGCGCCTCCTTCGAGTCCGGTGACCTGCGCTGGGCCGCCGAAGTCCTCAACCACGTCGTCTTCGCCCGGCCCGACCACGCGGCGGCCCGTGAACTCCTCGCCGACACCTATGAACAGCTCGGCTACGGGGCGGAGAACGGCACCTGGCGCAACTTCTACCTCTCGGGCACTGCCGAACTCCGCCAGGGCCAGTTCGGCACCCCGACCGTCACCGCCTCCGCCGACATCATCGCCAACCTCAGCCCCCGACTCCTCTTCGACGCCCTCGCCGTCCAGATCAACGGACCCAAGGCGTGGGACGAGCACATCACCATCGCGGTCGCCCTGACCGACACCGGCGAGGAGTACCGGCTGCGGCTGGCCAACGGCGTGCTCACCCACACCGCCGCCCCTCAGCGGGACGCCGCCGACGTCACCCTCACCACCACCAGCCGCCGGCTTCCCGCGCTCGCCCTGGGCAAACTGATGCCCCAGGCACTGGCGGACGCAGGCATCCGGACCGATGGCGACACCTCAGTCCTCGAACGACTCGCGGCCGTTCTCGACCCCGGTGACAGCGACTTTCCGATCGTCACACCCTGACTCGGACGGACACGGAATCCGGGGCATCGCCCAGGCCGGCACCGCCGGGTGACCGGCCCCTGTCCCGCACCTGGCGCAGCGAGATGAATCGGCCGACCACAACGGACCGCGACCGGTGCGTCGTCGCCACCCGGTTCCCCCGAGGGTCCGGACGCGCGCCGTCACCCACCTCTTTCCCCTGGAGAACTTCATGAGCACGATCGTCACCCTGACCGACGGGACCTTCGACGCGAAGGTCGTCAAGGCATCAGGTCCCGTTCTGGTCTCCTTCCTCGCCGAGTGGTCCGGCCCGTGCAAGATGGTCGAGCCCGTTCTGAAGGAGATCGCAGCGGAGTTCGCCGGCCGGCTGACCGTCGGCAACCTCAACATCGATCAGAACACCGGCACACCACCGAAGTACGGCGTGACGGCCGTGCCCACACATCTGCTGTTCCGGGGCGGCAAGGTCGTCGGCACCAAGATCGGCCCGTGGAGCAAGGCCCAGCTGGTCGAATGGCTCAGGGAGAACAAGGTGTGAGCTGAGCGGGCGCACGCGGCTGCGATCCGCTCGCGCTCAGCCTCGCTCTCGCCCCAGGCCGACCCGCCCGCCCGGCACGGCGCCCGGCCGCAGATCCGTGACCGTCGGAGCGGCGGGTCCGCTTACTAAGTGAGCGGCGGCGGCAGGCCGGCCACCAAGAAGCTGCGGGCGGGAGCCGCGTCGGCCCATATGAGCGGAGTCCGTCGGGGTAGGCGAGGTCGGCACACGCTCCGGTCCGAGGCGACCCCTTCGAACCGCCGACAGGTGTCCGATAAACGTATCCCTGGTTCCTCATGGCGGTGACGCCATGCACTCAGCATCTTCACGCCCACTTCCCTGAAAAGTGACCTGTGTCACTAAAGATCAGGTAAAGGCCGTGGTGCAAAAGCACAACTTCCCCGGCGGAACCCCCGCCGAAGCGGAGCGCCGGGACCGCCCCGGCGGCAGGCCGGAGCGACCGTCAACGTCGTCCATTCCGTGGGACACGCCCGGTCGCCGACCAGGCAACCGCGTTCGCTCATCCTTCAAGAAGAGTCCCCCCATCGCACACCGAACGGCGAAGACACCCCACTTGTCCGTCGTTCCCGCGTCATCGAGGTAGCCAACGTGTCACTCGAATCCATAACCGAGAACGTCGACGATGCCGTCAGCGGGTTCTTCGAGCCCATAGCCAAGTGGCTCGGAGAGATCGTCTTCTACGCCGTCCCCGTCGGCGGGACGGACCTCCCGCTCATCGTCGCCTGGCTGGTGGTGGCGGGCCTCGTCTTCACCGGCTGGTTCGGGTTCGTCCAGCTGCGAAAGTTCCGCCTCGCCGTCGATGTGGTGCGCGGCAAGTACGACGACACGGACTCGGCGGGCGAGGTCAACCACTTCCAGGCGCTGACCGCCGCCGTCTCCGGCACGGTCGGCCTCGGCAACATCGCCGGTGTCGCGGTCGCCGTCTCCATCGGTGGCGCCGGGGCCACGTTCTGGATGATCCTCTGCGGCCTCCTCGGCATGGCCACCAAGTTCGTCGAGGTCACCCTCGGAGTGAAATACCGCGAGGTCCACTCCGACGGCACCGTCTCCGGCGGGCCGATGCACTATCTGCCCAAGGGGCTGGCGGAACGCTTCGGGAAGAACGGCAAGGCATTCGGCAAGGTCCTCGCCGTCCTCGCCTCGATCATGATCCTGTTCTTCGGCCTCTTCGGCGGCAACCTGTTCCAGGTCAACCAGTCCTACGCCCAGCTCGTCTCCGTCACCGGCGGCGAGGACGGGGCGATGGGCTCCTCGGCCGGGGCGCTCTTCTTCGGCATCCTCGTCGCCGCCCTGGTCGGCATCGTGCTCCTCGGCGGCATCCGCTCGATCGCGTCGGTCACCAGTCGGCTCATCCCCGCGATGGCGGGTATCTACATCGTCGCCTGCCTCGTCGTCATCCTCGTCAACGTCACCGCCGTGCCCGCCGCGATCGGCACGATCATCGAAGGCGCCTTCAACCCCGAAGGCGTCGCGGGCGGTGTGCTCGGCGCACTGATCATCGGGTTCAAGCGGGCGGCGTTCTCCAACGAGGCCGGTCTCGGCTCCGCGCCGATCGCCCACTCCGCGGTCAAGACCAAGCACCCCGCCAGCGAGGGCCTGGTGGCGCTCCTGGAGCCGTTCATCGACACCGTCGTCATCTGCACCATGACCGCGCTGACCATCGTCATCGCCAACCCGGCCAGCTGGGGCGAGGCCCGCACCGACGAGTCCATCGGTGGCGTGACGATCACCTCGGACGCCTTCGAGACCGTGCTGCCCTGGTTCCCGTACGTCCTGACGGTCGCCGTGCTGCTCTTCGCGATCTCCACGGTCCTCACCTGGGGCTACTACGGTCTCAAGGCCTGGACGTACCTCTTCGGCCGCAGCACCGTCAGCGAGACCGTCTACAAGTCCCTCTACACGCTGTTCGCCGTCGCCGGGTCCCTGCTCACCCTGCAGACCCTCATCGACCTGGCCGACGCGGTGCTCTTCTCCCTGGCCGTCATCAACATCATCGGCCTCTACCTCCTCGCACCCGTCGTCAAGCGCGAGTTGAACACCTTCCTCGCCTACGTCCGCGAGCGCGAATCGACTCCGGCCGCTCGCGATGAGGACGAAAGGCTCAAGACGGGTCACTGACCGCCCAACTCGCCTGCGGGCGCCGCCCTTCGGGCCGGTGCCCGCAGGGCCTGATGGCGCTCAGGACCAGAACCGGGCGAGGCGCTGTCGGACGGGTTCTGGCGGGACATCAGACGGGCTGGGCGCCGTGCCCTTCGCGGGCGGGGAGCACCGCACCGGTCCAGAGAGGACGCTCATCCCGTCAGCACCGCCGCCGGTGACGGTCCCGCAGGCATAGTTGAGGAGACTGTCGCCCCAGCAAGGGACACCTCATGTCTGCATCGCCCGTGTTCCGCAACTACGTCGAGATCATTCTCGACGGCCTGGCCGACGAACCCGGCCACCCGGTCCTCGTCTCCGACGAGCACCGACTGACCGCAGGAGAGTTCCGGTCGCTGGTCCATCGGCTGGCTCGTGCTCTGCGCGAGCGCGGAGTCGGCCCCGGTCGGACGGTGACGCTGTTGTGCGGGAACCTCCCGGAGACGATGGCCGTGCGGTACGCGGTCAACCTGCTGGGCGCGCATTTCAACCACCTCTACAACCGGCTCTCCGCCGATGTGCAGGCCCTGATGATGGCCGATGTCGACACGTACGCGTTCGTCGTCGATCCTCGAATGACCGGCCGGGCGGTGGAACTCCTCGGGCTGGTACCACCGGTGGAGCAGGTGCTGTTGCTGGGTTCCGCGCCCGCGCGTGCGGGCCGGGAGGCGGAGCAGCCGGGCGAGGACCTGCTCGCGCTCGCCGCGAAGCAGCCGGACACCCCCGTGGTCGGCGGGGCGCGCGCCGAGGACTTGTGCTTCATCCGTCATTCGGGGGGCACGACAGGTCATCCCAAGGGGGTCCGCAGTACGTTCGGCAGGATGCAGGAGGGTATCGCGCGGACTCGGGAGCTGTTCAGTGGCACGGGCCGGCGGGATCTGGTGTGCACGCCGTTGTCGCATGCCGCCGGGTTCATCGCGGACGGCACCCTGTCCGCCGGGGGCACGGTCGTGCTGCACTACTCCTTCGATCCGGCCGACATCCTCGCCACGATCGCCAGGGAGCGGATCACCAACGTGATGCTCCTGCCGCCGCTGCTGTACCAGGTGCTCGACCACCCGGACTCCGAGCACGCCGACCTTTCGAGCCTGCGGCAGATCACCTACGGCGGTACGCCGGCCTCACCGGCCCGGATCGCCGATGCCGTGCGCCGCCTGGGCCCCGTTCTCCAGCAGGGGTACGGCCAGTTCGAGGCCGGCGCGGTCAGCGTGCTGCCGGCCTCGGAGCACGACCCCGATCGTCCGGAGATCCTGCGCACGGCCGGACGCCCGGTACCCGGCGTCGAGGTCGAGATCCGTGACGAGACCGGACGGGTGCTGCCGGTCGGCGAGATCGGGGAGATCTGTGTCCGCTCCGGCCAGCTGATGGAGGGCTACTGGAAGAACCCCGAACTCACCGCCCGGGTGCTGCGGGACGGCTGGATGCACACCGGCGATCTGGGACTGCTCGACGAGCAGGGCTACCTGAGCGTCGTCGACCGGATCAAGGACATGATCCCGGTGGTCGGCGGCCATGTGTACACCACCGAACTGGAGGACTTCCTCAACACCCACCCCGCCGTACGGCAGAGCGCCGTCTACGGCGTGAAGGGCGCGGGCGGCCACGAACGCGTCCACACCACCGTGGTGGCCGCCCCCGGTGCCACCGTTACGCCGGAGGAGCTACGGACCTGGGTCAGGGACGGCCGCGGTGCCCTGTACGAACCCGATCACGTCAACTTCGCCGACGCCCTGCCGCTGACGGATGCGGGCAAACCCGACAAGAAGTTCCTGCGGGCCGCGGCCGTCGCCGACCGGACCTGAACACCGGAGTGCGGACGGGGCCCCCGAGCGCCCCGGGCCGACGTCTTCGGTCTCTTCACGGAGTGACCCCGAGCAGGACGCCCACGCACGCGCCGTCGGCGTACCGCGAGACGGGCGTGACGGGCTGTGTCACGGCTGGTCCTCTTTCGGGGTGTGGGGGCGGAGGGTCAGGCCTCGGTCGCGGTGGGACCGGTGGCGGCCGTCTCGGCGTTGCGGCGGGTCTTGGCCCAGCCGGTCTTCCCGCGCAGGAGGCGTACGGAACCGCGCGCGGAGACGATGAAGAGGTGGTAGGCGTACAGCCACAGGGTGATCCCCCACAGCACTCCCGTGAGGCGCGAGCGGTCGGGGGCGAACTCCTTCCGGTAGACCGGGCCCCACAGGACGAAGGGCACGACGGACAGGATCCCGAGCGCCAGCGCCAGGGGCCAGGCGGCGAACAGCACGGCGCCCGTGACACCGGTGAGGAGGATGAACACCAGGACGGCGGTCAGGGCGAGGACCGTGAGGTGTGCGATCGGCTGGAAGAACGTGTAGAGCGATTCCAGCACTCCGCGGGCGCGGTAGTGGCGTGAGCCGATGATCCGGCCCGCGTACCGTACGCACTGGATGTTGCCCTGGGCCCAGCGGGTGCGCTGGGTCAGGAACCGGCGGGTGCGGGGCAGGGCCTCCTGGGTCACCCAGGCGTCGGGAACGTGGGTGACGCGGTAGCCGGCCAGGCGCATCTGCATACCGAGTTCGTAGTCCTCCAGAAGGGCGTCCTGTTTCCAGGGGCGGCGTTCCGCGGCGGCGATCCTGTCGAGTGCGGTGAGCCGGGTGAACTGTCCGTTGCCGCCCAGGCCCACCGAACCGGTGCGGCGGCGCAGGAGCTGCATCGCGGTGTTGGAGGCGGCGAACTCCGCGTCCTGCATCCGGATCAGCAGCCGCGCGTAGGCGTTGGCGATCCGGCCGCGCTCGGGCAGCGGGCGTGCGTCGTCCACGTTCCGCATCCTCACACCGATCTGCACGCCGCCCGTCTCCGGGTCGGCGAAACCGTCCGGGCCGCTGACGTGCGCCGGGGCGTCGGGAGACAGCCGTCCGTCGGCGTCGACCACGCACACGACGACCCGGGAGCGGTCCGCCTCGCCGAGGTGGGCGTTCATCGCCTCGTACGCGGCGTTGAGCGCCGCGCCCTTCCCGATACGGGCGTCGGGGCGGCGGCGGGAAACGAGCCGCACGTAGGTGTCCTCAGCCGCGAGTGCGGACACGATCGGTCCCGTGCGGTCGTCGCTGGCGTCGTCGATGACCCAGACGTGGGCGGCGGGGAAGTCGGTCCGCAGACGGGTGACCGTGGTCGCGATCACGGTTTCCTCATCCCGGCACGGAACGAAGAAGTGCCAGTCGTGGTGGGCGGGATCGCCCGGCTCCGTGGGACGGCGACGGGCGTAGGCGTGCCGGGAGCCGGCCCAGTAGAGCAGGAAACCGCCGAGGAGGAGGAAGGGGAAGAGATAGAGGAAGAACTCCGGGATCACGCGAACCTCCAAGGGGTGTCGAAGTGGGGGGACGGCTTCTGTTCGGTCCCGGGCGGCGCCGAGCGCGCGGGCGCCGGGACGGATTCTTCGGCGGTCAGGCGGCGACCAGCGGACCGGGAACGGCGGTACGCGGCGTGTCGGACGGGATCACCCGGGTGATCAGCTCCGCTATGCGGCGGGAGGCCGTGCCGTCGCCGTACGGGCTGGGGAGGGATGCCAGGCGGCGCAGTCCCCGCGGTCCCTCGGCGAGGCGGCGGCGCGCCGCCTCGCCGATACCGGGGCCGGGTGCGACCAGTTCGGCGAAGTCGGCGAATGCCTCGGGCCGTTCGGTGGACCGGCGGACCACCACGAGGGGGCGGCCCAGTACGGTCGTCTCCTCCTGCACTCCCCCGGAGTCGGAGACCAGGAGCGCGGCGTGCCGGGCGAGCGCGAGGAACGTGCCGTACGCGGTCGGGTCGATCACCGTCATCCCGTCGAGGAGCGACCGCAGGCCCGCGGCCTCGATCCGGGCCGCGGTGCGCGGGTGCAGCGGGAGGACAACGCGCAGCGTTCGGCTGATCGCGCCCAGCTCGCCCAGCACCGCGCTCAGCGCGGCCGGGTCGTCGGTGTTCTCCGGGCGGTGCACGGTCGCCAGCACGTAGCCGTCCGCTTCCAGACCGAGGCCGCCGAGCAGTCGCGCGCGTTCCCGCCGCGGCGGGAGGTTGTCGCGGACCGCCTCCACGACGGTGTTTCCGGTCACCGCGATCCGCTCGTCGCTGACGCCTTCGGCCAGCAGCAGCGCCCGGTTCTGCGGGGTCGCCGCGCACAGGACGTCGGCCAGCCGGTCGATGACCACCCGGTTGTGCTCCTCGGGCATCGCACGGTCGTGGCTGCGCAGCCCCGCCTCGACGTGGATCAGCGGGATCGACCGGGCGTTGGCCACGAGGGCGCCGGAGAGGGCCGCGTTGGTGTCGCCCTGGACGACGACCGCGAGCGGCGGCTCGGCGGCGAATCGCTCGTCGAGCGCGGCCAGAGCCGCCGCGACCTGCACGGCTCGGGGCTGCCCGCCCACACCGGTCAGATACTCCGGTTCGGGGAGACGCAGCTCGTCGAGGAAGGCGCCGGACAACGCGTCGTCGTAGTGCTGTCCGGTGTGCACGACCCGGGCGGCGGGGCCGAGCAGGCGGATGAGCTCGGCGAGCTTGACCAGCTCGGGACGGGTACCGAGGACGACGGCGACCGTACGATCTGTGGAGGAAGTCATGACCCGAGCTTTGCTGGACACGGTTGCCGCAACCGGTGCGCTGGGGTTGCTCGAAGGTTGCTCAATCCGTTTCCAACTGATTCGGGACCTTGGTCCCGGTATTTCGTCCCGGAGATCAGGGGCCCTTCTCCCTGTCGGAATCGGCCTCTTCCGCGGAAATGAAGCGGTATCCCAGCCCCCGCACCGCCTCGACCGGGTCCCGCCCTCCCGGGCCGGCGGCCCCGCGCAGCTTCCGGCGCAGACGGAGCACTCCGAACTTGACCCGCTCGCCGTCCACGGCGCTCTCGTCGCCCCACACCCGTGTCAGCAGCTGTTTCGTCGTGACGACCCGGCCCCGGTTGCGCACGAGGAGCTGGAGCAGCCGGTACTCGATGTCGCTGAGCCGCACCTCACCGCCGTACCAGACCACGGCCCTCCGCTCGGGAACGAGCCGCAGGTGCTCGCCCACCCTCTCGCCGGCCCACTGCCGGTGCCCGGCACGACGCAGCAGCGCCTCGACGCGCGCCACCAGCTCCTCGCCGTGGAACGGCTTCACCACAAAGTCGTCGGCTCCCCCGCGCAACGCCCTCACCCGGTACCCGACCGCGTCCAGGGCCGAAACCACCAGAACCGGCAGATCGCTCATGTCACGGGCCCTGGCCATCACCCGCCAGCCGTCCAGACCGGGCATCATCAAGTCCAGGACCATCAGGTCGGGCCGCTCGGAGAACAGCAGGCGCAGGCCCTCACGGCCGTCAGCGGCGCTCGCCACCTCGTACCCCGCGCTCACGAGCAGTCCTCGCAGCGCCACGACGGTCGCGGCGTCGTCCTCCACGATCAGCAGCTTGGGCACCGTCCACCACCGGAGTCGAGACGGGCCGACCCGGGCCCCCGGTGCAACGGCCGGCCTCCTCCAGTCAACCAGCATGGGCACCCTCCCGCAGCCGGAGCGATGGGGGGCTCCGGCCGCTTTCCCCGACCGCTTCGTCCCGCAACGCTTTCCGGGGAGCCGCTCCTCCGGGACACTGCCCGAGGCCGCGACCCGGCGTGTTCGAGGGAGACGACGCGCCGGCCCTCCGGCAGACGCCACGGCGACCACGCCGTGGGACAGCCGCATCGCACCGACAGCAGCGTCGAGGGACCGGTCCGTCTGTTGTGGGGCGCCCAGGAGAGTGGCGCCCCACAACAGCCCCTCCCCACGAGCCTTCCACCGCGGGGAGGGAGGCGAGGCGCCCCGCAGCCGCCGGGGAACCTCGCCGTGCGCGGTGCCTCCTCCTGACAGCCGCTCACATCGGGTATTCGCCGCCGCCGGGACGCCGGATTGGTCGGGACCGGCACACCACCCGGTCGGCCCCATCCCCGGGCGGAGCACCAGGCGCCGGGGCATGACCGGATGAACTTTCTTCCCCGCCGACCAATCCGGTCGCGCGGCGGCTCCGGATAGCAGACATGACGATCAGAGCGGCACGCCCGATCCGCCCCACAGCGAACGTGGCCCTCGACCTGCTCCACGGACGAGCGCTCTGATCCCGAGTCACCCCCTGCCACGGGGCGACACCTGACCCGACATCAGCACTGCGGAGCATCGCCACCAGTCGCCGGACCACACCCCTCGGCGAACACGCAGAGTCATCAACCAGACACGCCAGGAGATAATGTCGTGACCGCCTTCCGTTACCGCCGCGCCGCCCTCGCCCTCACCGCGGCGACCGTCCTCCCCCTCGCCCTGAGCGCCTGTGGGGGCGGCGGTTCGTCCGACACCGCCGACAAGGCCGCGAGCTCCGCCCCCGCGGAGGAGAAGTCGAGCGCACCGGCCGAGGGCGCCGTTCCTGCGGACGGCCCGTTCGGGCCGGCCTGTGCCTCCGTCCCGAAGGACGGTGCGGGCTCCTTCGACGGCATGGCCCAGGACCCGGTCGCCACCGCGGCCTCCAACAACCCGGACCTGTCCACCCTGGTCACCGCGGTGAAGAAGGCCGGCCTCGTCGACACCCTCAACAACGCCCAGAACATCACGGTGTTCGCGCCGACCAACGACGCCTTCGCCAAGATCCCCAAGGCCGACCTCGACAAGGTCCTGGCCGACAAGGAGATGCTCACCAGCATCCTCACCTACCACGTCGTCGGCGAGAAGCTCTCCCCCACGCAGCTGGAGAGCGGCACCTACGACACCCTCCAGAAGTCCCCCCTCACCACCCAGGGCTCCGGCGAGAACTACACCGTCAACGACACCTCGAAGGTCGTCTGCGGCAACGTCCCCACCGCCAACGCCACCGTCCACATCGTCGACACCGTCCTCATGCCCAAGGCCTGACCAGCAGCGGTCTACGCCGAGCCCCGAGTCGCCCCCCAGCGGCTCGGGGCTCCTTCCGACGCCGACAAGGGCTGACGACGGCAGTGTGACGACAGGACCTGGGCCGCTTCGGTCCGGGTGGTGCGGCGCTCGCATGACTCTCACACCAGGGGGCGTGGCCGTGGCCGTGGCCGGCTCCGGTTTCGGGGGTAGATCCATTATCCCGGTGCGACGGGGTGCCTGTCACCGTTCTCCAGAATGATCTTAATACCCCATTTGCGCCCCTAGGCTTGGCGGGACGGTCACCAAGTACCGACCTGACAAGGGAGTTGAGAGTGGCGAACGACGTTGCCGCACTGACGGCGGAACTCACGGACATGGCTGCGGCCGATCACCGGTCGGCGGTCCACGCGAACAGCGACGACCCCGCCGAGCAACTGGCCTGGCGGCGGCTGACCGCCCGGCACGGTGACCGGCTCAACGAGATCATGGAGGAGTACGGCTGGCCGACGGCGGACCTGGTCGGCGAGGAGGCCGCACGCGCGGCATGGCTCGTCGCCCAGCACGCCGACCGGCAGCTCGACGTCCAGCGGCGCGCCCTTCAGCTGATGCGGCAGGCCGTGTCGGAAGGCTCGGCCGGCCCGCGCGAGCTCGCCTTCCTGCACGACCGCACCCTGGTCAACGAGGGAGGCAAGCAGATCTACGGAACTCAGATCGCCGGAGTGAAGGACGGGGCGCCGGTCCCGTGGCCCTGCGAAGATCCCGAGCGCGTGGACGAACTCCGTGCGGACGTCGGCATCGAGCCCTTCGACGCGTACGTGGCCCAGTTCTCCGTGGCGTGACGCCCCTCGCGGACGGCGGTTCGTCAGCGGCAACGGCACCGGGGGCGATGTGGACTTCCCAGCCGACGGTTGCAACGTCCTCGGCCTCCGGAGGCGCGCCCGTCCGGGCCGTAGCCCCCCGGTCCGCGTAGGGATGCCGGGGGGCCAGGGAGTGTCCCCCGGCTCCCCGAACGGGTGGGACCGCGTCGAGCGGCGGCAGGAGCTGGGGGACGTCGTGCCGGTCGGCACCGGTGATCGTGACGGCCGGCGGGGTTCCGTGCCGGTCGGCGATCGGTTGTCGAGGTGCGCGGTTGGTCTCAGGTCAGCGTGCTGCGGTGCAGCGGTTCGCCTCGGGTCAGCGTGCCGAGGTGTAGGCGGCGAAGAACGGGGTCTTCACCGGGGCGCCACCCGGGCCGAAACAGGCCACGTAGAGCCGGACCGTGCCGCCGGCCCTGTCCCACGGCGTGTGCAGGCCGCAGTATTCGGGGCTTTTCCCGTAGGCGGTGACCTGAGCGGTGTCCGACGGAACGGCGATCGACGGCAGGCTCACGACGAAGGGCGCTCCCGAGCCGCCGAGGGTGTTGGTGGCTCCGCTGGAGTTGTAGTTGGTCAGGGCGGGCAGCGATCCGTTGTACCAGAGGTAGCCGAAGGACCTCGGCGGAAAGGCCGGTCCGTGCACCGCTCGCTGGTAGGAGTAGCTCAGGGTCCACTCGGTGTCGTACGGAACGTCGGAGGCGTTGTAGCAGGCGACCACGACCGTCTGCCCGGCCGTGCCCGGCGCCCAGTCGGACACCTTGCACCGCGCGCCCTGTTTCGGGTCCACTGCCGTGGCCTGGAGGTTCCCCGCGTGGGTGGCCTGTCCGAGGCCGGGGAGCCACGCCTTCCAGAGACCGGTGGAGCCCTTGCTCACCGCGTTGGCGGCACCTGTCGAGTTGTACTGCGCGAGAATCGCACCGCTGCTGTCCGCGTTCACGTAGCCGTAGGAACCGGTGGGCGTGGTCGGGAGACCGCTGCTGCTGGTGTACAGGACAGTGAAGGTGGAGTTGGCCGGCGCGCCGCTGGGGAGGTAGCAGGTGACGTAGACGTCCTGGCCTGAGCCCACGGGCTTCCAGTCGGCGATCTGGCACCAGCGGGCCGAGCTGCTCACGGCGGTGGCGTGGGCGATGCCACCCGGTCCGCCGATCAGGGGGAAGTGCACGACATAGGAGCCGAGGCCGATCTGGTCGACCTTGACGGGGTTGGTGGACGGGGAGGCCCAACTGCCGTACTGCCGTGACGGGTCGGGGACGTAACCGGGCGGCGGGGTCGCGTTGTCCAGATACGAGAAGCCCCAGCGGTCCGGTACGGCGGCGTGGGCGGGGCCGGCCACGGGTACGGCCGCGGCCAGCAGGGCGGCCAACAGACCGAGTACGAGCAGGACGGCTTGGCCGGGTCTTCTCGACGGGGCTGAGGTGCGGACGTGCATGGGCGTGCCTCCTGTGCGGTGAGGGGGGTACTGCCTGCGCGATCCGGTGCTGTGGTCCCGAACGTCCGAGATGCGTCGTGGGGCGGGGAGCGCCCTGGTACGGCCCTCGGCGGCTCTGCGAGGACGGGCGGTGAGGGCTCTCCGACGGCGCCCCGGGGGCTCGAACACCGGTGCTCACTGTTCCAGAAGTACGGTGCTCCGCTGAGCGTTCGGCCAGCCGTTCCGGTGCTGTCCGCACCTGCCCCAATGACACCGCGGGCCAGTCTGTTCCCCAGGCACGCTGGGTGGATCAGCCGCTTCGGCCGCTGCCCTGTCACCGGGCGTATCACCCCGCCCCTCTCATCCCTGCTCCAGCCGCCGCGCGTCATCACCGCGCCTGGCCGAAAGGCGCCGGTTCCCTCCGCGGGGAGTGCGGCGCTCCGGAGTGGCGGCGGCCTCTCCCCTCCTCGTGGGCACGGTGCGCGGGGCGGTCGCCGGGCCGAGTAAGGCCCGGATCGGCACCGCCCCGATCCACCCATAATTGGTCTGTACCTGTCGGGGCAGACGATCGGCATGAGCGACAACACCATCTCGATCACAGTCGAACTCCACGGCGGACCACTGGACGGGCAATCCACCTCCGTGACCCTCACGGAGGAGGACCCCTGGGTCGCGCTTCCCAACGACGGCTGCACCTTTCCGGGCGGAAGAAGCATCTACGCGCCCGACACCAACGGCCGTTGGGTGTGGCAGGACGACCAGCCGGCCGATATCCCGTGACCCCGCCCGCATGCCGTTGGCACGGCAGCAACCGGAGGAGCAGTGGTGGACCGCATCCGCGTCACAGGCGCGTGGCCGACCGACCTCGCGGCGGCCTTGCCGTGCAGGGAGGAGGAGGCGCTCCTCGGAGCCCTTCGGCAACCCGACTACCCCGCGCTCGCGTCGTGTCCGATCTGCGACGAACCCCCGGAAAGCGTCGTGTCGTGCGTCGAGGACCCGACCGCCGACGGGTGCTCGGTGGTCCTCGTGGACTTCAAGCCCTGTCGGCACGGCATCCGGGTCCCCACGGACGCGTAGCGGACCTCCCGAGCGCGTGGACCATCGCGCGTCCCCCGCCCCGGGGCCCGGAGCAGCCGGGTGCTCGGCGGGATCGCCGTCACAGGGCTCCGTCCCGTGATGGGTGACGCTGCCCCGGTTCCGGCGACGCGCGGGGGAGCCCGCCCACCCGTGACCACCCCGGCGGTTGATCGTTGCCCACACGTACTGGCGGCCGTCACCGGCGGTCGGAGCCGCGAAGGCCGACGAACGTGAACAGGACAGCGAAGCTGATGAGTGTGGACAGGACAGCCTGCCCCGGACAACCGTCCGTGCCGCCCGGCGAGGGAATGCTCACCCACTCGCGCGCGCTGCGGTTCTGGCTGGACCCGGCCAACCTCGCGGCCCGCCGCGAACAGGCGGGCCCGGTCGTCCCGACCCGAACAGGCCCGGCGACCGCCTTCCAGGTCAACGACCCGGCACTCCTGCGTAAGATCGGCACCGACGAGGACACCTTCCGGTTCTGGGGCCCGGACCCGAGCCTGCGCGACTTCACCGAGGACGGGGTGGTCGGCCTCGAAGGCGCCGCCCACCGAAAGCGGCGCGCCGTCATGAGGCCCGCGTTCAGCGCGTCCCGGCTCACCACGCTCGGGCCCGCCGCCCAGGCCCGGACCCGGCGGCTGCTCGCCGGCCTGCCCGCGGACCGGCCCCTCGACATGCGGATGGAGATGAGCCGGCTCGCCTGCGGCCTCCTTGTCAGCTGCGTCCTCAACAGCGAACTCGCTCCCGACACCCTGTCCAGGATCGCGTCCGCCCGCTCCACCCTGTCCAGCGGCATGTTCTGGCGGTACGCCCTCGCGCCCTGGCCCTGGGTGCCCGTGCCCCGGCGCCGCGCCTGCCGCCGCGCGCTCGCCGAACTGGACGAGGCCGTCCGCCAGTTGCTGGCCCGCCACCAGCCCCACCCCGACGGCCGGGACCTGGTGTCCGTGCTCGAAGCCGCCACGCCCGAAAACCCCCGCGTGGTGCAGCGCGATGTTCGCGCGCTGCTGATCGCCGGCATGGAGACCAGCGCCTCCACCCTCGCCTGGGCCTGCTACGAACTGGGCCGCCATCCGCACTACCAGCAGGCGCTCCGGGACGAGGCCGACGCCGCGCCCGACCCGAGCCGCCTCCATGCAGACCAACTCCCGCTCGCGACGGCCTTCGTGCAGGAGGTCACCCGGCTCCACGGCATCCCGTTCCTGGTCCGCCGCACCCGCCACCAGACCGTCCAGGGCGGTGTCCGGATCCCGGCCGGAGCCGTGGTCACCCTGCCCCTGGGGGCACTGCGCCGCGACAGGGACCGCTACCGCGACCCGGACGCGTTCGACCCGAAGCGCTGGCTCCCCCACGCCGAGCCGCCACCGGCCCCCACCGCGCTGCTCGCCTACGGCCTGGGCCCCCGGTACTGCCCCGGCGCAGCCGCGGCCGACGCCATGCTGCCGGTCGCCCTGGCGACCCTGGCCGGCTCGCGTACGCTCCGCCCGGCGCGGCCGAACCGCAAGATCGGGATGAGCCTGGAACTCACGCCGACGCCCAAGGGCCTGACCATGTACGCCACACCTCGCTGACGACCGGGCCCGGTCGAGGCGGAGTCGCCCGCTCCCGGGCTTGGTGGGCGTCCACGTCGCGCTATAGCGTTGGCCCCGTCGGTCGGGACCGACGGCCATGACGAGGGACGGGGACGCAAGCATGCCGGGAGAGAGTCTGCCCTCCGGGAACCATGCCGGTCCGGGTTCCCCGCCCGAACTGCGGGCCTCTCACGCGGACCGGGACCGTGTCGTGGAAGTGCTGCGTGTCGCGGCGGGCGACGGTCGGTTGACCGCGGACGAGTTGGACGAGCGCCTGGACGGCGCCCTGTCGGCGCGAACCCTCGGCGAGCTGACGGCACTCACCGACGATCTGCCGTCGACGGCGGATTCGCTCGGTGCCGCGGTCGCGGAGGTCAAGGACGTGCTCCGCATCGAGCAGAAGCACAGCCCCGTCACGCGTTCGGGACGCTGGGTGGTGCCGCGGCGGTTGGTGCTCGACGTGAAGTGGTGCGCGGTGACGCTCGACTTCACCCGGGCGGTGATCACGCAGGACACCTTGCGGATCGACGTGGACATGCGCGGCAAGACCCTGACGCTGATCACCGGACCGGGCATGGTGGTGGACGCCGATGCCCTGAGGCTGGACTACAGCAGGGTCAGGATCCGTACCGCTCCGGACCACGGTGAGCCGATCTCGCTGCGTATCGAGCTGGTCGGCGAGAAGAAGCACGGTCGCGTCGTCGTGCGGCCGGCGCGGCGAACGCTGGGGCAGTGGCTTCGCGGGCCCGCTTCCCCCGGTGGCCGCGGCTGACTCCCCGGTCGCCACGGCTCGGATGGAGCGCGGTGGCACCGCGCTTCGCGTCGTGATCCGCACACAGGAACGGCCGATGCGACAACCTCGATAATTGACCGAACGGTCCAGATAGGGCTAGGGTCTTCACTGTGGCCAGGACCAAGGAATTCGATCCGGACGCCGCGCTGCAGTCTGCTCTCGAGCTGTTCTGGCGGCGGGGCTACGAAGCGACGTCGATGACCGATCTCGTCGAACACATCGGCATCGGCCGCGCCAGTATCTACGCGACGTTCGGCAGCAAGCACGAGCTGTACCTCAAGGCCCTCGACCGGTACACCGAGACGCACGACCCGCTCCTCGTGTCCGAGCTGTCCCAGCCCGGTCCCGCCCTGCCCGCGGTGCGGACGCTGGTGCGCCGCTTCGCCGCGGAAGCCGCGTCCCCGGAAGGGCGGCTGAACGGCTGCTTCGTCACCAACACCGCCGCCGAGCTGGCCCCGCACGATGCCGCGGCGGGCCGCCGGGTCGAGTTCAGCTGGGAGCACATCGAGACCCTGCTGCACTCCGCGCTCGTGCGGGCCCAGGCCCAGGGAGAGCTTCCCGAGGGGCGCGATCCGCGAGCGCTGGCGCGCATGCTGCTCGTCCTGCTGCAGGGCGTGCGCATCGTGGGCAAGGCGTCGAACGATCCCGCCCGGGTGCGGGACGCCGCCGAACAGGCACTGACCCTGCTGGACTGAGTCACACCCGACAGAGCCGACGGGTCGCTTTCGCGCGCCCGAATAATGGACCGATCAGTCAAATATCGGGGGGATCATGACGGTCACGGGCACCGCCCGCGTCACCGCCACGCGGCACGGGCGCGCCTTCGCCCTCCTCGGCTGCGTCCAGGCCACGCTGATCTACACGCTCACCGCGATCGCCGTACCGCTGCCCCGCCTCGCCCGGGAACTCGGCCTCCACCGCTCGGACGTGATCCTGCTCAGCACCGCCTACGGCCTGACCTTCGCCGGGCTGTTGCTGTTCGGCGGTCGTCTCGCCGACCGCTACGGCGGGCGGCGCATCCTCGTCGCGGGCCTTGCCCTCTTCGCCCTCGCCTCGGTCGCCGTCCCGCTCGCCCCCGGAATCGAAGCCCTGCTCGCGGCGCGCTTCGCCCAGGGCGCGGGCGCGGCCCTGGTCGCACCGGCCGCCATGGCCGTGCTGCGCGCCGTTCACCCCTCCCCCGCCGCGTACGGCAGGGCGATGGCCACCTGGGGCGGGCTCTCCGTGCTCGGCGCGACCGCGGGCAATCTGCTCTCCGGCGTCATCTCGGAACTGCTCTCCTGGCGCTGGGCGTTCGGCGTGCCCGTCGTGGTGGCGATCGTGGCGCTCGTCCTCACGCCCCGGCTGCTGCCGGACACCGCACCCGACCGGGGCAGGGGTCTCGACCTGCCCGGTGCGCTGCTCGCCACCGCCGGGATCGTCCTCGTCAGTTACGGTCTCGTCGCCACCGACGCCCGCCCCGCGTCCTCGGCCGGCGTGCTGGTGCCGTTGCTCGGCGGGGCCGGGCTGCTGGCCGCGTTCCGGTACGCCGAGCGCCATTCCCGCGATCCCCTGCTGCCCCCCGGTTTCCTGTCCGGCCGGCGGCGGTCCCTGGCCCTCGCCGCCGTCGCGCTGAGCGCCTGCGGGACCGCGATGACCTTCGTGGTCCTCTCGCTCCACCTCCAACAGGAGCGCGACTGGTCACCGTTGCAGACCTCGGCCGCCTTCGTACCGTTCGCCGTGGCGCTGCTCGCCTCGGGCCGGGCGGCGGGTCCGCTCATCGGCCGGTACGGCGCCCGAACGGTCATGACCGCCGGGCTGGGTACGGGCGCGGCCGGGCTCGTCCTCCTCGCGGTCACGGGGTTGTCCGCGCACACCTCGTACGCGTACGGGCTGCTGCCGGGCCTCGTGCTGCTGCCGGCGGGCACCGCGGCGTCCTTCGCCGGAGCCGCCGTGCTCGCCACCGACGGCGTACCGCGGCAGGAGACCGGGCTCGCGGGAGGCGTGCTGAACACCGCGATGGAGTTCGGCCCGACCGTCCTCTTCGCCGTCCTGCTCACACTCGACAGCGACCCCTGGTCCCTGGCCGCGACAGGGGCCGCCCTGGCCGTCGCGGCCCTCCTGAACCACCGCACCACGTAGCCCGTCACTCAAGGGAGTCACCGAAATGAACCGCTTCACCGGCAGGACCGTCCTCGTCACCGGCGCGGGATCCGGCCTCGGCCGCGCCATCGCGCTCGCCTTCGCCGCCGAGGGCGCGTCCGTGGTCGCCGCGGGACGTACCGCGGCGTCCCTGGACGAGACGGTCGGCCTCATCGGGGCGGCCGGTGGGACAGCCGCCGCCGTCACCGCCGATGTCACCGACTCCGGACAGCTCCGGGACCTCGTCCGGGAGAGCGTCGCCCGCTTCGGCGGCCTGGACGTGGCGGTCAACAACGCCGGGATATTCCGGGGCACCGTGCCCGCCGGCGAGGTGAGCGAGGAGGACTGGGACGCGGTACTGCGGACCAATGTCACCGGCGTCTGGCTGGCCATGAAGCACGAGATCGCCCACATGAAGGAGAACGGCGGCGGCACCATCGTCAACATCTCCTCCAACCTGGGCGCACACCTGAGGATTCCGAACGCCGCCGCGTACATCACCTCCAAGGCGGCGGTGTCCGCGCTGACGCGTGCCGCCGCGCTCGACCACATCCACCAGGGCGTCCGCATCAACGCTGTCAGCCCCGGCGCCTCCGCCGCTCCCATGTCGCTGCGTCCCGGAGAGACCGAGGCCGACCGTGCCGAGCGGATGAAGTCGGAGAACCCGCTCGGACGCGTCGCGGAGGCCGATGAGGTGGCGGCGGCGGTGCTCTACCTCGCCTCGCCCGCCGCCGGTGCGGTCGTCGGCACCGACCTGGTCATCGACAGCGGGTCGTCGGCCTGACGGTTCGCGGGCCGGGGCGCCTCCTCCCCGGGGAGCGGTGCGGCCGAGGCGGTCGCCCCCGCCGGGTGCCCCCCGCCGTGAGCCGGACCGGCGGGGGCAGGACCTTGCCCCCGCCTCTGTCGCACAGTGCCCCGGGACGCCTGAAGCGCCCCGGGGCGACGTCGGCACGGGGTTCTCGGCCGACGCGGCCCCCGTGGTCACGGCGTGATGTGACGTGGCGTGCAGGGCCGTGACCGGATGCGGCGACAGGTGGCGCGATGTGACGGGTTTCGCGGCCACCTGCCGCACCGGCCGATCAGAGGTGGCCGGCCAGGAGCTCCCGTACCTCGGCGACGGTCATGGGCCCCGTGCCGTGCGCCACCGCCTCGCCCTCCTTGAGCAGGACGCACGTCGGGGCTCCGGTGACCCCGTATCTCCGGGTCGCGGACGGGCAACGCGTGATGTCGGCGCGGACGACCGTCAGGCGCCCCGCGCAGTCGTCGGCGATGCCGCCCACGACGAGGTCCATCGCCCGGCAGGGCTCGATCGCCTTGGGCCAGCTACCGGTGAAGTACGCGAGGACCGGAACTCGGCTCATCCCGAGGATGAAATCGAACTCCGCGTCCTCACGGGGCCGGTGAACCCGTTGTGCCATGGAAGCTCCTGCCCTCACGATCCGTCGTTCCGTCCCATCATCCCTCGCGCGGTGCGCCGGCCGGCGCGGCCCGAAGACCGACGGCCAGCGTCAGTTCGAGGACCCGGTGTGGCGACGGGAGGTCCGGGAACAGTTCCCGCAGCTGCGACATCCGGTACCGGACCGTCTGGGGATGGACGAACAGTTCCGCCGCCACTTCGTCCCGTCTGCCCTGGTGCAGCAGCCACGCCCGCAGCGTCTCCTCCAGCCGCCGCGCGGTCGCGGCGGGCAGGGCCCGCAAGGGTGCGAGGGCGCGGGCGCGCAGGTCGGCGAAGGCGTCCATGTCGGCGCTCAGCACCAGCTCGGGCAGGTGGTCCTCGGTGTCGCGGATATCGGGGGAAAGGGAGCGGGCACGTGCGGCGCGGGCGTACGAGGCGGACGCACGCGCCCACGGCCGGGCCGGGCCGACCACGGCTGTGCGGTCGGTCAGCTGCCGCAGGAGATGTGATCGGTCGGCATCGGGGACGAGCAGGACACCCGTGGCATCCGGCAGATCGTCGAGCACCAGGGTGTTCGGGTCGAGCGTGCGGTAGGCGGGCCGGGCCTGGGGGGCGGGCAGCAGGACCGCGGTCAGCGAAACCGGAGGCTGCCACCCGGCCCGTTGGCCGGAGGCCAGCAGCACGTCCGGGCTCGCGCCCGCGAGGAGGTCGCGGGCCAGGTGTTCCAGGTGGCGCTCGTGGGCCCTGCCCCGGGCGGCCAGTTCGTCGGCGTGCCCCGCGGCGCTCGCGGCGGAGAGCTCGTCGATGTAGGCGAAGGTCAGCTCGGCGAACTTGGCGACCTCGGCGGCGGGCAGGCCCGCGGGTACCGCACCCGCCGCCAGGCACCGCCAGGCCACGCGGGCGCCGACGCGGTAGGCACTGAGGAGGGCGTCCATCGAACGTCCGTCGCGCACCTCGCCACGACCCAGCTCGTAGGCGGCGTCACCGCCGTCGCCGCCCGTGGCGATACCGCTCGCCAGGTCCAGGTAGTGCCCCAGGGCGGTGCGGACGGCCCGGCGAATGGTGGCGCCCATGCGGCCCGAGAGGGCGTTGGCGTAGGACGGGACCTCGTCGATGATCGCCTGGACGATCTCGTCGGCCGTGGTCCTCAGAGCGCTCCGAAGGGCGGTGACCGTCGTCTCGTCGAGGGCCAGTTCGCTGGCCCTCCGGATTGCATGGCTCACTTTTTGTTCCCTGCGAACAATTCAGCTGATCGGTTTCACGTCCTGCGGTCAGGACTTTACGCCATGGGGCGCAGCAAGCTGGGGCCATGACGAGTACAGCCCTCCGCAGTAGGGCGTGGAAACTACTGGAGATGGTCACGACGCCGCTGCTGCCGTCGGACTACCTCGACCTGGTCAGCCCGCTGCGTGCGGGGGCCGACCTGTGTGGTCGCATCGAGGCCGTGCGTCCCGAGACGGGTGACGCCGCGACCGTCGTGATCAGGCCGGGGCGGGGCTGGCGCGGTCACACGGCCGGTCAGTACGTGCGGATCGGGGTCGACGTCGACGGGGTGCGCCTGTGGCGTGCCTACTCCCTCACCTCGCCGGCTCACCGCCAAGACGGCCGCATCACGATCACCGTGAAGGCGATCCCGGACGGCCGGGTCAGCAACCATCTGGTCCGCAGGGCGAAGCCGGGCACGCTGGTCCGGCTCGACCAGCCGACCGGGGACTTCGTGCTGTCGCGGACCGCGCCCGCCAAGGTGTTCTTCCTGACGGCCGGCAGCGGCATCACGCCCGTGATGGGCATGCTGCGCGACAGGGAGCTCGACGACGTCGTCATGGTCCACTGCGCGCCGCGGCCGCAGGACGTGATCTTCCGCGAGGAGCTGCACGCTCTGGTCGCGGCCGGGAGGCTTCGGCTCACCGAGGTGCACACCGCGACGGACGGCGTGCTCGACATCGCCCGTCTCGACGAGCTCGTACCCGACTGGGCCGAGCGCGAGACCTGGGCCTGCGGGCCGACGGGCCTGCTCGACGCCGCCGAGGACCACTGGAGCGAGCACGGCGTCCAGGAGCGTCTGCACACCGAACGCTTCCGCCCCGGCGTCGTTGTCGCGGGCGAGGGCGGCGAGGTCACGTTCAGCGCCTCCGGCAGAACCGTCGCGGCGGACGGCGCCACGCCGTTGCTGGACGTCGGCGAGGAGGCCGGTGTGCTCATGCCTTCCGGGTGCCGCATGGGCATCTGCTTCGGCTGCGTCACGCCGCTCAAGGCGGGCGCCGTCCGCGACCTGCGCACCGGCGGGATCACCGAGGCCGAGCCGGGCGTCCTCATCCAGACCTGCGTGTCCGCCGCCGCGGGCCCGTGCGACATCGAACGGTAGGAGCACCTTGACCGCCATCGACCCCACCGCCCACCTGACCGCGGAGCAGATCGAGGAACTGGGCCGCGAGCTGGACGCGATCCGCGACGAGGTGATCGCCGACCGCGGCGAGAAGGACGCCGCCTACATCCGCAAGGTCATCGCGGCGCAGCGCAAGCTGGAGCTGGTCAGCAGGGGCGTGCTGCTGTTCTCGATGTTCCCGCCCGCGTGGCTGCTCGGCACCGCCGGACTGTCCGTGGCGAAGATCATGGACAACATGGAGATCGGCCACAACGTCCTGCACGGCCAGTGGGACTGGATGCGCGACCCGAAGATCCACTCCACCACCTGGGAGTGGGACCACGTCTCGCCGTCCGATCAGTGGAAGCACTCGCACAACGAACTGCACCACACGTACACCAACGTGATCGGCAAGGACAACGACCTCGGCTACGGCATCATGCGCGTCGACGAGGACCAGAAGTGGCATCCCTTCCACCTCGGCCAGCCGCTGTGGAACTTCCTCAACGCCTGCTTCTTCGAGTACGGCATCGCGGCGTACGATCTGGAGCTCGGCAAGAACCTCCACAAGCGCCGCCGCCGGAATCCGGAGTTCCGCACGCGGGCCAGGGCCGTGGGACGCAAGATCCGCAAGCAGGTGCTCAAGGACTACGTGATCCACCCGCTGCTGTCGGGCCCGTCCTTCCTCACCACACTCGGCGCCACGTTCACCGCCAACCTGGTCCGCAACCTCTGGACCCACTCGGTGATCATGTGCGGGCACTTCCCCGAGGGCGTACAGGTCTTCGAGCGCCGGTCCATCGAGGGCGAGACGCGCGGCCAGTGGTACCTGCGCCAGATGATGGGCTCGGCGAACATCAGCGGCAGCAAGGCCATGCACTTCATGACCGGCAACCTGTCGCACCAGATCGAGCACCACCTGTTCCCGGACCTTCCGAGCAACCGGTACGCCGAGGTCGCGGTGAAGGTGCGCGCGCTGTTCGAGAAGTACGAGCTGGAGTACGTCACCGGCCCCCTGCCCAAGCAGGTCTTCTCCGCGTGGCACAAGGTCTTCCGGCTCGCGCTGCCGAACAGGAAGCCCCTGGTCGGCACGGCGGACCGCGAGCAGGAGCTCGTCGCCGCCTGATCCCCGGCAGGGGTTCGGGCCGTTCGGCCGGACCCGGCGGCGCCGGGTCCGCTCCGAGGCGTCGGGCGCCCGGAGGGCCGAGGCCGTGCGATGGGGCCGAGCGGCGCGTGCCGCCCGGTCGTCCGGCCGGTCAGGCCGTCTCACGCGGTCCGCTGCGGCGGTATCCCTCCCAGACCGGGCCGCCGGCCGCGTCGAGGACCTCCGTGACCAGCGAGGTGAGGGCCGCCTGCTCGCCGCGCAGCGCGGCTCGCGCCGCCTCGTCCAGGCGCGCGGCCAGGTCCGGTGCGACGGGTTCGAGGCGCCGGGCCAGCCACTTTCCGCCGCCGAGCCAGGTCCCGTGGGTCAGCAGCGCCAGCTCGGCGCTCCGCCGGACGAGATCGGCCACGACGAACAGCCGCTCCCCCGCATCCGTACAGGCGCCGAAGTCGTCGAGCAGGTCCGTCAGCGCGTACCGGGCGTCTTCGAGCGCCGTCGCGGTGACCGGGGGCGGGCCCGCGGCGGCGAGGCGTTCGGCCGTATCCGAGATCCGTGCTCCGGTTCCGTCGGCGTCGAGCAGCAGCGCGCCGTCGGCGCACATCCACAGCAGGGGCGAGTTCCGCCGGACGATCTCCGGGGTCACGAAGTCGTGCCAGGACTCCTCGGTGTGCACGAACAGCTCCACCGGCCAGTCCCCGTACCGCAGGCTCGCGCGGTACGGGGCGGGCGGGCCGTCGAGCAGCACGACGACGTCCAGGTCGGACCGGGCGGTGCGCCGGCGCGTCAGGACGCTGCCGCCGAGGAACGCCGCGCGGGCATCGGGGTGGCGCTCCAGAACGAGAGCTCGGGCGAGTTCGATGACGTCCATGCCCACACTCTGCACCAGTCCGGGGGCCGGCCGGCCGCCTCAGAGGCAGGGGGGCACTCGTGCTGGGAGCTTCTACTCTGGGGACTCCTATGAACGATGCCTCCGAGGACAGCCGCTCCGCCCCCGACCTCTCCAGCGGGTGCACGGCCCCGCGGCCCCGATGCCCGGTGCGGGCTGTGACATCCGGATCCGACGGACGTGAGAGCTACCTGGTCACCGGATACGCGGAGGCCCGGGACGCCCTGAGCGACGTGCGGCTCTCCAAGGACACCGCCGCCTTCTTCGCCGGCAAGGGGTCGCGGCGGCGTCTGCATGCCGCCGTCGCGCACACCATGCTGGCCAGCGACCCGCCCCGGCACACCCGGCTCCGCAAGCTGGTCACCGGCGCTTTCACGAGCGGCTCCATCGCCGCTCTGCGCCCCTCCATCGCCCGGCTGACCGACGAGCTGCTCGACCGCTGGCCGGCCGGCGGGGCGGTCGACGTCGTGGCCGCACTCGCCGTCCCCCTTCCGGTCATGGTGATCTGCGAACTGCTCGGCGTGCCGGAGACCGACCGGCCGCGGGTTCAGCGCTGGTCCGCCGACCTGTTCGCGGCCGGGGACCCGGGCCGCACCGACGCCGCCTCGCACGCCGTCGCCGCGTACATGACCGGCCTCATCGTGTCGAAGCGCCTCCACCCGGGCGACTCGCTCCTCGATCGCCTCATCGCCGCACGCGAGCGCGGGGACCGGCTGGGCGAGGAGGAACTGGTCTCCCTGGCGGTGCTCCTGCTCGTCGCCGGCCACGAGACGACCACGAACTTCCTGGGCAACGCGGTCCTGGCGCTCCTGCGGCACCCGGCCGAGCTGAACCGCCTGCGCGGCGACCCGGGAACCATCCCGCGGGCCCTGGACGAGCTGCTCCGCTTCGACCCGCCGGTCAGCACCTCCACCTTCCGGTTCGCCACGGAAGCCATGTCCCTCGGCGGAACCGAGATCCCCGCGGGTGTCCCGGTACTCGTCGACATCAATGCGGCCAACCGCGATCCGGAGCGCTTCACCGCACCGGACCGGCTCGACCTGGACCGGGACGCGACCGGTCACCTCGGCTTCGGCCACGGCATCCACCGCTGCCTCGGCGCGCCGCTGGCGAAAGCCGAGGCGCACATCGCCCTGCGCGCGATCCTGACCCGCTTCCCCGACATCCGGCTCGCCGTGGCGGCGGACCGGTTGGACCGGCGGCGGACCCGGCTCATCAGCGGCTTGGACTCCCTTCCGGTCCTGCTCTGAATCCGCCGTACCGGTGAGTTCGCACCCCCCGCCGTGGACGCGGCCGGCGGCGAGCCGCGTACGGCTGCCACGACCGAGCGCTCCCTCGTCGCCGTCCCCCGCCGCGGCTGGTTCACCATGGACGTCATGGAGACGTACCGCGACCTCGTGATCCGCCTGCTGCCCGACGACCAGCAGGACGGACTCCTCACCTTCCAGGGACAGTTCCACCGCGTCGTCGTCGGGTCGGAGCGGGTGGTGTGCTTCGCCCGCACCGAAGCCGCCGCTGGGCGGCTGCCCGCGCGGGCAGCCGCCCTGCGCTCCCTCGTCGGGCTCGGCCTCGGCTTCCGCACCCCGCGCCCGCTCGCCCTGGGCGGCGGCCCGGGCACGGACGAACCGGCCTACCTGGTACTGAGCCGGATCCCCGGGGCGCCCCTGGACGCTGCCGCGCTCGAAGACCCCGAAGTCGCCGACGCGGTGGCCGAGCAGTACGCCGGACTCCTCTCGGGGCTCGTCGCCGCGGGCGGGGGCGAGAAGGCGCGCGCTGCGCTTCCGGTGGCTCCGCACCGCCGGTGGCAGGAGTTCGCGGCGGACGTGCGTGCCGAACTGTTCCCTCTGATGTCCGACAGCGGCCGGAAGCGTGCCGCGCGCGAACTCGCGGCGCTCGACGGCCTTCCGCCGCTCACGTCCGCCGTGGTCCACGGCGACCTCGGCGGGGAGAACGTCCTGTGGGAGCTCTCGGACGACGGGCCGCGCCTCAGTGGCGTCATCGACTGGGACGGGGTCGCCCTGGGCGACCACGCCGAGGACCTGGCAGCCGTCCAAGCCGCCTACGGAGAGGAACTGTTGGGCCGGGTGCTGACGCTCGGCGGTTGGGACGACGCTTCGACGTCCGGACGGATCAGCGCGATCCGCAACACCTTCGCCCTTCAACAGGCGCTCTCCGCACGGCGCGACGGCGACGAGGAGGAACTGGCGGACGGCCTCACGGGCTACCGGTAGGGCTCCGGCACCGTGCCGTGCGGCGCGGGCGCCGGCCGACGTTCGGTCTGCGCCGCCTCCCTCCTGCTCCCACAACCGATGGTTGTGGATCATGGGAGCGGAGTTGTTTGATCGTGAGGGGCGCGCGGTGGTGGGATCAGCGCATGTCCACACGCACGGAGCAGATCATGTATGTCCGGACGGCCGAGTTCACGCGTCACGCGGAGCGGATCGCGGAGGTGACCGATGCGACGTCGCGGCTGAACGTGCTTCCGTTCAGCGACAGCGCGGGTCGCGCGGAACTACTTTCGGTTGTGTTCGGTGGCCCGCTGCCGGAGTCGGTGGTGATCTACCCGCCGTTCTTCACCGAGTTCGGGCTGAACACGACGTTCGGGGAGAACGTCTTCGTCAACCAGGGATGCACCTTCATGGACAGGGGAGGGATCCGTATCGGGAACGGCGTCATGATCGCCCCGCGGGTCAGCCTCGTCACCGGGGGCCATCCACTGCCCCTGGCCGAGCGCCGCGAGTACCTCTCCTTCGCCCCGATCGTCGTCGAGGACGACGTCTGGATCGGGACAGCCGCCGTCATCACGCAGGGGGTGGCCATCGGCGCCGGGGCGGTGGTCGCCGCGGGTGCGGTGGTCACGCGCGATGTCCCCGCCGGCGCCGTGGTCGCGGGAGTGCCGGCCCGGGTGATCGAACAGATCGACCGGGCCCCGGCCGAGCGACCGGCCCGGTGGGGGAGAATGCGTCCATGAGAGACGTCGTTTTCACGCGCCGGAGCGGCTGGATACCGAACGTGGTCCGCGTGGACGGTGAGTTGAAACTGATGCTCGGTGCGGGGGCGGACGCCAACCACGAGCCCCGCACGTTCATGTTCCCGATCGAGGAGACCCATCGCGCGGTGATCCAGGAGGACCTGGCCAGACACCTGCTGTTGTGGTCCGCGGTCCTGCCGCTGTGCGACGCCGCCGGAACCCGGGGCCGGCTCGACGAGGAGGCGGCCGTCGCGCTCCTGGACCCGGTCCTCCTCTCCGCGCCCGGGGACGTCGACGCGATCTTCCGGCGCATCCCCTGGGCCCGCGGTCGGCTCGTCGCCCACGGGGCCGACATCGATCTGCTCGAACGCGGCCAGGTCTGGGCGGCGATGCGCGGGGCGACCGAGACGTCCGACGGGAAACGGGCTCAGAAGTACCACGCGGACCGCCGTCGCGCCGAGCGCGGAACGGTGCTCGGCCCGCTCGACTCCGCGATTCTGATGTACACGGGCCAGTACCTGCACGGCTCGACCGTCCCGAAGCGGAAGTCGGATGCCGTCGACCCCGCGCTGCTGCCCGAGGTCCTGCGGGTGGTCGCCACGGCGGAAGAGGCGTGCGCCGGGATGTGGATCAGCCGCGATCCACGGCGGGGCAAGCGCGCCACGGACAAGCGCGACTGGACCCGGATGGAGGCGGCGGTCGACGCGGCCGTCCGTCGTGCGCACCCTGAGCTCGTCGATGACGCGGTCCGCACCGTGACCTTCCTGATGTGCTCGGAGGCCGCCGACCGCTCCAGGAACACGCCCATGACCCCCATGGAGGATGACGGGAGAGCGGCCGGCGGCCCCGCCGCCTCCGGCGATCGTGCGGGAAAGGCGGTCCTGTCGTTCACCGACGACAAGGGCCTGGAGAAGAAGTGGCGCCGGGACCAGGGCCGTTCCGCCGACGCCGAGTTCTGGGAGTTCGTCGGCGACCGCTCCGCCGCCGACAACGAAGTGTTCACCATCGAGGACGAGGAGATGGGCGAGGGGATCCAGCTCCACTTCTACGCGGACTCAGCAGCCCGCATCACGACGGTCCGCGAGGGGGCGGGCGGGACGGATCCGGAGTACCGGGTCGAATACTGCCTGGTGGACGGCGTCCGCGGATACCGGAGCCTGGTGACCGCGTTCGTCCGCGGCGGCTGCGCCGCGCTCGAACGGCACGGCCCGTGGATGGCGGATGTCGCCGACTTCGAGAGGGCGCGCCGTCGGCGCGGCGCCGCGTAGTCCCGCCGGGAGACCGCGGACGCACCGACGAGGGTCGGCCGTGCCCCTGGTGCGCGGGGTGGCGGCCCGAGGGGCTACGTTGCTCGGATGAGCCTTCTCCATGATGTGGCCGAGCGCGATGGCTGGCTGTGCTGGGTGTGCGACGAACCCGTCGACCCCGACAGGTCGGTCAACGATGAGCAGGGTCCCAGCGTCGACAGCAGGACCGCCGACCGGAAGGCCAAGGTCGCCGAGCGACTCGCGCACCGCGGGTGCAACTCCCGCAAGGGCGCGGTCAAGGTGTCCATCGCCTGGCCGGACCGTCTGTACGTGGTCGAACCCGCGCCGCTGATCGCCGTGGCCTCCCGTCTGGAGCGCAAGGGGGGCCGCGAGACGGTGGGCCGCTGTCCGACCAGGCAGGACGCCCAGGAAGCTGCGGATTGGCTGGTGGACCGGTTCTCCCGACTGGTACCCGGGCTGCCGGTGACCGCCGGTGTCGAGTCGGGCGGCGGCCAGTTCCTCGTCGTCCTCACCGCCGGCCGCCGCTGACCGGGGATCACCGCGTCGGGCCGGGAGCCGGACGGTGTGGCCGGCCGACCGGCCGCGGCCCCCGGCCGGGGCCTCGCGCGCCGGTACGGGTCAGCTCCGGAGCGGCAGCAGCCGGGGCACGGCTCTGACGTAGACGACCATGCCGATCACCTCGACCAGGGTCTGGGCGACCACGACCACGGCGGCGACGGCCAGCGCGTCCGGCAGCGCCAGGGCGAGGGGCAGGACGACCAGGGAGTTGCGGGTCGCGCCCGTGAACACGATCGCCCTCCCGGCGGGGGCGTCCAGGCGGAAGAGGCGGGCGACGGCGAACCCGGCGAACGCCATCACGACGAGGAAGACCACGTAGAAGGGCACGACGCGGCCCACGTCCTCCAGGCTGCCGGCGTCGCCGAGCTTCGGCACCTGGGAGGCGACCACGGTCAGCAGGACGGCGGCCATCAACGGCACCATCGCCGTGCCCATCGCGTCGGCGACCCTCTGCCCGGCCCGGCGGCGCGCGGCCCACGCCTGGGTGAGCCACGCCAGCGCGAGCGGGATGACGATCAGCACGAGGAACGCCTCGACGAACGGCCCGGCGTCCACCACTTCGGCCAGGTCCGGGCCCATGAACAGGAACAGGTAGACCGGCAGCAGTGCCATCTGGGCGAGGAGCAGCAACGGGGTGGCGGCGAGCAGGCGTTCGCTGCTGCCTCCGGCGAGCCCGCTGAAGACGATCACGTAGTCGATGCAGGGGGCCAGGAGGACCAGCAGCACGCCGAGGCGCACCGCGCGGTCGTCCGGGAGGAAGGCGAACATCGCGGCGACCACCAACGGCACCACGACGAAGTTGACCACCAGCGTCGCGGCGAGGAAGCGGCCCGACCGCACCGAACGTGCCAGCTCGGCGGCGGGCACCTGCAGGAAGGTCACGTAGAGCAGCGCGGCCAGCACCGGGTTGATCGCGTGCTCCAGGCCGGGCCCGAGACCGGGCGCGGCCCAGCCCGCCAGGCCGCCGGCGGCCAGGGCTCCCACGTAGACGGCGACCTGGTGGCGTTCCATGGCGGCGACCGGGCCGGACGGTGACGGCAACGTAGGCACTCCTTGCAGAGGGAGGAAAAAGGGTAGTTGTCGGCGGGCCTCCAGCCGATGAGTTCTCCCGCCGGACACGGTCTCTATTTGTGTCCTTCGACCGGATTCGCCCAGGAGAGCATCATGACCGCGACCTACACGTTCGACGTTTTCTCCAGCCTCGACGGTTTCGGCTCCTACAACGGTGAAGGCGACTGGGGCGGCTACTGGGGCAAGCAGGGCCCCGAGCTGCTCGACCGCCGGCTGTCCCTGTACGGCGAGGAGCAGCGGATGGTCTTCGGCGCCCACACCTACCGTGCGTTCGTGCGGCTGCTGGCCCCGGCCACGCAGGAGTCCGGCGTGGGTGACGCGTGGGTGACGCGGATGAGGAGCCTGCCGGCGACGGTGGTCTCGACCACGCTCGAAGATCCCCTCGACTGGCCGGACGCGACCGTCGCGCACGGCGACGCCGTCGACGTCGTCGCCCGCCTCAAGGAGGCGTCCGATGTGCCCTTGCGCTCCCACGGCAGTCTGTCGATGAACCGGGCGCTGATGGCCGCCGGGCTCGTCGACCGCGTCCAGGTGACGGTCTTCCCCGTCATCACCGGTCGGACCGGTACGGAACCGGTCCTGCGCGGTGCGGCCGACTTCGACCTCGAACTGATCGAAAGCCGGACCCTCGACGGTCGCACCCAGGAGCTCACCTACCGGCCCACCCCGCACTGAACCACGCGGTCCGCGCCGATTCGCGCTCCTAGGCGCGGCGCGTCCGCCAGAGCCACACGGCGGTGCCGACCATCAGGGCGAGGACTCCGAGGTTGCCCAGCAGCGCCTGGGTCTCGCCCGCCGCCCAGCCGCTGATCACGTTCCAGCTGGCGATGACGGTGGTCGGCACGACGACGGTGAGCAGGACGCCGGTGGTCTTCTGGACAGCCGTCCAGTGCACGGAGGTGCAGAGGAGCACCGCGCCGGTGACGCGGAACAGGAAGCCGAACACCGGGCCGGGGTTGAACGTCGCGTCGGGGCCCATGTTGAAGATCATCGTGAAGGGCAGCGAGAGCGTGAGCATCAGGAGCGGGACCAGCGGGTGCACCTTGCCCCGCCGGGCGGGTCCGTCCCCGCCGCCCCCGGCCCGTGTGCCGGGGGTCTCCGTCCCCGCCTCGGCCAGCGCCGTCGCCGCGATCGTGCGGGGGTCCCCCAACTCCGCGAGTATCTCGCCGATCGTGGCCTCGGGGCGCTCCGTGCGGGTCACCTCGATGTGCTCGGCGAGGTCCGCGAGGAGCTCCTGGCGGCGGTCGGCCGGGAGTGCGGAGCTCTCCCGTTCGACGGCGGAGAGGTAGTTGCGTACGGGGTCGGCGAAGGACTTCATGCGGATTCTCCGTTGGAGGTGCGGGGGGTGGCGAGGAAGGCGTCGACGGCGTCCCGGAAGCCGGGCCAGACATGGGCGAATTCGTCGAGTGCCGCACGCCCCCCTTCGGTGAGCGCGTAGTAGCGGCGGGGCGGCCCGGAGTCGGACTCCTGCCAGGTGGTGGTGACCAGGTCGTCGCGGCGGAGCCGGGAGAGCAGCGGGTAGACGGTGCCCTGGCTGGTGGCCAGGGCACCGGACTCCTCAAGGGCGTGCAGGAGTTCCACGCCGTAGCGGGGGCGGTCCCGCATCAGGGCGAGTACGCAGTACTCCAGGACGCCCTTGCGCAGCTGGGCGGCCGCCCGCGCCTGTTTGCCTGCATCACCTGGTTCCATGCGATGCAAGATACCTTGCGGGGCATGATCCTTCGGCAGCGGGCCCCTCCCCCTCGGCCGCCCGGGGGGGGCGGGGCCATGGCATCAAACTCTGAATGGTGGTTCACTTCATTCATGGCCTACCGCAAGACACCCGCCGAGCTGCGCCGGCTCGAAGCCGCCCGGGAGCATCTCGTCGCCCGCGCCACCGAGGTCGTGGCCGAGGTCGGCTGGGCGCAGGCGTCCGTGACCGCTGTCGCCGACGCGGCCGGGATCGCCGCCGGCTCGGTCTACCAGCACTTCTCGTCCAAGTCCGCGCTGGCCGTGGAGGTCTTCCGGCGCGCCGCACAGCGCGAGGTGGACGTACTGGGTGAGGTGCTGGAGGGCGACGGGGACCCCGCCGAGCGGTTGCGCCGGGGGGTGGAGGTGTTCGCCCGCCGCGCCCTGGAGAACCACGGCCTGGCGTACGCGCTGCTCGCGGCGCCCGTCGAACCCGCGGTCGGGGCGGAGCGCCTCGCCTTCCGGCGCGGCTACCGGGCGCTGTTCGCCGCGGTGATCGGCGAGGGGGTGGCCGGGGGCCTGCTGCCGGACCAGGACGCGGAGATCACCGCCGCGGCGCTGACCGGCGCCGTCGGCGAGGTCCTCGTGTACCCGCTGAGCACCTCGGCCGCGTACGACACCGAGCGGCTCGTCACCCGCCTCACCGCCGTGGCCCTGCGCTGCGCGGGCGCGGTCCCCTGACCCCGGCGCGGCGCCCCGGACCGGGCCGCGCCCCCTCGTTCCCCCTGCCTCGTGTGCCGTTCGCACCGCTCCCGCCCCGCCGCCCGTCCCCCGGAGGAGAACCGATGTCCACGCCCGTCGCACCGCACAGCCGTCCCACCGCCGTGACGCACGAGGTGACGAACCAGCCGCCCCCGCTCACCGGGCACGACGCCGCCGACGACGCCGTGCTGCTCGAAGGGATACGCCGCGAGGGCGCCGCGTGGCACGTGGACGAGCTGCACCGCTTCGGCCGGTACGTCGGCAGTGAGGAGGCGCAGCACTGGGCCGACCAGGCCAACCGCCACGAGCCGGAGCTGCGCACCCACGACCGTTTCGGCCACCGGATCGACGAGGTCGAGTTCCACCCGGCCTACCACTCCCTGATGGAAGCCTCGGTGCGGGCGGGGCTGGCGGGCGCCGCGTGGGCCGACGAACGCCCCGGGGCGCATGTCGCCCGGGCCGGCGGCTTCATGCTGGCCACGATGCTGGAGCAGGGTCACCTGTGTCCGGTGTCGATGACGTACGCCGTCGTCCCGGCGCTGCGCCGCTCCCCCGACCTCGCCAAGACTTACGAGCCACTTCTGACGAACCGTGCGTACGAGCCGGGGCTGAGCGCCCCCACCGCCAAGCGGGGCCTGCTCGCCGGGATGGGGATGACGGAGAAGCAGGGCGGCACCGATGTGCGCGCCAACACCACGGCCGCCGTCGAACGGGCCGACGGCACCTGGCGGCTGCGCGGGCACAAGTGGTTCACCAGCGCGCCGATGAACGACCTCTTCCTGGTGCTCGCCCAGTCGCCCGGCGGTCTGTCGTGCTTCCTGGTGCCGCGCGTGCTGGCGGACGGGAGCCGGAACACGTTCCGCATCCAGCGGCTCAAGGACAAGCTCGGCAACCGCTCCAACGCGTCCAGCGAGCCCGAGTTCGACGACACCGTGGCCTGGCTCGTCGGTGACGAGGGCAAGGGGGTGCGCACCATCATCGACATGGTGACGATGACGCGGCTCGACTGCGTGCTCGGTTCGGCCGCCGGTATCCGCGCGGCGCTCGCGCAGGCGGCCCACCACGCACGCCACCGCTCGGTGTTCGGCGCCCGGCTGGTCGACCAGCCCCTGATGCGGAACGTCCTGGCGGACCTGTCCCTGGAGTCCGAGGCCGCCACGACCCTGGCCCTGCGCCTCGCCGGGGCAGCCGACCGCGCCCACCGGGGCGACGACGGGGAGCGGGCGTTCCTGCGTTTGGCGACGGCCATCGGCAAGTACTGGGTGTGCAAGCGGCAGCCGATGGCGGTGGCCGAGGCCCTGGAGTGCCTCGGCGGCAATGGGTACGACGAGGCGTCCGGCATGCCGCGCCTGTACCGCGAGGCCCCGCTCAACGGCATCTGGGAGGGCTCCGGCAACGTCAACGCCCTCGACATGCTGCGGGCGTTGACCAGGGAGCCCGCGTCGCTGGAGGCCTTTCACGCCGAGACCGAGGCGGCGGCCGGGGCGGACGCGCGCCTCGACGCGGCCCGGCGCGAGCTGCGGACCGAACTGGCGCGCGCGGAGGACGCGCAGCTCCGGGCCCGCCGGGTCGTCGAACGGGCCGCTCTCGTGCTCCAGGGCTCGCTGCTGGTGCGCCACGCGCCGACGGCGGTGGCCGACGCGTTCTGCGCGTCCCGCCTCGCCGGCGACCAGGGGCTCGCCTTCGGCACGCTTCCCGCGGGGACGGACTTCGGGGCACTGCTGGGGCGGCTGCCGGCCTGACGGTGACCGGTGCGGGCCCCCCCGCCCGCCGGGGGAGCCGGCGGGCGGCTGTCGCTCCGTCAGGGGCCGTCCTGGCCGTGGCGGAGGTAGGCGTCCAGCTCGGCGGCTCCGGCCAGCATCGCCCTCCCCCGGGCGGCCAGCCGGGCGTGCCAGTCACGCAGGGCGGTCGCCAGCGGCTCCGGACCGCCGGCCGCCCGGAGCCGGGCGATCAACGGTGCGATCTGGTCGAGTCCGTAGCCGCCCCGCCTGAGCTGGTGGGCCAGTCCGGCGTCCCGCACGTCGGCCTCGGCGTACACCCGGTAGCCGGTCCGCGGGTCGCGGCCCGGGCTCACGAGACCGGCGCGTTCCCACTTCCGCAGGGTGGCGGGCCTGATGCCCAGCTTCCCGGCCAGCGGCCCCACGAACATCCCTCCGGCGCCCGCCGATCCGTCGGGGGCGGGCACGCCGTCGGGACCCAGATCGCCCAGGGCCCTCTCGACCGCGCGCAGCGTGCGCCGGTCCTCCAGGAGCTGGGCGTGGCTCTCGTCCACGAGGCGGAACGCCTCCTCCTCATCCCCCCTGTTCACCGCCCGCATGATCGACGCCGCGGTCCCGTGCCCGTGCCCGGGGACCAGTGCGAGGAACGCCGCGAGGGCGAGCGCGTGCAGCGGCGCGTAGGTGCGGTAGCCGTGGGGGGTGCGGTCGGCGGCCGGGAGGATCCCCGAGGCCTCGTAGTTCCTGACGGCCTGGGTCGACAGTCCGTGCCCACGGGCCAGATCGACGGGCCGCAGCCGACCTGCTGTTTGAGGGTTCTTCCCCATGCTTCCCACGTTATCGCGTAAAAGTTTCCACCGAGGGTTCAACGATACGGTTGAACCCATGGCCAACGACATCAAGGACATCGCCCACGCCGTCGACGCGGCCGGCGTCATGAGGCTGTTCGCCTCCCCGCCCCGAGTGCTCGCTCTGGGCGAGCCCACCCACGGGGTGGACGCCCCTCTCCTGCTGCGCAACGCCCTCTTCCGGCAGCTCGTCGAACGGGAGGGGTACCGCACCATCGCCATCGAGAGCGACAGTGTGGCGGGACTGCTGGTGGACTCCTACGTGACCACGGGCTCGGGCACCCTCGACGAGGCGATGGGGCGGGGGTTCAGCCATGGCTTCGGCGCATCGGCCGCCAACCGTGAACTCGTCGACTGGATGCGCGCGTTCAACGAAGGGCGGCCCTCCGGTGACCGGGTCCGCTTCGCCGGCTTCGACGGCCCGCTGGAGATGGCGTACGCCGCGAGCCCGCGCGAGGCCCTCACCTCGCTGCACCGCTTTCTCGGCGACCACGTGGACCCGGATCTGCTCCCCTGCACCGCCGGGACGCTCGACCGCCTCCTCGGCGCCGACGACCGGTGGACCGACACGGCGGCGATGCTGGACCCGTCCGCGTCCTTCGGGCGGTCGGCCGAGGCCGGGCGGCTTCGCCTGCTCGCCGACGACCTGGGCGCGCTGCTCGACGCGTGGACGCCGCACCTGATCGCGGTGGCCTCGCGGGACGCCTTCGACCGGGCGCTGATGTACGCCCGGGCCGCATCGGGACTGCTGCGGTACCACTACTGGATGGCGGACACCTCACCGAGCCGCCTGGCACGCCTCACCGGCCTGCGGGACCAGATGATGGCCGGCAACCTCCTCGCGCTCGCCGAGCGGGGGCCCGTCCTGGCGCACGCCCACAACGGCCATCTCCAGCGTGACATCAGTTCCCTGCTGATGGGCGGCCGACGGCTGGAGTGGTGGAGCGCGGGCGCGGTCGCCGAGGCCCGCCTGGGCGAGGGCTACGGCTTCCTGGCCACCGCCTTCGGCACCCTGAGGCACCAGGGGGTCGGCGTTCCGCCGCCGGAGACCCTCGAAGGGGCCCTGTACGCCCTCCCGGAGGAGTCGTGCCTGGTGGACGCCGCCGAACTGGCCGCCGTCCTCGGCGCCCCGGGCCCCGTCCCGCGCACGTCCCCGTACTTCGGTTACGCCCCCCTCGACCCGGCGCACCTGGCCCGCGTCGACGGAGTCGTGTTCATGAAGGACGTCCCGGAGGACCGGCGGACGCCGCCGACGCCCTGACGCCCCCGCCGCCGTCCCGTGCCGTGCCCGGTGCCCCCGCCGTCGTCCGTCCCCCGCCCGGCGCCCCCGGACGGAGGAGTCTTGGCCCGGACAGGAATAGCCGGGCCGGGCCGTTGTTGATCCCACCATGACTTCTGAGATTTCCGGAACGGGCAGGACATTCGGGCGCGTGGGTGTCTGGAGCGGCGCGCTGCACACCTCGCGGGTGGACGACGCGGGCGGGAAGGCGATCGCGGAGGCGCTCGCCGAACTCGAAGAACTGGGGTACGGCACCGTCTGGATCGGGGGCAGTCCGACGCCCGAGGACGCGGCGGCCGTCGTGGCCGCCACCCGGTCGGTCACGGTGGCCACCGGCATCCTGTCCATCTGGAACCACACGGCCGAGGAGACCGCGGCAGCGGTCGCCGCGATCGATCCGGCGGCGCGCGGTCGCTTCGTCCTCGGTCTCGGCGTCAGCCACGGCCCGATGGTGCCGCAGTACGCGAAGCCGTACAGCGCGATGGTGTCGTATCTCGACGCGCTCGACGCCGCCGAACCGTCCGTGGGCCCCGGCCACCGGGTCCTGGCGGCTCTCGGTTCGAGGATGCTGAAGCTCGCGGCCGGCCGTTCGCTGGGGGCGCACCCCTATCTCGTCACCACCGAGCACACCGCCGAGGCCCGTGAGGCGCTCGGCCCCGACGCGCTGCTCGCCCCGGAGCTGACGGTGGTGCTGGACACCGACCTCGACCGGGCCCGCGCGACCGCGCGGACGATGCTGGGGATGTATCTGCGGCTGCCCAACTACACCGACAACCTGCTGCGCCTGGGGTTCACGGAGGGCGACTTCGACGGCGGCGGCAGCGCCCGTCTGCTCGACGCCCTCTTCGCGCTGGGCGACGCCGGGCAGGTGAGGAGCCGGACCCGGGAGTACCTCGACGCCGGCGCCGACCATGTCGCGTTGCAGGTGCTCACCGCCGACGAGGGCGGCTCGGGCCTGCCGCGGGCCGCGTGGCGTGAGCTGGCCGAGGCCTTCGGCGACGAGCTCTGACCGGCCCGGACCTCCACCGTCAACACGCTGCACCCGTAGCCCCGTTCGGGTGAGTTGCGGCGTGTCGGGAGGATCCCGGGGCGGCTCTGGGCAGCCTCCGTGCGACCGATCATGGAGGGGAAGCCGTGGGAGTGGTACGTGAGTACGGGCGCACCATCAGTGAGGGTCCGACACCGGCAGACGCGGCGGGAGCACCGGCCCTGCCCTATCCGAGCGGTTGGTCCGCCCTGGCCTTCTCGCACGAGCTGCGGCCGGGCACCGTGCTCACCCGGCCGCTCGCGGGGCGCGACGTCGTCCTGTACCGCACCGCCACGGGAGTGCTGCGGGCCGTCCGCCCGTACTGCCCGCACCTGGGGGCCCATCTCGGTCTGGCGAAGGTCGAGGGGGAGGACCTCACCTGCCCCTTCCACTTCTTCTCGTTCGGCCCCGACGGCAGTTGCGTGCGCACGGGGTACGGCACGCCGCCGCCCCGGTCCCCGCTGACCCAACTGCCCGTCCAGGAGGCGAACGGGGGCGTCTTCGTCTGGCGGCACCACGACGGCCGGGATCCGGACTGGTCCGTCCCGCGGTGGCACGAGATCGGGCACAGGCCCGCGCGCACGGCCGCGTGGGAGCTGGCGGGCAACGTCCAGGAGGTCATCGAGAACTCGGTCGACCTCGGGCACTTCGCCACCCTGCACGGCTGGGCCAAGGCCGAGATCGACGGGCCGGTGGCGTACGACGACGCGAAGTTCCACGTGGCCATGCGGGCCCACGAGTCGGCGCCGCTCATGGGCGACTTCACCGTCGACGTGAAGGTCGACGGCTACGGACTCGGCTGCCTGCACGCCGACGTCCACACGCCCCGCTTCGGGCTGCGGATGTGCACCATGGTGATGCCGACGGCCATCGGCCCCAACCGGATGCAGTTCCGCCAGCTGAACCGCATCTCCTTCGACGAGCCGGGCCGGCTGCCGCCCGGGCTCGCCCGGCTCGTCAGCCGCACCGCCGCGCGGCTGCTGGACCGCCCCGTCTTCCGGTCCAGTTGTGAGTTCACCGCCGCCGACTTCCCGATCTGGCACCACAAGCAGTACCAGCAGCCGCCCCGGCTGGCCTCCGGTGACGGACCGATCGGCCCGTTCCGGCGCTGGGCCAAGCGGTTCTATCCGGAGGCGCCGGGCAGGACCGCGGTGACCCGGCCCCACCGCGGCGAGGGCGAGGACAGCGCCGTCCTCTCCTGAGCCGTCCGCTCCGCCGCCCGTCCTCCCCGCACCCCTGCCCCGGCGTTCGCGCGCCGCTTCTTCCCCCGTCTCGCAGCACCTTGCCCCGACCTCCGCGTGTCGCTTCCCGGCGCCGCGGACGCCGGGGCTCCGCACTTCGGGCGCGATTCGGGCGGCCATCACGGGAAAGCGGGCGGACCTGGCGACCGGATCAGCGGCCCCTTCCGGCGTGACCAGCGCTGTTACCCCGAAGCAAACGGGCATGTTCGGGCTGAGGGGATCTGGTGAAGCCGCTGGTAGTCGCCCCGGGACAGCTTGTACAAACGACACATGAGCCCGAACGGACAGACGGGCTCCGCCCGCAACGGGCCCAGCAGCGACCAGGGAAGTGCGCCGTGGACACCGAGGAACGCCGTCGGGGAATTCTGGACACGGCCCGGCGGGAGGGGTCGGTCGGGGTGAACGCCCTCGCGGACCTGTTCAAGGTGGCCAAGGAGACCGTCCGCCGCGATCTGCACGTGCTGGAGGAACACGGGCTCGTCCGCCGGACCCACGGCGGCGCCTATCCGGTGGAGTCGGCCGGCTTCGAGACCACGCTCGCCGTCCGCACCACGCGCAACGTCCCGCAGAAGTCGCGGATCGCGACCGCGGCCGCCGATCTGCTCGGCGACGCCGAGACGGTCTTCGTCGACGAGGGCTTCACCCCGCAGCTCATCGCCGAGGCGCTCCCCCAGGACCGGCCGCTGACCGTGGTCACCGCTTCCCTGGCCGTCGCCACCTCCCTCGCCGGGGCCGAGAAGACCTCGGTGCTGCTGCTGGGCGGCCGGGTACGCGGCTCGACGATGGCGACCGTGGACCACTGGGCCTCCCGGATGCTCGCGGACTTCGTCATCGACCTGGCGTACCTCGGAGCCAACGGCATCTCCCGCGAGTACGGTCTCACCACCCCGGACCCCGCCGTCGCCGAGGTGAAGGCGCAGGCGCTGCGCGGCTCGCGGCGCAGGGTCTTCGCCGGGATCCACAGCAAGTTCGGGGCCGTGAGCTTCTGCCGGTTCGCCGGCGTCGGGGACTTCGAGGCGATCGTCACCGACGCGGGGCTCTCCTCGGCCGAGGCCCAGCGCTACTCCCTGCTGGGGCCCCAGGTCATCCGCGTCTGACCGGCCCCCGGTCGGCCCCGTCCGAGCGGGCCGCCCATCCGTACCGCCGACCGCACGGCTCCCGCACCCGCGTCACCGCCGGGGCCCGGTTCGCCATGCCCCGCAACGACCCGATCAACGCGCCGCTACGACTGATCAGGAGCCCCCATGCCCCATCCAGGACGCCGCAGCCGACCACGTGTACGCGGTCGGGCCTGTGCCGTGACCGCCGCACTGGCCCTGCTCGCCACCGGCTGTGCCGGGGCGGGCGGGACCTCCTTCGGGGGCGGCGACGCCCTGAACGTGCTGATGGTGAACAACCCGCAGATGGTCGAACTGCAGAAGCTCACCGCGAAGCACTTCACGAAGGAGACCGGCGTCAAGGTCCACTTCACGGTGCTGCCCGAGAACGACGTGCGCGACAAGATCAGCCAGGACTTCTCCAACCAGGCCGGTCAGTACGACGTCGCCACCATCAGCAACTTCGAGCTGCCCTTCTTCGCGAAGAACGGCTGGCTGCACCCTCTCGACGACTACGCGAAGGCCGACACCGCCTTCGACCAGGAGGACATCCTGGCGCCGCTGCGGGAATCGCTGACCGCCGAGGACGGCAAGCTCTACGCCCAGCCCTTCTACGGCGAGTCGTCCTTCCTGATGTACCGCAAGGACGTCTTCGAGGAGCGGGGCCTGACGATGCCCGACAGGCCGACCTGGCAGCAGGTGGCGAAGCTCGCCGAGCGGGCGGACGGGGCGGAGCGCGGGATGAAGGGCATCTGCCTGCGCGGGCTGCCGGGCTGGGGCGAGGTCATCGCCCCGCTCACCACGGTCGTCAACACGATGGGCGGCACCTGGTTCACCGAGGACTGGGAGCCGCGCCTGACCGCGCCGGAGTTCAAGAAGGCAACGAAGTTCTACGTCGATCTGGTGCGCGAGCACGGAGAGCTGGGCGCCCCGCAGTCCGGCTACGCCGAGTGCCTCAACAACATGACCCAGGGAAAGACCGCCATGTGGTACGACGCGACGGCGGGCGCCGGGTCCCTGGAGGCGAAGGGCTCCCCGGTGAAGGGGAAGATCGGGTACGTCCCCGCCCCCGTCGAGCGGACCGACAGTTCGGGCTGGCTCTACACCTGGGCCTGGGGGCTGCAGAAGGCGTCCAAGAAGGCGGACGACGCCTGGAAGTTCGTCTCCTGGGCCTCCGGCAAGGAGTACGAGGAGCTCGTCGGCGCCACCAGCGGCTGGTCCAACGTCCCGGCGGGCAAACGGGCCTCCACCTACGCCAACCCCGACTACCGTGCGGAGGCCGGCGCGTTCGCGGACGTCACCGAGCGGGCCATCTCCGAGGCCGACCCGAGGAATCCGGGTGTCCAGCCCCGCCCGACGGCGGGCATCCAGTTCGTCGGCGTGCCGGAGTTCACCGATCTGGGCACCCGGGTGGCGCAGGAGATCAGCGCCGCCATCGCGGGCCGTCAGTCGGTCGACGCCGCGCTCGACGCCTCGCAGAAGCTGGCCGAGAAGGTCGCGGAGGAGTACCGATGACCGTCACCGCGACCCGAGAGACCACCGCACCCACGGCTCCGGCCGAGAAGTCCGGCGGCGGCCGGCGGCGCGCCTGGGCGACCCGCGCGCCGCTGCTGCCGGCGCTGATCTTCCTGATCGCCGTCACCCAACTGCCCTTCGTGGCCACCCTGGTGATCTCGTTCTTCGACTGGAACTCCCTCAAGCCGGAGAAGCGGCACTTCACCGGGTTCTCCAACTACGCCTCCGTCTTCACCGACGAGGCGCTGCGCGAATCGGTCGTGACGACCGTCGTCCTCACCGCGTCCGTCGTGATCGTCAGCGTCGTGCTGGGACTCGTCTTCGCCCTGCTGCTGGACCGCGCCTTCTTCGGCCGGGGGTTCGTGCGCACCCTGCTGATCACCCCGTTCCTGCTGGTGCCGGTCTCCGCGGCGCTGCTGTGGAAGCACGCGCTCTACAACCCCGAGTACGGGCTGTTCAACGGGGCGCTCACCTGGTTCGGCGAGCTGTTCGGCATCGAGTCGGTCGCGCAGCCCGAGTGGACGTCCGAGATGCCGCTGATCGCCATCGAGGCGTCGCTCGTGTGGCAGTGGACACCGTTCATGATGCTGATCCTGCTGGCCGGACTGCAGAGCCGGCCGGCCGAGATCATGGAGGCCGCACGGCTGGACGGGGCCGGGCCCTGGCAGATATTCCGCCATCTGACCCTGCCGCATCTGCGCCGCTACCTCGAACTCGGCATCCTGCTGGGGTCGGTGTACATCGTGCAGAACTTCGACGCGGTGTTCACCATCACCTCCGGCGGCCTCGGTACCGCCAACCTTCCCTACACCGTCTACGAGACCTTCTACCGGGCCCACGAGTACGGGCTGGCATCGGCCGCGGGCGTGGTCGTGGTGATCGGCACGATCGTCATCGCCACCTTCGCCCTCCGGACGGTCTCCTCCCTCTTCCGTGAGGAGGCGAGCCGCGCATGAGCGCCTCGACCGCGACATCCGTACCCGCGTCCGCTCCCGCCGACGCCGCTGCGCGCAGGGCCCGCCGGCGCTCCGCCGCCCTGGGCGTGGCCGCCTGGGTCGTGGGGATCGGCTTCTGTCTGCCCGCCCTGTGGATGGTGCTGACGTCCTTCCACGCGGAGGCGGACGCCGCGACCAACCCGCCGTCGGTCGCCGCCGCGCTGACCCTGGACGGCTACCGCACCTTCTTCGGCGGCGGGGGCGGCCCGACGCCGTGGCCCCCGCTGGTCAACTCGCTCGCGGCCTCGTTCTTCTCGACCGTCCTGGTGCTGCTGCTCGCGCTCCCGGCCGCGTACGCGCTGTCCATCCGGCGGGTGCGCAAGTGGACGGACGTGATGTTCTTCTTCCTGTCCACCAAGATGCTGCCGGTGGTCGCCGGGCTGCTCCCGGTGTACCTGTTCGCGAAGAACACCGGCCTGCTGGACAACATCTGGCTGCTGGTCCTCCTCTACACCTCGATGAACCTGCCGATCGCGGTGTGGATGATGCAGTCCTTCCTCGCGGACGTGCCCGTCTCGATCATCGAGGCGGCGCAGGTCGACGGGGCCCGGCTGCCGACGGTGCTGCGCCGTGTCGTCGCCCCGGTCGCCGGTCCCGGGATCGCCGCGACCGCCCTGATCTGCTTCATCTTCAGCTGGAACGAGCTGTTGTTCGCACGGGTGCTGACCGGCGTGGTCGCCGGGACCGCCCCCGTCCATCTGACCACCTTCGTCACCAGCCAGGGTCTCTTCCTCGCCCAGCTGTGCGCGGCGTCCGTGGTCGTGTCCCTGCCGGTGCTCGTCGCCGGCTACGCCGCCCAGGACAAACTCGTCCAGGGCCTCTCGCTGGGAGCAGTCAAATGAGGGCAGCCATCGTCGAATCCGTCGGCAAGGTCTCCGTGACCACCGTTCCGGACCCCACGCCCGGCCCCCGCGACGTGGTGGTCAAGGTGGCCTCGTGCGGGCTGTGCGGCACCGATCTCCACATCCTCCAGGGCGAGTTCGCTCCGACGCTGCCGATCGTGCCCGGGCACGAGTTCGCCGGGGAGGTCGTCGGTCTCGGTGCGGACGTCACGGAGCTGTCCGTCGGCGACAAGGTGGCCGTGGACCCCTCGCTGCACTGCCACGAGTGCCGCTACTGCCGTTCCGGCCGGGGCAACCTCTGCGACAACTGGGCGGCGATCGGTGTCACCGTGCCCGGAGGCGCGGCCGAGTACGCGGTGGCGCCCGTCGCCAACTGCGTCAGACTGCCGGAGCACATCGACGTCCGGGACGCGGCGCTGATCGAGCCGCTGTCCTGCGCGGTGCGCGGCTACGACGTCCTCAACGGCAACCTCGGGGCCCAGGTGCTGATCTACGGGTCCGGGACCATGGGCCTGATGATGCTGGAGCTGGCCAAGCGCACGGGCGCGGCGTCGGTGGACATGCTGGACGTCAACGCCCAGCGGCTGGCCACCGCGACGACGCTGGGCTGCACGGGCTCGGCGGCCCGCGCCGAGGAGCTGGACCGTCCGGGCGGCTGGGACGTCGTCATCGACGCCACCGGCAACGCCGGGGCCATCCAGGACGGTCTGGGACGGGTCGCCAAGGGCGGCACGTTCCTCCAGTTCGGGGTCTCCGACTACGCCACCACCGCGGTGATCGAGCCGTACAGGATCTACAACCAGGAGATCACCATCACCGGTTCGATGGCGGTCCTGCACAGTTACGAACGGGCGGCGGCCCTCTTCGCGAGCGGGGTGCTGGACGCGTCGGTGTTCATCAGCGACCGGCTGCCGCTGGAGCAGTACCCGCAGGCGATCGAGCGCTTCCGGGCGGGGATCGGCCGCAAGATCGTGGTGGAGCCGTGACGGATCCGGGGCCGTCGCGTGCCGCGGATCCCGGGGCCGTCCTCGTGCTCGGTGAGGCGCTGGTGGATCTGGTTCCGGCCGACGGCGACACCGGGGTCCGGGCGGCCCAGCCGGGTGGCGGGCCGGCCAACGTCGCGGTGGGCCTGGCCCGTCTCGGCGGGCGGCCGTCCTTCGTGGGCGGGTTCGGCGACGACGCCTTCGGGGCCCGCGTCGCGTCCTGGCTGAGCGGTGCGGGCGTCGACCTCTCACTGAGCCGCCGGTCGTCGCTGCCGACGGCGCTCGCGGTGGCCGACCCGGGCGACCACGGGAACACGTACCGCTTCCACCTCGGTGACACGGCGACCTTCGAGCTGCCCGACCGGGCGGCGGAGGCCGGGCGGTTCGGCGCGGTGTACGCGGGCGGGCTCGCCGCGGTCGTGGCTCCGGCGGCCGATGCCGTGGCCGCCACCGCGCGGGCGGCCGCCGCCACGGGGCTCCTCGTGGTGGACCCCAATGTGCGCGAGGACCGCACCCTGGACCCCGTGGCGAGCCTCGGCCGGCTCCGCGAGCTGTGCTCGCTCGCCCGGGTCGTGAAGGCGAGCGACGAGGACCTGGCGCGCCTGTGGCCGGACGCGTCCCCGGAAGCCAGCTGCCGGGCGCTCGCCGCGGAGGGACGGCTGGTCGTGATGACCCGGGGGCCGAAGGGCGCCACCGCGTACGTCCACGACGCTCCCGCCGTCTCGGTCCCGGCCGTGCCGGTGCGGGTGGTGAACACGATCGGCGCGGGCGACGCGTTCATGGCGGGGATGCTGACCTGGCTGGGGGCGGAGGCGGGCTGGGATCCGGCGCTGTCCGCCGGGCGGACGCAGGCGATGCTGGAGTACGCGGCGGCGACGGCCGCGTCGGTCTGCGCCCGGGCGGGAACGGAACCCACGGCCCCGCCCGGGGTGTGAACCGGGCGCCGGCGGGCATCAGGAACGTGACCCGAGTTCCGCACGGCCCTCCCCCGGCCCACGGAAACCGCCGAGGCCCCGCCGGACGTCCTCCGTCCGGCGGGGCCTCGGCGCCGTCTCAGCTCTGCGGACGCTTGCCGTGGTTCGCGCCGTTCTTGCGGCGGGCCTTCTTCTTGCGACGTCGCTTCGAGGACATCGAACCCTCCTTCTCTGCTCGGGGTTCCAGTGCGGACGGACCTCCGGGCACGCCGCCCGGTGATCACCGGGCCGCCTACCCACGCACACCGTGGCAAACACCTGGTTACGGTGCAACCGGCGGCACGCCGCCGGGCGGCTGCGGACAGGTGTGCGGATCCGTCAGTTGGTCAGCTCGTCGACGAAGTCCTCCGCGCACCGGTCCTCGGCCGCCTGGCCGTTGGCCCGGTTCATGCAGTCCTCGAGGTTCTGGAACTCCTGGGAGTCGAACACGGAGACGGCCACCACGAGGACGATCACGGATCCGATGAGCCCGAGCGCCCCGAACGCGGCGCCGACTATCGCCATCACCCGGCGCGGCGCGCGGCCCTGGCGGGTACGGAGCGCGGCGATGATCCCGAAGACGACGGCGAGCAGGCCGAGCAGCAGCCCGCCCACCACGGTCCAGAAGAACAGGCAGGCGATCAGGCCGAGCACGAGCGCGGCGACCGCGAACCCGTTCGTCCGGGCGGGCGCCTGGCCGCCGTAGGGGTCGTGGTCGGCGGCGGGCTGCCCCGGGTACGGGGAGTCCGGGTACGAGGGAAGAGACATCGGGGAGGTGCTCCTGTTCTCCTGGCTTTCCGTCCACCTGCCCTGTGGGCCGCCCTCCATGCACGTCCTTGGTCACACTCCGGCAACTAAATGCCCTGGCCAGGGGCCTCCCTGCGGAGCCGTGCCGACAGGTGGTGCTGGAGCGGCCGGCCGACGGCCGCGAGGTCGTGGACGAAGGTGAGCGTGTCCGGATCCGTGAGGGTGTAGCGGCGGCGGGTGGCGTCGACCTCCTTGGCCGTCGGGGCGAGGGCCACCCGCTCCGTGGCGAGGTCGACGGCGCCGTCGCGGGCGTGGCCGACCGAGATCTCCGCGATGCCGGTGGGCTGGGTGATCAGGGCCTCCACCCGCCCGTCCGGCTGGAGGCGCCACCACCCCGTCTCGCGGGCGGACGGCCGCAGGGGCTGTCCGTCCGCGTCGAGCAGCCAGGCGCGGGCCTCGTACGCGAGGAAGGGCCGCCCGTCGTGGCTGAACGTGACCTCCTGCGCGTAGCTGAAGTCCGCGTCCAGCGTCGGGTATCCGCCGCTGCCCGTGCCCCGCCAGGTGCCGAGGTAGCCGGTCACCGGGGCGAGCAGCGGATGCGGTGCCGGACGGGCTCCGGGGCGGAGGGCGTCCGGGAAGGGGAGTTCGCGAGCGGGGTGGTGCATGCGGGTGCGCTCCTGGGTCGGTGTCGGTACAGGGTCGCAGCCTAGAGAGTGTCCGCGAAGTATCGTCGGCCGAACGAGACTTCGCGGACACGATCTGGGGGTTCCGCGGGTCGTCGCCGGCCCCGCACACGGGTGTGGCGGGGCCGGGGACGAGGGGCTCAGTTCTGGGCGATCAGGGCGTTCTCGTCGAGGCGGATGATGCGGGGAAGCCGTTTGATGGTGGCTTCCCGGTGGGCGATGACAATGAGGGTGCGGTCCGCCCGGAGGGTGTCGATCGCGGTTTCCAGGGTGCGCGCCGTATCGGGGTCGATGTCGGCGGTGGCCTCGTCGAGGACGAGGACCGCCGGGTCCAGGAGGGCCGCGCGGACCAGGCCGATCAGCTGGAGCTCACCGGCCGAGAGGCGGCCCGTACCGCGCCCGAGTGCGGTGTGCAGCCCCTCGTCGAGCGAGCCGGTCCAGTCGGCGAGACCCAGGTGTTCGACGGCCTCGGCGATGCTCCGCTCGTCGGGGTCGCCGGGCACCAGCCGGAGGTTGTCGAGGAGGGTGCCCTCGATCATGTGGACGCGCTGCGGGATCAGGACGATCCGGCGGCGGAGTTCGGCGGGGGCGAGGTCGGCGAGGTCGTGGCCGTCGTAGCGGACGGTGCCGCTGTCCGGTGCGTAGAGGCCGGTCATCAGTTTGGCGAGGGTCGTCTTGCCGGAGCCGGTGGGGCCGACGAGGCCGACCCGTTCGCCGGGCTCGACCCGCACCGAGATGCCTCCCAGGACCTCGGTGCCCGTCACGTAGGAGTAGTGGAGGTCCTCGATCTCCAGGACGCCGCGTTCGGCGGTGACCGTGCCGCCCCGGCCGGTGTCGTCCGGCGCCCGACGGGGCGCGTGGAGCCCCGCGCGGGGGGCCGTGGTGGTGAGCAGGTCCAGCAGTCGGGCGAGGCCGACGAGGGAGATCTGGACCTGTCCGACGAGGTTGGACGCCTGGGCCGCGGAGTCGAACAGCTGGCGGGTGGCGAGGATGAAGACGACGACCGTGCCGACGCTGATGGAGCCCCGGGCGGCGAGCCAGCCGCCGGCCAGGAGGAGCACGGCCGTCGTGAGGCTCTGGACGATACGGGCGAGGCTGATCAGGAACAGGCTGCGCTGGCTGCGCCGGGCCGCGCGGTAGCGCCGTTCGTTGTCGGCGAGGAAGCGCTCGCGCCAGAAGCCGATGCCGCCACCGGTCTGGAGCATCTCGCGGGACTGCACGAGCTCGCGGTAGGTCGTCGCGACGGTGCCTGCGGCGGCGGCCTCGGCGGCGAAGGCCGGGTTGGCGGCCTTCTTGAACAGCCGCAGGACGCAGACGATGGCGGGGACGAACACCAGGGCCAGGGCGAGGGTGAGCAGCGGCGAGTAGGTGAGCAGCAGGACGGTCGTGAAGAGGAGGTAGGCGGCGACGGTGAGGACGTCGGGCAGTTGGCCGCGGACGAAGTTGGCGAGGTCGGCGATCTCGGTGGTGGTGCGTCGGAGCAGGTCGCCCGAGGGATGTCCTTCGAGGAAGCGGAGGGGGGCCCGGGAGAGCCGGGTGACGGCCAGTTCGCGCAGGCCGCGGACGACGCGTTCGCCGACGGCGATGAGCAGCAGTTCGGACCGGCGGAAGAGGACCAGCCGCAGCAGCGCCAGCACGGTGAGGGCGGCGACGGCGGTGAAGAGGCCGGTGCGGTCGCGCTGGAGGATCTGGTCGACGCCCGCGCCGATGACGGCGGGCACGGCGACGGTGGTGGCGGTCGCGGCGGCGCCGGCCAGCAGCGCGAGGGTGATGCCGCGGCGCTCGGGCCGCATGTGGGGCCAGGCCCGGCGCAGCACGCGGCGCTGGTCGGGGGTCGCGGTCAGGCGCTGGTGCTCAGCCACCGGTGGTCACCCGCTCTTTCC
>NZ_UAVD01000015.1 GCF_900460065.1 Streptomyces griseus | reverse complement strand
GGTGCCTCTTGCGGCAGCCCCTGATCACTGCGGGCCGCCCAGTCCGGGGTCAGTTCCGTCGCCGTCCTGCAACTGCTCTGGCTTCGAAACTCCACCACCGGACCGTCCAACATCCTGCAACTACGGAACTGCATGTACTGCGGTACTGCTCCCGGCAGTTCATCTCTGCCGGGCCCTGCTGTCCTCTGGGCTACGAGAGAAACCATAACCACACACCAACCGAATGTCTACTCCAGCCAGCACAGATTTTCCGTCACCGGGTAAAGAGGTAATCAGTCCCTGTGGACTAAGAAGGGTGGGGCGGGGCACATGAGATATCTACGCCGGACCGGGCGTGGGCGAGCAGAGGAGTCCCAGGGTGAACCTGCCGAACACAATGCACGCCGACGCAACCGCCACCCGCCCCACGACCACCGCCGCCGGTGCACGGGAGAGGGCCCGGAAATTCCTCGAAGCCCTCCGGGAACCAGCCGTCACCAACCACGCGGCCGAGATCGTGATCCTCGTCGTCTCCGAACTCGTCACCAACGCCCTGCGCCACGGCGGCGGCATCTACACCCTCCGCCTGACCGCCCACCCCGACCTCATCGAAGTGGCCGTCGGCGACCCCAGCCCACAGGTCCCCCGCCTGCGCGCCCCCGACCCGACCGGCGCCACCGGCGGATACGGCTGGCACATGGTCACCCGCCTCGCCCGCACCACCGCCATCACCCACCGGCCCACCGGCGGCAAGACCGTCACCGCCTTCCTCCCCCGATAACGCCCGCCGGCAGATCGAGGCTGCGTCACCTCCACTCGCCCGGCAAGCCCCAGCCCCCGCCACCCAGCCCCGAGCCGGGGCGGCTGAGCGCTAACCGGCGGTCACGTCCGGTTGAGCACCCGGCCCGGGCGGCACACCCCGCACGCCCGGACCCCATCGGCCAGCTCCGCACGCGTGCGCTCCGCACTGAGCGGCCGTGTCACGCCCACGGCGAAGCAGTCGCCCCCAGGGATCTCAGCAACAGACCTCTTGGCATGAGAGGCGATTGAGTTTTTTGGGTGGAATTGATGCGGCCTTCACCCTCTTGGCACCGCATGGGAACATGTGAACGCCTATGTGATCGCGCATGAGCGACGCCGTTGCCGTACCCGAGGAGCACCGCCATGCCCGTACAGCCATCCCCTGCCGCGGTCGGACGTCGGCTGACCTGGCCGTGGTTCCTGGTCGTGGTCGTCGTATACCTCGCGATCCTCCAAGGACTCGGCGCGCTCATCAGCGTCGACCACGGCAGCGGCGACAGCCAGTTCCCGACCACCGAGTCGGTGATCCGCAACGGCGTGATCCCGATCGGTCTGTCGGTCCTATTCGGCGCGGCCGTGGTGACCTGGCTCGGCTGGTGGAGCAGCGTCCTGCACTACCGCGTGCCCGTGCGGCGCTGGGTGGGGTTCGTACCGGTCTCCATGCTCGTCGTCGCCGTCCTCACGGTGAACTACCCCAACCTCGCCGACCAGCCGCTCTCCCTCGTCCTGGCCCTGATCGTGATGACTCTGTTCGTCGGCATCGGCGAGGAGCTGATGTTCCGCGGCATCGGCGTCCAGGTCTTCAAGCGCGCCGGCCTCAGCGAGGGCAAGGTCGCCCTGTGGTCCTCGGTAGTCTTCGGCGTCGTCCACGTCAGCAACGCCTTCGGCGAAGGCGCCCAGGCCATCCTCCAGGCCGTGATCGTCTCCACCTCCGGCTACTTCTTCTACCTCTGCCTTCGCGTCGGCAGCACGATCCTTCTGCCGATGCTCGTCCACGGCCTGTGGGACTTCAGCCTCATCTCCAACACCGTCGGCGCCGACCCGAAGACGTCCCCCGGCATGATCCTGCCGATCCTGCTCCAGATCGCCCTGATCGTCCTCGTGATCGTCAAGCGCCGCACGGTCGAACCCGCCGACTCCGCCGACGGCACCGGCCCGCACACGCAGCCCGCACACCGCGCAAACGACCGCTGACAGCGGCCAACCCACACACCACAGGCGGCAACGAAACCGCACCGCACACCCGCACGTCCCCGGATGCCGCAGCATCTGCCCCTGGCCACACTTCAATACAGCCCTTGGTGGGTCACGGCCGCCTGAGCACAGTCTCCGGGCGGCACACCCCGCAGGCCCGGACCCCGTCAGCCAGCTCCGCACTGAGCGGCTGCATCGCGCCCCCGGCGAAGCAGTCGCCCCGGTGGATCTCAGCAACCGATCTCCCGATACCGGCGGAGGAGATACCCCAGTCGGGCGTCCGCTCACGGCGCGGCACAGCAGCCCGCGCGGTGGCCGGAGGCCGCGTGCGCGCCAAGGCTATACCAGGCGCTCGGCCGCCGCGATCTCCTCACGCACCCGCTTCAGGGAGAGCGAGAGCCACGTTTCCAGGGTCCGGAGGCGGTCCAGGTCGGGTGGCAGGTCACCCATGCCGATCCGCCCGCTTCTCGGGCGGGCGGCTCATGCCGCGTCCGACCGCTGCTGCCCGCCGGCTCACCGCCTCAGCTCCACCCGGGCCGCAGAGCTCCAGCCGTCCGGGGTCGACCCGAACGGATGCCAGTGGGTCCGCACCGACAGCGCCAGCAGGCGGCGGCGGAGCTCGGTGGCACCGCGCGGGCGCGGCACGGCGAGCGCGCGGTAGGCAGCGTGCCAGTCCTGCTGGGCGCGGATCAGGTCGTCGGGGAAGGGGATACGGCCCATCCACCCATTAGAACTCCTGTTCGAATTCGGGTGCCAGTCCGGCCGGTCACTTCAGCGTCATGCACGCCTTCGTCGACAACCCCTTGAACTGAACGCACACCTTCGTGCCGCGCGGGTACTTCGGGCCGGTGCGACCGCCCCGGCCCCACGACGTCTCCACGTGGCTCCCCACCCGGTGCGCCCGCTTCCAGCCCCCGCCGGTCTTCCACGTGCCGCCCGGCTGCTTCACCAGCCAGCGGGCCGTGCCGGACCGGACACCCTCCCTGGAGGCGTACACCCAGCCCACCCCACGGGCCGAAGACCCGCGCTTGTGCCAGTGGTGGACCACGGCCCCCGGACGGCACCCGGAGCCCTCCCCCGCGCAGTCACGAGCGCGGGTGTCGACGTAGGGCGCGCGCACGGCTGTCGGAGCGGACGTCGCGGCGGGAGCGGCGGCCACCGGGGCCAGGACAGCGGCCAGGGCGGCGGCAGTGACGATCGAGGATCGGTTCATGATCCGCTCAACCGGCCCGGCGACCCCCGCCGTCACGGGCGGCGGGGGCGGTTCACCCAGTCGAGATCTCAGTCGAGGTCGACGCTGGCCAGGCTCACCGCGAACGCGAGATGCGGCACGGCGGTCAGGCAGAGCTCGGCCGCGGTGCTCGGATCCTTCATGGCAGCCGTGCGGGCCTCGGTCAGGGCCAGCAGCCCGCACACCACCATCACGTCGACGGCCAAGTCCAGGACCTCATCGGCCGTCAGCTCGCCGCCGGCGGTGAGCTCGCGCACCAAGGCGACGGCCTGCTGCGGGTCGTCCCGCCACAGGGCGGCGACCTCGTCGCCCGCGCTCACCAGCTCCATCCGGGCCCCCGCCTCCACCGTCGGCAACGGCACCGGGCCCTGACCCGGGCCGGACGTGGTCCGGTGCACCGCGTCGTGCGCCTCGGCCACCGCACACCGGGCCGCATACGTCTGGCAGGCCGCCGCCTCCTCCCGCACCACCGCCTCCGGCCACCGGGCCGCGGCCTCACCCCGGGCCACGTCCAGCAGCAACGGCCCCGACAACCCGACCCGCACACACGACAGCGTCCGCACCTCCACCCCCTCCAGACCCGGCGGGGCGGCGGCGACCGGCCCGTACACCTCCCCCGCCGCCTCCGCACACGCCCCGATCAGCGACGCCAGCGCAGCGATCAGACGGGCATGACGGCGGCGACGAGCAGGCCGTACAGGGGCGGAGCATCCGGTGTCGTGGTCACCCCCGCACTATCCCCCACCACCAGCACCAAGGAAGTGAGAACCGAGGCCTACCCGCTGTTCAGGTGGTTGCGTGGCTGAGAGTGTTGCCCTGAGGGGGTTTCGGAGTCCGGCCTCTGGTCGAGGCGCTTCCGCACACCAACCGACGCTGAGTACGGCAAATCCGGTCACGCACCTGTTGTTCTGGCTGAATTGGGTGCATCGTTGCGGGTGCGGGATCCCCCGTTTCCCGCACCCGGTCGGGCCCTGCCTCGCGCTGCGGAGCGGGCAGGGCCCGCCGCCCCTCCCGGCCCTCCCCACGGGAGGGGGATCCACCGGAAGCCACGGCACACGGACAGCAGGCGAAGCTGTCCTCGCCCACCGTCGACGTCTGCTCGTTGCGGGCAGCGCCACTGGGTGTGGTTGTGGTTGCGGGCGGCGATAAGGAGCCGTTGTGGCTGTCGGCGGGCCCTGACCGCTTCGTCGGTCTTCGCGGCGATGTCGGGCGCGGGCGTGCTTGCTGGTGCCGCGCACGGAGCGGAACAGGTCGAGAAGGGGCGTGGTGCAGTGGGTGCCGGGCTTCGGTACGGGAAGCCGGTACAGCGTCGCCTGGTGGGCGGCTGTCGGCTCGTACCAGTCCTCTCCCTGCACGGCGGCGGAGATGGCCGCACCGACGAAGAGAGACTGCGTCGGCGATCATCGGCGAGGCGCTTCTCCAGGGCGCGGGCCTCCTTCTGCGTCTGGGCGGCTGCGCGCTCGGCGTGGGAGCTGGAGTTCGGTGAGGTCGGCGCTGCCGAGTCCGTACGGCAGCGCGTTGACGATGGCGGCCATCAACGCGACCCGGGTGAACTCCTTCCTGCTGGCGGTGACGCCGGTCTCGGGATCGAACACGATGCGCGCGAGGGCGCTGGGCGGCGGGATACGCGGAGCGCCCGGGCCGTCGGTCGCGGCTCCGCCGTCGGGTCCGGGCGGTCCGGGCGCGGCCTCGGCGACCATCGCGTCCACGTCGATGCCCAGGGCCTCGGCCCGCTCGCGCCAGCTGGCGCGCGCAGAACCTCGACGCTGCTCAGGGAGGCGGTCGCTTGAGGATCTGGTGGGCGATGAAGTAGAGGGAACCTCGGCCCTCGGCTGGCATGGGGCAGGTTGCTGTGGAGGGCAGGTGCAAAGCCGCTGCGCAGGGCCAGACCGATCTCCCGCTTCCAGTCCTGCACCAGTGAGGCCGACCCCGCCTGGGTCGTTCGGCTAGCTTTCGGCGCTCTACAGGCTGGCCCTAGCCAGGGCGGTGACAAGTTGTCCGGCCTCTAGGCGGTGGGTGAGGTCGAGTCCGCTGTCGAGGAGGGTGAGGACGGCGTGGTGCCGTGCGGCGGGGATGGCGGCGATCTGGTTTCCGTTGCGGTCGACTCTGATGGTCGCCGGTTTCGTGCCTGGGTGGGTGAGGGTAACCGGTCCGTCTGTGGTGCCCGGGCCCACCTGTGCGAGAGGGATGGCCACGGGGTGTCCTCGCAGCAGTTCGTTGAGCGGGTTGGCCGGCTTGCTCACGTAGTCGAGGAGGTCCTCGACCTCGTACATGTTGGCCTTGTAGGCGGTGACCCAGCCGTCGATCTGCTGATCGGCGACCCAGGTGCGGAGCTCACCGGAGCCGATGCCGGTCTCCGCTGCGGCGCGGCCGATCTGGTGGGCCAGGCGGCGGGAGGTGATGCCGGAGGTCAGCAGTGTGATGGCCTGCTCGGTGTCGACGCCGTGCCGGATGTGCCAGGCCGTCTGTTCGAACAGGCGGGGCGTGGTGGGGGTCAGCAGGGGGTGGGTGTTGACGAGGTTGATCAGAGCTCCGGCTGTCCAGCTGATGGCGTGCTCGAAGCCCTGTTTGATGCTCTGGACGGTCAGCTCGAGCGCCTGGGGGTGGGACGACATGGTGTCCGGGATCCAGGTACGTGCCAGCTCCGGGATGGATGTGCCAGAGATCCAGTCCCGGACCGCGTCGCCGATGGGCACGTCAACGTGAAAGCTGGGGGTCTGCTGGGTGGTGAGCTTCCAGCTCTCGAAGGCCTCGGGCGTCAGCATGAGGGCGTCGAAGGCGCCCTGCTCGGCAAGGAAGTCCAGCGTCTGTTCCAGCGGCCACTCGGGTGCCCCGAAGAAGATGCTGATCTCGTCCGGGGTGTCCTCGGGGGCCGCGTTGGCGACGAGTTGCTCTGCGAGGCGTCCGGCGACACCGTCGAGCCAGCGGGCGGATCCGATGCTGGTTCCGGTGCTGGCCCACCGGCGGGTCGAGACGGGGTCGGTGGCGTCGTAGACCGCGGTGACCTTTTCCGCGAGCGCCATCCAGCGGGCCGGGACCGAAGGGTCGTCGGCCTGTTCCATCGCGAGCAGTGACCGCACCGGGTCGAGCCGGTCGCCGGGCGCGTGGAGGGTCTCGGCGTGGGTCTGCAGGACCAGCCACACGAACGTGGCGAAGTCGGACGCGACGGTTCCCATCACGCCGAACAGGCCGTCGAGCGAGTTCCGCAGTTGCCACTCGGCATGGGCCAGTGACCGCAGGGCGTCTTCGCTGAGCAGTTCGGAGGTGACGGTGAGCTGCTGACTGTCGGGGGTGAACGTCTCGAACTCAGCGTCCTGGGGCGGGTAGGGGCGGGTGAGGATGACCCACCCCTCGCTCTCGCGCCCGGCCCGGCCGGCCCGGCCGATGGCGTTGAGAAGTTTCGCGGGACTGAGGCCTCTCTGGTTCCCGCGTGTGGGATCGCCCTCGACCGTGTGGTTGATGATGACGGTGCGCACCGGGAGGTTGACGCCGTCGGTGAGGGTGGTGGTGCTGGCGAGGGCCAGCAGGTATCCGTCACGAAGGCCTTGTTCGACGGCGTGGAGGACATCGTCGGGAAGATCGGCGTGGTGGAAGGCGACACCGTGGCGGGTGCAGTGGACCAGAGGGTGTTCCTCGCCGAGGGTCTCGGCCAGGAACTCGGTGAGTGCCGCGGCCTCGGGGCGGACGTCCAGGTGCTCGGCCATGGCCAGTGCGGCGTTCCTGGCGATGACTTTGCTGGCGACGACCATCAGGACGCTGCCGGCCCGGGTCAGGGCGGCGGCGCCGGCGGCGAACACCTCGTAGTCGCGGGGCCCGCCGAGTTTGGTGGCCGCTTTCCACTTCCAGGAGTTGGTGGAGGCGTACGCCCTGGTGCCGACTTCGGGGAAGGTCAGGCCGAAGGTGCCGCTTGCGGTGGTCGGCCGGATGTCGAGCTGGGGGGCCACCGGCACAGTGGCCCGGGTGGTGGAGGGATGGTTCTTGCTCGGCCTGCGCGGGGTGCGCTCGGCCTGGTCCTTGAGCAGTTGCGGGTACATGAGGCCGTGCAGGCGCCTGGGGCCGCGCCAGTCGTCGGTGAAGTACACCTCCTGGGCAGGCCGCGTGGGGTCCAGCCATGACGCCAGGGCCGCCCGGTTGCCGACGGCGGCGGACAGCAGGACCAGCCGGATGTCGGAGCGTGTCCGCAGTAGGGCGAGCAGGCTTTCCAGCACGAACCCTCGCCGGCCCTGCGCGAGGTGATGGGCCTCGTCGACGACGATGAGGCTGACCTCGTCCAGTGCTGCGCCCGGGTTGTTGCGGATCATGTGCATAAGCCGTTCCGGGGTCACGATGTCCACGTCTCCGACGAGGGAGCCGCTGCCGTCGGCGAGCGGGAAGTCCGGCTGTTCGGCGACCAGCTTGCGCTCCAGCAGTCGCAGCCGGGCGCGCAGCGCGGCCCGCATCTCCCGGCCCAGGCTGCGCATCGGCGACACGTAGACCACGTGGCCGGGCTTCTGCGCCAGGTGGGAGCAGATCACCAGCTGGGCCATCAGCGTCTTGCCCGCGCTGGTGGGCACGCTGATCAGGCTCCGGCCGGTGGCGGGGTCGACCGGGTTGCCGCGCTCCAGGTTCAGCAGCTCGCGCTGTGGGCGCCACAGGGTCATCACCGGTGGATCGGACATCGCGAAGGTCCGGGCGACCGCGTCGGGGGTTCCCTGCGGGAGGAGCGTGTACAGGCTGCTGGCGGCCATCTCGTCGCTGAGTCCGAGGAGGTGGGCGGCGACCCACCGGGCGGTCGGGTCACTGCGGCCGGCCCGGCCGTCGAGGACGCCGCCCAGCAGGTTCTGTGTTTCCTGCAGGCGGTCCGGGTCGCCGAACGAGAGGAACAGGCGCAGGTGGTGGACCGATTCGACGACGGCTTCGGCGGGTCCGTACATCGTGCCCGCGAGCGGATCGCCGTCCATGAGTTCGCGGAGTTCCGCGAACTGTCGGCGCCAGGCGGCCAGGGCCCGGTTGAGGTCGGGCCGGTCGAAGCCCAGGAACACGACGCCGGCCTCCAGGGCCAGGGTGTCGATGTGTGCCGGGAGGGAGGAGGTGAAGTTCACCAGGTTCTTGACCTGGCGGTAGACGGCGGTGGCGTTGGGCTCCTGCTCGCACCGGCGGTAGCCGGCCTGGGCGGCGAAGGCGATCCTCAGCCGCTCGGTGGGCGAGTGCTGCTCGTCGGACAGGGCCAGGTCCATCACGTGGGCGCTGACCGCGAGGGCATGCCGGGTCCGCACCGGGTCGAACCCGGGTGTCTCGGGTTCGACCGCGGCCAGTCCGTGCAGGAGCCATGCCGTGGCCAGCACGTCATCCGGGATCTTGTGGTCGCTGCGGACGGCGGCGATCTCCAGTTGCGTGATGGCGGCCAGCAGTTCCTCCGGCGAGGGCAGGACCCCGCCGGGGCGGTGGTCGCCGAGGGCGGTTGCGAGAACGTCCGGATCTAGAGTGCGGTCCACACGTACTCCCTCACCTCATGGGCGAAGCCCTCGAGATCGTCGATCGCTACGACCAGGCCCTGGAGTGCGCCGGGGTGCTTGTGGGTGGTGAAGTGCTGGTGCGCGAGGTGGAAGGCCTTCTTCGGGATCGCCGTGGTGTTCAGCGCGACGCTGACGCCGGCGCCTGCCGACTCTTCTTCGTCGACCCACTGCTCGGTCAGGCTTCCCACGAACTCCCGGGTGTCGTCAGCGAGCTGTTTGTCGCCCCAGGAGAGCATTCCCAGGTAGGTCGCCCCCTTGGTGCTGAGCTGTGTCCAGCCCTTGGAGATCGCCCCGTCCGGCCGGTTCGCCGTCCCGGTGTACTTCTTCATCTCCCATAGGCGGAAGGAGAAGCCCCGGGCTGTTCCGTCTTCCCGGTAGACGATGAGTCCGTCGCCGCCTCCGTCGTTGACGGCGGCCTTCGGCGGTCCCAGGATCTCCACGGTGCGCGCTGGATCCTTGGGCAGGTCGCGGGTCAGGAGGTACCAGAGCCACTCGCCCACGTACCCGGCCAGCCCGTGGTTGCCCTCCTTCTTCGCGGCTGCCGCCTCGAAGACGGGCTTCGCGAAGTGCTCCACCAGGACGTGATCCTTCCCCGTCAGCTTCACCCCGTTCAAGGTGGCCTCGCGCCACTTTCCATAGCTCCGGGGACGTCCGCCGGTACGTTCCTTCATGATCTCGTCGGCGACGATCCACCCGGCGGCCGCCCGGTCCTCAAGGCTGCTGCTGAGGGTCACGACGAGCTCCCAGCGGCACGTCTGGTCTTCTCCTCGGGACTCCTGGCGTACCAGGTCGGCCACCCGCCCGCCGACGGCCGTCGCTCGGGCCAGCGCCTGCGCAGGCGAAACGTCCACCACCCGAACCCCCTGCTCGTCCCAGACCGCCCGCGCCGTACCGGCCGTGCCGGTGGGGCGCTGGGGGCCGAGGCGGTCCTCGGCCAGGTCACCCTATCGAGCGTTCGTGCGGGTCCTGGCGGGCAGTGCGGTTGCCGGTGGTGGCGGGGGGCGTCGTCTGGTTCCTGGCCGGGGGCGGCGTGTGGTCTCGCTGGTGTCTGAGGGCGTTGTCAGTGGTCACCTTTAGCCTCATTTCTACATCTATCGGACATGAGGAACGGAAATGAGCAAATGCCGCATTTTGCCACTTTGGGTGATCCTGGCACTGACGACTTCATCGTCGATGAGTGGGCCAGGACGGGGCCTGGGCCGCAGGATCCGACCCGGGCGCTGGGGTACACCGTCAGCAGGGTCCGTCACGAGTACGCGGCGATCATGGGTGTGCTGGACCAGGCCGTCGATCACCTGACTCCCGCCGAGATCGCGGTGGAGCTCGCTGCGCGGGGGGTCGATCTTCATCCGGGGGTGGTGGCGCAGCGGCTGAAGGCGTTGCAGGAGACGTTCCTGGCGGTGTCGGGTCAGCCGGACAACGAGATCGAGCGGTGGCAGGAGCTGAGCGGTGCGCGGTGGCGGTACACCGCCACCGCGCAGGGCCGGCAGGTGCAGCGGCTGTGGACCGTGTTGTCGGCGGAGGGGGTGGTGCAGCGGGAGGTGCCGCTGGACGGACTGGCCCGGATCCGTGACGCGCTGACGGCGTTGCAGGAGGAGGGCACGTCGCCCGAGGAAGTGGCGAAGCTGGCAGGTCAGGTGTTCGTGGAGCACGACCAGCTGGATGCGTCGCTGGTGGGGCAGACGGACATGCTGGCCCGGCTCGCCGACCGGTTCGACCTGGGTGCGGAGGGCACGGGTGAGCTGAAGCAGCTGATCGTGGAGTACGCGACCCATGTGGTGGTTCACCTCGACCGGGAGGTGGTGGCCGTGCACGGGCTGCTGATGGGGCTGCGTCCCCGGTTCGCCGCGCTGGCAGCGGGGTGCGGGGCGCAGTCGCGGGCCGGGGCGTTGGTCGCGCGCGGGGTGCTCGCTCCGTCGCGCGGGGCGCAGCGCGGGGACTGGGAGCAGTTGCTGAGCTGGTTCGCGCCGGCGTCGGGCAGGGCGTGGCGGTTCGGGCAGCAGCTGGTGCGGGCGATTCCGATGATGCACGCCAATCTGCGGCGGCAGCAGAGTGTGGTGGGTCCGGGGACGCTGCGGGCCAAGGCGCTGTCGTTGGCGGCGGCGTGCCGCGACGGGGAGCGGGGTGAGGCGGTGTTCCGGGCGTCGGTGGCCGGCCGGCCGTGGGCGAAGCTGCATACCTGTGCGGAGGGCGAGGGGGGCGCGGTCGTCTCCTGGCATGAGGGGCCCCGGGTTCCCGCTCTGGCGATGCTGCGGGCGAGTGGTCAGAGCAGTCCCCGGGGGCAGGTGGCGCCGCGGCGGGAGCGCGGGGAGGCGGCCAGGGAGGTGGCGCGCGAGCGGGAGCGCGTCGAAGCGGAGAAGCGGGCGGCGGCCGCCGCGGTCCTGGCCGGGGTGTTTCCGCTGACGGACCGTGCGTGCCGGCTGGCACTGAGGGCGGTGATGGCGGCGGCCCGGGGTGTGGAGACGGGCGGGGTGCGGGTGGGGCACTGGGAGGGCGTGAGCTGCACGCTGACGGCGGTGCGGGGGGTGGTGGGGCGCGTCGACGGGGTGGCGTGGTCGGTGCTGGTGCCGGGAAGACAGGTGGCCTTCCACTCTCGGGCCGCCGGGCTGCTGGGGGATGGTGCGGCCGGTGCTGCGGGTGGCGGCAGGGTGCAGGCGGCGGTGCGGGTGGAGGTGGCCCGGTGAGCGCGGTCGGAGGCTGGGGGCAGGGGGAGGACGAGGAGGAAGTGGTCTGGCAGTTGGCCCGGTTGCTGAAGACGCGGGCGTGGCTGGTGGGTGGGCGGGACGATGCGGCCATCGAGGCGGTGTACCGGCATCGGGGCGCGCTGCGTGAGTTGCTCGCGGCCGTGGGATGCGCGCTGGTGGTGGAGCCGGATCTGGTGCGGGTGTACAACCCTGCTCCCCCGCGCTCGGCCCGGCTGCCGGAGGGGAGCAGTGCGCAGGGGGTGTGGTTCTGGCTCACGGTCTCCGTGCTGGAGTCGTTGCCGGTGCGGGTTCGGCTGGGCCAGGTGGCCGGCGCGGCGCGGGCGGCGGCGGCGGAGATCGAGCTGCCGGTGACGCAGGCGCGCACCGAGCTTTCGGCGTTCGCCGCCGGGCTGCGGCGGCTGTGTGTCCAGGGGGTGCTGGAGGAGCTGGAGGGGCGGGTCGAGGCGTTGGTGGACGGTGAGGAGGATCCGCCGGTGCTGCTGAAGGTCCACCACACCCGGCTTCTGCACGTGCTGCCCCGGGGGGTGCAGGTCGACGGGCGGGGGCAGTGGGCCGTCGATCCTGCCGAGGACCCGGCGGGGTGGCTGGACGGGCTGACGCGGCCTACGGAGGCGGGGGTGCGGGTGTGCGCGATGCTCGCCGATCAGGCGGTGGTGCACACCGGTGACCTGGACGAGGACGAGCTGCGGTGGCTCAGCGACAAGGGCCCCACCGAGGGTGCGGCCCTGGCCCGGTCCTTCGGGCTGGAGTTGGAGCACCGGCTGGAGGGAGCGGCGTGGGTGATGCCTCAGGAGACCTATGAGGGCCGCGTGGCGGGGCGGTTCCGGTTCCCCGGGCGCGGCCGCAGCCAGGCCGGAACGGTGCCGCATGCCGCGCTGCTTCTCATCGACAGCTTCGTGGCGGAGGGAGTGCGAGGCGGGGCGGGGGCGCCGGGGCGTAACTGGTGCGGTATGCCGAGGAGCCGGGTTGTGGGCCGGCTGGGCGAGTTGGCGCAGCGACATGCCTGGTGGAACAAGGATCTGCGCGGCGATCTGCCGCGCCTGGCCGAGGATGTGCGCGGGGTGCTGGAGCCCGAGGCGGATCTGCTGCGTGTGACGGGCGGGTTCGAGGAGTGGTGGTGGCTGTCGCCCGCTGCGGCGCGGTGGACGGTCCTGTCCGAACAAGTCCCTCTCCCCGCCCAGTGCGGTGATGGTGTGAAGGGTGTGGAGCGATGAGCGCGAAGGCCGGGATCGAGCGTTTCTGGCGGCGCTGGCATCTGATCGGCGCCGGCGTGGACAACGTCTGGTACTACACGCGTGAGGTGCTGCCCTGTCCGTCGGGGCGGTGGCTGGCACGGGGTCCCAACGGCACCGGGAAGACGACTCTGCTGGAAGGGCTGTGCCCCTTTCTTCTCAACCCGGTGCACATGCACCTGAGTTCCGCCTCGGGGCGGGCGACGAGTCTGGTGTCGCTGATGAAGGGCGGCAGCACCTCAAAGCGGCGCTTCGGGTATGTGTGGCTCAGCTTCTCCCCGCCGGGGGATCCGGCCAGCGGGGACGCGGACGCCGGGGAGCAGCACTACGGGCTGCGCCTGGAGTACGCGGCGAGCAGCAACAGCGTGGAGACGGTGCCCTTCAGGCTGCCGGTCGTCCCCGGCCACGACGGGCAGGATCTGTCCACGATGAAGCGGGACGACTTCTGTGCGTGGGTGGCGGCGCAGGGCGGTGAGGTCTTCGCCTCCGCCGACACGTATGTCGCCGACCTCGCCCAGCGGGTCTTCGGTTGCACGCCGGGAACCCTGAAGCGGATCGCCCGGCGGATCAGGAAGGTCCGCAACCCCGGTCTGCTGGCCGGGCTTTCGCCCGCCGACGCCGCCGCCGAACTGCGCATGGCGCTGCCCACCGTCAGCCCGGACACCGTGCGCTCGGCGCAGGAGGCGCTCGCCGCCGCGGAGACGACCCGCCGGCGATACGAGCGGGACGCGAAGACCGCGCAGGTCCTCGAAGACCTGTCCGCCGCATGGTCCCAGGCCGCTGCCCAGACCGGTCTCCGGGCCGTCGACGCCGCCCTGGCCTCTACCGCCGCGCTGGGCCAGGCCCGGGAGGAAGCACGGCAGGTGGGCACGGATGCGGCGGCGCGCAGCCAGGAGCTGGATGATCTGCGGGTGTTGCTCCAGGAGCGGACCGCGGCAGAGCTCCAGGCCGGCCGGCACGCGGCCGCGCTGGCTCGCGATGCCGCCTCCAGCGATGTGGCTCACGCCCACACGGCGGTCAGGCAGGCCCAGGAGGCGCACGAGAAGGACTGCGAACTCCTCACCGCGCACACGCAGGCTGCTGCCCGGTGCGCTGGTGATGTGCAGGAGGCGGCCGATGAGGTGACGGGTCTGATGGAGAAGGCCGCGTCTTCCTGCCGGGCGGCGCGGGTGCCGCTGCCGGTGGCCGCCCCCGCCGTGGTGAGCGTGCGGGGCGGCGCGCCGTCGCCGCTGCGGATCGGCGAGCGGGACTTCGGCCAGGCCCCCGGTGTGGACGTGGTCGTCGATGAGGAGGCGGCCGGGCAGGCGGCGGAGCAGCTGGAGCAGGCGCGGGTGCGCATCGAGCGGCGCGGTGAGGCGGCCGGCATGAGCGTGGTGGCGTACCAGAGGGTCGCCGCGGCGCAGGAGGAGAGCGTCCAGGCCCGGAGCCTGGCCGATGCGGCAGCCGAGACGGCGCGGAAGGCCGCCGCCCGTCACCAGGAGACCCTGGACAGGGCCCAGGAAAGTGTCGCGGTCCTGGCCGGTGGGGTGCAGGCGTGGGCACGAACAGTCCGCGCCCGGTACCGCACCCCGCTCATGGACCTCGACACAGTCAGCGCGCAGGCCTCCGGGTGGTGTGAGGGGGTGGAGTGTTCGCAGGTGGTCCACGACGCCGGGAAACTGGCGCGGAAGGTGAACAAGGCGGCGGCACAGGGCGGTGAGAAGGCCCGCGCGCGTGCTGGCCACCACACCGAGAAGGCCGGGCGGGCGCGGCAGTGGGCCACGGAGGCGCAAGCGCGGGCAGGGCGACTGGAGTCGGGAGAACTGCTGCCGCTGCCGGGCCCCGCATGGCACGGAGAAGTTGACGAGGAGCGGGCGTTCGCCTGTGCGGTGGAGTGGGTGTCGCCGCAGACGGGTGCCGGTGCGGTGGGTAATTCGGCCGAAGCGGTCATGGCCGCCGCCGGGCTGCTGTCGGCCGAGGTGACCGAGCGCGGAGCGGACGGTCACGGCCGCTGGCTGGTGCACCCCCACGGGCCGGAGCTGCCCGAGGAGCAGTCCCTGGCCGCCGTCCTGCGCGCGACGCCCGGACCGTTGCAGGAGGTGACGGCCCGCGTCCTGCGACGGATCGCGTACCTGCCCAGCGCCGTCGGCACCGCAGCGGAACAGGTGGAGGGCGGGCTCGTCGTGGGCGCGGACGGCACCTTCCGTACCGGGGTGACGACCGGGTGCCTGCCGGCGGGCGCCGGGCAGATGCCGCGCGCTTCTCACATCGGTACCGCTGTCCGGCGGGCTGCGGCGCTACGGGCTGCCGCTGCGGCCCGGGCCGAAAGCGAGTGCTGGCAGCATGCGGCCCTGGCACACACGCGGGCGGCACACCGGCTGAACGCCTTCGCCGACGCCCTGCAGGAACTCGCCGCTGAGTTTCCCCACGACGCGTTGGCCACGGCGGACCGGGCGGAGACCACGCGGGCCGAGGCCTCCCACGCCGCGCACACGGCCGCCGCAACCGCATCGGAGCAGGACCGGGCCGCTCAGCACAAGGAGAGTTCCCATCGTGCGGCCCTGGGACAGTGGCGTGCCTCCGCCGCGGCGCAGGGGTTGCCCGACACCCTCGCCGCCGTCAAGCAGGAGGCCGAGGACGCCGGGACACACGCCGCGGCAGTCAGCTTGGCCGTGGGCCTGGTGCAGGACGCCGGGCGCCTGCTGGCCAGGGTCACGCGGGCAGCCGGGCAGGCGGCCGAGACCGGTGCGGTGGCCCGGCAGGCGGCACAGGCAGCCCGGGCGAGCCATGCCGGGCTCCTTGCCGCCCGCGCCGAACTGGAGGCCTGCCGGCAGCGCAGCGGGATGGACGAGATCGCGCTGGCCCAAGCGGCCGAAGACGCCGCAGCAGCCCACCGGGCAGCCAAGGAGCAGCTGGAGGACGCCCGGTCGCGGATGGAAGGAGTCTCCGGCGGGGCAGCAGCAGCCGAACGTGCCGCACTGGAGGCCGACCGGCGCCTGGAGCAGGCGGAGCCCGCGGCAGCCGAGAGCCTGGAGCGCGTGCACGGCCTGCTGGCCTTCGACGCCCTGCACGAACTCCTTCGCCGCCCACCGCAGGATGCGGGCGACGAGGACACCGGCGCGTGGCTGGCCGGGCTGCGGGAACAGCTGGCGGCCGTTCCCGCCGCGAGCGTGCCGCTGGAGGAGTGCGCCCTGGCGGTGCGGCTGCATCTGGCCGCCGAGGACGACGACTGGCAGCTCACCCACGGCCAGGCCCCCGGCGGGCTGCCCGCCCACCAGGTGATGCTGACCGGGTCCACAGCCATGTCGCCGCCCGCCGCCGCCCGGGAGGCAACGGCCCGTCTCCATGCCGCTCAGGCCGCCTACAACAGCGCCGAGGATCAGGCCCTGCAGACCTTCGTCCTGGGCACGATCCCCACCGCCATCAGCAACGCGTGGGTCAACCTCAACGACTGGGTCAACGACATCAACGAGCAGATGAAGGTCGCCCGCGCCTCCTCCGGCCTCCTGGTGCAGCTCAAGGTCAGCCTCGCCCCCGACCTGACGCCCGCGCGCGCCCGCATCCACCACCTCACCTGCGAGATCGGCGACGCCCAGCGCACACCCGAACAACAGCACAGCGTCGGCCAGGAACTTCTCGCCGTGATGCGCCACGGAGAGGAAGGCGGCAGCACCGATCGCGCCACACGCCTGGCCGAGGCCATCGACATCCGCAACTGGGTCACCGTGGAGTACGTCGTCGTCCGCGGCGAGGGCGGGGCGAAGGAAACCTGGGGTGGGAGGCAGAAGACGACGGTCTCCAACGGAGAGAGCCGGCTGATCGTGCTCGCCCCCATGCTCGCCGCACTGGCCGCGGAGTACCGCGACCTGCCCGACCACGCCCTGCGGCTGTGCGCACTGGACGAAGTCCCCGGTGAGATTGACGAGGCGGGACGCGACGGCATCGCCGCCTACACCGCCAGCCTCGACCTGGACCTGATGTGCACCAGCCACCACTGGGACGGCTCCCCCGGCGCCTGGGACGGCATCGACATCCACGACCTGGCCAAATCCTCCACCGGCGTGATCATCGCCGAGCCCATGCACCTCTACACCCACCCGATGATCGCCGCCACCAGCCACCTCCCGGCCCAGAACACCGGACCGGAACCCGAACCAGCCAACCCCGAAAGCGTCGGACCCGAAGCGGTCGGCGAGAGCGCCCCGTGAACACCGCTGGCACCGACTGCCCCCAGCAGTGGTGCACCGGCGGGGCCTGCGACGGCGCCCGCCTCGAGTCCCTGCTCACCGAAGAAGCACACTGGCTGTGGGAACAACTCGCCGCCCGGGCCGACAGGAGCGGCGAGCCGACCATGACGGGCGGCACCACCCTGATCACCGCCCCCGCCGCCAGCGGGCAGCGTGCCGCCGTCCTCGGGCTGGTCGGCTCCCGGATCCTGGCCCCGGGCGAGCGGCGCAGGATCCGGCTCGACGAGCTGACTCTCCGTCTGCGCCGGCACGGCCCCCGCCTCACCCCGGGTGCGGTCGCCGCCCACGCGGCCGGGCGCGCGCTCGGCTCCACGGCCGCCGAACGGGCCCGCCAGCTCGCCCGCACCACCAGCCTGCGGAAACTACGGGCCCGCCTGGCCCAAGACCTGCCCGAACACGCGCCGCTGAGGCCCGCGGACGAAACCTGGGACGAACTGCACCGCACCGGCCGCGTCGCCCGGATCCTGCAGCACCCCGCCCCCGAACAACTCCTTCACACCGCGGCCGAAGTACTGCGGCGGCTTCCCCCACACGGCCGGACCCGGACCGACCGCCGGCTGCTGGCCTTCCACGCCGCAGGCAACCCGCACAGCCTGGACGCGGGCACCGACCTGGCCGGGCTCGTCCTGGCCGAAGCCGCAGCCGCCGGACTCACCACCACCGCACTGCCGGCCCGCACCGCGTGGGGTGCCCTCGGCGTCGACCTCGACCGCCTGGGCGGGGGGCTCCTCAGCCTCGGCGTCCACCCCGACGGCTGGCAGGTGCCCGCCCGGTTCCCCTTGGTCCTGCCCCCGGCCACCCTCACCGACGTCCACTGGCCGCCCCCACCGCACGAAGGGTCCTGGGTGTTCGTGACCGAGAACCCGTCGGTCACGACAGCAGCCCTCGAACTGCCCCCTGCGCCCACGGCCGTCCCCGTGCGGCTGCTGTGTACCGTCGGCACCCCCTCAGCCACGGAACTCGACACCTTGGCCCGCCTCGCCGACATTGGCTGGAACATCGCCGTACGCGCCGACTTCGACGCCGCTGGAATCGGGCACGTGCGCGCCGCCCTACGTACCGTTCCCCGTGCACGCCCATGGCGCATGAACGCCGACGACTACGTCCGAAGCCTGCACCCCGCACCGTTCCAGCCCACACCCCTGGACACCGAACACCTCCCCGAGACCGACTGGGACCCCGCACTCCGCACCGCCATGTGCGCACAGGGCCGGCCCGCCTACGAAGAAGCCCTCCTCGACGACATCCTCGACGACATCCACAGCGGACACCCCCACCCGAACCCGTAGACCTTGCACGCCCGGGCCCGTTCAGCAGGGGCCGGAAGAGACAGGTGAGGTGTGCCCACGGCCTCTACAGGCCGGGGGCGGGGCCCGTATGGGGGCCTTGGTCGTGCTGCTGACCCGGCAGCCGCGGCGAAGGCTGAGGAGGGTTGCGGCTCCCGTGCCCAGAGGTTTCGGGAAGGTCGTCCTGCTGTTCTCGTGAAGTAGCCTCCGCTTCGGCGAGAGTCGGTTCTGCGACTGCCGTGCAATCTCGGCGAACTGCGCAGCCCACGCCTCGAACCGGTCTTCCCCGAATATGCCAGGGGCGTTGGAGCGCAGTGACTGCGGGAGCGGCACCGCTGCCGGGCCGTGCGGCCGGTGCTGTGCGGCAAGTCGGGCGGCGGCGCGGGTCAGAGAGCCGGTCCCGTCATCGTGAGCTGCGGCCGGCTGGGGCGGTGCGGCAATTGACGCCGCGCGGCCGTGACATCCACCTGCCAGGAACATCGCCCTTCTGGCACCGGAATCCTCTTGAATGGTCCTTGCCTGCTGGTCGAATGTGGGCGGGCCGTGCGTCGAGTACCTGGTGCTGCCGGACCGGCCTCCGCACATCGGAACAGGAGGAGTCAACGGTGTCGGCACAGTTCAGGGTCCGAGCAGGCCAGGAGTACCTGTCCTGCGTCCTGCCCAGGAGCTCAGGCGAAGCGGTGTCCCCACAGGTCCGGATCCGGATCGTGGAGGACCCGCAGTCTGGGTGGCACAAGGCAGACATCGTCACCGTCCGCAGTGACGGCCGCGCGGTCAACCCACGCCGCATCGAGATCAGCCAGCTGCACGCCTCTGCCACAACCCGGCGCGGGACGGCGCGCAAGACCGGCTACTACCTCTCAACCGGTGCCCCCGTGCAGGCGGCCGCCAGCGCTGCGGCCCATCCACATCGAGTACGTCTCTTCGGCGGCCGCAACGTTCATGCAGCCCGCACTGCACCTGCTGGTGCCCCTCCTGAGCCGAGCGCTTCGGCTCCTGCAGCACAGGATTCAGCCGGCACGGCACTCTTCGATCTGTCCTCTCCCCCACAACACCAGCCGCCCACAGCATCCGTCACGGCATGCGGCTACCACCTGCACTCCAGTGCCCAGAACCACTGGCTCGCCGGTACATCCCCAGTGACCTGTCCAGCGTGCGCCCGGGCTATGGATCGACCGACTCGAGCGTGAGGTCCGCGCGCGCTGGCAGCCGCAGATCAGAGCGAAGGCGAAACAGGCCGCGGCCACCACGAGCGGCATCATGATCGATGTGCAGGCGAGGTTCGGCTACACCGCCGCCGTCGTCGTCGTCGACAGCACCGACCAGGCCCGCGTGCGTCACCTCACCCTGGCCCTGCCGCCCCGGCACGCCGCCCGCCTCCTTCAAGCCCAGGAAGCAGACGTCGACGAGGACGACCTCCGCGAGCTCGCTGCCGAGGCGTTGGGTGAGGTGTACTTCCGCGACGGCGGCCGCCGTGCCCACGGCCTCGAAGTGGAACTCAAGGACATCGTCGACCTGCAGTTTGAGCTGTAGGCCGGTCAGTGCGCTGGAGCAGGAAGCAGAAAGGGCCTCAGGGAGAACTGTGACAGCAGGAGCGTTACGGACCGTGCCGCTGGCCGAGGAGCTGACCTCGTCGCTGATCCGCCGGGCCGCGGACCGCTTTGGCCTGCCGGCTGCCGGTGTGCTGCGGCTGTGGACCTGCCGCAACTCCTCCGCCCGCAACGACGGCGGCGGTGTGCGGGCCGATGCGGAGATCGTGCTCAACGAAGCCGGGCGGGCTGTGCTCGCCGAGAGTCAAATATTTGGTGCCGGGGGATACCTGGCGGGGCGGGCGCGAAGCTGGGGTGAGGTGAGTTCCAGGGCCCGGTTGTCGCGTCCGGCGCTCATGTGGTTGAGCCAGCGTTCGTACCAGTCGAGGAAGTCGGCGGCGGAGGAGACGTTGGGGCCCCAGAACCCGTCGCTGTTGCCGGTGAGGACGCGGCCGGTGAGGGGACCGGTCACCGCGATGACGCATACGTCGGTGCAGCCCATCTCGATGATGTGGAGGAAGAGGTCGCGTCCGTGGCACCCCGGTTCCGCGTCGTCGAATCCACGGGGTGCTAGCGGTTCCTCTCGCGGGTTCATGACCAGCAGGGAACACCGCTCCAGCTGTATGAGGCCGTAGAACGGCGCCGCGCCTGAGCCGCCGATGTGCGTGAGGAACTGCCGGTAGGCGTCGGGCAGGTCGATGTCGTGCTCGGCCTCGAACGCGGCGACGCGTGCTTCCGCGAGCTTCGGACCGAGGCGGAACTCGTGTTGTTCTTCTCCGAAGGAGTGACTGCGCAGCGGTTGGAACGGGATCGCGGCCAGCTTGCGACGCAGGCGGGGTATGCGGGGATCCATGGTGCATCTTCTCTCGTCCCCGACACCCTGTCCTCGCCCGCCCGACAAACCTCACTCCGCGTGATGATTCACGGAAGGTGTGTCAAAACCCGAGAACCGACAGCACCGGGGATCGCTGCGCGGCATAGTGCAGGAGTGACCGCTCCATCGAACCGCTTAGACCTGCCCGCACGTCGTCGTCGCCACGCACGACTGATCGCCGCCCTGACCACGTTGATCGGAGAATGTGCCGAAGCGGCCGGCGCTGTGTACCAGCCCATCGCCGCTGCCTCGCCCGGCACAGAGGATGTCGAGGTGAACGTCCTGCCATGCATCCAGGTCAGCCTGGCCGCCGCCGACCTGCTGGACAGGGCCCGCGCCGAGGACGATGCCCGGTGGCCGGCCGCTATGGCGTGGGAGCGGGCGCAAGCTCAGCGGACGTATGCGGCGCGATGTGCCGTGGCGCAGGCCAAGGAGAGTGTGGAACAGGGCGACTTGTCCGGTCGGAACGACGCGCCGCTACCGTCGGTGGAGCAGGCCGCCGCGATGGACCTGGTGAGCGCTGGTTCCGAGGTCACCCTCCGTTGGCGGACCGATCCGGAGGACGCGGTCGCGCTGGTGCACGAGCTGGCGGCTGGCGGCGAGCTCGCGGTAGACGAGATCCTCGACGATGCGGTCGACGCCGCGGCGCTGACCGGTCTCCTGGTACTCCAGGGGGCGCGAACCGCCCCGGACCCGAGCACGGCGGCCGAGCTCTGCCTCAGTGCCATCTCCCACATCGCAATCGCGGTCAGCCTGGCCTCAGCCGACGTGGACTGATCGCGGTCGGCGCTCCCCAGTGCTGTCCGTTCAGCGCAAGTTCGTTTCCAGGGCGCTGGAGCTGTAGGTCCAGCCGCCGTGAGCGGCGATGGCCTTGCGCTCGGCTTCGGCACTACGGGCGGCGTCGGCACTTCCGCGGCGGGTGGAGTGCCCGGTGTGTCGGACGTCTAGGTCGGCCCCGGCCCCAGGTGCGGTGATGACGTCGCCGATGGTCTCGGGATCGAGTCCGCGGTCGGTGACGGTGTGCCTGCCTGCTCGGGTGGAGCGCATGGAAAAGAGGAGTCGAGTCCCGGGGGCGGGCAGGAGTTCCGGGACGGACTTGGGCGATCATCGGGGCGTGAACACGGATTATTGGACGGTGCTCGGGGACTCCGAGCGAGATCAGTGGACGTATGCCCCACGTCAGACCATTGGACCACTGCGCTTCGGGATGGACAGGGAGGAGGCCGTCACCGTCATGGCGGCGTACGGTTTCGCCGCGGAGCAGAGCGACATGGGAAGCTGGCACATGACGGGCCGTAGTCAGTGGCGCATAGAGTTTCTCAAGCCCAGACCGGTGGCCTGGAGCCGGCCAGGCGGGGTGAAGTGCTACTTCATCGAAGGCGTGGGCCTGACGTGTGTGCTGGTCGATGGCCTGCTAGGCCCGCAGGTGACCCATGAAGGGATCCGCCTGATCGGTCGCGTGCCATCGGAGCTCTACCAAGACATGGAAAGGTATGCGCTCGAGCATGGCCTTGGTCTCCAATCCAGCCCAGGAGGAGACCTGTTCGTGGAGGGCTTCGAGATCGAGCTGGGCGCCCAGCGTGCCGGTGACACGGTGGTGTCCTGGGCCCTGTTCTTCCATACGGGCACGATTGCGGGCACCTCCTGGGACATTGCTCCCGCAGAGGTTTGGCACAACTGGTAGAGCGCCACCCTCGGGACGCAGACCTGAGCACCTCGGTTTGCCTTGCTGACCAGATGAAGATCGCTGCAACGTGAAGCGCGGCAAGGTAGACGGTTGCGGTCTTGTCGTCGCGGGTGGCCAAGCCGCGCCACTGCTTGATCCCGGCGGCTGGCTGACTCGCGGCATCGCTCGGCAGTCCCGGTACGCCGGTGGGAAGCGTGAGGTCGCCGGGGACCGGGCCGATGTCCTGGGGAGAGCGCTGCCGCCGTTGGTTCAGCCCTTCCCGTCTGCCGGAACGCGTGGTGCGGTCGTGGTGTCGGGGCCTGGCATCCGCCGGTCGGCCTCGCGTCGTTCGGGCGCCGGGCCCGGCAGACTCGGCTCTGAGCAGCCGCGGCCCTCGAGCGACTGGATTCAGGGGGCGCAGGTCGCCCCCCGTGGGGGCAACCCGGCCCGCAGGGGGTGGGGGTGGAGGATCCCAGGAGCAGTGATGAGTGACATGCCCTCGCCGGGTCCGGCGTTCACCGAGGTGAGGCTGACCGGCCCCGCCGATGAGGTGGCGCGTCTGATGGGTCTGCTGAGCGGCGTGGGAGAGGTGATCTACGGTCCCGTCACGCTGCCCCACCGTGCGGGGGACGTCTCGTGCACCGCACAGCTGGTCACCCATGCGTCTTCCGGGCCGGTGCCGGCCGGGCAGAGCGTGTCGCTGATCGTGCAGGTCGGACTTGAGGTCGGGCCGGGCACGCTTGCGGATCTGCCGGGTGAAGCCGCTGTGGAGGCGGTGGTGGGTGCGGTGTCGGCGTTGCCGGGCGTCCGGGGCGCCGGCGGCCGCCTCGTGGCCGCGGTGGGACGGCCGCCGGCGCGGGCGTAGCCGGGGGTGACGGGGGCTGAGGCGCAGCTCGGCGACGCTGGGACTGCTCTGTGGCTGACGGGCTGGCAGATCGAGCCGGTGCTGGGGTGGACGTCCCGGCGCGTGCTGGCGGTGGTGGGCGGTGTGCGGGCCGGGCGGCTGGACTATGTGGTGCACCCGGACGGACAGGCTCTGTCGGTGTGGATGCTGGACGTGGAGCCGCGGTTCCGGCGCCGCAACCTGGCCTCGGTGATGATGGACGCGCTCTATGCGGCGCATCCGACGGCGTGGATCGACCATGGCGGCCGGACCGAGGAGGGGGCGCGCTGGTGGGACCGGTATGCCGATCCGGCTCCGGAACGCAATATCCACAACCGGCCGCCGCGGGAGTGGGCACAGTATTTCGAGGCCCCTGTGGTGATGGCGCAGCGGGCCCGCAATGCCTACGAGAACAGAAGGCTCGGGCTGGAGGGGCACAGCGCGGCCGAGTACGGGCACGGGGAGCGGCTGGAGGACGTGGCGGCCCAGTGGGCGTCGGCATACCGGCCGGCCTGGGTGGAGAGGGTCGACCCGGCGGCCGGGGAGCTTCACGGTGGGCTCCGGCTGGTGCTGCCGCACGCGCTTGGGCGGGTGATGTTTGACGGGCAGAGGGACGTGGCCGAGCGGGCGGAGCGGCTGCTGGATCACATCGGGTACGGCAGCCTCCCCCCTACGGCCGGCTGGCACACCACCTTGGGGGCCGCGTTCGAGGACCTGGCGCACGAGCAGGTCTTCGACACGGCGCCGGGAGACGCGATGACGCACGTCGCGTTCCGGGTGCGCCTTGGTGCAGGCCAGGAGGTGCCACGGCACGATGCGCGGGCGACCTGGGTCTCCTACCCCGACTCGCCGGGGATCGAGGTGGAGCTGACGGGCATGGCCTGGCGGTCCCCGCGGACCCCGTGGGCAACGCACTTTGCCGGGTTCGACAGACCGATCGACGCGGCCATCGCGCCCGCGGCCTGGCAGAATGCCAGCGAGCAGTACACAGCGCGGTACGACCGGATCGGCGAGCTGAGGCCCGGCCAGAGCCCGCGTCGGGCCGAGACCGGGCCGTTCGCGGGGCGGGAAGCGGCCATCGCGGCCATGGCCGCGAAACTCCAGGAAGCGAGCCGCCGACGAACTGCCGCCGCCAGGCCGCCGGAACCGACACGCGAAGTGCCCGAACACCTTCAAGGACAGCAGCCCAGTCCTCCACCGCAGTGGCCGCGACCGCGGTAGGACGGGTCGACTGGAAGCTGTGGGAGGCGGACTACGGCAAGTGCGGCCCCTGCCGGCCCGGGGAGAACTGCCACTGAGCCGCAACGGCCGGCCGGGGCCCGGCGACGCTGTGAGCGTCGCCGGGCCCCGGCGTGTGCACCCCTGGGGGTGAGTCGGGGGCGTTCGCCGGTGGGCAGTGGAGCGGCGCGGGTACGGTGGCCAGCTCGAAGGCCGCCCCCGCCCCCAGAGGAACGTCATGCCACCCGAGCCCCGCACCCCGGCCCAGTACTGGGACACCTACAAGCCCTACCGGGGAGAAGGCGAGCAGCCCGCCCCGGTGGCTGACCGGTTCGAGTGGACTCAGTACTCCGGCCACGGGCCCGGAGCCGAGGTTCTTGGGCGCCCTCGCCGTGCCCTGGACCTGGGGCCGGCGGAGGGCAGGGAAGCGGTGTTCCTGGCCCGTCAGGGTGTCGTGACGACCGGTGTGGACCTCTCCGCCGCCCAGGTCGACCGCGCCAGCCGGTGGTGGAAGGACACTCCCGGCCTCAGGTTCGTCCACGCCGAGGCCGGCGACTACCTCACCTCCAGCACGATGCCCTTCGACGCGGTGTACTCCGTGTGGGGCGCGGTGTGGTTCACCGACCCCGAGCTCCTCTTCCCGCTCGTCGCCCGGAACCTGGCACCCGGCGGGATCTTCGCCTTCAGCCAGGCCGAGCCCTCCCTGGGCGCCTTCGGGCCCCAGCCGATGCACGGCAAGTGGCTCGAAGGCCGGGAGAGTGAACTGACCGTGCTGCGCTGGCAGTACACACCCCAGACGTGGGCGGACCTCCTCAAGCGCCACGGCTTCACCGACATCGACGCCCGCATCCTGCCCCCACCGGGCGGGGAAGGTCTCGGCACGCTCCTCGTACGTTCGCGAGGCAGAGTCTGACCGTCCGATTCAGCGGGGGCACCCGCACGCGGTGCCTTGGAGGGTTCAGGGGGCGGGGGTGTAGCGGACGATGGTGTTCTCGCACGGGCCGTCGGCGTAGACCTTCAGCGCTTCCCGTTCGCGGTCGTCCGCGGTGAGCTGCCAGCGGAGCTTGGTCGAGACCCACTCGCCGACGTAGCGGCACTCGGCGTCCGGGGACGGTGGCATCCAGTCGGCCGGGTCCTGGTCCGATTTCGACCTGTTGGTGCGTGCCGTCACCGCGACGAGGGAGATGTCCGCCGCCTGGTCGTTGGCGTACGCCTCCCGTCGCGCAGGGGTCCAGGAGGAGGCCCCGGAGTCCCAGGCCTCGGCCAACGGGACCATATGGTCGATGTCCAGCGAGCCGGCGTTGGTGACCTCCTGGCCGTCGTAGTAGGAGACCCAGGTGCCGCCGGTCAGTTTGCAGCCGGCGCCCACGGTCGGAGCGATGACCGCCTCGGCGAGGAGAACCTCCGCGCGGGTGTTGCACCCGTCGCTCGCGTTGTCGCCGGAGTTCCAGTGCTTGAAGGACGAGCGGGTGTAGCCGGTGCGGTCCTCCTCGGACGTCTGCACCAGGCCGACCGCGTCGGCCAGGGTGGTCACCTCGGCCGTCGGGGCGGCCTGAGCGGCGGGAGCGGAGAGGAGGGGGATGAGGGCGAGGGAGAGTGCGCTGAAACCGCGCATGAGGTTCTTGATCACCTCTGGGTTCTACCGGCCTGGCTCCGCTCCCGGCGAAGCCGGTACTGCGCGCTCACCCGCCCGGGGGACACGGTTCACCGCAAAAACGCTTCCGCATCCCGCCTGCCCCAGGCCCCAGGCCGTGCGGGCCTGCCGAGGGAGGCGTTGCTGCCGGCTCAGCAGGTCTGCGGTGCCGGTCAGCCGGGTACGGTGGCAGGTCCTCCGGGATCCGGGAGGGGGCGGACCGTTGGAGCGCCTGGCGCAGGTGCCACAGGGTCACGGCCGGAAGGAGTCCGCCGAGGCGGTCGGCAGCTCTCAGGTGGCCGACCGCACCGGCCAGTTCGGCCCGGGTGGAGGAGGAGATGGTGCGGAGGGTTGCTGCGGCGTCCTCCAGGAGGTCGGCCAGCTCGGCGACCCCGGGGTCTTCGGGCACCTGCCCGCCCCAGTCGGTCACGGCGCGGCTGAGCTCGATGATGAGGCGGCCGCGTGCGGCGGCCAGCCGCGCTGAGAGATCCCCGATGATCACAGCAGCATCCTCTCGCATGTGCAGGGCGCGAAGGGCGTCTTCCGGTGAAGACTCTGATCGTCGAGACGCGGGGAGGCAGTGGGCCCGCAGCACGCCGGCCTTGGGGGCAGCCGGTCGGGAACAGCGGATCGGGACGGTGCGGGGCGTCCTGGGCGTAGCCGGAGCGGGCAGGACTGTCAACTCTCCTTCCTGGGCGGGGAGTCGGAGGTCTAGGCTCGGGGGGTGACGATGTACATGAGCTGGTCGGACCTGCTGCGGCGGGGCACGGCGGACCCCACGTTGACGTTCGCCCGCGGGAAGTGGGCCCAGCCGGGCAAGTTCGTGTGGGTGGCGCCCCGGGAGACGGTCACGGCGCCGACCGGGAAGGAGTACCCGCTCTGTACCACGGTGTACTTCAAGGACGCCGACGATCTGGTCAAGCCCTATGCGCCGAGCATGGACGGGATGACGGAGGCCGACGACTGGTACGTCGGGGTCTCCGGCACGCTGCCCGAGTAGCCGCCCGGGGGCGCGGGGCGGCGGCGGGCGTCAGGGGGTTTCTCCGGGGTCCCGGAACACCGGTGTGCCGTGCTGGTTCCCCTCACGCTTGGGTGTCAGGCGTTCCCAGTCGCGGCCCATGGCCGATGCCATGGAGAGGTACCCGCGCTGCTGGAGTTCGCGGTCCGCTCCCTCCAGGTCGGTGGCCGTGAAGGTGTCGCGGACTTCGCCGTCGCCTTCGAGGAGGCTGATGTTCCAGCCGTCACCGGCAGTGTCCGGGAGTGCCACCGCGTACAGCGGGGCGGGGGTGGCCCGGACTGCTTCCAGTACCTCGGGTCTCCAGGGTGCAAAGGGGGCGGGCTGATCGGGTAAGCGGCTCATGACCTGGGAATCTAACAGCACGCAGGGCTGCTGCGGACACATGATGAGAACCCCGGCCTGTACCACCGGGCCGACGGGCGGGTACCGATCGCCGCACTCCTCGACCCGGGCGATGACGAGACCGTGACCGCCCCGGAGCCGGGCCGGTGACGGGCGGTCAGCAAGGAGGACCGCCCGGGCGTTCATCGAGACCGGCACCGACTCCTACCGCCTCGCCAGCACCCGAGCGCGAGCTGAGGAGGCCGTCCAAGGCCGGTTGAGCCGTACATGGTTCAACCCGATGGCGGGCTGCTGGCCCGCCGCATCAAGCACCTGACCGAGGAGATCGACGACCTCAACAAGCAGATAGCCAAGGCCGTCGAAGCCAGCAGGCCCGGCCTGCTGGAAGTCCGCGGCGTCGGCCCGGACAGCGCCGCTGCCCTGCTCATCTCGGCCGGCGACAACCCGGAGCGACTCGCCAGCGAGGCATCGTTCGCCGCGTTGTGCGGGACCAGCCCGGTCGAGGCGTCCTCCGGGAAGACACAGCGGCGCCGACTGAACCGCGGGGCGACCGCCAGGCGAACGCCGCCCTCTACCGCATCGTCCTCAGCCGACTGCGCTGGGATGGTCGCACCCGTGACTACCTGCAACGACGGCTGGCCGAGGGCAAGACACGACGCGAGATCATCCGCTGCCTCAAACGCTACGTCGCACGAGAAATCTATCGACTGATCGTCCCGGCAAGCCCTCCGCCTGCGCAGACCGGAACCACTGGATCGCTCGGTTGACATCCATAGGGGCATCAAACGCGGCTATGCCTTCCTCGGCACCACCGCCGCAGCCCTCATGATCTGGCTCCGTAGCTGAGTACCGATATCACGCGGACGGTGCTTCCTCGCCCGGTGCCAGCATCAGGTCGGCGTCCTCGGCGGTGGCGCCGTCCGCTGTCAACGGCAGGACGCCAGCCCGCTCCGTCACCAACCAGCCGACGATCGTCTCGGTACGAGGGACACCGCCTTCAAAGTCGTCCCAGTGCACACGGTGCCCCGGAGAGGCTGGTATCGCACCGATCACTTTGTGCGCGTAGGCCAGACGCTGGAAGTCCGGATAGTCGGTCACCGGCTTCAGGACGCCCTTCTCGGTATCGGCAACGAGAGCGATGCGGGTCACCAGGTCCCACCCCTCAACATTCGCCTGCCGGTTCGAGAAAAGAGCGATCCATCCCGTGCTGCTGAACTCCGTCATCGCCGCCCCCTGTGTCACATCCGCTCGTTGCGCAGCGAAGTCTGGCGGGCAGCGTATCCCTGACCCACGGTGAGCCGGCCGTCGGGCCCGCGCCCGGTCATGATCGGCCGGACACTTCCTAGCCGGGCTTGATGCTCGCGAGCTGTACGAGCAGCAGGACCAGCCGGTAGGCGTCGGCGAAGTCTGCGGCGGTGAGGGTGACCGTCCGGCCACCCTCGGCGCGTGAGACACCTGGCACAAGTGTCGCCAGGTCAACCATGTAGGGGCCGTAAAGGTCGACCTCGACCTCAAGCGGTCCGGCAAGGCTGAGCGGCGGGACCAGCTCTCGCCGGTTGACGGCTTCGGCGGCCGCCTGGCGCAGACGCTCTCGGGCCTCCTCGGGGTGCAGTGTCACGGCGGCGGCCTGACCGAGAGCTTGCTTGACCGCGACCGTGACAGCTGAGGGCACCAGCTCGGACAGTTCGGCGCAGGCGGTGTCATCCCCGCTGAGCAGCACAACCGGCACGCCCAGATGCCCGGCCATGGCGGTGTTGAGGCCGATCTCGCCCAACGAACGTCCGCCTACGCGCACATCCAGGATGGCGTCGCTCATGGTGTGTGCCAGTACGGCTGGGCCGCCGCCGGCACGGGCGTGGTAGCCGACGAGCAGCACCGCGTCAGTGTGCTCGTCGAGCCCGCCGAGCATGCCCAGAGGGCGTGGTTTTCCGCGAACCAGCCGGGCCCGTCGGTCGAGTTCCTCTGGCAGCAAGTTGCGGAAAGGCCCGTGAGCGTCGGCGACCCACACCTCAGCCGTGGGCTCGGCATCCAAAACACCCGCGATCACGGCGTTCGCCTCTGCCGTCATCAACGCACGGCCTCGCTCGTAGTCATAGCGATCCGGATTCGTCTCGGAGGGATGCACGATCCCCGAGATGCCCTCCATGTCAACAGAGATCAGCACCTTCATAAGGCAGGAGCCTATGCGCTGTGGAAATGTCTCCGCGTTCCGCGATGAGGCGGTGGTAGATCGGGGTCTCGTGGAACACGTGGGGGGCCTGTCTTTCCGGGTGCGGGTGGGGGGGCGGGGCTGGGGGTCGAGGCCGAACTGGTTCATCAGGTCGGTGAAGATCTCGTGGGTGGCCTCGTCGCGGGCAGGGTCGCCGCAGGAGGGGGCAGGGTGGTGGTGACGGACTGGATGCGGGTCGGCCGGCGGGCGGCGACAGGGATGTCCGTGAACCGGACCATGTTGAGGTCCATCGGGCCGGGGGCGGCACCGGGGTGCTCGTGCAGTCGTGTCCAGGAGCGTGCCATAGCCGGCAGCGTAGAGGCCGCCAGCGACAGCGCCGGATGCTCGGCTCTGCTGCCCTGCGTCCCGGCCACCGGTGCGGCCGGGGCGGGCACGGGGCCCCTCCCGAGAATCGGCCGGGCACGGAACCGTGGGCACTGGCCGGAGAGGGGTGGAAGGGCCGCGTGCGGTCGTCGTGCTGGGTTAGCCTCGCCGCATGTCGACATGCTGGGCCTTGCCACGCCGGGGAGGGTGCCTGGGACAGCAGGCTCTTGAGGAGGAGTTCCTGCGCGTGTGGGCGCAGGCCGAGGCGGACGGGATCGTGGATCCCGGTCCGGGCGGGCTGCGTCTGGGCCAGGCCTGCTTCCATCTCGATCTGCGGCCCGACCCTTTGTTCTTCTCGTTCCTTCTCGCCGTGATGGTCCCCTTTCTGGAGACCCCGGCCGGTGGCGTGCCGGTCTTCTCGGGCGTCGCCGGGCTGCGGCTGGTGTCCACGGACGCGCACCGCTTCGTCCTGCGGCGGTGGGACGGGCACGGATGCCTGGTCCTGCATACCGACGGTCACGGAGTTGACCAGTGGCAGGAGTGGACGACCGTCAAACCGCGGGAGTCAGCCGATGCCGGCAGCGGCTTCGAGCCCTTGTGGCACCGTGAAGGGCTCTGCGAGCAGGAGGCCCGGGTTCTCTCGCTCGCCGCCGGTGCCAGCGAAGCGGTCGTGGCCGAGGCTGCTGCGGGGCGGCACCCGGCGGAGCGTGTCCCCGAGGACTTGCGGCTGGCCCACGAGCCCCGCCGGGGCGGCATCCGACGCCCCGCACCGCCCGGCGCGGTGATCCCCGCTCCCCGGGGCCGGGGCCCTGTGGAGCTCACGGCGGCCGAACTGGTCCCGCTCACGGGGCCGGTGAGCCCCGCGCTGCTGGGGGACGGCCTGGCCCGGCAGCTGGTCGGGCTGTTGGAGGCGGGGCGGATCCGGCCGGGTGATGTCCTGATCGATCATGTGGCTCTGGTGACGAAGCTCGGCGGCAGAGCGGCAGCCGCGCGCTGGGCGCAGCTCGTGATCGTGCATGTCGCGACACGGTACGGGCTGCTGCGGTATCGCAGGAGGCAGCCGCAAGACCCTGCCGGCCGCCGGCCGCAGGATCATGTCTGGGCGGTGAGCGAGAGTGCCCCGTCCATGGCCGCGATAGCCGCAGCCGAACTCGGCGTCCCAGCAGAACCGGTTTGACGGCGCGCTTTCCTTGCGGACACAGGGTTTCCGGAGCCGGCGGCCCCCCGGGGGGGCGGCTCCGGAAACCTCGTCGACCGGACGGAGGCTGGAGGGCCTGCCGCCGGTGGTGCTCCGGAAGGGCCTGGGCGAGCCAGTCGGGATCGGCGCCGACCGCGATGAGCCGCCCGTACTCCCGCGTCGCATCGCGGCCGGCGGCGCTTCGCCCAACGTGGATACGCGCCTCGACGCGTCGCCCGTGCCCCGCGTCGAGGGCCTACCAGCAGTTCCGTTCTGCGCCCCCGTCGCTGTCGCACGGCTTGGACGCGCAGCGTTCGCTCCTCGCCGGACCGGCCGCTGACCTCGCTACGCCGAGCGCAGCAGCGCGCTCTTGCGGGTCTGCGGCGATGCAGTGCAGCGGCGGACGCGGGTCTCCCAGGCCTCAAGCTCGGCGCTGGGGACACCATGCTCGATCGGGATGACCCACAGGTGGTGCCAGGTGTGGCGGGCCTCGGGGGGCTGGTTGTCGCGGTAGTGCTCGCGGGCGCGGTCCCGGACGGCGTTCATGTCGGGCCGCTCGGCCGTGCCGCGCTGCACCTTGCCGGTGTAGAGGCTGCGGTAGCAGTCGTCGAGGGCAACGTAGAGCGCCGTCGGCCAGGGCGGGAGGTGGCGGAAGGTCCAGCTTCCGCTGGCCTCGCGGAGCGGGTAGACGCACGCCCGGAGGCTCTCGGGCGGCGTGGCCAGACGCTGGCCGGGAATGGCAGCGACGTCCTCGGCAAGGTCGGGACCGAGGGTCCATCCCGCGCTCATCAGCTGCCGTCCTCGGGGAGGGTGTAGGGGTCGCTACTGCCGGGTGTCGGCCCGTCGGGGGCCCCGCCGCCCTCGGGGACGAGTTCGGGGTACGGGTTCCGGCTGGCGGTCACCACGACGGGGATCTTGCCAATGTCCAGGCTGGCCTTGAACAGCAGCTTCTGCAGTGCCTCCTGTTGCGCACCGTCCGCGAACTTCGGCTGGCCGGGGCTCGTCAGGATGGATGTGATGGTCTGCTCCAGCCGCCCGATCGCGGTCTGCAGGGCCTTGATGGAGGCGGCCTTCGGCTGGCTCTTGCCGACCTTGTCCGCCGCCTGCCGCGCCGCGTCGCGCCGCCCCTCGATCACCGTGCGGCGCGAGGTCGGGAGGCCTGGCCAGGCGAGCTCGAAGACGTGCCACTCGGTTGCCCGCCTGGGGTTTCCATGGGTGGTGGCGATGGCGGGGGTGCCGTCCGGGAGGGTGGTGATCTCGGGGACGGTGAACTGACGGGAGTAGTCCGGGGGGTGGCCGGGGACCTGGTCGAACCAGCTGCTGAGGGCCGCCCCGAGGAGAAGGCTGCCGGCCGGGGTCTCGATGAGCGCCGCGACGATGCCGGGCGGCCGGGAGCGGTAAGGGGTCTTGCCGTTCACGGGCTCCTCGGAGACCAGGTCTTCCTTGGACCCGCGGTCGCGGCCCAGGGCTTCGGCGACGGTGAGGGCGTCCCCGCCGAGTACGGCGAGTTCGTCCCGGGCGCCGGGGACGTCGTCCTCGGCTCGCCGCCGCAGCTGCTCGACGAGGTCGGAGGCGCTCTTGCGCGGGTCGTTGTCCAGCTGGTCGTCCCGCAGCCGGGTCAGGGCGAAGGCGTCCGCCCCCTTGGCCAGGCGGTTCCACATCGTGCGGGTGACCGGGCCGCCGTTGTCCCAGGTGTGCACCATGTTCGGGAAGACCGTCTTGGCGTCGGAGCGCAGGTAGCGGGTGGAGAAGATCGCCGTGGTCTTCAGGAGCTTCGCGGGGAAGTCCTTGCTGCTGGGGTCGAGCGAGAGGCCTTCGGCGATGGCGGAGCGGATGAGCGTGCCGGCGTCAGCGGAGAGCACCGTCTCGAAGAGCAGGGCGCGGGCGAAGGCGGGGTGGTGGGGCAGGCCGGTGGCGTGGGTGAAGTCCGGGCCGTGCAGGCGTCCCGACAGGGCGCTGGCGAGGGTCGGTGTGAGCTTCCCGGCGTGGACGGCGGCGAGCATGGCGTCGGCGACGGCCTTCTCCTGGTCGCTTCCGCCGCTCCAGTGCCGGGGGCGCAGGTGGATCTGGGTGAGGTGCTCGGTGAACCAGGTGGTGGCCTCGCAGGGCTCGCCGAGGCGTGTGTAGGTGCCGACGACGAGGTTGACGGGAGCGAGGCGGGAGTGCAGGGTTTCCAGCTCGTTGGCGGTCCAGGAGCTCGCGCGGGCGGCGTTCAGGCCCCGTTGACGGCCTTGCGGGACGCGGCTACTCCGTCGTGGGCGAACATGCGGCCCACGATCTTCTCGGCGTACGGGGGCGCCGTGGTGGCGGTCAGCTTCTTGTCGCCGATGCCCAGGACGTTGCGCCAGGCGGACGTCAGCCGGGACTGCCCGTCGATGGCGACGACGAAGACCTCATTCGTGCCGTCGGCGTAGTGCACACTCAAGGCCATGCACGTCAGCGGCTCCTGGACGCCGGTGCGGGCGATGGAGTCCGACCAGTCGTAGTCCAGGAGGTGGTGGGTGACCGTGGTGGTGATCAGGTCGACCAGGTCCTGCTTGGCTGGCAGGTAGATCTCCAGCAGGCCGGGGATGCTGCCCTCGATCGTTGGGTCAGTGGTGCGGCCCTTGGTGAAGGCATGCTGGATCGCGGCGAGGAACCGGGGGTTGACCGGCAGGGTCATGATCCCGGCGATTTGGTGCAGCGGGCTGCGCACGACTGCCGCGTAGCCGGTGTTGGTGCTGAGCCGGGCGAGACGGCCGAGCCGGGAGACCTTGCGCTTGGTCCTCTGTCGGCTGCGGCCGGGACGGGTGTTCAGCTGTTGGGCGACGACCTCGGGGTGGTCGAGCTGGTCGAGCAGCTCGTCGGGGTGGGTGGTTCCTGCGAACAGGGCCCGGAGGCTCTCGGCTGGCAGGTCCACCGACGGGTGGTCCTGCCCGGCGGTAGCCAGTTCCTTCAACTCGGTGGGGGTCGGAACGGGCTCCATGTCGAACAGGCCGGGAGCGAAGGAGGCGATCTGTTCGGTCGTCAGCTTGCCGACGGCGCCCTGGGCGTGGTCGTCCTCGTCGCCGCCGGGCACGACGAAGGTGAGCGGAATTGCCATGATCATCCATGGGTGTCGTGGTGCGGCGCTTCTCGGAGGCCGCCTGATCGGGGACATGACCCACATCAGGTGGGTCGGCGCTCGGGACCGGAATCCCACGACACCGCCGACCCCACGCAGAACCGGGGCAGAGGCGCGGTCGCGCAGTCGCAAGGACGTACCGCACTGAGACAGACCCAGTTGATGGCCCGTAGGCACGCTGGGAGGGCTCACCGTCCAGGGGCGGGCCCGCCGGAACGACGGGAGGCAGTAACGACTCGCTCACGCTGAGCAGTGACCTGAACCTACACAACCTCGCTCCCGGGTAACGTTGTTCACCGAAAGCCATCACCTGGCCGACCAGTCGCTGGGACAATGCGCCCCGCAAGGGCTGCCGGGTCCCTGCTCACCGGAAGCCCTGCTGGACCAGCTCGCCGACAGCACCCCGCAGGGCGGAGCCGGGGGCACCCTCACCTGAGAAGGCCGACGCTCAACACCGCGGCAGGGACGGCGACGTCGTCCAGCCGGACGGGCAGGCGGAAGAACATGACTAGGCTTCCGCCCCCAGCTCCGGACACGGCGCGGGGCGGCCGCTCCGCGGGCGGGGCCATGAGACGCGGGCACCGGGCTGTACGCGTGGGGGGAGGCGCCCCGTTGAGCCTGCGGCACCGGGATCAGAGTCTGGGCGGGCCCGGCCGGCCGCGGCCTGGTGCCTAGGCAGGGCCGCCTGCAGCACCGGGCCCCGGGCGACTACGGCCGTACTCTTGGTCCCGTCACGGGGACCGGAATCTGGCCCGCACACTCCATGTCGACGCGGGCTGCCGGGATTCTGTCTTCCGGCCCGGGGGCGCGGTGAGGGGATTTTTCTCATTCTGAGCGTGGTTGTGAGGCCGTGGCTGTCTCGCAACCACGCCCCGGCCCCCTTTGTCCGGGCGTCCACGGGCGCGGGCAACGTGTGTCCTAGTCCGTGGCTGCGGTGGCGGAGGGAGGCAGTGCCAGATCGAGCAGGGCGTCGACGGTCTCACCGTCGAGCTGGCTGTCGAGATGGAGAGAGCGCCGCAGGAGCGCGCCGACGTCGCGGGGGTCAAGCCCGAGGTTCAGCCGGGCGGTCAGGCAGATCTCTCCGAAGAGTGCGGGTGTGCGCGCGGGCTCACGCAGGATGTACCAGTCGATGAGTCGCACGATGTCCTTGCGGATGTCGCCCAGGGAGACGGTCGCATTCGGGTTCTTCCGGGCCCGGGCGGCGTCTTCGGCCAGTCCCCCGATGACTGCCTCGACCAGGGTGGTGCGCAGCGCCGTGAGAGGGATGAGCCCGTCGGTGCTGTCGCTGAGGGTGGCTGCCGGCCACCAGGCCAGGTGGGCGGCCAAGTCCTCGCGCTGGTCCGCACCGGGCCTGAGGCGGCTCTTGCCCCGCCGGTCTTCCGCGTCCTGCAGACTACTGGCGATGATCTTCGTCAGGCGGTCGTGGTCCGCGATGAGGCCGAGGGGCTGGTCGGTGCCGAAGACGCTCTGGCCGGAGAGCAGAGCCCCGGGGCCGTTCACCCGGTGATACTGCTCGGCCCAGTCACGGGCGACGGGCTTCGACCAGAGCGGCCCCGCGTCCGTTTCGGCCTGGGGAGGGGGCAGGTCCTTTCGGCCGTACTCCTCGTGGGGAAGATCCTGTGGGTCGAGTTCGGTGATCTGCGCCAGACCGGCGCGGCCGACGAACTCGGCGGGGGTGAGCTCCGGTGCCCGCAGGTCGACGACGCACCGGTCGAGCGGCCGGGAGCCGGGCCGGCGGGAGGCGGCCCACAGGGCGAGGTGGTCGTGCCACTGCTGCAGAGGCCCCTCCGGGGCGGTGAAGTCGGCGATCTTCGCGACGCGGGCGTTGCCCGGTGTTCCCGGGCGGGCCAGCAGGTCTGCGGCGGTGACGGTGAGTGCGTCCTGTACCGGGCGGGCGTCGTAGCCCTCGAAGGCTCGGTCGGCGACCTGGCTGGGCCGGTGCCAGGCGGTCCCGTCCCACCAGTAGCCGCCGTGCCGGTAGAGGAACCCGTTCCTGCCGTACATCCAGTCGTGGTGCAGAGAGCTCCAGTCCGCGTCGCGGACCAGCAGAACTGTCCGGCCGTGTTCGGGGTGATGGTGAACCGCCCAGGCGAAGGCGCGGTTCTTCGGTTCGGTGGTGAAAGCCACCCATCCCCCGCCGGGTAAGGGGTCGGTACGCCCCCACAGGCCCTCGCCCTGGTTGCGTCCGGTGCGCTCGATCGCGTCGGGGTTGTCCAGGGGCAGCCGCTCGTCGTTGATGAACGGCAGGCCCGGAACCGGGTGATCGGTACGCAGCCCGTTGGCAACCGGGTGGATCAAGCTCATAGCGCCCCTCCTGAGACAACGTGCAGCGCCCCGAGCCTTGCGCCCGGGCACGCCACTCCCCCATCTCTGCGGCACGGCGGACCCGATCAAACCCCCGGGAGACGGCCGGGCTTCACCGGGGAACCACCTGGCCAACTCCCGGGCACGGTTTTCCCGTCCGCCGGATGGGTGAAGGGTCGCCCGGGCGTGAACCGTGTTGGTCGGCTGGGCGTCAGGGACGGCATGAGGGAGATCGGCGAGCAGCACGTCAGCGAGCCCGGCCTGGTGGTGCTGGACATCACCGCGGCGGACGAGGACACCCTTGGGCTGGTGGTGGCCGAGTTGGAGGAGCGGTGGGCGACGTCCGGACCGGCCCCGGTGCGGCGGGTGCCGGGCCGGGCCGGTGTGACGGGCCGGGTGTACGCGGACATCCGCCGCTCCGGGGGTGAGGGTGGGTGAGGGGCGTCGGGGTTACTTCGGCGGGCGGCGTCCGGTGAGGTCCTGCCACGCGTTGCGTGCGGTGGTGAGATCGGCGAGGGCTTCCTTGCGGCGGGGGTCGGTGCGGTTGCGGTCGATCACGTCGGCCCGGGTCTGCTCGGCGGCTTTGAGCCGGGTGGTGTCCTTGCGGGCTTCGGCCAGTTCTTCCCGTCCGCGGGCGAGTTGGTCCGCCAGGCCGGCCCGGAACGTCCTCTCCTGCGCCGCGGCCTCGTTGATCTTCATCTCGAAGTCGCGGACCTCTTCCTCGTCGAAGAGGCGGGTGCTTTCTTCCGGTTCTGCTGCGGGGTCCGGGCGGTGGGGGAACTTCGCCCGGTCGCCGCCGCCGTCGGGTTTGGTCAGGTACAGCGAATGAACGCGGTCGCCGCGGTCGAACCGTGCGCGCAGTCCGTGGAGCGGGAGCAGCGGGCCTTCCGGTGAGGCGGTGACCGTGTGCTCGTACAGGACGAGGCCGCCCAGGCGTCCCAGCTCCGTGCCCCGGCCGGGGTCCTGCAGGAGCGCGACCTTCCGCTCCAGCCTGCCGATGCGCTGCTGGTGCTTCTCGCGTTCCTCCTTGACCTGCCCGGCTGCCTCCGTTTCCGCGTGACGCTGGGTCTTGTCGACCGCGCGCAGCTGTCGGCGTGCCTGGGTGAGCTGGGCGCGTTCTTCGGCGTGTGCCGTGTGGAAGGTGTGGGCCCATGTGCCGGGGAAGATGCTGCGCCGCCAGGCCGCCCAGATCCCTGCCCCGACCGTTAACAGCAGCAGCACTCTCGCGGCTTCCACCATGTCCTGTCTCCCTTGTCCATTCGTCACTGTCTCTGTCTGTGTCCTGCTGGCAGCGGCCCGTCGGTGTGCCCGGACCGGGCCGAAGCGGGGCCCGCTGTACGGGGGTGCGCGGCGGCGCGGTTGGGGGAGAAAGCTTTTCCCTGGGCCGCTGGTGGTGTCCGGGTTCAGTGGCGGGTGCCCGGACCTCTCTGGCCCAGAGCGTGCTCCTTGGCTTCGGCGGGCGGTGTTTCCCGGCCGGGGGCTGCGGCGGGGCGGTTGGGGCGGCGCCGTGGCCGGGTCCGGGTGTCGAGGGGGTCGGCGGGGCGGGGGGCGGCGGTGAGGAGGGTGCGGATGGTGCGGGCGAAGTCGGGTCCGGGGAGGGGGAGTTCCATGTCGGGTTCGCGGAGGTAGCCGACGGCGGTGGCGGTGGGCATGTAGTCCATGAGGCTGGTGACGGTGGCGGAGGAGGGGCGGGGCGGGGTCTGGCGGGCGAGGTGGTGCAGGACGCGGAGCATGGTGGTGGTGGAGGCGGTGTCGAGGCGTTCGCCGTGGTCGGGGGCGGGAGCGGGTGCGGGGTGGGGGGTGTGGTCCATCTGGTCGTGCCAGAAGCGGGCGGTGTCCTCTTCGCCGCGGGCGAGGTGGTGGAGGTGGAGGCAGTAGGCGGCGGCGCTCTGGCCTGCGCCGGCGGCGTACTGCCACCAGAAGCGGGCGGCGTCCTCGGTGTCGGTGAGCTGGAGGACGCAGGCCAGGATCAGGGCGCTGCGGGGTTCGGGGAGCTGGTCGGTGAGGAAGTGGGTGACGGTGGTGGCCGGGGTGTGGGTGACCAGGGTCGCGCACAAGGCGCGCAGGTCCCGGGCCGCCGGGTGGGTGGGCGCTTCATCAGCGTGGCGGGGGTCTTGCGGGGGCGCGGCCTGGCCGGGGGCGGGGGCCGGTCCGGGGCCGGGGTGGGGGTGGGGGGTGGTGGGGATGATGTCGGGGGGGACGACGCGGTCGCGGACGAGGCGTGCCTGGGACAGGAGTTCTTCCAGTGGCGTCATGAGGTCGGCCCTTCGGTGGGGTGCGGCGGGAAGATGGTCTCCAGGTAGCGGGTGGCGCGGCGTTCGTCGGCTCTGACGGTGGCCAGCGGGACGCCGAGGAGGCTGGAGGCTTTCTCGGCGGTGAAGCCGCAGAGGTGGAGCAGCACCATGACGTCGAGCTGTGGGGCGGGGAGCTTGCTGATGCCTTTGAACAGCTCCACGATCCGGGGCATCCGGGCTGCTGCTGCGGCCGGTGAGGTGTGGGTGGT
>NZ_UAVD01000020.1 GCF_900460065.1 Streptomyces griseus | reverse complement strand
GGGTGTCGATCTCCTCGGCGAGGGCGGCGATGGGCAGTTCGCCCTTGGCCTCGGGGTGCCCGGAGACCCGGCTCGCCCAGCGGCCGAGCGCGAAACCCCTGCCGGGGGCGGCGGGCCGTGGGGCGCGTGCGGTGGCGGAGAGCGGGAACAGCGCGCCGCCGGGCCGGTCGAGGTTGCCGGTGAGGATGTTGAGGACGTCCACCAGCCAGCTGGCGAGGGTGCCGTGCTCGACGGTGCAGCTGCCGATGCGCCCGTAGACGGCGGCGGTGGGGGCGGCGGCCAGTTCGCGGGCGATGGCGGTGATGGTGCCGGCGTCCACGTCGCAGGCGGCGGCGACGGCGTCCGGTGTGAAGTCCGCCAGGGCGGCGGCGAGTCGGTCGAGCCCTTCCAGGTGCTCGGCGAGCGGACCGGGGTCGGCGAGCTTCTCGTCGATGAGCGTGTGCGCGAGGGCGGCCAGCAGCAGGGCGTCCGCGCCGGGCCGGATCGCGACGTGCCGGTCGGCGAGCCGGGCGGTGCGGGTGCGGCGCGGGTCGATGACGGTGAGGGTGCCGCCGCGCCGGGGCAGCGCCTTGAGCCGGCCGGGGAAGTCCGGGGCGGTGCAGAGACTGCCGTTGGACTCCAGCGGGTTGGCGCCGATCAGGAGGAGGTGGTCGGTGCGGTCGAGGTCCGGTACGGGGATGGCGTGCGCGTCGCCGAAGAGGAGGCCGCTGGAGACGTGCTTGGGCATCTGGTCCAGGGTGCTCGCGGTGAAGACGTTGCGGGTGCGCAGGGCCCCGAGCAGCAGGGGCGGGTAGAGGGAGCCCGCCATCGTGTGCACGTTCGGGTTGCCGAGGACCACGCCGACCGCGTTCGGCCCGTGCGTACGCGTCAGCTCCGGTATCCGTGCGGCGATCAGGTCGAACGCCTCGCTCCAGCCGGCCTCGCGCAACTCCCCGTCCTCGCCGCGCACGAGGGGGACGCGCAGCCGGTCGGGGTCGGCGTCGAGCCCTCCGAAGGAGGCCCCCTTGGGGCAGATGAACCCCCGGCTGAAGATGTCGTCGCGGTCGCCGCGCGCACCGGTGACGGCGGTGCCCTCGATGGTGAGGGTGAGGCCGCAGGTGGCCTCGCAGAGGGGGCAGATACGCGGTGCGGTGCGGGTGTCGTGGGACATGGGGCCCTCCCCGGGGCGGCGGCGGTGGCAGGACGGCGACGTCGACGGCATGGGCCGGGCGGGCGTGGGAGCCCCGGCACGGCCGAGCATACCGACCGGTACGCACGGTGGGGAGGTGTCGCACGGAGGGAAGGCGGGCGGGCCCTCGGGGCCGTGAGCCCCGCGCACACGCGAGCGAGCCGCCCGGTGGTGCCGCACCACCGCGTCCACCACCGGCCGCCCCGCCGGGCCCGCACGCGGCGCGCCCGGCGGGGCGGCCGAAGCCCCGGGCGGGGCTCTCGCTCAGTCGAGCGTCCGGGCGAGGTAGGACCTGACCAGGGTCCGCGTCTCGGCGACGATGGCCGCGTCCCCCGACGGCTGGGTGCGGAAGGCCAGTTGGAGGAGCGCGTCGGCGGCCTCGACGCTCACCAGGATCGCCCGGGACAGTACCTCGTCGGGCCGTCGGCCGAGGTGGCCGGCGAGCAGGACGGCGAGCCGGTCCGCCAGCCGCCGGTTGGCGTCGTCCACCGCGCCCTCGGCGGGGAACGGCGGCCCGAAGTCGACGAGCGCGAAGCCGGGGACGCTCCGCTTCATCGCCAGGTACTCGTCGAGCACCGCGTCGATGGCGGCGCGCCAGTCGTCGGCCGGGAGGTCCGCGAGCCGGGCGGCGATGCGGTCGGCATAGGTGTCCAGGTTGCGGAGCGCGAGGGCGTCGACGAGCGCCCGCTTGTTCGAGAAGAACCGGTAGACGGAGCCGATGGGCACGTCGGCGCGCTCCGCGACGGCCCGCGTGGTGAGCTGCTCGTAGCCGGTCTCGTCGAGGAGGCCGGCGCAGGAGTCGAGTATCCGGGCCAGCCGGTCGGCGCTGCGCTGCTGCACGGGGGCGCGGCGGAGGTTCGGGTTGACGTGGGGCACGGGCCCCATGATGCCGTGCCCCTCGCCGCGGTGTGCCGCGCCCTCCACCCGGTGGACGGCGGTGGCGTCCGCCCGCGGGCCCCTCCCCCGCCGACCGCCGCGAGGGACGCGGCACGGAGCACGAATGGCGCGATGTATGCCGTTGACGTGCCCCCCTCCTATTCCTACGGTGGTACATAGGATTCGCCGCCCGGCGGGTCCGAGGGGATTCTTGGGCACCGGGAGTGCGGGATGAGCGCGATCGACCAGGCGAGGAAGACGGCCGAGGGGCTGACGTATTCCTCGGGCTTCGGCAACGAGCACGCCTCGGAGGCGGTTCCCGGAGCGCTGCCGCACGGCCGCAACTCCCCCCAGCGCGCCCCCCTCGGGCTGTACGCGGAACAGCTGAGCGGCTCCGCCTTCACCGAGCCGCGCGCGGACAACCGCCGTTCCTGGCTCTACCGGATCCGCCCCTCGGCCGCCCACCCGGCGTTCACCCGCGTCGACAACGGGGGCCTGCGCTCGGCTCCGTTCACCGAGACCGTGCCGGACCCGAACCGGCTGCGCTGGAACCCGCTGCCCGACCCCGCGCCCGGCACCGACTTCCTGAGCGGACTGTGGACGCTCGGCGGCAACGGCGACGCCGCGCAGCGCGCCGGGATGGCGATCCACCTGTACCACGCCGACTCCTCGATGACGGACCGCGTGTTCAGCGACTCCGACGGCGAGTTGCTGATCGTCCCCGAGCGCGGCGGGCTGCTGCTCCGCACCGAGCTGGGCCTGCTCCGCGCCGAACCGGGCCACGTCGCGCTGATCCCGCGCGGGGTCCGCTTCCGGGTGGAGCTGCTGGAGGAGACCGCGCGCGGTTACGTCTGCGAGAACTACGGCCGCCCCTTCGCGCTGCCCGACCTCGGCCCGATCGGCGCCAACGGCCTGGCGAACGCCCGGGACTTCCTCGCGCCCGTCGCCGCGTACGAGGACCGCGAGGGCCCGGTGGAGGTGGTCAACAAGTTCTGCGGGAACCTCTGGTCGGCGACCTACGACCACTCGCCGCTCGACGTGGTGGCCTGGCACGGCAACCACACCCCGTACGTCTACGACCTGCGCCGGTTCAACGTGATCGGCACGATCAGCTACGACCACCCGGACCCGTCGATCTTCACGGTGCTGACCTCGCCGTCCGACACCCCGGGGCTGGCCGGGGTGGACTTCGTCGTCTTCGCCCCGCGCTGGCTGGTCGGCGAGGACACCTTCCGCCCGCCGTACTTCCACCGCAATGTGATGAGCGAGTACATGGGCCTCATCGACGGCGCGTACGACGCCAAAGCGGACGGCTTCGTCCCCGGTGGCGGCTCCCTGCACAACATGATGTCGGCGCACGGTCCGGACCGGGAGACCTTCGACCGGGCGAGCGCGGCGGAGCTGGAGCCGCAGAAGATCGACGACGGTCTGGCCTTCATGTTCGAGACCCGCTGGCCGGTCACGGCGACCGCGCAGGCGGCCGGCGCCGAACACCTCCAGCGCGGCTACGACGACGTGTGGCAGGGTCTGAGCCGCAACTTCCGGCCGTAGCGGGCGGAGGGCCCGAGGGGACGGGGACGACATGACGCAGAGCCGGGAGAGATCCGGGGCGGGCAGGCCGGGGTCCGGCCGGGACACCGCGGCCGACGGGGACGCCGGGGCCGGTGCGGGCGCCCGGCCGGTCCCGGCGCCGGCCCCGCCCGCCTTCGCCCCCGACTCCCTCGTCCTGAACCGGAAGCTGCCTCTCTGGTACCAGGTCTCCCAGTCCCTGCGGGCCTCCATACTGGGCCGGCCCCAGGACGCCTCCGCCCGGCTGCCCACCGAGGAGCAGCTCGCCGCGCACTACGGGGTCAGCGTGCTCACGATGCGCCAGGCGCTCAAGGAGCTGGAGGCGGAGGGGCTGATCAGCCGCCACCGGCGGCGCGGCACGTTCATCGAACCGCGCGCCCGGCGGGTCTCCCCGGTCCGGCTGCTGGGCTCGGTCGACGCGATCGTGGCCCAGCAGTCCGGGGAGGCGACGACCATTCTCGGCCACGGCCCGATGGCGGTGCCCGGTGATCTCGCCGAGTTCTTCCCGGAGTGCGCCGAGGTGACCTGCTACCGGCGGCTGCGCCGCGACGGAGAGAGCGACGAGCCCACCAACTGGGCGGAGAACGCGGTCCGCCCCGACATCGCCGCCCGGATCGACGTGGCCGACCTCGAACGCTGGCCGATGACCAAGGTCCTGCGCGACGTCGTCGGCGTGCGGATCTCCCGGATCACCGACACGGTGGAGGCGCGCCTCGCCGACCCCGTCACCGCCGAGCTGCTCCAGGTCCCGCTGCTCAGCCCGATCCTGCACTACACGGGCGTGACGTACGACGCGGAGGGTCGCGCGGTGGACGTGGCCCGGATCCGCTACCGGGGCGACCGGTTCTCCTTCTCCGTGACGGTGGAGGCCCACTGACCGCGCCCCACGGGGACGCCACCCGCCGTTACGATGCGCAAAGGGGCACGGCGGACAGGGGAGGACGGCGGGTGGCAGTGGACGGGACGGCGACGGCCGGCGGCGACGGCACCCGGTCCTCGCCGCCGGGGACACCCCCACCGCGTGACGGGACCCCGCCACCGGGCGGTCCCCCCTCGCCGGACGGGCTCCTGTCGCTGGACGAGCTGATGCCGTGGTCCGTACGGCCGCTGCGGACCGGCCGCGCCTGGGTGAGCGGCCCCGACCCCGAGGCGCTCCGGGCCCGCTGGGAACGGCTGGCCACCGCCGGCCCCGCCGAACAGGAGCGGCTGTTCGCCCCCAGCCGTTCCCGTACGCCGGACACCTCGGTCGCCGCCCTGCCCGGCCGCTCCGGCGGAACGGGCCGCTTCGCCCGGTCCCCGGGCCCCTGCCCCGACCCCGTACGGATCCTCCACGGCCCCTACGACGAACAGTGGCTGCTCCCCGACCACCGGCTGATCGACGCGGCCCGTCCGGAGCTGTGGCGGGTCGCCGACGAGCGGCAGATCTTCGCCGTCGAACACAGCGCCGCCCCCGGGGATTCCGGGCCGGCCCTGTCCGTGACCGCACTGCTCCCCGACGGGCACTCCCCGGCCGGGCGGCCCGGCCGCATCAGGCCGCTCTACCGCAGGCCCGGCGGCGCCGAGCCCAACCTGGCTCCGGGGCTCACGGAGCTGCTGCGCCGACGGCTCGGCGGGGCGGCGGAGCCGGACGCCTTCACCCCGGAGGCGGTGCTGGCCTGGGTGCTGGCCGCCGCCCGGCCCTCCGCCACCGGCCCCCGGGTCCCGTTGCCGGCGGACCCGGCGGTGTGGTCGGCGGGGGTGGCGCTCGGGCGGGAGCTGACGCGGCTCCAGTCGCGCGGGGCCCGGGGCGGCGAACGCCCCCGGCTGCCGGGCGGGCGCCGGCCCTATGTGCGGGCGGCCCTCCCGGCCCGCCCGACCGTGCTGGTCCACGAGGCCGGGGACGAGACGCTGGTCGTCGGCGATGGCCGGATCTCACCGGTGCCCGCGGCGGCCTGGGAGTTCACGGTGGGCGGGGTGCGGGTGCTGGAGCTCTGGTTCGGGCGCCGGGCCGCGGCGGCGACCGGCGGGGGGCCGGACGGCACCGTCCCGGCCGGTCTCGACGCGGTCGGTGCGCGCGACTGGCCGCGGGAGTGGACCTCGGAGCTGCTCGAACTCATCACCGTGCTCGCTCTGCTGGACGGTACGGCGGGGCCCCGCGAGGAGCTGCGGACCGCGCTGGAGGCGGGTCCGCTGATCGGTCCCGCCGAGCTGCGGGCGGCCGGGGTGCTGCCGGTGCCGCCCTCGGCACGGCGTCCGGCGTCGGTGCTGGGGCACCAGGAGGAGGGCCCGGAGGGACAGTTCGCGCTGCTGTAGCGGCGGTGCGGACCACAGGGAGTGGCGAAAGCCACGGTCACCGGGTAAGCACGGGGGCATGAACACCTTGCCGCTCCCCCTCGACGGCGTCACCGTGGTGGCCGTCGAACAGGCCGTCGCCGCTCCCTTCGCCACCCGCCAGCTCGCCGACCTCGGAGCCAGGGTCATCAAGGTGGAGCGCCCGGACGGCGGCGACTTCGCGCGCGGCTACGACGCGGCGGCGCGCGGACTCGCCTCGCACTTCGTCTGGTGCAACCGCGGCAAGGAGTCCCTCGCAGTCGATCTGAAGGACCCGCGCGGCCTCGCGGTGGTCCGTGAACTCGTCGCCGGGGCCGATGTGTTCGTCCAGAACCTGGCGCAGGGGGCGGCGGCCCGGCTGGGCCTCGACGCCGCCTCGCTCTGTGCGGCGCACCCCCGCCTGGTGGCGGTCGACATCTCCGGTTACGGGGCGGACGGGCCGTACGCGCACAGACGGGCCTACGACATGCTCGTGCAGTGCGAGGCGGGTCTGGTCGCGGTGACGGGGACGGCGGAGCAGCCGGTGAAGGCCGGGATTCCGGCGGCGGACATCGCGGCGGCGATGTACGCCTTCTCCGGGGTGCTCGCGGCGCTGCTGCGGCGGGCGACCACCGGGCTGGGCGGCCCGGTGGAGGTCTCGATGCTGGACGCGCTGGCCGAGTGGATGGGCCACCCGCTGCACCAGGGGATGCACGGGGCCCCGCCTCCTGCGCGTACCGGACTCGCGCACTCGGTGATCGCCCCGTACGACGCCTACGCGACGGCCGACGGGGAGCGGGTGCTGCTCTCCGTGCAGAACGACCGGGAGTGGCGGCGGCTGGCGGAACAGGTGCTGGGGCGGCCCGAGTTGGCCGATGACCCGGACTTCGCGACGAACGCGGCGCGGACCGCGAACCGGGAGCGGACCGACGAGGCGGTGGGCCGGGCGCTGGCGGGCCTGACGGGACGGGAGGCGCTGGCCGGCCTCGATGCGGCGGGCATCGCCTGTGCCCGGCTGAACACGGTGGCCGGGGTGGCGGCGCATCCGCAGCTGGCGGCCCGGGACCGGTGGCGGGAGGTGGGGACACCGGTGGGGCCGTTGCGGGCGCTGCTGCCGCCGATCACGCTGCCGGGGAGCGAGGAGGCACGGATGGGCGCCGTACCGGCGCTGGGTGAGCACACCGATGCGCTGCTGCGAGCCCTGGGGATGACGGACGAGCAGGCATCGGTGCTGCGCCGGGACGGAGTGATCGTCTGAACCGTCCCGAGCGGCGGGCCGGTCCCGACGGGCGACGCCGTGGGTCAGCGGCGGCTGCCGAAGAGGGAGCGCCGCAGTCGCCGCAACGGCGCGAAGAGCGACACGCGGGCGCTCCTGCTCCGGCGGGTGTGCGCGGCATCACGCGAGGTCAGCTCACGCATGAGCAGCGTCGCTTCCGCCGACTCGCGCTGCGGGACGACGGGGCCGCCGAGCACCGCGAGATGGCGGTCGAGGCGCGTACTGGTCGCACCGCTCCCGCATGTGATGGCAGGCACCCGCGGCCTGCTCCGCACCGTTATCTGTTCCATGTCACTCCCCACCCGTACGAGGGCACCCGGTCCGGGCAGGTTAACCCTATCGTCCCGCGGTGACACCCGTGTATCCCGGCCACAGGATTACGCACACATATACGGAGGTTGACGCCTCGTTACCGAACCCGCGCGATTCCAGGGCGACTTCGGACAGTTCGAGCGGTTCGCGCGGTTCGGGGCGATCGCCGGGCCGTCCCCCGCGCGGGGGACGCGTGGGGGACGGCGGAGGGCCGGACGCTCGGTCGCGAGCGCGGGGCCGCCGGTCAGAGAGCGGATCTGAGGACGGGAAGGTAGCCGCCCGACTGTCCGGCGGCGGTGGGGTGGTAGGACTCGCCGATGTTGAGCCAGTTGACGCTGTGCAGCCAGGCGTTGCTGGAGCAGATCTCGTGCCCGGTGAAGGTCGTCCGGACGTCGCCGAAGGTGAAGCCGTGGTCCGCCGCCCGCTTGGCGGTGGCCGTGTTGAGGTGGTCGGACGCCCCGTTGATGGCGGAGCGCTCCTTCTCGCTCAGACCGGCGAGGCAACCGCCGCCGAGCTGGTAGAAGCGGGGGTAGCCGAGGACGACGACGTGCGCGGAGGGGGCCTTGGAGCGGATGGCCGTGTACACGGAGTCGAGCCGGCCGGGCAGTGTGGAGTCGACGTAGGCACGGGCGGTGGCGATCCGGTTGAGGCAGGTGGCCTCGGACTGGAGGACACAGGTCGTCATGACGTCGGCGAACCCGGCGTCGTTGCCGCCGATGGAGAGGGAGACGAGGTCGGTCGAGGCGTTCAGCTTGCCGAGCTGACCGCCCGTGACGTCTCCGGTCCTGGCGCCGGAGCAGGCGGCGAAGTCGAAGGACGAGGGGGAGTTGGCGGCGGCCCAGAGGGCGGGGTAGGCGCGGCTGCTGCGCTTGCAGCTGGACCCGTCGTAGCTGCCGGCCCCGACGCCGGAGGAGTACGAGTCGCCGAGGGCGACGTAGTCGACGGCGGCGGCGGACGAGTCGGCGTTCGCGACCCCGGCGCCGGTGAGGGCGAGGGCGGCGCCGAGCAGGAGAGAGGACGAGAACGCCACGAGTCTGGACATTTTCATGGGACCTCCTTGAGCAGGGGATATCTGCCTACTCCGTAGTAGCAGCAGGTACGCCGCTCTGGAAGTGTCCATGCCAAAAATAGGGGTGCTGTGCTTCCGTCCGCCCCCGGCCGTTCAACGGGCGCTCCCCGAAGGCCGGCTGTCGCCCCGTCGGCCGCCGGGCCCGTCGCCGGCCCGGCACACGAGCCCCGAAACCCGGGTGCACGAGGGCGACCGGTACCGGATCATGGGCGCCATGCCCGACTCCCCCGAAACCGCTCTGCCGATCCGGCTCACCGTCGACGACAGCGACTCACCGTCCGACGCCGTCGACGCGCTTTTCCTCGGCCGCTTCGTGACGGGCGAGCAGCCGTACGCGCACGGCTCCTCCCTCGACCGGGTCAGGGCCGGGGCGACGCTGCTGCCGCCGGATGCCACGGTGCTGCGGACCGCGCGCGACGGCGACCGCAGCACGACGCTGGCGGAGGGCGAGGGGTGGACCCTGCTGGTCTCCCGGTGGAACCGGGGCGCCGACGTCACCGTGACCGCGACCGGCGCGGAGCTGGCGGAGAAGATCCTCGGCCGGGCCACGGACGGGGCGCGGGACGAGCCGGAGCCCCAGCCCGACAACGTGACCATGGGCTTCTGGTACGTCTCCCCGAACCGCGGCCCGCACCGCACCACCCGCAGGATCGCGGCCGGGAGCTGGGACGAGGTCCGCCCCAACTACACCGCGCCGGTGGCCGATGCCATGGACCGGCTGATGAAGGTCACGCCGGACGACATCGCGGGCCGGCTGCTCCTGCTGCACGGCCCGCCCGGCACCGGCAAGACGTCCGCGCTGCGCACCCTGGCCCGTTCCTGGCGCGAGTGGTGCCAGGTCGACTGTGTGCTGGACCCCGAGCGCCTCTTCAGCGACGTCGGCTATCTGATGGACATCGCGATCGGCGAGGACGACGGCACGGAGCAGGGCCGGTGGCGGCTGCTGCTCCTGGAGGACTGCGACGAGCTGATCCGCGGCGAGGCCAAGCACATGGCGGGCCAGGCCCTCTCCCGGCTGCTGAACCTGACGGACGGTCTGCTGGGCCAGGGCCGCAACGTGCTGGTGGGGGTCACCACCAACGAGGACCTGGAGCGGCTGCACCCCGCCGTCGTCCGGCCCGGCCGGTGCCTGGCCAGGATCGAGGTCGGCCCGCTGACCCGTCAGGAGTCGGTGGCCTGGCTGGGCACGGACGAGGGAGTGGGCCGGGAGGGCAACTCCCTGGCCGAGCTGTACGCCCTGCGCCGGGGCATCGGCCCCGCGTCGGTGCCGAAGCAGGACACGGGGGCGGACGCGGGGCTCTACCTCTGACCTCCGTACCCGATCGCGGCCGGGGGCTCAGTCCCCGTACGCGGCGCGGACCGCGTCCTCGGCCAGCGCCAGGGCCTGTTGCCGGGTGAGACCGAGCCGCCCGGCGGTCTCCGCGTACAGCCGAGCGGCGGTCGCGGCCCGCTGTTCGGCCGCTCCCCCGGCGGCCGCGACGAACGTTCCGTTGCGCCCCCGGGTCTCGATCACCCCGTCCGCCTCCAGGGCCCGGTAGGCCTTGGCGACGGTGTTGGCGGCGAGGCCCAGCTCCTCGGCGAAGCCGCGTACGGTCGGGAGCCGGTGGCCGACGGGCAGCGCGCCGGAGCGGGCCCGTTCGGAGAGCTGGGCGCGCAGTTGCTCGTACGGCGCGATGCCGGAGTCCGGGTCGAGGACGATCTTGTCTGTCACGCGCCGATTCTCCCCCACCGGCGGAAAAAGGGGAGGCGTTCGGGCCTCGGCTGCGCATACGGTCCACCGCATGACTGTGATCGTGCGCGATTTCCGCCCGTCCGACGCGGAAGCCTGGACCCGGGCCCGCCGGGCCTCGGTCCCCTGGATGGTGGCCACCCCCGAGCAGATCGTCCACGACCTGACGCACGCCCATCCGGACAAGCACTACCGGCTGCTGATCGCCGAGGAGGACGGCGAGATCATCGGCACGGCCCAGGCGGGCATCGCCCACGACAGCCCCGAGCCGGGACAGGGGTACTTCACCCCGCATACGCTTCCCGGCCGCACCCGCCGCGGTGCGGGATCGCTGCTGCTGCGCACGGCGGAGGAGCACCTGGCCCGGGCCGGGGCCACGGTCCTGTACGCATGGGTCCTGGACGACGCGGAGAGCCTGGAGTTCGCCCGTAGGCGGGGCTACGAGCCCAAGCGGTCGGCCCACTTCCAGCGGCTGGACCTGGCGGGCGGCGGCCTGCCGCCGCGTCAGGAGCTCCCGGCCGGCGTCGAGCTGCGTCCCGGCTCCGCCTTCGCCGACGACCCCCGGCCGCTGTTCGCGGCGGACGCCGAGGTGACGGCCGACGAACCGGGCGACATCACCTCCGAGCTGGACGACTACGCGGACTGGCTGACGAGCGTCTGGCGCCACCCGGCCTTCGACCAGGAGCTCACCTCGGTGGTGCTGGTCGACGGGGAGGTGGCGGCGTTCAGCGCGGCCACCACCGACGGCGAGCGGACGTATCTGAGCGCCATGACCGGCACCCTGCGGGACTTCCGGGGGCGCGGCCTGGCGAAGCTCGCGAAGAACGACTCGCTGCACCGGGCCCGGGCCGCCGGGTACACGGACGCCTACACCTCCAACGACACCGGCAACGCCCCGATGCTGGCCGTCAACCAGTGGTTCGGCTACCGGGTCTGCGCGACGGAGGTCCGCCATGTCCGCACCCTCTGAGCCCCGCGCGGCCCGTACGAGGGGCCTCGTCGTGGCCCTGTCCAAGGCGGGCCGCACCAAGATCCGGTATCCGGCGGAGCTGGTCCGGGACGACGGCGTCCGCGTCACCGTCCGGGCGCCGTGGGCCGCTCCCGGGGCGCGGGACTTCGGCTTCGTCCGGTTCGAGCCGGGCGACGTCCTCACCGAGCACTACTGGCGGGACCGGTGGTTCGCGGTGAAGGAGGTCCGCTCCGGCGACGGCCTGCTCAAGGGCTGGTACTGCGACATCACCCGGCCCGCCGTGCTCGCGGACGGGGTGCTGACGGTCGAGGACCTCGACCTGGACCTCTGGGTCTCGGCCGACGGTTCGACGGTCCTGCGGCTCGACGAGGACGAGTTCGCAGAGAGCGGTCTGGCCGGGCGCGATCCGGTGGCTGCCGGGGCCGCGGAGCGGGCCCTGGACGACCTGGAACGCCTGGCCCGGACGGAGGGGCTGACCGCCCTGCTCGGCTGAACGGCCCCGTCCGACGCGGGGGTCGCCCGGACCGCCGGGCGGCTCAGGGGCGGGGCCGCGAGTCGGCGACGAGCTCCACCTCGTACCCCGCCGGGTCCTCCAGATAGGCGGCGTAGTGCCCCTCGCCGCCCGCGTACGGATGGCGGTCGGGGAACAGCAGCCGCCAGCCGTACGCCGGGGCCTCGGCGACCAGGGTGTCGAGGGCGGCCCGGTCCGCGACGTGGAACGCCAGGTGGTTGAGGCCGGGGCGGCGGCGGTCGTGCCCCCCGGCGGCCAGCTCGGGCGACCGCTCCACCACGACGTACGTCTCACCGCGCCGCCAGCTGCGGCCGTGGGCCCACCGCTGGTACGGGGCGTGGCCGAGCCGGCCCAGCAGCCAGCCCCAACCCCGCTCCGCCTCCGCCAGGTCCGCCACCCACAGCTCGATGTGGTGCACCAGCCCGGTGGTCTCCCCGGCGGCGGCCAGCGGGACGGCGCGGCCGGCGCCGCCGGGGACGTACGCGATCGGCTCCCCGTCCCGGTGCCAGTGGATCATGAAGTGCTCGCCCGCCCGGTAGCCGTCCAGGCCCGCCCGGCAGTACGCGACCATGTCGTCCGGCAGGTCGGCCAGCGGGAACCAGTCCAGCTCCGAGCACTTCTCCGGCTCCGCGTTGCGCGGCGGACGGGCCGGGTCGTGCTCCGCGACGAAGAACCAGCCCATGCGCGCCCCGCCGCCCGGTCCCCGGTGCTGCATCACGAGGGCCACCTTCAGCTCCTCGGGCTCCAGGTCGAGGCCGAGCTCCTCCGCGGCCTCCCGGATCATCGACTCGCGGACGTCCTCGCCGTCCTCGGCGTGGCCGGAGGGCATGTGGAGCAGCCCGTCCGCATAGCCGGTGCCGGAGCGGCGGGCCAGCAGGACGTCCGGTCCGCGCCGCAGGATCAGATGGACGTCGACGACCTCGGTGTGCCGGTGCGGCGGCATCGCGCGGGCCACCAGGGCGTAGCGCTCGTCGTCGACCCGCTTGCCCCACAGCCGGGAGTCGGGGGCCAGGTCCTCGTGGTGGATGCGCTCGGTGTGCGCGGAGAGCAGGGCCGTGAGCGCGGTGGCGGACAGGCCGGTGCCGTTCCACACCCCTTCGACGAGAACGAGCCGCCCGCCCGGCTTCAGCAGGCCGAACCAGTGCTTCAGGGCCGCCGCCGGGTCGGGCAGCAGCCACACGACGTGCCGGGCCACCACCACGTCGAACACCCGCTCCCCGACCGGGGGCCGGGCGGCGTCCCCGACGAGGACCTCCGCGCCGGTCCCCGCGAGCTTGGCGCGGGCCCGGTCCGCCATGCGGGGCGAGCGGTCGACGGCGGTGACCCGGTGGCCCTGGCCCGCGGCGAGCAGGGAGAGGCTGCCGGTGCCGCACCCCAGGTCCAGCACGTCGGCGCGGGTGCCGGGCAGCCAGCTCTCCAGCCGCCCGGCCCAGGCGTCGCGCACCGCGGGGTCGAGGAGCCCGTGGTCGGGCTCCTCGTCGAAGGATCCGGCAGCCGCGTCCCAGTCGATCGTGGTCATGGGACCGATATTCTCAGCCGCCGCCGACAGTCCGGGACCCCTCTGCCGTTTTCCGTCCACCGCGCAGCCGGACGATCAGCCGGCCGATCAGCGGCCAGGCCACGATCAGTGCCACGATCGCGTAGACCGTGATGGAGAACGGGGTGTTGACCAGGCCCGAGACGCTCCCGTCGCTGATCTGGAGCGCACGGCGCAGCTGCTGTTCGGCGGCCGGGCCGAGGATCACCCCGATGACGGCGGGGAGCACCGGCAGTCCGTAGCGCCGCATCCCGAATCCGATCAGCCCGATGATCAGGAGGATCACCAGGTCGAGGGACTCGCCGCCGACCGCGTAGGCCCCGACGGCGGCGAAGAAGAGGATGCCCGCGTACAGGTAGGGGCGCGGGATCCGCAGGAGCTTCGCCCAGACAGGGGCGAGCGGCAGGTTGAGGGCGAGCAGCAGCACCATGCCGACGAACAGCGAGGCGATGAGCCCCCAGACCAGCTCCGGTTCCCGCTCGAACAGCAGCGGCCCCGGCTGGATTCCGTACTGCTGGAAGGCGGCCAGCATCACCGCGGCGACGGCGGTGGTGGGCAGTCCGAGCGTGAGCATCGAGACGAGGGTCCCGGCGGCGGAGGCGGAGGCCGCGGCCTCCGGTCCCGCGACGCCCTCGATGGCGCCCTTGCCGAACTGGTCGCGGTGCTTGGAGAGCCGCTTCTCGGTGACGTAGCTCAGGAAGGTGGGGATCTCCGCGCCGCCCGCCGGGATCGCCCCGAAGGGGAATCCGATGACGGGGCCGCGCAGCCAGGGCTTCCAGGTGCGCTTCAGGTCGGCCCGGCCGAGCCACGGTCTGCCGACGGGGATCGGCTTTCCGGTGGAGCGGCGCAGATGGGCGGCGACCCAGAGCGCTTCGCCGATCGCGAAGAGTCCGACCGCGACGATGACCACGTCGACGCCGTCGGCCAGGTGGAGCGAGCCGAAGGTCAGGCGCTGCTGGCCGGTCATCTGGTCGAGGCCGACCAGTCCGACGGTGAGGCCGATGAGGAGCGAGGCGATGCCGCGGATGCGGGAGGCGCCGAGGACGGAGGTGACGGCGATGAAGGCCAGCACCATGATGGCGAAGTAGTCGGGGGCTCCGATGCCGATGGCGAGGGAGGCGACGGTCGGGGCGAGGACGACCAGCAGGATCGTGCCGATCATGCCTCCCGCGAAGTGGCCGATCGCGGCGGCGGCGAGCGCCTGGGCGCCGCGTCCGCCCTTGGCCATGGGGTTGCCCTCGATCGCGGCGACCACGGCCGCGCTCTCCCCGGGGGTGTTGAGGAGGATCGAGGTGGTGGAGCCGCCGAACATCGCGCCGTAGTAGATCCCGGCGAACATGATGAACGCGCCGGTCGGGTCCAGTCCGTACGTCACCGGGAGCAGCAGCGCCACGGCCATCGCCGGGCCGATGCCGGGGAGCACGCCGATCGCGGTGCCGAGCAGGACGCCGATCGCGGCCCACAGCAGGTTCATCGGGGTGAGCGCGGTACCGAAGCCGTCGATGAGGGAGTTGAGGGAATCCATCGGTCAGAGCACCCCCATCAGCGGGCCGCCCGGAAGGGGGACACCGAGCAGGTTGTCGAAGACGAAGTAGGTGGCGAGGGAGATGCCGGCCGCGATGAGCGGGTCCCGGCCGTGGTGCCGGCTGCCGAGCGCGTAGGCGGAGCCCCAGAACAGCAGGGCCCCGGCGATCGGGAAGCCCAGGGGGCCGATCAGGACGGCGGCGCCGAGGAAGACGCCGGTGAGCAGGAGGACGGTGCGCCAGTCGGCCGGTTCGTCGAGGTCGACGTCCTCGCCGCCCTCCGCCTCGCCCCGGCCACCGCGCAGGACGTCGCCGGCGAGCAGGACGGAGATGAGGAGGAACAGGCCGCCGATGACGAAGGGGACCGTGCGGGGGCCGACGGGACCGCGCTGGGCGATGTCGACGCTCATGGTGAAGGCATCGGTGAGAACGAGCACGCCGAGCCCGAACAGGAGGACGCAGACGCCGAGTTCGGAGTGTTCGCGCAACCAGCCGAGGGGGGCGTTCCCCTGCTGCGCGGCGTCGGAGCCCGGCTGCGCCGCGGAGCCGGGGGTTTCCTTGGGTCCGGTGGGACCGATGGGACCAGTGGGTCCGGTGGGTTCGGTGGTCACAGTCCCAGCTCCTTGAGGACGGTGGCGACGCGCTGGTTCTGCTCGTCGAGGAAGTCGCCGAAGGGCTCGCCGATGAGCAGGGCGTCGTCCCAGCCGTTCTTCTTCATCGACTCCTGCCACTGCTTCGTGCCGTGGAGTTCGCGGATCAGGCCGGTGAGCTTGTCGCGTTCGGCCGGCGAGAGGCCGGGCGGGGCGACGACACCGCGCCAGTTGGTGAACTCGGTGTCCAGTCCGGCCTCGCGCAGGGTGGGGGCGTCGAGGCCCGGCACCCGCTTCGGGCCGGTCACCGCGAGCAGGCGCAGCTCGCCCGCCTCGATCTGGTCGCGGTACTCGCCGAGGCCGGAGACGCCGAAGCCGACCTTGTCGCCGAGGATGGAGGCGAGGAGTTCGCCGCCGCCGTCGAAGGGGACGTAGTTGACCGTCCTCGGGGCGATGCCCGCCGCCTGCGCCATGAGCATCGGGGCGAGGTGGTCCGGGCCGCCGGGCGAGGAGCCGCCGCCGACCGGGACGCGGGCCGGGTCCTTCTTCCAGGCGGCGAGCAGGTCGGCGATGGTCCGGTACGGGGAGTCCTTGGAGACGACGACGATGTCCGGCTCCTCGGTGAGCCGGGCGATCGGAGTGGTGTCGGCCAGCGTGCTCGGGGACTTGTTGGTGTGGACGGCTCCGACGACGCCCAGTCCCATGGAGAGCGCGAGCTTGCCGTTGCCGTGCTCCGAGACGAGCCGGGTCAGGCCGACCGTTCCGCCGGCGCCCGGCAGGTTGAACACCTCGATGTTGTGGGTGAGTCCGGCGTCCTCGGCGTTCTTGGCCAGGGTGCGCGCGGTGATGTCGTAGCCGCCGCCGGGAGTGTTGGGGACCATGAAGCGGAGCCCGGGAATCTGGGTGCCGGTGTCGGAACCGTCACCGGTGGACAGCAGGGGTGGTCCCACCACCACCAGCAACGCGGCCCCGAACAGGGCGAGGAGAGTGCGCAGTCGCACAGGTTCCGCCTTTCGCTGTGAAGTGGCCCACATGTTGCCTGCGCGTTAAGAAGCTGTCTCTCTTCCGGTATCAACGGACGTTGTGGTCATTGCGGTCGCCGCTTAGCGTGGCGGCGTGACAACTGTGCTGGTGGTGGACGACGACTTCATGGTCGCGAAACTGCACAGCCGCTATGTGTCCGCTATGGACGGCTTCGCGGTCGTCGGGGTGGCGCACAACGGCGCCGACGCCCTGCGGGCCGCCGAGCGGCTGCGCCCCGATCTGGTACTGCTGGACATCTATCTGCCCGATATGGACGGGATCGGGGTGCTGCGCGCCCTGCGTGCGGCGGAGGAGCGGGACGCCTCGCGCCCCAGCGCGGACGCCCTGTTCATCACGGCGGCCCGGGACGCGGGGGTGATCCGGGCGGCGCTGCGGGCGGGGGCCCTGCACTATCTGATCAAGCCGTTCAGCCGGTCCGCGCTCCAGGAGCAGATGCGCCACGTCGCCTCGCTGCGCACCCGCCTGGACAGGCTGGGAGAGGCCCGCCAGGAGGACGTCGACCAGATCTTCGGCACCCGCCCGCCCGGCTCGCGCGAGTTGCCGAAGGGGCTGGCCGCCCCCACGGCCGACCTCGTGGAACGCGTCCTGCGCAGCCACCCCGACGGGCTGTCCGCTTCGGAGTGCGCCGAGGTGGGGGCCCTGTCCCGGGTGAGCGCGCGCCGCTACCTGGAGCACTTCGCCGGAACGGGCCGCGCCGAGGTGACCCTGCGCTACGGAGGCACGGGGCGGCCGGAGCGGCGCTACCGCTGGACGGGGTGAGGCGGCGGGCGCGGGGCTGCCTGAGCCCATGCCTAACCCTGTCTTAAAGCGACCATAAGGATCGTCACCACCCCGTCCCACCAGGCTTTTCCGGCCTTCGGAGCGGCTAGCTTGCTGAGCGCCACCCTCACAGCTGTGCCGTTTCGAAGGAGTTCCGTCCATGACCGTTCGTCGCAAGGCAGCCGGTGTTCTCGCCCTCGGGTTCGCGCCGCTCGCACTGGCCGGTCTGGCCTCCGCCCCGGCCGTCGCGCACGGTTCGCTCACCGACCCGGTGAGCCGGGTGTCCGCGTGCTTCGCCGAGGGGCCGGAGAGCCCGACGTCGGCGGCGTGCCGGGCGGCGGTCGCCGCGGGCGGCACGCAGGCGCTGTACGACTGGAACGGGGTGAACATCGCCAACGCGGCGGGCAAGCACCGTGACCTGATCCCGGACGGCAAGCTGTGCAGCGCGGCCAACGACAAGTTCCGGGGCCTGGACCTGCCGCGCGCCGACTGGCCGGCCACCGCGGTGTCGGCGGGCGAGCACACCTTCCGGTTCCGCGCGACGGCCCCGCACCGGGGGTCGTTCGAGCTGTACCTCACCAAGCCCGGTTACGACCCCGCGAAGCCGCTGGCCTGGTCCGACCTGGAGGCGAAGCCCTTCGCCCGGGCCACCGACCCGGCGCTGGAGGCCGGTTCGTACGTCTTCGACGGGACGATCCCCGAGCGCTCCGGGCGGCAGCTGGTCTACACGATCTGGCAGCGCTCCGACTCCCCCGAGGCGTTCTACGCCTGCTCCGACGTGACGTTCGGCGGCGGTACGCCGGGCGGGCCGGGCGGCGGCGCGGTGGAGCAGGAGGAGGGGAAGGGGGAGCAGGGTTCCGGTGGCGAGACCCCGGCGCCCGCCCCCTCCGCGCCGTCCGAGGACGCGATCGCCGAGGGTTCCGAGAAGTCGTCGGTCGAGCACGACGGCCACGGGGACGACGACGCGAAGACCGGGGCGAAGGTCACCGCCGCCGCCCCGGCCGCCCCGGAGCAGAAGGCCGGGGGCAACGCCCCGGAGGCCAACGCGGCGCGCTCCGAAGAGGTGCTCGCCGAGACGGGCGGTTCCGGCAGCAGCACGTATCTGGCGATCGGGGGCGCGGGAGTCCTCGCCGCCGGCGCCGCCGTGCTGTTCGCCTCGCAGCGCCGACGGGCCGCCGCGGCGGCCGGCCGCCACAGCCGCTGACCGCCGCGGCACCCTCCCGGACCCCTGCCGCGTCCCTCCGGGACGTCGGGCGCGGCAGGCCGTGACGGGCCGGGGTCCGCCATCCGCTCCGGCGGACGGCGGACCCCGGCCCGTCGTCGTCGCCCGGTGGGTCAGCCGATGACCGAGGAGCAGGTGGTCGGGGTGGCCCGGGCCGGGTCGAGGGCGTTGGCCACTTCGTGGAAGGCGATGCGGTCGACGGTCCCGATCGCCACGTGCTCGGACAGGTCGAGCGGGCACAGGTCCTGGAGCAGTACGTTGCGTACGTTCGGCCCGTCCAGGAACTGCGTGCGGTACGGGGTCACGACCTGGTCGTACTTGGTCGCGATGACGGTGTAGCGGACGCCGGGGACGGTGTCGCCGCCCGCGGTGAGCTTGGTGATGAAGGGCGATCCGGCGATCTGGTCGGCCAGTCCGGGGGTCGTGTCGGTGATGAACTTCTCGACGCCGGGGAAGAACGGCAGCAGCTTGGTGAGGCCGAGCAGTGTGGTGCCGTGGTTGTCCGGGGCGAGTCCGACGAGGGCGTTGACCTTGTCGGCGCCGCCGAGGAACTTCAGGTAGTAGTTCGGCATCATGCCGCCCTGCGAGTGGCCGACGAGGTCGGCCTTCGGGGCGCCGGTGGCGTCGAGGACCTTGTCGACGAACACGTCGAGCTGTTCGGCGGACTTGTCGATGGGCCCGAGGCCGTGGAAGAACGGCACGCCGGGGAGTTGGCCGTAGTCGAGGGAGAAGACGCAGTAGCCCCGGTTGACCAGGTAGGGGGCGAGGACCAGCCAGTTGTCGATCGAGTTCCCGAAGGTTCCGTGGACCAGGACGACGGGGCGGGGATGGGCGGCGGAGGGCTTGCAGGAGTAGTCGTTCCAGCCGCGCGAGGTGGTGGCCTCGGCGGCGGCCGGGGCCGCCGCGGTCGCGGTCGTCGCGGGGGCGACGAGAACGGTGAGGGCGAGGAGCAGGGCGGCGAACAGACCGCGCGTGCGGGGAACGCGCGCGGCATGGATCCAGGGCAGCATCGTGGGATCTCCTTGCGGCTCAAGGGAGGTGCGACGGCGGTGCGCCCTGTGGCCCGGACCACAAGCTTTATGTGCTCATGCCAAATTACGCACGAGTAAGGTGGCGAGGGAAGTTACGCGTCGGTAAAAACTGCCGGGGCCTCCCCGCGGATCGCGGCACGGGGCCACGGGCGGCGACCAGGCCCCCGCCGGCGCGACCGGCTCACGCCCCGGCGGGAGGATCTCCGCGCCCACCGGGTTACGCCATCCGGCCCCGCCCCGCCTGCGCGGACCCCTCCCCGCCCGGACCGTGGGGGCATGACTTTCGTCGACGAGGTGAAGAACGCCGTCACCCCACGGGCCGCCCTGCTCGTCATCGGTGTGCTCGGACTGCAACTGCTGTTCATCGCCTCCTACGTCGGAGCGCTGCACAAACCCAAGCCGACGGATGTCGCCTTCGGGGTGGTGGCCCCGCAGCAGGTCTCCCGCCAACTCGTCGCCCAGCTGGACGGGCTGCCCGGCGGGCCGCTCGACCCCCGCACGGTGAGCAGCGCCGCCGAGGCCCGCGAGCAGATCATGAACCGCGACATCGACGGCGCCCTGATCGTCTCGCCGGAGGGCCGGACCGACACCCTGCTGGTCGCCTCCGGCGGCGGGACCGTGCTGTCCGGCTCGCTGGAGCGGATCCTCACCGAGGTCACGGCCTCCCAGCAGCGGGCCGTGCGGACGGTGGACGTGGCCCCGGCCTCGCCCGAGGACTTCGACGGACTCTCCTCCTTCTACCTCGTGGTCGGCTGGTGCGTGGGCGGCTACCTCTGCGCCTCGATCCTGGCGATCAGCGCGGGGACCAAGCCCGCCAACCGGCAGCGGGCGGTGATCCGGACGGCGGTCATGGCCCTGTACGCGGTCGCGGGCGGCATCGGCGGCGCGGTCATCATCGGCCCGATCCTCGGCGCCCTGCCGGGCAGCGTCTGGGGCCTGGCCGGCCTCGGCGCCCTCGTGGTCTTCGCCGTCGGCATGATCACGCTCGCCCTGGAGGCGCTGACCGGCATCGTCGGCATCGGACTGGCCGTGCTGATCATCGTCGTCGCGGGCAACCCGAGCGCGGGCGGCGCCTTCCCGCTGCCGATGCTCCCGGACTTCTGGCGGGCGATCGGCCCGGCCCTCCCGCCGGGCGCGGGCACCTGGACGGCCCGTTCGATCGCCTACTTCCGGGGCAACGCGGTCACCGGGCCCCTGTTGGTGCTCTCCGCCTGGGCCGTCGTCGGCACGGCGCTGACCCTGCTGCTGTCGATGCGGCACCGGACGGGGCAGGAGGGCGACGGAGGCGCGGGGGCGACGCGCGCGACGGGCGGGTCCACGGCCGCCTGACACCGGGCCCGCCCCCACACGCTCCCGGCCGGTGACACGCCCACGGGGCCGCCTGGCCTCCCGGCCGCCCGCGCCACCCCGCACAGGGGAGAGGCCCCCGGTGCACCGGGGGCCTCTCCGTGCTGCCGCGAAGCGGTGGAGCGTCAGCCGATCTCGGCGCCGTAGGCGGCCAGCGCCTCCGGAACCGGCTGGAAGAAGGTCGTGCCGCCGGAGGAGCAGTCGCCGCTGCCGCCCGAGGTCAGACCGAGCGCGGTGTCGCCCGCGAAGAGGGCGCCGCCGCTGTCGCCGGGCTCGGCGCAGACCGTCGTCTGGATGAGGCCGTTGACGATGTCGCCGTTGCCGTAGTTGACCGTGGCGTCCAGCGCGGTGACCTCACCGTCGTGCACCTGGGTGGTGGAGCCGCTGCGGGTGACCGCCTGGCCGACCGTCGCGTCGCCCGCCTGGGTGATCGCCTGGGTCGAGCCGTCGTAGAGGTTCACCTCGCTCGGGTGCGCCGTGTCCGAGGTGTACTTGACCAGCCCGTAGTCGTTCTCCGGGAAGCTGGAGCCCTCGTTGGCCCCGATCTCCGAGCCGCCCTGGGTGTCCGACCAGCTGGTGACCGACTCGGTGCAGTGGCCGGCGGTGAGGAAGTACGGCTCGCCGCCCTTGACCACGTTGAAGCCGAGCGAGCAGCGGGAGCCGGAGCCCCAGATGGCGTCGCCGCCCGCGATCAGCGGCGTGAACTCGCCCGCTGTCCTGTTGAGTTCGGCCTTGCCGCCGAGCCCCTCGACCACGGCCGAGAGCTTCTTCCAGGCCGCGCCGTCGACCGTGCTGTCGGCCGTGACGAGCACCTTGTTGCTCACCGGGTCGACCGCCCAGGAGGTTCCCGGGATCGTCGCCTTCTCGGTGAGGGTCCCCCGGGCCGACTTCAGCTCGGCGAGGGAGTTCTCCACGATTCTGGCCTTGCCGCCCGCCTGGCGGACCTGCTCGGCGCCCGCCTCGTCGACGACGTTCACGACGAGGGTCTTCGCCGTGGCGTCGTAGTACGAGCCGGCCGCGTCCGCGCCCAGGTCACGATCGAGGGTGGTGGCCAGCTTTCCGGCCGCGTCCGCGCTGAGGGTCTTGGCCCCGAACGCCGGTACATCGTCACTGGCGTTCGCAGTCTGGAACGTGAATCCCGCTGCGACCAGGGCGACGACGGCCGAGCCGGCCAGCGTCGCGCGCTTCCTGGATATGCGTCGATGCTTCAACTTCGACCTCCTGTGGGGCCGTGCACGGAGCAAGTGGGGTGCCCGTACACGGAGGATGGGGCGCCCACTATTCCGACGCCGCGAAACGCACACAAGGTCGACTTCCAGACGTGCACACGACAGCGACGCTTCGCACGCGAGGCGTTCACCTCCCCCGGTCGCACCACGTCGGTTCCGATCGCGAACACTCGGTGCGACCGTTGACGGCCCCTGGGTGAGGACTAGTCCTGTCCGGTATTCGACGGCGCGGATCCGGATGGCGTGCCCGGCCGTCGGGATGCCGCGGCGAATCGTCCGCCGGGAGCCTCCCCCTCCCCGCACAGTTCCTGTCGCCCGGCAGTCCCGGTAACGCCCCTGATGGGTCATCATCGAAAGGGCAGCACGCGCCGGGCACACCGTGCCCGGGCCGGCCGGGTGACCGAGCTGAGGAGGAACGGGTGCGCAATCGGGTGCTCGCGGCGGATGGCCGGCATCTGATGGTGGAGCGGATGGGGGACCCGAGAGGAAGACCGGTCTTCCTGCTGCACGGCACCCCGGGCAGCAGGCTCGGGCCCGCTCCCCGGGGCATGGTGCTCTACCAGCGCCATACGCAGCTGATCGCCTACGACCGCCCCGGATACGGCGACAGCGACCGGCACGAGGGCCGCCGGATCAAGGACGTCGTCGAGGACGTCCGGGCCATCGCCGACTCGCTGGGGCTGGACCGGTTCGCCGTGGTGGGCCGCTCCGGCGGCGCCCCGCACGCCCTGGCCTGCGCGGCGCTCATGCCGGAACGGATCACCCGGACCGCGGCGCTGGTCAGCCTGGCGCCCCCGGACGCGGCCGGTCTCGACTGGTTCGAGGGGATGACCGCGTCCAACGTCCTCGCGTACTCCACGGCGGCGGACGACCCGGACAGCCTGGCGGAGTCCTTCATCGTCCGCTCGGCCCAGATCCGGCGGAACCCGGTCCGGCTCCTGGACGATCTGCGCCGGGAGCTGACCGCCTCCGACCGCCTGGTGGTCAACGACGCGGGGATCCGGTCCATGCTGCTGCGCAACTACAGCGAGGGACTGCGGCATTCGGCGTACGGCTGGATCGACGACGCCCTCGCGTTCTCCAGCCCCTGGGGGTTCGATCCGTCCCGGATCACCGGCGAGGTGCTCCTCTGGCACGGGGTGCAGGACGTCTTCGCTCCGGTCGGCCACTCGCGCTGGCTGGCCGGGCAGATCCCGGGAGCCACCGCCGTACTCGAACCGTCGGCGGCCCACTTCGACGCGTTCCCCATGCTGCCCCGCATCCTGGACTGGCTGCTGGACGCGCGGGAACACCCCCGCCGGACGCTGCGGGCTGCCGTGCCGGGAGGGTGAGCCCTCCCGGCACGGCCGGTCACACCGACATGGGTTCCAGCTCCCGCCGGAACCGCTCCTCGGTCCGGGCGATCCGGACCAGCGGATGGTCGTCGCCGAGCTGCCGCGCCAGCTCGGGGACGAGGTCCGCCCGCAACTGCACCGCCTCGTCCTCGCGCCCCAGGGCGCCCAGCGTGACCGCCATGTTCGAGGTCATCGCGAGGGTCTCGGGATGGTGCGCCCCGAGCGCCTCGCGCAACTGCCCGGACAGCCGCTGCTCGGTCTCCAGCACGATGTCCAGCTCACCTCGGTCCGCCGTCGCGCTGGCCAGGTTCATCACACAGAACAGGGTGTTGGGGTGCTCCCGGCCGAAGGCCTCCCGCATGCCCGCGACGACCAGCTTCAGCACCCGCTCCGCCGCCTCCGGCTCCCCGGCCCCCGTCAGATAGACACCGAGGTTGTTCTGCGCCGCCAGGGTGTACGGGTGCTTCTCCCCCGGCACCTTCATGTACTGGTCCACGACCTCCTGCGCCGCGTCCCTCGCCTCGGCGCTCTCGCCCGCCGCGAACAGGTCCGCGGCGAGGTTGAGGTCGCAGGCCAGCGAATCGGGGTTGGCGATGGTGTACTTCGCCCGGTAGCGCGCACGGGTCGCCACCGTGAGCCGGCGGGCGTCCTCCAGCCGGCCCGCCCTGCGCAACGACACCGCGAGGCTCTTGGCGGCGCTCAGCGTGGCGGGGAAGCTGCGGCCCATCTTCTCCTTGAAGCTGTTGTACGCGGTGCTGAGCAGCACCACCGAATCCTCGTACCGTCCGACCTCCCGCAGGTCACGGGCGAGGTTCATGGCGGAGGAGAGGCTGTACGGGTGCTCCGGTCCCAGCACCTGGGAGCGGAGGTCGTAGACGTCCTGGTCGATCTCCCGGGCGCGGGCGTACTGGCCGACGCTGCGCAGGTTCAGGGCCAGGTTGTTGGCGGCGGCGAGCGTCCGGGGGTGGGAGTCGTGGAAGATCTGCCCGAAGCCCTCGTGGGCCTCGGTGGCCATCTCGATCGCCCGCGCGTAGTCCCCCAGCAGCCCGAGGTCGATGGCCAGGCTGCTGGTGGTCATGTACGTGTGCGGGTGCTCGGGCCCCAGCACCGCCCGCTGGCGTTCCAGGGTGATCTCGTCCAGTTCCTTCGCCTCGACGTAACGACCGCGGGTGCGCAGGATGTTGGAGAGGTGGAAGCAGAGGTAGAGGTACTGCAGATCGCTGACGCCCAGCTTCTCGCGCCAGATGTCGCGCAGTTCGTCGCCCAGCGCCCCCGCGGTCCTGATGTCACCGCGCTTCCAGAGGTAGCGGACCCGGTCGATCAGGAGCCTGCGGGTCTCCGGCTCCGTGCAGTTGCGGGCGTCGGAGGGGCCCAGGTGCGGCCAGATCGTGGCGAAGCGCGGCCAGGTCTCCGGGTTGTCTATCGGCTCGTCGTCGTCGGGCCGGGCCCCGGCGAGGATGCGGTGGACGACGTGCCGGGCCTCGCGCTGCTCCTCCTCGCTGAGCTGCGCCTTGATGACGGCCTGGACGAGGCGGTGGACCTGGATGGAGTTGGAGACCTGGTCGACCTTGGCGAGGGCGAAGCGGCCGATCTCCCTGATGACCCGCCCCAGCACCAGCTTCTCCTGGAGCGAGGAGTCGTACGGCTTCAGCGCGTCGATCATCTCCTTGCTGTAGAGGAGGTTCGCGGAGATCGGCTCCGGGGCGAAGAAGGCGCAGAGCTGGAGCAGCCGCACGGCGGCGGGTGAGCGCTCCTTGAGCCGGGAGATGGAGATGTTCCAGGTCGCGGCGACCGGTTCCGGGTAGCCGGCCGGCTGGTTGAGCCCGAGGACCTGGGGAGCCTGCTGGGCGAGCTGTTCGAGATAGGCGTCGATGGGGGTGGCGGTCTCCGCGATCCAGGCGGCGGCCTGCTCCACGGCGAGCGGCAGGTCGCCCACGGCGTCCGCCACCTGGTCGGCGTCCTCGAAGCCGAGCCCCGGCGCCCGGCGCTGGAGGTGCTCGATCGACTCCTCGCGCAGGAAGACGTCCACGGGCAGCGCGTCCCCGTGCTGGGACCAGCTCAGGTTGCGGGAGGTCACCAGGATGTGGCCGGAGCCTCCCTGCGGGAAGTAGCGGCGCAGCTGCTCGGGGTCGTCCGCGTTGTCGAAGACCAGCAGCCAGCGGTCCGAGGGCACGCCCCGCCGCAGCAGGTCCACGGCCTCCTGGGAGGCGGCGGCCATGTCGTCGCCGCCCTGGGCGCCGAGCCGGACCGCGAGCTCGGCGAGCGAGGCGACCACGTCGTCGGTCTGCTCGGACGATATCCACCACACGAGGTCGTAGTCGGCCATGAAGCGGTGCACGTACTCCAGGGCCACCTGGGTCTTGCCGACGCCGCCCAGTCCGTACAGGGTCTGCGGCTGCGGCAGCACGACGGCCAGGCCGCCGCCGAGCTGGTCGCGCATCCGCTCCAGGACGAGCGAGCGGCCGGTGAAGCCGGGGTTGCGGGGCGGCGCGTTCCAGATCCTCGGCACCGTGCCGGGGAAGCGGGGCCCGGGCGACACCCCGTCCGTCACCTGGACCGGGCGGTCCAGGGCCCGCATCACGGCGGTGGTGGCGTGCACCTCGTCCAGCCGGAAGAGGTCGACCGGGTTGCGGTCGATGTACGGGGCGCTCAGGCGTACGTCCCCGATCCGCAGGGGGACCAGCCGGCGACGGCCGCTGCCGACGGCCTCCGTGGCGGTCCGCTCCCACAGTTCGACCGCGCGCTGGGACTTCAGGTAGGCGCTGGAGAGCAGCACGACGGTACGGGCGGCGTTCTCCGCTGTGGTGTCGGCGGGCTCGTCCGGGGAGCGTTCGGCGGAGACGTCACGCGGAACCACCCGGAAGCCGGCCCGGGTGAGAATCGATTCGAGCCAGTCGGCCCACATCCGGTTCTCCGCCACGTAGCTGAGGAAGAGATCGGCGGGCATGGCGGGCCTGCGCCGGGTGAAGGCGTCGCGGATCCGCAGGCGGACCTCGTCCCCGATCGGGGGCATCGAGGTGATCTCCCGGTCGGTGATGACCGCGACGAGCCGTTCGAAGGCGGAGAGCAGCGAGTTGGTGAGCCCGGCCTCGTCGCCGAAGGTGGCGAGCGTCTCCTCGTAGGCGTAGTAGGGCCGGTAGGGGATCTCCACCGCACCCCAGTAGGCGGTGAGTTCGTCGCCGGACAGGTCGCGCGGCAGCCGGTCGAACTTGAGCCGGGCCAGCGCCCGTCCGGCGTCCGCCTTCTCCTTCTCGCCCTCGTCGATGCGCATCGGCACCGGGTAGAGGGCGATGGGGCGGCCGGTGTTGCGCTCGGCGATCTGGCGGGCGACGGAGGCCGCGCCGTCGATGGACTGGTCGCTGAGGGTGAAGCAGTCGACGAGCACGTCGGGGAGGTGGACCGTGCAGATGTCGGCGATGTCGCTGAGGCCGGTCCGGCTGTCGATGAGGACGTAGTCGTAGTTGGCCTTCATGTCGTCGCGCAGGGCGTCGAAGAAGTGGCCCCCGCCGAAACGGTCGTAGAAGTTGTCCCAGTCGAAGGTGGAGACGGTGGCGCTGTACTCGCGGTTCTGCCGCCCGGCGGAGACGAAGTCGAGCGTGCCGCCCTGCGGGAACTCCCAGCCGAGCGACTCCGGGGTCAGTGACACGGCGTGCGGCTGGATGCGGGCGTAGTCGCGGTGCCAGTCCTCGGGGCGCTGGGCGGGGCTGGTCGCGGCCCAGGCGTACTCGGTGATCAGGTCGATCACGCCGGTGGTGGCGCCGAGCGTGGCCGGGTCGAGGAAGGGGTGGAAGAACCGGTGCAGCCCGGGGGCCTCCAGGTCCCAGTCGACGGCCAGCACCCGCTTGCCGTTGGCCGCGAGGATCCAGGCGGTGTTGGCGAGCGCCATGGTGCGCCCGGTACCGCCCTTGTACGAGTAGAAGGTGACGATGCGCCCGTCACGACCGGCACTCATAGGTCCTCCGCTTCCGTCGCAGGGTCGTGCGGGTCGGGGATGTAACGCGTGCTGCCCATGGGGCCGGTGAGCCGGGTCCGCTCACCGGAGCCGCCGCCGGATCCGGGCGGGTAGGCCTTGGCGTGCTTGAGGTACTGCTGGGCGGCGACCTCCACCACCTGGGGCAGGAGCTGGCCGAACGCCTCCATGGTGGGCACCCCTTTGGCGGCCGCCCGGCACAGGGCCCGGCCCTGGCCCATCTTGATCGGCATGGTCGCTTCGAGCTGCTGGGTGAGTTCGCTCTCCGCCGCTCTGCTCTGGTGGTCGTCACGGCTCCAGGGGACGACCATGGTCACCCAGGGCCGGTTCTCGGCGTCGAAGGCGGCGAGCCTGCGGCGGTGGTCCTCGTCCCGGAGGGCCCAGCGGTCGACGAGCAGGATCTCGGGGGTGCTGGGCGAGGTCTTGCCGTCGTTGCGGTCCTCGTCGAACGAGGTGATGACGGCCTGGTAGTTGAGGGAGCGGACCAGTTCCTCCGCCACATAGGCCAGGGGGCGCGCGGCGGCCGGGTAGTAGGGGTTCCAGTCCTGCGGGTGGTCCCCGTAGTGGTCGCTGTTGCGGCCCTCGGGCAGATCGTGCCGGGTGGGGGCCGCGATGGTGATCTGCATCGGCCGGGGAGCGCCGACTCCGCTGCTCGGGGAGCCGAAGGCGCTGGGCGCGAGGCGGTAGTCGACGGGGCGGCCGGTGTCGATGCGTACCGAGTCGGCGACGCTCACGATGCGTTTGGCCAGTTCGTAGACGGCCCGTTCGTACTCCTCGGCGAAGAGTCTGAGCTTGATCAGGCCGTACAGGCCGTCGCTGACGTACCGTTCCCCGAAATCACGGTGGTTGAACTGCAACCGCTCGGCGGATCCCGGCAGTTGGCTCGGTGGTACGGGTACCCAGAGGGCCGGGACGATGGCCTCGGCGGGCTGGTTGGAGCGGGCGCGCTGGTGGATGGCGCGCTGTTCGAAGGCGTACCACTCCTTGCCGCACATCTCGCTGGCGAAGTAGCGGGGTGAGAACAGCGGGACGAAGACCCGGCAGGTGGCGAGGACGTCGCCGAGCCGCTCCGACCAGCCCTCCCCGGAACGTATCTCCCGGTCCATGAAGCCCGCCGGCGCGCCCGCGGGTAAGTCGGTCATGGCCATCACGTGACCGCAGAGGTCCTGGAAAAGCCGTTCGACCCACATATCGGGGTCCGTTCCGCCGCCGTACCCCGGCGTATGGGCGTAACTCAGAAAGAAATACGGCCGATGGCCCACCGTTCGCTGTTGCGTCGATGCGTGCACACGACCCCCGTCCTGTGTGAGCACTCGCATCCCGTAAGGAGGAAGGGAGTGGAAGCGAACTCATCATTCCGGAGCGGACCGCTTTCCACCCCCCTGCCGTTCGGTCATTCGAACGTCACTTTCCGGTCAGATGCTGCGACGTTCGACGGCCGGCCGGACGGCGGGAGGTTCCTGTCGCGATTCTTCTCGGTCGCGCTCCGGGTTCCGCTGATCTCCTTGCGGACAGCGGAGATCAGCTGTTTTCCGTCGACCGTCACCTCCGCCGCGTTTTCGATCTTGTCGAGAGCTTCCGGAACACCGGTGAGGTAGCGCGGATCATAAAGCCCGAGCCCTGCCCGTTCGAATGTCTCGGCCAGCAGTCGGGAGAACGTCACGTGTTCGTTCCCCCAAGGCGTCCGATGTTCCCAGGTACCGTCCAAGGCGTAAAGATCCGTCACTTCGCCGAGCGCCCGCAGTTTCGCCCGGCGAAATCCGCTCAGCAGCCCGAGCGCCAGTTCCTCCGCCCCCGCCGACGGCCCGACGCCGAGCGCGCCGGGCCCGTGGCTTCCCGGCTCGGCCCCGCCGGTGGACAGCGGGGTCAGCGTGGTGAGCGTACGGGCGGCCTCGGCGGCCTGGTCGGGTACGGCGTCGGCCAGCAGCGACCAGGCGTCGGCGACCCGGTGCGCCCAGGCGTCGGCCTCCTGCGCTCGCAGGCGGTCGGTCGCGGGCTCCTCGAAGCAGTCGCGGAGGGGGTCGAGATCGTCCAGCAGGAGTACGGGGGCCGGCGCCCGGCGCAGGACGTGCACGGGCAGCCAGTGCGGGCCCTCGGGCTCCCCGGGACCGATGCGCGGCTCGGCGCCGGGCGCGTCCCCCGGTCGGCGGACGAGGAATCCGGCGTCTTTCGCCCGCACCACGGCCGGTCCCCGGTCCCGTGGACCGCCGAGGAGCACGGTGCCGAGCGTGGGCAGGTGGAGGCCTCCGTCGCGGTACGCCACGGGCACCGACAGATCGAGTCCGGCGCGGACGGCGGCGGCGGCCACGGTCGCGGCGAGCCGTTCGGCGGCGGCTTCCGGCAGGCCGCGGCCCGCCTCGACGTCCTCCAGTGCGCCGACCAGCCAGGTCCGGGTGTAGGGGTGCGCGAGCACGGTGTCGAGCGCCTCGGCGCCCGGGGGCTCCTCCTCCACCGCCGCCGCGAGCCGCCAGGCGCCGTCCCAGAGGGACCCGCCCCGCCCGTCGAGGGTGTCGTGGAGCGCCGCGAGCAGCGTTCGGGTCAGGTCCAGGTGGGCGGCGAGCAGTTCGTCCGGCGCCCGGACGGCGGGCGACTCGGTGGCCGCGGCCGTGCGCTCCTCGATGCCCCGGATCAGGGCGGCCAGGTCGGCGCAGTAGACGGACGGGTTGTCGAAGCCGCCGGGATCCGCCGGGGCGCTTCCGGAGCGGTACCGGTGGGTGTAGAGCCCGCCGCCGCACGAGCGCACGACGGGGCAGCGGCGGCAGGTCTCGCCGACCCCGGCCAGACCGAGCTGCCGCGCCCGGACCCCGGGGTGGGCGGCGACCTCGTCGAAGGTGTTGCGGAAGACGTCGAACCCGGTGGCGGCGGCGCCCTCGTAGGCGCTCTTGAGCGAGTCGACCTGTTCCAGCTGCCCGTCGGTCTCGATGACGACGAGGTCGGTGGGGGCCAGGCCGAGGGACTCGGTGAGGCTGGGGCCGCCGTTCAGGCTGGAGAGCACCGAGGCGAACATGCGGACGGGCATGGGGCGGCGCAGCTCCGTCCAGCGGTCGAAGACCGCCAGGAGCCATTCGGCGTACGCGGTGGGCGATCCGCCCGGCCGCGGGGGCGGATCGTCCCAGGTGGCGTGCGGCAGCAGGAAATCGACGAGCGGCGGTTCGAGTGCGGCGAGAGCGTCGTGCACGGCCACCGGGTCGTTGTGGATGTCCACCGTGCAGAGCAGGCCGAGGTCCAGATGGCGGTAGCGCTCCTCGCGGAGCAGTGCGACCGCTCGCATCACCATCGGGTGGCTGCTGCGTCCGTTGGCGAACAGGCGGTGCCGGTCGTTGGCCGCGCGGTCGCCGTCGAGCGAGATCCCGACCCGGACGTGGAACTCGTCGAAGAGGTCGAGGTAGCGGGGGCTGAGCTGGACGCCGTTGGTGTGGATCCTCAGGTCCAGCTCAGCGATGCCGTTCAGGGCCGAGCCGAGCTCCTCGCAGACCCGTCGCAGTCGCGCGGGCCCCGCCAGAAGCGGTTCCCCGCCGTGCAGGATCACTGTGACGGAGGGGAGCGCATGAGTCGTCGCATGCTCGGCCAGGCGCCGGGCGGTCCAGGAAATCGCCTCGTCGGAGATGGTCCTGGGGCGGGTCGACCAGCTCTGATCTGCATGTTCGTAGACATAGCAATGATCACAGGCCAGATCGCACCGGCTGTGCACTTTGAGCACGAATTCGCGAAAGGGGACCAGGGGTCCTGTCATTCCGCCATTCTAGCCACTTCTGACGTCGGCTCAGAGAGCCGAACTGAAGGTGGAAATCCGGGTGGAACGGGCCGTTGTCGCGCCACAGACACGGCTGAGCTTCCTGACGGCCTCGGCGCTGTGGACGTCGGTCGCCGCGAGGGTTGCGCGGGTCTTCGCAGTGGCGAAGGCAGGGGTGGTTCCGTAGGTCTTCACGGCCGTCCTAGGGGGATCCTGAAGGGGTCTGTTTCCGGACATTGAAACGCTGCCGGATTCCGTGTCATCACACGTCCCGGCACGCGCACTTTACTACCGCGGAGGCCCTTCCACATGCCGGCGGAGCAGCCTTCACACCTGGTTTCGAAAGTCGAAACACGCCTTCCGTTCGGCCGCTCGGGTGAGCGGCGCGGGCCTGGGGGAACCGGTGGGCCGAAGATCGGGCCCAGCCGCCGCCGGCCCTCGCAGGTGAGAGCCTTCCCGCCGTCGGCGCGACCGCCCGCGCGCACGCTCTCAGCGCGCGCCGTGACGCGTCCGGTCCGCACGCGTCGGGGCGAGCCGACGGGAGGGCGCCCCCCTACTTCACCGGTTCCTCGCCGGGGATGTTGTGCTGCACGCGGGCGCCGCGCAGGCAGTCCAGGACGCGCTCGTGACTGTCGCCCACGACGTCGGTGACCCGCACCCGGACGTGCAGCACGTCGACCCGCTCGACACACCGCCGGGAGAAGACGCCCACCGGCACCGTCTCGTAGTTCCCGGTGCCGACCAGCGGAAAGCCCGCGCCGAAGGCGATGAGCTGGTAGTCCCGCCCCACCGTCAGGCCGCCCGCCGTGAGCGTGGCCACGACGTCCGGGACCGGGACCCAGGGGGCCGCCCCGACACCGTCCCCGCCGCGCAGCGCCACGCGGCACTCCCAGCTCTCGATCACGGCGATGTGCTGGCCGCCGTTGAGGATCCCGACCCGCCAGGCGGGCTCCCCCTCGGCGAGCAGCCCCTTGCGCCAGGACCCCCGCCAGCCGAGGTAGGGCCGGACCGTACGGGCGTACTGCGCCCTCGCCAGGACGGCGCCGACGGCCACGGCCAGGAGGCTCCCGAGCGCTTCCATGTCCAGCAGTTCCAGGCGCCAGGGCCAGTCGCCCCGGACGTCGGGCGGGACGTTGGCCCGTACCGCCTCCCACAGCAGGATCAGGATCAGCACCGCGAGCAGCCACAGCGGCACGGCGAAGAGCAGCGGGCTGCGGCGCACCCGGCGCTGGCTGTCCTGGAGCGGCGCGCCCTCGTCCACGGCTCCGACTCGGTCCCCCTCGATGGCCCCTCCCCCGCCCGGAGGTGGTCGCGCCCGCTGAGCGAAGCGACAACTCACCTGTATTCAGGTCCAGTTGGGCAACCTTGCCACAGGGCGGCGATCCGGGGAAGGACACCCGCGCGGAAGTGGCCGAACCCTGACGCGGCACCCGCCCGGGGAGCCGGGACGCTCTTGCCGGGTCCGGCGCTCCCCCCTACTCTCGTGGCCCCGGGCGGGGCAGGCGGCACGACCGGCCGGGTCATACGACAACTGCAGACGGAGGCGTCCATGACGGCGTTGCCTGAGCCGCTGAGATCCATGGTCTTCAGGAACGATGACCTGCCGGCGCTGTTCCACCACACGGACGCGGTCGCCGTGGCCCGCCAGCGTGAGGCCGTGAACACCACCCGGGCGCAACTCGCGCTGCTCGTGGCGGGCACGGTGCCCGCGGCGCTGCCCTGGCACACGGAGGACGGCCCCGCGGCCCGCGCCCTGTACGGCGCCGCGGTGCTCGCCTATCTGGGCGTACTCTTCGCGACCTTTCTCGCCTCCCACCGCAAAGCAAAGTCGCACTGGCAACTGAACCGCTCGGCGGCCGAGTTCATCAAGTCCAACTGCTGGCGCTACGCGGTCCACGGCGCACCGTTCGACAGCGCGTCCGAGCACCCGGAGGCGCTGTTCGCCAACCGGCTGGAGGACGGTCTCCAGGAGCTGCGGAAGGTGGGCTGGGCCGACCCGCGCGAGGAACTGCCGGATTCCGGCGGCCTCATCACCGAATCCATGCGGGCGCTGCGGAACAAGGCCTACACGGTCCGCAAGGAAACGTACGTACGGGACCGGCTCATCGAACAGCGGCGCTGGTACCGCCGACGGCAGCAGGCCTCCCGGCGGGGGGCGCTCCTGTGGTCGGGCGCCATCGTCGCGCTGACGCTCCCGGCGTTGGCGCTGAGCGTGCTCCAGGTCTTCGGGGTGGGGCGTTCGTTCGGCCTGACGGGGGCGTTCTCCGCGGCGGCGGCGGCCTGTCTCGCCTGGAACGAGATGCGTCGGCACCATCCGTTGGTCTCGGCTCACTCGCTGGTGGAGAAGGACCTGGAATCGATGCAGGCCGCCATGGAGACCACGCTCACCGAGCGGCACTGGCCGGCGGCGGTGTTCGAGACCGAGCGGATCGTGTCGCCCGAGCACACCGACTGGCTGGTCAGACACCGCGTGTGAGCCGGCGGGGCGTACGGGCGGACGGGGCGTGCGGGCAGGAGCCCCCCCGTACGGCCCGTTCACCGGGGGTCGCGCGGTCCGTTCGTCGGCCGTCCTCGCCTGCGGCCCGTCGGGCGGGCCTCCCCCGGTCAGCCGCGCAGCACTCCGTCGCGCCAGATCACGGTGACGGGGCGGCCGAGGGTGCGGGCGTACGTCACGATGTCGCCGGTGCCGCCGAGGCCGCGGGCCGGGAGGCCGTCCCAGACCGCGAGCAGCCGGTCGCAGTGGTCGGCGATGTAGGCGCCCGCCGCGTAGTACGCCTCGTCGGTGGAGTGCGGGAAGTCGAGCCGGACCTCGCGTACCGCGCGCCCCTTGAGCATCCGGTAGCGGGCGAGGTCGACGGCGTTCTCGAAGCAGGCCTCGTAGTCGCCGCTGGGGATCACCGCGGTGAGTTCGGCGCCGCAGGCGAGGGCGAGGTCGGCGAAGATCTGGTCGGCGCCGACGGCCAGGCTGGAGAGCGCGTGCGTCGCGCCGTCGATGCCGCACAGCGCGGCCCGCAGCCCCGCGAGCACATGGGCCTCGGCCTCGGCGGGGATGGAGCGGTGACCGGTCACTCCGATGCGATTCACGGACCTGCTACCCCCTGATGCCAGCGGAGCGCGGCCGGGGGCGCGCCCGCCCCGTCGCCCCGCCCCCCGTCGCCGCGCAGCGGCGACCCGTCGTGGCGACATCCTCTCAAGAGCTCCCCGGCGAGCGGGAGCCCCCGTCCGGAATTCCGGACGGGGGCACGTTTGTACGGACTGCTCCGTACCCGACCGGGGCGGGGCCGGTCAGTACACGCTGACGCCGTACGCGCTCAGCGCCTCGGTGACCGGCTGGAAGAAGGTCGTGCCGCCGGAGGAGCAGTTGCCGCTGCCGCCGGAGGTCAGACCGATCGCCCGGGTGCCGGAGTAGAGCGGGCCGCCGGAGTCGCCGGGCTCCGCGCACACGTTGGTGCGGATCATGCCGTAGACGACGTCGCCGCCCCCGTAGTTGACGGTGGCGTTGAGTGCGGTGACCGAACCGCTGTGGGTGCCGGTGGTGGAGCCGCGGCGGGTGACCGCCATGCCGACGGTGGCGTTGGCGGCGCTGGTGATGTCCTGGCCGCCGACCGTGCCGTCCTTGGGAATGGTGGTGTTGGTGTAGCGCACGATGCCGTAGTCGTTGTTCGGGAAGCTCGACCCGGAGGTCGTGCCGAGCACCGTGGTGCGGGCCGAGTTCGCCCACCAGGTGGTCGCGCCGTCCGTGCAGTGGCCGGCGGTCAGGAAGTAGTAGGTGCTGCCGCTGCGGACGTTGAAGCCGAGCGAGCAGCGTCCGGTGCTGGAGTAGATCGCGTCGCCGCCGGAGATCAGCTTGGTGAACTTCCCGGGGGTGCGCTCGATCCGCAGCGCGTCGGCGTTGGCGCCCGCCGACTTCTTGATCTGGTTGATCTCCGCCTTCGAGACCGTGCTGTCGACGGTGACGACGAGGCGCTTGGACTGCGGGTCGATGTTCCAGGCGGTGCCCGCGATGTCGGCGCCGAGCACGGCGTCGCTCGCCGCGGTCAGCTGGTTGGCACTGAACGTCCGGGGGGTTTCGGCGTTCGCGGTGGGAACGGCCAGCGCCGCGACGGCGGCGAGCCCCGCGAGTACGGCGGTGGTGCGGACGCGTCTCGCCGCGTTCGAGCGGTTGCTGGTGCGCTTGATCCTCACTTCGGGTTCCTCCGAGGGGAATCGGGGGCCCTCCTGTGGGGTGGCGGGCCCGTGAGGCGCAGTCGGGGGCCTGTCCGGATTTCGAATTCGCCGTGCCCCTGACAATCGCTGACCGGAGTATCGAGGGGGCCGGACGGGGGACGCAAGAATGCCTTTCGGCCACGCGGGTCACATCCGTCACCGGCCCCGGGAGCCGTGCGGCTGCCGGGGCCGGTGGGGCCTCGCGCGGGTCAGGCGTCGATCCGGTTCCGCTCCCCCGCCAAAACCGCCGCGGCGAGCGTGTTGCCCGGGGGCGGGAACGGGCAGATGAAGTGATCGGCGAAGGCGCACGGCGGCAGCAGCGCGCGGTTGAAGTCGACCTCCACACGGCCGTCGGCGGCGGGCGCGCCGGGCCGCAGGAAACGGAAGCGGTAGCTGCTGTTTCCGCTGGTCGCGTCGGCGAAGACGGCCCACAGCGACCCGTCGGGTTCGACCGCCACCTGGAGCGTGTGCTCCTCGCCGTCCACCGTGAAGGCGATCTCCCCGCCGAGCCCGAGACCGCGCTCGACCCCGTCCGCGTTGGCCACCCGCACGGTACGGTCGCCGCCGTAGGGCCGGAAGGTCCCCGACAGCGCCCAGCGGGGGTCGTACGGGGTGGCCTCGATGGTCGAGAAGGCGTGCCGGGCCGGTGATCCCGGGTCGAAGTCCCGTACCGCCCAGAGCCCTTCGCGGCGGAGCACCACCAGCCGCCGCTCCCCCCGCGCCACCCGGGAGTCGTCGATGGCCCCCCGGTCCGCGCCGAGCGCGACCTCGCCGGTCAGCAGCTTGCCGTCGACGACGAGTCCGTCCTCGGCGGCGGCCGTGAGGACCACCTCATCGCCGTTCTCACGCCAGTGTCCGGGGACGGCCGGAATTCGCCCTTCCGGGTAGTCCGAGAGCCAGTGGGTTCCGGTCAGGGAGAGAGGGCCGTACGGGGCGGCGACGGCGACGACGCGCCCTTCGTGCCATCGCCGCCACTCCTGTGCGGCGTCCGGCCCGCCGCCCTGCTCCTGCTGCGTCGCATCCGTGCTCATGCGGTCAACCTTTCCATACCGGCTCCGGGAGGCCGAGGTGCGACCGCAGCGTGGAGCCGGTGTATGCGGAGCGGAACGCGCCGCTCTCCTGGAGCAGCGGGACGACCCGGTCGACGAAGTCGTCCAGGCCGCTCGGGGTGAGATGGGGGACGAGGATGAAACCGTCGGCGGCCCGTTCGTCGACGAACGCGGTCAGCTCCGCCGCCACCGTCCGCGGGGAGCCGATGAACGACTGGCGGGTGGTCGTCTCGATGACCGTCTGCCGCAGGGAGAGCCCCTTGGCCTCGGCGATCGCGCGCCAGCGGGCGACGACGGCGACCGGGTCCCCGTACAGGACCCTGCCCTGGACGAGGCCGGAGTCGATGACGGGGTCGATCTCGGGGAGCGGTCCGTCGGGGTCGTAGGCGGAGAGGTCGGTGCCCCAGAGCTGTTCGGCGGTGAGGATCGCGTTCTGCGGGGAGATCTGCTGCCGGCGGATCTCGGCGGCGCGCTCCTGGGCCTCGGCGTCGGTGTCGCCGGTCACCACGGTGACGCCGGGCATGATCTTCAGGTCGTCGGGCTCCCTGCCGTACGCCGCCAGCCGGGCCTTGACGTCGGTGTAGAAGGCGCGGCCCGCCTCCAGGGTGCCGTGCCGGGTGAAGATGACGTCGGCGGCGGAGGCGGCGAACTCCCGGCCCTCGTCGGAGTCCCCGGCCTGGATGACGACCGGGTGGCCCTGCGGCGAGCGCGGCACGGTGAACTCGCCGGAGATCGTGAACTGCGGCCCCTCGTGGGCGAACGGCCGTGACTCGCCGTCGGGGGTCCAGGAGTCCCACAGCTCGCGGGCCGTGGCGACGAACTCGGCGGCCCGGGTGTACCGGTCGGCCCGGTCCAGAAAGCCGCCCCGGCGGAAGTTCTCCCCGGTGAAGGCGTCGGAGGAGGTCACCACGTTCCAGGCGGCCCGGCCCGCGCTGAGGTGGTCGAGGGTGGCGAGCCGGCGGGCGAGTTCGTACGGCTCGTTGAAGGTGGCGTTGACGGTGGCGGCGAGGCCGAGCCGGTCGGTGACGGCGGCCAGCGCGTTCAGCACGGTCAGCGACTCGGGCCGGCCGACCACGTCGAGGTCGTGGACGCGGCCGTTGTGCTCGCGCAGCCGCAGCCCCTCGGCGAGGAAGAAGAAGTCGAACTTGCCGCGCTCCGCCGTCCGGGCCAGCGACTCGAAGGAGGAGAAGTCGATCTGGCTGCGGGAGCGGGGGTCGGACCACACGGTGGTGTTGTTGACGCCGGGGAAGTGGGCGGCGAGGTGCATCGGGCGGGGCACGGTCATGCCTCCTTCGCGGTCGTCCTGGCGGCGGCGTAGCGGCTGGCGGGGCGCACGAGCCCCAGGTGTTCGCGCAGGGTGCCGCCGGGGTGGAAGGTACGGAAGAGGCTGCGGTGCTGGAGGAGGGCCACGGTGCCGTTGACGATCCTTTCGAGGTCGCGCTCGGGGGTGATGGGGGTGAGGTGGAAGCCGTCGGCCACGCCGGCCCGGTGCCACTGGGCGATGAGGTCGGCGAGATCGACCGGGCCGCCCCGGAAGTAGGTGCCGCGCCCGGCGAGCCGCGGTCCGCTCTCCAGTCCGGGTTCCGGCGCGGACTCCCGGTCCCCGAGGTCGACGGTCAGCGCGACCAGGACCCGCAGCGTCCCGGGGTCGCGCCCGTGGGCGGCGGCCTTGGCCCGCACCTCGTCACGGACGGCGGCCGCCTGCTCGGGGGTGGTGGCCCGGATGTGGACGACATCGGCGTGCCGGGCCGCCGCCTCGCGGGCCGGGGCGGTGGTGGCGTCGATGACGGTGACCGGGCGGCCCTGCGGCGGTCGCGGCACGATCGCGGGGCCCTTCACCGTGAAGGTGGAGCCCTCGAAGTCGACGTAGTGCAGCTTGTCCCGGTCGATGAAGCGGCCGGTGGCGACGGACCGGATCTCGGCGTCGTCCTCCCAGCTGTCCCACAGCCGCCCGGAGACGTCGGCCACTTCCCCGGCCTCCTGCCACAGGGCGGCGGGCGGGGCCGCGGGGCGGCGGCCGAACAGCCGGGCCTCCGCCTCGGTGGTGGACACGTCCGCGCTCCAGCCGGCACGGCCCCGGCTCACCCAGTCCAGGGTGGCGACGGCCGAGGAGACGTGGAAGGGCTCGGTGTGGGTGGTGGTGACGGTCGGGACGAGGCCGACGCGGTCGGTGGCGGGTGCGACGCGGGCGAGGACGGCGAGCGCGTCGAGCCCGGGGCGGGCGAACGAGTCGCCGAGGGTGACGTAGTCGAGCGCGCCGTCCTCGGCGAGCCGGGCGAGCCGGAGGTAGTGCCCGGCGTCGTAGTGCGGCGGGCCGCCGATCTCGGCGGCCAGGTGGAGGGAGGCAGGGGCGGACATGCGGGGACCTCTCGGGTCGACGGTCGGTCGGGAGCGAGGCGGGGGCCGTTCACCGGCCGCGCGACGGACGGGACGCGCGGCCGGGGCGGCGGGCCCGGCGGGCCCTCGGGGTGTCCTGCCGGCCGCGGACCGGCCCCGGCCGGCGGGACACCCCGGTTCGGCTCGGTCAGCTCTTCGTCCTGGGCAGGCCGGGCGGGTTGATCTCCGACTTCTCCACGGCCTCACCGCTGAGCCCCCACCGCTTCAGCACCTTGCCGTAGGAGCCGTCCTTGACGATGTGGTCGATCGCGGCGGCGTACGCCTCGACGAGGCCGCTGCCCTTCTTGGTGGTGGCCGCGATCTTGCCCTGGAGGCCGCCGCCGGCTCCGGAGATCTGTCCGGCGATCTCGCTCTGGCCGGAGGTCGCGACGTGGTAGGCGGCGGACGGGCTCGGGCCGAGGTGGGCGTCGATGCGGCCCGACTGGAGGGGGAGGTAGTAGTCGTTCTCCTTCTGGAAGTACTTGATGTCCACGGGCTCGCGCCCGGCCTTGACGTTCTCCTCGCTCCACTCCACGAGGATCTTCTCCTGGTTGGTGCCGGAGGAGACCGAGATCGTCTTGCCCGCGACGTCCGCGGGGCCCTTCACCTTCCAGCCGGAGCCCTTCTTGGCCTCGAAGGCGATGTTGTCGAGCCGGTAGGTGGCGAAGTCGTACTTCTCCTTGCGCTCCTCGGTCACGGTGACGTTGGAGAGGACCCCGTCGAACTTGGAGCTGTCCAGGCCGACGAAGAGGTTCTCCCAGGAGACCTCCTCGAACTCCGGCTTCAGACCGAGGGTGTCGGCGACGAGGGTGGCGATGTCGATCTCGGAACCGATCCGGGTCCTGTCGTCGGTGGCGTAGAAGCCGAGCGGCGGCACGGCGTCCGCGCTGGCCCCGATCCGCAGCGTGCCGCGCTCGCGGATCGCCTCGGGGACGAGGGCGGCGACGGCGTCCACCTTCTCGCCTCTGAGGCGGTCCTGGTCGGGGCTGGTGTTGACCCCGGTGTGCTTCTTGTCCTTGGACGCCGCCACGTCGGTGGAGACGTCGGGGTTGCCGCAGGCGGTGAGGACTCCGGCGGCGGTGAGCGTGGCGAGGGCGAGGACGGTGCTGCGGCGGACGGACACGTACGTACTCCTAGCGGATGAAGGGTGCATGAGGGCGGGTCAGAGAACCTTGGAGAGGAACGCGCGGGTGCGCTCCTGGGCGGGACGGTCCAGCAGGTCGGCGGGCGGGCCCTGCTCGACGATGCGGCCTTCGTCCATGAAGACGACGGTGTCGGCGACCTCACGGGCGAAGCCGATCTCATGGGTGACGACGATCATCGTGGTGCCGCCGTGCGCCAGGTCCTTGATGACGTCGAGGACCTCGCCGACGAGCTCCGGGTCCAGGGCGGACGTCGGCTCGTCGAAGAGGAGGAGCCGGGGCTCCAGCGCCAGGGCGCGGGCGATGGCGACGCGCTGCTGCTGACCGCCGGAGAGCTGCCCGGGGTAGGCCGCGGCCCGGTCGGCGAGACCGACCCGCTCCAGCAGCTTCTCCGCCGTCGCGACGGCCTCCTTGCGGGGGCGGCGCAGCGCGGAGACGGGCGCCTCGATGATGTTCTCCAGCACGGTGAGGTGCGGGAAGAGGTTGAAGTTCTGGAAGACGAAGCCGATCTTGGTGCGCTGGCGCAGCACCTCGCGCTCGCGCAGCTCGTAGAGCTTGTCGCCGTCCCTGCGGTAGCCGACCAGGGTGCCGTCCACGCTGATCCAGCCCTGGTCGACCTTCTCCAGGTGGTTGATGGTGCGCAGCAGGGTGGACTTGCCGGAGCCGGAGGGGCCGAGGATGACGGTGACCTCGCCGGGCCGTACCGAGAGGTCGATGCCGCGCAGCACCTCCAGGGATCCGAAGCTCTTGTGCACGGAGCGGATCTCGACCATGGCATCGCTGGGTGCGCTCATCGCACGGCCCCCTTGGCGTAGTGACGTTCGACGTAGTACTGGACGATCGAGAGGGCGGTGGTCAGGAGGATGTACCAGGCGGTGGCGACCATCAGCAGCGGGACGACCCGGCCGCTGCGGCCGTAGACGACCTGGACCTGGTAGAACAGCTCGCCGATCGCCATGACGGAGACGATCGAGGTGCCCTTGAACAGCGAGATGATCTCGTTGGCCGCGTTGGGCAGGATGGAGCGCATCGCCTGCGGGAGCACGATCCGCCGCAGCTGCCGGAGTCTGGGGATGCCGAGGGCGGACGCCGCCTCCAACTGGCCGCCGCCGACGGCCAGTACTCCACCGCGCACGATCTCCGCCGCGTACGCCGCCTGGTGCAGCGCGAGGCCGAGGACGGCAGCACTGACCGCGCCGACCAGGTTCATCGTGTCGAAGGTGAAGAAGCCCGGCCCGAACGGGATGCCGAACTGCAACTCCTTGTAGAGATAGGCCAGGTTGAACCAGAACAGCAGTTGCACGATGAGCGGGATCGAGCGGAACGCCCAGATGTAGCCGTACGCGACCGTCCTGAGGAACGGGCTGGCCGACAGCCGCATGAACGCCAGCACGATGCCGAGCGCGAAGCCCAGGACCGTTCCGTAGAAGGTCAGTTGGAGGGTGAGCCAGACCGCCTTGAGGATGACCGGCGCGGAGAAGAACTGCGCGAAGACGTCCCACTCCCAGCCGGGGTTGGTGACCAGCCCGTTGATGAACTGGGCGACCAGCACGGCGGTCACGGCGACGGCGACCCAGCGCCAGGGGTGGCGGGCCGGGACGACGGTGAGCTCTCCGTAGTCGGTGCCGGGGTCGGCCGCCTTCGGAGCGGGTGGGCCGTCGGGGGTCCCGGCGGGTGGATCGATGGGTGGATCGCTGGTCAGCGACATGAGTGGAGTCCTTGGGCGCGGTTGCGGCGGCGGTACGGGGAAGGGGCGGGCGGCCGGTCAGGAGGCGAGCCGGCCGCGACAGGAGAGGTCGCGCAGGAAGGTGAGCGCGGCGCGCGCGGCGGCGTCGTTCTGCCGGAAGGCGGGTCCGCCGGTACGGGGCCGGGTGAACGCCCCGCTGTTGCGGGCGGTGGTGAAGGGGCCCAGCGCGAAGCGGCGCGGGTGCGGGCGGCCGGCGCGGTCCAGCACCCGGCTGTCGCGCGGGTCCACGGAGAGCAGCCCGGTGTCGGTGACGGCGGCGCCCTCGTCGCGCAGCGCGCGCAGCAGGGGGCTCGCGGTGTGCCGGAGCGAGGGGTCGGGGAGGCGGGCCTCGACCAGGGCGCGGGCCTCGGTGTGCGCACCGGGGACGGTGGCGCCGGTGGCCCGGAAGAGGCCGTGCTCCTCGTCGGTCTCCACGGTGAGGTCCGCACCGAGGAAGCGGACGACCCCGGCCCGGGAGAGGGCCAGGAGCTGCCGGAGCCGGGGCCCCGGCGGGCCGGAGGCAAGATAGCTGAAGAAGCCGTGCCACCAGCCGCCGATGTCGCCGAGCCGGACGAGCTGGGCGTAGGCGGTGAGCAGCCCGACGAAGACCGCGAGGTCCTCGCTGTGTGCCGGATCGTGACGGCGGGTCAGATCAGCGGTGATGTAGTCGCGCAGGGCTTCCTGGAGGGCCTCGGGCGAGGCGTGGCGGACGCCTTCCAGGGGGCGGTCCAGGGCGTCGAGGTCGAGCCGGTCGGCGGGGTCGGGCACGGCCTCGGCGATCAGCCCGGCGAGCTCGGGGCTCCCCGGATCGGCCGCCGCGTACTTCTCGGCGAAGACCTCGTGGGCCAGGGCGGTGCGCTCGGGGTGGGCGGTGAACAGCCGGTGGTAGTGGGCGTGGCCGAGCTCCTTCGCGACCGCCGGCCAGACATCGCGCCGGAAGTCGAGCGGCCCGGGCCGGCCCAGCAGTTCGTCGGCCCACTTCTCGTCCAGGTGCGCGGGCGCCGCCGGGCGTTCGCCGGTCCAGCCGTAGCCGATCTTCGCGTGGTACGGGACGCCGCGCCGCGATCCGACGTACAGCACGGGTTCCCGGCCCGACGGCAGGTAGACCCCGTTCTCGTGGCGGCCGCCGCGTCCCTCGGTGAGCAGGACCATCAGGTCGATGAAGGCGAGCCCGAAGCCCCGGACGATGACCGGGTCCCCGGGGCGCAGGGCGTCGAGGTCGCTGTCGGCGGTGAAGTCCGGCGGCAGGTGCACCAGGCCGTGCCGCCGGGCGAAGGCGCTCAGCCGTTGCTGCTCGGGCTCCTCCTCGGCGTCGAGGTGGCCCACGGTCAGGACGACGAGGTCGGCGGGGAGCGGTTCGGCGCGGTCCTGGAGGCGGACGTGCTGGCGGCCGCCGCGCGGTCCGCCGACGGCGAGGGCGGTGGTGCGGTGCTCGTGCACGGTGATGCCCGGCGGGAGGGCGGCCAGGGCGCGGTCGTAGGTCCAGCGCAGGTAGGCGCTCTGGAGTCGCCGGGAGGGGAAGTCGGTGCCGGCGAGACCGTGTATCTCGGCCAGCACGTCGGGGTCCGCCGAGGGGACGACGCGGCCCGCGCGGACGTCCTCGGCCCAGCTGTCCAGGGCGGGGCCGGCCACGACCGGCCCGTCCAGGTCCACGGTCTCGTCGGTGAACATGGTGACGTCCTCGGCCATGGAGTTCATCCACAGCAGCGGCGACTGGTCGGGCCGCCAGATCCGCCCGCCGCCCGCCGGGTAGGGGTCGACCAGGTGGATGTCCAGGCGGTGGTCCCCGTACAGCTCCTCGGCGTTGGCGGCGATGCGCTCGATGACGCCGGTGCCGCGCGGGCCGCCGCCGATCACCACGATGCTGGGTGCGGAGCTCATCGCGCACCCGCCGTGCCACGGGCGTAGTACCGCTCCACGTAGCGCTGGCCGATGCTCAGCAGCGTGGTGACGGCCGCGTACCAGAGCGTGGCGACGAGCAGCAGCGGGATGACCTGGTAGGTGCGGTGGTAGACGAGCTGGACGGAGTACAGCAGGTCCTGCACGGCGATGATGCTGACGATGGAGGTGCCCTTGAGGGTGCCGATCAGCATGTTCCCGGCCGGCGGCACGATGGAGCGCATGGCCTGCGGCAGCACGATGCGCCGGAATCGTCGCCAGGGGCCGAGCCCGAGGGACTGGGCGGCCTCCACCTGTCCGCGTTCGACGGAGAGGATCCCGCCGCGCACCACCTCGGCGGCGTAGGCGGCCTCGTGCAGGGTCAGTCCGATGACCGCGATGGTGACCGGGCCGAGGAGGCTGACCGTGGAGACGCCGAGGATCTGCGGGTACAGCGCGCCGATGTTGAACCAGAACAGCAGCTGGACCAGGATCGGCGTGGACCTGAACAACCAGACGTAGCCCCAACTGACCGCCTGGAGAACGGGGTTGCCGGAGAGCCGCATGACCGCGAGCAGGGCTCCCAGCACGAAGCCGAGCACCACGACCACCGCGGTGAGCCAGAGCGTGAGCCAGAGCCCGCGCAGCACGGGGACGGTGCCGAAGTAGGAGAGCACGACGTCCCACTGGAAGGCGTCGTTGCGGATGACCGAGTTCAGCGCCAGCGCGAGCAGCACGAGGACGACGGCAGCCGCTGTCCAACGGCCTGTTCGGCGTACGGGGACGATGCGCGGCACCGCGTCGGCATCGCCCTTGACGAGCGGCCGGGAGGAGGGAGGGGGCAGCGAGACGGTCTGCGGGGGCATGCGGGAGCTCCGTGGATGCTCAGATCGAACACGGGGCGTGCCTTCACACCGGAAAACCACACGAGGACCGGGCCCCTCAGCGCCGGTCCATGGGTCCGAGATAAGCGGCGGGTACGGGGAGTTGTCAAGCCTGTCCACACTGTGAGCCGTAGATCTCATCTTGGTTGACGTGCACTCGGATGCCTGTTCCACTAAGCCCATGCATCCGCAGCAGTGGCTGGTCACCCGCTCCCACATCGACTTCGGTCGCGTGTGGTCCTCTTCCTGTTGAGCTGACTCCCCGCTGTCCGGTTTTCCCTGCTCACGCCCGTTCTCTCGGCGTTCGAGCCCCGTTCCTCGCGTGACCTCACCTTCACCACACCGCTCCACCCTCCCCTCGCACCGCTGAACACATCCGCCGTCCCCCCGTGCCCGCTGGTGGCCCGGGGCGGTCGGCCCATCCCACGAACCCGGAGAGCACAGCCATGCCCAGATCCCGACATACCGCTCTGTTCACCCTGATCACCGTGGCCGCGCTGACCCTCACCGGCTGCGCCGAGCCGACAGAGGCGGCGGACGGCGGGCCGGACAAGGAGGCGGCTCGGGCGAAGACCCCGACGACGGACGTGGTCTCCGATGTCCGCAAGGACGAGGCCGCGGCGAAACTCCTCCCGGCCGGGGTCAGGGAGGCGGGCACACTGCGGGTCGCCGCCGCCATCGGCACCCCGCCCGGAGCCTTCTACGAGCAGGACGGCACCACCCTGGCCGGCGCGGACATCGATTTCGCGGACGCGGCGGCCCGGGTGCTCGGGCTGGAACTGAAGCGCGAGGTGGCGTCGTTCGAGGCGATCCTGCCGGCGCTGGGCAGCGGGAAGTACGACCTGGGGACGGGCAACTTCGGGGTCACCGACGTACGCCGCAAGACCGTCGACTTCGTGACGTACATCAACGACGGGCAGGGCTTCGCGGTCCGTGAGGACAGCGCGCTGAAGAAGGTCACCGACCTCACCCAGCTGTGCGGGCTGAACGTGGCCACCGGGGCGGGCACCACCTTCGAGGTGACGCTCCAGGAGAATCTGCCCCGGTGCGCGGAGGCCGGCAAGAAGCCGTACGAGGTCAAGACGTACGCCGACCAGACGGCCGTCTGGCTCTCGCTCCAGCAGAACCGCAGCGATGTGGTGATGTCCACGATCAACGGGCTGCGCTACGGAGTCAGTCAGCAGGAGGGGCTGCGCTTCCTCAACGAGTTCAAGCGGCTCGACGTGGGCTTCGCGTTCAAGAAGGGCACCCCGCTGGCGCCCGCCTTCCAGGCCGCGGTCAACCGGCTCAAGAAGGACGGGACCTACGACCGCATCCTGAAGAAGTGGGGCACCACCGATTCCGCGATCCCGTCCTCGGAGATCTCGCCGCCCGAACTGAAGTGACCTGACGCCGGGCCCGCCCGCCGCGCCGGCGGGCGGGCCCCGTTCAGCAGTCGCAGCCGCAGGACTCCCCGCAACAGCAGCAGCCCTCGCCGCACTGGCCGCAGCAGTTGCAGGCCTCGCAGCAGTCGCCGCAGCTCTGGCACGGCGCCTGCCGCTGCTCCCGGCTCCAGGGGTCCTCGAAGCTGCCGCAGCACATCTGGCAGGTGCAGGCGAGCCCGGCCCAGACCAGGCATCCGGCGATCAGCCCGCGCCGGTCGCGGGGCGGGCGCGGCGGAGGCGGCGCGCCCGGGCCGCCGGGCGGCGGACCGTACGGGTCCCCCGGCGTCGGGCCGTACGGCCCGGCGGGCGGCGCGCCGTACGGATTCCCCGGCGGGGGGCCGTAGGCGCCCTCGGGCAGCTGAAGTCCCCGCTGCCCCTGATGGGAGCAGGACGAGGTGCCGAAGGCCCGGTCGACCGAGCGGCGCAGCTCATGGGCGAGGAGGACGTGGACGAGCGTCCCGTCGGTGAACTCCGCCTCCCGCAGCGCGAGCCGTATGCCGTGCAGCGCGTCGTCGCAGAGCCGGCGCGCCTCGGACAGCGGTGTGCCGGTGGCGGTCAGCGGGTTCCAGGCGCCCGACGCGGCGTCGGCCTCCCGGTCCTCGACGGCGTCCAGGAGGTGGGCGAGCCGTCCGAAGAGGCGGCCGGCCTCCGCGAGCGGTGCGGCGTTCCCCTCCTTCCCGGCCAGCACGGCGGTGTGCGCGAAGGCGGCGGCGGTGGCGGTCTCGGTCGGCTCCGTGACCGTCAGCAGCGGGGTGCCCGGACCGGCGAGCGTCTCGATGCCGGTCTGCCGGTCGACCGCGTCGACGAGGAGGGCGGTGTCGAAGCCGAGGGCCGCCCCGGTCCGTGCCCCCGCCCGGTCCCACCCGGCGGCCACCCGGCGCGCGGCGGCGGCGACCGGGCGGCGGGCCAACAGCCCGTCCCGGTCGGCGACGTGGTCGCGGACCTTGGCCGAGGCGAGGACGAGCGAGACGGCGGCGGCGAGCCGTGCCCCTTCCCCCTTGGCCACCGGTGCGGTGCGCATGGCGCGCAGTGGGCAGGGGCCGGCGGTGCGCCGGTCGGCGGGCGTCAGGCCGGTCTGAGCCTCCGTCAGGACGGAGACGATCAGGCCGTCATAGTTCGTGACGATACGGGCGAACTGTCCGTGATCCGCCCTCAGGGCCAGGCACAGACCGCAGAGATGGGCCATCCACTCCACCCGGAGACCTTCGGAGAGCCGATGGGTACAGGGCCTGACGATTCCGAACACGACGATCCCCCGTGAGCCGTTCAGCCGGTGCGCGACGCTCGCGCACCCAGGCGTCGTGCATCGTATCGAGCACCCCGTTCACCCGTACGTCCCCCGGATCACCCGTACGGCCGGAGCATCATATTTTCCTTCTACAAGCCCCCTTATGCGGGAGGAACCCTGACGAATCGCCACATCTTCTGCACCAGTAGCGTCACGAATCGCCTGCGAGCCGACTATCCACTTGGCGCGGTATCCGCATCATGGTCGACCATAGGGATACGAAAGAGATGCGGAACACCAAGGAACCGCGGTGAGAGGAGGCGTCCATGGGATCGGTGCGCAAGGCGAGTGCCTGGCTGGGCCTCGTAGAGGACAACGACGAGCGGTACTACGACGACGAGTACGCCGAGGGTGCGGAGACCGGCACGGGCAACCAGGCCTGGGTCACCGACCCGCGGGTGCAGGTGGCCGCGGAGACGGCCGAGGAGCAGGACCGCCGGATCGCGACGGTGACCCCGGACAGCTTCCGGGACGCACGCGCCATCGGCGAGCTGTTCCGGGACGGCGTCCCGGTGATCGTCAACCTCACGGCCATGGACCCCGCCGACGCCAAGCGCGTGGTGGACTTCGCCGCCGGGCTGATCTTCGGCCTCCGCGGCTCGATCGACCGGGTGGCCACCCGGGTCTTCCTGCTGTCCCCCGCCGACACCCAGGTGGTCGCGGGCGAAGCCGCCGGCCGCAAGACCGACGGCTTCTTCAACCAGAGCTGAGCAGGGCGCTCGCCGGAAAGATCCGGTCAACGCATCCGGCAGGCACGCGCGTGAGCCCGCGTCCCGCTCACCGGAAGGCGTCGAGACCGGTGAGCGCCTTGCCCAGTACCAGCTGGTGCATCTCCACCGTCCCCTCGTAGGTGAGCACCGACTCCAGGTTCGTGGCGTGCCGCATCACCGGATACTCCAGCGAGATCCCGTTGGCCCCGAGGATCGTGCGCGAGGTGCGGCAGATCTCGATCGCCTCCCGCACGTTGTTGAGCTTGCCGAAACTGACCTGCTCCGGCCGGAGCCCGCCCGCGTCCATGCGGCGGCCCAGGTGGTGGGCGAGCAGGATGCCCTTGTGCAGCTCCACGGCCATGTCGGCCAGCTTGGCCTGGGTGAGCTGGAAGCCGCCGATCGGCCGGCCGAACTGTTCCCGGCCCCTCGCGTAGTCGAGGGCCGACTCGAAGCTGGCCCGGGCCGCGCCCATGGACCCCCACACGATGCCGTAGCGCGCATGGCTCAGACAGCTGAGCGGACCGCGCAGCCCGCTCGCGTCCGGAAGCACCGCGTCCGCGGGGAGCCGTACCTC
>NZ_UAVD01000014.1 GCF_900460065.1 Streptomyces griseus | reverse complement strand
AACGGTGCGATCACCTGGCTCCATGCGTGGAGCCGGTCCCCGTCGAATCCGCATGCCGCCGCCACGTGCTCGCAGCGGGTCTCGATGCCCTCCAGCCCGGCGCCGGCTACTACGTAGTCCACGGCGTCGAAGCACGGATCGCCGACACAGGCTTTCGGGTCGATGGCCATAGGGCCGCGCTCCGCGCCGCCGTCGAGCACATTGCCCAGGTGCAGGTCACCGTGGAGCAGCACGGTGGTCGCTTCCGTGTCCAGCAGCCGATCGCACCGCCGGATGGCCCTGTCCCACGTGGTGACATCCATGCGTGCGCTGATCGCAGGCTCTGCCAGCCGCCTGCCGACCCGGGCGAAGGCCTCCTCGCACCGCCCCCGCAGCACACGCGCCGGCAGCGCCGGCGGAGCGACCCCGTGCAGGGCGGCGAGCAGATCCGACCACTGTCCCGGAAGCGGAGGCGCGGGCATGTCCCCGGCCGGTGTCCCGGGCACGATCTCCTCCAGCATCATCGCGCCCGCTTCCCCGTCGACGGCCAGCACCGAGGGCACCCGGCCAGAGGAGGCGAACCACCCCAGCATGTGAACCTGTTCAGCCATGAGAGCTCGGTCCGGACTGACCTTCAACACCGCCGGCGTGCCGTCGGGCAGGCGGCACCGCAACGCGATCGACGAAGCGCCGTCCGGGAGGGACTCACCGAGCGAGAGCCCCCACTGGGACGCCAGCCGCGCAATGAGATCCGGCGCGTCTGCACACCACCCGGACACCCGGGGGCCGAATCGACGTACCAACCGTGCCGTGACGCTCTCCACATCCACCAGCAGTCGTTTCACTCAGGTCAGTGTGCCGATCGTGCGATCGTTGTCCACCGCCTTTCCGTGGTTCGCTGTGAACGCGATCCCGACGAGCGGACCGGACCGGAGCGGCCCCTGAAAACCACTCAGCTTCGACTGAGGACAATCGCGAGGGCGATAAACAACAAGCCGAGGTCGCGGTGGCGCTGAAGGTACTGCGGATTGACGCCGGCCCGCCGAGTGAACTCCGCGTCGGAGAGGGCCTGGCGGTTCCTGCGCATCGCGGCCAGGACGCCAAGAACCCCCTGTCGGCACGGCGCCGCCCGACAGCGGCCGCCCTGCCGGCGTCGAGGACCTCGGCCCGAGCGGCGGGACAAGAGGCGGTAGCTGACGGGCAGGCCCGGGGTGAGGATTGCTGCGTCGCACGGAATGCACTCCCGGTCGTGACGACTGCGGTAATGCGGTCGCCGAAGTCGGTCGCGTGCGCGTTGATGCGGCAACTGATGCCGGGCTGGGGTGCGTGCGGGCCGTGAGAGTGCTGCTCGTCGAGGTGACGTCGTGGCCGGTGCCGGCGCGGGACCCGTCTTCAACACCGCTGTATCGTTGGCCGCAAACGGTCGGGGGGGGTCAGTGACGAGGTCCTTGCACTTCAGCTGGGAACTGGGAAGCTCTGGCTGGGCGACGTGCAGGATCTGGGACGGCGTGACGAAGCACCTGGACGTGGTCAGCTACTGCACAAACGCGCTCGCTGACTTGTTGAAAGGCGTGACGGGCCTCTACGGCCTCTATGACGTCCAGCGGTTCTCGTTCGACCTCGAACCGGCAGAGGCACGGTGGATTCTTCGTCGCCGAGGCGACAACGTGCACATCACGATCCGTCGTTTTCCGGACATGATGACGAGCTTCGATGTGCCGGACGGGAAGGGCACCCTCGAGTGGACGTCCACACGCCCTCGTACCTCCCTGGCACATGCGGTCTTGATGGCTGCCGAGAAGGTACGACGAACCCACGGCGAAGATGGCTATCTCCGGAAGTGGGTCCTGCACCCCTTCCCCACCACCGAACTGGAAACCCTTCGTCACCTGCACCTCGCAGCGGATGACTGTGCTCTCCAGCATTGAGCTCTTTCAGCGGCCACCCCAGAGAATGAGTGGACCTCCAGGGTCGACCGGCCTCTGACGACCCGAACCATTGGCCAGGCCGGGCAGCGGGGCGGGCGCGGTCCATGAGCACGCCCAGGAGCCCGCTGATCTCGCCTGCGGTTTCGCCCTAGGCGCGCAGCGCGATCAGGAACCCGGCGAAGGCGACCGGCTCGTGGGCGTCGTCCATGACCTCGCTCATCGCCCACCGGATGTCGTCCGCGGTCAGGTCGTCGCCGCGCAGGAGCGTCGCGAGGAACTGGGGCCAGGTGCGGACGGGTGCGGTCACAGGGGTCTCCTCGATGCGGCCACGGTTCGGGAGCCCAACTCGGTTCGGGCTGGTGCGGAGTTCGAACCTGGCGAGTGGAAGCGGTGTGCGCGGACGGTTCGCGCACGGCTCGGCGCCGGTGGCCCGGGGGGATGCCCGGTGGGCACGGTCGGTCGGCGGCGGCGCGGGCCGCGAGGGTGGCGGGGGTGGGGTCAAGGGCGATGCTGGGGAGGATCCTGGCGCGTATGGGCCGATCCGGCCTACAGACGGGGTCGGGGCTCGCCCGCTGGAGGCTGGGGGTGGGGTGATGCGTCGTTCGTCCGGGGTGTGGCGGGGTTCGTGAGGGGCGCCGGCTCGGGCGTGGCGAGGACGGCGTCGGTCTGTTCCTGTCGCTGGAGGGATGCCGCCTGGATTTCTGCGATCTTCTCCAGCGCGGTCTGCAGGGTGCCGGAGTCCTGGCGTGCGGAGCGCGGTTCCTCGTGGGTGCTTTCCCGGGCGGGTCCGGGTGGCGGGACTGCGGGCTGCGTTGCCGTGTGGAGTCCGGCGGTGAGCTCGGCGAAGATGGCCGCGTGACGGCGGGCCAGCGGCAGTGGGTCCGGGCGCGGGTGGCTCCAGCGGGCTCCGGGCAAGGGGTGGGCCCGGCCGGGGAAGGCTTGCAGGAGTTCGGTGAACTGGTCGTCGCACCAGGACGGCACCCAGGCGCCGGACCGGCACAGGAACACGGCGTCGAACGTACCGGGGATCGCCGTGTGGTCATCGACGTTGACGGTGAGCGGGGCCATCGGCGGGTGCCTGTCGCCCTGAGGTCGCCACGTCGGGTAGGTGAGGGTGAGGCGGGTGCCTCGGGCGTGGTGCACGAGCATCCAGTCCTCGCAGGAGTACTCGCCTTCCTGGGCCCATTCCTCGAAGGTGGCCGGGCCGTTGCGGTGGGGGTAGCCGCTGTCGTGGTGTGCGTCGAAAAGGTGTACCTCCTGCCAGGGCGTGGGCGCTTCGCCGGGCAGGGCGTAGTGGACGGGGGTGAGAGTGCCCGCGTGGGCGTTGGAGTCGGCGTAGAGGAGGGGCGGCCGGGGGTGGGTGAAGGTGAACCGGTCCCAGAAGCCGTCCAGGCCCTCGCAGCGCGGCAGACTGGTTCCCGCCCGGATGAAGTCCTCGGCCCGGAAGGTCCAGATGTCTTCCTGCAGGAAGGGCGTCTCGGCGTGGCCCCAGTCGTAGAGCAGGGGGTCGCCGCGGTGTGCGGCCTCGGCCCCTTCCAGGGGGTTGTGGAAGAAGAAGTCGAAGTCGACGACCAGCAGCCGGCCGTGGCCCGGAGTGTCCACCGGGAGTCCTTTCTCTGCTGTTCCTTTGCTCGTCCGGTGGATTATCCGTGTTCAGGGCACTGCTGCGGCCCGGGGGCTGACTGATTTCCCGCACCGCGACGGGGCGAAGCGCGCCGGCGTCCCGTCCGGCGGGCGCCGTCCTCGCACACCGCGCCGTCGGTACAGGCGCGGGTGCGGATGCGGGTGGCGACGGTGGTGCGCGGCCGGGCGGCGACCGGACCGGCCTCTGACCCACGCGCTCCATGTCGGCACGGGCTGCCGGGCAGCCTGGCTTCCAATTCCGGGGCGACCCGAGCGCGGGACGGCGTGCGACGTCGGGGTGGTGTCAGTGCCCTTCGGCATAGTGCCCCGCATGATGATCCATGAAATCGACGGCGTGGACTGGGGGTCCATGGGCCACGCCTATGGGCCGGCGAGCGATGTTCCGGGCTGGCTGAAGGGAATGGCTTCGGCGGACCCCGGTGTACGGGAAGAGGCGTTCAGCGACTTCTGCAACGCGGCGCACCATCAGGGGGGTGTCTATCCGTGCACGGCGGCCAGCCTGCCGTTCCTGTTCGAGATGGCCGACAGCCCCGCTACGCCTGACCGGGGTTCGGTCATCGGGCTGCTGCTGAGTATCGGCCGGGAGTGCCTGGACATGGATCCCGAGGCGGTGTACTTCATGCCGGACGGCACCGAGTCCAGAGCTCACGTGGACGCGTTGGCAGCGATAGGCGGGCGCGCCGAGGTGTTCGTGCGCTGGGTGGCGGACCCCGATCAGGAGGTGCGGCGGCCCGCGATCGAGGGCCTGGGACTCTTCCTCCACGACACCGCCTGGGCGGTGGACGTCTTGCGCGGTCTGCTTCCCGGAGGCGGCGTGGTGGAGCGGCTGCTCGTCGTGAGGACGGTGGCCACGGTGGCACTGCGGGATGCGGCCGTGCACGGTGCGGCGGCCGGTTGGCTGGAGGCTCTGGCCGGCGACACCGCACAAGCACCCGAGGTGCGGCTCGCTGCCCTCGTGCACCGGGCCCGGTGCACGCCCGGGGAGCTCGGCGAGGCTGTTGTGCCGGCGGCGGTCGGTCTGATCCGGGAGATCGCACCGGAGGAGACCGGCGGGGACGACGACAAGCCCTGCCGGGCCGAGGCGGATGTTGCCGCGGGCACAGCGCCTTCCTCGGGTGTGCCGCCGCAGATCGTTGCGGCGTTCGAGGATCTGGATGGGCACGGCCGGGTTCACGCGCCGACGACCTCCCTGTTGGAGGCGTTTCACACGGTGCTGGGCGATCGTGTGCTGGAGCGCACCGCGTTGCTCGCCGAGCAGTTGTCCAGCGCGGACCCCGGGGTGCGTTACGACGCGATCCGTATGGCGAAGGAGTTGGTCGGCCGGTGGCGTGGGGATCACTCCGGTCTGGTGGTGCTGATCGCGGGCTGTCTCCTGCCCGAGGACGCCTACACCTCGGCTGCGGCGGCGGAGACTCTCGGGGCTCTCGTGCCGGTGAGCGAGCCGGCGCGGGAGGCCCTCGCCGCCTATGTCGAGGCGGCCCGTGCGGAACACGGGCCGGGCGTGTGGGCGGCCCGGGAGCGGCTGGTCCGCCGCGCTCACCAGGAAGCCGTCAGGACGCTGGCATGCCTGGGGGATCTGCGGGCGCTGCCCTGTGTGCTGGAGGCGCTGGACGAGGGCACCGACGCCTGGCGTGCTGTGCAGGTGGCCGGGCATCTGGGCGGGGCGGCCGGTGATCTCACGCCGAGGCTGTCGAAGCTCCTGGCGGAGGTGGACTTCTCGGATCAGTCGCAGTCGATGAGTGCCAATGCTCTTGTGTCCGCCCTGCGGGAGCTGGGTGACCCGGCGGCTGCACCGGCGCTGACCACGGCCGTAGTCACGGCCGTGCGTGAGGAGCAGTGGCATACGGCCGCCTCCGCCCTGAAGGCCCTGGCCTCCTTCGGCCCTGGGGCCGCTTTCGCCCTGGATGTGGTCCGCCCGCTGGCCGACGCGCAGGACGTCACCGTCCGGGCGGCCGCGACCGCGGCACTGTGGGAACTTGAGGGCGATGCGGCCGGCGTCGTGCCGAGGCTGGTTGAGCTTCTTGACACCCACGAGAACGACGAAGCAGCCGCCGTCCTGGGACGGATCGGGCAGGCTGCCGCACCCGCCCTGCCGCATCTGCGGAAGATGATGGCAGCGGGCTACGAGTGGACCCGGGTCTACGCCGCGACAGCCCTGTGGGACATCGGCGGCGAAGCCGAGGCGCCCGCCGTCGTGGAGACGCTCCTGACAGCGTGGGCGGAGAACGACGCAACGTCCAACCGCGTCCTGGCCTGCCTGAACCGCATGGGACCAGCCGCCCGGCCGGCCCTCCCCCAGGTTCGGAAGGAGCTCACGCTTCTGCGCCGCAGCGGCCGCTTCCGCAGCATCTCCAACGACGAGGAACTGCAGGCCGCCTGCCGTGCCATCACAGTCGGCGCCTGAACAACGCCCCTGCGCAGGAGGGCCTCCAGCAGGGCCCCTCCGTCTGTCGACGGAGCCTCCTGCCCGCGTCCGAGCCTCGGTGACATGCCAAGACGCCGGCGGCCCCACGAGGTTCCTCGTGGGGCCGAGGTCGTCCGGCTGCGTTGCCGTCGAAGAGGTGGGCGGTGGAGCGCACCTTCTCGTGGCTCACCGCCCACCGTCGTCTTGCGCGCGATTACGAAGCCAGCCCGGCTCGCTCGGAAACCATGATCCGTTGGGCAATGATCGGCATCATGGTGCGGCGGCTCACACGCACTGGTCCCGCTACACGGCCAGGTCCCCGGCCGCTCACCCGGGTCTCGGCAGCGGGACACGCCACTGGCTGGTAGGTGATCGGCTCAGTTCGTATCGTCACCGAAAAGGACCGCGTCCAGCGCGAGCAGTTCCGCGTCATCGAGCTGCGGAACGGTCCAGCCGTTGGCCTGCGCATGCGCGATGAACTGCGGGTCGAGCGCCGCGTGGTAGTGCTCGACGTAGTGCGCCAGGTCCGAGTACCAAAGCCAATGCCCGTCCGTCAGCAGGTGCAGCCCGCCGATCACAGGGTTGTCGGGTGCGAGAACGTCACGCACGAGCGTGGTTGTCGCAGCCAACAGGGCACCGCTCCGCAAGTACTTGACCAGCTCACGAGCGCTATCGGACGCCTCGGCCTTGACGGCGGACCGCAGCGACGGCCCATCTGGGCTGCCCTGCTCAAGCTCTCTGAAGTCACCGACGAAGGGGACTCGTGCATCGCTCACCACCAGAGGCTAGAACACCTCCCCACCGACGTTCCAGGAAGATCTCAAACGCGGTCTCAGGGACCGCTCCGGTCCGGTCCGCTCGTCGGGATCACGTTCACAGCGAGCCACGGAAAGGCGGTGGACAGATCGTGCCCGGGACACCGGCCGGGGACATGCCCGCGTTTCCGCGTCCGGGACAGTGGTCGGATCTGCTCGCCGCCCTGCACGGGGTCGCTCCGCCGGCGCTGCCGGCGCGTGTGCTGCGGGGGCGGTGAAAGGAGGCCTTCGCCCGGGTCGGCAGGCGGAGCGTGCCATCGGCGCGGATCCGCCGCCTGGAGGCGCAGCGCCCGCAGTCCGGCAGTGGCCGCTGCGGCGAGGCCGAGGGCCGCGCGGCCCGGGGACGGCCGTCGAGTGCCGGGGCGGACCTCGTCCAGGTCGGCGTCGAAGATCGCATGGCGGGCTCGGCCGCCTCGACGTCGCGGCGCAGCGGGCCTGTCCGCGTGCGCCGGACCGGGCCCGCTCGGACGGGGTTCCAGGGTTTTGGCCGGGTGCTCGGTCAGGCCGTCGTCGGGCCGTGAGCGGTGGGGCCGGGGAGGAGGGCGGCAGCGGTGGCCTGGTCATGGCCTGTCGGTACGGCGGGGCCGGTGCGCCGGGAGGGGCGTGGTGCGGTGGTGGTGTGTGTCGGGGGGTGGGGGGTGCGTATCTGGTCGAATATGCGCCCGAGGGTCACGGACAGGGCGAATTCGGTCTGGGTGTCGGCGTAGCGCCGGTGCACGTCTCGCAGTTGTTTCTCGGCGACGGCCAGGTCGTGGTCGGTGGCGTGCTTCTGGCCGTAGCGGGGGCCGGTGTTGCGCGGACGCCCGTGGTGCGGGCGGGAGTTGCTGGCCGGGCCCGGGTACATGGCGGGTGTCGCGTTCTGCTGGAGGGTGCTGCGTGCGTCCGCGTGCAGCAGGTGCAGCGGCAGGGGTGTCCAGGTGCGTCCATCTGCCGTGGTGCTGCAGGTGACGGCCAGGGGCCTGGAGCTGCTGGTGGTCAGAGCGAAGTGCAGCGCGGTGACCGCGTCGTCGCACAGCAGGTCGGGGCCCTGTTGTCCGCCGAGGAACTGGTCGGTGTAGTGCGTGGTCACCGAGTACAGGCGAGGGGTGGGCGGGCCAGGCTCCGGGGCGTCGTCCTCGCCCTTCGTCTCCGTCTGCCCTGTGGCGTCTGTTTCCGGCATACGGTCAACGCTGCCACCGGCTGCGGCTCATCGGCCTGGGAAGCGGCCGGCCTCCCGCGGGGCGGGCAGGACGGTCGGACTTCCGGAAGTGCGTTCCGCGTGCGGGGACAGCCGGGGGCTGCGGGGGCTTCGTGCCGGACCGGCGGGGGCATACGGGCGCTGCGAGGAGGCCGGGGTCGGGGTCTGCGGCGTGCGGATCGTGCCCGTTCAGCTCTGGGCCGTCTGCGGGGCGCGGGATGGGGCGGCGCCGTTGCGGTGGGCGCCGCACAGGGGGCAGCGGCAGGGGTCGGCTTCGCAGGGGGCGCCCAGGGCCCGGCAGCGGGAGCAGTGACAGCGGGCTGCGTCTCCTGGTGCCCGCTGTTGTTGGGCGGGCAGGGGTGCGGTGGAGGGCCAAGCACCGATCACGTGGTCGCCGGGATCGGAGAGGCGCTGCCACAGCGCTATGACCTTGACCGTGTCTGGGGCCGGTCGTAGCCGCAGGCGCATGAAGGCCGCCAGATCGCCTTCCTCGCGCATGGCCGCTATGTCCTCGGCCGCGAAGCTGTCCACAGCGGCGCCCCCGCTCTCCTCGTTCTCCCGGACCTGGCGCAGTCAGTGTCGCCACGGCGGACCGGTGTCCGGGGCACGCGGCACAGGGGATTCCGCCTGGCGGGAGGCTGCGTCGGGGTTTGCTCCGGCAGCTTCCCGCCGGGCGGTCCGGGTGGTGATGTGGCGGCGGTGGTGGAGTGGCGACTGTGGGGGCGTCGATTGCGGTCCAAAGAGCGCGAGGTTGTGGTGCCGTGGTGTCCGCATTCCGCGCTGCCGGTTCGGCGTTTGAGGGCGGTCGGCTGTTCTGTGCAGCGTGTCCCGGGGGTGTGCCGGGATCTATGCTGCGGCTCTGCCGCGTGCGGAACGCAGGTCTGCGGCGAGCTGGTCGACGGCAGCATGCGTCATGGGTCCGGTGGTGGTGATCCGTGCCAGGCCGGCCTCGCTGCGCAGACGCCATTTGTCGATCACCCAGGCCGGTGGCCGTTCAAAGGTGACGGTCAGGGAGCCGGGGAGGTGCTGCGGGGAGGCTCCGGCGCTGTCGAGCCGCTCGAGGGCGTGGGCGGCGACGTCCTGGCCCCGGGCGACCATGGCGGCAACACCGGTCCGTCCCAGTGAGCGCAGCCGTGTCCAGAGCAGCAGGGCCCCCAGTCCGCTGTGTGTGCCGGTCAGCGGGACTCGGAGGGGCAGCGTGCTCTGGCTGCCGTCGGCCGGCGCCTGTTCGCGGCGTACCAGGAGGATGCCTGCCGGGACGGGCAGGCTCAGCAGGGGGTGGCCGGACAGTGTGAGGGAGTCCGCGCCGTGTGCGAGCGACCACGGCGGGGCCTGGCTGCTGTGGGCGGCGGCCAGTGCGCCGGCGCTCGCGTCGACATGGACGTGGACCGGTCCGGATGAGACCGCTGCGGTTCGCAGGTCGGCGATGTTGTCGGTGGCGCCTCGCATGGGTGTTCCGCAGGTGGCCACCACCAGCGCCCCCGCCCCGTACCGCAGGCGGGTCTGCAGACGCAGGTCGTCCGGGTCCATCGTGCCGTCGGGCAGGGCCTGGATGCGGACCGCGTTCATCCCCAGCCGCTCGCAGGTCTTCGCGACGTCGTGGTGGGCTTCGGCGCTGACGTATACCGACGGTTGTGGCAGCCTCCTGCGTGCCAGGGCCAGGGCGCTGTGGAGCGCCGCGCGGGGGCAGGACGCGACATGGCCGTGCGTCTCGTTCGGGGAGCTCCCGGCGATCACGGCGAAGTAGTCGAGCAGGGCCCTTTTGTAGGGGTGTGTGCCTTCTTCGAACCGGCCGGTCTCATAGGGGCCACCGTGCTGGTCGTCCAGCAGGCCGAGCAGCGGGGCGAGTTCGGCCATGACCTGGAGCAGGTGGTCGGGGAATCCGAGGAACGGCCGTTCAGCGTGGTCCAGGGCGCGCTGCAGCTGGTGCAGTGCGCGTGTGTCGGCTGTCGGCCGGGAGGGCTGGGCGCCGATGACCAGGTCTTCGGCGGGCGGGGGCGTGGTGGTGCGGGGGCTCACGGCAGCTCCGTAGTCGCTGGGCAGGGCCCCCATCTACGCCGACGGCCCGTTGCCGTGGGCGGTGCAGGCTTCGCGGACGTCGCAGGACGGGACAAGCGGCCGCACCATCGGGCGCCGTCTCCCGTCACGCGGTTTCCGGGGGCGGCGTCGGGGTGGCGCGGGAAGGTCGGCGTGGAGCGAAGACGCGGCAGGAAGGGGCAGGGGGCGGGGACGTGGCGGGGCTGGATGTTCGCGTTGATCCCGCCAGGCGGACTGGCGGGACAGGTTGCGGGTGCAGGTCGCGGGAGGCCCGCGGGTGATCCGCTGCGCGGGCGTTGTGCTGTGCGCAGCATCGGTCCCTGCCGACCGTGCCGCCGTACTTGAGAGGTCCTTTGATGATCCGCCGTGCCCTGACCCGAGCTGCTGTGTTCCCCGCCGTGCTGGCGGTGGCCGCATCAGCGGCCCTCACCGCGACCGCCGCCCCGGCTGCCGCCACACCGCGGACCAACGCCTGCGGATCCAGCTACGCGTTCCTGAAGTCGTACCCGGTCAAGGCCCTGTACTGGACGTACGACGCCGGGAAGACCAAGGGGTACATCGACGTCTACTACTCCAGTGCCACCGGCAAGAACTGCGCCATCGCCAGGCCCTCGGACGGCGTCCACCTGCCGCGCGGGATCAAGGTCAGGATCGGCAAGAGCGGCTCCGGCTGGGCGCAGTCGGACGGATTCACGTCGAACTACACCAAGTACGCGGGGCCGGTCTACGTCACCGCCCGCAACACCTGCATCCGCTTCGAGGGGGGATTCGCCTACAACGCCTCCTGGGATCCCTCGGAGGCGTGGAGCAGCTACTCGGGGAAGCACTGCGGCTGACCAACATGAAGCCCATGCAAGCCCTTCGGTCCGTGCGTGAGGACGTCGTGTGACGGACCGGCGTGCACGGTCGCCGCCCCAGGGGGTGGGAGGGGGCACGGCTGCTGTCCGCCCCGCCGGAAGGGACGTTGAGGGCCGCCCGGCCTCCTGCTGGGCTTCTCGCCGGGCGGGAGTGACCTTCCTCTCGCCGCTGCCGCCGTCCGTACGCCGCCGCCCTCCCCGTGGGTCCCGGTGTGCGGACGGCGGCCTCCCCCTCCGCATCCACGATCCCGAGGCAGGCAGGCGATGGCCCACCCGCAGGTCCGCGGCGTTACCCGCACCCCCGAGGTGCCGGCCCGCGCACCACAGCCCCCGCACCCGCCCCGCCCGGGCGTCGACGGTCCGGCCCTCGCTGGCCCGGGCGTCAACGGTCCGGCGGTCGACGGTTTGGCGGCACGGGCCTTCCCGCCGTCCTTCGGCGACGTGCTGCGTCACCGGTACTGCACCCGTCTGCTGGTCTCCTCCGTAGCGGGCCGCCTGTCGCTGGGGATGGTGCCCGTTGCCCTGATCCTGGCGGCACAGACGGACGGCCACTCCCTGGCGACCGCCAGTGTGCTGGCCGCGCTCTACGGCATCGCGCCCGCGCTCGGCCTGCCGCTGCTGGGCCGGCTGGCCGACCTGCGCGGCCTTCCCCTGCCCTGCCACCTCGGCGCCGTGATCGTCGCGACCGCGCTGGGCACCCTGGCCCTGGCAGGTACCTCGAACCTGCCGCTGGCCGCCGTGTGCGTCGCCCTGGCCGGAGCCGGATGCCCACCGCTGGAGGGCGGGCTGCGGTCGCTGTGGCACGCCGTACTGCCCGATGACGCGCACGTGCGCACCGCCTACACCCTGGACTCCTCCGCCCAGCAGATCGTCTACGTGATGGGCCCTGCTCTGGCCATCGCATGGGCCACCTGGTTCTCCCCGGCCGCGGCGCTCGCCATGGCGGCCGCCGTCACCCTGGCCGGGTCGCTCACCTTCGCCACGACCCGTCCCGCCCGCCGGTGGCGCGCCGTGCCGTGCCACCGGGAGCGGTTCGGCGTGCTGCGCCCGCCTTCCATGCGGCCCCTGCTGTTCTCGCTGGTTTTCCTCGGCGCCACGGTCGGTGCTCTCGACGTCGCCGGGATCGTCGTCGCCGAACGGCAGGACGCGCCCTGGGTCGCGGGCGCGCTGCCCGCGGTGTTCTCCGTGGGAGGGCTGCTCGGCGGTGCCCTGTTCGCCCGCTTCCAGCCCGCGGCCGCTCCCGGGCCGCGGCATCTGGTGCTACTGGGTGGCGCGTTCGCCGCCGCCTGGCTCCCGCTTCTCGCACCGCTCCCGGTCCCGGCGGTCCTCGGCCTGGCAATGCTGCCGGGCGGTCTGTTCGTCGCCCTGCTGACCGTGGCCTCCCTGACCGTGACCTCGCTCGCTCCCCCCGGAACCTCGACCGAGGCGGTCGGCTGGATATCCAGCGCGATCCGCCTCGGCCTGGCAGGCGGCACCGCCCTGGCGGGTCCGCTCGGCGGGCACTTCGTGGTCCCGCTGACGGCCGCCGCGCTGTGCGCGCTTCTTCTGACGGCACGCACCGTGCCCGCCCCGACCCCGGCCGGAGTCTGAGTCCGCCGGGATGCGACCGTCCCGGCCGCATCCCGGTGCGCGAGGAACGGCCTGCGCCCGGCCCGTGCGGGTGAGGGCCGGCGGACCGCCGGACGGACCGGGACCACGCGGTCGCAGGGTGTTCGTCCCGCGCCCGAGACCGTTGGGGCAACTCGTGTCCCGCCTCAAGGAATGAGCGAGTTTTGCCAGCATTTGTCTCTGGTGGTGGGCGGCCCGTCCTGCTGGGATCAGCCCTGTCCGACCGACGCTCACACCGTCTCTCCGCGGAGCCTTCGATGAACCAGCGCCCCAGCCCGGGCGGGCGCTGCCGCATCCCCACCGCCTCTCTTTGACCAAGGAGCTCGTTCCCGCCATGCACGCACCTCTCGTCCGCGTCTCGGCGCGTCTGGCCGCCGTCACCATCGCCGCCGCGGCAGCCGGCACCCTGACCTGGTCTCCCGCCCGGGCCGCCCCAGGTGAGTCGGACCGTTTCGGCCCCGGGTGGTCCATTCCTGACAGCGACGGGAACGCCGCCAGCTCGCACATCGGCGCGTACGGGCCGCCCGGCACGGCCGTCTACGGCAACTGGCAGACGTACTGCGCCGATCCTGAGCGAAAGGGGCCCCACGAGGCAGGCGGGTACACCGGCCCGGCCACCGTGGAGCACTGGACGTCGTCGGTCACCGGCCGCCAGGTCCCCGACGCCCACCTCGCCTACGCCTCCTACATCGTGGGGAAGTACGGCCAGACCCAGTCCGCCGCACAGGCTGCCGCGGTCGACGCGGTCGTCTACGAATGGCTGGCGGGCGGCAGCTACCGCATCGACGGCGCCCGCGGCAAGCAGCGGCTGGCCTACCCGGTCGTCTCCCCGTCGTCCCGGACCATGGCGCTGGCATATCGGGCCGAGGCGAAGAAGCTCGCCGGCCCCTACCGGCTGACTCTCACCCCGGAGGTGGACCAGACCCCGGCCGGGACGAAGGTGACGCTCACCGCCGCAGTCACCGCCCAGCTCTCGGGTGCCAAGGTGCCCGGCGTGAAGGTCGCCCTGGCCGAGTCCGGCAAGGACGGGGAACGCGGCCAGGTCACCACCGGTCAGGACGGCACAGCCACCTGGGAGTTCACCGCCGGAGCCAAGGGCACCACCCGGGTCCGCGGCACCGCGGCCGATCTGCCCGGCTCCTCGCTGAAGATCCTGAGCCCCCGTGACAGCCGGGCGCAGCGGATGCTGCTCGCCGGCGACACCACCACCGCGACCGGCGATGCCGCCATCGAGGTCACCCCCGCGCCCGGGGGCGTGAGCATCCACAAGAAGGACCCCGGCGGTGACCGTCTGGTCGGCGCTTCCTTCCAGCTCACCGAGCCGGGCAGCGGCCGCATCGTCGCCGAGGGCAAGACCGGACCGGACGGCGTCCTCGCGTTCGACGGCCTCGCGCCGGGTACCTACCGGCTGCGCGAGACGGACACCGGCAGCGACCTCCACGAGCGGGTGCCCGACCAGCAGATCACCATCACCGAGGGCAAGACGGCCGCCGCCAACCCGATCACCGTCATCGATCCGTTCAAGCAGGGCGAACTCCTGCTGAAGAAGATCGACAAGGCCACCGGGAAGCCGCTGTCCGGCGCGGTCATCACGGTCAACGCCGACACCCTCGACGCCTCGGGTAGGCCCGCCCGGGGTGAGGAGATCGCCCGGCTGACCACCGGCAAGGACGGCACCGCCAAGCTCAAGCTCGACGTGAGACTCAGGAACGGCACGCACTACTGGGCAAGCGAGGAATCCGCGCCCGCCGGGTACCGTGCCGACGCCGCACCTCAGCGTTTCACCGCGGCCCCCGGCGCCCGGGTCACCGTCACCCTGGCCGACTCCAGGATCCCCACACCGCCCCCGGCCACACCCCCCGCCGCCACACCGCCGCCGCCCGCCCCGAGCAGCCCCCCGCGCCGCCCACCGCGCAGCTGGCGAGCACCGGCTCGGCCAACACCGGCTGGCTCATCGGCGCGGGCGGCGCCCTGGTCGCCGCCGGAGGGAGCGCCGTGTGGGCCGGATCCCGCCGACGCCGCGCACACGTGTCCGACAGCCGGTAACCGGCGGCCGGTGGCCGATGGCCGGCCGCCGGACGGGGGCCGGCCCCGGCGCCCCGTCCGGCCGAGCCCTCTGTTCCCTTCGCAAGGAGGGAAGGCGAAAACGAGCCTGCTCGCCCGGGACACTCGCCCTGCTGGGCGGGGCCTGTGCCGGGCCCCCGTGTCGTCACCACGGGGAGCGGAGCTCACCCGTGAGCGACGCGGTCTGGTTCTACGATGCTCGGCACGGCACCACAACCACCGGATGCAGGAGGAACCTTGGACATCACCATGCTGCACCACCCCATGGTCGCCGAGGCGGTTGAGGCGCTCGTCGCCGACGGCGGCGGGCTCATCGCCTACGAGCAGGGCATGGGCGGACGCGAAGCACTCGTTGCAGCGGCCGCCGCCCTCGCAGCCCGCAACAACTCACCGCTGACCATCGTGGAAGCGACGGTCCTGCACGACGACACCAGAGCGACCGTCGCCAGGCTCCAGCCCGACGTGCGGTGCACGGTCATCTCCGCGCAGGACACCGCCCTCCAGCCGCCGCCCTCCCCCGGGAGCGTTCTGGCTGTCCACGCAGACCTGCTGAGAGACCCTGCCGTCCGCCGTCCCGTGCTCGAACTGGCACGCGCCGCCGACCACCTGCTGGTGGCACGCCACGACTACAGCGACCCCGCCCTCGACCACCTCGCCGGCCCCTCCCACCGGCTGGACTACCAGGCCTACGCCGCCTCCACCCACGCGAGCTTCGAAGAACAGGCCCACCAGTTCGCTCCCGGCCACGTCCCGCCGCCGACGATGGAGCAACGCGAGGGACGATCCGTACGACAGGACCCCGACAGTCCGGACCCCGCCCTGTGGTGGACCGCAGACCTCGCGCGCAAAAGGGACCTCATCGACCAGCTGAAACAGCCGCGAGCCGACAGACCGGATGCGACGGCGCCCGTCGGTCCTGCTGATCCCGACGCAGCCCCCCGCGCCGATGACTTCCACGAACTCATCGCCGAGCTGGAGACACATGTCGCAATAACCGCTGGGCAGCGCGCAGAAGAACTGCGGGACCGGCTTCGAGAGGGAGCTCAGGAACGCGCCGAAGCCGCACGCCCGCCACAGCCGCCCCACCAGCACGGTCAGGCCCAGTCAGCCACCCACCAGCACGACACCCCGCACGGGCGGGCTCCCGGGCACTAGCTCTCCCCCGCCGGGAGCATTCGGCGCACGCGCCCCCCATCGGGCTCCCGGAGAGCCCGTGATGCCTCGCCCCCCCCTGCACCCGCGGGCCGTCCGCCTGCGCGGGGCCCGGTGTACTTGCTGCGCTGGTGCTCGACCCCCGCGCCGGGCTGAGTGCCGAGGCCGCCGGGCTGGCCGCCGCTTAGGGGCTTGTCCGGGCGATCAAGGTGCTGGCGGCTGGGCATCGCGGGATTGCGGACGGTCGCATCGGTCTGAGGATGTGACTGGCACACGATGTCGCGTGCCATGGTTGCGGTATGGATTGGCAGTCTGGGAGCCCGGAACTCTGGGCGTTTCTCGAGTCCCTGCATCGTGGCGACATCTTGTCCGGCACCGTCGTGGCGATCGAACGGTTCGGGGTCTTCGTGGCCCTGGACGACGGCCCTGACCACCCCACCCTGCCCGGTGTCGGGTTCCTCGGCCTCCCCGAACTGTCCTGGCGCCGCTTCGATGATCCCAGCGATGTTGTTCAGGTAGGGCAGCGTGTCTCGTGCGAGTTCATGGGGTCCGACACCCACAACGCTGAGGCCAGACTGTCTTTGAAGGTGTTGGAGCTCGACCCGCTCCAGGCATTCGCTGACCGCACGGTGGTGGGCCAGGAATTCCGCGGGACGGTCGAGACGGTGGCTCCCATCGGCATCTTCGTCGACCTCGGAGATGGGATCGTCGGGCTGGTCCCCTCCAGAGAGATCGACGGCCGCCCTGCGGCGGGTCCGACAGAAGACTTCGAGGTCGGAGAGCAAATAGCCGTCGTCGTCGCGGAAATCGACCTGCCAACCCGCCGGGTATTCCTCTCCAGGTCAGAGAGTAACCAGTAGGCAGGTGTCGCACTGCCCACGTGACGGCTGCCATGCCCGAATCGTTGACTGAGCATGGGGCGGGGCGATCCAACGGATGCCGAGTGGGCATAGCTACGGCCGATCCTGCCGGCCAGCAACGGGCGTTGTGGCAGGTGGCGGCATCACCGGCAGGTGATCAACGGCGTTCTGTGGCGGCATCATTTGTCAGACAGGCTCTAGACCTGCCACGAGATCAATGGTCAGAGCGGTCATGCTCGCACTCTTGCGCGGGGTCCGTCACGAAATGACTCAGCCGGTAGGTGGTCGGCAGCTCCAGGCGCCCGCACAGCGTGTCGATCCGGATCGTCGCCCCGTCGACTCCCGCCTCCTGAAGACGACGCAACCGCGTACGCATCTCCGCCTGGTCCCGCGTCTCAACAACCACTTCCCACCGCCCCGCGTCCGGCGTGGTGCGAGCAGCAATCCGCTGTCGCGCGTCCTCCTGCCGCCGCCCTCTCTTCCTCTGCCCCGGCACCTGCCTAGAGTCACCCACCAGCATCAGGACGGCAAGGCAATTGAACTGAGCACGCACATGCTCGGTGAGCATGTGTCAGACAGGCTCTGGGGGGGCGGCCAGGGCCCGGGCCGCGCTGCCGTGTGCGGCTGTCCCCGGCCGTGAAAGCAGGGTTCCCGGGCTGGGGCTTGAGGGGAGGGTCACCCTTCGGTTGCCGGGGTCGCGGCTTTCCAGCTCCTTGCCGGCATCGTGCTGCTGCGCCGGGCGTCTGCGGCGCTCGGCCCGCCGCGCCGCAGACGCCCTGACGGGCCGCGCAGAAACGCTAGACCTCTGCCGGGACCTTCCCGGTCTCTGCCTCTGTTGCGTCCGCCTGCACGGGCTCGCTGCCCCCAGTGGCGTTCCCCTCGGGCTCGGCAGCCGTCAGGGGGGTGGCGGTGTACATCACGTTCCCCTGTTGCCGCGTCTTCTCCGCGAGCCGCTTCTTGACCAGGGTCTCCAGGCCGGCGCGCACCATCTGGACAGACGTCGCCCGTTCGGGATGCTCCGCCGCCAGCCGTTCGGTGACTTCACGCACCACACATGGCTGCCCCGGGGTCTGGAGAAGGATGCCCAGTGCGAGCTGCCACAGTGTCGGCCCGTCCTTCTCCTGGGGTGCAGCCCTCTTCGCAGATGACTCGGCGGATTCGGCCGCCGGTGCCGGAGCCTTACCGCCTCCCGGCTTCGCGGCTGCCTTCTTCGTCGTGGCCTTCTGCGAGGCCTTGGATGTACTCCTCTTCTTCGCGGCCGTCTTCTTCGCGGCCGTCTTCTTGGCGGCCGTCTTCCTCGCCGGGGTCCTCTTCGAGGCTTTGCCCCTGCCCGATGTCTCCTTGGCCTCCGGCTCGGACTCCTCGTCGTGCCGCTGCGCCGGGACCGTCTGCGGAGCCTCGGTAGCCGGCTCGCCGACTTCTCGGTGTGCCGCGGGCGGCGTGCCGGGGGCCGGCTCGCTCGGGCCGGCCGCACCGGGCAGGCTGCCCTGCGCCTGCGTCAGCCAGGTCTCCTCCGACTTGAGTTTCTCGAGGTTCGCCCGGAGACCGGCGATCTGTGCGGTGAGATCACGCTGCTTCTGGCGGTTGGACGCGAGATCGGCGGCGTATTGCTGTGCGTACTTGCTCTGGATGTCGTTCTCGAACTGGTCGGCCATGCGGCACGCTCCTTGTACCTGGTTGTTGCTGCCGGATGCTACTCAGTGCGAGGAGTGGTGGAGGCTCTCCCTCCAAGTCACCACCCGTGCGGTGGGCACGAAGGCCGTACGTGCGTCCCCGCGTTGGCCGGGGGTGCTGGACGCGCTCGGCCTATCGGACGGGGGGAGTCGCGCGCCGGGCCGATCACTGCCCACCTCGCCGACGCAGACCGGGCAGGACGCCCGTGGAGAAAGACGTCTGCGTGGTAGGGCACCGACTGGTGTACCGGTGGGGCCCGGTTGTGCTCAACGTCCCTGCCGGGGGCGTCGGCGGCGGGGGTTCCGGGGCGTGCGGCGGGCGCTTGGTACGGGGGGTGCGTCGCCGGCGGCCGGGGCGGCGGAGAAGCCGCCGGCGATACCGGGCCGGGAGGGTGACGGTACCTGGGTGGCCTGCGCGGCGGGCCGGGCGCCGGTGCGGGCCGGGCGGGCGGCGCGGGCCAGCACGGTGGCGTGCGGGATCAGCGGAGCGCAGGTTTCGCAGACCTCTTCGACGCTCCACACCCGGCCCAGTGTCGGGTCGTGACGCAGGATCAGTACCACTGCGCCGGCGCAGTGCGCCTTGGCGTCGGGATGGGTTCCGCACCGCTGGGAGCCGCAGTGGCACCAGGCGTTGGGGCGGACGGTGGCCGCCTTGGCGTGTGCGGCGGCGTGCCGGGCCGCGAAGGTGCGCTGCGTGGTGAGGTCCTTGGAGCGCGGTGGCATCCGGCACCTGTCGGTGCTGCAGGTGACCGACACGGTGCGGTCGCTGTGCCCGAGGATGCGGACCGTCCAGGCCCGCCCCGGGATGCGCTCGCTGGTGGATTCGCTGTGCACGGTCGTCACGGCCGTCCGATCTGGTTGCTCAGTAATTCGTGGGTGTCTTCCACTATGTGTCACGCACCTGCCGGTTGGGCAGCAGGTTTCGGCCCCGGAGCGGCGCCGGTTTCAGGCGGTGAGCCGGCTGGTTGCGGCGGCGTCCCAGCACGCGGCCGGTCGCACCGGGCAACGCGCCTGCCCCTTGTTCCTGGTGCTCCGGGGCGGCTTCACCAGCCGGGGGCGCGAGTTGGAGCGGCAACGGGGAGGCGCCCGAGGCGGTGAGCTGTTCGCCGCGGTGCTGGTGGTGGAAGGTCTGCTGGCTTTATTCACCAGTAGTGGGTTCTGGCACAGATCTTGGGGAGCCGCAGCCACGCCTACTGTTCTGCCTCACCGAGCTCTGCCGGTGCTCCGACGATGCTGGAGTCCAGCACGTGTACCTGGGCTGGGTCGAGGTGGAGTTCGTAGGCGGTGTAACACTCGCTGATCTCTGTTCCTACCGCAGCGCCACATGGGCACAGCCGGTTCAGGCCGCTCTGCCCGTGCCAGCCGCAGCAGCCTGTGTGGTCTCCCTCAAGGTCGGGCAACAGGTCAGGTGCGTCGTCAGGATGGAGGACGATCGTGTTTCGGGGACCTGCGGAAGTCAAGAACCCGTCTCCGTCCGGATCGCTGACCCAAGGCCCGCCGGGAAACACCGCGCCGGGTTCGTCGGTCGGCAGGAACGGGGCTCCCCATGGCTCGGGCTCCAGGGCGTAGTGCCCCGCATGCATCGTGGCAGGGGCCCGGCGATACCCGTCAGGTCCGATGTGCCCGTCGGACTCTGGTCTGACCAGGGTCTCGGACAGCTGCACAGCCCTGGTCAGAGGGCGGTCACAGGCGGCACACGCAAAAGTGATCACAGGAAGTTCTAGCCCGCCGAACCCGCATCAGCAAGACGCTGCTCCGAGCTATTTCAGCAGGATCATCTTCCGGAGCAGGTGGAAGCAGGCTCGGCCACAGAGCTGCCTCTTGATCTTCTTAATGCGGTTCACGGCGCCTTCGATGCTGCCCGAGCTCCAGTCCAGGTTGAGGCCGTCAGCGGCCCGGCTTCATGCGTCGGGAGCACGTCGACCACGAGATGGTGCGGACGGACCTCGGCGCGCCGCGCAAGCAACGGCACCATCGCGAGCCCGCTCTAGGGTCGACCTCTTGTTCATCCGCGAGCCCGCGAGCTCTGCAGAAGATCGAGCCCCTGGAGTGCGCTGGTGTCGCGAACGGCTACTGAGATGGCGGACCAACGAGTCCTTGGATTAGGGCGCCGCGCGACCCGCATGTGCTCGTGAACTGCATAGACGAACGGATCTGGGAGGACAACTTGACCGTCTTCTGCGGCATCGACTGGGCAGAGCGCCACCACGACGTCGCCCTCGTCGACGAAGCCGGCACTCTGCTCGCCAAAGCCCGCATCACCGACGACGTGGCCGGCTACCACAAGCTCCTGGACCTCTTGGCCGAGCACGGTGACAGCCCAGAAGATCCGATACCGGTGGCCATCGAGACCAGCCATGGCCTCCTGGTCGCGAGCCTGCGCACCGGCAGCCGCCGGGTCTTCGCGATCAACCCGCTCGCCGCCGCGCGCTACCGCGACCGCCACGGCGTCAGCCGCAAGAAGTCCGACCCGGGCGACGCCCTGGTCCTCGCGAACATCCTGCGCACCGACATGCACGCCCATCGGCCCCTTGCCGGCCGACTCCGAACTCGCCCAAGCCATCACGGTCCTGGCCCGAGCACAGCAGGACGCCGTCTGGACTCGGCAGCAGGTCGCCAACCAGGTCCGCTCGCTCCTGCGTGAGTGCTACCCCGCCGCCCTGCTGGCCTTCCAGGGCAAGCAAGGTGGTCTGACCAGGGCTGATGCCCGTGTCGTCCTCACTCTGGCCCCTACCCCCACCAAGGCCGCGAAGCTCACCCTCGCCCAGTTGCGGGCCGCCCTCGAACGCAGTGGCCGCCTCCGCGGCTGCGACGCGGAAGCCGAGCGGCTGCGGGCCGTCTTCCGCGCCGAGTACGCCCACCAGCTGCCCGGCGTCGAGGATGCCTTCGGCCTCCAGCTTCAGACCCTGCTCAAGCAGTTGGACGCCACCTGCGAGGCTGCGGACGACCTCGCGGAGGCGGCCACAGCCGCCTTTCACCAGCACGCCGACAGCGAGATCCTGCTCAGCTTCCCGGGCCTGGGGCCCATGCTCGGCGCCCGTGTGTTCGCTGTGCTGGGCGATGACCGGGCACGGTTCGCCGACGCCCGGGCGCTGAAGTCGTATGCCGGATCCGCCCCCGTCACCCGGGCCTCCGGGAAGAAGCGCTTCGTCGGCCGTCGCTTCGTCAAGAACAACCGCCTCATCAACGCCGGCTTCCTCTGGGCCTTCGCCGCCCTCCTCACCGCCTCACCAGGAGCGAACGCGCACTACCGACGCCGACGTGACCACGGAGACTGGCATGCCGCCGCACAACAGCACCTGCTGAACCGCTTCCTCGGCCAGCTCCATCACTGCCTCAAGACCCGGCAGTTCTTCGACGAACAACACGCCTTCGCACCCCTCCTCCAAGCTCCTGCGGGACCCGGACGCCCGGGCAGCGGCGATGTCAGTCCATCCGTCTAGAGTCCCAGCGTGACTGAGCCTTCTTACCTGTCTGAGGTCCGGGAGTCCTACGACACCGTGGCCAACGCCTACGCCGCCATGGTCAAGCCCCCGTCAGAGCTGGACCCGTTGTCACGCTCGATGCTGACCGCGTTCGCCGAACTCGTGCAGGCATCTGGCCTCGGACCGGTCGCAGACCTGGGCTGCGGCCCGGGCAAAGTGACGGCGCACCTCGCCGGGCTCGGGGTGTCGCCGATCGGCATCGACGTGTCCCCGAAGATGATCGAACTGGCGCGCACCGCCTTTCCGGACCTGCCGTTCTCGGTGGGCTCCATCACCGCCCTGGAGTTCGCAGACGACGCGCTCGGCGGCATCCTGGCCTTCTACTCCACCCATCACACGCCCCCCGAGCTGCTGCCGCTCGTGTTTGCCGAGTTCCACCGCACCCTGGCACCCGGTGGACATCTTCTCCTCGTGGGTCACGTCGGTTCCGGCGAGCACCGTCGTCCTACACAGGCCTACGGCGGCCTTCCCGTGTCCTTCGAGTCCTATCGCCTGCCTCCAGGCCAGCTTGCGCAGCTGGTGAACCGGGCCGGGTTCACCATCGACGCTCAACTGGTGCAGGAGCCCGACGAAAAGCTGACATGGAAGATCGCCAGCTTCCTTGCCCACAAGCCGATCTCCCAGAAGGCCAGCTTGACTTCTTAGCCCCCTGAGATGTCTTTGAGGGCTCGCATGTTTGCGGAGTCGATCGCGCACCTCGACCAGTCCAGCTCCCCGCGGGCTTTGAGCTCGTCCAGCACCAGACGATGGAGCTTCGCCCGCACCCGCGCCGCGGTCCACTCGGAGAACCGCCGATGGACCGTCTGCCATGAGGCCCCGAAGACTGGCGGCAGCTGCCGCCAGGTGCAACCTGACGTAGCGACAAAGATGATCGCGGCGAGCACAGCACGATCGTCGACCCGTCGACGGCCTCCGCCTTGTGGCCTCGTGGGGATCTGCGGTCTCACAGCCCGGAACAACTCCCACAGCCCCGCCGGCACCAGCCCCTCAACGAAGGCCATCGAGTACAGCCTCCTCCGCCGGCGCCGGGGCCACCGATCTGTCCGTGGCCTTCAAGGGGGCTCCGAATCGCGCCAGGTAGCCACACCTTCTTGACCGCCTGGGGGTCATAGAGGCCGGCGCGTGCGGAGTCTCCGATGATCCGAGGATCGAGCATGCCGTCGACCGTGATCTGGGTGCCCAATCGGCCATAGCGTCCAGGATCGGCTTGCCGTGAAGCAGACGGTCCGGGTGGAAGTTGAGGGTCACCCGCAATGCCGGGTCCAGCGGAGGGCCCGACGCCAGTTCCGCGACGTGCCGAAGGGCCCGTTCCTGCGCTGTCTGGGAGGCTGCAGAGCTCATCAGGACAGTGTTCACCACCCTGATCAACCGGGGCACGCGGGTTGTCCACCGACAGCCCTTTCCAGCGTGACGGAGCGTTGATTGATCACCAATCGAGACGATCTCTAAGAGGCTCCGCGGTTCAGCGGGTCGGGGGCCGGTGGCCGGTGCGGTCGGTGTCGGGCGGCTGCTGCGGTCGAAGCGGTGGGGCCTGCGGCAGGAGGGCGGCGCGCTGGGCGGCGGTGCGGGCCCGTATCTGTTCGAGGCGGCGCTCGACGCGGGCATGGGTGTAGAGGTCGATGGCGTCGGTGAGGTGGTCCCATTCCTCGCCGTGCAGGCCTGCCGGGCGCGGGCCGAGGACGTCGGGGCCGGCGCGGTGGTGGCGGCGACGGTAGTCGCCGATGGCGGTCAGCAGCTTGGTGTAGGTGCGCTGTTCGTCCTCGTCGTCGTCGCCGGGGGCGGTGATCTCCTCCATCCAGGCTTCGGGCGGGGGCTCGCCGGCGAGGACGGCGGCCAGTGCGCGCCGGGCGAGGCGGGCATCCTGTGCGCCGTAGGACAGCGGGGTGATGCCGAGCGGGTCGCGCAGGGCCGGGTGGTGGGGCAGCGGGCCGCCGGGCGGCGGCGCGTCGAGGTGGCTGAGGGCCGCCTCGATCATGACGGAGGCGGGGGCGTCGGCCGGCGGGAGGTGCGTGGGGCGGCGGCGTCCGGTCAGGGCGCGGATGCGGGCGTCGAGGTCGTCCCAGGCCGCCGCGTCGTTCGGGTCGGCGGGGCGCGGGCCCGGTCCGGGTACGCCGGTGATGGCGTGGCGGGTGCGCCACAGTTCCAGCAGGGCTGCGGTGGTGGCCCAGGCGTGGCGGCGGCGTGGGGCGCTGGTGGGCGGCGGGTTGCCGAGCGGGCGGGCCCAGGCGGGCGGGCGGGCGGCCAGGGTGTGGCCGCGGTCGGTGAGCGAGCGGGCCAGGGTGCGGTGGCGCTCGGCGAGGTGGGTGGCCCAGTGCTCGGGGGTGTCGGGGTGGGCCAGGGCGTGGGAGTCGGCGACCCAGTCGGGTATCTGCGCGTGGTGGCTGGGGCGGTGCGGGGCGTGGTCGGGCAGGCGGTCGCGGAAGCGGAGCTCGGCGTGGATCTTGTCAGCGACGGCGTCGGCGCGGGCCAGCATGGCGCGCGCGGAGTGCTGGCGCTCGGACGTGGTGGTACGCCGGGTCGTGAGGGTGCGGCGGATCGTGGCGGTGGAGGTGGTGCTGGTGGAGGTCTGCTCGCGTTGGTAGTCCTCGCGTGCGGCGTCGCGCCAGTTCAGGGCGCGGCGCAGCTGGGACTCGCGGGTGAGGTCGGCGATCAGGTGCCGGGCTGCTGGGGTGAGGGGGGTGCGGCTGTCCCGGGCGTGGCGGATGTGGGTGCGTGCCGTGGCCAGTTGGGCGGCGAGTGCGCTACGGGAGAGTTCGCCGTGGGGTCGCTGGTCCCAGGCGGGGTGGGTGTGGCCGGTGCGGGTGGTGACGGGTGCGGGCAGGTGGGTGAGGGCGGCGTCGGCGGCCTTGAGTGCCTCGCGGGCGGCGGCCCGGTGGGCGGCGGCGAGCTTGGTGAGGGTGTGGAGTTGGGCCGGGGTGAGCGCGGCGAGGGGGCGGGAGCGGTGTTCTTGCTGGGCCTGCGCGGTGTCCTTGAGGCGTTCGCGCAGCCGCCAGGTCAGCACAGCTGCGGGGTCGTCCGCGTCGCCGAAGCCGCGCCGGGGCAGGGTGCTGGTGAGCAGGCGGGGCAGGTCGAATCCGGTGCGTTCGGCGTCGTGGAGGGCGCGGATCAGGGCCGGGTAGGCGTCGGCGGCCATGAACATCGCGGCCCGGTCGGCGCCGAGGGTGTGCTCCAGCTGGCCGGTCAGCCGGGCGGTGGTAGCGCGTTCGGCGGCGTCGGCGAACTGGGCTGAGAGGTGACCGGGCGCGGCGCTCTCCTGCTGGAGGGCGGTGATCGACTCGGTCGCCGACAGGTGGGTACGGCGCCGGGCGGCGATGGAGGCGAGGACGTCGTCGAGGCGGTCGCCGTCCTGGAGTGCGACGTAGAGGCGGTTGGTGCGCGCGCCGCGGGTCAGCTGGACGTAGACGCCTTCGCGGTTGGAGCGGGCGGAGGCGATCGCGTGTGAGGTGTCCACGGTCATGCCCTGGGAGCGGTGGATGGTGGAGGCGTAGCCGAGCTCGCACTGGGCGGCTGTGTAGTGGGCGGGCAGGCGGATGCGGCCGCGGTGCTGGGTGTGGCGGGCTACCACGTCCCCGTCCGGGAGGATCTTCTGGACGGTCCAGGTGTCGCCGTTCTTCACGAAGTCGCGGCCGCCGCGGACGGTCAGGCGGCGGCGGTTGAGGCGGGTGACGATGATGTCGCCGATGTGTGCGTGCTGCCCGGCGCGCACGGGCGCGGCCCGTGTGGTGTCGACGGTGCCGGCGGCGATGTGGTGGGCCTGGGCGCGCAGGTTGAGCGCGGTGACCGTCGCGGTGTCGGCGGCCGTCATCAGCGAGATGAGGCCTTTGTTCTGGTCTTTGGCCCAGGCGTTGAAGACCGTGTCGCACATCGCGTCGTAGGTGCCGGCGACGATCCGGTCCTTGTTGCGGTACCAGTCGAAGACCGCCCGGTTGTCCTCGCCGTCGCGCAGGATGAGGGAGGCGTCGGCCTCGCCGGGTACGCGGAAGCGGTGCAGTTGGTCGAGTTCGGTCGCGCCGCCGGCCCGGGAGATGAGGCGCAGGGCTCCCCCGGCCTCGACGGCGGCGAGCTGGTGGGGGTCGCCGAGCAGGCGCACCATTGCCCCGGCGGCCGCGGCGTCGGTGAGGATCCGGTCGAGCAGGAGGGTGCCGGCCATGCCCGCCTCGTCGACCAGGACGACGTCGCCGGGGCGCAGCCGGTAGTCCTTGGCGACGGGCTTCGCGTCGGCGGCCCGGTGCCGCTGGTGCAGCCAGGAGTGCAGGGTGTGGGCACGGCGGTCGAGGTCGTGGCCGAGGACTTTTGCCGCGCGGGAGGACGGTGCGAGCGGGATCAGCCGGGCGCCGGCCGCGTCCACGGCGCGGGCCACCAGGCGCATCGCCGTGGTCTTCCCGGCGCCCGCTGGTCCCAGGCCGGCCAGGAGGAGTTGCTCGGAGCAGGCGAAGGAGGCGGCCAGTGCGCGCTGTCCGGGGTCCATCGGGCCGCGGTGCAGGGCGGCGACGCGGGCGAAGGTGCCCCGCCCCACCGTTGGGATCACCCTGGTCCGGGCGGCGGCCAGCAGCCGGCTCTCGGCGGCAAGCAGGGTGTGGGTGGTGTAGGTCTGCGAGCCGATCGGCCGGTAGACCATGGTGCCGTCCGCGCGTTGGAGGTCGGGGTGGGGCGGGTTGATCTCGGGCGGGGTGATGTCCAGGCAGTCGCTGTGGGCGAGGACCCGGTCGGTGATCTCCTCGGCCGCCTGGGGTGCGGCGGTGGTCCCGGCGAGGGTCCGCATCAGGTAGCGGCGTGCCTCGGCGAGTACGTGGCGGCGGCGGAACGTTGTACGCCGCTCGGCGACCGCGGCCAGGACTTTCTCGGCGGCCGCGGCGGTGTCGAGTGTCGCAGCAGCGGGTTGGCGCAGGCCGGCGGCCTGCGCCGCGGCCAGCAGTCCCTCGACGGTGGCGCGGTCGGTGACGGCGACGGCGCGGCGCCGCCAGGTGGCGAGTAGTTCGTCCAGCGAGCGTGCCGTGCGCTTGGCCGGACGGGTCTGGCTGCGTGCCTGCTCGAGCAGGGCGTAGCGGGCCGGGCCGTGCGGCTGGCGTCCGTGGCGTCGCCGGTAGTCGTCGAAGAGGGTGTCGGCCATGGTCCGTACGGCGTTGCCCCGCTGTGCGAAGGCCGCGCGCAGCCGGGGGTCGATCCCGCGGATGCGCATCACGGGCCGCTGGCCGGGGGTGGCCTCGGCTTCTTCGGTGGCGAGCCCGAGGCGGGAGCAGGCGAGTTCGAGGGCGCGTTGGTTGAACAGCTCGCTGGCGACGACGACGTCGCGCAGCAGGAGGCGGGAGTCGAGGTTGCGCCAGCGTCCGTCGGGGCCTTTCACGCGCGGGGATATGACCGCGTGTTCGTGCAGCATCGGGTCGCCCGCGCGTGATTCGTAGTGCAGGTAGACGGTGGCCAGCAGCCCGGGTTCGGCCCGCTGCTGGGCGACGCCCCCGGGCCCGGTGCGCACGGCCAGGGCGTTGTGCTCGATCCAGGTCAGGGCCTCGGTGCGGGCCTGGGCCAGGATTTCCAGGACGATGCGGCGCACCTTCGGGCCGCCGAGGGCGAACAGCAGGGACAGTTCCTCGTTGGAGAAGGTCAGGTCGTAGCCGGTGACGGCGCGGCGCTGCGGGCCGCTGCGGGCGGCGAGGTAGCGGCCGAGTTCGGTGCCGTCGGCCGGCGGCCGGTGGTAGTCGGCTTCGAAGGCGCGCGCCGCGGTCCGCATCCGCAGGTCCTTCGTCTCGGCCTTCGTCAGCGGGCGGCACAGCTGCTCGGTGACGTGTTCCAGGACCTGCTCGATCTCCTTGTCGAGCGGGGAGGATCCGGCGAGGTGCGGCAGGGCCGGCCCGAGCTTGGCCGCCTTCATGGCCCGCTTGAGCGAGGCTCCTTCGCTCAGTTCGCGGGCCGCGATCGCCTGGGCGTCGGGGTGCATGCCCAGTCCGAACAAGGCCCGCATCTGAGCGTCGGTCACGAGGCCGGACAGTCCCAGGGCCGCAGCGGCCTGTCCGTGCCACACACCGGGCGGCACCCCCGGCACGCTGGAGGACACCGTGGGCTCCGTGCCCTGGGCACCGTCGCCGAGGGCGATGGTGCGCCGGTAGTAGCGCTCCTGCCCCGCCGTGATCCCCTTCACCGTCATCCCCACGCCACCAGAAGATCACCGCGGTACAGGCCGATGCGGGCGCTGTCCGGTGCCGGGGCCCGCCCCTCCCAGGGGCCTGCACACGGCCTTCGAACGCGTCCCGCCAGGGGGGAAACAGGCCCTGGAACCCGGTGCGGCGTCAAAAGTGCCAGAGGTGCGCGGCAACCGGCCTGTCACCGGCCGGGGTCCACACAGCCCCCACCACCACCGGCCCTCACCGCAATACTCGCACCCGGGGCATCCACACCACCGGCACCCGTCAGCACCCCGGACTCGGCACCGCCCCCCTTCCGGGGACACGCCTGCGGCTGGGGCCCTCCCCCGCCCGCTACCGGCCGCTGTCCCGTGAGCGGGACCGGGTGCGGCGGCGGGTGTGCTACGGCCTGGGACGCGGGTGCCGTGGTTGCCCTGGCGGGGGTCCGGGCGGCTGAGACTGGCCGGGCGCGGCCTGCCATGGGGGTGGGCGCGGGATGCCGGGAGGTGGCTGTGGTGTCGAGCCGGACCAGGGGCAAGGGGAGGACCAGCGGGATGCTGGCGCGTCGGAAGGCGGCGTTGGAGCGTGCTGCGGAGCGGATGGCCGGGCGGCGGCGGGAGGCGGAGGAGGCGGAGGCGCTGCGGCGGCGTCAGGAGGCGGCGTTCGACGAGCTGGTGGCGGACTTCGAGCTGGCGGTTCAGGACGAGACGGCGGCGGCGGCCGAGGTGGAGGAGGAGGTTGCGCGGGTGCGGGAGCGCGGTCAGGTGCGGATCGACGCGGCGCGGATGGCGGCGGCGCGGGTGGTGCTGGCGATGGGTGAGGCCGGGGAGACGGTGGCGGGGTGTAGGCAGCGGTTGGGTGTGGGGGTGGAGCGGGTGAAGGAGTTGCGGCGGTTGGGGCGTGAGGGCCTGGCCGCGGAGGGCGCGGT
>NZ_UAVD01000016.1 GCF_900460065.1 Streptomyces griseus | reverse complement strand
ATCGAGATGGTGAATCCGAGCCAGGACGTGCCCACGATCATTGCCACATCCCCGGAAGGCTTTGGCACCAGGGTCAAGTTCGGCTACAAGGGACAAGCCTTCTTCGAAGTCACCAGCCCCTGTGTGGAGAAGTCGAAGGTGGCTGGGCCCAAGCGGGTGGCGAACGGCCGGGCCTACGAAGGTGAGATCCCCACCCCCAACGTCCGCTCCGCCTTCTGGTCCGCCGAGACCCCGGTACCCGACCCGGCCCCCTCGCCCTGACCTCGGTGCGCATGGTGAAGGCTGTCTCCACGCGGTCGGGCGGCGGCTGCCTATCCTTGCGGCCATGACAGCCCAGTTTCCGGAGCCCTCTCCGCGCCCCGTTCCCACAGAGGCGCTCCGCGCCTCTCACAACGACCGGGAAGCCGTGGTGGAGCAACTGCGTGATGCGGCGGCCGAGGGGCGTATCGATTTCGATGAGCTTGATGCGCGGCTGGAGCGGGCGCTGACGGCCAAGACGCACGGAGAACTGGCGCTGCTCACGGCTGACTTGCCGCCGACGCACTCCTCTTCCGCGGCGGCGGAGAGCCTGTCGCCCCTGGTGCTGAAGGGCGGCATCTCCGGTGCGTCCCGTGGTCCCGGGCGCTGGGAGGTCCCCGGACATGTGGTCGCGCACGGAGGCGTGGGGGGTGTGAGCCTCGACTTCACCCGGGTCGAGTGCCGGCTCGCGGAGGTCGTCGTGGAGGCGTACGGGGAGACGTCCGGCGTCACGGTCGTCATCCCCGACGGCTGGGGCGTGGACACCGGCGGCATCGATCCCGGCTTCGGCGGTCTGACGGACAGGACCACGCCCGACCGGCTCCCGGGGACTCCGCTGATCCGGCTCACCGGGTCCGGCGGGATCGGGGGAGTGGTCGTCCGCCACCCCAGCAAGCGGGAGCGACGCAAGTTGGGCACTTCCTAGGCCCGCGCCCCTCGTGAGCGGGCGGGACAGCGGGTGTCGGGCCGCCTCGGTCGTGGCGGCCCTCAGCCCCTGACCCGGCCCAGCGCTACCGCCGGACCGGCCCCCGCCGGTACGCCGGCGGTGCGGGCATCACTTCACCACGACCTTGTCGCCGGACGAAGTCGACCGGCCGGTGGTGGTGTTGCCGTAGTACACCCAGCGCCATGTGCCCGTCTTGGAGGCCTTGACGGTCGTCTTGAGGGCACCCGAGCCGTTCGCCGGCACCTTCTTCACCGTGGTGTAGGAGGCGGCGCCGGAAGGCTTGAACTGGAGGCTCACCGAGCGTCCCCCGTAGGAGGCGTACTTCCTGGTCTCCCAGTCGGCCCGCGAGACCTTCCCGGTCACGGTGATGGTTCTGCCCTTGGTCACCGGCTCGGGCGAGGCGTTGACGGTCAGGCGGGAGTTGCGTTTGACGTGGACGGTCAGACCCTTGTCGTCGACGTCACCGCCGCCGCCCTTGAAGTGCACCTCGGCCGCGACTTTCCAGGCCCCGGCCTCACTGTTGCGCATGTCCCACACGCTCGGGTCGAAGAACATCGTCTCGTTGATATCGCAGACGCTCGCACTCACCCTGATGCAGTCGGTCGTCTCGATGGCGTGCCACAGCCGGTCGTCCTTGCCGCCCCGGTACAGGAACACCGCCGGCCACTTCCACTGGTGCGTGGTCGTCACCCGGAAGGAGGCGGGCACCCTGACCTCCTTCGACGTACCGATCACGATCGGCTTGCCGCCGTTCACCTGGACACGGGTGAACGAGACCCCGCCCTCGGCCGCACCGGCCGGTACCGCGGCCACGGCCGTGAACACCGCCGCCGCACCTCCGGCCACGGCGACTCTCCAGACCTGCTTCCCCACTCTGATCCCCGATCTCGGTACGCAAGGCGCCGAAGGTTCACCCCCAGCGCCTTACAGACAGCCCGGGTTCATCCGGGGTTGTACGTACGCGCATCACGATGGGGCATCGGACAGCGTTCCTGCGGTCCTCAGCCCTGGGACAGGCTGCCCGGTCGTCCCCTGACCCTCAGCCGTTGACCCCGCACGCGCGCTCCGGGGCTGGTCAGACCGCCGGTGCGTAGTGCACGACGGTGTCCTCGCACGGCCCCTCGGCGTACACCTTCAGTGCTTCCAGCTCGCGGTCGTCCACCGTGAGCTGCCAGCGGAGCTTGGTCGAGACCCATTCCCCCGTGTACCGGCACTGCACGTCGGGGGACGGCGGCATCCAGTCCGCCGGGTCCTTGTCCGCCTTCCGGCGGTTGATGCGCGCCGTCACCGCCGCCAGGGAGGCGTCCGCCCCCTGGTCGTTCGCGTAGGCCTCCCGCCGCCTCTCGGTCCAGGCGGAAGCGCCGGAGTCCCAGGCCTCGCCGAGCGCGACCAGGTGGGCGACGTCCAGCGACCCGGCGCCGGTGACCTCCTGGCCGTCGAGGTGTGACGTCCACCTGCCGCCGGTCAGCCCGCAGCCGGACCCCACGGTCGGGGCGACGACCGCTTCGGAGAGGAGGACCTCGGCTCGGGTGTCGCACCCGTCCGTCGCGTCCTCACCCGCGTTCCAGTGCCGGAAGGACGAAGTGGTGTAGCCGGCGCGGTTCTCCTCGGCCACCTTCAGCTGACCGACCGCGTCGGCCAGGGTCGTCACCTCCGCCACCGGAGCGGCGGGAGCCGCCTGCGCGGCGGGGAGCGGGGGAAGGAGGAGAAGGGGAAGAAGGGGGACGACGAGGGCGAGTGGGAGCGGGAGCGCGCTGAGGCCGCGCGTGAGGTACTTGTTCACCACCGCGTTCTACCGGCCGCCCCCGGCCCCGGCGCGGCCCGGCCGGTCGCGCTCACCCGCCCGGGCCGGCGAGTTCACACCGGAGGAACGCTTCCGCCCACCGCGACACCGCGACCCCGCCCCCCCGTACGCAGCCCCCCGTACGCAGCCCTCGTACGCCGGCGGCCACCCCGTACGCCGTCACCGGCCGCGCCTAGCGGAGCGCGACCCGGTCTCCGCTCGACGAGCTCGCGCCGGACGTCGTGTTGCCGTAGTACGTCCACCGCCACGTTCCCGCCCCGGTGGCCTTCACGGTGGTCTTCAGCGACCCGGTCTTGCTCGACGTCACCTTCTTGACCGTCTTGTACGAGGAGGAGCCCGCCGCCTTGAACTGGAGGCTCACCGAACGGCCCCCGTACCCCTGGTACGTGTGGGTGTCCCAGTTCGCCCGGCTGACCTTTCCGGTCACGGTGAGCGTCTTGCCCTTCACGACCGGCTCGGGCGAGGCGTTGACCGTGACCCGGGTGGCCCGCTTCACCTGCAACGGGAGCTTCACGTCGTCGATGTCCTCGGCGCCCTTGGGGAGGTACAGCTGCGCGGCTGTCTTCCAGGCGCCGGCGTCCTCGTTCCCGAAGTCGTAGTGCCGCGGGTCGATGGTCAGCCACTCCTCGAAGCCGCAGATCCCCTTCGCCTTGTCCACGACCACGCAGTCGTTGACGAGCATGGAGTTCCACAGCGTCTCGCTGGAGCCGAGCTTGCCCCGGTAGGGGAACACCGTCGGGGAGGACTTGTGCTTGAGCTTGGTCGTCATCCGGAAGGTCACGTACAGCTCGACCTCCTTCTTGACCCCGATCACGATCGGCTTCCCGCCGTTGAAAGTGACCCGGCTGAAGGCGACTCCGCCCTCCGCCGCCCCGGCCGGAACGGCCGCCACGCCGGTGAACACGGCCGCGGCCGCACCGGCCACCACCGCTCTCCGCGTCGCTCTCTTCATGGTCTTCACGTCGAACCCGTCCTCTCCGCAGCCGCCCGGGGCAGCGCGCGGGGCGCGCCTGCCCGAGGTTTTCCCCGCGGCTCATCAGGAGACCAGGGAGGCGTGTGCGTGGTTGTGCGCGGTGCGGCAACGATTTGATCACCCCGGCAGGGCAGGGCGCAGGGTTGCTTCGGGTTACGGGACCCGGGCCACGGCCACGTAGATGCCGCTGAACTCCTGGGTGGGCGCGGCGGTGCCGTTGAACCACTCCGGGGCCTCCACCAGGCCGGGGGCGACGATCTCCAGGCCCTCGAAGAACCGGGAGAACTCCTCGCGGCTCCGCAGGGCCAGAGGGATGCCGCCCTTCTTGTACTCGTCCTCGCTCTGCTGTCCGACCTCCTCGTTCACGTCGGACGCGCCCTGGGACAGCACGACGTAACTGCCGGAGGCCATGGTGCTCGTGAACGTGCGGATGATGCCGATCGGGTCCTCGGAGTCCGGCAGGAAGTGGAGCAGGCCGAGGAGCGAGAGGGCGATCGGGCGGTCGAAGTCCAGGGTCTCGCGGGCCGCGTCGAGGATGATCGCGGGCTCGCGGACATCGGCGTGGACGTAGTCCGTCCTGCCCTCCGGCCGGCTGATCAGCAGGGCTTCCGCGTGCCGCAGGACGATCGGGTCGTTGTCGCAGTAGACGACCCGGGCGGAGGGGACGATCTCCTGGGCGGTCTGGTGCAGGTTGGGCGCGGTGGGGATGCCCGTCCCTATGTCCAGGAACTGCGTCACGCCCTCGCCCGCCAGCCAGGCCGTCGCCCGGTTCATGAAGGAGCGCTGCTGGCGAGCGCCGATCTTCGCCTCGATGGGCAGCAGTTCGGCCATCGCCTGGTCCACCGGGTAGTTGTCCTTGCCGCCGAGGAGCGCGTCGTAGACCCGAGCCGAGTGGGGCTTGCTGGTGTCGATCGGGGGGTGGGGCGTCGCTGCGGTCATGCCGGACTCCTGATACACGTGGTGTGGACCAATAGGTCGACGCAGTCTGCCACAGCAATCCCGCTGCGGTGGACGGGTGTTCGGGCCTCGGAGCGCCGGCCGCGCCCCGGCCGCGACGCCGCCCGACCGCATACGGGTCCGTGTCCGGCGGACTTCCGCGTTGACCTCACGCGCCGCGCCCGCCGAAGATCGCTGGTGTGAACCCCCCTTCTGACACGCCTCCGCCCCAGCCCCCGCCGGGGCCCCCGTCGCCCTGGTCCCCGCCGCCGTCCCCGGACGGACCGCCCCGCCCGCACGACCCCGCGTGGCAGGGCTGGGAACGGCCCCCGGAGTGGAGCCGCCCGCCGACCGGGCCGGTGCGCGCGCCCTCGGGTTCGCGCTACGACGAGCAGGGGCGCAACGGGCAGGGCGGCCGGTTCGGCTGGCTGGGCGAGCTGCTGACCGCCCTCGCGCTGGTCGTGGTGGGCGTACTGGCCGTCAGCGTGTTCGGCGCGATCATCGCCGAGGTCCTGGACGCGGGGCCCACGGACGCGGACAGCGAACTCTTCTTCGAGGACCCGGTCGCCGATCTGGCGGTCTCGCTCGTCGGCATCGCCGTCGGGATACCCATCGTCCTGGGGGTCGTGCGCCTCCTCGGCCGGCGGCCCGCCGGGACCGTGTCCTCCGTCGTCGGGCGGCTGCGCTGGGGCTGGCTGGGCCGCTGCGCCGCCGTGGGCTTCCCGCTGATGGCCGTCCAGATCGGGCTGCTGATCGCCTGGACCTGGGACACGGAACCGCTCGCGGAGTCCGACACGGGCTTCCCGGGCTGGCCCTACTTCCTGCTGAGCCTGGCCGTGGTGCTGGCGCTCGTCCCCTTCCAGGCCGCAGCCGAGGAGTACGTCTTCCGGGGCTGGCTGGTCCAGGTGATCGGCCGGGCCGTGCGTTCGCCCTGGCCCGCGATCGTCCTGGCGTCCCTCCTGTTCGCCCTGGCCCACGGGTTCGGCGAACTCTCCGGCTTCCTCCTGCTGCTCTACTCGGCCCTGTGGTGGGGCTGGCTGGTGATCCGTACGGGCGGTCTCGAAGCGGTGATCGTCCTGCACGTCGCCAACAACCTGCTGGCCTTCGGCCTGGCGGCGGGCTTCGGGGAACTCGACGACAGCAGCACCGCCGCCGACGCGCCGTGGCAGGCCCTGGTCCTCGAACTCGTCTTCGCCCCGCTGTACTGCCTGACCATGGCGAAGATCGCCGAGCGGCGCGGCATCGAGCGGGTCAGCCCCTGACAGCCGCCCTTCTCGCGCCTCCCGCCTTCCCGGCCCCCGCCCCCGCCCCCCTCGTGATCTCTCTCCTCACGTCGCGTTCAGCGCCACCGTCGGGTGCAGGCGTGAGGCCCGGATCGCCGGGTAGAGGCCCGCGACCACGCCGATCACCAGGGTCGCGGCCAGGCCGCCCGCCAGGGACCAGGGCGGGACCACCGTCGTCCACCCCTGCGCCCGTGCGAACCCGTACGTGGCGGCGGAGCCCAGCAATGCGCCCGCGACGCCGCCCAACGAGGACAGGAGCAGCGACTCGGTCAGGAACTGGAGCCGGATCGCGTTGCGCGTCGCCCCCAGCGCGCGGCGCAGGCCGATCTCCTGGCGGCGCTCCAGCACGGAGATGACCATCGTGTTGGCGACGCCCACCCCGCCGACCAGGAGGGCCACCGCTCCCAGCCCGAGCATCAGGGCCGTCAGCCCCTTGTCGGCGGCGGCGCGGGCGGCCAGTGCGTCCGAGGGGCGCGAGACCCGGACACCGGCCTCGTTGCCGGGGCTGACCGTGCGGGCCAGTACCGCCCGCACCTCCTCGACCGAGGCGTCCGTGGAGCGCTCGAAGACCGTGGTGGGGTGGCCGTCGAAGCCGAAGTAGCGTTTCGCGGCGGGGAATCCGACCAGAGCCACCCGGTCCAGGGTCGGGACCAGCTCGACGGGTTCGAGGATCCCGACGACGGCCACCCGGGTGTCGTTCAACATGATCGTCTCGCCGGGTCGGGTGATGCCGAGGCGGTCCGCCGCCACCGCGCCCAGCACGGCGGTGGGCAGGTGCTCGCCCGCCGGCGTCAGCCAGGTGCCCCGGGCCACCTCGCCCCCGAGCGTGGAGAGCAGGTCGGTCCGGGCCGCCTGGGTGGTGACCCCGGCCGTGCGCTCCTCGGGCACGACGTCGCTGCGGCGGATGCGGGCGTCGACCTCGGCGGTGGCCGTGGCGTGCCGCACCGGGCCGATCCGCTCGACCATCGCCACGGCGTTCTTCGGCAGGCGGATCGTCCCCCCGCGTGCGTCCTCGGCCGCCTCGGCGGTGAGGAGGTTGGTGCCGAGCCGGTCGAGCCGGGACATCAGGTCGGCGCGGCTCGACTCGGACAGGCCGACGACCGCGACCATCGTCGCGATGCCGATGGCGATCCCGAGCGCCGAGAGCACCACCCGGGCCCGGCGGGCCCGCAGTCCGACCGCGCCGACGCGCAGGACGTCCCGGGGGGAGAGGCGGGCGGGCCTGAGCTCGTGGGTACGGGTCATGCGCCGGCCTCCGTACGGGGGGTGGGTGCAACGGGGCGTGCGTCCGGCGTACCGGGGCCGGGCGTGGAGGCCGGGCCGGGCGTGGAGGGGTGTGGGTCCGGCGTACGGGGAGCGGAGCGTTCGTCCGCGACGATCTCGCCGTCCCTGAAGCGGACCCGGCGCGGCAGCGCGGCGGCGATCCCGTGGTCGTGGGTGATCACGCAGACCGTGGTGCCGGACGCGTTCAGCTCGTGCAGCAGCTCCATGACGATCTCGCCGGACGCGCTGTCCAGCGCCCCGGTCGGCTCGTCCGCCAGCAGCAGCCGGGGCTCCCCCACCAGGGCGCGGGCGATGGCGACGCGCTGCTTCTCACCGCCGGACAGCTCGTTCGGGGTGTGGGAGGTCCGGTGGTCCAGGCGTACGCGGGCCAGCGCCTCGCGCGCCCGGTTGCGCCGCTCCCGGGAGGGCAGGCCCGTGTACAGCAGCCCGTCGGCGACGTTGTCCACCGCGTCGCGCCCCGCCGCCAGGTGGAAGTGCTGGAACACGAAGCCGATGTGGCGGGCGCGCAGGGCGGAGAGGCGGGCGTCGGAGAGCGTGGACACGTCGTATCCGGCGATCCGGACCGTACCCGTGGTGGGCCGGTCCAGGGTGCCCATGACGTTGAGCATCGTGGACTTGCCGGAGCCGGACGGGCCGACCACCGCGAGGAGTTCGCCCTCGTGCACGGTGAGATCCACGGCGCGCAGGGCGTGGACGCCGCCGGGGTAGGACTTCGTGGCGTTCCGGAGTTCGACGACCGGGGCCACCGGGGCCGTCGGGGTGCCAGTGGCGAAAGGTGCGGGGGTGGCGGAGGTGGCGGAGAAGGGGGACGGGGCCGAAGGGGTCGGGCGGGGCCCGGGGTCCCGGGAGGAGGGCGGGGTCATGGTTTCGCCACCCCCACCTTCATGCCCTCGCGCAGCTCCGCGCCGCTGACCTCGATCTGCCCGTCGGCCGTCATGCCCGTCTCCACCCGGACCATCGACGAGGTCGCGCCCCGGACGATCTGGAGCCCGTACCCCCCGTTCTCGCCGCGCAGCGCCACCACCGCCTCGACCGGCACCGCGAGGACCCCCTTGCGGGCCTCGCTGACGAACGTCACGCTCGCCACCGCCTCGGCGTCCTCGCCCGAGGCCGCGCCGGGGCCGCCGTCGAGGACGACCTCGACGGTGATGCCCTCCGGGGCCTCGGCCTCCGCCCCGCCGCCCGCCTCCGGGCGGACCGTCCCGGCGACCTTCCCGGGGACTGTCCTTCCGCTGGGCAGGGCCACCTCCACCTTCGTGCCGCGTGCGGTGAGCGCGCCGTCGGCCTGGTCCAGGAGGGCCCGGACGACCGGCTTGGTGGAGGCGATCGTCAGGACGGGACCGTCCGGGCCGACCTGGTCGGCGAGGGCCGCGTCCGCGGAGACCACCTTCACCCGGTCGGGCTGGAAGACGACGTCGCCCCGGCCGACCCTGCCGGTCGTCTCGCGGTTGAGGTGCTTCTGCCACTGCTTGACGGCGGACTCGGTGTCCTTGCCGTACTCCGTGTCGACGTACAGCCCCGTCCCGTATCCCAGGTCGCGGAGGTTGCGCTCCAGTTGGAGGACGTCGCTGCCCCGGTCGCCCACCTTCATCTCGCGGAAGGCCGGGACCGGCCCGTAGAGGAGCGTGACCGGCTTGTCGTTCAGCTCGTACAGAGCCTCCCCCCGCTTCACGGTCCCGCCCTCGACGGCCGCCACCGTGACCGTGCCCTCCACGGCGGCCTTGACGACGCGGCGCTGTGCGAAGTCGATCCTGCCGTCGACGGTCTTGGAGAGGACGAGGTCGGTGCGGACGACGGCGGCCGTGGCGGGCGGGAGGTCGTCGCCGCCCTTGCCCGGGGCGCCCGCCCCGTCGCCGGAGCCGAGGAACAGGACGCCTCCGGCGACGGCGGCGGTCGCCGTGCCCAGCGCGAGGAGGACGGTGGTGGAACGCTTCACTGCATGCCGTCCAGACCGTCGAGCAGCTTCGACTTGCACGCCGCCCGGGCCTCCTTGTACGCGGGCGAATCGGGGTCGTAGACCGGGGAGGCCGGGTTCGGGTCGCCGCCGGGCACCGCGTTGCCGCCGGACATCACCGGGTTGGTGAACCGGCTGATGCCGTTGTCCCGCATGCACTGGGCGTGGGCGAGCATCGATTCGTAGGACTTCTGCTGGTCGCGCTTGGGCTCGACCGCCATGGCCGCCTGGAGCTCGTCCACGCAGACGTTGTCCTTCCCGGCCTTGATGCCCTCGTTGCGGCCGGGCTGGGAGCCGATCTCGTTGACCTTCTCCCAGTCGAGGTGGCCGCTGAGCTTGGGGTCGGGGAAGTCCTTGTAGCCGCCCTCGGCGCGCATGCACTGGACGAAGGCGACCTGGGCGTCGTAGTAGGCGCTCTTGCCCGCGGGCTTCGCGCTCGGAGTGCCGGGCGCGGCCTCGGGCCCGGAGGGCTCGGTCTTCGGGGACGGTGCGTCGGCGACGGCGTCGTGGCTCCTGGTCCCGGTGGTGTCGTCGCCGCCGCAGGCGACGGTGAGGGCGAGGACGGGCACGGCCACGAAGGCGGCCAGGCGGAGCCCGGCGGTGATGGTGGGGAAGCTCATGGGCCCCACGCTGGCCGCCGGGGATGATGGCCCGTGCATGGGCACATGATGGGAACGTAACAATGCCCCCGACCTGCGCCTCCGCCCCCGGGAGGGGGAGGCGGTGAGGTTTTTGGCGTGCGCATAATCGGCCCCATGCCGCATGTGCTGCTCATCGAGGACGACGCGTCCGTACGGGACGGGATGGAGCTCGTGCTGCGCCGGCACGGGTACGGCGTGGAGACCGCCGCCACCGGCGAGCAGGCCCTCGCGCTGCTGGCCGGGGAGCGGGGCGCGCGGGTCGAACTGGCCGTGCTGGACCTGATGCTGCCCGGCATGGACGGCTTCGAGGTGTGCCGCCGCATCCGGGCCCGGGCGCCGAAGCTGCCCGTCATCATGCTGACCGCGCGCGGCGACGACCGGGACATCGTGGCCGGGCTGGAGGCGGGGGCCGACGACTACGTGGTCAAGCCGGTCACCGCACCCGTCCTGGAGGCCCGCATCCGGGCGGCCCTGCGCCGCGCGGAACCGTATCCCCGGCAGGGGCCCGCCGGGCAGGCCCCGGACGCCGACCGCACCGATCACGCCGGGCTGGTGATCGACCGGGCCGGGCTGACCGTCACCAAGCACGGGGCGGCCATCGCGCTGCCGCCCACGGAACTGCGGGTCCTGCTGGAGCTGTCGGCGTCGCCCGGCCGGGTCCTCACCCGGGAACAGCTCCTCGCCTCGGTGTGGGACCACAGCTTCCTGGGTGACTCCCGGCTGGTGGACGCGGCGGTGGGCCGGCTCCGCGCCAAGATCGAGGACCTGCCGGCCAGGCCGCGGTACGTACAGACCGTGCGGGGCTTCGGCTACCGCTTCGGGCCGCTGTGAAGCCCCGGGATGCCGTGAGGCACCGGGGCGCGGTGGGGCCTCGGGGCGGCGCGGAGCCAGGGGCCGGTCCGGAGCCAGGGGCGGGCCCGGGGCCGGGGGCCGACGGGGAGCTCCGGGCCGGTGTGAAGCGGGGCGTGGTGCGTCGTGGCTCCCGGCGGCTCGTCGGCGGGCTGCGCGTCAGGCTCGTCGTCACCTTCGTCCTCGTCGCCCTCGTCAGCGCGGTGACCGCGACCGCCCTCGCCTACCGGGACGCCCGCACCGCCGTCCTCCAGCGCACCCAGAACACCACCGTGAACGACGTCCGGGAGCGGGTCGCCGCCGTCGCCGCCGGGTTCGACCTGCCGCCCGACCAGCGGTCGCTGTCCCGGTTCGCCGCGAAGGTCTCCGAGGGGCTGGGCGCGCGCATCGTGGTCGCCCGGCACCAGGACCTGTCCGCCGTCTCCGAAGCGTACGCCGACACGGAGGGCCGGATCACCGCCGAGCTGCGGGCCGCCGTCCGGTCGGGGGACGGGGCCCGGTTCCAGCGGGTCCAGTGGCGGGGCGACCCGTATCTGGTCGTCGGCACGCCCGTGTCGTACGCCGACGGGGACCGGCGCACCTCGGGTCTGGAGGTGTTCGTGATCACCGATCTGCGGGCCGAGCGCGACGACACCGCGGCCCTGCTGGACTCCGTACGGACGGGGACCGTGCCCGTGGTGGTGCTGGCCGCCCTGCTGGCGCTGCTGGCCGCCGGGACCGTGCTGCGGCCGGTACGGAAGCTGGGGCGGGCCACCCGCGAACTCGCCGCCGGGGACCTCGGCAGCCGGGTCGCGGTCCGTGGCCACGACGAACTGGCCGACCTGGCGAAGACGTTCAACGAGACCGCCGACGCACTCCAGGCGTCCGACGCGGAGTTGCGGGCGCAGGAGGCGAAGGCGCGGCGGTTCGTGGCGGACGTGTCCCACGAACTGCGCACACCCCTGGCGGCGATGACGATGGTGGCGACGGTCCTGGAGGAGGACGCCGACCAGCTGCCGCCGGACGCCGCCCACGCCGCCCGGACCGTCGGCGCGGAGACGGCCCGGCTGTCCCGGCTGGTGGAGGACCTCATGGAGATCTCCCGCTTCGACGCCGGCGCGGCACGCCTCAACGCGGCCCCGACGGACCTCGCCGACACCGTACGGGCGTCGCTGGCGCTGCGCGGCTGGACCGACCGGGTGACCGTCGAACTCCGTGAGGACGTACGGGCGGTGGTCGACCGGCGGCGCGTCGACGTGATCGTGGCGAACCTGGTGGGCAACGCGCTGCGCCACGGGGCGCCGCCGGTCACGGTGACCCTGGCCGCGCCCGGCGGCGACCGGGTGACGCTGGAGGTCGCCGACCACGGCCCGGGGCTGCCCCCGGAGGCCCGTGAGCGGGTCTTCGACCGGTTCTACAAGGCGGACGCGGCGCGGACGAGGACGACGGCGGTCGAGACCGAGGGCCCCGGCGAGCGCGAACACCCCGGCGAGCGCGAGGGCTTCGGGCAGGCGGGTGAAGGCTTCGGACAGGCGGGCTTCGGGCAGGGCAGCGGCCTCGGCATGGCCATCGCGTGGGAGAACGCGCGGCTGCACGGCGGGACCATCGAGGTCGGCCGGGGGCCGGCGGGCGGCGGCGCGGTGTTCACCCTGACGCTGCCCCTGCGGCGTCCGGAGGAGGAGGGGGAGGACGCGTGAGGTGCTTGCGGGGAGGGGCGCGGACGGGACGACTGCGCGGAAGCGCCCGGAGCGGGGGCCCGCGGGGAGACGCGGGGAGCGGGTGCGTCCGGGGAGCTGTTCTCACGGTGCTGGGGGCCGCGCTCGTCGCGTGCGGGGTCCAGCCGACCGGGGTGATAGACGCGGGCGAGCCCGCGTCCGGGCTGACGCGCGGGATGCGGTTGTACTACGCGTCCGACACCGGGCTGCGGGCCGTGCCCGTGCTCGACCGGGAGTCCGGCAGCCTCGACGCGGTGATGAAGCTGCTCGCCCAGGGGCCGACGGCCGCCGAGCGGCGCGAGGGGCTGACCACTCTGCTCCACGCCCCCAGCGGCTACGCCGTGACCGGGGACGGGCCCCGCGTCACCGTGGAGCTGGAGGGCCCCTACTGGGCGGAGGCCCGGGACCAGGTGACCGGGCAACTGGTCTGCACGCTCGCCAGCTTCCAGTCCGTGAGCGAGGCGGAGGTCCGGGCGGACGACGTGGAGGTGACGATCAGCCCCGGGGAGGGGCCGGACCTGGGGCCGCTGCGGTGCGCGGAGTATCTGGACGGCTGAGGGCGCGGCGGCCGGGCCCGCCTCTGACGGTCGTCGGCCCGGACCGGCCGTGGGGCCCGGTGTCCGGGCCGGGCCCCGGCGCCCGGCGGACGGGCCGGGCCCGGACGCCGGGCGTGGGCGGGGCCGTCAGAACCGTACGGTCACCTGCGTCTGGACGTGGGCGCGCAGCACCCCCGCCATGTCCGTCGCGCAGTCGCTGATCAGCCACTGGATCTGGAGCCCGTCCATGAGCGCGATGAACTGCTGTGCGGCTGCCGCCGGATCGACGTCGTCCCGGAGTTCGCCCGCCTCCCGGGCCTGGCGGTAGGCCAGTTCGGTGTTGGCGAGCGAGGTGCGGTAGCGGGCCTCGAAGTACGCGTGGGCCGGATGGTCGGGGGAGGTGGCCTCCGCCGCGACCACCGAGAACAGTTCGACGATCCCGCGCCGCTTCGCGTTCAGCTCCGCGAGGTCGGTCAGCCGGCGCAGATGGTCGACGCCCCGGGTCGCACCCAGGGCCAGCCACGCGTCGTCCACGTCGTCGCGGTGCTGGAGCACGGCGAGGAGCAGGGCCTCCTTCGTCGGGAAGTGGTGGAGGAGACCCGGGTGGGAGATGCCGCACCGGGTGGCGATCACCCGGAGCGACGCGCCCCGGTAGCCGGCCTCGCCGAACAGGGTCATCGCCTGGTCGAGGATCTCGGTCCGCTTGGCCCGGCCCTTGGCGTAGCCGCGCGGCGTCCCGGAGGTCACGCGCGATCACCCGCCGGGCCCGCTGGACCTGACAGACCCGCCGGACCCGCCGGACCTGCCGGGCCCGCCCGGCCTGTGGGACTCGCTGAACCCGTACGCGCCGTCATCGGAATCGGACACCTCTCTCGCACCGCCGCTCCGGCCCAGATTCTCACAGGATCGCATCCCGCTTCCCTCAATACTTACCGAGCGGTCGGGATTGAGCGTACGGTACTGCGGAGTGCTTTCGTGAAAGGAACTCCTGTGGGCCTCAAGCCGCCGTACCTCGATCCCGCGCTGCCCGTCGCGGAGCGGGTCGCCGACCTCCTGGGGCGCATGACGCTGCCCGAGAAGGTCGGCCAGATGCTCCAGCTCAACGCCAAGGAGGGGGTGCGGCACCTCGTCGAGGACCTGCACGCGGGCTCGATCCTGCACGCCTCGCCGGAGCGGGTGAGCCAGGCCGCCGAGCTCACCGCGAGGACCCGGCTGCGCATCCCGCTGCTCGTCGCCGAGGACTGCATCCACGGGCACTCCTTCTGGGAGGGCGCCACGATCTATCCGACACAGCTCGGGATGGCCGCCACCTGGGACCCGGAGCTGGTGGAACGGATCGCCCGCGCCACGGCGGTCGAGGTCGCGGCGACCGGGGTGCACTGGACGTTCTCGCCGGTGCTCTGCATCACCCGGGACCTGCGGTGGGGCCGGGTGAGCGAGACGTTCGGCGAGGACCCGTTCCTGATCGGCGAGCTGGCCTCCGCGATGGTGCGCGGCTACCAGGGCGAGGGCCTCGACGACCCGACCGCGATCCTGGCCTGCGCCAAGCACTTCGCCGGCTACTCGGAGACCCAGGGCGGCCGGGACGCCAGCGAGGCCGACATCTCCCGGCGCAAGCTGCGCTCCTGGTTCCTGCCGCCGTTCGAGCGGGTCGCCAAGGAGGGCTGCCGCACCTTCATGCTCGGCTACCAGTCGATGGACGGCGTGCCGATCACGGTGAACAACTGGCTGCTGAACGAGGTGCTGCGCGGCGAGTGGGGCTACACCGGGACCCTGGTCACCGACTGGGACAACGTCGGCCGCATGGTGTGGGAGCAGAAGGTCTACGCCGACTACGCACAGGCGTCGGCCGCGGCGGTCCGCGCGGGCAACGACATGGTGATGACCACGTCGAACTTCTTCGCCGGAGCCCAGGAGGCGGTGGCCCAGGGCGCGTTGACCGAGGCGGAGATCGACGCCGCCGTACGGCGGATTCTGACGCTCAAGTTCGAGCTGGGCCTCTTCGAGGACCCGCGCCACCCCGACGCCGCCCGGCAGGCCGAGGTCATCGGCAGCGGGGCGCACGCCGCGCTGAACCTGGAGGCGGCCCGCCGCTCGCTGGTGCTGCTGACCAATGACGGCACGCTCCCGTTCGCGGGGGGCCTGGTGGCGGACGATGCGGGCCGGGGCCGGCCCCTCGCCTCCGGCTCTCCCCGTACGGTGGCGGTCGTCGGCCCCAACGCGGACGACGCGCAGACCCAGTTGGGCGACTGGGCGGGCTCGTCGGGCCAGGCGGACTGGCTGCCGGAGGGGCAGCCGCGCGGCATGATCCGTACTGTCCTCGACGGCTTCCGCGACCACGTCCCGGCCGACTGGACGGTCGCGTACGCGCCGGGGGCCCGGATCCTCGACGTGGGCCCCGACCCGGAGGGCGCGTTCTTCCCGGACGGCCAGCCCCGCCCGGAGGTGGTCGTCCCGGCGGCCCCCGACTCCCGGCTGATCGCGGAGGCGGTCGCCGCCGCCGAGGCCGCCGACCACGTGGTGGCCGTCGTCGGCGACCGGATCGAGCTGATCGGCGAGGGCAAGTCCACCGCCACGCTCGAACTCGTCGGCGACCAGGTGGCGTTGCTGGACGCGCTGGCGGCCACGGGCAAGCCGTTCGCGGTCGTGGTGATCAGCTCCAAGCCGCTGGTGCTGCCGCCGTCCGCGCTCGACGCGGCGGCGATCGTGTACGCGGCCAACCCGGGGATGCTCGGCGGCCGGGCGGTCGCGGAGCTGCTCCTCGGCCTGATCGAGCCGACCGGCCGGCTGCCGCTGTCCTTCGCCCGGCACGCGGGCCAGCAGCCGACGTACTACAACCAGGTGCGCGGCCAGCACGGCTCGCGCTACGCCGACCTCACCCAGCGCCCGGCGTTCGCGTTCGGCGAGGGGCTCGGCTACACGACGGTCGACTACACGGACCTGGAGGTGCTGACGTCGGTGGTCGACGAGTCGGAGACCGTACGGGCCCGGGTCACGGTGGCCAACACGGGGGCGCGGCCCGCGCTGGAGACGGTCCAGGTGTACGTGAGCGACACGGTGACCTCGGTGACCTGGGCGGAGAAGGAGCTGAAGGCCTACCGGCAGGTGGCGCTGGCACCGGGCGAGTCGCGGGAGATCCTCGTCGAGCTCCCGGCGGCCGACTGCACCCTCGTGGACGCGGAGGGCCGCCGGGTCGTGGAGCCGGGCCGCTTCGAGCTGATGGTGGGCCCGTCGTCCCGCGACGAGGCGCTGTTGCGGGGGGAGTTCACGGTCAAGGGCTGAATCGGGAGCCGGGAGCCGGGAGCCGGGAGCCGGGAGCTGGGGGCGCGTCCGTCCGGTCAGGGCCCGCCGGACGTCTTCGTCAGCTCGTACAGGTCCCCGGAGTCCGGGTCGCCGACGTACTGGTAGAGGGTGGGCCGGCCGTCCCGGCCGCCGATGTTCCAGTAGCCGAACGTGCACGGGGGGACGTCGATGGTCAGCACCTGCGACCTCGTGTCCTCACCGGCCTCGTAGCTCCAGGTGCCCTGTCCCGTACACGCGTCGGGTTCGCTGTCGCTGTCGTCTCCGCCGTCGTCGTCGTCCTCGGCGCCGACATCGACGGCGGAGACCCGGCCGTCGGCCGTGAAGGTCAGCGTTCCGCCGAGTCCGTCGGACCAGCGTCCGACGAGCTCCGCCGAGGTGACCGCCGGGGGACGGTACTCGGGAATGATCCCCGTCGCGAGACCGGCGCCGCCGAGGACGGCGGTGAGGACCACGGAGACCAGCCCCCACAGCAGCACCGGCCCGAAGATCCGCTCCCGGCGTGACCGCCAGAGCAGTGCCGGGACGGTGAGCGCGGCCGTCGTCAGCGGCCAGGCCACCGCGATGCCGACGGGCCCCGAACCGCCGGACAGCGCGACGACGAGGACGAGGGAGACGGCCGCCGCCACCGCCGGAACCCACCACCAGGCCTCCCGCCCGCCGAACCGGCGTCCCAGCACCGCGCTCAGCCGGACGGTCGGCAGGACGAGGACCACGGACACCACGCCCGCGACCGCGGTCCCGAACACGGCGACCACGGGGAGGAAGAAGACGAACATCACCGAACCGCCGCCCAGGCTCGGCGGCTCCTGCGTGAAGCCGTGCACGACGGCCACGACGTAGGCGACGACCGCTTCGATGAGCAGGGCCAGGATCGAGAGGAGCAGCGACAGCCCCCAGAGACGCTTCTTCGTCATCGCGCCGCCCTCCTGGTCAGCTCGTACCGGTCCACGTCGTCCGGTTCGACGGACCGCACGACGGTCCGGTGGAGGGTCGGCCGGTCCGCGGTCCCGCCGACGTCCCAGACCGTCCGGCCGCAGGGGGACACGTCCACGCCGACTCCCCGGGCGTGACGGCTCGTTCCCGTGCCGTATCCCCAGGTCCCGTGGCCCACACAGGCCTCACCCCGGTCGCCGGAGGTGCCGTCGAGGCCGGAGACCGTGGCCCGGCCGTCGGCCTCAAGGGTCAGCAGTCCGCCCCTTCCGTCGGACCAGGTCCCCACCAGGGCGGCGCGGGGGACGACCGGCGGGCGGTACACCGTCAGGACGCCCGTGCCGAACGCGACGCCGCCGAGCACCCCCGTGAGCACCACGGCGGTCAGCCCCCACAGGAACACCGGGCCGAAGGCCCGCTTGCGGCGCGAGCGGCAGACCAGCGCCGGAACGGTGAGCGCGACCGCGGTCAGCGGCCAGGCCCCGGCGAAGCCGACGGGCTCCGGGGAACCGGTCACGACGGTGGTCGCGCCCACGAGGACGAGGGAGACGGCCGCCGCCACCACCGGAACCCACCACCACACCTCCCGCCCCCCGAACCGGCGTCCCAGCGCGTCGCTCAGCGCGGCGATGGGCAGGACGAGGGCCACCGACAGCGCGGCGGCGGCCACGGCGGCGAACAGCACGAGAACGGGCAGCAGCACCACGAACAGCGGCGAGCCGCCGGTCGGGGCCGTGGCCCACGACTGCCGGGTCAGCCCGTCGAGGACGGACACGACGAGCGCGAGCACCGCCTCCAGCAGCAGGATCACCGTCGAGAGCAGCAGTGACAGCCCGTACGGACGCTTCTTCTCCATCGTTCAGTCCCCCCTTGCGCACGGCGATGCGCGCGGCACGCCCTCATCGGGGCGGCAGCTGCGGCCATGGTGTCAGAGCTGTTTGAACGCGTTCAAGGCGGGGTTCGCGGCACCCGGGCGGCACCCGGGCGGCGCTCCGCCGGAAGCCCCGCGGCACCGCAGGTACCTCCGGCGGCGCTCCGGTGAGGGCTTGCCCGGGGGGTGAGTCCCGGATCCGTACGGGGTGAGTTTGGGGCGCATTCGGGGCGCGTAAAGAAGAAGCGTTTCCGCGTGCGGGTATTCCCCCGTATGGGTGTGGCGAGGCCGTCCGAACGGGGGTGGGGCGAGCACAATGGGGCGGCGGTTCGTGCAGAGGCGCGCAGGCCCCTCTCCCGCACCTTGCGCTCAAGGAGGACCGGTGGCGGAGAGCTGGACGGTTCAGCGGACGGGGCCCGGGGATGCCGCGCGCACGCAGGCGCGCGAACAACTTCTCGAAGCAGCCAGGGAGTTGTACGGCGTCAACGGATACCGCGCCACCGCCGAGCACGATGTGTGTGCCGCGGCCGGTGTGCCGGTCGAGGTGCTGCGTCAGGAGTACGGCTCCCGCGAAGGGCTGCTCATCGCCCTCCACAACCGGGTCACGACGACCGGGCTGCGGGCGGCGGAGAGCGCCCTCCAGGGCGACGGCATCGAGAACCACTCGATCGCGGAACGGGTCCAACTGCTTTTCGACGCCTACGTGGAGGCCGTCACCAGCGACCCGCGCGAGGCCCGGGTGACGTTCGTCGAGGTGCTGGGGGTGAGCGCCGTGGTGGACGAGCACTGCAAACTCTGGCGGGCCCTGTGGACGGAGTTCCTGACCGGGGAGGCCGAACGGGCGGTGGAGCGCGGCGAGGCGGAGGACCGGGACCACCGGGTCGACGTGATGGTGATGGTCGGCACGGTCCACGAGCTGATGGCCCACCACACCCGCCGCAGCCGCCGGGCCAGACCCGAGGAGGTCTCGGGGGAACTGACCCAGCTGGCCCTGTCGATGCTCGGGTCGCGGTCGGCGGGCGAGCCCGCGGGGTGAGCCGGGGCGCCGGAGGCCCCTCGGCCGACGGGAACGCCGGCCGCTGACGCGGCGGGACGCCGATCAGGCCGGCAGGGGCAGCGCCGGAGCCGGGAGCCCCGCGTAGGGGCCGCCCAGCTCCCATGCCTGGTGCATCGCGTCGGCGAAGGCGGCGGCGAGCTTGTGCTCGCCCGTCGGGCCGGGGTGGGTGCCGTCGTAGGTGTCCGTGCGGATGTCGTACGCCGTGGGGCGCGAGGCCAGCAGGAGCGGTGAGGACGGTTCGTCGAGGTCGGCCACGGCCTTGGCGAGGAGGTCGTTGAAGCGGGCGCAGGAGGCGGCGAAGGGGGCGTCCGTCACGGCCCGGACGTTCGGTATCACCGGGAGCAGCACCATGCGCAGACGCGGATTGGCCGTGCGGGCCGCCGTGATGAACGCGCGGGCGTTGGCGGCCGTCTGCTCGGCGTCCGTGTAGAACCCGAGGTCTATCAGGCCGAGCGAGACCAGCAGGACGTCCGCCTCCGCCTCGCGCACCGCGTCCGCGATCACCGGGGCCATGTGCAGCCAGCCCTCGCCCCAGCCGGACAGGTGCCGGCGGGCGGCGGGCGGGAAGGACGGGTCGGCGTACGCGTGGGAGACCGGGGCGTTCGCCCCGGTGTCGTACAGCGTGGTGCGCGGGCCGACGATCTCGTACCGGAGGCCGGGGAACGTCTCGAAGTGCTGCCACATCCGGTAGCGCCAGGTGAAGTCGCCGGTGGCGCCGATGGTCATGGAATCGCCGACCGGGAGAAAACGCATGGCGTCATCATGGCCGATCACGGCTCCGGCCTGCGACGTGACGATGGACACTTGGGCCATGCGCTCGTATCCGACCGGCCCGGCGGGCCGCGCCGCCGCCGCTCTCGCCGCCGCCCTCGTCGTCGCCCTTCCGCTGTCCGCCGCGGCCGGACCGGCCGCGGCCGACGACGGACGGCCCGACCGGGACTTCACGATCGAGGACCCCCGCATCACCGAGTCCAGCGGCCTCGCCGCCAGCCGCGCGCACCCCGGCGTCTACTGGACGCACAACGACAGCGACGACGGCCCCTACGTCTACGCCGTCGACTCCCGCACCGGGAAGACGCTGGCGACCATCACCATGCGGGGCGTGGGGGAGCCGAGGGACGTCGAGGGCATCTCGATCGGGCCGGACGGCGACCTCTACGTCGGTGACATCGGCGACAACCTCGACGGCACCTGGGACCACGTCTGGATCTACCGCTTCCCCGAGCCGAAGACCCTGCGCGACGCCACCGTCACGGCCGTCCAGTACGACGTGACGTACGCCGACGGGGCCCGCAACGCCGAGGCGCTGATGGTCCACCCGAAGACCGGCCGCGCCTACATCGCCTCCAAGAACGAGGACGGCGGCGGCCTCTACGAAGGCCCCGCGAAGCTCACCACCGGCTCCCCGAACGTGTTCCGGCGGGTCGGTGAGGTGCCGTGGGTCACGGACGGGGCCTTCTCGCCCGACGGGACCCGGCTGGTGCTGCGCTCGTACTTCAGCGCCCGCGAGTACGCCTTCGAGAACGGCCGCCTCGGTGAGGACCGCTCGGTCGCCGCCCCGTTCCAGCGGCAGGCGGAGTCGGTGACGTACACGGCGGACGGCTCGGCCCTGATGTTCGGCTCGGAGGGGGCCCGCAGCGGTGTCGTCCGGGTGGAGACGGAGGGCGGGGGCGGCGGCTCGGGGGGCGGCCAGGACCGGGGGAAGCCCTCCGGGAGCGGCAGCGCGGGTGACGAGACCGGCGGAAAGGAGGGGGACGGCGACGGCGAGGGCGGCGCCGGGCTCGGTGCGGCGATCGTCGTGGGGGTGGCCGTCCTGTGGTTCGCGTTCCGCCGGAAGCGGGGCCGGGGCTGAGACCCGCCCGGGATTCTCAGCGGGTAGCCCGCCACGCGCCGAGCCTCGTGCAGCCGCCGCCCGCCCGTCCCCGGCCGGGCCTCGCTCAGTTGTCGTCCGTCTGTCCCCGGCCGGGCCTCGCTCAGTTGTCGTCCGTCACCGGCCACACCTCGTAGTGCAGGGTCCGGTCCCGCTTCAGCCGGTGCGCGAACGGGACGAGCACGCCCTGGACGACCGGGTACTTCCGCGACAGCATCCGCGCCGCGTGCGTGTTCTCCTCCGTACCCGGCCGCAGCAGCCGCGCGTGCGCCCTGATCTGCGGTCCGGTGGGGCGGCCCCGGACCGTGCAGGGGGCGATCTCCACCTGCGGGTGGTTCCGCATCCGCTCGACCTTCCAGGCGGAGGAGAACGTGCGGATGAACGCGTGATCGCCCTCGACGGCGATGTTGACCGGTGTGCCGACGGGCGTTCCGTCCTGCCGGTGGGTGCTCAGCAGGACGGCGTACTGCTTGACGAAAGGAGCGAGCTCCCGGCTGGCGTCCATGTATCCATTGGGGCACGGGCCGGGCAGGCTGTCATTTCCGGGCCGCTGTCCGCTCAGTGGTCCCCTCTGCGGCCCGGTCCTCCGCCCGGTCCTCCCCCCGTTCCTCCGCCCGGTCCGGGGCCCCGTCCACCGCTCCGGCCACCGTCCGCTCCGCGACCAGGGCCTCGAAGCCGGCGATCAGCCGGCGAAGCCCGAAGTCGAAGTGGTCGAACTCGGCGCTGAAGGTGTCCTCCGACAGGCTCGCCATCATCGGGTACGCACCGCTGAGCATGGCCCGTTCCAGGTACGGGCGCTGGTTGTCCCAGAACTCCTGGTCGCTCAGCCCGGTCTCCCGGACCGCCTCCGCCGCGTCGGCCCGGGTGCGGGCGATGCCCTCCACGAAGCTGTTGACCGTGACGATGACGCCGATCAGCTCGGGGTCGCGCAGCCCCATGGACCGCAACCCGGTGAGGGAGAGCTCCAGGCCGCGCAGCGCACTGGGGCCGAGCACCGTGCGGGCCTGGTTGATCTTCAGCAGCCAGGGGTGGCGGCGCAGGTTCTCCCGGTAGGTACGGGCCATGGCGTCGACGGACGCCCGCCAGTCGGCGGGGGGCGCTTCGGAGGGATGGTCCGCACCGGCGGTACGGCCGGTGCCGGTGGGGTGGTGGCCCGTGGCGCCGGGCAGGGGCTCGCCCAGCACCCGGTCGAGCATCAGGTCCAGCAGTTCGGCCTTGCCGGGGACGTACCGGTAGAGCGACATGGTGCCCGTGCCCAGCTCGGTGGAGAGCCGGCGCATCGAGACGGCGGTCAGCCCCTCCGCGTCCGCGACGGCGATGGCGGCGGTGACGATCCGGTCCAGCGAGAGCCCCGGTTTGGGGCCGCGGCTGGGGCGGTCCCCGGTGCCCCACAGGAGTTCCAGGCTGCGTGCGATGTCGCCGCTCCCGGTGGTCGTGCCGTCCGTCGCCGCTGTCGATCCGTCTTTCGCCATGAGGTCAGCGTAATGCTCCGGAGGAAAGGTGAGTACGCCGTACCCGCATCGGAGTACGCTGTACCCAGTTTGCGGGTGCGGTGTACCCAGTCAGCTCCCGGCCGGTCCGGGAGCCGGTCCGGAACCGGTCCGGGAAGCAGTGGGGAACAGGGGGTTGGGACATGCTCATGCCTGAAACAGGGTCGGGTGCCGCGTCCGGGTACGCGGTGCTCGCCGAGGGTGTGGTGAAGCGGTACCGGGGGCGGGGGAGGGGCGGCACGGAGAAGCGGGCGCTCGACGGGTTCGACCTCGCCGTCCGCCCCGGCACCGTCCACGGCCTGCTCGGCCCGAACGGGGCCGGCAAGACCACCGCCGTGCGGGTCCTCGCCACGCTCCTGCGGTACGACGCGGGCCGGGCGGAGGTCGCCGGGCTCGACGTGGCCCGCGAACCCCGCCGGGTTCGGAGCCGCATCGGGCTCGTCGGCCAGTACGCGGCCGTCGACGAGGGCCTCACCGGGCGGCAGAACCTGGAGATGTTCGGACGGCTCTTTCACCTGGGCAACCGACGGGCCCGGCAGCGCGCCGGGGAGCTGCTGGACCGGTTCGACCTGGCCGAGGCCGCCGACAAGGGCGCCAAGGAGTACAGCGGCGGCATGCGGCGACGCCTCGACCTGGCCTCCTCGATGATCCTCCAGCCCGACGTGCTGTTCCTGGACGAGCCGACGACCGGGCTCGACCCGCGCGGCCGGGGCGAGGTGTGGGAGGCGGTCCGGGCGCTGGTGGCGGGCGGGACGACCGTGCTGCTGACCACGCAGTACCTGGACGAGGCGGACAAGCTCGCCTCGCGCGTCACCGTCATCGACCGGGGGCGGGCCATCGCCGACGACACCCCGGACGCGCTCAAGAACCGGGTCGGCGGCGACCGGATCGAGGTGGTGGCCGCCGAGGCGGGGGACCTCGACGCGGTGACGAGGGCCGTCGACCGGGTGGCCGGGGGCGGACTCGTCGTCACCGACGCCACCGCCCGCCGGGTGCACGCCCAGGTCGCCGACCGGGTGGCCGCACTCACCGAGGTGGCCCGGGGCCTCCAGGACGCCGGAATCGCGGTGGAGGACATCGGACTGCGCCGGCCGAGCCTGGACGACGTGTTCCTCCGCCTGACGGGACACGGCGCGGTCCCCGGCGGCGACGGCCGGGGCGCCGGCAACGACGACCACATCCCCGCGGAGGTGGCGGCATGACCACAGACGCAGCGAACCCCGCCGCGGTGCGGACGGCCCCGGTCCGCGACCACGGCTCCGTCCTCTGGGCGGTCACCGACTGCTGGAACATCACCCGCCGCACCCTCACCCACTACCAGCGCCACCCCTCCGCCGTCGTCTGGCAGCTCGGCTTCCCGATCCTCTCCGTCCTGCTGTACGGCTACGTCTTCGGCAGTGCGATGAAGGTGCCCGGGGGCGGGGACTACCGGGAGTTCCTGATGCCCGGCATGTTCGCCATGACCATGGCCATGGGCTTCATGAACACCACCGTGGCCGTCGTCACCGACGCCGCCAGGGGGGTCGTCGACCGCTTCCGGTCCATGCCGATGGCCCCCTCCGCCTTCGCCTCCGGACGCGGGGCCGCCGACCTCGTGGTGGCCGCCGCCGAGCTGACCATCCTGGCCGTCACCGCGCTGCTGATGGGCTGGCGCGCGGAGGGCGGGGTGCCGGCCGGACTCGCGGCGTTCGGGCTGCTCCTGCTGCTGCGGTTCAGCCTGATCTGGGTGGGCGTCTGGCTCGGCATGCTGGTGCCCACCCCGGAGGCGGCCGGCGGCCTGTACGCGGTGGCCTTCCCCGTCACCATGATCTCCAGCACCTTCGTGGCCCCGTCCCTGATGCCGGGGTGGCTGGGCACGATCGCGGCCTGGAACCCGATCTCCTCGACGGCGACGGCCACCCGCGAACTGTTCGGCAACCCCGTGGCGGGCGGCGGGACCTGGGTGGAGGAGCACGCCGTGCTGATGGCCGTGGTCTGGCCGCTGGCGATCACGCTGGTGTGCCTGCCGCTGGCGGTGCGCCGCTTCCAGCGCCTGAGCCGGTGAGGAGCCTCGCCCACCCGCTGTGAGCTGCGGAAACCCTGTGCCGGGGGCCGGTGCTCGGCATAGGGTCGGACCGTGCCGACGACCATCGCCCCCTGGCCCTTCACCACCGCCCGCCTCGACGCGCTCCCCCTCGACCCGGCGTACGCCGACGAGATGGCGGCCGTCCTCGCGGACCCGGCGCTGTACGTGTTCACCGGCGGCGGCCCGCCGGACGCCGCCGCGCTGCGGTCCCGCTACGAGCGGCAGTGCGCCGGTTCGCCGGACCCGGGGGAGCGGTGGTGGAACTGGGTGCTGCGGGTCCGCGCGGACGGACGCCTCGCCGGATACGTGCAGGCGACGGTACGGGGGCCCCGGGCGGAGATCGCCTGGGTGATCGGGACGCCCTGGCAGGGCCGGGGCTACGCGAGCGAGGCCGCGCAGGGACTCGCGGCGCACCTGGTCGCGGCCGGAGGCGTCCGGGAGCTCCTCGCCCACGTCCACCCCGACCACGCCGCCTCGGAGCGGGTGGCGAAGGCGGCGGGCCTCCGGCCGACCGGGGAGCGGGCGGACGGCGAGCGGCGCTGGACGGGCAGCCCGCCCGCACCGGGGGGCCGTTGAGCCCTCCTACCGGGATGACCCGCCGGGATCCGCCGGGCGGCGAGAGGTGCTGTCGGGCGGCACGGGGCGGTGGGCTCGGACATCCACCGGCCGTCCATCGGGATCGCGAGCGGTCATCGTCCACTGCGCGGGCAGTGTCTCGATCTGCCCGACCGGCCACCCGGCGCCGAGGATGCTCTCGCGAACCGCGGACAGCCGCGCGTATGTCCCGACGCGCAGACCCCAGCCCGCGTTGCCGAGGGGATCGGGATCAGTCGTGGGGGCTTCGGCGGTTTCGACGATCATCAGGTGGTCGTTCCCGCCGACGTCGACGGCCGCGATGCGTGGATGGGACGAGGTCGCCGCGCGCTCGAAGGCGAGCGTCGCTCCGAGCAACTCGGTGTAGTACGCCACGAGTCGGTCAAGGTCGGTCGTGGACAGGGTCAGGTGGTTGATTCCCAGGAGCTCAGACACGATGGACCAACTGTAGTGCGGCTGCCGGGCGGTGTCCTCAGCGTTACGGCGATGCGGCCGCAGCGCCCGGCGCACCAGGGCGAGTCGGACGGGCGGCTCCACGGCGAACGCCGGGCTTCTCGCAGCGGTTCACGGTGCGGTGCGCCTGCTTCCGCGCAGCACCCGACGAGCAGGGATCGCCTTCGGGGCGGGTGATGGGCCCCGTGTGCGACGGGTGCGGGGCGCCGCCCGGAGCCGGTCAGTCGGACTGCTTCTCCATGTGCGTGAGGACGCGGTTCGCGATGTGGGAGAGGGCGTCCAGCTCGTCCTGGGTCAGGGCGTCGATGAACAGCCTGCGGACATGTTCGACGTGCAGGGGGGCGGCGTCCTCGATGGCCTTCCGGCCGGCCGGGGTGGCGACGATGAACGCTCCGCGTCCGTCGTCGGGGCAGTCCTCCTTGGTCACCAGTCCGCGCTTGGCCATCCGCCCCACCTGGTGGGACATGCGGCTTTTCTCCCACTCCACCAGTTTGGTCAGGTCCATGAAGCGCATGCGCCCGCCGGCCTCGGTGAGCTTGGCCAGCACGATGTAGTCGGCGGGGGACATGCGGGAGTCGGACTGCACCCGGCGTGAGAGCCGTCCGATGAGCTTCTCCTGCATGCGGATGAAGCTGTCCCAGGCGGCCTGCTGCTCCGGGGTCAGCCAGTTGGGCGGTGCGTCCATGCCAGGAGCGTAGCGATGCGGTCGGCGGCTCGGCCATGGCCGGGCGGGGCCGGTGCGCGCCTCGGATGGCCGGTCTCCCCCGGGCCCTGCGCAAATCGGCCGCCCCAAGGGCTAGTTGACGTGTCAATCATCGATGCCTAGTGTGGATGACACGTCAACTAAATGGCTGTGGCAGGCACACGTGAAGCTCCAGAAGGGGAATCCCATGAGCACCCAGAACAAGGCCGGACTCGACGCGCTGCTGACGCCGGAGGAGAGCGTCCTCGTCCTGATCGACCACCAGCCCTTCCAGTTCGCCAACCTGAACAGCCATGAGCCGACGATGATCGTCAACAACGTCGTCGGGCTCGCCAAGGCCGCCAGGGTCTACGACGTGCCGACGATCCTGACGACCGTCCTGGAGGAGCGCGGCGGCCTGATCATCCAGGGCATCCAGGACGTGTTCCCGGACCAGAAGCCGATCGACCGGACCTTCATCAACACCTGGCAGGACCGGCGCGTCGTCGACGCCGTCAAGGCGACCGGGCGCAAGAAGCTGATCCTGGCCGGGCTCTGGACGGAGATCTGCCTGGCGATGCCGGCCATCCAGGCGGCGGGCGAGGGGTACGAGGTCTACGCCGTCACCGACGCTTCGGGGGGCGTGTCGGCCGAGGCGCACGACATGGCGGTGCGGCGCATGGTCCAGGCGGGCGTCGTGCCGATCACCTGGCTGGCCGTGATGGGGGAGTGGCAGCGCGACTGGGCCCGCGAGGAGACCATCCCGGGGGCCGCGGAGGTCCAGGCCCAGCACGGGGGCGCCACGGGCGTGGCCTTCGCCTGGGAGACGCAGCTCCTCGCCGCCGGGCGCGCCGGAAGTGCGGGCTGACGCCGAGACTGGTAGGACGACGACGCGCCACCCGGACCGGTCCGGTGCGCCGACGAACGGAGAGAAGAGGACACATGGCAGTCGAAGTGAAGGACGTGCCCGGGGCCAAGCGGTACGAGGCCCGGGTCGACGGAGAGGCCGAGGTCGCCGGCTTCGCGGACTATCTCCGTACGGCGGAACTCATCGCGTTCCTCCACACCGAGGTCTCGCCCGCGTACGAGGGCAGGGGGGTCGGTTCCGCACTGGCCCGCGCCTCCCTGGACGAGGCGCGCGCCGCCGGCCTGCGCGTCCTGCCCACCTGCCCGTTCTACGCGGGATGGATCGCCCGGCACCCCGAGTACCAGGACCTGCTGTACCAGTCGCGCAGCAAGGTCAGCGACTGACGGGGCGGGGAGCGGGGAAGGCGCGGGCCCGTTCCCTCGGAGGATGAGGTGCGGGTCCGCTGTCCCGGTGGGTGAGGCGTGGCCCCTCCCGCCCTCGGCCGCCCGGGCCCGGGTCGCGCGAGGCGGTCTGACCGCCCGCCCCGGCCGGCGGACCGGGGCCGTACGTGGACGCGGACGTCCGGCCCGCCGCGGAGGCCCGGTAGCCCGATTGGCGGATGGCCGCGGGCGGGCGGAGAGTGAGTGTGGGGGCCCGCACGGGTGGGAGGAGCACCCGTGGCAACCACTCTCTGCGAGGCGGACATGGCTGACAGCACAGCTCGGAGCGGAAACCCGGCGTCGATCGGCGGGAACCGGGGAAACGGCGTACGCGGCAGGACCACCATCGCCGACGGCGTCGTGGCCACCATCGCGGCCATCGCCATCCGCGAGACCGGCGGCGTCCATTCGGTGGGCAAGGGCACGGCGAAGGCACTGGGCGCCGTGACGGGCCGGGTGCCCGGGGCCTCGGGCAAGGAACGGACCGTGAAGGTGGAGGTGGGTGAGAAACAGACGGCGATCGACGTCGACGTCGAGGTGGAGTACGGCGTTGCGATCCACGAGCTCGCCGACCGGATCCGGGGGAACGTCGTCGACGCCGTGGAGACGATGACCGGGCTGGAGGTCGTCGAGATCAACATCAACGTCTTCGACGTGCACATCCCGGACGAGGACGACGAGGAAGAGGACGGTTCGGACGGCGGAGGCGCCGGACGGGGCGGCGCCCGCGTGGTCTGAGCCCGACACGGCCGATTGTCAGTGGCGGCTGTGAGGATGGGGGCACCGGCACGACCGGGTGACCGGCACAGCGGATTGAGGGGGGACCCATGGGCGCCTGGGACATCGGCCACTTCGACAACGACACCGCCGCCGACTTCGGCGGGCGGGTCGACGACGCGGAGCCCGGCAGGAAGGCGGACGTGCTCCGGGACGTGCTGAGCGCCATCGCGGACACCGGACCGGAGCAGTACGCGGACTGCGGCGAAGAGGCGGTGGCCGCGGCGGCGCTGATCGCCGCGCAGTGCCCCGGAGGAGAGCCCGTCACCACCGCGTACGGCCCGAAGGAGCCGCTGCCCCCGCTCCCCGCCGACCTGCGCCCGCTGGCCGTCCGTGCCCTGGACCGCCTCACCGCGGAGAACGCGGAGCCGCTGGACCTGTGGGCGGAGGCCGGTGAGGACCAGGCGTGGCTGGCGGGGATAGCCGCCCTGCGCGCGGTGCTCGCGGCGGCGTGACCTCTCAACGCCCTCAGCGCTTCGAGCGGCCCGCGCGCACGATCTCGTCCACGTCCGGGGAGACGTCGGCGCCGATCGAGGCGGGCAGCGGGGCCTGCCGGCCCGGGGCGCAGACCTCGTGGCGGTCATCATCGCCGGGCGGAGCAGTCCGGGAGCGCGCTTCCGGACCGTGCCACTCCGACGGGTGAAGCGGAGACGGCCCGGCACACCGCGTGGGTGCCGGGCCGTCTCCGTGCGGTCGAGGACCAGGGCGTTACAGCTTCTCGATCACGTAGTCGACGCACGCCGTGAGCGCCTGCACGTCCGCCGGGTCGATCGCCGGGAACATCGCCACGCGCAGCTGGTTGCGGCCCAGCTTGCGGTAGGGCTCGGTGTCCACGATGCCGTTGGCGCGCAGCACCTTGGCGACGGCCGCCGCGTCGATCTCGTCCGCGAAGTCGATCGTGCCGATGACCTGCGAGCGCTTCGCCGGGTCCGTGACGAACGGGGTGGCGTACTTCGACTCGTCGGCCCAGCCGTACAGGTGGCCCGACGAAGCCGCCGTGCGGCCGGTCGTGAAGTCCAGGCCGCCCTGGGTGTTCATCCACTTCAGCTGCTCGTTCAGCAGGAAGAGGGTGGCCAGCGCCGGGGTGTTGTACGTCTGGTTCTTCAGCGAGTTGTCGATCGCCGTCGGCAGCGAGAAGAACTCCGGGATGTGCCGGCCCGAGGCGTGGATCCGGGCGGCGCGCTCCAGCGCCGCGGGGGAGAACACGCCGATCCACAGGCCGCCGTCGGAGGCGAAGGACTTCTGCGGGGCGAAGTAGTAGACGTCGGACTCGGTGATGTCGACCGGGAGGCCGCCCGCACCGGAGGTGGCGTCCACCAGGACGAGCGCGCCCTCGTCGGCGCCCGCGACGCGCTTGACCGGGGCCGCGACACCGGTGGAGGTCTCGTTGTGGGTGAAGGCGTAGACGTCGACGCCCGCCTCGGCCTCCGGGTCCGGGTGGGTGCCCGGGTCGGAGGCGATGACGGTGGGGTCGGACAGCCAGGGCGCGAGCTTCGCGGCCTTGGCGAACTTCGACGAGAACTCGCCGAAGTTCAGGTGCTGGGACTTCGACTCGATCAGACCGTGCGTCGCGATGTCCCAGAAGGCGGTGGAGCCGCCGTTGCCGAGGACGACCTCGTAACCCTCGGGGAGGGAGAAGAGGCTGCGCACACCGTCCCGCACCTCGCCGACCAGGTTCTTGACCGGGGCCTGGCGGTGGGACGTACCGAGGAGAGAGGTGCCGGTGGCGGCCAGCGCGTCGAGCGCCTCCGTCCGCACCTTGGAAGGACCGGCGCCGAAGCGTCCGTCGGCGGGCTTGATGTCAGCGGGAATCTGGATGTCGGCCACGGGACGGAGCGTAGTCCCTCGGTGGCACGGCTCAGCAACCGTGTCCGTCGGATGAGACGCGCGCTCCGGCCCGTGGATGCCCGCGGACACTGCCCCGGGTCGTGGCCGCGAAGTCTCGTCCGGCCCGCCCGACGGGCGGACGACGAGACTTCGCGGACACTCCCTACGCGTCGTGTCCGAACGGGCAGCCCAGCTTCACCGGCAGTTCGTGCAGGTCGTTCTGGGTCACGATCGGCTTGTTGCGCAGCTCCGCGGCGGGGACCGCCAGGTCCAGCTCCGGGAACCGCTCGTACAGGGCCGGGAGCGCGATGCCCGCCTCCAGGCGGGAGAGCGCCGCACCGGGGCAGACGTGCGGGCCGTGGCCGAAGGCGATATGGCGGTTCGGGGTGCGGCCGGCGTCGAAGTCGCCGGCCGTCGGGCCGTACTGCTCCTCGTCGCGGCCCAGCGCGCCGAACGACACGATCAGGCCCTCGCCCTTCGGCAGGACCCTGTCGCCGACCTTGATGTCCTCCGTCGCGAAGCGGATCAGGACGTGCGAGGTCGGGGTGTTCCAGCGCAGCGTCTCCTCGATGACGCCGTCCCACCCGATCTCCCCGTTCAGCACCTTCTCGCGCTGCTCGGGGTGGGTCGCCAGGGCCTCCACGACGTTGACGATCAGGCTGATCGTGGTCTCGTGCCCGGCGGCGATGATCAGTTGCAGCGTGTTGACGATCTCTTCGTCGGTGAGGTGGTCGCCGTCCTCGGAGGCCGCGATCAGCGCGCTGGTCAGGTCGTCGCCCGGGTTCGCCCGCTTGGAGTCGACGATCTTCGTGAAGAGGGTCCCGAGGTCCGCCATCATCTGCGGCACCTCCTCCGGCGGGGTCTGCGTCGAGAAGAACTTCTCGAACAGCTCCTTCAGCCGCGGGTGGTCCGCCGCGTCCACGCCCATCAGCTCGCTGATCACGTTCATGGGGAGGGGGTAGGCGAACTCGGCCTTCAGGTCCACCGGCGCCCCGGCCGGGTGGGCCGCCAGCCTGTCCAGGCTCGCGTTGGTCAGCGCCTCGATCCCGGCGCGCAGCCGCTCCACCCGCTTCACCGTGAGCGCCTGCGCCACCAGCGTACGGAGACGGCGGTGGTCCGCCCCGTCGACCGTCAGCATCGAGCGGCCCGGGTTGGCCAGGCCGATCAGCGGCCAGTCCATGGGTATCTCGCCGCGCTGCCAGGCGTTCCACACGTTGATGTCCTTGACCACGCGGCTGTCGGTGAGCAGCGCGCGGGCCTCCGCGTGACGGGTGACGGCGTACACGTGTACACCGCCGGGCAGCTCCACCTCGGCCAGCGGGCCGGCGGCCCGCAGCGCGGCGCTCTCGCCGTCGAGGTCTCTGACGAAGGGGTCGAGCGCGATGCGGGTCATGCGGGGCCTCCGAAGCTTCCGGGT
>NZ_UAVD01000045.1 GCF_900460065.1 Streptomyces griseus | reverse complement strand
GAAACCGGCGAAGGACGCTCCGAACAGGCTGAGTTGGAGGAGCAGGCCGGGTACCAGGATCTGCCAGGAGCCGGCGGGGGAGCCGAGCGGCAGGTCCCGCAGCAGCGGACCGAAGAAGAGGAGGTAGAGCAGCGGCATCAGCATCCCGAAGAAGATCTGGAAGCGGGAGCGCAGGGTCTGCCGGGCGTACCGCCCGAAGACGATCGCGGTGTCGTGGAAGATCACGGGGGTCCTATACGGCTGCGGGGGCGGCGTCGGCGGGGGTGACGGGACGGCCGGTGGCGGCCAGGAACGCGTCCTGGAGGGAGGCGTCGGGGGAGCCGGCGTACCGGGTCTTCAGCTCGGCCGGGGTCCCCTCCGCGACCACCGTGCCGCCGTCGACGAGGATCAGCCGGTCCGCCAGCGCGTCGGCCTCGTCGAGGTAGTGCGTGGTCAGGACGACGGTGGTGCCGGACTCGTCGCGCAGGCTCCGCACCAGCTCCCACAGGTCGGCCCGGCTGCCCGGGTCCAGGCCGGTGGTGGGCTCGTCCAGGAAGAGCACGGCCGGCCGGTGGGTGAGGCCCATGGCGATGTCGAGCCGCCGCCGCTGCCCTCCGGAGAGGGTCGCCGCCTTCCGGTCGAGCAGCCCGTCCAGGCCGAGCCGTTCGGCCAGTTCCCCGGCGCGCGCGGCGGCCTCCGTCCGGCTCAGCCGGTACAGCCTGCCCTGGGTGACGAGCTCCTCCCGGACGGTCAGATGCGGGTCGACGCCGCCGGACTGGGCGACGTACCCGCAGACCGCCCGGACGGCCGCGGGATCGGTGAGCAGGTCGTGGCCGGCCACGGTGGCGGCGCCGCCGGTCGGGGCGAGGAGCGTCGTGAGCATGCGCAGCGTGGTCGTCTTGCCCGCGCCGTTGGGGCCCAGGAGGCCGACGATCTCCCCGGGGTGGATGGTCAGGTCGATGGAGCGGACGGCTTCCACCGGGCCGCTCGGCGTCGTGAAGGTCCGGGCCAGCCCGGAGGTGCTGATGACGGTCATGGGGCCAGAAAAACAGAGCACGCCCAAAATTGCAATGACTCCAATAATTCAGCGACACCATGATCGTTTGGCGCGTCCTACGATGGAGGCATGGCTGAGGGACTCAGGGAACGCAAGAAGCGCCAGGCCAAGCAGCGCATCTCGGACATGGCGACCGGGCTGTTCCTCCAGCACGGCTTCGTCACGGTGACCGTCGCCGAGATCGCCGAACTGGCCGACGTCTCCGTCAACACCGTCTACAACTACTTCCCGGCCAAGGAGGACCTCTTCCTCGACCGGATGAAGCACGTCACCCAGCGCGTCGCCCGCTACGTCCGCGCCCGCGACCCGGGCGAGTCGGCCGCCGAGGCCGTCCTGCGCGAGGTGCGCGCCGCCGTCGTCGCCGTCTCCCCGGAGTTCGGGCTGATGGACGGCTTCGCCGACTTCATGCGCGTCATCGAGGACGCCCCCACCCTCAAGGCCCGCCTCTGGTACCTCCAGCAGGAGGTGCTCCAGACCGTCGTCGCCACCCTCCGCGAGGACACCGGCGCGAGCGAGGACGACCCGCTGCCGCTCCTCGTCGGCGGCCAGATCGCCTGGATCGAGCACGCCCTCGTCGGCTACGTCAGCCAGGAGATGATGAAGGGCCGCAAGGCCGTCGAGGTCTCCCACGACGCCCTCGGCGTCCTCGACGACATCGAGGGGCTGCTCGGCGACCGGGTCCTCAACTACGCGCGGCGCGGAGCCGAATGACGCGTCCCGGTGTGATGTCCGTCATCTGAGACGTGACGCGCATCTCTTCACCGCCCCAGCGCGCCCGACGGGTACTAACCTCCGCCGGAGAGCATGTGAACCGCCGTGAACAATTGCGCACGGGCGAACAGAAACCAAGGGGTGCGAACGTGGCCAGGAAGCTCGCCGTCATCGGGGCCGGACTCATGGGATCCGGGATCGCGCAGGTCTCCGCCCAGGCGGGCTGGGACGTCGTGCTGCGGGACGTCACCGACGCCGCGCTGACCCGGGGCCGGGACGGCATCAAGGCCTCGTACGACAAGTTCGTCTCCAAGGGCAAGCTGGACGCGGCCGACGCCGAGGCCGCGCTCGGCCGCATCACCACCACCACCGACCTCGACGCCGTCGCCGACGCGGACGTCGTCGTGGAGGCCGTCTTCGAGAAGCTGGAAGTCAAGCACGAGATCTTCCGGACCCTGGACAAGGTCGTCGGCGAGCACACGGTCCTGGCGTCCAACACCTCCGCCATCCCGATCACCAAGATCGCGGCCGTGACGGAGCGTCCGGAGCGCGTCGTCGGCGTGCACTTCTTCTCGCCGGTCCCGATGATGCAGCTCTGCGAGCTGGTGCGCGGCTACAAGACCAGTGACGAAACCCTCGCCACCGCCCGGGAGTTCGCCGAGTCGGTCGGCAAGACCTGCATCGTCGTCAACCGCGACGTGGCGGGCTTCGTCACCACCCGGCTGATCTCGGCGCTCGTCGTCGAGGCCGCCAAGCTGTACGAGTCGGGCGTCGCCTCGGCCGAGGACATCGACATCGCCTGCAAGCTGGGCTTCGGCCACGCCATGGGGCCCCTCGCCACCGCGGACCTGACCGGCGTCGACATCCTCCTGCACGCCACCGGCAACATCTACACCGAGTCGCAGGACGAGAAGTTCGCCGCCCCGGAGCTGATGCGCCGGATGGTCGACGCAGGTGACATCGGGCGCAAGAGCGGGCAGGGCTTCTACACGTACTGACCGGACCCGGCTCCCCGGCCCGCCGGACCGCCACCGTCCGGGCCGCGGAAGCCGGGGGATCCTACCCGGCGGGTGGTGATCCTCGCCGAACCGGAGTCACTCCACCGAGTGAATTCGATATCGGTTCGCTTACAGACGGCAACTTCCCTGTCGTCGGGACAGTCAGTGGTGGCAGGGGACAGGGCCCCGCGTGGCGGAGGCGGGGCCCACGACAGGGCCGGCGGCGGAACGGGCAGCCGACGGCAGAGCAGACAGACGGACCTTCTACGGAGCATGACCGGGGAGCGCATATGCACATCAGGGGCGACCACGCCGAGCTGGTCGTCGGGGGCCGCCTCGACGTCCGAAGCGCGGCGGACGCCCGTACGGTCCTGCACTCGGCCGTGGACGACGGAGTCGGCGACCTCGTGCTGGACCTGACCGAGCTGGACTCCTGGGACGCCACCGGACTCGGCGTCATCATGGGAGCCCACCGCCGGGCGGGACGGGCCGGACGCCGCCTCGTGCTGCGCGGCGTGCCACCGCAGATGCAGCGCCTCCTGGTGGCCACCCGGCTGCACCGCATCCTGGCCATCGAGGGCGGCATCGCCGCGGAGTCGCTGCCGCGCGTCTGACGGGCGAGCGCGCGGCGGCCCGCCGGGCGATCCGGACGGGGCGGGGCGCCGTCCGCCGGGGCCCGGAGGGCCGGACGGACCGCACCCGGCGGAAGAAGTCACGCAATCCTCACCGGAACGTGACGTCATGGACGGCCCGGCACCCCGGCGGTTCGTGAATACTGTGCCAAGGTCTAGGGTTCGGCCGTCCGCCGAATGACAACGAACCCATGGGCGGACACCGGACCGGAAGCGACAGCGAGGCGCGTGTGAGGCCGGGAGGGGCAACCGCGCACGACGCGTCTGGGGGACTTTGCGATGGACCCGACACACCGGGCACCCGATGAGTACGGACAGGGCCACGACCGCTCCGGCGGCGAGCCCGGCCAGCGCCGGCCGTCCCGCGAGTCCGGCGGCGCCGACTTCGGCCCCGGTACACCGCAGCAGGTCCGCGTCGTCCAGCTGACCGTCGGCGACCTGCTGCTCACGGTCAACCCCGTCGACGGCAGCGAGGTCGAGGCCTGCCCGCCCGGCTCGGAACCCGACGCCCCGGTGCGCCGCACCCCCGCCGAACGCGCCGACCACGAACGCGCCGGAGCGCCCCCGGTGCCCGCGGGACCGCCCGCCCCGCAACTGCCGCTCCTGGAACGCGAGGAGGAGCGCGAACGCCTGGTCCGCCTGCTGGCGCGCGGGCGCAGCGTCCGCCTCACCGGCCAGGCCGGGTCCGGCCGCACCGCGCTGCTCGACGCCGTCGCCGCGGACTGCGCGGAGCTGGCCCCCGACGGAGTCGTCCGGCTCAACGGCCGGGGCCGCACCGGCGCCGATCTGCTGCACGCCCTCTTCGACACCGTCCACAAGGCCCCGAGCCACCGCCCCGACCGCGACGAACTGCTCGCGCTCGTCCGGTCCATCGGCGCCGTCGTCACCATCGACGACCTGGAGATCGGCGGCGCGGCCCTCGACGAGCTGCTCGCCGCCACCCCCGAGTGCGCCTTCCTGCTCGCCGCCACCCCCGACACCACCACCCCCGTGGCCGAGGCCCACCTCGAGGAGGTACTCCTCGCCGGACTCGGCCGCGGCGCCTCGCTGGCCCTGCTGGAGAAGGTCGTCGAGCGCCCCCTCACGGAGGAGGAGCGGAACTGGGCGGGCGACCTCTGGTTCGAGTCCGAGGGCCTGCCGCTCCGCTTCGTCCAGGCCGGATCGCTCCTCGTGCAGCGCGACCGGCTGCGCGCCGGCCCCGAAGCCTTCGACGAGTACGACTACTTCGAGCCACGCGCGGACGACGCGCCGCCGGCCCCCGCGGTGCCCGCCGCCGAAGCCCTCGACGTCCCGCTGCCGAGCCTCGGCGAGGGCGCCGCGCCCGCCGTGCTGCTCGCCTCCCGGCTCAGCGAGGCGGCCCGCGCCACCCTGCGCTTCGCCGTCGCCCTCGGCGGCGAGGTGCCCCACCAGGCCCATCTGCCGGCCCTCGTGGGCGACACCCACGCGGACGCCGCGCTCGGCGAGCTCGCGGGCTGCGGCCTGCTCTCCCCGGCCGGCCCCCGCTACCGCCTCGCCGCCGGAGTCCTCGCCCAGCTCGCGGCGGCCGGTTACGAGGACGACGCCGCCGCCCACGCCCGTACCGCCGCCCAGCACTACGCCTGGTGGGCCTCGCACCCCTCGGTCACCCCGGAACGGGCCGTCGCCGAGTCGGACGCGATCGTCGCCTCGCTGGCACGGCTGGTCCCGGGCGACGAGGCGGGAGCGGCCAGCGCGGCCGTCCTGCTGGCCCGCAGCGCCTCCCCGGCCTTCGCGGCGGGGCTGGGCTGGGGAGCCTGGGAGCGGGCCCTCAGGATCGGCCAGGAGGCCGCCAGGATCGCCGGCGAGGTCGCCGAGGAGGCCTACTTCCACCACGAGTTGGGTGTCCTCGCGCTCTGCACCGGCAATCCGGACCGGGCCAGGACCGAGCTGGAGACCTCGATCGGGATGCGCGGCGCCCTCGCCGACAGGTCCGGTGCCGTGGCCGGACGCCGCGCGCTCGCCCTGGTCGCGGACCGCTCCGGCGACTTCGCCCCCCTCGGCCGCACCGCGTCGGGCGACGAGGTGCCCATGGTGCGCCAGGAGGGTCCGGGCACACCGCCCGGCGGCTTCCCGGGCGCCCCGGTGTTCCTGCGGCAGCCGGCCGGGGAGGCGCCCACGGTTGTCGCCCCGCTGCCGCCCGGCCCCGCCGCGCGCAAGGGGACGGGCCGGGCCGTCCTGGGCGGCGCCCGGCGCAACCTGGCCGCCGCGGGCGCGGGCGCCGTGCTGGTCGCGGTGCTCGGCACCGTCGTCACCCTCGGCGTCACCGCGGGCGACGGCGACGAGCCGGGCAGCCGCAACGTCACCACCGAGCAGACGGCCACCGAGGACCCGACCGACGACGGCGTACCGCCCCAGGAGTCCGAGGACGGCTCCGTCCCGGCCGGGGAGACCTCCGGCGGCGAGGCGTCCGCGACCCCGAGCGCCTCGGAGTCGGCGAGCCCGAGCACCTCCGGCTCCCCGTCCCCGAGCTCCTCCACGTCGACCGGTGCGACGCCGGGAACGGACGGCCCGACCGACGACGGGAGCAGCTCCCCGAGCGACCCGACGCCGAGCGGCGGGCCCACCGGGCCCACCAAGCCGCCGACGACGCCGCCCACCACCCCGCCGACGACCCCGCCCACCGAGACGCCGACGACCCCGCCGACCGAGACGCCCACCGAGGAGCCCCCGGGGCCGCCGGAGGGCTCCTCCTCCGCCAGCGGCCCGGTGGAACCGGTCGGCGACCCCGTCGAGTCGGCGAGCGTCCCGGATCCCGTCGCGGACACCGAAACGGCCGTCTGAGCAACGGCGGGACGGAGAAGGGCCGGGTGGTTCACGCTTCCGCGTGAACCACCCGGCCCTCCTCGACGCCGGTGGTCGGATGTGCCCGACGGTCAGAACAGCCGCAGCTTGTCGTCCTCGATGCCCCGCATGGCGTCGTAGTCCAGGACCAGGCAGCCGATGCCGCGGTCCGTCGCCAGCACCCGGGCCTGCGGCTTGATCTCCTGGGCGGCGAAGACGCCCCGGACCGGCGCGAGGTGCGGGTCGCGGTTCAGCAGCTCCAGATAGCGCGTCAGCTGCTCCACGCCGTCGATGTCACCGCGCCGCTTCAGCTCCACGGCCACCGTCTGCCCGTTCGCGTCCCGGCAGAGGATGTCCACCGGCCCGATGGCGGTGGGGTATTCGCGGCGGATCAGGGTGTGCCCCTCGCCGAGGATCTCGATCCGGTCCGCGAGCAGCTCCTGGAGGTGCGCTTCCACCCCGTCCTTGATGAGACCGGGGTCGACGCCCAGCTCGTACGACGAGTCGTGGAGGACTTCCTCCATGGTGATGATCAGTTTTTCGCCCGCCTTGTTCACCACGGTCCAGACGCCTGCCTCACCGTCGGCGCCCTCCTTCAGGGTGCACGGCGGGGACATCCAGTTGAGCGGTTTGTACGCCCGGTCGTCGGCGTGGATGGAGACGCTTCCGTCCGCCTTCACCAGGATCAGTCGGGGGGCGGAGGGCAGGTGGGCTGTGAGCCGGCCCGCGTAGTCCACGGAGCAACGGGCGATGACGAGACGCATGGTCGGCAACGCTACTCGACGACGGGGGCTCGACGCGATTTCCCCACCCGCCGCCCCCCGTCACTCGGTGCACACCGCGAGGCGCCGATGCGGGCTTGCCCCTCTTTGCGCCCCTTCGTTATTGGCCGGTTGTGTTCCCAATCTCCTGGTGCGGCCCCGACCGCGCGCTTACCGTGTAAGCAGGAGGTCGCCGTCCGTGCACGCTGCGTCGTCGCCGCCCCCCTTCCCTGCCCGTAGGGCCCCGGCCATCGCCCGGGGTCGCGAGAGGAGAACCCATGTCGCTCGACGTCTCACCGGCGCTGTTGGAACAGGCCGAGCGAGGCGAGGTCGACGAAGCCGACTTCGTCGACTGCGTCCGGACCTCCCTGCCCTTCGCATGGGAGATGATCAGCTCGCTGGTGGCTCAGCTGAAGGTCGACGGCGGACAGTTCGCCGACAACCAGACGCCGCCGCCGGACGAGCAGGCACGTGGTCAGCTGCTGCGCGCGCTCGCGAGTGATGCGATACGCGGCGCGCTCCAGCGGCACTTCGGAGTGCGCATCGCATTCCAGAACTGCCACCGCGTCGCGGTGTTCCCGCTGGACGCCTCGGTCGACGACCGACTGGCCAAGTTCACCTCGGTGAGGGGCCAGTTGCTCAACCAGTCGCCCGAACTCCGGGACTGCTGAACGCTTCTGCTGCCGTCCCGGGCCGCGGGAGGTGCAACTGGCTCCGGGGCGGCAGCTCCCGCACCACCGCACCACTTGTCCCACCGACCCCGGCCGGCGGACGGCGCCGAGCGGCCACCGCCACCGGCAGGTCAGACGAGCAGCGGCAGCACGTCGGCGCCCAGCCGCCGGACGTTCTCCTCCGTCGCCGCGAGATCGCCCGACCCCTCCACCAGGAGGGCGAAGCGCGTGATCCCGGTCCGTTCGGCGGTGGCGGCCAGCCGGTCGGCCGCCAGCCGCGGCGGGCCCACCGGATGCAGCCCGCACAGCAGTTCCGTGTACGCGACCGGGTCCCGCATCACGCGCTGCCGGCCGTCGACCGTGACATGGGCGTCGAGCCCCTGGCGCAGCCAGCCGGGCATCGACTTCACCAGCATCTCCGTGGCCTCCCCGGCGCCGTCCCCGATCTGGGCCACCCCGGCGGACACATGAGCGGCCCCCTCCACCACCTCGGGCGGATGGCCGGCCTCCCGGGCGGCCGTACGCCACAGGGCGACCATCTCCGCCTTCTCCTCGTCCCCGCAGTGCATGCCCAGCAGCATCGGCAGCGCCCGCCGGGCCGCGAGCCGCACGCTTTTCGGCGAGGTGCACGCCACGACGACCTCGGGTCCCGCTCCACCCTCTCCCGGGTCCGCCGGGCCCTCCAGCAACTCGTCGGCGCGCGGCACCACCGCCACCTCACGGAAGCCGAACCGCTCGCCGCGCCCCGCGACGCACGGCTCCCGCAGCCAGTCGAGCACCAGGCCGAGCGCCTCGGGGAAGCCGTTCTCGTACGCGTCGAGACCGCCGCCGAAGACCTCCAGGTCCACCCAGGGGCCACCCCGCCCGACCCCCAGCGAGAAGCGCCCGCCGCTGGTCAGATGGAGCAGCGCGGCCTGCTCGGCGAGCGCGACCGGGTGGTGGTTGGGCAGCACGCTGACCGCGGTGCCGACCCGGATTCTGCGGGTGCGGCCCAGCAGGAGCGCCGCCAGGGTGGTCGCGGACGGGCAGACCCCGTACGGCACGAAGTGGTGCTCGGCCAGCCAGACCGAGTCGAGGCCGCTCTCCTCCGCGGCCTCGGTGGACCGGACGGCCCGGTGCAGGGCCTCACCCGGTCCCTGTCCAGGGAACTGGGCTGCCAGAACGAACGTTCCGATGCGCATCGCCTATTGCCTCCTTGCGGCCGACGCGTTTCTCCCCCACCGGCAACAACGTCTGACACGTGCCAAAGGCACGGTCCCGGAAGAAGTTGTTGCGATTTTCCGCTAACTCACCCCACTGCCGGACAGGGCCGCCGGACAGCCCGGCCGCCGCCCCCGACGGCAGCCTCTACGCTGGGACGAAACGTGTCCGATCCGCCCCGTGAGGTGTCCCGTGTCCCCGCGCCGTAACCGCCCCCGTGGCGGCGAGAGTCCCGACGAGCACCCCGGCCCGGCGCCCGGCAGGTACGGCGGGGGAGGGGCCACCGAGAGCTGGCAGGGCGAGGAGTGGTCAGTGCGCCCGGTCAGCGGCGCGAGCGCCCAGGGCAAGCGGTACCGCTGCCCCGGCTGCGACCAGGAGATCCCCTCCGGAGTCCCGCACCTGGTGACCTGGCCCGAGTTCGGCGGCATCGACGACCGCCGGCACTGGCACAAGGCCTGCTGGAACGCGAAGGACCGCCGCACCACCAGGGTGCAGCGGTCCCGGAACGCTCCGCGCCACTGAGGCGACCGGCCGCACGGCCGGCGCGGTCCCTCAGACGTCGCGCCGGTTCAGTATCGCGACCGCCCCGCCCAGCACCGCGGCCGCCAGGACCAGCATCAGCAGCAGCGGCTCCCAGCCGGACGGGCCGCTCTCCGTCATCGTCGTGCCGTACAGCGCGCCGATCTGGTTGGGGATCGAGTACTCGATCAGGAAGCGCTGAACGCCCCGCAGCCGGTCGGCGAACATGAACAGCGCGAGGACCAGGGGCAGCAGCACCACGCCGATCATGATGGTGATCGCGCCCGCCGAGTGCCGCACGATCGCGCCGACCCCGAGCGACAGCAGACCGAGGGCGGCGAGGTAGAGCCCGACCCCGACCGTGCCGCGCAGCCAGTCGTCGGCCGACGCGGGAGCACCGCCCAGGATCAGGGTCTGGAGCGCCGCCACGACCGCGGCGGTCACCGTCGTGACGGCGAAGGCCAGCGCGGCGAAGACGATCGCCTTCGCCGCGAGCACCCGGCCCCGGCTCGGGCACGCCGTCAGCGTCGTACGGATCATGCCGGTGCCGTACTCGGAGCCGATGGTCAGCACCCCGAGCGTGATCACGCAGATCGAGCCCAGCAGCACCCCGAAGAAGCCCAGGGCCAGGACCGGCTCGTCCGGCATGCCGCCGCTGCTGTCCGCGGCGAGCAGCAGCGCGGTGCCCAGCCCGACCGTCAGCATCAGCGCGACCATCACGCCGAGCGTCCAGACCGTCGCGCGCACGGAGCGGATCTTGGTCCACTCCGAGGCGACCGCGTCCCCGAGGGTGGCGGGCCGGATCGGGATCGGCGACTCGTAGGAGCCCAGCAGGCCGGCGTCCGGTCCCTGCTGGTGGCGGGGGGTGGCCGGCGTCGTCATCGGAGGTCCTTGCTCGTCTGCTCTCCGGCCGCGGCGGCGGAAGAGGGCTCGGCCACCGCGGCGGCCGAGGAGGGCCCGACCACCGCGTCGGCGGCCGGGGCGGGCCCGGCGGTGGCGGCCGGGGAAGGGGCGGGCGCGGCAGCGGGGGCCCGGCCCGGAACGGGCGGTGGCGGGGCGTACCAGCCCTCCTGCGGCACCTCCACCGGCTCGGGCGAGGCGAAGCCGTCGGCGCTCCCGTACGGGTCCTGGGGGAGCGGTTCCACGAGCCCCGCCTTGGCGTCGTCCGTCGAGCGGTAGTCCACCAGGCCCTGGGTGAGGCGCATGTACGCCTCCTCCAGCGACGCCTGGTGCGGCGACAGCTCCCAGAGCCGTACGCCGCAGCCGTGGGCCAGGTCGCTGATCCTCGGCAGCGGCAGCCCGGTGACCCGCAGCGCCCCGCCGGGCTCCGTCATGACCCGGCCGCCCGCCTCGATGAGCGAGGCCGTCAGCTTCCGCCGCTCCCCGGGGCCGTCGTCCGGCACCCGGACCCGGGCGAAGTCGGCGGAGTTCGCGGAGATGAAGTCGGTGACGCTCATGTCGGAGAGCAGCCGGCCGCGCCCGATCACGATCAGGTGGTCGGCGGTGAGGGCCATCTCGCTCATCAGGTGCGACGAGACGAAGACCGTACGGCCCTCGGCGGCCAGCATCTTCATCAGATTGCGGACCCAGTGGATGCCCTCCGGGTCGAGACCGTTGACCGGCTCGTCGAACAGCAGCACCTGCGGATCACCGAGCAGCGCCGCCGCGATCCCGAGCCGCTGGCCCATGCCGAGCGAGAAGCCCCTGGAACGCTGCTTGGCGACGTCCTGGAGGCCGACGACGCCCAGCACCTCGTCGACCCGGGCGGCCGGGATGCCGGCGAGCTGGGCCAGGGACAGCAGGTGGTTGCGGGCGCTGCGTCCGCCGTGCACGCCCTTGGCGTCCAGCAGCGCGCCCACCTGGCGCGGGGCGTTGGGGAGGTCGCGGTAGGGGTGGCCGCCGATCGTGACGTGACCCGCGGTGGGGCGGTCCAGGCCGAGGATCATGCGCATGGTCGTGGACTTGCCCGACCCGTTGGGACCGAGGAACCCGGTGACCGCCCCCGGCCGCACCTGGAAGGAAAGGTCGTCCACGGCCGTCTTCGCGCCGTAGCGCTTGGTCAGGCCGACTGCCTCGATCATGCTCCAGCCCCATCGACTCACTCTGTCGTCGGGGCACGGGCCACCCGGCCGCACACCCCCGTAAGAGTTAGGAGGATAACCAGGCGCTGACGGTTCCGGCCAAGTTGTGCACAGCCCGCCACCGGGCCGTCACACGGATCAGGACAGCTGCCCGGGCCCGCCCCTCACGCGTCCCGGTTCTTCAGGACGAGGTAGCCGCCGAGCACCGCCGCCAGCACCCAGAGCACCATGATCCCGAGCCCGGCCCAGGGGCCGTAGGGCGCCGGGTCGCTGTTCAGCGCGTCCGGGACGACCTGCATGATCTTGGAACCGGCCTGGTCGGGGAAGTAGCGGGCGACGCTCTTGGCGCCCGGCACCGCCGCGAGGATCTGCGAGACCAGGAAGAAGAACGGCATCAGGATGCCGAGCGACAGCATGGAACTGCGCAGCATCGCCGCCACGCCCATGGAGAAGATCGCGATCAGCCCCATGTAGAGCCCGCCGCCGACCACCGCGCGCAGCACGTTCTCCGCGCCGATGTCGGTGCCCCGGTCGCCGAGCATGGCCTGGCTGAGGAAGAACGAGACGAAGCTGGTGAGCAGTCCCACGACGAGGGCCAGCGCACCGGCCACCGTGATCTTGCTGAGGAGGAACGTCCCGCGCTGGGGCACGGCCGCCAGCGAGGTGCGGATCATGCCGGAGCTGTACTCGGTGCCGACGACGAGCACCCCGAACACGACCATCGCGAGCTGGCCGAGAACAGTCCCGGAGAAGCTGACGAACGTCGGGTCGAACGTGGCCTGCTCCGCCTCCGAGAGGTCGTCGAACGTGGCGTTCAGCAGGGCGCTCAGCGCCGCGCCCATCACGACCGTGACGGCGAACGCGGCGACGAGCGTCCAGGTGGTCGAGGAGACCGACCGGATCTTGGTCCATTCCGAGGTGAGAACCGCGGGTACCGATGCCATGGTCGTCACGCCCCCTTGCCGTCGGTGCCGGTGCGGTCGGTGCTGCCGGGCTTGTTCCAGTTCTCGCCCCAGCCGGCTCCCACCGCGGGTGGTTCGACCGCCAAGTCCCGTTCCGAATGGGCGTGGTACTCCACCGAACCGGCGGTCATCTGCATGAACGCCTCCTCCAGCGAGGCCCGCTGGGAACTCAGCTCGTGCAGCACCACCTGGTGCCGGGCGGCCAGCTCGCCCAGCTCCTCGGTGGTGGCGCCGTCGATCTCCAGGACGCCGCCCGCCGTCTCGACGGCGGTGAAGCCCTCCTGGTGCAGCACGTCGCGCAGCCGCTCCTGCTGCGGGGAGCGCAGCCGCGCGTAACTGCGGGAGTTCTCGTGGATGAAGTCCGCCATCGAGGTGTCGGCGAGCAGCTTGCCCTGCCCGATCACGATCAAGTGGTCGGCGGTCAGGGCCATTTCGCTCATCAGGTGGGACGAGACGAAGATCGTCCGGCCCTCGGCCGCGAGCGCCTTCATCAGATTGCGGATCCAGTGGATGCCCTCGGGGTCCAGTCCGTTGACCGGCTCGTCGAACATCAGGATCTCGGGGTCGCCGAGCAGCGCGGACGCGATGCCGAGCCGCTGGCCCATACCGAGGGAGAACCCCTTGGACTTCTTCTTCGCCACCGCGGTCAGGCCGACCATGTCGAGAACCTCGTCGACCCTGCTGCTCGGGATGCGGTTGCTCTGCGCCAGGCACAGCAGGTTGTTGTACGCGCTGCGGCCGCCGTGCATCGCCTTGGCGTCGAGGAGCGCCCCGATGTACTTCAGCGGTTCCTGGAGTTCGCGGTAGTGCTTGCCGTCGATGCGCACCGTACCGCTGGTCGGGTTGTCGAGATCGAGCATCATCCGCATCGTGGTGGACTTGCCCGCTCCGTTCGGGCCGAGGAAGCCGGTCACGATGCCCGGTCTGATCTGACACGACAAATGATCGACGGCGATCTTACTGCCGAAACGTTTCGTGAGTCCCTCGAGCTCGATCATGCGTTCACGCTAGATCGCCCGAGCGCCCGGCGCCACCACAAAGGCGGAACCGGGCGCACACGGGGGTACTGCGCGCGCCGGGGTCAGCGGGTCTGCTGGGCCGGGACACCGCGGGTCGCGGGCTCGTCCTCCACCGGGGAGCCGGCGGCGGCCACGGCGGCGCCGGTCAGCGTCGCCAGCATCTCGCGGACGTTGGTCAGCTGAGCGTTGATCGAGTCGCGGCGGTTGGTGAGTGCCGCGAGCTCGCGCTCCGACTCGCTGCGGATCCGGTCGGCCTTGGCGTTGGCGTCGGCGACGATGTCCTCGGCCTGACGCTGCGCGGTCTCCACCGTCTGGCGGGCCCGGCGCTCGGCGTCCGTGCGGAGCTTCTCGGCCTCCAGGCGGAGCTGCTCGGCGCGGTGCTCGATCTCGGCGAGACGCTTCTCGGCCTTGGCCTGGCGGGACGCGAGGTCGCGCTCCGACTGCTCGCGGCGCTTGGCGAGGTTGGTCTCGAAGTCGGCCGCGGCCTGGGCGGCCTTGGCGCGGGTCTCCTCGAAGAGGGCGTCGGCCTCCTCGCGCTTCTGCTGGGCGTCCTTCTGGGCGTCGGAGCGGAGCGTGTTCGCCTCGCCCTGGGCCTTCTCGACGATGCGGACGCCCTCGTCCTCGGCCTTCGCCTTGCGCTCGGCGGCGAACGACTCGGCGTCGTTGCGCACCTGCTGGGCCGCCGACTCGGCGAGCTCACGGTGCTGCTCGGCCGCCCGACGGGCCTCCTCGCGCAGGTCCTTGGCCTCCTCCTCGGCGAGGCGGAGAATCTTCTCGACACGGGCGCCGAGACCGGCGTACGACGGCTCGGCGTCGTTTACCTGGGCCTGGGCGTTCTGCGTTTCGAGGTGCAGCTCCTCGATGCGCTTTTCCAGAGAGGTGATTCGGGCCAGGGCACTGTCACGGTCGGCGACGAGCTTGGTGATGCGGTCGTCCACCTGACCGCGGTCGTAGCCTCGTCGCACGAGCTCGAAGCCGAAGGGGGAGGAAGGGTCACTCATGAGGTTCCTGTCGAATGAGACCGGTGAGGTGATAGAGGGAATCCTAGGGGCCATGGCGGCGTGTCAGCGTGAAGATGCCGGTTTGATCTGGAGAATGACACCCCTTTTGAGTGGCTGACCCCCCGAGTGCTTGCCACTCGAAGGTTTGAATGTCCATGACGAAGCACGGCACATCGCGGATCGGTCACCGCTCGGACGACTTGCCCCCCGACCGCGTGCCCGCCGCCGCCGGAGCCTTGGCGCCCCCCGCGGAACCGCCGGCCGGTTTCCCGCCCCCGGTCGGAGCCTCGAAAGACTCCAACGCCTCCAGCACGTCCTGGACACGGGAGATCTCCGCATTGATGTCCTCGCGCCTGCGCACCAGGACGTCCAGCTCGCGCTTGCCCTCGTCGACGGTCTGTTTGGCCTCGGCCTCGGCGTCGGCCCGCAGCTTCTCCGCCTCGCGGATCAGCCCGGCCTTCTTCGTCTCGGCCTCCTTCAGCAGCGACTCGGCCCGTTTCACCGCGGCGATACGGACCTTGCTCGCCTCCGAATTGGCCTCCGCCATCAGCTCCTTGGCCTTCGCCTCGGCCTCGTCGCGCTGCTCGGTCGCCGCCTTCATCAGGTTGTCGACACGCTCGCCGGCGGTCTTCATCTGCTCGGACGTCTCCCGGCGGGCCCGCTCGTGCAGCTCCTCGATCTCGCTCTCCAGCCGGGCCCGCAGCTCCTCGGCCCGCTCCCGGATCGCCGTCGCGTCGCGCCGTGCCCCGACCAGCAGTTCGTCCGCGTCGGTACGGGCGCGCTCGACCAGGGTGTTGCCCTCGACGGTCGCCTCCGAGGTGATGCGCACGGCCTCCTTGCGGGCCGCGCCGACCATCGTGTCGGCCTGCCCCTCGGCCTCGGTGGCCGTACGCAGCGCCTCTTCCCGCGCCTTGTTGATGAGCTGGTCCGCCTGTTCGGCCGCGTCCGCCCGGCGCTTGGCCGCCGCCTCGCGGGCCTCGTCCAGCAGCCGGTCCGCCTCCTGGCGGGCCTCCGAGCGCATCTCCTCGGACGCCGACTCGGCCTCCGCGTGCAGCCGTGCCGCCTCCTCGTGGGTGCGGGCGGCCTGCTCCTGCGCGGAGCCCAGCAGCTCGGCCGCCTCCGCGCGCAGCCGCTCGGACTCGCCGGTCGCCTCGGCGAGCATCCGGTCCGCCTGCTCGGTGGACTCGGCCCGGCGGCGGTTGGCCTCCGTGGTGGCCTCGACGACGAGCTGCTCCGAGGCCTGGGCCGCCTCGTTGCGGACGCGTTCGCTCTCGTTGGCCGCCTCGGCCATCAGCCGGTCCGACTGGGCCGCAGCCTCCGAACGGATCCGGTTGGCGTCCTGGCGGGCCTCGGCGCGGGCCTTCGACGCGTCCTGCTCCGCCGACGCCAGCGCGTCGGAGGCCTCGGTGCGCATCCGCTGGCTGTACTCGGAGGTGTCCGCGCGCAGCCGCTCCGACTCGCCGATCGCGTCGGAGACCGTCCGCTCGGCCAGCCCCTTCGCGGCCTCGGCCTCCTCTTGGGCCTCCTGCCGGAGACGGGCCGCCTCCTCGTTGGCCTCGCTCCGCAGCCGGATCGCGTCCTCGGAGGCCCGCTCCCGCTCCGCGTGCGCGTCGGAGCGGACCCGGTCCGCCTCCTCCTGGGCCTCGTTCCGGGTGCGCTCCGCGACGTGCTCCGCCGTCGAACGCAGCCCGGCGACCTCCTCCTCGGCCTGCTCCTGGAGACCGGCGACGGAGTCCCGTACCTGCTGGGCCGTCTGCTCGGCCGCCGCGACCAGCTCGGTCGCCCGGGCGTCCGCCTCCTCGACCAGCCGGTCCGCCTCGGCCTGGGCCTCCTCGACCCGCTTGCGCGCGGAGGCGAGCAGCTCCTCGCTCTGCTCGCGGGCCCGCTCGCGCTCCTGCTCCGCCTCGGTCCGGGCCGCGCCGAGGATCTCCTCGGCCTCCCGGCGGCGCCGCGTGGCCTCCTCCTGGGCGGCGGTCAGCGCCTCGGCCGCCTCGGTCGCGACCCGCTCGGCGGCGGCCGCGGCCTCCGCGCGCACCCGGTCGGCGCTCTCCTGCGCCTCGGACTTGAGCCGCTCCGCCTCGGCGGTGGCCTCGCTCCGCAGCCGTACGGCGACGTTCTCGCCCTCGGCACGGGACTGGGCGGCGTCGGCCGCGGCCTCGTCGCGCAGCCGCTCGGCCTCCGCCCCGGCCTGCTCGGTCAGCGTCCGCGCGCGCTCGGCGGCCTCCGCGCGCTGCCGGTCCGCCTCCTCGTTCGTCTCGCGGCGGATCCGCTCGGCCTCGGCGCGGGCCTCGCCGAGCGCCTCCTCGGCGGCGGCGAGCCGGGACTCGGCCTCGGTGCCCAGCCGGGTCAGCTCGTCGGCGGCCTCGGCCTGCCGGGCGGCGACGGCGCGCTCGGTCTCCTCGCGCAGCTCGGTCGCGGCCCGCTCGGCCGCCTCCGTGACGGCCTCCGCCTGCTCCTCGGCCTCGGCCCGCAGCCTGTCGGCCTCGGCCCGGGTGCGCTCCAGCGTCTCCTCGGCCTGCTTGCGCAGGGCCGCGGCCCGCTCGGCGGCCTCGGCGCGGATGCGCTCGCTCTCGCCGTTCGCCTTGGTGCGCAGCTCGTCCGCGTCGGAGCGGGCCTCGGTGAGCAGCTCCTCGGCGGTGCGGGCGCCCTCCTCCAGCTGCTGGACCGCCTCGCGGCGGGCCTCGCCCCGGATCCGCTCGCCCTCGGCGACCGCCTCGGAGCGCAGCGTCTCGGCCTCGCCGCGCAGCCGGCGGGCCTCCTCCTGGAGCTCGACCGTCTTGGCCCGGTACTCCTTGGTGTCGTCCTTGGCCGCGCCCTTGAGCTCGTCGGCCTGCTCGGCGGCCTCGCCGCGCAGCCGGTCCGCCTCGGCCTCCGCCTCGCGGCGGATCCGCTCGGCCTCCTCGCCCGCCGCCCGCGTCGTCGACCTGGCGTCCTCGGAGGCCTTGGTGAGCACCTCCTCGGCGCTGCGGGCCGCCTTCGCCAGCTGGGCTGCGGCGTCCTCGGCGGCGGCCGTACGGGCCTTCTCGCCCGCCTCGGCGACCAGCCGCTCCGCCTCGGCGCGGGCGTCCACCAGCGCCTGCTCGGCCTCTTCCTTCAGCGCCTCGGTGCTCTTGGTGGCCTCGCCGACCAGCCGGGCGATCTCCGACTTGGCCGTACGGGTGCGCTGTTCGTTCTGCGACTCGGCGGCGGCCAACTGCTTGGCGGCGGCGTCCTTCGCCTCGGAGAGGAGCTTCTCCGCCTCCAGGCGGGACTCGCGCAGCCGGGTCTCGGCCTCCGAGAGGCGCTGCTCGGCGGACCGGTTCAGCTCGGCGGTCTGCTGCCGGGTCTGGTCGGTCTCCGCGGCCGTGCTGGAGCGCAGCTGTTCCGCGTGGCTGGTGGCCTCCTGCGCCTGGGCGGAGGCGGCCCCCAGGAGCCGCTCGGCGTCCTTGCGGGCGCGCAGCAGGATCGCTTCGGCCTCGGTCCTGGCGCTCTCGGCCTCCGAGCCGGTGCGCCGGCGGGTCTCCTCCGCCAGCCGGGCGGCCTCGTCGCGGGCGGCGGCCAGCGCCTGTTCGGCCTCGGCGCGGGACTCCTCCAGCAGCCGGCGGGCCTGCGACTCGGTGCGGGCGCGCAGCTGTTCGGCCCAGGCGACGTTCTCGTTGACGTGCGACTCGACGGTCTGCCGGCGTTCCGCGAGCTCCTGGTCGAGCCGCTGCCTGCGCTGGACGGCCTCGGTGTGCAACTCGGCCTGAAGACGCGCCTGGTGCTCGGCGTGCTCCTGGAGGATCCGCTGCGTCTGGGCGCGCGCCTCGCGCAGCTCGCGCTCGGCGTCGCTGCGCATCTGCTCGGCCTGGACCTGCGCGTTCCGCAGCATCTGCTCGGCCTGGTAGCCGATGTCCGCGCTGTCGTAGGCGGGACGGGTCGCGAGATTGCGCCGGGCCTCGTGCAGCTTCGCACGCAAGACCTCGACCTGGTATCCGAGGTCCTCGGCGTGCTGGACAGCCTTCTCCCGGTCGGTCCTCAGCCGGTCCATCTCGGCTTCGAACCGCGAGAGATGGTCGTCTTCAGCCCGGTGGCTCTCCTGGCGTTCGTAGCCCCGCACTGCGCGGTCCCATCCTTCCCCGAGCTCTCAACTCGTCCCCAAGCTCTCAACTTCGTTCGAGCAGGGGGTGCCCCACTGAGCGGGGGAAGACCCCAACCCTGGTCGTGACTCTCCGGCGCTGCTCGCCGGAGAGCGGTCCCCGGGGAATGGTGACAGACAAACGACGAGGACGTGGTGCGGCCCCGACCCGGCCCCGGCCCGGAACCGCCCACTCTACCGGGCCGGGTATGCGGTGGTCAGTGCTCCGTCCCGCTCGTGACCAGTTCGGTGAGGACGCCGTGGCAGTCCTTGGGGTGCAGGAACGTGATCCGGGACCCCATCGACCCCTTCCTGGGCTCGTCGTACAGCACCCGCACGCCCTTCTCGCGGATGTCCGCGGCCTCCCCGTCCACGTCCTCGGTGCCGAAGGCGATGTGGTGCACGCCCTCCCCGTTCTTGGCCAGCCACTTGCCCACGGCGGAGTCCTCCCGGGTGGGTTCCAGCAGTTGGAGGTAGGAGGCCCCGCCGTCCGAGGTCCCGTTGATCCGGAGCATCGCCTCCCGGACGCCCTGCTCCTCGTTGATCTCCGAGTGGTACACCTCGAAGCCGTACGTGGCACGGTAGAACTCGACGGTCTTGTCCAGGTCGAAACAGGCGATCCCGATGTGATCGATTCGCGTCAGCATGGAATCAGCATGGAGCCCGTGCGCCGCTCCCGCCACGGTTACGCAACGTGCGCGCCGTCACACCGGTTGCCGGATGACGGGCGCGATGGCTCTCAGTACATTCAGGTAAACCCTCGTTCACATCCGATCCCAAGGGGCCGTGCCCATGCCAGCAACGACCGGTACCACCACCTCAGTGATCGTCGCGGGCGCCCGGACGCCCATGGGCCGCCTGCTCGGCTCCCTCAAGAGCTTCTCCGGCGCCGACCTCGGCGGCTTCGCCATCAAGGCCGCCCTGGACCGGGCCGGCATCGGCGGCGACCAGGTCCAGTACGTGATCATGGGTCAGGTGCTCACGGCCGGCGCCGGCCAGATGCCCGCCCGGCAGGCCGCGGTCAAGGCCGGCATCCCGATGAACGTCCCCGCGCTCACCGTCAACAAGGTGTGCCTGTCCGGACTCGACGCCATCGCGCTGGCCGACCAGCTCATCCGCGCCGGGGAGTTCGACGTGGTGGTCGCGGGCGGTCAGGAGTCCATGACCAACGCCCCGCACCTGCTCCCCAAGTCCCGTGAGGGCCACAAGTACGGCGCGATCGAGATGCTGGACGCGATGGCGTACGACGGTCTCACCGACGCGTACGAGAACATCCCGATGGGAGAGTCCACCGAGAAGCACAACGGCCGCCTCGGTCTCGACCGCGCCTCCCAGGACGCGATCGGCGCGCAGTCCCACCAGCGGGCCGCCGCCGCCCGGAAGAACGGTCTCTTCGAGGCCGAGATCACCCCGGTCGAGATCCCGCAGCGCAAGGGCGACCCGGTCCTCTTCTCCCAGGACGAGGGGATCCGCGCCGAGACGACCGAGGAGACCCTCGGCAAGCTGCGCCCGGCCTTCGCCAAGGACGGCACGATCACCGCCGGCACCTCCTCGCAGATCTCCGACGGCGCCGCCGCGGTCGTCGTGATGAGCAGGGCCAAGGCGGAGGAGCTGGGCCTCGACTGGATCGCCGAGATCGGCGCCCACGGAAACGTCGCGGGCCCCGACAACTCCCTCCAGTCACAGCCCTCCAACGCCATCCGGCACGCCCTGAAGAAGGACGGCCTCGGCGTCGAGGACCTCGACCTGATCGAGATCAACGAGGCGTTCGCGGCCGTCGCCGTCCAGTCCATGAAGGACCTGGGCGTCACCTCGGAGAAGGTCAACGTCAACGGCGGCGCCATCGCGCTCGGCCACCCCATCGGGATGTCCGGCGCCCGGATCGTCCTGCACCTGGCCCTGGAGCTGAAGCGGCGCGGCGGCGGCACCGGCGCGGCCGCGCTGTGCGGCGGCGGGGGTCAGGGCGACGCGCTGATCATCCGCGTTCCGGGCAAGTAGTACGCGTACGGATTCCGGGCCCGCACGGGCCCCGGGGCAGAGCGAGAGATACGGAGCGGTGAACGTGGACGTGGACGTCCCCACGCTGGTCGAGCAGGCGCGAGCAGGCAGGCCGCGTGCGGTGGCCCGGCTGATCTCGCTGGTGGAGGGAGCGTCCCCGCAGCTGCGGGAGGTGATGGCCGCGCTGGCGCCGCTGGCCGGCCACGCCTACGTCGTCGGGCTCACGGGCTCGCCCGGCGTCGGCAAGTCCACCTCCACCTCGGCCCTGGTCTCCGCCTACCGCCGGGCGGGGAAGCGGGTCGGCGTCCTCGCCGTCGACCCGTCCTCGCCGTTCTCCGGCGGGGCGCTGCTCGGCGACCGGATCCGGATGGCGGACCACGTCTCCGACCCGGGCGTCTACATCCGCTCGATGGCGACCCGGGGCCACCTGGGCGGCCTCGCCTGGTCCGCGCCGCAGGCGATCCGGGTGCTGGACGCGGCGGGCTGCGACGTGGTCCTCGTCGAGACGGTCGGCGTCGGCCAGTCCGAGGTGGAGATCGCCTCCCAGGCCGACACCTCCGTCGTGCTGCTCGCCCCGGGCATGGGCGACGGCATCCAGGCGGCCAAGGCCGGGATCCTGGAGATCGGCGACGTCTACGTGGTCAACAAGGCGGACCGGGACGGCGCGGACGCCACCGCCCGGGAGCTGAACCACATGCTCGGCCTGGGGGAGGCGCGGGGCCCCGGCGACTGGCGCCCCCCGATCGTGAAGACGGTCGCGGCCCGGGGCCAGGGCACGGACGAGGTCGTCGAGGCGCTGGAGAAGCACCGGGCCTGGATGGAGGAGCACGGCGTGCTGGCCGAGCGCCGGACCGCCCGCGCCGCGCGCGAGGTCGAGACGATCGCCGTCACCGCGCTCCGCGAGAGGATCGCCGATCTGCGCGGCGACCGCAGGCTGCACGCGCTGGCCGGGCGCATCGTGGCGGGGTCCCTGGATCCGTACGCCGCGGCGGACGAGCTGGTGGCGGGGCTGACGGGAAGCTCCTGAGGGCGTGCTGAGGCCCCCGGGGCGGCGTGGACGCCGTTCCGGGGGCCTCAGCACGCGCGGGGCCGGTCGGGACCGGTCCCGCGCGCCCGTCAGCCGTCGTCGCCGTCCCGGTCGTCGCCGTGGTCGTCCCGGTCGTCCGCGCGGTCGTCACGGTCGTCGTCGCCGTCGTCGTCGCGGTCCACGGTGACCTCGCCCGTCCTGGCGTCGACGTGCAGCTCGTGCTGCTCGCCGTCCTTGCCCGTGATCTCGACGTCCCAGCGCAGGACGTCGCCCCGGTCGTCGTCATCGTCGTCCAGGTCGATCGAGGTGACGCTGCCCGGCGCGGTCTTCAGCGCCGCGTCCACCGCCCGGTCCAGGGTGACGGTGGAGGAGCGGGGGGCGTGGCGGTCGCGGTCGTCGTTGTCGTCGTCGCGGGTCTTCAGGACCTTGCCGTTGGCGGCGTCCACCGTCACGTCGTGCCACTTCTTGTCGGAGCCGCGGACGTCCAGCTCCCAGACCGCGCGTCCGCGGTCGTCGTCGTCATCGTCCAGCTCGGCCCCGGTGACCGTGCCCGGGACGTTCTTCAGGGCGGCGGCGACGGCCTGGTCGAGGGTGATCTTGGCGGTCTTCGCGCCGCCGTCCGTCCGGGGGGCCTCCGCACCGGCGGGGGACCGGTCGTCATCGCGGTCGTCGCGGTCGTCGCGGTCGTCGCGGTCCGTGCCGGCCGGCTGCTGCGCGGAAGTGCCGCCCCGGCGGTCACCGTCGTCCGCGAAGGCGACGGTGGCGGCGGTGGTGCCGCCGATGAGCACGGCCGCGGTGATCGCCGCGATGGTGACGTTGCGCTTCATGAGGGTTCCTCCCGAGTGCTGCTGCTGTTCGACGTGACCCACACTGCCGGGACGTTGCTGAACGCAACCTGAAGCCACCTGAAGGCGCCTTCAGGTCGGGTTTGCGAGGCTGTGCGCATGCGCCTGTTGATCGTGGAGGACGAGAAGCGCCTCGCGGTGTCCCTGGCCAGGGGGCTGACCGCCGAGGGTTTCGCCGTGGATGTCGTGCACGACGGCCTGGAGGGGCTGCACCGGGCGAGCGAGGGCGCCTACGACCTGGTGATCCTCGACATCATGCTGCCCGGCATGAACGGCTACCGCGTCTGCTCGAACCTGCGCGCGGCCGGGCACGAGGTGCCGATCCTCATGCTGACCGCCAAGGACGGCGAGTACGACGAGGCCGAGGGCCTGGACACCGGCGCCGACGACTACCTGACCAAACCCTTCAGCTACGTCGTCCTCGTCGCCCGGGTCCGCGCCCTGCTGCGCCGCCGGGGGGCCGGCACCGCCGCGCCCGTCCTGACCGTCGGCGCCCTGCGCGTCGACACCGCCGCCCGCCGGGTGATCCGCGGCGAGGACGAGATCACGCTCACCGCCAAGGAGTTCGCGGTGCTGGAGCAGCTCGCCCTGCGCGCGGGCCAGGTCGTCAGCAAGGCGGAGATCCTGGAGCACGTCTGGGACTTCGCGTACGACGGCGATCCGAACATCGTCGAGGTCTACATCTCCACCCTGCGCCGCAAGCTCGGCGCGAGTGCCATCCGCACCGTGCGCGGCGCGGGCTACCGGCTGGAGGCGAAGTGAGGTCCGTACGGGCCAGGGCCGCCCTCGGGGCCACCCTCGTCGTCGCCGTCGCCCTGGTGGCGGCCGGTCTCGCCGTGCTCCTGGTCCTGCGGGCCAACCTGATCGACCAGGCGGACCTCCAGGCCGAGGTGGCGGCCCGCGAGGTGGCTGGGGAGCTGGCCACGGGCACCCCGTACGCCGAGGTGGAGCTGGACGACGAGGAGGACCACCCGGTCCAGGTGACCGACGAGGAGGGCCGCGTCGTCCTCGTCTCCAAGGACCTGCGGGCCGTCACCGGCACCGGCACGAGCGGCGTCACCCCGGTTTCCTCGGCCCCGGCGGGGGCCTCCCCCTCGCCCGGCGACGATGACGACGACGGGGACGAGGACGGCGACGACGGCGCCCGCCCCGGCCGGGGCGAGGTCTCCTCCGACGACCCGGACTTCTCCGAGGGCACCGCCACCGTCGACGGCACCACCGCCGACTACCGTTTCGCCGCGGTCGAGGCGACCACCCCCGAGGGCGTCACCCTGACCGTGTACGCGGGGGCGCCGCTGGCCGCCGAGCAGGAGGCGGTGAACACGGTGCGCGGGGCGATGCTGACCGGGCTGCCGCTGCTTCTGGTGGTCGTCGCCGGGGTGACCTGGCTGGTGACCCGGCGGGCCCTGCGGCCGGTCGAGGGCATCCGCCGCGAGCTGGCGGCGATCACCGCCTCCGAGGACCTGGCCCGCCGGGTGCCCGAGCCCGGTTCGCGCGACGAGATCGCGGCGCTGGCCCGGACGACCAACGAGACGCTGACGGTCCTGGAGGCGTCCGTGGAGCGGCAGCGCAGGTTCGTCGCGGACGCCTCGCACGAGCTGCGCTCCCCGATCGCCTCGCTGCGCACCCAGCTGGAGGTCGCCGAGGCCCACCCGGAGCTGCTGGACCTCCCGGGCGCGGTCGCCGACACCGTACGGCTCCAGGTGCTGGCGGCGGATCTGCTGCTGCTGGCCCGGCTGGACGCGGGGGAGAAGCCCGGGAGCGCGACGGTGGAGCTGGGCGCGCTGGTCCGGGAGGAGGTCTCGCAGCGGACCGGGGACCGGATCGCGGTGAGCGTCGAGGCGCCGGAGGACGGCGCGTTCGAGGTGAGCGGGTCGCGGGGGCAGCTGTCCCGGGTGGTCGGCAATCTGCTGGACAACGCCCAGCGGCACGCCGACGGACGCGTCGCGGTGTCGGTGGCGGCCGACGGGGGCGGCGTACGCGTGGAGGTCAGGGACGACGGGGCGGGCGTTCCCGAGGACGAGCGGGAACGGATCTTCGAACGGTTCGTCCGGCTCGACGACGCCCGCAGCCGGGACGACGGCGGCGCGGGGCTGGGGCTGGCCATCGCCCGGGACGTCGCCGCGCGCCACGGCGGGACGCTGACGGTGCACGCGGCGGCCGAGGGCGGTGCGGCCTTCCGGCTGTGGCTGCCCCGCTCCGCCTGACGGCCCCGGGGCCTACAGCTTGCCGCGCTTGCCGCGCAGGTGTTCCGCGATCGGGGTCAGCGCGGCGTGCAGGTCGGCGAGCGCCTCCGGGGACAGCAGGTCCATGAAGTGCTGCCGCACCGAGGCGACGTGGTGCGGGGCGACCTTGCGCATGGTCTCCGCGCCGTGCTCGGTGAGGACCGCGAACAGTCCGCGCCGGTCCGATTCGCAGTGGGTGCGGCGGACCAGCCCGGCGGTCTCCATCCGGGTGATCTGGTGGGAGAGCCGGCTCTTGGACTGGAGGGTGGCTGCGGCGAGGTCGCTCATCCGCATGCGCTGGTCGTCCGATTCGGAGAGGTTGACCAGGATCTCGTAGTCGTTCATGGTCAGGCCGAACGGCTGGAGGTCCTTCTCCAGTTGGTGCATCAGCAGCCTGCTGACGTCCAGGTGGGTGCGCCAGGCGCACTGCTCCGTGTCGCTCAGCCAGCGGGTGGCCGTCTCGGTCTCCATATATGGATTCTACCTAAGAAGTTGAAAGCCGGACGAAATTGAGGGGTGTGACGACCGGCACCCCCGGCCGGCGGGAGTGCGTACGGGCCCGTCGACGAGCACCGACGGCTGGGCGCAGGCGTTCGACGTCACACTCCGCAGACTACCGCTCACCAACCGAAGCGACGCTGGAGGTCCCCCAGCTGGCCGGGCATGCGCGGAGCGGACCCGGGTTGACCCCCGCCGCCCGGAACGCCCGGCTCGTTCGGGACCGCGCCCGCCGCCTGCTCCGCCATCAGCGCCTCGCTCGACTGGAGCAGCACCGTGCCCGCCCCGACGAACTCGAACTGGTGCTCCTCTCCCGATGTCCCGCCGATCCCGGTGAGTGACCGGATGCCGCCCATCACGCCGGTCATGTACCCGTGGTCGTAGTGGTGACACGGGGAGGGGCAGTCGGCCCAGCCCACCAGCGCCTGCGGGTCCACCCGCAGCGGCGGCTCCATGAACACCACCGGGCCGTTCGACGCGGCCACGAACTTCCCGGTGCCGATCAGCGTCACGAACCCCGGCACGATCGACTGCTTCAGCGCCATCGTCGGCTGGTAGGCCAGCAGGTTCCCGGACCGGATGGTGAGGTTCCCGTCCTCCAGGTCGAAGGAGTTCACGTCGAACGCCCGGTCCGCCAGCAGCATCTTGCCGCTGCCCTCGGCCACCACCCAGTCGCTCGCGTGCAGCGGCGAGTGGAAACTGGAACGCACCAGCCGCTCGAACCGGCCGTGCCCGATGCCGTCGAACTGGATCTGCCCGTAGTAGGCGATCATCTTGCCCTTCTGGAGGAACCACCGGCTCCCCTTGAGCTCCACGCAGAAGGTGTAGGAGTTGACGTTGTCGTCCGACGGCAGCGTCGTCGGGTCGAGGACCACGGGCGTGCTCACAGCTTCTCCTCCGACGCCTGGACGTACACCGCACCACTGCCGCTCAGCTCCAGCTGGAACGCCTCGCCGGAGCCCCGCCCCACCATGTCCCGCCAGCCGACCGCCGTGGACAGCTTGTTGCGGACCTCCCCGTGGTGGGCGACGTACGCCTGCGGGTCCACGTGGACGTCCCGGCCCGGCGCGATCGGCAGCTCGATCACCCCGCCGTGCGCCATCACCGCGACCGCGCCGTGCCCCGTGAGGGTGGTGGTGAACAGGCCCTGGCCGGTCACCTGGCCGCGCACCATGCCCATCACCCCGCCCTGCGAGCCCATGAACATCGTGCCCTGCCGGAGCGTCCCGTCGAACGCCAGCAGCCGGTCCGCCTCCACGTACAGGGTGTCGCCCGCCAGCTCGATCACCTGGATGTGGTGGCCGCCGTGGCCGAACATCACCGTGCCCGATCCCTCGACCGTCATCAGCGGTGCCGCCTCGCCCGCCACCCGGCGGCCGATCATCGACGCGACGCCGCCCTGGCCGCCCTGGATGTTCGGGGTGAAGGACACCTCGCCCCGGTACGCCAGCATCGCGCCGCGCTGGCTGAACAGCTTCTGGCCCGGGGCCAGGGTGGCCTCGACCATCTTGGAGTTGATCTCCCGGAACGGCATCAGACATCGCCTCCGACGGTGTTGCGCTCGCTGGGCTGCACGTAGACCAGCCCCTCGCCCTCGAAGCGGATCTGGAACGCCTCGCCGGAGCCCTCGCCCATCAGCGTCCGGAAGTTCACCCCCGCCTGGAAGCTCTGCTGCAGCCGGCCCTGGTGGGCGATGTACGCGCCGGGGTCGACCATCAGCGGATACCGCGGCGACACCCGCAGCAGCACCGCCGTGCCGTCCGACATGATCGCCGCCTGTCCGGTGCCCTCCACCGTGGTGGTGAACAGGCCGTTGCCGCTCGCCCCGCCGCGCAGCCCGGTGAACGTCGTGCCGGTGCGCAGCCCGGCGTCGGTGGCCAGCAGGTTGCTCGCCTCCACGTACAGCGTGTCGCCGTGCAGCGCGACCAGGTTGATCTCGCTCGCCCGGTCGGCGAAGTAGCAGGTGCCCTGCCCGGACACCTCCATCACCGTGAGCTGCTCGCCGGTCAGCCGGCGGGTCACCATGCCGCGGATTCCCTCACCGCCGCCGGACATCTTCTTGAAGGACATCCGGCCGTCGTACGCGACCATCGAGCCGTTCTTCGCCCTGACGGCATCGCCCGTCAGGTCGACGGCGAGCGTCTTGCTGCCTTGAAGTCGGAACATCGCCACGCGACGACGGTAGCCGTCCGCGCCGCGCCCGGGCCAGAGGCTCCGCAACCGTTACGTCCCTGATGCGCGCGCGGACCGGGCCTGTTATGCGGCGATACGCGCCCCGGCGGACCGGGTCGGCCCCCGCCGCCGTGACCGCCCCGGCGCGATGCCACAATGGGGGCGGCTTGTGCGTCTGTTCACAAGCCCACGCGACCCTCCCACCGAAGGTGCCCCTGTGGACATCAAGACCGCTTCCGCCCTGCACCGGCTGCGCCTCATCTCGATTCCCGAGGCGCTGTCCTTCCCCGCCCTGATCCTCTTCGGCTCGGTCCTCAGCCGGGTCTCGGACATCGACTTCCTGATGATGCCGCTCGGCATGCTCCACGGTGCGCTCTTCGTGATCTACGCCGTGTTCCTGCTGGACGTGTGGACGAAGGCCAAGTGGCCGCTCAAGCGCGTGGCGCTCTTCTTCTTCCTCGCGGTCATCCCCTTCGGCGGGCTCTACGGCGACAAGCTGCTCAAGAAGTACGAGGCCGACGGCGTCATCGCCGCCCGCGCCCGCCGCGAGGGCACGGTCAGCGCATGATCGTCGCGTTCTCCGTCTCCCCCCTCGGTGTCGGCGAGGACGTCGGGGAGTACGTCGCCGACGCCGTGCGGGTCGTGCGCGAGTCCGGGCTCCCCAACCGCACCGACGCCATGTTCACCTCCATCGAGGGCGAGTGGGACGAGGTCATGGACGTCGTCAAGCGCGCCGTGGCCGCCGTCGAGGCCCGCGCCGGGCGCGTCTCCCTGGTGCTGAAGGCCGACATCCGGCCCGGCGTCACCGACGGCCTGACCTCCAAGGTCGAGACCGTGGAGCGGTACCTCGGGGCATCGTGACCTCCTGACGCACCGTCCGCGCGGACCCCTTCCCCGTTCACCCGAAAAGCCCCCGGCACCACACGGTCGGGGGTTTTTCCGGCTCCGGACCAAAAACCGCTCACTCGGACCCGCCAAGTCGACACGCCGTTAGCTGTCCCCTTCTGTGGGGATATCAACCCGTTCGACAGTGGGAGGCACGGTGCGGTCGGAGGGCTACGACTACGACACCTACAGCCGGCTCGCGGGTCCGCTCACGGAGCCGGAGCCGACGGGGTACCGGGTGCGGTACAAGAGCCTGCTCTCGACGGAGAAGCACCGAATAAGAGCCGTCCTCCTGATGACCCTCGCCCCGGTGCTCACGGGCGTCCTGCTGCTGTACCTGGTCTGGCCCACGCACTGGACCGAGCGGGAGAACGGGGAGCGCTGGCTGGTCGTCGCCGACACCGTGATGCTGGTGTCGATCGCCCTGATCGAGCTGTTCATGCTGGTCAACGTGGTCTCCATCGCGCACGCCACGCTCGTCGCGCGCGACCCCGTCCCGGTGACGCCCGAGCCCGGCACCAGGGTCGCCTTCCTGACCACGTACGTCCCCGGCAAGGAACCGCTCTCCATGGTCCGCGCCACCCTCAAGGGCGCCGTACGTCTGCGGCACTCCGGCCCGCTGGACGTCTGGCTGCTCGACGAGGGCGACGACCCCGGGGCCCGGATGCTCTGCGCCGAACTGGGCGTCCACCACTTCACCCGGCGCGGGGTCCCCGAGTGGAACCGCGACAAGGGCGTCCACCGGGCGAGGACGAAGCACGGCAACTACAACGCCTGGATCGCCCTGCACGGCGGCGACTACGACTTCTTCGCCTCCGTCGACACCGACCACGTGCCGACGCCCAACTTCCTGGAACGGATGATGGGCTACTTCCGCGACCCGGACGTCGCCTTCGTCGTCGGGCCGCAGGTCTACGGGAACTACGACTCGGCCGTCACCAAGGCCGCCGAATCGCAGCAGTTCCTCTTCCACGCCCTGATCCAGCGCGCGGGCAACCGCTACGGCGCCCCGATGTTCGTCGGCACCAACAACGTCGTACGCATCGCCGCGCTGCGGCAGGTCGGCGGCCTGTACGACTCGATCACCGAGGACATGGCCACCGGCTTCGAGATCCACCGCCGCCGCAACCCGCGCACCGGGCGCCACTGGCGGTCCGTCTACACCCCCGACGTGCTCGCCGTGGGCGAGGGCCCCGCCTCCTGGACGGACTTCTTCACCCAGCAGCTGCGCTGGTCCCGGGGCACGTACGAGACGCTGTTCAAGCAGTACGGCAAGGCGCTGTTCCGGGTGCCCCCCGGCCGCCTCCTCAGCTACACGCTGATGCTCGTCTACTACCCGATGACCGCGGTCAACTGGCTGCTCGGCGTGGGCAGCTGCGTGCTGTTCCTCTGGTTCGGGGCGTCCGGCACCCAGGTCTCCGCCTCCATCTGGCTGATGCTCTACAGCGACGCCGCCGCCCTCCAGATCGGGCTCTACCTCTGGAACCGCCGGCACAACGTCTCCCCGCACGAGCCCGAGGGCTCCGGCGGCCTCGCCGGCATGGCCATGTCCGCGCTCTCCGCCCCGATCTACCTGAAGTCGCTGGGCTCGGCCGTGCTCCGCGCCGACGGCCGGTTCGTCGTCACGCCCAAGGGCGGCCAGGCGTCCCCGGACCGGCTGCTCACCTTCCGTATCCACCTCTTCTGGGCGGCGGTCCTGCTCTCCTCGCTCGCGGCGTCGGTGTATCTGGACCACACCCACGCGGCGATGCGGACCTGGGCGGTGCTCGGGCTGGCCGTCTCCCTCGGCCCGGTCGCCATCTGGGCCTGGACCGTCCGGCAGGACCGGCGCGCCGAGGCCGCCCGCGCCGTCCCCGTCCCGGCGCCCCCGCAGCCCGAACCGGCCTATGCCGCCGGCCCCGCCCCGACGGCGCCCACCGCGGCGAGCGCCGGCACCACCGCCACCACCACCGCAGGAGGGAACTGACCCATGGCCTACCGGCCCTCGAAGCAGATGAGGAAGACGCTCCTGGGAGGCGGCGCGGTGGTGCTGCTCGCCGGGCTGAACGCTCCCGCGGCCCTGTCCTTCGCCGAGGACAGGTACCACGCGTACAAGATCGACCAGCCGGAGTACAAGGCGGAGTACGGCTCCTGGGACCGGGTGGACATCCCGAAGGAGTACCGCACCAACGCGATCCACGCGGCGCTCCTGCACACCGGCAAGGTGCTGATCGTCGCCGGCTCCGGCAACGACCAGGCGCACTTCGACGAAGGCACCTTCGACACCGTGCTCTGGGACCCGGCCGAGAACACCTTCCAGAAGATCCCCACCCCCGAGGACTTCTTCTGCGGCGGCCACGCCCAGCTCCCCGACGGCCGCCTCCTGATCGCGGGGGGCACCGCCCGCTACGAGGTGCTCGACGACAAGGTGAAGCGGGCCGGCGGCGGTATGCGGGTCAAGAACGAGAATCCGGACAAGCCGCTGAAGCTCAAGAAAGGCACCGTCTTCCGCTCGCCCTCCGGCGCCGAGTACGTGGCCAAGTTCGACGTCATCGTCCCCAAGGCCAAGCGCGAGTTCGAGGTCGACTACTTCGAGAGCGGCCGGATGAAGCCGTGGAAGACCAAGGTGACCGCCTCCGAGCAGCGGGTCTTCGTGGAGGCGGTGGACGAGGGACCCGACGCGGTGGCGACGGACGCCGCCCAGTACGAGATCGTCGGGCTGAAGGGCAAGGCCGCCGACAACTCCTACGGCCTCGCCGAGAAGATCACCATGGACAAGCAGGACTTCCAGGGGATCCGCGCCGCCTACGAGTTCGACCCGACGGCCGAGAAGTACATCAAGGTCGACCCGATGAAGGAGGCCCGCTGGTATCCGACGCTCGTCGGCCTGGAGGACGGCCGGGTGCTCTCCGTCTCCGGCCTCGACGACGTCGGCGCGATCCTCCCGGGCGACAACGAGATCTACGACCCGAAGACGAAGAAGTGGTCCAAGGGCCCCTTCCACTACTTCCCGACCTACCCGGCGCTCTTCCTGACCAAGGGCGGCAAGCTCTTCTACCCGGGAGCCAACGCCGGTTACGGCCCCGCGGACAAGGGGCGCGAGCCCGGCATCTGGGACATCAAGAAGAACACGTTCACCCAGGTGCCCGGACTGACCGACACCGACCAGTTGGAGACGGCGGCCTCGCTGATGCTGCCGCCGGTGCAGGACCAGAAGGTGATGGTGCTGGGCGGCGGCGGGGTCGGCGAGTCCAAGAAGTCCACCGCCCGCACGGCGGTCATCGACCTGGCGCAGGACAACCCGGCCTTCGAGCCCGGTCCCGACCTGCCGCAGGGCACCCGCTACCTGAACAGCGTGATCATGCCCGACGACACCGTCTTCACCAGCGGCGGATCCGAGGACTACCGGGGCCGCGGGGCCAGCAACATCCTGAAGGCGCAGTCCTACGACCCGAAGACCAACACCTTCAAGGAGGCGGCCGAGCCGACGGTGGGGCGCAACTACCACTCCGAGGCGCTGCTGCTGCCCGACGGGCGGGTGGCGACCTTCGGCTCCGACTCGCTCTACGGCGACAAGGACAACACCAAGCTCGGCAAGTTCGAGCAGCGCATGGAGGTCTACACCCCGCCCGCCCTGCACCGCGGCAAGGACGAGCGCCCGGTCATCGGCGACGGCCCCGAGAACGCCGAGCGGGGCACGACGGTCACCTACGGGAGCGCGGACGCGGACCGGATCGCCACCGCCCGGCTGATGCGGCCGAGCGCCGTCACCCACACCACCGACGTGGAGCAGCGCTCCATCGAGCTGGGCCTGGAGAAGGGCGACGGCAAGGTGAGCCTGAACGTGCCGGACGACCCCACGCTGGTGCCGCCCGGCTGGTACATGCTGTTCGTCACCGACACCGACGGCGTTCCCTCCGAGGCGAAGTGGGTCAAGGTCGCGTGAGCCCGGGGGAGCGCCGCGGCCGGGTCAGGAGGCGGCGCGCCTCGCCAGGCCGAGCGCGTACTCCGGCCACCAGTCGCCGGCCGGCGGGCCGCCCCGGCAGGTGCCGTCGGAGTCGCCCGGCCGCTTGATCCACAGATAGGCGTCGAGCCGGTCGTCGCCGGTGTCGGTGGTGGGCGGCGTGCCGAGCCCCCGGCCCGGCGGATTGCACCAGGCCTCGTCACGGCCCCCGGACAGGGGGCCGTTGCCGTTGCGGCTGGTGTCGATCACGAAGTGCGCGCCGCCCACGGCGTCGGAGAGCCGCTTCGCGTACGTCCTCACGCTCGCGTTCGACTGGAAGTTGGAGACGTTCAGCGAGAATCCGTCGGCCCGGTCGATGCCGGCCTGCCGCAGCGGCTGCGCCATCTTGGACGGCTCGTCGATCCAGTCCGGGTTGCCCGCGTCCAGGTAGACCCGGGTCTTGGGCAGGGCCTTGAGCGCGTCGACCGCCTCGGAGAGGAGCTGGTAGCGCTCCGCGTGGTGCTCGGCCGGGGTGCAGCCGTCCGTGATGTGGGGGAGGGCGTCCGGCTCCAGGATCACGGTCGCCGGGGCGTTCTTGATGGCGGCGGCGAACTCGCCGATCCAGGAACGGTAGGCGTCCGCGTCCTTCGCGCCGCCCGCGGAGTAGAGCCCGCAGTCCCGGTGCGGGATGTTGTACGCCACCAGCAGGACGGTCTTGTCCGTGCGGGCGGCGGACTTCACGGCGGCCCGGATCCCGGGGGCCGGGTCGTCCCACGCGGGCCAGTCGGCCACCGGCCGGCCGGAGATGCGCCGCAGGATCTTCGCCTCGGCGTCGCGCCCCTCCTTCTCCCAGGCGCGCACCTGGCGGGCCGCGTCGCTGTTCGGGTCGACCCAGTACGGGGAGGCCGCGCTCGGGGCGGGCTCTCCCCGGACGAGTTCGTCCGCCGCCTCGGCGCTGCGGGTGACGCGCGGTTCCGGTGTCGAGCAGCCCGCGGTGAGAACGGTCACCAGCCAGACGGCGGCCAGGACGGGGAGCGTGCGGGGGAGAGCGCGGGGGACGATTCTGCGGCCGGACATCCAGACCCCTCGGACGGTGGTGACGCACGGACACGGAGCACAGGGAGGTGGGGCAATCGTGACACAGCGGTCACGGAGCGTGGCGGTGCGACACCGTCCGTGACCCGTACGCCGCGACGCCCCGGGGCGTGCCGGTCCCGGGGCGGCCGAAGCCCCCCCGCCGCCCCGAGCCGCTCGGCGCCGTCTCCGTCAGTCCGCGGCGGCCAGCGCGATCCCCAGCGGGGTGCGCTCGTACAGCACCTGGTGTCCATAGCGCCGCGAGGTCAGCAGTCCCGCCCCGCGCAGCACGGAGAGATGGGCCGACACGGACGAGGGGGCGAGGCCCAGCCGGTGCGCCAGCACGCTCGTCCCGGCCGGTTCGTCCAGCGCGCACAGCACATCGGCCCGGACCTGGCCCAGCAGCCGGGCGAGGGTCCCCGGGGTCCGCTCGGCGGACTGGCTCCACAGCCCGCCGATGCCGCGCGCCGGGTAGATCAGCCCCGGCCGCCACGGCTCCTCGTGGCCGCCCACGACCTCCGGCCAGACGAAGACGCTCGGCATCAGGACCAGCCCCTGCCCGCCCAGCACCCGCTCGTGGTCGCCCTGGGTCCCGGCCACCGTGAGCGTCGCGCCCTGCCAGCTCAGCCGCGGGTTCAGTTCGCCCAGCAGCTGTTCGAGCCCGCTGTCCGCGAGCCGCCGCGAGTGGTAGGCGATGTCCGCCTCCAGCAGCGCCCGCAGGCGGGGCCAGTACGGCTCGATCAGCGCCTGCCAGGCCCGCTCCAGCAGATCGGCGAGCTCCCGCACGGCCCGCGCCGGATCGGCCAGCAGCCGCCGGCCCGCCGCCGACGCGGCCCCGCCGGGCCGGTCCGCCAGCGCCTGCGCCATGTCGGCCCGCGCCACCTCCGGATCGACCGCCCGGACGGCCGCGATCTCCTCCTCGAACGTCGCGAGCGGCCCGATCGGCGGCGGGCAGATGAAGTCCGGGTTGTGGCCGCCGGACGGCATCAGCAGCCACAACGGCTCCAGGTCCAGCGCCTCGGACGCCTCCCGGATCCGCCGGAGCCACGGCAGGTGGTACCCGTGGCGGCCGGTGCGGTGCAGGGTGCGCACCGCTTCCTGGGTCTCGAACAGCGGTGACAGGGCGAACCGGCAGCGCAGCAGATCGCTCTCGCCGAAGTGCAGCCGGAACGGCATGCCCCTCCTCCCCTCGCGCCGGACATTCGTCTCCAGCCGAAAGTCTAGAGCCGGCCGCGCCCCGGCCCCAGGCTCGTCCCATGGAGACCGACAGCCCCGCCCCGGCGGACACACCCCGTACCCCGCCCGCCCAGGCGGCGCCGGTCCCGGCCCGGTCCCCGGAGCGTGCCGCCCACCGCGACCCGGGCCCCGGGCCCACGCTCCGGGAGGCCGCCGCGCCCGGCCTCGACGCCCCGGATCCCGGCGCCCCACCGCGCGGCTACCGGGCCGTCTTCGCCGTCACCGAGTTCCGGGCCGTCTTCGCCGCCCACCTGCTCTCGCTGCTCGGCGTCGTGGTCAGCGAGCTGGCGCTCACCGTGCTCGTCTACGACCTCACCGGATCCCCGCTGCTCAGCGCGCTGACGTTCGCGCTGGGGCTGCTCCCGTACCTGATCGGCGGGACGCTGTTCGCCGGGGTCGCCGACCGCTACCCGGCCCGCCGCGTCCTGGTCGTCTGCGACCTGCTCTGCGCGGCCTGCGTCGCCGTGATGCTGGTGCCCGCCACCCCGGTCGCCGGGCTCCTCGCCCTGCGCTGCCTGGTCGCCGCCATCGCTCCGGTCTTCACCGGGACCCGGATGGCGGCCCTCACCGACATCCTCGGCGAGGGCGACCTCTACGTCCTGGGCCGCTCCCTGCTGCGGATCGTCTCGCAGAGCGCGATGCTCATCGGGTTCGGCGCCGGCGGGGTGCTGCTCACCGTGCTGTCGCCGCGCGGTGCCATCACCGTCACCGTGGTGACCTTCCTGTGCTCGGCCGCGCTGCTCCGCTTCGGGACCCGCGACCGCCCGGCCCGTGCCGGCGCCGGCGAGGGCGGCGGGACGCTGCTGAAGGAGTCGCTCTCCGGGGCCCGTCTGGTGCTGGGCGACCGCCGGGTCCGGGCGCTGATGCTGCTGTTCTGGCTGCCGGCGATGTTCGTGGTGGCCCCGGAGGCGCTCGCCGCCCCGTACGCCGACGCGATCGGGGCCTCGCCGGCCGCGCTCGGGCTGCTGCTCTGCGCGATGGCCGTCGGGCACATCGGGGCCGAGCTGTTCGTGGGCTCCGCGCTCAGCCCCCGTAACCGCTCCCGGATCGTCCTGCCGGTCGCCGCCGCCGGTCTCCTCCCGCTACTGGTGTACGCGGTCCGCCCCGGGCTGCCGCTCGCCCTGGCGGCCCTCGCCCTGGCCGGCGCCGGCGCCGCCTATGTGATCGGGCTCGACCAGTGGTTCGTCGACGCCGTGCCCCAGGAGCTGCGCGGCCGGGCCATGACGCTGCTCACCGCCGGGCTGATGACCGTCCAGGGCCTCGGGATGGCGCTGGCGGGGCTCGCGGCCGAGTTCTTCCCGGTCCACCAGGTGGTCGCCGGATCCGGAATCATCGGTACCGTCTGCACGCTCCTGCTGGTCGCCGAGGTCCGCGGGACAGCCCCCGGACGGATGTCCGATACCGAAGGACGAGACGGGGCTGACCGGCATGTGACCAGTCGGTAAGGTCGGTGCCGTGCCGAAGCCGCTCAGTCTTCCCTTCGATCCCATCGCCCGCGCCGACGAGCTCTGGCAGCAGCGCTGGGGACCCGTGCCCTCGATGGGGGCGATCACCTCGATCATGCGGGCCCAGCAGATCCTGCTCGCCGAGGTCGACGCCGTCGTCAAGCCGTACGGGCTGACCTTCGCCCGGTACGAGGCGCTGGTGCTGCTCGCCTTCTCCAAGGCCGGTGAGCTGCCGATGTCCAAGATCGGGGAGCGGCTGATGGTGCATCCCACCTCGGTCACCAACACCGTGGACCGGCTGGTCAGGTCCGGGCTCGTCGACAAGCGGCCGAACCCCAACGACGGCCGCGGCACGCTGGCGTCCATCACCGGCAAGGGCCGCGACGTCGTCGAGGCGGCCACCCGGGACCTGGTCGCGATCGACTTCGGGCTCGGGGTGTACGACGCCGAGGAGTGCGCCGAGATCTTCGCCATGCTGCGTCCGCTGCGGGTGGCGGCCCAGGACTTCGAGGAGAAGTGAACGCGGGCCTCCGGTGAGGCCGGGGTCGCGCGAAGATCGCGCCGGTCGTCCCGTTACGCTCGTAGCCATGAAACAGAACGTGCTCACCCGCTACCGGGTGATGGCCTACGTCACCGCCATCTGGCTGCTCGTCTTCACCGTGGCGATCATCGCGAAGTACGGCTTCGAGACCGGCGACACCATGCTGATCTCGCAGATCCACGGCGTGCTGTTCATCGTCTACGTCGTCTTCGCGTTCGATCTCGGCTCCAAGGCGAAGTGGCCCTTCGGCAAGCTCCTGTGGGTGCTGGCCGCCGGCTGCATCCCCTTCGCCTCGTTCTTCGTCGAGCCGAAGGTCAGCCGGGAGGCCCGCGCCCTGGTCACCGACCCCGCACCGGTCACCGCCAAGGTCTGAGCCCCGGGACTGCCGGACCGGCCCGAACCGCCCCGCGCGCGAAGCGCCGGGCGGTTTGCCATCGACATTTACTAGGACGTCCTAGTAAATTCGAAGCATGGACGCTGACGCGATCGAGGAAGGCCGCCTCCGCTGGCAGGCCCGCTACGACAAGGCCCGCAAGCGGAACGCGGACTTCACCACGCTCTCCGGCGATCCGGTCGAGCCCGTGTACGGGCCACGCCCCGGTGACACGTACGAGGGATTCGAGCGGATCGGCTGGCCGGGGGAGTACCCCTTCACCCGCGGGCTGCACCCCACCGGCTACCGGGGCCGCACCTGGACGATCCGCCAGTTCGCCGGCTTCGGCAACGCCCAGCAGACCAACGAGCGCTACAAGATGATCCTCGCGGCGGGGGGCGGCGGCCTCAGCGTCGCCTTCGACATGCCGACGCTGATGGGCCGGGACTCCGACGACCCGCGCTCGCTCGGCGAGGTCGGCCACTGCGGGGTCGCCATCGACTCCGCCGCCGACATGGAGGTCCTCTTCGGGGACATCCCCCTCGGCGACGTCACCACGTCGATGACGATCAGCGGCCCGGCCGTGCCCGTCTTCTGCATGTACCTGGTCGCCGCCGAACGCCAGGGCGTCGATCCGGGCGTGCTCAACGGCACGCTCCAGACCGACATCTTCAAGGAGTACATCGCGCAGAAGGAGTGGCTGTTCCAGCCCGAGCCCCACCTGCGCCTCATCGGCGACCTGATGGAGCACTGCGCCGCCTCCATCCCCGCCTACAAGCCGCTCTCCGTCTCCGGCTACCACATCCGCGAGGCCGGGGCGACGGCCGCGCAGGAGCTGGCGTACACGCTGGCCGACGGCTTCGGCTACGTGGAGCTGGGCCTCTCGCGCGGTCTGGACGTCGACACCTTCGCCCCCGGACTCTCCTTCTTCTTCGACGCCCACCTGGACTTCTTCGAGGAGATCGCCAAGTTCCGCGCCGCCCGCCGCATCTGGGCCCGCTGGATGAAGGAGACGTACGGCGCGAAGACCGACAAGGCGCAGTGGCTCCGCTTCCACACCCAGACCGCCGGGGTCTCCCTCACCGCGCAGCAGCCGTACAACAACGTGGTGCGCACCGCGGTCGAGGCGCTCTCCGCCGTCCTCGGCGGCACCAACTCGCTGCACACCAACGCCCTCGACGAGACCCTCGCGCTCCCCTCCGAGCAGGCCGCCGAGATCGCCCTGCGCACCCAGCAGGTGCTGATGGAGGAGACCGGCGTCGCCAACGTGGCCGACCCGCTGGGCGGCTCCTGGTACGTCGAGCAGCTCACCGACCGGATCGAGGCCGAGGCCGAGAAGATCTTCGACCAGATCAAGGAGCGCGGCACCCGGGCCCACCCCGACGGGCAGCACCCCATCGGGCCGATCACCTCCGGCATCCTGCGCGGCATCGAGGACGGCTGGTTCACCGGCGAGATCGCCGAGTCCGCGTTCCAGTACCAGCGGGCCCTGGAGAAGGGCGACAAGCGGGTCGTCGGCGTCAACGTCCACCACGGCTCGGTCACCGGCGACCTGGAGATCCTCCGGGTCAGCCACGAGGTCGAGCGCGACCAGGTCAGCCAGCTCGCCGACCGCAAGGCCGCCCGCGACGACGCGAAGGTCGCCGCCGCGCTGGACGCGATGCTCGCCGCCGCCCGCGACGGCTCCAACATGATCGCGCCGATGCTCGACGCGGTCCGGGCCGAGGCCACGCTCGGCGAGATCTGCGGAGTGCTGCGCGACGAGTGGGGCGTCTACACCGAGCCGCCGGGCTTCTGAGGGACCGCCGCCCCCGGTGCCCCGGCTTCCCGCCGGGGTGCCGGGGGCGACGCGCCTCCGGGGCCGGGCCCGGCTATCCGGCCTGCGCGCCCGCCAGCCCCAGCAGGAGCAGCGAGGTGAAGCCGCTCGCCCACGCGGAGTCCACCGGCTCCGCGCTCACCAGGGTGCGGTGCACCACGGCTCCGGCGATCACGTCGAAGATCAGGTCCGCGTTGCGCGCGGCGGCCGAGGAGTCGTCCTCGTACCGCAGCTCACCGCGGGCCTGCGCGCGTTCCCGGCCCAGCAGCACCAGCCGCTTCTGCCGGTCCACGATCGCCGAGCGGATCCGCAGGCGCAGCGAGTCGTCGCGGGTGGACTCGGCGACCACCGCCATCAGCGCCGTACGGGCCTCCGGTCGCTCCAGCAGGGCGGCGAACTGGAGCACGACGCCCTGCACGTCGGCGGCCAGGCTGCCCCGGTCGGGCAGTTCCAGCTCGTCGAAGAGGACGGCGACCGCGTCCACGACCAGCTCGTTCTTGCCCGCCCAGCGCCGGTAGAGGGTCGTCTTCGCGACCCCGGCCCGGTTCGCCACATCGCTCATCGTCAGCTTCGACCAGCCGAGATCGACCAGGGAAGCCCGCGTCGCTTCGAGGATCGCGGCATCGGCCGCGGTGCTCCGCGGACGTCCTGTGCGGGTGGCTCGGGGGTCGCTGTCGTTCATGATGCGGTGACCATACCGGCCGGTAGGCCGAACGGTTGTGCCCCGGTCTCCGTGAGACAGATCACCGGGATCACCTGTCCGGGCGGGGTGATCGGCAGTTACGCTACGGGTCGTAGCGTAAGGAAGGCGGCCGGATCGCCCCCTGCGCCACGGAACGAACGAGCGACAGCCACCGGGATCCCCACGGAGATCCCAGGCGCCGGGTGGGGACCCGGAGCCGCACGGACCGGCCGGATGGGGATCCGGAAGGTCCACCCGGGCCTTTCGGGGTCCGGTCAGTTCCAGCCAGGGTCTTTCAGGGGCCCGACCGGTTCCTCCGGGCCCCACGGGCGCTTCGGGGAGCCGGGGCCGCCTCGGCCCGTCCGCTCCCGCACGCCGGTGGGGGCGCTCGGGCCGGTCCGGTTCTCGCACTCGCTTTCCGGAACGGTGTGCTCAGGGGGGAGGATGTACGTATGCAGCCTAGGAACATGTCCATGAGCGGCGTTGTCGACCTCGCCGCCGTCAAGGCGGCCGGTGAGGCCAAGGCCAAGGCGGAGCAGGCCCGCGCGGCGGCCGCCCGTACCGGAGGCGCCGGAGCCGTCGCGCCCACCGCCCTGGTGATCGACGTCGACGAAGCCGGTTTCGAGCGCGATGTCCTCCAGCGCTCCGCCGAGGTCCCCGTCGTCATCGACTTCTGGGCCGAGTGGTGCGAGCCGTGCAAGCAGCTGGGCCCCCTGCTGGAGCGCCTGGCCGTCGAGTACAACGGCCGCTTCCTGCTGGCCAAGGTCGATGTCGACGCGAACCAGATGCTGATGCAGCAGTTCGGCATCCAGGGCATCCCGGCGGTCTTCGCCGTCGTCGCCGGGCAGGCCCTCCCGCTGTTCCAGGGCGCGGCCCCCGAGGCCCAGATCCGCGAGACGCTGGACCAGCTGATCCAGGTCGGCGAGGAGCGCTTCGGGCTGACCGGGATCGCCGTCGACCCGGACGCCGCCCCCGCGGACGCGTCTCCCGCCGAGGCGCCGGCCGGCCCGTACGACGCCGCGCTGGAGGCCGCCGCGTCCGCGCTCGACGCCAATGACTTCGGCGGCGCGGTCCAGGCGTACAAGAACGTCCTCGCCGACGACCCGGGCAACCCGGAGGCCAAGCTCGGCCTGGCCCAGGCGGAGTTGCTCGGCCGCGTCCAGGGCATGGACCCGCAGGCGGTCCGCAAGGAGGCCGCGGACCACCCGGGCGATGTGAACGCCCAGATCGCCGCCGCCGATCTCGACCTGGTCGGCGGCCATGTCGAGGACGCCTTCGGCCGGCTCGTCGAGGCGGTCCGCCGCACGGCCGGGGACGACCGGAACACCGCCCGGCTGCGACTCCTGGAGCTTTTCGAGGTGATCGGTCCGGAGGACCCCAGGGTCACCTCGGCGCGCACCGCGCTGGCCCGCGTCCTGTTCTGAGCACCGCCCGCCGTCCGCTCCGGACGCGCCCGATTGTTCCGATGTGACAAGACGGCCGCACCGCCCTCCGGGTGGCGCGGCCGTTTTGCCGTCCTGACGCCAAAGAAGTGCCCGCGAAGCCTTCGCTTTACCAAATCTTGACAAAGATGCAAGCTGTTACTCGCAGTAAGGCGGGTTGGGGGCTCTGTCCCGTTTCCATGGAGTTTCCCGCGATTCCGATGTCCCTTTCGTGCCACCCTGTGTCGCCGTGTGATGCCGCCCTGTCGTCCTGTGGTTATCGGGCCGTTACTAGCCAGTAACGATCCCCCTTGTGTCACGGCCGTGAATGGACCACGATCGGCCACGCTCGGTCCAATACCTCCAGTCCGGTCTCCAGCCGGTGGCTGAGGGGCTGTTGGGTCCCCACCGAGTGGTCGGCGGCAGTGGCGCCGACCGCGGACAGGGGGGTTCCCGCCCACGGGCGGGGCCTGTCCGGCCGGCCGCGCGGAACGTGTGGCCAGTGGTTGTCGCTCGGGGGTGAACGCCGGTGGATCGGATGCGGGACACGTCTCCGATACGGGGCGCTCTCCTTCCCGAGGACGTAGCACTTCTCCCATCCCAGGACGGGCACGAAGCCCGGCCGGAGATGTACGTCCGAGAAGAAGGAGCAAGTATGAGTTCCCAGGTTCGCGGTGGGACGAGATGGAAGCGGTTCGCTCTGGTCATGGTGCCGAGCGTCGTCGCCACGGCGGCGGTGGGCGTCGGCCTCGCACAGGGCGCGCTCGCCGCGTCGTTCAGCGTGTCGGGGCAGAGCTTCAAGGTCAGCACCGACAGGCTGGAGGGCGAGGACTTCGTCCAGTACGGCAGTGTCGCGGTCGGTAAGGACCTCGAAGGCAAGAAGGCGGCGCACGCGGTCGCGGTGTCGGGCTTCAGCAGCGCGACGATCACCAACATGTGCCAGTCGGTGGTCACGCCGAAGGTTCCGTTCATCGGCAAGAGCATCAGCCTTGAGCTGAACGCCGGGACCAACCCGAAGAATCCGGTCAAGGCGACCAACCTCTACCTGGACGTCTCCGAGTTGGACGCCGACGCCGAGTTCACGAACATCGACATCGGTGTCGCGGCCGGCGAGCTGAAGAAGAAGGACCGGCCGAACGGGATAGGCATCCAGCCCGGCACCCAGGCCAACGAGGCCGGCTTCGCGCAGCGCGCCGACCACGCCGTCCTGACCAAGGTCGAGCAGACGGCGTGGGCGACCACCGCCGGCACCTTCAAGCTCAGCGACCTGAAGCTGAGGCTGCACACGGGCGTCAAGGAGTGCTTCTAGCACTCCGGCCGGGGTGGCCGGATCGTCCCCGCGGGGCTTTCCGGCCACCCACCCTCCCCATCTCACGGCAGTACCGGTTCCAGGGAGCTGTTTTCCATGAGCCCCGAGTCCACAGGGCAGAACGAGCACTACATCCGCGTCCTTCGGCGACGCTTCCGCGCGTGGCGGGGCCACCGGCCGTTCTGGGCCGGACTGTTCACCATGGCCGGTGGGATTCCCATCGCCTACTTCCCGTACGCCAGCATGAAGCTCGGCAACATGACCCTGGCCATGTCCACCACGGCCGGCGCCGGGTCCCTGATCATCGGGGTCCTGCTCATCACGCTGGGTCTGACGATGTGGTACCACAGCATCGTGCGGGTCTTCGCCGGAGTCGCGGCCATCCTGCTCGCGCTGATCTCCATCCCGGTCGCCAACATCGGCGGCTTCGTCATCGGATTCGTCTTCGCCCTCCTCGGCGGAGCCCTGTCCATTTCCTGGGCCCCGGGCGAGCCGGTGGACGCGGACGGGAAGGCCCCGGTCGCCGAGGTTCCGGACGCGGAGCGTCCCGAGGGCGAGCTCCAGGCAGCGGCCGTACCGCAGCAGCAGGGCTCCGGGTACGACCTGGCAGCCGACGCCGACGGCGGGAGGCATCGTGCGGGGTGACGACGGACAGCTGACGAACGCCCACCCCGGCGACGACCTCCGCGAGCGCAAGGGCCCTCGTCACGCGGCCCCCAGGAAGTCGCTGCTGACCAAGTTGCACCTGCCCAGCGGCAAGAAGGCGCTGGCGCTCGCGGCGATGCCGACGGCGGTCTTCGTGGGCATGGGCCTGACGCCCAAGCTGGCCCTGGCCGACGACCGCGCCGACATCCCGTTCGCGCCCGGACCGTGCGTCACCCGGTCCGACGAGCCGAGCGCGTCCGAGTCGCCCGAGGCCACCCCGTCCCCGTCGGCCACGGCGAAGGACGAGAAGGACGACGCCTCAGGCAAGGGCGACGAGGCGGCTCCGAAGCCCTCGGCCGGCGGCTCCGCCCCCGGCCCCGACGAGGACCCCGCGCCCGAGGCGGACAAGTCGGCGCGGTCCGCCGGGGAGGCGCCCGCGGCGTCGCCCTCCGCGACCCCGACGCCCACCAGGTCGAAGAACCCGCTGGACCCGCTCGGGGTCGGCGACGCGCTCAGGGACCTCTTCGACGGGCCGGACGACGAGGCCGGGACCCAGGAGCCGGCGAGCCCGTCCCCGAGCCCCACGACCGGGACCCCGAAGCCGTCCGACGAGCCGAAGGACCCGGCCGGGGACGCCGCGGACCGCGCGAAGGAGACGTCCGACAAGACGGCCGACGCCATCCGCGAGGCAGCCGGGAAGGCGGGCAAGGACGTTGAGGAGCTCGACGAGGACGTCAAGGGACTCGACCCCAAGAAGGACGAGGACATCCCGGACGGCGCCAAACCCCGCTTCCCGTGCCCCGAGCCCGACCCGGACGCGCTCGCCGCGGCCGAACTGGAGCCCGGCATCCCGCTGCTCCCGTCCGACCCGTGGATCCTGGAGTCGACGCGGCTCACCCTCAACGGCCTGGACTACCACGGCATCGTCGAGGTGAGGAAGGCGGACGGCAGCATCAAGAAGGTGCTGAAGTTCACCGCCAGTTCCATCGACATCAAGGACCTGCACCAGCTGACCGTCGGCCCCGCGGGCACGACGGGCCATGTGAAGTCGCGCCCCGGCTCGACGTCGGAGATCCGCGACGGCGAGGTGACGATGTACACGGAGGAGCTGAAGGGCAATCTCTTCGGCCTCATCCCGGTCACCTTCAGCCCCGAGACCCCGCCGCCGCTGAACGTCCCCTTCGCCGTCTTCACCGCGGTGAAGGTGGTCCAGGCCGGCCAGTTCGGCGGCACGCTCACCGTTCCGGGACTGAAGAACTACCTCGACGGGGCCTAGGGAGCGGACACCCTGACCCGCACCCCCAGCCGCCCCCGAACCCGTCCGGGAGCCGCACAGCACCGTGGGCCGTACTCCTCACCGGGAGTACGGCCCACGGTCATGCGGTGGCGCGGGTGCGGGTCAGTCCCGCTCGCCGCCGCCCAGGTGGTGCACCCGGACCATGTTGGTGGTGCCGGGGATGCCGGGGGGCGAGCCGGCGGTGATGACCATCGTGTCGCCGTCGTTGTAGCGGTTCAGCTTCAGCAGCTCCGCGTCGACCAGGTCGACCATGGCGTCGGTGTTGTCCGCGTGCGGGACCACGTGCGACTCGACGCCCCAGCTCAGGGCGAGCTGGTTGCGGGTGCCCTCGTCCGTGGTGAAGGCCAGGATCGGCTGGGCCGTGCGGTAGCGGGAGAGGCGGCGGGCGGTGTCGCCGGACTGGGTGAAGGCGACCAGGGCCTTGCCGTCCAGGAAGTCCGCGATCTCGCAGGCCGCGCGGGCCACCGAACCGCCCTGCGTACGGGGCTTCTTGCCGGGGACCAGCGGCTGGAGGCCCTTGGAGAGCAGCTCCTCCTCCGCGGCGACGACGATCTTCGCCATCGTCTTGACCGTCTCGATCGGGTACGCGCCCACCGAGGACTCGGCGGAGAGCATGACCGCGTCCGCGCCGTCCAGGATCGCGTTGGCGACGTCGGACGCCTCGGCGCGGGTCGGGCGCGAGTTGGTGATCATCGACTCCATCATCTGGGTCGCCACGATCACCGGCTTGGCGTTGCGCCGGCACAGCTCCACCAGGCGCTTCTGCACCATCGGGACCTTCTCCAGCGGATACTCCACGGCCAGGTCGCCGCGGGCCACCATCACACCGTCGAACGCCGCGACGACGCCCTCCATGTGCTCGACCGCCTGCGGCTTCTCCACCTTGGCGATGACGGGGACCCGGCGGCCCTCCTCGTCCATCACCTTGTGGACGTCCTTGACGTCGTCGGCGTCGCGGACGAAGGAGAGGGCGACCAGGTCGCAGCCCATCCGCAGCGCGAAGCGCAGGTCCTCGACGTCCTTCCCGGACAGGGCCGGGACGTTGACCGCCGCGCCGGGCAGGTTGATGCCCTTGTGGTCGGAGATGACACCGCCCTCGATGACGATGGTCCTCACCCGGGGGCCCTCGACCGCGACGACCTTCAGTTCGACGTTGCCGTCGTTGATCAGGATCGGGTCGCCCTTGACGACGTCGCCGGGCAGACCCTTGTAGGTCGTGCCGCAGATCGACTTGTCGCCGGGGACGTCCTCGGAGGTGATGGTGAACTCGTCCCCGCGGACCAGCTCGACCGGGCCCTCGGCGAACTTCGCCAGCCGGATCTTGGGGCCCTGGAGGTCGGCGAGCACGCCCACCGCGCGGCCAGTCTCGGCGGCCGCCTTGCGGACGCGGTCGTAACGGCCCTGGTGTTCCTCGTGGGTGCCGTGACTGAAGTTGAAACGGGCCACGCTCATGCCGGCCTCGATCAGAGCGACGAGCTGCTCATGGGAGTCGACGGCGGGACCGAGGGTGCAGACGATTTTGGAACGGCGCATGAGGCGGATCCTATCGGTTTGTTTCGCTGCGGAATATTCCGGCTGGTGGAAGATACAAAGGGGCGCGGGGGTGCTCAGTTGTCGACCTGTCCGAACCGTGGGCCGCGGTCCCCGACGAGCGCGAACGTCTGCTCGGCGATCTCCAGCTCCTCGTCCGTCGGCACCACGGCGACCGCCACCCGGGCGTACTCCGGCGAGATCAGCCGCGGCTCCGTGGACCGTACGGCGTTGAGCGAGGCGTCCACCGCCATGCCCAGCTCCTCCAGGCCCGCGACGGCAGCTTCCCGCACCGGGGCCGCGTTCTCCCCGACCCCCGCCGTGAACGCCACCGCGTCCACCCGGCCGAGCACCGCCGTATAGGCGCCGATGTACTTCTTCAGCCGGTGGATGTAGATGTCGAAGGCGAGCGCCGCCCGCTCGTCGCCCTCGTCGATCCGGCGGCGGATCACCCGCATGTCGTTGTCGCCGCAGAGCCCGACCAGCCCGCTCCTCTGGTTCAGCAGGACGTCGATCTCGTCGGCCGACATGCCCGCCACCCGCTTCAGGTGGAAGGTGACCGCCGGGTCGATGTCCCCGGAGCGCGTCCCCATCACGAGCCCCTCCAGGGGTGTCAGCCCCATGGAGGTGTCCACGCACCGGCCGCCCGCGACCGCCGAGGCGGACGCCCCGTTGCCCAGGTGCAGCACGATGACGTTCACGTCCTCGGGGGCCCGGCCCAGCAGCTCGGCCGTCTTCCGGGAGACGTACGCGTGCGAGGTGCCGTGGAATCCGTAGCGGCGGATGCGGTGCGCGTCGGCGGTCTCCACGTCGATCGCGTACCGCGCCGCCGCCTCCGGCATCGTCGTGTGGAACGCCGTGTCGAACACCGCGACCTGCGGCAGGTCGGGCCGCAGCGCCCGCGCCGTGACGATGCCCGTGATGTTGGCCGGGTTGTGCAGCGGCGCGACCGGCACGAGGCGCTCGATCTCCTCCAGCACCTCGTCGGTGATCACGGTCGGCGCGCTGAACCTCAGCCCGCCGTGCACCACCCGGTGCCCGATCGCGGCGAGTTCGGGGGAGTCGAGGCCCAGGCCGTCCGCCGCCAGCTCCTCGGCAGCCGCCTTGAGCGCCGCGTCGTGGTCCGGGATCCGGCCCGTACGCTCCCGGGGCTCGGCGCCGCCGCCGGCCGACGGCGTGTGTGCCAGGCGCGAGGTCTCCTCGCCGATCCGCTCGACCAGGCCCGAGGCGAGCCGGGAGCGGTCGCGCATGTCGAGGAGCTGGTACTTCACCGACGAGGAGCCGGAGTTGAGGACGAGGACGCGGTGCGGTTCCACAGGGGCTGCCGTGCTTTCGTTTCCGGAGGGGGTGGCCGGGGGAGTGGGGGGCGTCATGCGGGGCGCTCCTCGCCCTGCGCCTGGATCGCCGTGATCGCCACCGTGTTGACGATGTCCTGGACGAGCGCGCCGCGCGACAGGTCGTTGACCGGCTTGCGCAGCCCCTGGAGCACCGGGCCGACCGCCACCGCGCCCGCCGAGCGCTGCACGGCCTTGTAGGTGTTGTTGCCGGTGTTCAGGTCCGGGAAGATCAGCACGGTGGCCTGGCCCGCCACCTCCGAGTCCGGCAGCTTCGTGGCCGCGACCGTCGGCTCGACCGCCGCGTCGTACTGGATCGGCCCCTCCACCCGCAGTTCGGGCCGCTCCGCCCGCACCCGCTCGGTGGCCTCGCGCACCTTGTCGACGTCGGCGCCGGAGCCGGAGGTCCCGGTGGAGTACGACAGCATCGCGATCCGGGGCTCCACGCCGAACCGGGCCGCCGTGACCGCCGACTGCACCGCGATGTCCGCGAGCTGCTCGGCGTTCGGGTCCGGGTTGACGGCGCAGTCGCCGTAGACGAGGACCTTGTCGGCCAGGCACATGAAGAAGACGGAGGACACGATCCTCGCGTCGGGCTTGGTCTTGATGATCTCGAACGCCGGGCGGATGGTGGCCGCGGTGGAGTGCACCGACCCGGACACCATCCCGTCGGCCAGGCCCTCCTGCACCATCAGCGTGCCGAAGTAGTTCACGTCCGCCACCACGTCGTGCGCCAGCTCCACGGTGACCCCCCGGTGCGCGCGCAGTTCGGCGTACCGCTCGGCGAAGGCGCCCCGCAGCTCCGAGGTGTGCGGGTCGATCAGCTGCGTGTCCGCGAGGTCGATGCCGAGGTCGGCGGCCTTCTTGCGGATCACGTCCACGTCGCCGAGGAGCGTGAGGTCGCAGACGTCCCGGCGCAGCAGCACGTCGGCGGCCCGCAGCACCCGTTCCTCGGTGCCCTCCGGCAGCACCACGCGCTTGCGGTCGGAGCGGGCCTGCTCCAGCAGCTCGTGCTCGAACATCATCGGTGTGACGCGTCCGCTGCGGGCCACCGAGATCCGGTCGAGGAGGGCGCCGGTGTCGACATGGCGCTCGAACAGACCGAGGGCGGTCTCCGCCTTGCGGGGCGTCGCCGCGTTCAACTTCCCTTCGAGGGCGAAGAGTTCGCCGGCGGTGGGGAAGGAGCCGCCGGCCACCGACACCACCGGGGTCCCCGGTGCGAGCCGGGCGGCCAGCGTGAGTATCTCCTCGCCGGGGCGCTCGTTCAGGGTCAGCAGCACGCCCGCGATGGGCGGGGTGCCCGCGCTGTGCGCGGCCAGCGAACCCACCACCAGGTCCGCCCGGTCCCCGGGGGTGACCACCAGGCAGCCGGGCGTCAGCGCGTTCAGCAGGTTGGGCAGCATGGCCCCGCCGAACACGAAGTCCAGCGCGTCGCGCGCGAGCCCCGAGTCGTCGCCGAGCAGCACCGTGCCGTCCAGCGCCGCGGTGATCTGGGCGACCGTGGGCGCCGAGAGCGCCGGGTCGTCCGGCAGGACGGAGACGGGCACCGGCAGCCGGGCCGCGAGCCGCTCCGCGATCGTCGCCCGGTCCTCGGCGGCGACCCGGTTCACCACCATGGCCAGCACGTCGCAGCCGAGGCCCGCGTAGGCGCGGTACGCGTTACGGGTCTCGGCGCGGACGGACTCCGCGGTCTGCCCCTTGCCGCCGACCACCGCGATCACCGAGGCCCCGAACTCGTTCGCCAGCCGGGCGTTCAGCGCCAGTTCGTCCGGGAGCTGGGTGGCGGCGAAGTCGCTGCCCAGGACCAGGACCACCTCGTACTCGCGGGCCACCCGGTGGAAGCGCTCGACGAGCCGCGAGACCAGTTCGTCCGTGCCCTTCTCCGCCTGCACGGCGGAGGCCTCGTGGTAGTCCAGGCCGTAGACGGAGGCCGGGCTCTGGGAGAGCCGGTAGCGGGCCCGCAGCAGTTCGTAGAGCCGGTCGGGTCCGTCGTGGACCAGCGGACGGAAGACGCCGACCCGGTCCACCTGACGCGTCAGAAGCTCCATGACTCCCAGCTCGACGACCTGCCGGCCGTCCCCCCGGTCGATCCCGGTCACGTACACACTGCGCGCCACGCGTGCTCTCCCGTCCTTGTGTTCGGTGCCGCGACCCGTGGGCGTCCGGACGTGCGGTGACGCCCCCGTGCCCGCCGGTGATCCGCCGGGTGCGGCATGGGCCTGCATTGCCTCTTGACGATACCTGCGAGGGGCGCTATGCCGCCCGCCGGAGGCCCCGCCCCGGCGGGGACGCGTATCCCCGTCCGGGAGGGCCTCCTACCCTCCGGAGGCCGCCGAAAGCGCGGGGCCCGTGCCGGGCGTGGGACAATCGTCCTGGTTCAGGGCACGGAGGCCGCCACGGTCGGTCTCCCGGAAAAGCGCGACTAGCGAGCAGGAGACACACCTCGATGCGCATCGGAATTCTCACCGCGGGCGGCGACTGCCCCGGCCTGAACGCAGTGATCCGGTCGGTCGTCCACCGGGCCGTGGTCGGCCACGGCGACGAGGTCATCGGCTTCGAGGACGGCTTCAAGGGGCTGCTCGACGGCCACTTCCGCCCCCTCGACCTCAACGCGGTCAGCGGCATCCTCGCCCGCGGCGGCACCATCCTCGGCTCGGCCCGCCTGGAGCGCGACCGGCTGCGCGAGGCCGCCGAGAACTGCGAGGAGCTGTCCCGCCGTTACGGCATCGACGCGCTCATCCCGATCGGCGGCGAGGGCACGCTCACCGCGGCCCGCATGCTCTCCGACGCGGGCATGCCGGTCGTCGGCGTCCCGAAGACCATCGACAACGACATCTCCTCCACCGACCGGACCTTCGGGTTCGACACGGCGGTGGGCGTCGCCACGGAGGCCATAGACCGTCTCAAGACCACCGCCGAGTCCCACCAGCGCGTGATGGTCGTCGAGGTCATGGGCCGGCACGCGGGATGGATCGCGCTGGAGTCCGGCATGGCCGGCGGCGCCCACGGCATCTGCCTGCCCGAGCGCCCCTTCCAGGTCGACGACCTGGTCAAGATGGTCGAGGAACGGTTCGCGCGCGGCAAGAAGTTCGCCGTCATCTGCGTCGCCGAGGGCGCGCACCCGGCGGAGGGCTCCATGCCGTACGCCAAGGGCGAGATCGACCAGTACGGCCACGAGCGCTTCCAGGGCATCGGCAACCGCCTGGCCATCGAGCTGGAGACCCGGCTCGGCAAGGAGGCCCGGCCGGTCATTCTCGGCCACGTCCAGCGCGGCGGCACGCCGACCGCGTACGACCGGGTGCTCGCCACCCGCTTCGGCTGGCACGCCGTGGAGGCCGTGCACCGCGGCGACTTCGGCCGGATGACCGCCCTGCGCGGCAACGACATCGCCATGGTCCCGCTCGCCGAGGCCGTCACCCAGCTGAAGCGGGTGCCCGCCGAGCGGATGTACGAGGCGGAGTCGGTCTTCTAGGACCCGCGGCCGCCGGAACCCCGCACGCGCCGGAACCGCGCGAGGCGGATCCGGCCCTCCGGCGGCCGTTCCGGCGGACCCGCGCCCTCCCGGAACCGCACGGGCCGCACGGGCCGCACGGGCGGCCCGTGCGGGGTCACACTCCGGCGGTCCGCCAGAACTGCTCCACCACCCGGGCCAGGAACGCCCGGCCCGCGTCGCCCGTCGACCCGGCGCGTTCCTGGCCCGTGCTGCTCCAGCTCAGCGTGGAGACCATCAGGGCCTGGTAGTCGGCGTGCAGCTGCTCCAGCACGTCCTGGATCAGCCCCCGGTCCAGCGGGACGACCTTGGCGACCGGACGGACGTACGCCTGCCAGCGCGTGGTGACCGCGCTGCTCAGCAGCTCCGCCAGCTCCTCGTCGCGGCCCGTCGCCGTCAGGAACTGCGCGGCGGTCAGCTCCAGCGCCCGGCACAGGGCCGCCGACTGCTTCTCGTTGCCCCGCCAGCGTCCCGACTCCTCCATCCGCAGGTACGAGGCGCCGGTCATGCCCAGCCGGCGGGCCAGTTCGTCCACGCTCAGCTCCCGGGTCATCCGGTGCTCGCGCAGGGTGGCGGCGGCTGCCAGCAACTCCCCGGGCGCGCACCAGAGGACGCCGGCGAGGGCGGTCAGCTCGCGTTCCCCGGGCGTCGCGAGGCCGCGCTCCCAGGCGATGACGGTCTCTGCGCTGATCCGGAGTCCGTACTGGGCGGCGAGCCCGTAGGCGACATGGCCGGGAGCCATCCCCAGAGCCTCGCGGAGACGGCGCGCGGCGGGGGCGTTGAATGGCGGGGTGGGGTGCACGGGCCCACCGTAGGAGCCCATTTCCGCCGTGGCTACGGTACGTTCCCCACAGATCACGCTTCGTAGGAACCTCCAGCTGCGAACCGGGCGGGCGGTACGCGAACACCGCCCCACCAGCGCTTTCTTTTGCTCCCCCGCAGCGGCGCGGCTGAGGCGTGAAACCGACCGGCAAGCGCTTGTCGGCCACATCCGCCGCGCCCGGTCAGCGCCCCGAGGCGAGCCAGCGGTAGTGCAGCTCCGGTCGGCCGACCTGACCGTAATGCGGACGCCTCGCGGCGCTGCCGACGGTCACGAGGTGCTCCAGATACCGCCGGGCCGTGATCCGCGAGATGCCGAGCCGCTCCCCGGCGGCGGCCGCCGTCACCCCTTCCGGCGACTCCTTCAGCACCCCGGTCACGGCCTCCAGCGTCGGGCCGCTGAGCCCCTTGGGGAGCGCGGCCGGATGCGCGACCCGCAGCGCCCCCAGCGCCCGGTCCACCTCCTCCTGCCCGCTCGCCTCCCCGGCGGCCCCCCGGAACTCCGCGTACCGCACCAGCCGGTCCCGCAGCGTGGGGTACGTGAACGGCTTCAGCACGTACTGCACGACGCCCAGCGACACCCCCTCCCGCACCACCGCGAGGTCCCGCGCCGAGGTCACCGCGATCACGTCCGCCCCGTGGCCGGAGGCGCGCAGCGAGCGCAGCAGCCCGAGCCCGTGGCCGTCGGGCAGATAGAGATCGAGCAGCAGCAGGTCCACCGGGGTCCGCTCCAGCGCCCGCACCGCCGCCGCCCGGGTGTGCGCCACCGCGGTCACGGTGAAGCCCTCCACCCGCTCGACGTACATCTGGTGGGCGTCGGCGGCCACCGGATCGTCCTCCACCACCAGGACCCGGATCATGCCGTGACCTCCTTCGCCCGAACCCCCGCCGCCGTCCGGTCCCCGAGCGGCAGCCGTACGGTGAACCGCGCGCCGCCGTCCGGACCCGCGTCCAGCTCCACCGTGCCCCCGTTGCGGTACGCCGCCTGCCGCACCAGCGCCAGGCCGAGCCCGCGCCCCGACCCGTGCGTCGACCAGCCGCGCCGGAACACCTCGTCCGCCGCCTCCGGGCCGATGCCCGCGCCCGTGTCCGCGACCCGCAGCAGCAGCTCCCGCTCGTCGGCGAGCGCGGTCACGGTGACCCGGGCCCGCCCCGCCGGACCCCCGGGCGCCCGGGGCG